>DATLFA010000052.1:0-176059 GCA_035525225.1 Acidimicrobiales bacterium
CGCCCGACTCACCGAGGAACTTGTCGAGGTGTTCGAACTCGGGCTCGATGGCGTCGCCGTAGATGTACACGCCCCGACCGCCGAAGCCCTGCCGGTTCTCGCCGTAGACGATGGTGCCGTTTGCCAGCCGGGCCTTGAGGAGCCTCGACCGGGGCGTCAGGGCCACCCGTACTTGGCGGGCCAGGATCTTGGCGTCGGTCTTGGGCAGCCCCGGTGTGCGCGAGCGCGACAGGCGGGTGATCGCTCCGGTGAGCGACCGCTTCAGTGACGACTGGGGGGAGGCAAGACTGCGTTCTGCTCCCGCCCGCATAGGGCGGTCGTCGGTGTGGATTGGTCGCCAGCGTACGGCGACAGTCGCCGCCGCGCTTTTCGCGACGCGAGCGAAACGGCGTCATGGTCGTTCTCTTCTCGGGGTCTCGGGATTCGGCGCGGCCTGGCGGAGGTGCTCGGCGAGGCGGATGGCCAGCGCGACCAATAACAGCGTTGGATTGGCGTGACTGCTCGTCGCGAACACCGATGATCCCGCGACGTAGACGTTGTCGACACTGTGGACCTTGCAGTTCGCATCGACTACACCTCGGCGCGGGTCATCCGACATGCGTGTGGTACCGAGGTGGTGCGCATTGCTGTTGAACGACGCAATCCCTGCGCGCACCTCCGCCTCCAATTCCTCCTCGCGATAGATCAGCCTGCCGGCGCCCAACTCCACGAATCTTCGGCCAACCGCACGGTGAAGGGCGAGAACGGTGTCGATGTCACGTTGGCCGAACCGCACGCGCGCGTCGAGGCGGGGCATCGCGAACGCGTCTCGATCGGCGTGCAGCACGAGTCTGCTCTCGCGGTCGGGCAGGTGTTCGGTCTGGTAGTACAAGTAGTGCCTACGGCTGGACTTGGGCGCGAGCACCATCGGGAGGCGGCGGTCACCGAGAAATCGAGCTCTGATCAGTCGCAGTGCCGTAGGCGTGAATCTCGGCGCTCCGACGATCAGCGTTCGCCAGTGCCGCCGCAGTGAGGCCTTGTCGCGTCGTATCTCGCGACAGGCGCCGATCAGGCCATACCGATTGAACACTCGTATGTAGTACCGGCCTAGGTAGGTGGCCGAGAACAAGGGATCTTGATGGATCGCATGGTCGCCGTCAGAAGGTGGACGAGAGAAGTATGCGATCGCGTTTCCAACCCTCCGCTCAGCCTGCGCCGCCTCACTGAGCCAGAATCGGCGCCGGTAGTAGACGCCCTCGGGGTCGCGCTCGAAGTCGTATCGAAAGTGTTCGGAGTCTATTTCGATCTCTGCGTACGCGTGCGTGCCGAAAAGGTGCGACATGTAGTAGCGGCCGACGTTGTCGTGCTCATTGCCGACGCCCGCGTGGTTCTTGGCGTTCGACACGAGCAAGAGTCGTGCGTTCTCGAGGCCGCCGCACGCCACGACGTAGCGGTGGCACCGCACCGTAAATTCGCGTCCGGGGGCTGACGCCGCCCGTATCGCGGCGATTGCGCTGCCGTCATCGGTGGTGGTGAGTTCGAGCGCATGAGCGTTGAGAAGAACGCTGACGTTCGTGGCTGCTGCCAACGCGGGTCGGTATTTCGCCGAGAATTTGGTCGGGGGACTCCATCGTTCGAGCCGGGTCGAGGTCAGGATCTCGTCGTCGAAGCCAGTGATCATCTCGGGTGGCGCGCCGTCGAGATCGCGCGCGTCATATGTGCACGCTCCGGCCTCGCAGAGTTGGTTGGCGCGGTCGAGATAGGGGGCGATCGTTTGGATTCCGATCGGCCAGCCGGACTCGTAGAGCCACGGTCGCTCGGCGAAATCAACCGCATCGTACGGTACGCATCGGCCTCCCCAGGCGGTCGTCGTGCCACCGAAGACGCGTCTGCGATTCTCTTCCAGGGGCTCGTGACTATCCGTAGGCGTCGCGTGGCCGCGGTAGAGGTCACGATCGGCGGACGTCTCCTTCTCGGCGCCTCCAGTGAGCAGGATCACCTTCAGGTCGCTCGGGATCAGCTCGAGCGCCAGCGTGATGCCAGCGGCTCCACCTCCGATGATGCACACATCGCCTTCGAGGAGCGCGGACACGGGCAGTTGGGTCGCGTCTTCGATCACCAGTCACCGTCTTCTGGGGCGACGTCGGTGTCGAAGGCACGCGCATTGGCTGCGAGATGAAACGGATCGTTCGTGCCGATGAGTACCGATGCAACCGCAGGCTGGGCTGCGGCGAACCGCAAGAGCACCGCCGATCGAGCGATCCCGCGCTCCGCGGCGACCATGTCGACGCGGGCAAGGGGAGCGTGGCTGCTGTCGAGCCCACTGGCGAGGACTTGGTTTGCGATAACACCGATGTTCGCGAGTCGGAGTTGAGGGCAATGCTCGCGGTGCGCTCGCGCGGTGACCGGGTTGACCATCGCTTGCACGATCGAACAGCCCTGCGTCGATGCCGCTGCCGAATAGAGCGCGCTGTCGTCGACCGAGAAGCCGAAGGAGCGTATCTTCCCCGCGGCCACAGCCTCTCGCAGAATACCTGCCAGTTCGTCGTCGCGGCTCGCTTCGGCCGTGACCGAGTGCAGGAGGTAGATGTCGATGGCGTCGAGTTGCAGCCGGCGGAGGCTCGCCTCGATCGCTCCGTTGATGTAGTCCGGGCGGAAGTTCTGCCTTCGACCGTTCAACCGGCGAGCCTTCTTGGCGAACTGGTTGAGGGCGCGCATCGGTCCGGGCAGATCGGCGTGTAGCAAACCGCCTTTCGTCATGACGACGAAGCGACTCTTTCGATGCTTGAGTAGTTCACCCAGCAGTCGTTCGCAATCAGTGGAACCGTAGGTGTCGGCGGTGTCAATGAGGTTGATACCGGAGTCGGCAGCGGTATCGAGCAGGCGACCTGCGTCCGCTCGACTGGTTCGGGACCCGAGCGAAGCGAGCCGCGCGGTCCCGAGGCCCAACATCGATACGTCGAACTGACCGAGACGTCGGCGCTGCATGCACATGAGCGTACGAGAACCGTCGCTACGGCACAACGAGCCGGCGGCCCGTTCGCGCTCGTGCGCTGAAGGCTGCAGCGGCGCGTGGGTCCATCGACCAAAGCGAGTCGTTCGGTCGGCACGATCATCTCGACTACACCGTTGCCGCTGTCGTCGTGGCCGCGGCGCCGTCCGCTCGCGATGCGAGATGCCTGAGCGTATGCCAGTGGACAGCGACCAGTAGACCTCGGTCACGATTGTGAAATGGCAGAGCCCCGCCACGACACCCGAGTGATGGTGGCTGCGCCCACCGTCATCGCCACCCCGCTGAGCTCCCCGACGATCTGCAGGTGCTATGGCGCCGGACATCAGCGTGTGTGCGAGTTGATCTGTTGTTGTGGCTGACGAAGAGGGACGCGACGACCGTTGTTTCTTTGCCCGTCAGGTGTGGTTTTGGTGTCGATCTTGCGGGTGGGGTTTGCGAGGAGCCGGAATGCGAGCGCTGTCCGATATTGATCGTGTCGAGGAGCGGCGTGATGTCGCGCGTGTTGGGTGGGTCGTCGCAAAGCCGCCGACTCCGGCTTTGCGTTACCACCGAATGGCATCCGCATCGCCGACGTCATCGCCGCGCCACAACCACCGGGCCGAGGACGGCGCGGCACCAGCACCAACGCGATCGAAACGGTCCGATTCGACGGCATTCTCGTGGTCGATGAGGTTGTCCGATTTCGACACGCGCTCGTACACGACGTCGCCCCCGCGAAGGCGTACGGATGCGGACTCGTCAGCCTGGCTCCTGCACGAGCCGACGCGGCCACTGACAGCGCGGCATCGACCCGCACGACCTCCCCAGGTTCTCCGACGGGGCTCTCCTGGCTTGTACCTTCCTCGACGTGGGCCAGCGGGATGTTGGCCTCGAAGACTTCTTCCGCGACGACCACTCGAAGCGCGGGGTCGAGTTCGGCCGCGCAGCACGACAGCATCGTCTGGGATAAGGCCAATGCCGTGGTGGTGCAGGGGAAGGCGTATCGTGCCGGCGCCAACGCCGTTCACGGTCACTCTGCGGGTGCTGGGCGTGTCACAAAGGGCGTGCTCGGTCGTGCTGGTTGTAAGGCTGTGCAGTTGAGTCACTTGTGCGCTTGCGCGACCAGCGTGTCGAAGTCACCGCGAAGTGCTTTGAGGGCGTACTTCTCGGCGTCGATCTCTTGGCGGGTGCGCACACCGAGGCGCCGCAGCGGTACTACGGGGGGGCACCAGCCGTGAATGGCGTTGGAGAAGGAATCCTGTTACTGCGACAGGTAAGATCAGGAACTTCCGACTCTGAACATCCCGAGCAATACACCGGTCAGTGCGAGAGCGGATGCGTTGATCTCGAGGATGCGTTCGATGTCCGATTCCTGTTCGAGCTCGTTGCTGCTCTCGGTGAGTTCTGACGGTGAAGCATCAATGAACCCGGCAACACGTTTCTGCATCGCGTGGTCGAGCTTCGACACGCGTTCCGCATCCGTATGCTCGCGCACACAATCACCGCCGACGGTCTCTTGTGCCCGCACGGCGGATGACGACGTGGCTTTCATGCGACCGCCATATGGCGCTCAGCGTATGGTGACCGCTGGTACCCAACGGCAGCGCAGAGAAACGTGGGGTCGATGCTGGACGTAGGCCCGTGCCTTGGCGCAAGGCGAGCGTGTAACGCACGGTGTCTGGCGAGCGCGAGCTCGACGACGTAGTCTGATGATGAACGCGACCAAGACTACGACGTTCACGTTGTCGAGGAAGACACGATCCGAATGCGTCACATCGTTGCGGCCGAACTCGAGCAGCAACAGTGGCAGGCTGCCGATTGCAAGGACGAGGAGTGGTGCGTCGGTTGCTGTCGCCAGCGGGCCACGCGGGGCGTGATGTAGTCGGGCATAGCTGCAAATCGTTCCAGGTATGGTCTTATGCCCCGCTGATCAATCGCTCGGGGAGTCATACGCTGGGGAAGTGAGCATGAACCATCGCGTAAACGAAGTGTGGATGGGCCAGCAGATCGAGACCCTCGCAGACCTGATCTTGCCAAACCGAAGGCGATCTGCGTCGGTTTGCCTCACGTCTCAGCGACGAGGCTCCGGTTGTCATCTTGCTGCGTTGCCGTCAGGGACGGCGATATACGAGAGTGAGTATGGTGCAGGCAAGGTCCTCGTCCGAGAAGCTTCGAAACCGCCGGCTGACTTTGCTGGTGTCCACATCCGTTGATACGACGATTTTTTCTAGGAGTTCGAATCCTGCGTCCTGGAACGCGTGGATCCATTCGGACATCTGTATTCGGTTGTGGTATTGAACGTCGTTCTCGAAGAACCATGACCATGTACGTTCGGAGTACTTGATGTACTGCTTTTGCGATGCGTGTGGATCGTAGTGCGCCAGATGGTCGTCGATGCCGAGGTGATGGATGGTGATGCGTCCGGGCTTTATAATGCGAAACATGTTCTGTAGAAGTTCAGGCACGTGCTCGCGATAAACGTGCTCTAGCACGTGCATACTGAAGACTGAGGCCAACGACGCAGTGTCGAAGCTCTCTAGGGACCCGTCGGGAACAATCACGTAGTCGAGGTCGAGGACACGATATGCCTCGTCGAAGGTGTTGACCGCTGTAACTCGGTCCAGCATTTCTAGAGTCTCAACCGGGTATGTGCCATGGAGCCATTGTTGTCTTAGTCGAGTGAAGCTCGTCTTGAACGATTCGAACAGCCGGTTGTCCCAGACGTCGAGAGTGGTCACGCGAATCGGGTTGAAAAGCCGTAGGTAGACCGCATACCAATGTATCCATCCGGTGCCGATTTCGAGCACGTGTTCGCCCGGACGTAAGTCATCATGCTTTCGATAGAGTTCCACGAGCAGGTCACCGCGTTCTTTGTAGCTGTCGAGGCTGTCGTGCTCGCGGATCTTCGGGCCTAGCTGATTCCCGATCCAGCGGTAGGTTCGTTTAGCGGAGCGACTGGACGAGAACGCTTTCAGAGCGACAGCGGCGAGGCCGTACCTAATCATGTGAAACCCCCGAAACCGTGTAGTCATCGCGGTGACCGGGGATTCACCGCAGTGGCAGTGCGATGATGGCAATTGGCAAAGACCGACACTCAATAGTTCAACGAGATTGCGTCCGACGAACTCTATCACACCGCACGTCGGCGACATAGTCCACAAGCCGTCCGGACCGCGATGGCTTGCATGCGATACAGCCCAACTCGTGAGCCGCTTTACGAGGCACACGCGCCACGGGATCGTCGAGCAGCAGCACGATCGCGTCAACTGCCCGCTCCAATGATCGAGCGTCCTAGTGCACCACCAACGGATCTGAGGGTGCGGGTGCTCATCGAGCACCATCGCCACGGCATCACGCCGGAACTATGGCGAGAACTCGAAGGACGACCGCCTCTCGACTTCCTCTTCATTAACTGGACTCCTCCTATACAAGGTGTCCGCCCAACGGGAGGATGCTCATTGCGCCGCTAGTGCATCCGACTTGGTCTGGACATCCCCTCTGATTGTGGAGGCATCGTGAAAGCTGAGATGCCATATCAGAGAAACGTCGAAAGTTCGATCAGGACTTCAAGGAAGGTGCCGTCGATATCGCGTTGTGCGGACACCGGGCACATAGCGGGCGTCCAGGCGCTTCAGCAACGATTCCTTCTTGGCGGAGCCGCGCAGGCGTCGAGCTTGCAGCTAAACGTGTAGCGCCAAGAGAACGGAACTCTCCGTCGAGTGTTGTTGGCACACTGGCCAATTTGCTGCATGTTCTCGACGAGTTGGCCGAGTTCTCGCGCGACTCATTGGAGCCACACCGCTCGAGGCGCGCTCGAGGTAGATAATGATGTCCCGGCTGCTGTCCGACGGCTCGTGCCAACGGTCACTGAGACGCTGACCTGGGATAATCCCGCGCTTTGGCGACGATTTGGGTTGACAGATTGTCAAGCATCCTCGGAATCGCGATTACAGTACCGCCATGCCCACCGCAGGCCGACCCGTGCACCGAAGGGATGCGGTCGAGTACCTGGCGTCTCTGCGCTCGGTCGCGGTCGAGATCGGCGCCACCATCGTCGCGCCCAAACAGATGCGACCGACTGACATCGAGTTGCAGTGGCAGGGTGAGCTCGTGGGTGGCCTGCGCATGCCCGATCTGCGTACCGCCTTGCCCCGTTTGATCCGACAGGTCGAGCGCGAGCTCGGCGGACGCCTGCGAGATCTGTCGCGTGAAGAAAAGCAACGCGCAATTCATCGTCTCGACGAGCGCGGAGCGTTTGCTTTGCGCAAGTCTGTCGAAGACATTGCCGACGCGATGGGTGTCAGCCGCATGACCGTGTACACGTATCTCGAGACGAGGCAACGCAACTCGGACGAGATGGCGCGATGAACACGACGACAGGTGTGCGATGAGCGTGACGGTTGCCCGTTCGCTCGACGAGGCATTGGCATCGCTTGCCCGCGTACCGAACGCGTTGGTGCTCGCCGGTGGCACCGACGCCATGGTCGAGATCAATTTCGGGCATCGACGGCCGCAACATGTGGTCGCGGTCGACCGCGTGCCCGAGCTCGGCCGCTGGCAGCGAGACGGGTCGAGGTTGCGCATCGGTGCGGGCGTGACGTATGCCGCGCTCGAAGCGCCACCGTTCAGCGTGCTCGTGCCGGCCCTCGCCCACGCTGCCCGCACCGTCGGGTCGCCACAGATCCGCAATGCCGGCACCATCGGGGGCAACGTGGCCATGGCCTCGCCCGCCGGTGACACCTTGCCGGTGCTGGCCGCGCTCGACGCGACGATCGAGCTGCACCGCGTCGGCGAGGTTCGCCTCGTCCCGTGGCACGAGTTCTTCATCGGTCCGAAGAAGACCTCGCGCCGAGACGACGAGCTGGTGGTCGCGGTCCACGTGCCGGTGCGGCGCGGACCGCAGTCGTTCTTGAAGGTCGGCACGCGCAATGCAATGGTCATCGCGGTGGCATCGGTGTGCCTCGCCGTCGACCTCGACGAACGCACCGTGCGGTGCGGCCTGGGTGCGGTCGGTCCGGTGCCGCTGCGCGCACGCGATGCCGAAGCGTGGGTTGTCGACCAACTCGTCTGGCACCGCGACACGGTGCGCGCGGAGGATGCCTCGCTGTCGCGCAAGTTCGGTCGCATGGTGGGCGACGCGGCGCGGCCGATCGACGATCATCGAGGCACTGCGGCCTTCCGTCGCCATGCGATCGCGGTGTGCGCCGAGCGCGCGCTCGACCGCGCGTTCGAGGGCGGGGGACACGGCCCGAGCGGCCTTCAGAGCGGGCAGCACGGCCCGAGCGGTCTTCAGAGCGGGCAGCTGTGAACGAGACGGAAGATGTCTCCTACCGGCTGCGGGTCAACGGCACCGATCACGACGTCGCGACCGCGTGGCTCGGCGAGAGCTTGCTGTACGTGTTGCGCGAGCGGCTCGGCCTGCCCGGCTCCAAGAATGCGTGCGAACAAGGCGAGTGTGGTTCGTGCTCGGTGCTCGTCGACGGTCAGCTGGTGTGTGCGTGCCTGGTGCTCGGTGCGGCGGCGATCGGTCGCACGATCGTGACCGTCGAGGGACTCGCTGACGATTCGGGCGCGCCTTCGCTCGTGCAACGAGCGTTCGTCGACGCCGGCGCGGTGCAATGCGGTTTTTGCACGCCCGGGCTGGTGATGACCGTGCACGACCTACTCGCACGTCCCCAGGTGGCGAGCGAGTTCGAGTTGCGCGAAGCCATCTCCGGCAATCTGTGCCGTTGCACCGGCTATGGCCGCATCATCGACGCCATCGAGCGGGGGTTCGCCAAGTCAGATCGAGACCCTTCGTGACCGCGGTCGGCACGCGTCGTCGCGCACCAAGGGTGGGCGAGAGCGCGCCCCGTCCCGATGGCATCCCCAAGGCGCAAGGACTCTTCGCGTTCGGCTCTGATCTGTGGGCCGAAGGCATGTTGTGGGGTAGGACATTGCGTTCACCGCACCCGTCGGCGCGGATCGTGCGTCTCGATGTCGCTCCTGCGCTCGCGATACCCGGCGTCCGTTGCGCGCTCACGCACGAAGACGTCACCGGTCACGCGTTCTACGGCCTCGAGCATCGCGATCAGCCGGTCTTTGCCCGCGACGTGGTGCGCTACCACGGTGAGCCCGTCGCCGCGGTCGCAGCCGATCATCCCGAGACCGCGCGCCGAGCCCTCGAAGCGATCATCGTCGAATACGAACCGCTCGTGCCTCTTGTCGACGCCGAGAAGGCGCTCGACGCCGAGCCGATTCATCCCGACGGCAACGTCGTTCGTCATCTGCGCATCCGCCACGGTGCCGTCGACGCGCCGTTGCCACCCGATGCGGTATCGGTCGAGGGCGTCTACGAAGTCGGCATGCAAGACCAAGCGTTCATGGGGCCCGAATGTGGCCTTGCGATTCCTTCCGACGACGGTGGGGTCGAGTTGTACGTGTCGACGCAGTGGTTGCACGTCGATCGCGATCAAGTCGCGGCATGTCTCGGCCTGCCCCACGACAAGGTGCGCCTCACGCTCGCGGGTGTCGGCGGTGCTTTCGGCGGTCGTGAGGATGTGAGCTTGCAGGTGCACGTGTGCCTGTTGGCGCTGCGCACGGGCCGCCCCGTCAAGATGGTGTACAGCCGAGAAGAGTCCTTCTTCGGTCATGTACATCGCCACCCGGCGCGCATGTGGTATCGCCACGCGGCCGCACCGGATGGCACGTTGTTGCGAGTCGACGCGCGGCTAATGTTCGACGGCGGTGCCTACGCATCGTCGTCGAGCGCGGTCATCGCCAATGCGTCGTGCTTTGCCGCGGGTCCATATCGCGTACCGGTCGCGGCGATCGACGGATTCGCCATGCGCACCAACAATCCACCGTGCGGCGCGATGCGCGGCTTCGGTGCGGTACAGACCTGCTTCGCCCACGAGGCACAGATGGACAACCTCGCCGCCGCGCTCGACATCGACCCGGTGACGCTGCGTTTGCACAACGCGTTGGCTCCCGGTGATTCGCTCATCACCGGTCAACGCATCACCGGCACCGCCCCGGTAGCCGAGTTGTTGCGGAGGCTGGTCGATGCACCGTTGCCCCCTGATCGGCTCGCCGACGAGCTCTTGGCTCGGCCCGGCGGCGCGGGGCGCACCGCCGACGATGCGCACGTGCGCCGCGGGGTTGGCATCGCGATCGGCTTCAAGAACCTATTGTTCTCCGAAGGCTTTGATGACTATTCGACGGCGCGTTGCCGGCTCGAGAATGGTTTGGTAACACTGCACTGCGCGTGTGCCGAGGTCGGTCAAGGGTTCGTGACGCTGGCGCAGCAGATCGCCCGCGAGACGCTGGGTATCGACGAGGTGATACTCGCGGCGGCCGACACGACGATCGGTTCCGCCGGCAGCACCTCGGCGAGCCGTCAGACGTGGATGTCGGGTGGCGCAGTGTGGCGGGCGTGTCTCGCCGTACGGGCGCAGGTCCTCGAGGCGGTTGCCGCGGAGCGCCGGTGTGCGGTTGAGTCGCTCGAGTGGATCGACGACCAGATCGTCGTCCCCGATGCTCAGCCGATCTCGGTGCGAACCTTCAGTGAAGGTCGAGTGTTCGAAAACACCATCGAGTACCACCATGAGCCCACCAGCACGCTCGACGAGAACGGGCAGGGCAACGCCCATGTTTCATTCGCGTTCGCGGCACACCGCGCGGTCGTCGACGTCGACGTGCAGTTGGGGTTGACACGGGTCGTAGAGATCGCGACGACCCAAGACGTAGGCCGGCTGCTCAACCCGCTTCAGGCGCTCGGTCAGATCGAAGGCGGCATTGCGCAGGGCGTCGGGCTCGCCGTGATGGAGGAGATCGTGTTCGACGAAGGCCGCGTGCGCAATCCCAGCTTCACCGACTATCTCATACCCACCGCGCTCGATATGCCGATGGTGTCGGTCGTCGAGTTGATCGAACAACCCGAACCCGGCGCGCCCTTCGGCGCCAAGGGTATCGGCGAGCCCCCCACCATTTCGTCGACCGCCGCTATCGCCGCGGCACTACGGAACGCCACCGGCTTGGCCTTGACCCGCGTGCCCGTCCGTCCCGACGACATCGCGCTCGCGGCGGGGGCTGCATCATGACCGAGCGTCTCGTGTTGCGTGGCGCACGTTGGCCCGGCGACATGGCCATTGTCGATGGCTACATCGTCGAGATGGGATCGATCACCGCGCTTCCCCGTGACTCGGTGATCGATTGCACCGACTGCATCGTGACCGCGGGATTCGTCAATACCCACCATCATCTGTACCAATGGATGACCCGCGGCCGAGCAGTCGGCTGCGACTTGTTCGGGTGGCTGACCGAGTTGTATCCGGTTTGGGGTCGTCTCGACGTCGACGACGTGCGCGCCGCGGCGCTCGTGGGTCTGAGCGAGCTTGCACTGTCCGGGTGTACGACCGCGTTCGACCATCACTACCTCGTTCCCCGAGGCGACGACCGCGTATTCGACGCGATCGTCGACGCGGCGCGCATGGTGGGCGTACGACTGCACCTGTCGCGCGGCTCGATGGACGTCGGCGAATCGCGCGGTGGGTTGCCTCCCGACCACGTGGTCGAAGACCACGACGCGATCCTCGCGTCGACCGAGCGCGTCATTGCCGACTACCACGATGGTGCCCGCATCAGCGTGGTCGTCGCGCCGTGCAGCCCGTTCACGGTGAGCCGCGAGTTGATGGTCGACTCGGCTGCTCTGGCTCGCCGTCACGGCCTACGCCTGCACACGCATCTCGCCGAGACGCTCGACGAAGATGCGCACTGCCACGAGCGATTCGGCGCACGTCCGCTCGATCTGATGGACGACTGGGGCTGGGCGGCGTCCGACGTGTGGTACGCCCATGGTGTGCATTTCAACGACGCGGAGGTCCGCCGTCTCGGTGCCATCGGAATCGGTGTCGCGCATTGCCCGTCGTCCAACGCTCGCCTCGGCGCTGGTATGTGCCGTACGGTCGATCTGTACGCCGCCGGCGCACCGGTCGGTCTCGGCGTCGACGGTGTGGCGTCGAACGAGAACGGCCGGCTGTTCTCCGAGTTGCGCCAGTCGTTGTACACGGCACGACTGCGGGCGCAGCGCGGCGATGTCTTCATGCCGATGGATGCGCTCGACCTCGCGACCCGTGGCGGCGCGCGCTGTCTCGGGCGCGACGACATCGGCGCGATCGAAGTGGGGCAATGCGCCGATCTTGCGGTGTGGGACGCCCATGATCTCGCCGATGTACCCGACGCCATCGACGGGCTCGTGCTCGGGCCCGATCGTCTGGTGCGCGACCTGCTCGTCGCGGGCGAACGGGTCGTGCACGATGGTCGACTCGCCGGGGTCGACCTTCGTGAAGCGCGGCAGGATCTCGCACGCCGGGCAAAGCGGCTGTGGCCGTAGACCGCGAGGTGAGATGAGCGATCTCGTTCCCGTCATCGACATCGAAAGGCTGGTTCTCGGGGGACGAGGCTGCGAAGCGTCGCATCGCGCGCGACATCGATGGCGTGGTCGTGACACCGCTCGGTGACGGCCCGCGCAACAGCGATGGATTCGTCGACGTGGGAGCAGACCTTCACCACCGACTCGAGTTCTGATCTGAGTCCGGAAGTCGAAAAGCACGCCCACCTTGATTTTGGACGACGAGACTCCCGCGTCGCGGCGTCTGAAGCGCTGGGCACATCAACCCGACGGTCAGTCGGGGATGTCCCCGCGGGCAAGACGAGAGTCGACGCTCATACTGAGAAAAAGTCGCGCGCTCAATCGTCGTAGCGCAACACCTTGCATTTGTTGCGTGACGACGGGTCGAGCAGCTTGCACCGAACTGGTGCGCGAAAGGTGGCGAAAACCTGCCACTGACCGTCATTGGTCTTCTCCAGCAAAGCGATCGCCTCGCTGCGATCCTCGAGCAATGCGGTCGCCGAAGCGACGCCGCCTCCTGCTTCGCAGCGGCTGGGTTGCCACGCCACCGTCGAATCGGGGTAGTGCTCGGCCACCGCCGTCGCGAGATCGTGACGACCACACGCGATGGGCACATCGCTCGTGGGCACGGTGTCGGACGGCAAGAATCCGAGGGCGAGACCGAGCGCATCGGCGCGGATCACCGCCCCATTCTTCAATGCGATGTCGCCGAGAGCCACCACGAAGTGCGCGCCGGCGACGGTCCACGACGACACACCGGGCGATCCCGCACATGTGGTCGCGACCGTTGCACCGATGGACAGCTCCACGCACGTGCGCGTCGTTCCGTCAGCGTTGCTCGCGGTGAAAGCACGCGCCGTCCATTGCGGCGCCTCGGTTCGCGCCGCCACAGTGGTCGTGGTCGTCGAGCCGGGGGCGAAGGGCTCGACGGGATCGAATCGAACATGGCCCTCCGAAGATTCGGACGACTGACAGGCGCCGAGCAACACGACCAACGCGATGGTCATCAAGATTCGTGTCATCGCGATGATGATGCCCGAACCTGAGGCGGATGCAACAACATCAGCCCCAGGAGCCACAACGGTGCAGTAGCGCGCTACGGAGAGGCCCGGCACGATGTACAAGGAGCACACAGTGGGAGCAACTCGTGGGTGAGCCCGAGGGCGGCGAGCGCGAGACGCTCGACTGGCCGGGCCACGGCACGGCCATTCGAGAACTGGCGCAACTCGTCGCTCAGGACGGGTATGTGGCCGATTTGATTCTGGCAATCGCCCGCGGCGGCCTGTTCGCGGCCGGGTCCCTCGGCTACGCATTGTCGGTCAAGAACATCTACGTGATGAACGTCGAGTTCTACACCGGGGTCGACGAGCGCCTCGACGTACCGATCATGTTGCCGCCGTATCTCGACCTCGTCGACATGACCGACAAGCGAATTCTGATCGCCGACGACGTCGCGGACACCGGCAAGACGCTCGATCTCGTGCGTGATTTCTGCCAAGGAAAAGTCGCCGAGACTCGTTGCGCAGTGCTGTATCAAAAGCCGACGTCGCTCGTGAATTGCGAGTACGTGTGGAAACACACCGATCGGTGGATCAACTTTCCGTGGTCCGATCAGCCGCCGATCGTCCAGTACGGCGCCCGCCTCGTGCTCGACGCGTAGGCGGGGGCAATGCCCGAAGCGACTTCGCTCGACGCCGCAGCGAGCCTCGGTCTCGCTCTCGATCTCGTCGATCCCGCTGCGTATGAACAGGCGGTGCAACGTTGTCGCGAACTGTGGGTCGCGCTCCCGACGTTCGCGCAACTCGCCGACCCTGTCACCCTTCCGGCCGAAGCCAAGGCGACATTGTCGCTCGTCGATCCGCAAGCTCCCGACGCCCGCAATCTCTTTCGCGTGCACTGGCACAACTCGCTCGACGGCTCGATGGTCGCTGTGCCCGACCACATCGAGTTGCCCGCCGCGCTGACCGGTGTCGAGGCTCGCATCGTGCTCGCGCTCGGCAATCGGTTCCCGATGATCACCGCGCACAAGGTGCTTGCGGCGTACTCGTGCCTGGTGCCCCGCATCGTCACCGGCCGATTCGACCCGACCGTGCACCGCGCCGTGTGGCCGTCGACGGGCAACTACGCACGCGGTGGTGTCGCGATCAGCCGCATCATGGGTTGCCGCAGCGTGGCGGTCCTACCGGCCGGCATGAGCCAAGAGCGATTCGAATGGCTCGATCGGTGGACCTTCGATCGCGACGACATCATCAGGACCCCGGGCACCGAATCGAATGTGAAGGAGATCTACGACGAGTGCGCACGGCTGCGCACTGACGAACGCAACGTGATCCTCAATCAGTTCTGTGAGTTCGGCAATCACGTGGGCCACTACAACGTGACCGGGCCGGCCCTCGAGCGCGTGTTCCGCCATGTCAGCGGCGATGATCCTCGCACGCGTCTCGCCGCGTTCGTTCGGCGTCGGGCTCTGCGGGGACGCTCGCTGCGGGCGATTACCTGAAGGACCGTCATGGCTCGCTCATTGCTGCGGTCGAGGCGCTCGAGTGCCCGACGATGCTCGAGAACGGCTACGGCGAGCACAACATCCAGGGCATCGGCGACAAGCACATCCCACTGATCCACAACGTGATGAACACCGACGTGGTGGTGGGCATCAGCGACCGGTCGACCGATCACCTCGACGTGCTCTTCAATTCTCGCGCCGGCCGCAAGCTTTTGGCCGGCACGGTAGGGGTCGCCCCTGCAGTGGTGGATCAACTGGTGCACCTCGGTCTGTCGTCGATCTGCAACGCTCTCGCCGCCATCAAGGTCGCCAAACTGCGTGGGCTCTCACGCGACGACGTCATCGTCACCGTCGCGACCGATGGATCCGCGCTCTACGACAGCGAACGGGCACGCACGCTACGGCGCGATTTCGGCGGCGAGCTCGACGACGGGGCGGCCCGTCGGGTGTTCGCCGAACACCTCGAGTCGGTTGCGACTGATCACATGATCGACTGCACCGATCTCGATCGCCGTCGTATCTTCAACCTCGGTTACTTCACGTGGGTGGAGCAACAAGGAGTGTCGCTCGCCGACTTCGACGCTCGCCGCAATCAGGCGTTTTGGCAGTCGATCCGGTCCTTCGTGCCGGCGTGGGACGACGCGATCGGTGAGTTCAACGCCCGTACCGGCGTGGGCTAGCCGGAGTAGTGCCGCGGTGATCACGGGCAACCCGTTCATTCGCTATCGAACGATGCTCGACTCGTATCGCGTGGCCCTGACGCGCGGATGGTCCGATGCCGACTTCGTCGCGTTGGTCCAACGACTCGACGATGCGGTAGCGGGCGTCGAAGGACGAGGCTTCACGGTCACGCCCCTGACGAGAGAACCCGCGCTCGGTGCCGAAGTGGGGCTGGCGGGCGCGCGCTTGTGGGTCAAAGACGACACTGGCAATATCGCCGGCTCGCACAAGGGTCGTCACCTTTTCGGGCTGATGTTGCACGAGGCCATTGATCATGAGAACCATGAACGGGAGCTCGTGATCGCGTCGTGCGGCAACGCCGCCCTCGCGGCCGCCGTGGTCGCGCGCGCCGCCGGCCGACGGCTGCGGGTGTTCATCCCCACCGACGCCCCGCCGTCGGTGGTGTCGCGGCTCACCGAGCTCGCAGCCACCACCGTCGAGTGTCCGCGCGTGCCCGGCCAGCGGGGCGATCCCTGTTACCTCCGTTTCCGCGACGCGGTAGATGCCGGTGCCCTCGCCTTCAGCTGCCAGGGCACCGACGCTCCCGAGACCATCGACGGAGGGCGCACGATTGCATGGGAGTTGGCCGAGCAGCTCAGCGACGCGCACCGCGGTTGCGCCCACCTCGACCGTCTGTTCGTGCAAGTCGGCGGGGGAGCGCTGGCGTCGGCGTGCGTACGCGGGATGACCGACGCGGTGCGCATGGGTTGGCTCGATGCGCCGCCGCAGCGACATGCGGTGCAGACGCAGGGCGCGGCCCCGCTCGAGCGGGCCTGGCGGCTGCTTCGCGAACGGATGGGCGACCGTGGTGCGACCGACGCCGTGGACGAGTGGATGGCGGTCGCAGCTGCGCACGCCGACGAGTTGATGTGGCCGTGGGAAGAGACGCCGCACAGTGTCGCCCACGGCATCGTCGACGATGTCACCTACGACTGGCTCGGGGTGGTCGAGGGCATGCTGCGATCGGGCGGTTCTCCACTGGTCGTGAGTGAGGATGAATTGTTGCGAGCCAACGACTTGGCCCGGCGGCACACGTCGATCGACGCCGACCACACTGGTACCGCCGGCCTCGCCGGGCTGATGCATCTCGACGCCACGATCGACGCACCTCGTCCCGATCAGACCATTGCGGTCCTGTTCACCGGGATTCGCCGGTGACCGCCTCTCGGTCCCACGCGTGCTCGGTGACGCCACGCGCTCGCAGTTCGTTCTTGCGTACACGCATCGAGGTCTCGTTGCGGGGAAAGTCGTCGAACACCTCGACGTAGCGCGGCAACATGAACTTCGGCAATCGAGGTTCGAGGAAGCGCATCAGTGCGGCAGGGTCGAACGCGTCGCGGTCGTGCACGATCAGGGCGATCATGACGTCGTCATCGCCATGCGGTGTGCGCATGCCTATCGCGGCACATTCGACGATGTCGGGATATTCGCCGACGAGATTCTCTATCTCGAAGCTCGAGATGTTCTCGCCGCGCCGACGGATGCTGTCGCGCAGGCGATCGACGAAGTAATACCACCCGTCATCGTCGCAGCGCATCGCGTCACCGGTGTGGAACCATCCGTTGCGCCACGCCTCGACGGTCTGTTCGGGCGATTTGTAGTAGCCGACGTTGAGCGCCCACGGTTCGGCACAACGCACGGCCATCTCACCTACGACACCGGTCTCGACCGGCTCGTCGTTGTCGTCGACGATGCGCACCTCGTGCCACGGATAGTCGAGCCGCGGGCGCCCACAGGTCGACCACGGTCCGTGATCCCATCCTGTCGCGACGGGACAACCCACCTCGGTCTGCCCGTATGACGTGCAGGCCCGAACACCGAAGCGCCGCTCGAAATCGACCATCTCGGGGATCATCGGCCCGACGACGACAGCGCGCAGCGGATTGTCGGCATCGTCTTCGCGGGGCGGTGCCGAGTACAACAGCGAGGTGAGCGGACCGACGAGACCGGCGACGGTGGTGTCGGTCGCGCGCACATCGTCCCAAAAAGTGGCGGCGCTGAACCGTTCGCGAAACACGAGACGCGCGCCTCGCGTCATCGCGTAGTTGAAACCCGATCGCCCTGAATTGTGGAACAACGGGAACGGCAAGAACAGTCCATCACCGGGCGAGAGCGCGTCGTCGGGCACGAACGACCAGAACTGGTAGACGAGTGCCCACGGCACGATGACCGCCTTCGACGGGCCCGTGGTACCCGACGTGAACAACAACGCGGCGATGTCTCGGTACTCGGGCCCGGCCAGGTCGGTCGCGGGAGATACACCGTCGAGAAACTCGCGGTGGCCGACGACGCGGCGCGCGCCGATCGATGGCTCGTCGCCATCGACGCCGCCGTCGACGCCGTGGTTGACGACGATCACCGTGCGAACTTCCGGTAATGAGCCGGCGATCTCGACGAAGCGTGCGAGATACTCTTCGGCGATGACGAGCATGGTCACGTCTGCATGGTCCAAGACGAAGTGCAGCAATTGGCCGCGGTAGGCAGCGTTGATCGGTACGTCGATGGCGCCGATCCAACCTAGTCCCAGCATCGCGAGCTGCGATTCGAATCCGATCGGCAGCATTGTTGCGACGTGCGTACCCCGCTCGATCCCGAGCCGCGCGAACGCGGCGGCCCACCGCAGTGCCGAATCGTGCAGGGCCGCGTAGGTGAGAGAGCGACCATCGACGTGTTGTGCGGCAATCGCCGACGGCGAGGCTTGCGCCCACTGCGCGACGGCGTGGGGAGCCAAGAAGCGGCGGTCGAGCACGAAGTATCCCCTCACCTCAGGGTCGCGGCAGTGACCCGGTAGCATGCCGTCAGCGTCTCTGCGCCGCAAAATTGTGTATCGAGGGAGCCATGCCCAGCCAAGGAACCATGCCCAACCAACAAACCATGCCCAGTCGAGGAACCAAGCCGGATCTGTTCGACAGCGTGAAGGTCATCGATGTCGACACGCACATCACCGAGCCGCCGAACGTCTTCCTCGACCGTGTTCCGCAGCGCTTCCGTGACCATGTACCTCACGTCGAACGCGTCGGCGGAGAAGACATCTGGGTGTCCAACGGTGAGCGCATCGGCAAGCCGGGCTCGACATCGATGGCGGGCTTCAACGGCGTCGTCCCGGCCGCACCGGCGACCTACGACGAGATTCCGACGGCGATGTACGACTCGACCGAGCGCCTGCGATTCATGGATGGCGAAGGCATCTATGCCGAGGTGCTCTATCCGAACGTAGGGGGGTTCGGGTCCGCGACGTACTTGCGCCTCGGCGGCGCCGAGCTCGCGACCGAATGCGTGCGCGCGTACAACGACTTCATGGTCGACTGGTGCAGCGCCGACCCAAACCGACTCATCCCGGTGATGACGTTGCCGTTCTGGGATGTCGACGCGGCCGTGGCCGAGATCGAACGCGGTGTCGCACTGGGCTACCGCTCGGTGAACTTCTGCAATCAACCGGACCATCACGGCCAGCCGGCGTTGTCCGATCCGCACTGGAATCCCATCTGGGCAACGGCACAAGAAGCCAACGTGCCCGTCAGCTTCCACATCGGTGGTGGCGACATCGGCCGCAGCCTGATGACCCCGGGTCCGATGGGCTTCCAAGCCAACTTCGCCCGGGTGTCGTCGATGCTGTTCATGGACAACATGCGTTGCATCGCCGATCTCATCTTCGGCGGCATCTGCCATCGCTACCCGACGCTGCGGTTCGTATCGGTCGAATCAGGCGTCGGCTGGCTCCCCGGCGCACTCGAAGCCTTCGACTGGCAGTGGCGCAACGGCGGTATCGATGTCGAACACCCGGAGTACGACTTGTTGCCTTCGGAGTACTTCCGCCGCCAGATCTACGGCTGCTTCTGGTTCGAGGAGGCGAGCGCGTTGTTCGCCATCGAGCAGTTGCCCGACAACATCTTGTACGAGACCGACTACCCGCACCCCACGTGCCAACATCCGGGGCCCCTCACGCCGGCGCAACGGCCGCGGGTCTACGCGCAGCGCACGCTGGGTCGCCTCGACGATGTCACCTCCCGCAAAGTTCTGCACGACAACGCGGCAAAGCTCTACGCCATCGACTGACCGTCCGCCCAAAACAGAGATCCCAAAACGTTGATGGGGGCCCACCGGTGGTGGGCCCCCATCGCGTGAGCGAAGTCGCGACTAGCTCAACTTGAGTGCGGTCGGGCCCGCGGTCTGCGTGACACAAGAGTTGCTCTTGTTGGTCGTGCCGCCGGGGCACGGGTAGTTGTACTTGAGCTGGAACACCCCGTCGGGAGCGCCTGCCTTGCCCGGCTTGAAGGAGCCCGGCGACATGTAGGTGAGGTCGATCGGGCCAAGGTTCTGCATGGCCTTGGTGATGTCCTCCGTTGTCGGGTTGACACCCGCGCGGTAGATCGCACGCAGCGTGGCCCGGAAGATCGCGCACACCGAGCCCACCATGCCGTACGGCGAGACCTCGAAGTCGTCCTTGAACTTGAACGTCTTGCCCGCCGTCTCGAACTTCGTCCCGGCGTTGTCCGGCAGCGTGGAGTACTGCTGGTAGGTCTCGTTGCACATCTTCATGAACGGCGTCGGGTCGTCGGTGAGCCGGTAGTTGCCCGTCGGCGCCGGGTCGAAGAAGATCGCACCGTTGTAGAGGGCCCCGGCCTCGGCGCCGCCCAGCTCCGAAACCTTGCCCGAGACCAGATCGCCGGCCTGGCTGTTGAAGTTCGAGTTGATGAACTGCACCTGGCCCGGCTTGACGCCTTGGGTCACCATCTCCTTGACGAACCCCGGCAGGGAGACGATGTTGAGGTTCGGGTAAAGGAAGTCGACGTTGGCCGCGATCAGCTTGGACACTGCTTCTTTCGCGCCGTCGGAACAGTTGGTCGTGCCCTTGCAACCGAGCGTCGAGTACGACGCCACCTTGATGCCGGCCGCCTCGAGCGGTTCGACGAAGTTCTTCCTGGTGGCCTCGTTCTGCCCCGGCGTGTCGGCGTCGACGACGCCGACGACCTTGCCCTCCGCGATCTTCGTGCGGATGACCTCGCTGACCAGCAATTTGTTGAAATCGTCGAGCACCAGGTTCGTGCCGAACATGCGCCCACCCGAGCGGTCCAGGAACTCTTGCGAACCGTTCGTCGTGCTGATGTAGATGGCCTTGTGGTCCTCCACGATGCAGAGGATGCCGGTACCCTGGAAGCCCGACGTGTTCATCACGACGGGCGCCTTCTTGTCTTCGGTCGCCGTGACGCACGCCTCGTTACGCGCCTGGTCGACAGGTTTCGCGGCGCTGCCCAGCGCGGTGACGTCGATGTTCTGCAGGTCGATCATTCGGCCGTTGACACCACCGCATTGCTCGTTGACGACCTTGGCGAACGTGCTGAACATGTCAGACGTATTGCCCACGTAGACATCGAAACCGAATGCGGCGAGCTCTTCGAGCTTGGTGCGGATGTGCGCGAGCGTGATGGTCGTTGCCGTGATGCCCGGTTCGGTCTGCCGGAGTGCCTCTGTGGGTGCTTCCTTCGTGCAGAACTCGGTCTCGCTCGAGAACGGATCGCCGCCGCGGTCGAATGTCTTTTGGAACTCGGCGTAGAGCCCACCGCGCGGGTCGGTGTAGATCTTGGCCGGCTTCACCGTGGTTGTCGGGCCGGGCGTCGCGGTGGTCGTCGTTGCCGTGTCGGCGGCATCGCCGCTGTCGTCGTCGCCGCAGGCCGCGGCGACGAGCGCCAGCGTGACCGCGGCGACCAGAAGTCGGTTGAATCGTCGTCTCACAGAAACCCCCAGGTTTGGTTGTCGGCCACCATAGCAGTGACCCCGGTCACCGACACGGCAAGAAGTGTCGAGCCGGGGGATTGCCACCAAGTCGCAACGATGCAGGCCCGTTGCCCCCGGCCCGGACCCATGTGGCGCCGGGCACATTCTCGCGGCCACAATGGTTCCCTCGTGCGAGGGGGTACCTACATGGCCGACGACACCCGCGGCAGCGCTTCGTCCGCGCCCGCGCCCGTAGAGGAGGAAGAGGACGCCGCATCCCTTGCGTCGGCGGTTCTGGACGAGGAGGCCAAACGCGAAGCCGAACAGATCGCTCGTTCGACCAAGCAAGTCCTGCCCGACGATCTGCTGCCCGGCGTCGGCGCCGATCAGATGTCGTTCCGGGACGGTGTCAAAGCCGGGGGCGTCGGCGTGGTGACACTCATCCCGCTGATCGCTCTCGTCGGAGAGTTCGACCGGGTGGCCATCGCCGTACTTGCGCCCGACATCCAAAACACACTCAACGTCTCGGACACCGTGCTGATCGGCATCGCCAGCTTCGGCGGCATCGCGCTCGTGCTGGGCGCGATCCCGCTCGCATGGCTCGCCGATCGGTTGAAGCGAGTGCGCATCGTTGGTTTCGCGACGATCTTCTGGGGTCTTGGTGTCTTCTTCCAAGGCCTCGCGGTCAATCCCTTCCAAATGTTCTGCGCCCGAGCGTTCACGGGTCTCGGGCAATCGAGTCACCTGCCGGTGCACAGCGCGTTGCTCGCGGACGCGTATCCAGTGCAAGCGCGCGGGCGCGTCTTCGCGGTCGACGGTATGGCGCGCCCTCTCGGTCTGCTCGCGGGCCCGTTCCTCGCCGGCTTCATCGCGGATACGGCCGGCGGCGACGAAGGTTGGCGATGGGCTTTCTACATCTTTGCGATCCCGCCCATACTTCTCGGGCTGATCACCTTCTTCTTGAAGGAACCCGCTCGCGGTCACAACGAGCAGTTGATGGTTCTCGGTACCGAACTCGAACCAGCGAATACCGGCAAAGAACTGCCCGTCTCGATCTCGTCTGCCTTTGCCCGGCTGAAGAAGATCCGCACCTTCTATTACATCTGCGTGGGCATCGGCACACTCGGGTTCGCGCTCGTCGCCGCGCCGATCCAGATCTCGAAACTGCTCGAGGAGAGTTACGGCAAAGAGGCATTCGACAGGGGTTGGATCATCTCGCTGACGTGGCTCGCATCGCTCGTGTCGATACCGATTTCGGGCGCCTTCATGGACAAGCTGTTTCGCAAGGATCCGCAAAAGATGGTGCGCGCCGCCGGCGGCTTCATCCTCGCCTACGGCGTGGTGATGGCGATCTCGCTGCGCTTCACCTCGCTCTGGCCGCTCATCATCGGCATCAGCCTGGCCAACGCCTGCACTTCGGCCGCATTCGTCTCGATCGGCCCGACCGTCGGCGCCGTGGCTCCGTATCGAATGCGGGCGCAAGCCTTCGCGATCGTGCCCCTGTTCATCTTCTTGATGGGCGGATTCTTCGGCGGCCTCATCGCTGGTGCATTGTCGGACTCGTTCGGCGAGCGCACCTCGCTCACCGTCGTCATACCTCCCGCGGCGCTCGCCGGTGGCTTGCTCATCATGTACGGATCGCGGTTCATGAAGCGCGACATCTCGCTGGCCGTGGAAGAGTTGATCGAAGAACAAGACGAGATGAAGCGCATGAGCGCAGATCCTGAGCACATCCCCGCGTTGCAGTTGCGCAACCTCGACTACAGCTACGGTCCGGTACAGGTGCTCTTCGATGTCGGCTTCGAGGTCGAGAAGGGCGAGGTGCTCGCCCTGCTCGGCAACAACGGCGCCGGTAAATCGACGGTGCTGCGGGCGATAAGCGGGCTCGGCATCCCCGATCGTGGTGTCATCCGACTGCACGGCCGCACACTGACCTACGTCGACGCCGAGGTGCGCTTCGGCCAGGGCATCGTGCAGTTGCGCGGCGGGTCGGGCATCTTCCCCGAGTTGACGATCGACGACAATCTGAGATCGGCGATGCTCGCGACCAAGGTGGATGACAAAGAGCTCGACGAGCGGTTGGCCGGCGTGATGACGTTGTTCCCGATGCTGGCCAATCGGCGTGGTGAGTTGGCTCGCTCGCTTTCCGGTGGACAGCAACAGATGCTGGCCCTCGCGATGGCGCTCATGCACAAGCCTGAAGTGCTTTTGATCGACGAGTTGTCGCTCGGGCTCGCCCCGGTTGTCGTACAAGAGTTGATCGGCGTCGTCGAGCGACTCAAGGGCGAAGGTCAGACGATGGTGATCGTCGAGCAATCGCTCAACATCGCGTTGACCTTGGCCGACCGGGCCGTCTTCATGGAGAAAGGGCGCGTCCGCTTCGAAGGTCCCGCGCAGCAGTTGGCCGAACGAGGCGATCTCGTTCGTGCCGTGTTCCTCGGCGGCGAGGAGGGCTGAGCGATGATCCTCGGTGTGGATCTCGCGCTTTCCTCCTTCGTCTTCGGCGCGATCACGGGGCTCACGTATGCCGTGTTCGCCGCCGGCTTCGTGCTCGTCTACCGCTCGACCGGTGTGCTCAACTTCGCCCAAGGCGAGATCGGCTCGTTCGCGATCCTGCTCATGGCGCTGCTCAGCCTCCAGTACGGCGTGCCGTACTGGATTGCGTTCGTGCTCACCACGTTGGCGTGCGCGGTGATGGGCCTCGTCATCGAGCTCGCCGTCGTTCGCCGCCTCTTCGCCGCGCCCCGCCTCGTGTTGCTCATCGCCACGTTGGGTGTGGCCCAACTCATTCAGTTCGCGAAGATCGAGATGCCCGATCTCGACAAGGGCGGCGACTTCCCGCTGCCGTTCCGGTTCGACAATCCTCCCAAGATCAACGGATTGCCGTTCACCTCCTCCGAACTGTTGGTCGTGATCATCGTCCCGATCCTCATCTTGGCGCTGGCGATCTTCATCACGCGCACGAGGTTCGGTCTCGCCGTACGGGCAACCGCGTCGAATCCCGACACGGCGCGCATCTATGGCATCAGTGTCAAGCGAACGTCGAGCATCGTCTGGGTGATCGCCGCGGCGTTCGCGGCCGCGTGCGGCATCTTGATCGCCCCGCTGCAGGGCATCACCGCCAACAACGCCAAGACCACGACGGCGCTGTCGATGGCCTTGCTCAGCCGGGCGTTGCTCGTCGGATTGATCGCTCGTATGCGTTCGCTCCCGATGACCCTCGTCGGCGGCGTCATGGTGGGCATCGTCGAGAAGATCATCCGTGACAACGTGCCATCGAACGATCGCGACATCGTCGAGATCTACTTCCTCATCGCGATTCTCGTCATCGTCTTGTTCACGCGGTGGGCGCGATCCGAGGAGGCCAGCTGGTCGCTCTCGCCGAAACTGCGACCCATACCGGAGCGGCTCAAGCACAGCCGATTGGTCCGACTCATGCCGGCGGTCGGTTTCGTGGTCATCTTCTTGGTGCTGGCCCTCATCCCGCTCCTGAAGAACGAGGCAGCGAACTATACGACGTGGACGAGAGTCGTGTTGTTCGCCATGCTCGGGCTCTCACTGTCGTTGTTGACCGGCTGGGCGGGCCAGCTGTCGCTCGGTCAATACACATTGTTCGGGATGGGCGCGCTCACGACGCTCGCATTGCGCGCCGGCAACGACATTCCGGTGCCGTTCGACCTTTTCGACATACCCAGGCACCGCTTCGGTTGGCTGCCTGCGATCGTCCTCGCGACGGTCTTCGGCGTCATCGTCGCGTTCGTCATCGGGTTGCCGGCGCTGCGCGTCAAAGGCCTCTTCCTGACGGTGACGACAGTCGCATTCGCCGTCGCCGCCGGCGGATGGATGTTCAAACAGTCGTTCTTCCTCGGGCGCAAGGGTGCGTCGGCCACGCCGCGCGTGACGCCGAGGGTCGAGGTGGGCGGGTTCGAGGTCTTCAACCAGAGCGTGAGCGGGCGCAAGACCTTCTACTACGTGTGTCTTGTGCTGCTCGCGATCGTCGCGGCCATCGTCGCCCGGTTGCGTCGCTCGGGTATCGGCCGCTCGATGATCGCCGTTCGTGACAACGAAGATGCGGCAGCGGCGAGCACGGTGTCGCCCAACCGTATGAAGCTCGTTGCGTTCGCGCTCTCGGGAGGCATCGCGGCGTTCGCCGGATCGTTGTTCGTCACCCAGGCGGGCATCCTGCAGCCCGAAAGCGTTTTCTCGGCCGACAAGAACATTCAGCCCGTCGCCACCGCGATCATCGGCGGGCTCGGATCGATCGCGGGCCCGATCATCGGTTCGCTTTGGGTCACCGGTCTTCCTTCGTTGTTCGGCGATTCCGAGCAGGTGCAGTTCCTGTCGAGCTCGATCGGTCTGCTCGTATTGCTGCTCTATTTCCCGGGCGGCCTGATGCAGCTCGTCTACCAATTTCGCGACTCCGTGTTGAGCGCCGTCGACCGGCGCATGGCCGGGGCCGGCGTCCCACAACCGATACCGACGATCTCGAAGGCCGTGCCGACGCGCGGCAACCGCGTCGTGAACGTCGGCGCGGACGAGCCGTGGTTGAAGACCGAAGCGGTCAGCGTGCGATTCGGCGGCAATCGTGCCGTCAACAACGTGAGCATCGAGGTGTTCACCGGCGAACTCGTGGGCCTCATCGGCACCAACGGCGCGGGCAAGACCACGCTGATGAACGCCATCTCCGGCTTCGTGCCGTCGACGGGGCACATCACCGTGCTCGGTCAGAGCATCGACGACTTGCCGTCGTACCGCCGGCACCGGCTGGGACTCGGACGTACGTTCCAGGCGGCGCGTCTCTATCCCGATCTCACCGTACGCGAGGCGCTCATGGTCGCGCTCGAGGCGCGTGAGAAGTCGTACCTCGTGCCGTCTCTCATCGGTATTCCGCCTTCGCCAGGCGCCGAAAGGCGCAAGCGCAAGGAAGCAGCCGAGCTCATCGATTATCTCGGGCTCGGTCGTTATGCCGACCACCTCATCGCCAACCTGTCGACGGGCACGCGGCGCATCGTCGAGCTCGGCAGCCTCATCGCCGTCGACGCCAAGGTGTTCCTGCTCGACGAGCCCACCGGTGGTGTGGCACAAAAAGAGACCGAAGCGTTCGGGCCGTTGATCAAGCGCATCCAGCGCGAGCTCGGCGCGGCGGTGTTGCTCATCGAGCACGACATGCCCCTCGTCATGAGCATCAGCAACCGGGTGTACTGCCTCGAAGCCGGTGAGGTCATCGCGCACGGCACTCCGGACGAAGTCCGCAACGATCCGCTCGTGATCGCCTCGTACCTGGGCACCGACGAGCGGGCGATCATGCGTTCCGACGCCTAAAATTCCAGCTTCCGGTGTTATTCGACGTGCCTCGACTCGCATCGAATGACACAAGAACCGGGGATGAGCAGCAGGGAGAGGAGCACGATGACGCCGCAATGGGACACCATCGATCGCTACATGATCGTGTCGGCCGACGGCCATGCCGGCGCCGACCTACGCGACTACCGGCCGTACCTCGCGGCTCGCTGGCACGACGAATTCGACGCGTGGGCCGACTCGTACGTGAGCCCGTGGGGCGACCTCGTCCGACCCGACGCGGATCGCAATTGGAGCCACGAACGGCGAAGCCGCGAACTCGACACCGAAGGAGTCGCGGCGGAGGTGTTGTTCCCCAACACGACGCCGCCGTTCTTTCCGGCCGGCAGCCTCTTGTTGCACCTGCCGGCCACGCGTGAGGACTACGACCGGCGCTGGGCGGGTTTGCAGGCCCACAACCGCTGGCTTGCCGACTTCTGCGCCGAATATCCGGGGCGGCGCGGTGGCATCTACCAGATCATGTTGAACGACGTCGACGACGCCATCGCCGAAGTCCGCTGGGCCAAAGAACAGCCGGGTCTCAACGGCGGCGTCCTGCTGCCGGGCGTCTCGCCCGATCATCCGACCGTGCCCGCGCTCTACGACGACTGCTACGAACCGCTCTGGCAAGTGTGCGCCGACCTCGAGGTGCCGCTCAACCACCATTCGGGCGCGGGGCTGCCGCAGTACGGCATGAAACCGGCAGCGCGGGCCGTGCAACTCGTCGAGATACCGATCTTCTCGCACCGCGCGCTGTGGCACCTGATCTTTGCCGGCGTGTTCGAGCGCCACCCGTCGCTGAAGTTGATCTTGACGGAGCAAGGCACCGGCTGGATCCCCAATGGATTGGCCAGTCTCGACTGGTTCATGGGGCGCATGATGAAAGCCGGTTCGGCCGAGTCGATGTTCGGCGGCGAGGCGGCACAGAAGCTGTCGATGCTGCCGAGCGAGTATTTCGCCCGTAACTGTTACGTCGGGGCGAGCTTCATCCGTCCGATCGAGGCCGATCTTCGCCATCTCGTGGGCGTCGATCGCATCATGTGGGGGGCCGACTACCCGCACAGCGAAGGCACCGCCCCCTACACGCGTGAAGCACTCCGAGCGAGTTTCGCGCATGCCGCCGTAGGCGAATGCCGGCTCATGTTCGGCAAGACCGCCGCAGATGTCTATGGCTTCGACGTCACACAACTCGCGGGCATCGCCGCAGAGATCGGGCCCACGATCGACGAGATCCACCGACCGCTGTACGAGTTCCCGACCGACACCCACTGCGGCGCCTTCGACCTCGACGCCATCGTGCGATCGTGGTGAGTGGCGCGCGCGAGCCGCGGTGGTGCGGGTGTGGTCGGGCCCGTTCCCCCCGAAACAGGCCGACCACATTGGCAGCAAGTAGTCGCTGCCGGTTCCCCCGTCGCGAGTACGGTTTCACTGTGGCATAGATAGTTGTACCGCGCAAACATCGGCGGCCAAAACCAAAAAACGTGACTGCGGGCTCGTTCGGGCCGGGGGGTCGATCCCGCGCCGAGAGTGCTCGCTGGTACCCTCGAAGAGCACCCGCAGTGGCGGGTGCTTCGTTCGGACAACCACCCCCGAGGAGATCGCGTCAGTGAGGATTTTGCGCTCCCGCCGCGAGCGAATCGCAGCGGTGGCGACAGTCGCCGCCTTTGCGCTGGTCGCGGTCGGTATCGTCATCTGGCGAGGTGGCGACTCGGGTCCCGGGACCTCGTCCGGCGCACCCGAGACGTCGCTGCTATCCGAAGAGCCGATCGGGTCGTTGCCTCCGACTTCCGCGGCTCCCGCGACGACGCTCGAGAGCCAGCCGGCGACCACCAGGGCTCCCCAACCAATCGCGTTCGGCAGCCCACCCGAGTCGTTCCCCAGCAGCGTGTGCCGCCCGGCCCCGAACTCGAAGTACGTCGCCACCACTGGCAACGACGCCAACCCGGGCACGGTCACGCAGCCGTATCGCACTGTCGCCAAGGGCATCGCGTCGGTCGGTCGCGGGGCCGCGCTGTTCATTCGCGCGGGCGACTACTACAACACCGCCCCCGATGGCACGAAGGACGGTCTGCTGAGGATCAACAACGTTGTCGGAGGCACCGCCGACGCATGGCTGACGGTGTGCGCGTTTCCCGGTGAACGTCCGCGCCTCTACGCGAACGAAGATGAGCGAGGCGCGGTTTTCATCACGAGCACCCGATACGTGCATATCGAAGGGCTCGAGTTGATCGGGGCTGCATTCGGTCTGACGAGATCGCCAACGCGTGGCAGCGACGCCGCGGGCGTCCGCGTCGGGAACTTCGGCGCGCCGCGTGCCGAAGCCCACTACGTGAGGGTTTGGAACAACCACATCCACGGCTTCGGGGCGTCGGGAATCCAACTCGACGTCTCCAACCGCGTCGATATTCGGGGCAATCTGATTTGGGACAATGCGCAGTGGTCGACCTGGGCGACGTCGGGCATCTCGTCGTTCTGGCAGTCCGCCCCGCCCGCGAACGACGGCCTCGAATATGGCGTGTTCATCGTGGGCAATCTGATCTGGGACAACTACATGAACGATGCCATCTACGACCCGAAAGCACCGTTCGGCCTCACTGACGGCAACTGCATCATCATCGACGAGAACTCGCACAACACCGACGCCGGCCGGTCTCGCACGCTTATCAAGAACAACATTTGTGTCGCCAACGGCGGGCCCGGCGTCGCGATGACGCGTTCGAAGAACGCCGACATCATCAACAACACCTTCTACCGCAACAATCGCACGTCGTTACCGACCGTCGTGAACCACGGGGAGTTCATGTGCCAGAGCATGAGCAACAGTGCGCGTGTCGAGGGCCGCACCGTTTTCACCCGCTGCGAGGATGTGATGTACCGCGACAACCTGATCGTCGGACGCCCTGATCGCACGAATCTCGTCGCGAACTTCGGCTCGAGCAGCTTCACTGCGACCGGCAACGTCTGGGTGCGCACCGGGTTCAAGGCGTCCGCGAACGACAAGGTGGTACCGGACGGCACTGCGGTAGTGGCGTCGCCCAACGAGGCCGACCCTCCCCGCGGCGATTGGCGCACCATCGGCGACGCCGGCGGTCGCGGCGCGCCATGGCCACTGGTGGTGCGGTAGGGGTCGAATCGCTCGATCGTGACAGGGGCGAGGCTACGGTTGGACTCGCACGCCCAGCGCCCCGCCCCGCCGGGGCCGCTCGGGCTCCAGGAGGATCCGTCATGCAGATCGCGACTCGTCAAGGACCCGCGTACGGGGTCGCCCGTCTCGGGCTGACCGCGGGCGAGCAGGCCCGTGTCGAAGCCGGCGCCATGATGGCGATGAGTTCTGGCGTGGCCCTCGAAGCCAAGGCCGAAGGCGGCGTACTCAAGTCGCTCAAGCGGGCGGCACTCGGCGGTGAGTCGTTCTTCATCACGACCTACACCGCGCCCGCGGCGGGTGGATGGGTCGACGTCGCGGCACGCTTGCCCGGTGACGTGATCACGCTCGACATCACACCGGCCGTCGGACTCAACATCCAGAAGGGTTCGTGGCTCGCGTCCGCGCTCAGCGTCCAACTCGACACCAAATGGGGCGGATGGAAGAACTTCTTCGGCTCCGAAGGCGGCTTCCTCGTGCACGCCGGAGGCGAGGGGAGTGTGGTCGTTTCGTGCTATGGCGCGCTCGAGCGGTGGCAGTTGCAGCCGGGCGAGACGATCACCGTCGACACAGGCCACATGGTCGCGTACGAAGATACCGTGCAGGTCGGTTTCCGCAAGGCATCGGGCGGCCTCGTCCAGAGCCTCAAGAGCGGCGAGGGCTTGGTCTTCGACTTCGTCGGTCCGGGCACGGTGCTCACGCAGACGCGCAACCCCAACGAGCTACTCGGTTGGATCACTGCCGCCATCGGTACGCCCAACAGCGGCGCGGGTGGCGGTCTCGGCGGCCTCTTCGGCCGCGACTGATCGCGCCCCCGCGAGGACGTCCATAAATTTCGTTCCCGCGGCGAAGCCGCCCATCCGTTGCGGCGGAGCCGCGCTAGCGGGGTTGGCGCACGTTGAGATAGCTGACGTTGTCGTGCAACACCAGGCGCTGTGACGCGGCGTCGAGCTCTTTGACTTCGCGCACGTAGTCGAGGGGCTGCGGCATGCCTTCGATGTGGGGCCAATCGGAGCCGAAGATCACGCGGTCGGCGCCCATGAGCTCGACGATCTCGTAGGGATCGTCCTCCCAGAACGGGTTGATCCAGATGTGCCGTTTGAAGGCCTCGAGGGGATCTTCGTTGAAGTAACGAGGGCTCTTCGCGGCGGTCGACTTCAGCTTCTTGAACAGGTGCGGCAGGAAGTCACTGCCGTTTTCGACGGACGCCATGCGCACGTTGGGGAAGCGTTCGAAGAGTCGGTCGAACACCACGGTGATCAAGAAGTCGAAGGCGGCGCGCTCGATGTTGAACGATTTGATCGTCGGGCGCCCACTGCCGCCGAACGATGCGGCGAAGCCGTCTTCGGCGTAACCCTGCGACGAATAGCCGCTGTCGCCCGCGTGCACGACGACGGTGATGCCGGCTTCGTCGACACGCGACCAGAACGGGTCGAACATGGGATGGCCGGGGGAGAAAGGCCCGTCGGCGGTCCAGATCGGCGCGGGCCGCATGACGATGGTGCGCGCATCGCGCTCGAGGGCCCATTCGAGCTCTCGACAGGCCCAGTCGACATCGCCGAGCGCGATGTACGGCGCAGCGAAGATGCGGTTCTTGTAGGAGAAGCCCCAGTCGTCGTCGAGCCAGCGGTTGAACGCGCCGAAGGTGTGGGTCACCGCCGGGAGGTCGTGCTTGAGCAGTTCTTCGTAGAGGATGCCGAGCGTCGGGAACAGCCACATCGCCTCGAGGCCCTGGCGATCCATCACCTCGATCCGCGCGTCGCGGTCGCGGTACTCCGCGGGGATGGGCTCACGTTCGCTCAGGAACTCCATCATCGTCTTGCCGTCGGGGTTGCCGCGGAAGTAGTCGTGCAGCGCGCCCGCTTTGATGATGGGGTTGAACGTGGCATTGATCACCGCACGCGACACCTTGCCGCCGACCACGTGGTACTTGCGCCCATCGATCTCGGCCCACTGCACGCAGCGGGGTGCCATCTTGGGATCGAGATGCCGGGTGAACGCGTCGAGCGCTTCGTAGTAGTGGTTGTCGGCGTCGAACGCGAGGTATCCGAGCTCTTCCATCGGGCTGATCTCCTGTGTCCTTTAACCGTCGCCGTGGGGCGGCCGGAGCCGAATACGCCGCAGCGTTGGCCCTAGTGTAGAGCCGACGACGGCCCCCGCTGTGGCCGGTCAGGGGGGATCGTGGAACCGACTGGCATCATCTTTGCCGGGCTCGATTGCGACGCAGATTCGATCGAGGCGTGGAATCGCTGGTACGACCTCGAACACGTGCCCCCGAACGTGTCGATGACCGGGGTGATGCTCGGGCGCCGCTATGTCGCGCCGCCCGAGTTGCACGATCTGCGCCACGCGCTGCCCGAGTCGGGGTTCTCGGCGAGGCGCGGCACCTTCGTCACGATCTACACCCTCTGCGAGCCACCCGAATCGGTTTTCGCCACCATGACGACCCTGCGCGACAAGCTCTACGGCGAGAACCGGATGAACTTCCCCGCGGACAAGAAGATCGTGCGAGAGGGAGACGTGTTCCGCTCGTCGTGGGCCGTGTCGTGCCCGGCGATCATGTTGCCTCCCGAGGACGTTCCGTTCGTGGGGCATACCGGCATCGTGTGCATCCAGCGGCAGGGCAGCGACGAGGTGCGTCGCTGGTACCGAGACACCTGGGCCCCGCGTGTCGTCAACCTGCACGGCGTGCACGGCGTATCGAGCCTGTCCTCGCACAATCGCGAAGGCCTCGACATGGACATCGTGTTCGTCGAAGGCGATGTCGGCGTCGCCGCGCAACTCGTGCGCACGTCGGTGGGCCACCACGCCGACGCCCGCATCGTGCTCGACGCGCCGTTCGATCTCATTCAGCCTTTGCACTATCCGTTCGCCTCGGCCATTCGAGCATCCGACCTTCCCAAGACGGTGGCCTGACCATGCCTGCGCTACTGCCCACTCCGAAGGTGGTCGAGACGACCGTTGCCGGCCTGTCGATTCATTCGCAGCGCAAGGGTGACGGACCGATGCTCGTGGTTCTGCACCACAGCTTCGGCAACCCCGGCTGGTTGCCCTTCTACGACGACATGGCCCGAGACTTCACCGTCGTCGTGCCGCACTTGCCGGGCTTCGGCACGTCCGACCGACCCGACTGGGCCCGCCACCCCCGCGACCTCGCGCTGCTCGTCGGCCATTGGCTGCGCAAGCAGACCGCAGAGGCCGTCACGATCGTGGGTTGCGGGTTCGGTGGATGGCTGGCGGTCGAGTTGACGACGATGGCGCCCGGGGCGGTCAGACAACTCTTCCTCGTCGGCGCCGCGGGCCTACTGCCCGACCACGGTCGCATCCTCGATCAGATGCTCATCGCTCACGGTGAATACGTGAAGGAGTCGTTCCACGATCCCGACGCGTACGTCGCCATCTACGGTGACACCTACGACGACGAGACGTTGCTGCAGTGGGACCTGAATCGCGAGATGATCGTCCGCGTCGCGTGGAAGCCCTACATGTACAACCGCCAGATGGCGCCGTTGTTGAGCGAGCTCGACGTGCCCACTGTGTTGGTCTGGGGCGAACACGATGCGGTCGTCCCGTTCGAATGTGCGCAGCGCTATTCGGAGCTGCTGCCCGATGCCCGCATCGAGGTCGTCGCCGGCAGCGGGCACGCCGTCGACATGGAACGACCGGCAGAGTTGGCGACACTCGTACGCCGCCATGCCGGCACGATCTGATGCTGGCACGATCTGATGCCGGCCCCGCTTGATAAGGAGGAATCGTGTTTCTCTCTTACTTCACCGAACAACCGATGAGCGCCTACCCGGCCGACGAAGGGCTGAAGGCCGGCTACACGTCGGTGCTGTTCTCCAACAAACACTTCGATCCCGTCGAAGGATCGCGTCTCTATCAGGAGCGACTCAAGGAATACCTGCTCGCCGAAGAAGTCGGTTACGACGGCATCATGGTCAACGAGCATCACAACGCGCCGTACTGCATGCAGCCCCGCATCACGGTGTGGAGTTCGATCCTCGCCGCGGTCACCAAGCGGGTAAAGATCGTGCAGCTCGGCAACCCGCTGCCGACCTACGACAGCCCCCTCATGTTCGCCGAAGAGATCGCGATGATCGACATGATCTCGCAGGGCCGACTGATATCGGGCATCGTGCGCGGCGCGGGTCAAGAGACGATCTGTCTCAACGCGAACCCTGCGTACAATCGAGAGCGTTTCAACGAGGCGCACGACCTGCTCATCAAGATCTTCACCGAAGATGGGCCATTCCACTGGGAGGGTGAGCACTTCCAGTACCGAGTCGTCAATCCGTGGGCCCGTGTGCTGCAGCAGCCGCATCCGCGCATCTGGGTTCCCGGCGTGCTTTCGAACGAGACCATCGAATGGGCCGCGGAGCATCGCTATCCGTACATCTCCCTCAACACGCCGTTGCATCTCACCGGTCAGCTGTGGCAGACCTACGACGACGCGGCGCGCCGAGTGGGTTACGAGCCCGGCCCCGAGAACCGCGGCTACCTGCTGCGAGTGCATGTCGCCGACACCGACGAACAAGCACAAGAGAACGCGCGCGAGTTCATGTGGATGCAGGGACAGTTCACCGGCGTCGGCCACCCCTACTGGGTGAATCCCGCCGGCTACAGCTCGCCGTCCAAGCGCCTCGACTACGCGAAGTTTGCCAACGCCGGCGTCTTCAAATCACGTGCCGCGCCCTATGAAGACCAACTGCGCACCCGTGAGATCGTCGCCGGCAGTCCTGAGACAGTCATCCGCGAGTTGCGGGTCGTGCTCGAGACATGCCGGCCATCGATCCTGATGTTGTGGGGTAACGACGGCAACATCTCGCACGAGGCGTCGCTGCGCTGCATCGAGCTCACCGGCAAAGAAGTCATCCCTGCACTGCGTGAAATAGGTGACGAACTCGGGCTGCACGACCCGTTCGAACTCGATTCACCTGTAAGCCTCAAGTACTCGCCCCCGGAACAGCTCCGGCCAACCTAAGCTCTGTGGCGATGGATACTGCGCCACCCCCCAGGCAGGATCCGACCGGTACCCGTCGGCGCGACACGCAACGGTTGTTCTCCGACTCGCACAGCTTCTTCCGGTCGCCGACCGGTGACACGGCGTACGTCGATCCACTTGCGGGCTTTCAAGTCGAAGCCGGCCCCGAGTGGTCCGAAGATGAAGCCAACACGGTGTTGCGGCGCATGCTCGACGCGTTGGCCGAGGGCCGAGGGTCGATCGATGATCCCGATGCGCTGACCTATGCAGAGGCGAACAGCTTGCTGCTGTTGATCGGGCCTCGTGAAGAGGCCGTGATGCAGCGCCTCTACACGCGGATGCCACCCGCCATGGTCGAACGGTGGCGCACCGCACTGGCCGGTGATCGTGACTCATTGGGCTTCGGCAGGCGGCGCCACGAAGAACCACCGACGGTCGACGCTTCGTTGCGCGCGGCGAGGCGGCGCAGAGCGTTGATCGCCCTCGCAGTGGTCGTCACCGTCGCGTTGGCGGGCGCGGCCGCGATCTTCCTTCGGCCAGATGACGAAGAGTTGCCGGTCGGCAGGATCTCGTTCGGCGATTCGTCGCCGACCGCCGAGAGCCCCGACCGGTTCCTCGGCGAGGCGCCGATCGTCAACGAAAATCTACTGGCGCGGCTCGAACGGCCGGTCGCCGTGCGCGAGGGCTCGGGTAACGCCGTCGATCGCATCGACCCGAACGTGGGCGATGACTTGTTGCCCTTCCCGCCGGCCGCGTTGTCGGCGACGCTCTTTCGCTATGGCGGGCGCGGCCAGGTCGTCATCACCGGTCCCGCCGGCTTCTTGACCGCCGCGTGCCTGCAGGTGTCGGCGGTGACCGTCAATCTGCGACCGTTCGACACCGCGGTCTACAACGCGGGCGCGGCATCGTGCCCCGGCAACGTCGCCGGCCGCCCGGCAATATCGCGTTGTATCGGCGACACTGCGATCATGCTCGAGGTGCAGTTCCCCCAGGGGCAGGTCGAACTCGAAGAGGGGGGCGTGGCGGCGATCGGCGGAGTGCGAGTCGCGTCGTTCGCCATTGAGCCGGGCTACGAGACACTGTCGCTCAGAGGCACCATCGAGGTGCGCGCCGGCCAGGACGAACAGGTGCCGGTGTTCGGCGGGAAACCGGGCGACGTGGTCTCGTTCGACGTCACCGCCAAGGGCGCGACCACGCCGACCATCGGTCGCTGCATGTTGTCGTAACGGGTCGGTAGTCGATGTGCGGACGATATGTCGCGGCGGCGCCGCCCAGCGAGATTGCGAAGTATTTCGGCGCGGCACCACCCACCGAAACGGTGCTCGAGCCGAGCTACAACGTCGCGCCCACCAACGAGGTCTACGCCGTTGTCGAGCGGGGCGACGAGCGGCGACTCGAGCCGCTGCGATGGGGTCTCGTTCCGTTGTGGGCCAAGGACATCGCCATCGGCAGCAAGATGATCAACGCCCGGGCCGAGGGTGTCGCCACGAAGAACGCGTACCGGCACGCGTTCCGCAAGCAGCGCTGCCTCATCCCCGCCGATGGGTTTTTCGAGTGGAAGGTGATCGAGGGGCCTGAACCCCGCTCTGTCGGCGGCCGCTCGGGCCGTGTGCGCAAGCAACCCATCTACATCCACCGCGTCGACGGTGAACCGTTGGCTTTCGCAGGGCTGTGGGAGACATGGCGCGGCCCCGATCGCAACGGCGAGCCGCTCTACACGTGCACGATCATCACGACCACCGCGAACGAGACGATGGCGCCCGTGCACAACCGCATGCCCGTGATACTGCCCCCCGATCGGTGGGAGCAATGGCTCGATCCCGAGATGCAAGACACCGATGCGCTCGCGCGACTCCTGGTCCCCGCGCCACCGTCGCTGCTCACGCTGTATCCGGTCAGCACCGCCGTCAACCACGTGCGCAACAAGGGCGCCGAGTTGATCGAGCCGTACGTCGACGCTCCCGACCCAGGGCAGCTCGCGCTCTAGTACTCGTCAGTCGGGGACGTACTCGCCGTGTCCGAGCTGACGCAACGCCTCCCGCAGCTTGTACATGTCCGCATCGAGCTCGCCCTCCGCGGCATTGGAGTTCGCGGTACGGAAGTCGAAGTTGTGCATGCCGTCGGTGGGGAAGACGTGGAGGTGCACGTGTGGCACTTCGAACCCCGCCACCATCAAGCCGGCCCGAGAGGCCGGCCAGATCGTGAGCTGTGCGTTGGCGATGGCATGGGCGACGCCCATCGCGTGCATCGCGACCTCGACCGGGAGATCGGTCCAACGATCGACCTCGACGATCGGCACCACGAGGGTGTGGCCCACGGTCAGAGGGCGGATGTCGATCCAGGCCACGACGGTCTCGTCGCGCCAGACGAAACGTCCCGGTATCTCGCCGTCGATGATGCGGGTGAAGATCGAAGCCACCCACGCATCGTAGGCTTCGGACCGTGAGTCCAGAGCACGCCTCTACCGTCGAGAGACCCGGACTCGGGATTTTCACCATCCCGAACGCGGTCACGTTGGCACGCCTGGCTTGTCTGCCGCTGTTCCTGTACCTCCTCTTCGGCCGGAACGACCGCAGTTCCGCGGCGTGGCTGCTGGCCGCGATCGGTGCCACCGACTGGCTCGACGGCTACCTCGCCCGCCGGCTCCATCAAGTGTCGACCTTCGGCAAGGTGCTCGATCCGACCGCGGATCGCCTCGTGTTCCTCGTCGGCGCGGTGGCGCTTCTGATCGACGGCTCCGTGCCCAAATGGTTCGCCATCGCCACGCTGGTGCGTGAAGGTTTCGTCGCGATCGTCGCACTGGCGCTGGCCGCGGCGGGTGCCCGACGCATCGACGTCACCTACGTCGGCAAGTGCGCCACGCTCGGCTTGCTGATGGCGTACCCCTTGTTCCTCGCCGGTGAGAGCGACATCTTCTTCCATGGTCCGGGCCGCGTCGCGGCGTGGCTCATCGGGGTGCCGAGCCTGCTGCTCAGTTACTACGCCGCCGCGGGATACGCGCCGTTGGCCCGGGCGGCGCTCGACAGCCGCCGGGATCAAACGGCCCGGTCCCACGGAGCAGTTTGATCTTGTAGCGTTTGGTTCATGAACGTCCCGGCGGAGCTGCGCTATTCGAAGGACCACGAGTGGGCTCGGCTCGAGTCCGGGGGCCGGATTCGGGTGGGCATCACCGACTACGCCCAAGATGCCTTGGGCGATGTGGTGTTCGTCGAGTTACCCGCGACCGGCACCGTGCTGGCGTCAGGCGACACCTTCGGCGAAGTCGAATCCACCAAGTCGGTGTCGGACCTCTACGCGCCCATTTCGGGCATCGTCGTGGAGGTCAACGACATGTTGACGGATTCGCCCGAGAAGCTCAACGAAGACCCCTATGGTGAAGGCTGGATCTGTCTCATCGAACCCGACGATCCAGTTCAGTTCGATCTTCTGCTCGACGCGAGCGCATACTCTGCGTTGATCGAGTCCTGAGGAGCGAGCGTGAGTGCCGTCTGTGGAGCGTGTGGGACGGCCAATGACGCGCTTGCGCGCGCCTGCTCCGAATGTGGGGCGGCTCTCACTGCCGAGGACGCCGACACGGCGACGCTGAGCCTCGACATCATCAACGCCGCTGCCGTCGAGGTCGCCGTCGATCGGGCACAGTTCCCGCCCGAGACCGGCCTCCTCATCATCACGAGGGGCCCCAAGGGGGGCTCCCGTTATGCGCTCGACGGCTCGGTGATCACTGCGGGGCGCGATACGCGCAGCGACATCTTCCTCGACGACGTCACCGTGTCACGCCGGCACGCAGAGATCTATCGCCGCGGCCCCAAATACTTCGTGCGCGACACCGGTTCGCTCAATGGCACGTACGTGAACCGCAAGCAGATCGACGATGTCGAATTGCACGATGGCGATGAACTGCAGATCGGCATGTTCAAGCTAGCGTTCTTCCATGGAACGCGCCGCCAGGCGACCGGTTGATGAGCCCCACGTTGTGAACGCCGAGACCCCGCGACTGCTGTCGGTCCCCGAAACAGTGACGGAACGCGGCCATCGGTCGATCGGTGAGGTCCTCGCGCTCCTCAAAGAGGAATTCGCCGACGTCACGATCTCCAAGATCCGCTTCCTCGAGGCGCAAGGTCTCATCGATCCCGAACGGACACCTTCGGGCTACCGGCGCTTCTATCTCCATGACGTTGCCCGCCTGCGTTGGGTACTCCGCCAGCAGCGCGAAAACTTCCTGCCGCTCAAAGTGATCAAGGAACGCCTACAAGAGATGTCGGACGACGATGTCGCCACCGATCTCGAGTCGACGACGTCGAACTCGCCCCGCGTCGTGCTCCCCGAACCAACGCTGTTCGCCGATCGCACTGCCGCGGGGTCGAGCACCGATGATGGCGCCAAGGCCACGGGTACCGCGGCGGCACGCGCGTCGTCCAAGCCCGATCGGGCACGTGCGTCGCGTCCCAAGCCGGCGCGCAAGCGCGCCGACCGCGACCTCGCCGAGAAACACGCGCCGATGGTCGCCGCCGAACTCGCCCGCAGCCTCGATCTCCCCGAGGCCTTCGTCGTCGAGTTGGAGCGCTACGGGCTGATCACCGGCAGCCTCGTCGGCAACGACATGTTTTTCGACGGCGACGCCGTCCAGGTGACTCGAGTCGCGGCCGCGTTCGCGAGCTTCGGCATCGATGCCCGACATCTGCGTATGTACAAGATGTCCGTCGAACGCGAGATGAGTGTGTTCGAACAGGTACTGGTGCCTCTCATGCGCGATCGCGACCCGCAGCGGGCGCACCAAGTCGAGGTCACCTTGCACGAGCTCATCCAACTGGGCGACGAGCTGCGCGATGTGCTGCTCGCACGGGCCAGCCGCTCGTTTCACTGATCGGCCTGCCCAGATCCCCTGACGCTCTCCGACGTCGCTGGGGTAGTGTCAGATCCATGATCGAGATGGAGCTGCTCGATGTGCGGGTGGAGCCACCCCACAACGTGCCGGTCGTTTTGCTGAGAGAGCCGGGCACCGGCCGCATCCTCCCGATCTACATCGGCGCGAGCGAAGCAACCGCGATTGCGTTAGCCATGCAACATCACGAAACACCCCGTCCGATGACCCATGACCTCTTCCGCAACGTGCTCGACGAACTCGGGGTCAGCCTCGAGCGCGTCGTCGTGACCGAGCTCCAGGACAAAACGTTCTACGCCGAGTTGCACCTGGCCAGCTCGGGCAAGGACAAGAGCGTCGTGGTGGTGTCGAGTCGCCCGTCCGACGCGATCGCGCTGGCCGTGCGGGTGGCCGCCCCGATCTTTGCCGCTGAGCAGGTCCTCGACGAGGCGGGCGTGATCCTCGACGACGGCGACGACGACAACCAGGACCAGATGGTCGAGCAGTTCCGCGAGTTCATCGAACAGGTCAACCCCGAAGACTTCGTCTGACTTCTGGGGTCTGATTGCTGGCCGACGGACCGCGTAGCGCGCGAAGGTGGCCACGCTATGTTGACGTCGCGGGACGAGCTGTCCTAACCTGCCTACATCGACGTAATTCCCCTCGTGTGATACGTCCCTACGCGGAGGCCACTCCATGGCGACTAACGGCAGCGACGACACCACTGGCTACAGCGGCAAAGCGGCCGCCGCGATCGTCGGAATCACGTACCGCCAACTCGACTATTGGGCGCGCACCGATCTCGTGCGACCGTCGTTGGCCGATGCGCAGGGCAGTGGTTCTCGTCGCAGCTATTCCTATCGGGATCTTCTCGAGCTCAAGGCCATCAAGAACCTGCTCGATGCCGGCATCAAACTCGAGTCGGTGCGCGACGCCTTCGGCTACCTGCGCGATCACCTCGGCGAGGATGTCACCACGGTCAACCTCGTCATCAGCGGCAACCGCTCGGTCCTGGTGCACACCGGTGAAGAGCTCATCGACTTGTTGAAACGCGGCCAGGGTGTGCTCAACATCTTGCCGCTGGGCACGGTCAAAGATGAGGTCGATGCCGCCATCATCGATCTCTATCCCGCGACGACCACCGCCCCCACGGCCGCGCGCGCGAACTAGCGCGCCGAACTTCGTCACCACCTCGCAGCGGTGGCTACCATCGCTCGATGCTGAAACATTCGCCACTCGACGCGCACCATCGGGCGCTCGGCGCGAAATTGGTCCCGTTCGGCGGATGGGACATGCCGTTGCAGTACGAAACCGGCACGTTGGCCGAGCATCGTGCATGCCGCAGCGATGCGGTGGTCTTCGACGTCAGCCACCTGGGCACCGTGCGTGTTCGCGGCGTGGGTGCGTTCGACATGTTGCAGGCAACATTCACGAACGACTTGGGCAAGATCGCCCCGGGACGCGCGCAATACACCCACTTGCTCGACGCGCGGAACGCGTCGGTGATCGACGACATCATCGTGTGGTGGATCGACGAATCGACCTTCGACGTCATGCCCAACGCGTCGAATACCGATCGAGTCACCGGCGCGCTCGCCGAAGTGCACGCGGACGGCGTCGAGATCGACGATGTCACCGGCTCGCGTGCCATCGTCGCCATCCAAGGGCCGCGCGCGCGAGAGAAATTGCGGCGAGTGAGCGCCGCCGCGGCAGAGATCGGCCGATTCCGAGTCGGCACGGTGCGCTGGCACGACGTCGCGGTCACGGTCGCGGGTACGGGCTACACGGGCGAGGACGGCGTCGAATGCGCGGTACCGGTATCGATCGCCGGCGCGTTCTGGGATGCCGTGCTCGCGGCCGGGGTGCTGCCCGCCGGTCTGGGCGCGCGCGACACGCTGCGCCTCGAGGCCGGCCTGCCCTTGCACGGCCACGAGCTCGGTGACGGCATCACCACCCTCGAGGCGAATCTGGGTTGGGTCGTCAGCTGGACCAAAGGGCCGTTTCGGGGGCGCGACGCGCTCGAGCGGCAGCGAACCGGCGGGGTCGCACGCGTGCTACGGGGACTACTCCTCGACGGCCGGCGCCCCCCTCGCAGCGGTCAATCGGTGCGCCGTGAGGACGAGGAGGTCGGTGTCATCACGAGCGGCAACTTCTCGCCGATGCTCGAGCAAGGAATTGCGCTCGCGTTCCTCCTCCCCGACGTCGCGGTCGGCGAAGCACTCACGATCGATGTGCGGGGCACGCTGATCCCGGCGACCGTCGTCGATCCGCCGTTCTACCGTCGCTGAGCGTGGCCGGACGCGCGCTCTCGACGTTCTCCCCGCTGGCGGGATGAGATGCGCCGGCCCGGTTGTTTCACCCTCCGAGGGCGCGGGTACGACCCCGTCACAGGAGGCCCAACGCCATGAACTCGACCACGATCGTCAAAGATCTCGCAGCGGCCTCGGCAGCCGAGCGGATGTGTCAGTCTCGTGCCCGAAGCCTGCTCGCCCAGGCCGATCGCCTGCCGACCCCGCTGGCGTCGGCCTACCGCCGCAGGGCCCAGGAGCTAGAGCTAGAGGCCTATCTGCTCCACCAAACCGCGGCGTAGCGGCCGCGGCCCGGCACACTTGAGGCGTGCGTCGCCTCGTCCCTGTGATCTTGTGTGCGGCGTTGGCGTGTGGCGCCGACGATGCGCCGTCAACCGCGGGAGAGTCGTTCCATGAGGCCGCCGCGGCAGCGATCGACTCGGCTCCCGCGACGACGCGCGACCCGCCGGCCCCGACGACCACGGTGCCGGCGACGAGCACGGCGCCCACGACCACGATGGCACCAACCACGACAGTGGCGAAGTTCACGTCCTCGATCGGTGAAATCGATCCCGGCCGGTTGCGCTACTCCTGGCGGCCCGGTTGTCCGCTGTCGCCGCGTGATCTGCGGCTGTTGACGCTCGCCTTCTGGGGCTTCGACGACCGCGTCCACCAAGGCGAGCTCGTCGTAAATGCGCGTCACGCGGACGCAATCGTGTCCGTGTTCGAGCAGCTCTTCGCGGTTCGCTTCCCGATCGAGCGCATGGAACTGGTCGACGTCTACGAGGGCAACGACGACCGTTCGATGGTGGCCAACAACACCAGTGCCTTCAACTGTCGCGAGGTCGCCGGCCGTCCGGGCGTGTTGTCGCAGCACGCGTTGGGCACTGCGATCGATGTGAATCCGCTCATCAACCCGTGGGTACGTTCCGGCAAGGTCGATCCGCCCGAAGGCGCGCAGTACGCAGACCGCAGCAAAGCCTGGAAAGGGGCGATCTATGCGGGTGATGTCGTCGTGCGGGCGTTCGCCTCGATCGGATGGGGATGGGGCGGCTACTGGCCCGGCTCGTACGACTATCAGCACTTCGCCGCGGGCGGGTAAATCGACGAAAGCGCTCACGACAGCATGCACAGGTGACGATAGTTTGAGGCTGCGCTCGCTTCGGAAACCACGCTGGCGCCGCGGACCTTAGGAGTTACCGAGCAAATGGACAGTGCATCAGGCGGCCGGCGGTTCCCCGACAGAGTTCGTTTGCTGCTGCGATTGCGGAGCGATCGCACATTTCCCAAGCCTGATCCCAAGGTCTTGGTCAGGCAGCTTCGCGTCGCTTTGACCCCGCGCAACGGGATGCTCAAGGCGAAGCTGGCAAACGGAGCCGTCGTCTATGGCATGAACCGTGCCGGTTTCGGCGGACGCGCGGTGTACGTCTATGGCGACCGGTATGAGCCGGAGTTCCAGCATCTCGATCAGTTCTTGGACGACACCGGCGTGTTCATCGAAGTCGGCGCCAACACAGGCAAGCACTCGATCAAGGTTGCCAAACACTATGACGCGGACGGTGTGGTCATCGCCATCGAGCCGAATCCCGAGGTCCTGTCGATATTGCATCGCAGCGTTCGGGCGAACGGGTTCCACAATGTGCGATTACGCAATTTCTGCGTCGGCGACCGCAAGTCGTCGGACTTGATGTGGATGAACAATCGCATGCCGGTCATGTTCGCGCTGACGAAGAACGACGATGAGGCCGAGGCTTTTTCGACGCTCACATTGACGCTCGACGAGTTGTTCGCGTGGGAAGACCTGGATCGGCTCGACTTCCTGAAGATCTGCGCCGAGGGCTCGGAGGGACAGGTGCTGGCCGGCGCTCGAGAAACGATCACGAAGCATCGGCCGATCATCCAAGTCGAGGACCTGAGGGCGGATCCGCTCGTCGAGCACCCCGACTACACGTGTTTCAAAGCGGGGTCGGGCAGCATCAGTAAGGTCTGGATTCCGAACGAGCACCCCAAGCTGGCTGTGGCCAAGCAACTCGGGTGGAGTGTCGTCCCCTAGGTCACTGGCCCAAGGTCGTGGAACCAAGGGCGCCGATAGCCGGCCCGTAGTAGGTGACTTCGTGTTCGCCGGTGCGGGGGAGCACGAGTGGCTCGATGGCCATGACGTCGTCGAAGTGCTCGAGAAAAGCTTCGGGCGTGGGTTCGGGCGTATGCCAACCCGGCCCGACGCCGAGCACGACGCGGGCGACGCGACCGCCACCGACGCTGAATGTCTCGCCGGTGCACGGCGCAGCGTCGTGGGCGAGGAGTGCGACGAGTGGCGACACTTTGTGCGGAGGGAAGTTGCGTTCGATCCACGTGCGGAAGTCGTCGTCGGGTATCTGAGCGGTCATGCGGCTGTACGCAACGGGCATGATGGCGTTGACCTTGATGCCCTGCTCGCGGCCCTCCGACGAGAGCGAACGGGCCAGGCCGAACACGCCCGCCTTGGCTGAAACATAGGGTGCCGATGCGGTACCGAATACCGACCCCGACGAAGTGAGTACCACGCGTCCGTAGCGCTGCGCCGTCATGTGCGGCCACGCCGGTTGCACCACGTTGAACGCGCCCATGAGGTGGGTGTCGACCATGCGCTCGACCGACTCGGACGGGATCTCGCCGAAGCGCCCGCCACCGGAGATCCCGGCGTTCGCGACGACGATGTCGACGCGCCCGTACGCATCGAGCGCGGTGCGCACGATCGCGATGCCCGCCGCCGCGCTGATGACCGAGTCATAGGACGCAACTGCTTCGCCCCCACTTGCCCGGATGTCGGCAACGACGGCGTCGGCGGGCTCGATGCTCGACCCCGTGCCATGCGTGTTGCCGCCATAGTCGTTGACGACGACGCGTGCGCCGCGCGCGGCCAGCAGCTTGGCGTGAGCGGCGCCCAAACCACCGCCGGCTCCGGTCACGATGGCGACTTGTCCGTCGAAGCGCAGTTGGTCCATGTTCGACTCCATCAAGCGGCTACGTTTCGCGCCATGACCGATGCCAAAAAGAATGCGACTGGCGAGACCCTTGCCGCGACACTAGATCGCCTGACGTCACTCGACGAGATCCGCCAGTTGGTCGCCAAGTACTGCCTTGCCCTCGATATGCGGGCCCTCGATGCGATGGTGGGCCTGTTCCCCGAAGATGTCCGTGTGGGCAGGGGCCTGAAGGGTCGCAAAGAGCTGCGGCGTTGGTTCGATGCGACATTGCGTGATCAATTCGACGGCACCGCACACGTGACGGGCAATCACATCATCGAGTTCGACGATCCCGACCACGCTCGGGGCATCGTCTATTCGCGCAACGAGCACGAGACCGGGCGCGAGTGGGTGATCATGACGATGATGTACTGGGATCGATACGAGCGCATCGATGGCCGTTGGTACTTTCGCCGGCGCGTGCCGCTCTACTGGTACGCGACCGACCTCAACCAGCCGCCGATAGGGAGACGCAAGATGCGCTGGCCCGGCCGCGAGCCTTACGACGGCGGATGGGAGCAGTTCTGGCCGTCGTGGAGCGAATTCTGGGATCGAGCCGTCGACCTCGACGCCGACGTCGCTCCTCCGGCACCCATCGACGGGTTCCTCGACAGTCTTCGCCGTGGCGAGCCCGACGACCTCAGTGTGCGGGTGCGTTAATCGTCGAGTGCGGATCGGACCGCCGGCATGACTTCGCGGCTGAACAGCGCGAGCGTCTCGGGCGGCGCGAAATCGCTGAACGGCAGGAAGAATCGCTCGACTCCACTGCGCGCAACCGCGATGAGTTGGTCGGCCACCTGGTCCGGTGTACCGATGATCACTCCGCCCCAGTTGCCGAATCGCTTGCGCGTGAGCGCTTCTACATCGGCCAACGTCGCGCTCGAGGCGGCCAGGCCGATCACGTGTTGTGTCGACACGCGCGCGTCGCCGGCGAGCGAACGCATCTCGTCGACCCGGTGCACATCCGTCGAGGGCACGTTCCACCAGTCCGCGTAACGCGCAACGAGCGGCATGGTGAGCTTGGGCCCGGCACCGCCGATGAGGATGGGGATACTGCCGTCGAGCGGACGCGGACGCTGTTGTGCATCCTTCATTTGGTAGAAGTGCCCCTCGTGATCGAACGGCTCGCCGGTGAAGAGCTGTTCGATTATCGCGAGCTGTTCGCCCAACCGCGCCGATCGCACCGCCGGCGGCTCGTCGTGGACGCCGTATACGCCGAGCTCGGCCGGCACCGAGCCCCAACCGATGCCCAGCTCGAAGCGTCCGTCGCTGAGGTGATCGAGCGACACCGCCATCTTGGCCAGTACTGCCGGGTGACGGAACGAAGCGCACGTCACCAGCGGGGTGATGCTGACGGACGTCGTCGCTGCCGCCACCGCGGCTGCGGTGACGAAGCAGTCGTACATGTCGCTCGCCGGCAGCGCCGGTGGTGCCAGATGATCCATCAACGAGATGCCCTCGAATCCGTTGGCTTCGGCCGCGCGTACGCGCTCGAGGATCGTCGCAAAAGGCATGCGCATCTGCGGGATGAACAACGAGAACAATGGTTTCGGCACTGACGCTCCGTTCGGCTGGGCAGTTCGCATCTCAGGCTAATCACGACCGCGCCGAACGTCTTGCGCAGCGCATGAGGCGACCTGGACGGAGAATGTGAAAGGGATCCACTCGACAGTCGAGTGGATCCCTTTCTGGTATGCGTTGTTGTTGGGTATTGCTTTAGTTGTGTATTGCTTTAAACGTGAAGTCGATGCCTACGTCCCGACTTGCGCGTCACGGCGTTGTAGACGAGCAGTGCGATGACCGCGCCGACGATCGAACCGATGATGCCCGACGGCTGCAGAGCGCCCTCGTCGAGATCCTTCCCGAAGATCGCCCATCCGAGGAAACCGCCGACGAAGGAACCGACGATTCCGAGCAAGATCGTCGCGCCGATACCCATTGGGTCACGCCCCGGCACCAGTAAGCGCGCGACAAAACCGGCGATAGCGCCGATGATGAGCATGACGACGATGAATCCCAACATGATTTGCCTCCTAGTCGGCGGTACGCCGACACTGTGATCTGACGGAAGAAGCCCTATACCTGCGCGGTAGGGCCCCTTCCGTTCGTTGTTCGATAACCGTCTCGTCGACCATTCAAACCTTCCGTTCAAATCGTCCGGTCCGGACTACGCCGGGTACAGGATGCGCGTCTCTTCCAATACCGTGAAACGTGGAACACTCCCGGAGCGATCACTACAAAACGATCACTAAAGACAGGCAGCGGGCTCGTGGGAGAAATTCGTGGACAGAGAAACGATCAACTTCTACCTCGATGTGGTTCAAGAACTGGTCGACCGAGCAGTGCCGGTGACTGTCGACAACATCAACAGGCACCTTGCTCCCGCGAACAACGAAGCCGAGATCATCGAAGCGTTGACCTCGCTCGTCGGCGAACACCGACTCGAAAAGACGACGATCTTCGCTTGGGGCGACCGCGAGAGCCCGACGGAATCCGAGCAATACCACATTGTCAAGCGCAAGTAGGCGATGTCGTCCGCGGGTGACGGTAACGAACTGCCGAACTAATGCAACACGTCGACGGCGCGCTGGCGCAGCCAATGATCGGCGAGCACGAGACAAGCCATGGCCTCGACCATGGGCACTGCACGTGGTAGCACGCATGGGTCGTGGCGGCCCTTGGCTTCGAGTGTGACCGAATCGCCCGCTTGGTTGACCGTCTCTTGCGCGGAAGCGATCGTGGCAGTCGGCTTGAACGCGACGCGCACGACGATCGGTTCGCCGTTGGTGATGCCGCCCTGTACGCCACCGGACCGGTTGGTGATCGTGTGCGGGCGGCCGTCGGTGCCCGTTTCGAACGCGTCGTTGTGCGCCCGGCCGGTGAGCCGCGTGCCGGCGAAGCCGCTGCCGATCTCGAAGCCCTTTGCCGCGGGCAGCGAGATCATCGCCTTGGCCAGGTCGGCGTCGATCTTGTCGAACACTGGGTCACCGAGCCCGGGTGGCACGTTGCGGATGACGCACTCGACGACGCCGCCGAGCGAGTCGCCGTCTCTGCGGGCCCGCTCGATCGCTTCGACCATGCGCTCGGCATGCGCAGGCGAGGGGCAGCGGGTGGGGCTGGCTTCGACCTCGTCGAGGGAGACCGTCGCCGGGTCGACGACGGCGTCGATGTCGTGCACCTGGCTGACCCAGGCGAGCACGTCGATACCCGATGTCGTGGCGAGGAGCTTGCGGGCGATGGCGCCCGCGGCCACCCGGCCGATGGTCTCGCGCGCGCTGGCGCGACCACCGCCTTGCCAGTTGCGGACACCGTATTTGGCATCGTAGGTGTAGTCGGCATGCGAAGGCCGGTACACGTCGCGCATGTCCTCGTAGGCGCCCGATCGAGCGTCGGTGTTGCGCACGAGCATGGCGATGGCCGTGCCCAGCGTGACGCCTTCGAATACCCCCGACAAGATCTCGACGCGGTCGGCTTCGTCGCGTTGGGTGACGAGGCGGCTCTGGCCCGGACGGCGACGATCGAGATCGTGTTGGATCTCGACGACGGTGAGCGGCAGTCGGGGCGGGCAGCCGTCGACGACGACACCCACGCCACCACCATGAGACTCGCCGAATGTGGAGATGCGAAAGATCGTGCCGAAGGTGCTGGTCATGTGGTGCCGGCGAAGACGAGCACCCGCAAGCTGGCGGGCGACGAGCCGATGCGGCGAGCATAGGGCCGCACGAGGTCGATCATCGAACTTTTTGGGGGCGCGGTGGATCTGGGTTTGAGCGAGCGAGTGGTACTGATCACCGGCGCGAGCCGGGGAACGGGCGCGGGGACGGCGCGGGTCTTGGCCGCGGAAGGGGCGACGGTGCTGGTGCACGGCTTCGTCGCCGCGCCTACCGAGCAAGTCGTCACCGACATCCGGTCGCGTGGCGGTCGCGCCGAACCCGTCGTCGGTGACATCTGTACCGACGACGGTGCCGACGCCGTGGCCGAAGCGGTGCGTTCGCTGGGCCTCGACGTCGACGTGTTGATCAACAACTATGGCGTTGCCGAAGGCGCAGGGTGGTTCGACGACACGGCGCAGAGCTGGCACGAACAATTCGACAAGAACGTCGTGTCGGCATTTCGCATGGTGCAGCGATTCGTACCCGGCATGCGCGAGCGGGGGTGGGGCCGAGTCGTCTTCCTTTCGACGATCGGTGCAACTCGGCCCCGCGCGAATCTGCCCGCCTATTACTCGGCGAAGACTGCGCTACCGGGCACGACGGTGAGCTTGATGAAGGAGCTTTCGGGCACCGGGGTCACCGTGAATACGGTCAGCCCGGGCATCATTGCGACCGCGGAGGTCGTCGCCATGTACCGCGAGCGGGCAGAGCGCAGAGGCGAACCCACCGACTGGGCGTCGCTGCAGAGGCTCATGATCGAGTCGATGCCGAACCCGACGGGGCGTGTGCCCACCACCGAGGACATCGGCCGGGTGATCGCTTTTGTGGTGAGCGACGCCGGCTGGCACTTGAACGGTCTCCATCTGAGGGTCGACGGCGGCGCGGTCGACTGCGTCACCTGACCCTCAACCCTCAACCCTCTACGTGTAGTAGACGTCGAGCAAGGTGCCGCGGGCCGTGGGGTCGGCGCGGTCACGGATGGCGTCGAGACGGCGGTTGATCTCGGGGGTGAAGACCTCGTCGGTGAGGATCCAGAAACGGCGCTCGACGATGGCGTCGTGGACCAGTTCGGCGACCTCGTGTGGGGGTTTGGCGTTCAGGAAGATCTCGTAGGACGCTCGCCCCCGATCGATGTCCTCGTTGGTTCGTTCGGGCTCGAGGAGCGTGCGCCGTAACGCCTCGGGACGGTTGCGTTCGGAGGTGATGATGTTGGTGTGCACCACGCCCGGGCACAGACAACTCACACCCACTGACGACCCCTGATCGCGCAGCTCCGAAAAGAGTGTCTCGGCGATCGCGACGGCGCTGTGTTTGGTGACGTTGTAGGGCCCCATGTTGGGGAACGATGTCAATCCGACAATCGACGCGGTGATCACGACGTGCCCGGAGTCGTTGCGCTTGAGATCGGGCACGAAGGTGTGAATGCCGTGAATGATTCCCCAGAGGTTCACCCCCAACGTCCATTGCCAATCACCGACGGTGAGTGTCTCCATCGGTCCGGTGCCGCCGGCGACGCCGGCGTTGAGGCACACGACGTCGACCGCGCCGAAGTGCTCGAGCGAGCGCGTGCGCAACGCGGCCATATCGTGCTCGCTCGAAACGTCGATAACGACACCGATCGCGGTAGCTCCTTGCGTTTCGAGTTCGGCGACGGCGGCTTGCAGAGGCGCCGGTTCGATGTCGGCGAGCACGACGCGCATGCCGGCGCGCGCCAAACGATCAGCGAAGGCGCGTCCCATGCCGCTGGCGGCGCCGGTGATGACCGCGGTCTTACCTTCGAGGTCGCGCATGGTTGCTACCTTTCACACAAGCCGAGCAGAGCCTGCTCGACAACCTCGTTCAACGCAGGATGCGCATACAGCTGTTCGGTGGCCATCTCGTCGACTGTCTGGCCGAAGCGCATGCCTTGCACGAGTTGTTGCAGCAGCGTCGAGGCTTGTGGGCCGATGATGTGCGCGCCGAGTAGCTGCCGAGTTTCTCGGTGCGCGAGAACCTTGCAGAAGCTCTCGATGTCTTCCATCGCCCACCCATAGGCCGTTTCGGAGTAGTTGCGCCGCGAGGCGAGATAGGGGATGCCACGGTCCCGTAACGCTTGCTCGGACGCGCCCAGGCTGGCGACTTGAGGGTTGCCGAAGACAGCGTGGGGCACGAAGCGCCGGTCCATCTCTTTCATCGCGTCGGGATGCTCGATGTTGTGCGCGATGACTTTGGCTTCGGCATTGGCGGTGTGCTTGAGCATCGCCGGGTTGGTGATATCGCCGAGGGCCCAAATGCCATCGACCGTGGTGCGCAGGTGGGCATCTGTCTCGACGAAGCCTGAGCCGTCGACCGCGACGCCGGTCGCCGCCACCGCCAACTCGTCGGTGTTCGGGATGCGGCCGACCGCGACCAAAAGACAGTCACCGCGCACCGTGCGATGGTCGCCATCGACCGAGACCTCGAGCTCGGTTTCGCCCTCGGACTCGCACACGGAGAGGACTTGCGTTGAAGTCAAGACTTCGAAGCGGCGGCGGTAGATCTCGGTGAATCGCATGGCGATCGCGTCGTCCTCGTTGCGCAAGAGCACAGGTGAGCGATGCACGATCGTCACGCGACTGCCGAGGGAACCGAAGACGTGTGACATCTCACTCGCGATGAACCCTCCGCCCATGACGATGAGGCGTTCAGGCACCTCGTCGAGACGCATGATCGTGTCGGACGTGTGAAAGCGCACACTGTCGAACCCGTCCGCTATCGGCATGCGCGCCCGCGAGCCGGCGGCGATGACGATGTGGTCGCCGGTGATGATCTCGTCGCCGACGGCCAACCGCTTGTGCCCGACGAACCTGGTCGTGGCCTTGAAGACGGTGACGTTCGGCTGGCTCAGCCGATATCTTTCGCCGGCGATGGCGATCGGATCGATGCGGCCGAAGATGCGATCACGTATGGATCGCCAGTCGGCGCCGTCGAAACGCGTGGAAACGCCGAGCCGGGGACCGTTGCGCGCGATGTCGGCGACGTCGGCGGCATGGACGAACATCTTCGACGGGATGCAACCACGATTCGTGCACGTGCCACCGAACAGGTCTCGCTCGATGATGGCGACTTTCCAGTCGTCGAAGAACGGAGTGAGCAGAGTATTGCCCGAACCGGCGCCGATGATGACGAGATCGAAGTGCTGCACGGTCAAGTTGGTTCCCACATCGGCATCAAGTCGGGCCATCAGCCCGCGAGCAGTTGCCCCAACGATCGCAGCGAGGCGGTACCCGCCCCCAGGGAGCCTTCGAGATGTTTGTTCCACAAGGTGTAGCGGTGGAGGGGATTCTCGATGTCGACCCCGGCCCCGCCATGGATGTGTTGACAGGCGTGGGCGACGAGATGCGCTTGGTCGGAGGCGAACCACTTGGCAATGCGCAGGTCTTCGGTGGCGTCGAACCCGTTGGCAAGTCGCCACAGCGCGGAGTACGTGGTGAGTCGGACTGCTTCGACGTCGATGTAACAGTTGGCCAACCGCTGGGTCACCGCTTGGAACGTGGCGATGGGCTTGCCGAACTGGTGCCGCTCGGTGGCGTACTTGGCGGTCAGTCGCAACTGGCGATCGGTGACACCGGCCTGAGTTGCACACAGAAACGCCAGCGCACGTTGGTAGACGAACGACAGGATCTCGGCTCCGCTGGTCGATGACCCGACGATGTCGGTCGCGACGACACCGTCGAGATGCAGTTCGTGGACCGGCTCTTTGCGGCACGTGACGCCGCGCACCAACGACACACCCGACGAGGCGGGGTCGATGAGGAAGACGCCGACACCGCGCCCGGCCTTTGCGGCAACGAGGATTCGCTCTGCCTGCTCGACACCCTCGACCATCACCTTTTGCCCGGTGATGGTCCACCTCGTGCCTGACTTCTTGGCGGTGGCGGTCGGCGCGAGCGGGTTGTCGTCGAGGTACTCCTGCAGGGCAATCGACAAGACGATCGTGCCGTCGCAGACCCCGGGCAGATAGCGGGTGCGCTGCGCGGTGGTGGCGAATTCATCGATGGCGAGGGCGGCGACGATGGTGGGCAACAGTGGCATCGGCGCGACGGTGCGACCTTGTTGCTCGATGACCAGCCCGGCCTCGATGAGCGTCATCGCGCCACCGCCAACGTCTTCGCGTAGCGCGATGCCGACGAGACCGGCCTTGGCGAGTTCGGCATAGGTTTCGCGATCGAACCAATCAGGGCCGGCTTCGATTTCTTTGAGCCGGTTGTGGTCGACACGGTCTTCGAGGATGCGCAGCGCCAGATCAGCGATCTCTTGTTGTGTCTCGTCGAGATTGAAGTCCATGAATTGGCTGCCCTCTAGTCTTTACGGCGTCGTTCGCGGGGCAGACCGAGGCCGGCCATGCCGATGATGTCGCGCTGGATCTCGTTGGTGCCGCCACCAAAGGTCAGCACCCAGCAACTGCGGTAGCTCTCTTCGACGCGTCCGGCGAGGATGGCGCCGGGTGAGCCGGGGCGCAGGTGACCTGTCGCGCCGAACACTTCGGTGAGCAGCTTGTAGATGAGGCGGAACGACTCAGAGCCGAAGACCTTGATCGCCGATGCTTCGGCTGGGTTCAAGGCTTTCTTGTAGGTGAGGTTGTACGCCACCTTCCAGTTGAAGAGATCGAGGAAACGCACTCGCGCCTTGCACTCGGCCAACTTGATCTGCACCCACTCTTGGTCGATCACACGGCGACCGTCGGCGAGGTGTTCGCTCTTTGCCCACTTGATCGCTTGATCGACGAGATTGATCATGCCGCCCGACGAGAGCAACGACACGCGTTCGTGGTTGAGTTGGTTGGTGATGAGGTTCCATCCGCCGTTGACTTCGCCCATCACCGCGTTGAGTGGCACACGCACGTTGTCGTAGAAGGTGGCGGTCGTGTGAGCGGCACCCATCGTGATGTACGGCTGGATCTTGAAGCCCGGATCGGTCGTGGGCACGGCGAAGATCGTGATGCCCTTGTGCGCGGGAGCGTCGGGATCTGTGCGGGCGGCGAGCCACACGTAGTCGGCGTTGTAGGCGAGGCTCGTGAACAGCTTCTGTCCGTTGATGACCCACTCTTCGCCGTCGCGCACCGCACGTGTCTTGAGCGCAGCGAGGTCGGTGCCCGCCTCGGGCTCGCTGTAGCCGATCGAGAAATGCAGGTCCCCCTTGAGGATCTTCGGCAGGAAGAAATCCTTTTGGTCGGGTGTGCCGAACTGGCGGATCGTCGGCCCGACCGTGTTCAACGTGAGGAAAGGGATCGGACAGCCCGCCGACTGCGCCTCGTTCAAGAAGATGTAGTTCTCGATCGGTGTGAAGCCCTTGCCGCCGTACTCCTTCGGCCAGCCGGTGCCCAACCAGCCATCGGCTCCGACCTGGCGGATGAGCGCTTTGTACTCCTTGTTCTCGGCTTCTTCCGACGAGCGGATCTTCACCTTGACTTCAGGTGTCATGAGGTTGGTGAAGTAGGTGCGCAACTCCTGCTGGAGCGCCTTTTGTTCAGTAGAGAGATCGACGTGCATCCGCTGCCCCCGGTCGTACGGGGCGAGCGTAGACGACGGTCATACGGTGGCGCCTGCCATCCAGCTCTCCCGTATCGGCCCGCGCGGATCGTGGACGAGATGCGAACGCGGGCCCAGGATCATCGTGGCTCGCCCGTGGGGGTCGAAACGGTCCCACGTGGGCAGGTTGGGCGAGGTCGGGTCACCGGAGTACGCGAAGGCAGCCCACGCGTGCTGCATGGCCTTGGCCAACAGGTGCGCGCGCTCGGGGCCGTCGATGAACTCGTCCCATCCCTCGACGTCGATCGTGTCGAACGGGAAGGGGATATCGATGCCATGGGGCGAGCCCATGTCGTCGTCGGCTGCCGGCCAGTCGAAGCGGTACATGTAGGTGGCGGGTTGGTGTGCTTGATGTGCCTCGGCGATGCGCAGCGCGGGTAGCCACATTGCCTGATCGCTGGTGATCGCGGTCCACAACGTCGACGCCGACGCGTCGGGATAGACGCTGCGGTAGCTGGCGATCAACGATTCGTGATCGGGGTTGCCGGCGAGTCGCTTGCGGAGGAGCTCGTCGTCCATGGTGCGCAGTTGCGGATCGAGCGATCGGAACAGGCCCATCTCGTCGTGAGTGGTGCCGATGATGAGGCTGACATCGGCGTGCATCCCGGCGAGGCGCGCGTCCAACCACGAATGGGTCATGACGAAGCCGTCGATGACCGGATGAAACGGCATCATGCCCCTCGTGCCACTGAGCTCGACTGCGGCCTCGGCTTGCGCTTTCAAGATCGCGTCGGTGGGCAGCGCCTGGAACGCGAGCAGGTCGCGAGAGCCGACTCCGGCGATGTCAGCGAACGTCTCGGTCACGCTGAGCGCGGTCTCGCGCGTCGGCGTCAGGTCCGTTGCGCCGCTTTGCACGATGGCGCGATGGAACAGCCCTTCGGCGCGAGGCATCGACATCAGCGAGAGCGCGCTGCCGCCGCCTGCCGATATGCCGAAGATGGTGACGCGTGACGGATCGCCGCCGAACGACGCGATGTTGTCGCGCACCCACTCGAGTGCGGCGACTTGATCGAGCAAGCCACAGTTGGGCGTGGCGTCGGGATGGTCGATGACGAGGAAGCCGAACGCGCCCAACCGGTAGTTGATCGAAACCACTACGACGTCGCCGCGGCGCGCAAGCGTTTCGCCGTTGTACGCGCGGAGCGACGAAGAGCCGAGTTGGAACGCGCCGCCGTGGATCCACACCATCACGGGACGTTGCCCGTCGACGGACGGGGTCCACACGTTGAGGTTGAGATAGTCGCTGCCCATGTTGGTGACGCGATTGCCGGGGACGATGCCATCGAGTGGCCCGGTCTGTGATTGCCACGCGGACTGCCCGAAACGGGTGCATTGGCGCGGCGTGGTCCAGGGGTCGGGTGGCTGAGGCGGCTGCCATCGCAACGCGCCCGAAGGCGGCGCCGCGTAAGGGATGCCCAAAAACGCAAGAACCCGGTCACCGGAGCATCCGATGACCGGGCCAGAGGCTGTTTCGACAAGCTCGTGCATACAGTTGGTTTACCACTTCGTAACGGATTTGTCATCCATCTCTGCCAAGTTCGGTCTCGGGTGAGCTGGGCCCGAGCGGCCCAATTCATAGCTGGGGGCAGGGCCCTGCTAGCGGTTCACGAGTACGTCCTTGAAGGGCACGCCGCGGTCGGCTTCGAGGTCTTTCGGCAGGCCGAGCACACGTTCACCGATGATGTTTCGTTGCACTTCGGTCGTCCCACCGGCGATGGAGAACGACGGCGCGTGGATGAAGGTGCGAACTGCCTTGCGAGCGTCGTCGTCTCCCTCTCTCCATGCGGTGCCGCGCATCTGCAGCAGCTGGAGATGCACGCTCGCGGCGCGCCGTACGAGCTCAGAGCCGGCGAGTTTGGCGATCGAGCCTTCGGCACCCGGTGCGCGGCCGGATTCGACCGCGGCGCGCACGCGCAGCGCGACGTAGCGCAACACTTCTTCGCGCACGTACACGTCGATCAACGCTTGGCGAATCACCGGGTCAGTAGTGGCGCCGAGCGCCTTGGCCGCTTCGATCAACACGTCGGCGCGGCCCGACACGAGCGAGTTGCCGGACGCGCCGAGAGCAACGCGTTCGTTCATGAGCATCGACAACGCCACGCGCCATCCGGTGTTGAGATCGCCGACGACGTTGTCGATGGGCACCCGCACATCGTCGCAAAAGACTTCATTGAAGCCGTGATCACCGGTGGCCTGTATGAGCGGGCGTACGGTCACGCCCGGCGTGTCCATCGGCACGATGATCATCGTGAGGCCCTGATGCTTGGGCACGTTCACGTCGGTACGAGTGACGCACATCCCGAAGGAGGCGTAGTGGGCCGATGACGTCCACACCTTCTGCCCGTTGATGATCCACTCTTCGCCATCGCGCACGGCGCGCATCTGCAGCGACGCGACGTCGCTGCCCGCATTCGGCTCGGAGAACATCTGACACCAGATCTCGTGGCCGGCCAACATGTCGGGAATGTGCCGCCGACGCTGCTCGTCGGTGCCGTGCTCGAGAAGCACCGGCACGCACATGCCGATCGTGATCGTGTACAGGCCGATCGGTAGATAGAAATCGACGGCCTCTTCGTTGAAGATCTCCAAGTGGCGCCGGCTCAGCCCCTGCCCCCCGTATTCGCGGGGCACGGTGAGCCCTGCGAGGCCGGCGTCGAAGAGATGACGCTGGAAGGTCATCGCTGCGGTGCGATCGTCGAGCATCGGAGTGTCACGGCTCTCGACGCGGCGCACGCAATGCTGCGTGAGAAACGAGCGAACTCGCTCGCGGAATGCGGGCTCGGATGCGTCATCCACGACGCTGAGTCCCCACCACGAGGTCTTTGAACGGCACACCTTTGTCTGCGGATGGTTCTTTGGGCAGCCCCAACACGCGCTCGCCGATGATGTTGCGTTGCACTTCGTTGGTACCTCCTGCAATGCCGATCGCGGGCGCGCCGAGGAAACCGCGTGCGATCTGGTCGGCGCCCGTGTCGTCGGCTGCCCACGCAACCGCGGCCGGGCCCGCCATGCGTGTCGCAACATTCGCGCCGAGCACAGCCAACTGCGCGCTGATGAGCTTTGCGATCGATCCCTCGGGCCCGGGAGCGCGTCCGGCTTCGAGCGCGTCGCGGATTCGCAAGCCGACGTAACGCAAGATCGTCTCGCGGATGTAGAAGTCGGCGAGCGCCTGCCGGGTGGTCGGGTCGTGCGCGAGCGAGTTGCCACGCGCGATCTCGACGAGCCGGTCGAAGCGGCGCGACGCCATCGGCCCGGAGCCACCCGCGCCCAGCGCGACTCGTTCGTACATCAACATCGCGACGGCCACGTTCCAACCGCGGTTGAGTTCGCCGACCAGCCAGCTTCGCGGTATCCGCGCGTCGGTGAAGAAGATTTCGTTGAAATCGGCGTCACCGGTGATCTGGCGTAGTGGACGGATGTCGACGCCTGCGCCGCGCATGTCGACGATGAACATCGAGATGCCTTCGTGTTTGGGTACGTCGACGTTGGTACGGGCCAACAACAGGCCGTAGTTGCAGAACTGCGCGCCCGACGTCCATACCTTCTGTCCGTTGATGACCCACTCGTCGCCGTCGAGTTCGGCCCGCGTTTGCAGTGAAGCGACGTCGCTGCCCGCGCCTGGTTCGGAGAACATCTGGCACCAGATCTCCTCGGCGCTGATGATCCTGCGGAGATGGCGGGCTTTCTGTTAGGGCGTACCGAAGTCGTTCAGGATGGGCAGGCACATGCCGTGCGAGATCGTGATCGCTCGTGTCGGCAGCGTGAACTGGGATGCTTCGCGCGTGAAGATCTCCTGATAGGTGCGACTCAGTCCTCGACCGCCGTACTCGACGGGAAAGGTCAAGCCCGCGAGCCCGGCATCGAAGAGCGCGCGCTGAAACGCCTTCGTTCGGGCTACGGCCTCGCTCTCCAGCAACTCCTCATCGTCACCTGGTTGGTCTTTGCGTTGCGCGTGCGCCGCGAGAAAGCCGCGAACCTCTTGCGCGAACGCCACTTCGGTGATCATCGCGTCATCTCTTCGGGCGGGGAGGTGGGGTAGTGCCGAGATGTTGCGCGCCGAACCACTCGACCCACCACGCTTGGATCGGGGTCTCGACCGCTCTCACGATGTATCGGTCGCGCACCCACTGCACCGCTACGTCGGGAGCGATGCCGTCGATGATGGCGAAGCAGGCGATGACCACACCGGTACGCCCGATGCCGCCTTGGCAGCCAACCTCGACGAGGCCGCCGTCCGAGACGATCTTGTGCGCTTCCTCGATGGCCTCGATCGCTTCGTCGAAGTCGAGCGGCAGCGCGAGGTTCTCCCAGGGCAACATCCGCGCGGGCCACGTCGGCGCCCAATAGGCGTCCATATAGAGGCCCCACGCACGTTCGGGGACGTCTTCGGAGCGGTGATACGAGGCCGAGGCGCGGACACGCCCGCCTTTGGGCAATTCGAGATCGGTACCGGGCATGCGGTCGGTCAACTCACGCCGAATAGTTCGCGCAGGTTCGCGCCGAAGATCCTGACCTTGTCATCGTGCGGTAGCGACGACTCGAGGATCTGCGGTACGAGGTGGCTGATGCGCCGGCCGAGTGGTGGCGAGTAGAGATCGGTGCCGAAGACCACGCGCTCGGCGCCGAAGCGCTTCGCGAAGATCTCGATGAAATCGAAGTTGTACGACAAGCTCGTGTCGAACAGGAGGTTGGGGCACATCTCGGCGATGTCGCTGTTCTCCTTGGTGCCTTCGAATGTCGAGAACGAGTCGAGTATGAGCATCTTCATGTCCGGGAACGCGCGGGCGATCTGCGCACTCTTCCACAACGCCTCGTCGGGCGATTCGGTCATCGCGTGCAGCACCGGCACCATGCCGAGCTCGCCCATGCGCGCCACGTATTTGTGGATCCACGGATTGTCCATCGACGCGCCCTGGAACCGCGTGTGAAAGCTGATGCCCGCGATGCCGAGCTCGTGTTTGCACCGATCGAGCTCGGGCAGGCTGTCGGCCTCGTAGAGCGGCTCGGCGACGCCCACGGCGACGGGGAACCGATCGATGCGCATGTCGCGGTAGCTCGCGATGCGGTCGTTGATGGCGCGGGTGTCGGCGATGCCGTTGGTTCGGGGATAGCCGTGGCCGGGGATGACGACCGCCTGGCGCACGCCGCCTTCGTCCATGATGCGCACCCGCTCGGCCATCTCCTTGGCGAGCGCATCGGTCGAGGTCGGTCCCTCGTGGGGGAGGGCATCGCCCATGAATGCCTTCACGTCGCCGACATGGTGATGGCAGTCGAATAGGTCGAACCCGAGGTCTTTGATGGGCATGCGATGGACTCTAGTCCCCGCTCTCCCGGAGGCCGCTCAGGCCTTGGTCGCGGCTCTCAGATGACGCCGGACGAGCGCAGCGCGGCGATGCGGGCATCGTCGAGGCCGAGTTCGCGCAGCACCTCGTCGCTGTGTTGGCCGGGGGTGGGCGCCTTGCGCGGCGGGGCCAGGCCTTCGTCGACGAACTTGATCGGGTTCGGCATCAGGTCGGTGCCGTGTTCGGCCGCGGGCAACCACGGGAACCGATCTTGGAACTGCGGATCGTGCACGATGGTCTTGGCGTCGTGCACCGGCGCGATCGGCGTGTTCACCTCGACACCGAAACGAATCCAGTCCTGGGTAGTTCGACTGGCGAAGATGTCGCGCAGTTCACGCCGCAGCGCAGTGTTGCCGACCGCGTGATCCGCGTACTTCTCGCCGGAGTTCGCGTCGTACATCTCGGGCCGGCCGATGCCCTTGCAGAAGTTCTCCCAGAACTCGCGCTCGGACGCCATGAACAGGATGTGCCCGTCGGCGGTTTCGTACACCTGATACCGCACGCCGTCCTTCAACCCGGCGACACCGGGCTCACGGCGGACGAAGTTGTCCGACGGGTTGCCGGTCACTTCGGATTGCGGGCGTTCGTGGGCGCGGAACCCTTCGATCTTCAACCAGTTGGCGGCGGCCGCGGCATCGGTCTGCGCGACATCGATGCGCGCGCCGACACCGGTGAGCTTTGCCCGCAACAACGCGCTGACCACACCGAGCGCGGCCCACACGGGCGCGGTCTTGGTACCCACCGACACGTGGTCGCCGAGGTAGGTGAAGCCCTCGTCGTCGCGTACGACCGGCGCGATCGCACCCCAAGTGTCGAACGCGATCCCGTGCGAGGGCATGTCGCGGTATGGGCCCGACATGCCGAAGCCCGACAGCGTCACGAACACGATCGCCGGGTTGGCCTCCTGCAATCGTTCGTAGGTGAGGCCGCGCCGGGCGAGCGCGCCGGGACGCATCCCCTCGATCACGACATCGGCACCCTTGACCAGATCGAGATAGAGCGCGACAGCCTCGTCCTTGCGGAGATCGAGCGACAGGCTGCGCTTACCCCGGTTGCAGTGCCAGTGCAGGATCGACACGCCTTCGATGATCGGCCAGGCCATGCGGCGCACGTAGTCGCCTTCGCCTGGCGGTTCGACCTTGATCACGTCCGCGCCGAGATCGGCGAGCATCGCGCCGAGCGACGCGGGCTCGAGTAGCGAGCTTTCGATGACACGAATTCCGTCGAGGGGGCGAGCTGTCATGATCCGCACGCTAATGGCCCGAGCGGCCTCTCTGAGCGGGAAGCGAAGGCCCGAGCGGCCTCTCTGAGCGGGCGGTAATGTCCGTCGAGGTTTGCCGAGCCAGGGGGGAACAGTGGCGGGATCCGAGAGCAAGGTCTTTCCTCGCGAAGAGGTCGAAGCCGCGTTCGCAAAGTTTCGAAGGCTGGGCGAGGAAGACCACGACTGGGATGCGTGGGCCGACATGTTCACGGAGGACGCGCTCTACGAGGAGCATTACCTCGGCACCTTCCACGGCAGGGCGCAGATCAAGGACTTCATCACGGGCACGATGAAGGACTATTCCGGCGCCAGCTTCTGGCTCGAGTGGTATCTCATCGACGGCAACTACGTGAGCATGTACCTGTGGAACAACTGGGCCGACCCCGCGGGCAAAGGCCAACGATTCGGCTTCCCCAACACGACGCTGCTCGAGTACGCGGGCGACGGCCAGTTCAAGTGGGAGGCCGACTTCTACAACCCTGATGACGCAGAGCGGGTGTTCCGGTCGTGGCTCGACGCCGGTGGCCGGCGGACGACCCCGCCCGACCCCTCGTTGCAGGGCATCGACGACTGGTCACCGTCGCCGCCGACCCCCGCGCATCCGCGCGAAGAAGTCGCCCGCGAGTTCTTGCGCTATCGCGAACGGGCCTCGCTGGCAGTGGCGACGGGCGATTGGGATCAGTGGGCCGACCAGTTCACCGATGACGCGCACTATCGCGAGCACCACTACGGCTACTTCCGTTCGCAGGCCGAGATCCGCCAGTGGATTCACGACGTGATGCAGCCGTTCCCGTCGATGGAGTTCCCGCCGACGTTCGCGTTGATCGACGGCAACCGCGTCTCCGCGTTGATACCGAACATCTTGCCGCCGCCGGATGGTGTCGACGGCTACTTCGGCTTCGACGTCAACACGATCCTGCACTACGCCGGCAACGGCAAATGGAGCTACGAGGAAGACGTGTACAGCCCGCGCGAAGCACAGAACGCCATCGGCCGTTGGATCAAGGCCGGGGGCGTCATTCCGTCGGCCTGATCTCGTTCTTGATCACGCGCCCAGTGTCGATCTCGATCACGCCGAAGGTTCGCGCCGGCTGTTGGCGGCGTTCGGCGGCGGAGCCGGGGTTGAACAACAACTGACCGTCGTGCCACTCGTTGCACGGCGCATGCGAATGCCCGAACACGACGACCTGCGCGTCGGGAAACCATCGGCGCAGCCGTGCCGGACGACCCTTCGCCGCGCCGCTGTCGTGGACCATCGCGACGGGCACGCCTTCGATGTCGAACTCGAGCCGCTCCGGCAGCGTGTCGCGCAACGTGAGATCGTTGTTACCGAGCACGGCCCGGTATGGCACGTGCCGGTCGTGGAGCGCGCCGAGCAACGACGCGTCGACGACATCACCGGCGTGCAGCACCAACTGGCAATCGGCAATGGCCGCCCAGATCGCGTCGGGCAACTGGCGAGGGCGACCGGCGCGGAGGTGCGTGTCGGCCAACACCACGACCCGCTGCAAGGTCACGTCACTTGCGTTGGAAGTTGGGCTTGCGCTTCTGGGCGAACGCTTTGGGTCCTTCTTTGGAATCCTGCGTCTGGAAGATCGCTTGGCCGAAGGGAAATTCCCATTCGAGCGCCTCTTCCTCTGTCATGCCTTCGGTGGTGTGCAACGTCTTGACGATGGCCTCGACCGCGAGGGGGCCGTTCTCACCGATGGTCGCAGCAATCTCACGCGCTCTGTCGAGCGCGGCGCCGTCGGGCACGACCGAACCGATGAGGCCGATCTCTTTGGCCTCCGGCGCCTTGATGTGCTTACCGGTGAGCAACAACTCGGCTGCGATCGTGTAGGGGATCTGGCGTGGCGCGCGCACGACCGATGCGCCCATCGGATAGAGCGACCAGCGGGCCTCGCTGATGCCGAAGCGCGCCGATTCGCCGGCGACGCGAATGTCGGTGCCGAGGAGCAACTCGGTGCCACCGGCGATGGCGACCCCTTCGACCGCCGCGAGGATGGGCTTGGTCGGGCGCCATTTGCGCATGAGGCCCTTCCATGCGAGGTCGGGATCTTGCGCCATGCGAGCACGGACGTCGATGTCGGGATCGGGGTCCTCGGCATTGCCCGCCATCGCCTTGAGATCGGCGCCGGAGCAGAAGTTGCCGCCGGCCCCAGTGAGGATGATGCAACTGAGATCGTCGTCGGCCGACGCCTCGACCATGGCATCGTGCATGCGAATGAGCATTGCGCCGGTGAGCGCGTTGTAGCGCTTCGGGCGATTCATGGTGATGATCATCGTGCGTCTGTCACGCTCGACTATCGCATCCGGCATCTCAATCCCTCCATTATCCGTTCTCGCAGCACAACGTCGGACACTATCCGACGTTGTGCTGCCAGAACGCCGCCCTGAGGGCCGCGATTACACGATCGAACTCGAAGAAGACTTCGACTTCGGTGAATCGGAGCACGGTGTAGCCGGCAGCGATGAGCCGGGCGGTCGTCGCGGCATCATGGCGACGATCGGTGAGAGCGAAGTGGTGGATCACACTGTCGATCTGGACTATCAGGCGCAGGGGCGCGTAGAAGAAGTCCACGCGGGCGAGCCACCCCGTCTCGTCGGCGATGTCGAACTGTGCCTGCAGATCGGGGAAGCCAGCCTGTCTCGCAAGCTGTCGGAAGCGCCGTTCGAGGTTGCTATCCGGCTGGCGCTCGTCGATGGGCCGCTCCGCCAGGAGTTCGCGCATAGTCGAGATGCCGCTGCGACCACGGCGGCCGAGTTGCCGGAGCATGTGATGGAGCTCGGCGGTGTTGGTCAACCGGTGTGACAGTGCGAAGTCGAGGGCACGTTCGACTCGCCTCGGGTGCTCGCGCGCGGCGAGATCGAAGATCGTGCGCGCCGGAGTAGTTACGGGCACTGCGTGCAGGGTGGTCACCTGGTTGGACGTCAGCAGGAGAGGCTGGTGCACGGTTGCGAGGTGAGACGGCCTCAGGCGGCCTCCGCGCAGACGAGTCGTATGTCCTGGATACAGGCTGAATCCCGGCAGTCGCCACCATGCTGCAGCTGAAGTGTGGGACAACACGGCCTGCTCGCCGACATCGCGCACCGCCGCGAGGGCGCGTTGCGCGGCTGTGTCCGGTGACCCACCGATTCGAAACACGCACGGCGAGATCCGCGTGAGCGCTCCAGTGCGCACGCGCTGGAGGACATCGTCCCTGACAGCGCCTTGTGATCGCAATTGCTGGCGTGCAATCAAACCGTGTTGAGCGGCAGCGATATTGCGGATGGTGTGGTCGAGTTCCATCGCACCAGTCCACTCCGGGGGTGTGACACCAGCGCGATTCCCCTCGAACTCGCAGCACAACGTCGGACTGTGTCCGACGTTGTGCTGCGAGATCGGATCGGGTCGGGTCGGGGTGGGTCGGGTCCGGTCGGATCGGATCGGGTCGGGTCGGGTCGGGGTGGGTGGGGTGGGCGACGGAGGGGGAGGGGCTTGCGGTCGGTCAGCGGTAGGCGTCGAGGGGTGGGCAGGCGCAGACGACGTTGCGGTCGCCGAACGCGCCGTCGATACGAGACACCGGAGCGAAGTACTTGGAGTGGCGCAACGTCGCCAGCGGGTACGCCGCGAGTTCGCGCGAGTACGGATGCGTCCAGTCGTCGGTGCAGACGTCGTCGGCGGTGTGCGGAGCGTTGTGCAGCGGATTGTCGTCGCGGGGCCATTCGCCGGCACCGACTGCCGCGATCTCGGCCCGCACGGCGATCATGGCATCGCAGAATCGGTCGAGCTCCGCGAGCGCTTCGCTTTCGGTCGGCTCGATCATCAGCGTCCCCGCGACGGGGAACGCCATCGTCGGCGCGTGGAAGCCGTAGTCGACCAGTCGCTTCGCGATGTCTTCAACGGTGACACCGGTCGACTGCGTGATGGGGCGCACGTCGAGAATGCACTCGTGCGCGACGAGCCCGTGCGTGCCCGTGTACAGCACCGGATAATGGGCCGCGAGCCGCTGCGCGACGTAGTTCGCGTTGAGGATGGCGTGATGCGTCGCGTCGGTGAGGCCGCGGCCGCCCATCATCGTCACGTACATCCACGAGATCGGCAGGATCGACGCCGACCCGAACGGCGCGGCGGCGATGGCGGGCACCGCGGCGGATCCGGGCAGGAACGGTGCGAGGTGCGACTTGACCGCCACCGGACCGACACCAGGTCCACCTCCGCCGTGGGGGATGCAAAACGTCTTGTGGAGGTTGAGGTGCGACACGTCGGCGCCGAATTTGCCGGGTTTCGCCGTGCCGACCAGCGCATTGAGATTCGCGCCATCGAGATACACCTGGCCGCCGTATTCGTGGACGACCGCGCAGATCTCGCCGATGCGTTCCTCGAAGACCCCGTGGGTCGACGGGTACGTCACCATGAGCGCTGAGAGCGTGTCGCTGAACTCGACGGCGCGCCGCTCGAGATCGTCGACGTCGACGTTGCCCTCGTCATCGCATTCGACGACCACCACGCGCATCCCTGCCATCGCCGCCGACGCCGCGTTGGTGCCGTGCGCCGACGACGGGATGAGGCACACATTGCGATGCGAGTTGCCGCGCGACTGGTGATAGGCGCGGATCGCGAGCAAACCGGCGAACTCGCCTTGAGATCCGGCGTTCGGCTGCAACGACACGGCGTCGTAACCGGTGATCTCGACGAGCATCGCTTCGAGTTCGTGAATCATCTCGAGATAGCCCTGCACTTGTTCGACAGGAGCGTGCGGATGGATCGCGCCGAACTCGGGCCACGTGATCGGGATCATCTCGCTCGTCGCGTTGAGCTTCATCGTGCAAGAGCCGAGCGGGATCATCGTGCGATCGAGCGCGAGATCCTTGTCGGCCAACCGGCGCAAGTAGCGCAACATCTCGTGTTCGCTGTGATAGCGGTGAAACACCGGGTGCGTGAGGATCTCGTCGTCACGGCGCAGTGTCGAACGCAGACCCAGGGCCACGTTCGGATCGAGCTCGGCGACCGACGCGTGCACGCCGAACGCGGACCACACGGTTTCGACGCTGGCCCGTGTGGTGGTCTCATCGAACGCGATGCCCACCGTCGTGGCGTCGACCATGCGGAAGTTGAGGCCACGCTCGCGTGCCGCCGCACCGATCGCCTCGGCATCGGCGACGCGCACCCAGACGGTGTCGAAGAAGGAGCTCGTCAACACTTCGACGCCGCCGTCGCGCAGACCGGCGACCATGATCGACGCGAGCCGATGCACCCGTTCGGCAATGCGACGCAACCCCGAAGGCCCGTGGTAGACGGCGTACATCGACGCGATCACCGACAGCAGCACTTGCGCGGTGCAGATGTTGGACGTCGCCTTTTCGCGGCGGATGTGTTGTTCGCGCGTCTGGAGCGCCAGCCGATACGCGGTGCGTCCCTGGCTGTCCACCGAGACCCCGACGAGGCGCCCCGGCAGCGATCGCTTGAATGCGTCGCGGGTCGCCATGAACGCCGCGTGCGGGCCACCGAAGCCCATCGGTACGCCGAAGCGTTGGGTCGAGCCGATCACACAGTCGGCGCCCGCGCCGCCCGGCGACGGCAACAACACGAGTGCGAGCACATCGGCCGCGACAGCGACCAGCGCGCCGGCCTCGTGGGCCCGCTGCACGACGGGTTCGAGTGGATCGACGCTGCCATCGGTGCCGGGATATTGCACCAGCACCCCGTACACGCCTTCGAGAGGTTCCGTCGACGGGTCGGCGACGACGACATCGATGCCCAACGGCTCGGCCCGCACGCGCACGACATCGATCGTCTGCGGATGACACCGTGGGTCGACCACGAAGGTGCTCGGTGGCTTCTTGTGCACGCGGTGCAGCATCGCCATCGCTTCGGCGGCCGCGGTCGCTTCGTCGAGCAGCGACGCGTTTGCGATGTCCATACCCGAGAGATCCGAGCACATCGTTTGAAAGTTCAGCAGTGCCTCGAGCCGCCCCTGGGAGATCTCGGGTTGGTAGGGCGTGTACGCCGTGTACCACGCGGGGCTCTCCAAGATGTTGCGCAGGATGACGCCCGGCGTGATCGTGTCGTGGTAGCCGCAACCGATCAACGACGTGAGCACCTCGTTGCGATCGGCTTTGGCCCGCAGGGCGGCGAGCGCTTCGACTTCGGACAGCGCTGCGGGCAATGCGAGCGGTTCGTGATCGCGGATCGTCGCCGGTATCGCGCGGTCGATCAGTTCGTCGAGCGAGGCGAGCCCGATTGCCGAGAGCATGTGCTGCACCTCGTCCGGCGACGGGCCGATGTGACGCGACACGAACGCGTCGTGGGCTTCGAGTTGTTGCAGAGACGACGGGGCCATCGGTTCTCCAGTGGGAGCGCGAGATTGCGAATTGTCGCCCCCCTCTGTCTCGTGAACCTGAGAGCTTCGCGGCGAACCGCTTTCCCCTTCGGTGACCGGACGGTGAGTCCGATGCTTTCCAGAGGTGCCTGTCGCGGCGGTCCGTTTGCCTGAGAGGTTCCGGGGGCGGTTGCTCCTTCGGCGCCTCGGTTCCGGGAACCGAGAACTCTCCCGACGCGACGATTATTTGTTGTCGGCGCTGTGCACGTTATCTCACGCGCTCTCTCACGCGGCGGTCATTGGGCCATCGATCGGCCGTCGGCGATACCGACGCGAGGAAACGCTCCCATGAATGCCTGTTCATAGAGGCCGTAGCCCACGTTGCCGTCGTATTCGAACCGAGCGACGTGGTCGACGACGGCGAACTGGCCCCGCATGGCGATGTCGTCGACCTTGTAGTCGCGGCCGTGTACGACGAGGTCAGGCCCTTGGTACATGCCGTGGCGCCAATCGTCGTCGAGCCCGTATCCGCTGCCGACGGCGAGAAAGTGGGTCAACAGTGACGTGCACTCGATCTCGATCTTGCCACCAGGAGCATCGGGGAAGGTGAGCACCGAGTGCTGCATCAACCGCGTTCCCTTTTGCATGTCGTGGTGCCATTCGAAGGGCCCGAGTTGTTCGATGCGACCATCGGGCCACACGCGTTCGGCCTGCTCGAGCACGCGGGTGCCATCGGCGAGTTCGTTGTTGATGAAGAAGATGGAGTGGTCACTGAATTGCATGGGGAAGTAGTTCCACATGCCGCTCATCGCCGGCACGCCTTGCCGGATGCCGGCCGGCTCGGGTTCGCCGACCGGACGGACCCCCCACGAGCGGTCACGGGCGCCGCGCCAGTGGTCCGGCGTGACCGCGGTGGTCTCGCCGTTGACGGTGATCGAACCCTCCCAGAAGCCGGTCTGGGCCAGGCGCTGGGTGTCGAAGATGATCTTGCCCTTGGAGCGGATGAACTGGTTCGGCTCGGCGATGGCGGGCACCGAACCTGTCCACGTGACGTCCATAGCGACGGAATGCTCGGACGGTTCGACGACGACTCGCAGCCGGCGCAACGGCTCGATGATCTCGACGCGTATCGGACCGACCGACGTGTCCATGCGATCGACCAACGGCTTGGACGCCCGGACCACATGATGGCCATCGCCCTTGCGCACCGCGACGAACGCGTCGGTGACACCCAGATTGGGATACTGACCGAGACCGAAAATGACAGCCATCTCGTCGGACGACGGGTGCATCAAGAAGTAGTAGCGGTCGTAGAAGTTGCGATCGCTCGACGCGGTGTGCGCGATGAAGTTGGCCGATTGATGGACGGGATAGTCGTCCCATGACGTGAGCGGGTTTTCGTGAGCCATTCGCGCACCCTACATCTGACCGGGTAAGGTCGGCCGCGATGAAGATCGGCGTCACCCTCCACTGCACCGACGAGGCGATGGACGTCGTCGACTTCGCCCGCGAGGCCGAGGCGCGGGGCTTCCACTCGCTGTACATCCCCGAGCACACACACATCCCGACTTCGCGGCGCACGCCCGCCCCGAGCGGGACGCCCGAACTCGGCCGCGAGTACTACCGCACGCCCGATCCCTACGTGATGTGCGGTGCCGCGGCGGCAGTGACGTCGAAGATCCTCCTCGGCACCGGCATCGCACTCGTGGCTCAGCATCATCCAATCTCGCTCGCCAAGACGATCGCCACGGTGGACAGAGCATCGAACGGACGGTTCGTGCTGGGGATCGGCTTCGGGTGGAACCACGAAGAGATGGAGAACCACGGCGTCGACGTCGCGCGCCGCCGCGATGTCGTGCGTGAGGTCATGCTGGCGATGGGCGAACTGTGGTCCAACGAGGTCGCGGAGTTCCACGGCGAGTTCGTCGACTTCACGCCGAGCTTCCAGTGGCCCAAACCGCTGCAGCAACCACGGGTGCGCACGCTGCTCGGCGGCGCGCCGGGAACCAAGATGTTCGCGCACATCGCAGAGTACTGCGATGGCTGGATTCCCATCGGTGGCGCGGGTCTGCGCGCTGCGCTCGGCGATCTACGCGCGGCATACGAGGCGCGCGGGCGCGACTTCGCGAGCGCGCACATTGTGCCGTTCGGCGTGCTTCCTGACGCAGGCAAGCTCGACTACTACGCCGCAGCCGGCTGCACCGAGGTGGTGCTGCGGGTGCCGTCGGCGCTGCGCGACGAAGTCATGCCGGTGCTCGACGAGTTCGTGCAGTTTTCCGACCAGTGGAACAAGTGAGGTCGTCGATGGGTCTGGTCGAAGGCAAGATCGCGATGGTCACCGGTGCGGCGAGCGGGATGGGTCGCGAAGGCGCCCGCGTGTTCGCCCGTGAGGGCGCGGCGCATGTGTACGTGCTCGACGTCAACGTCTCGGGGGGCAACGAGACTGTGGAAATCGCGAAGCAGGCCGGGGCCGGTGCGACGTTCATCGCGCTCGATGTCACCGACGAAGATGCCGTCGCGGCAACCGTTGCGCGGATCGTGGAAGAGCAAGGCCGGCTCGACTGCGCGTGGAACAACGCCGGTATCAACGACGTGTCCAAGGCGTTCCACGAGTTCACCAAGGCCGAATGGGACCGCATGATCGCTGTCAATCTGTCGTCGGTGTATTGGTGCATGAAGCACGAGATCACGCAGATGCTGCAACAGGGCAGTGGCGCGATCTGCAACACATCGTCGGGTGCCGGTTTGATCGCGGCGCCGGGGCTGCCGCACTACACCGCGGCGAAACACGGGGTGTTGGGCTTGGTCAAGGCGGCCGCCGAAGAGCTGAACAACTCGGGCATACGGGTGAACGCTGTTTGCCCGGGCATGGTCGACACACCGATGATCCGAGGGTGGTTCGCCACCAATCCCGACCTTGCCCAGGCGGTGCTGCAGACGATGCCGGGCAAGCGTTTGCTCGATCCGATCGAAGTCGCAGAGGCGGCCGTGTGGCTGTGCTCTGACACGGCGCGCGGCGTCTCCGGTCTTTCGATGACCGTAGACGCCGGTGGCCTCAATCGTTAGTCACGGTTCACAGAGAGCAGGGGGTCGAAAATGGTCGAGTTCGACGGCAAGCGCATTGTCATCACCGGTCCGACGGGGCAGGTGGCCAAGCCACTGGCGTTGGCAGTGGCCAAGAACAACGAAGTGACGGCGATCGCCCGCTTCAACAACGCCGCCGCGCGGGCCGACCTCGAGGCCGGTGGTGTCCGGTGCGTGACGGTCGATCTCGCGTCAGGCGACTTCTCGGGCGTCTCCGGTGACGTCGACTATGTGGTCAACATGGCGGTGGCCAAGACGAAGTCCTTCGACGATGACCTCGCGGCCAACGTCGAGGGTCTCGGTCTGTTGATGAATCGTTTTAAAAAGGCGAAGGCGTTCCTGCACTGCTCGTCGACCGCGGTGTACCAAGCCAACGGGCACCGTGCATTCAAAGAGGAAGACGAGTTGGGCGACAACCACCGGGTGATGTCGTTCATGCCGACGTATTCGATCAACAAGATCGCGGCCGAGGCGATGGCCCGTTACGGCGCGCGTCAGTGGCAGCTGCCCACGGTAATCGCCCGGCTCAACGTCCCTTATGGCGACAACGGGGGATGGCCGTGGATGCATCTCGAGCAGGTGCTCGCCGGGCAGAAGATCGCGGTGCACACCGACGAGCCGTCGGTGTACAACCCGATTCACGAGGACGACATCATTCGCATGGTGCCGCGCCTGCTCGATGTCGCATCGGTGCCGGCGACGATCGTCAACTGGGGCGGCAACGACGCCGTCTCGATCGAAGAGTGGTCGCAGTACATGGGCGATCTGGTGGGCAAGAAAGCAACGTTCGTGCAGACCGATCAGGCGCTCGAGTCGGTACAGGTCGATCTGACCAAGATGCACAAGCTCGTGGGCCCGACCGAAGTGCACTGGAAGGACGGCATGCGCCGATTGGTCGAGCACTTTCACCCAGAGTTGACGCTCGCCGACTGAGGGTCGCTCAGGATCTATCGGCGAGGGCGAGTTGCGCGGCCCGGCGCTGCGCTCTCACGAAGTCGGCGAGTTGATCGGCCGGCATCGGCCGTGCGAACAGGAAGCCTTGCGCGCGCTCGCAGCCGAGCTGTACGAGCGTGCGCATCTGGTCGACCGTCTCGACGCCCTCTGCGACAACCGAGCGATCGAGCGCGTGCGCCATCGCGATGATCGCCCCGACCAGTGTCTGTTGCTGCTGCACACTCAGCAGCTGGTCATGATCACTGGGGGCGCCGGCGATGCCTTGCACGAAACTGCGATCGATCTTGATGGTCTGCGCGGGGAACCGTGGCAGGTACGCAAGCGAGCTGTAACCGGTACCGAAGTCGTCGATCGCGCACTTCACTCCCAATGCACCCACCCGCTGCAACAGGCTGCGCGCGGCTTCGGGGTCTTCCATGATCAGGTTCTCGGTGATCTCGAGCACTAGTAACGATGGGTCGATGCCCGATCGTGAGATCGCGGTCTCGAGCCGCTGTTGAAATCTCTCGTCGGCGAGTTGCTTTGGTGAGACGTTCACTGCCACTTCCATGCGTCCGAGGCCGGCATCGACCCACTTCCGCAATTGCTGGCAGGCCTGCTCGATGACCCATTCGCCGATCGGGACGATGAGCTCGGACTCTTCGGCGAGCAAGATGAACTCGGCCGGCGGCACCAGGCCTTTCGTCGGATGATTCCAGCGGATGAGTGCCTCCGCCCCGACGACGTTGCGGCTGGGAATGGACACGACGGGCTGGTAGTAGAGCACGAACTGTTGCTCGGTGATTGCTCGGCGCAACAAGGTCATCGTCTCGAGCCGCTGTTTCGAGTCGGTCGACAGCGACTCGTCGAACAGCTTCGGGGTTCGCAACCGCTGCCGCTTGGCCGAGTACATCGCCATGTCGGCGTTGCGCATCATCGTGTCGGCGGTGGATTCGAGTGTGCCCGCACCGGTAGCGACACCGACGCTCACCGTCATGTACAGCTGCCGATCCGCGATCAGGAATGGCAGGCCGAGCGCCGTCTTGATCTGTTGTGCGAGCTTCAGATGTGAATCGACATCCTCGAGCTGTGTCGAGACGATGACGAACTCGTCGCCACCGAGCCGCGCCAGCCACGCGCGATCGCCGACCACGTCTCGTAGCCGTACCGCGGTCTCGCGGATGAGCTCGTCGCCGCGCTGGTGTCCGAGCGAGTCGTTGACCAACTTGAAGCCGTCATAGTCGACGAAGATGAGTGCGGCGAGTCGCTCGGGATGCGCGGAGTCGCGAAGTCGCTCGGTCAGCTGGTGCTCGAGCAGTGTCCGATTCGGAAGCCCTGTCAGCGCATCATGGTGCGCCTGGTACTTCAGCCGATCCTCCGCGTGCTTCCGGTCCGTCACGTCGCGCGCGTTGACTACGATCGCCCCGACGTTCGGATCGTGGATGAGGTTGGTGACGATCATGTCGACCCAGTGCTGCGATCCGTCCCGGTGAAGCGTCCGTATCTCGGTACGGTGCGGTAGATCTGGGTGCTCGACCACCTTGGTGAAGAACTCGCCCATCATCGGGATGTCTTCGGGCACGAGCAACGCGAACGGGTCACCGCCGAGGAGCGACTCGGGCGTATAGCCGAGCACTCTCTCGATTGCGGGCGTGACGTATTGGATACGGCCGTCGACGCCGACGAGCCACACGAGGTCCGCGGCGTTCTCCATGACGCGACGCAAGCGTTCGAGGGACGCGTTGCGCTCGGCTTCGGCCGCTACGTGGTCGGTGACATCGCGGACGTTCACGATCAAGTGCTCACAGTGGTCGTCGATGAAGATCGGCGACATGGTGATCTCGAGCGTGACCACACCCGCTGGCCAACCCGAGGTCGCGGTGTAGCGCACCGGTGAATGCTGAGCGATGGCGAGGTTGGCGTTGGCGTGAAAGCGCTCGGCTACTGCCGGTGGCACGACCTCGGAGATGAGCTTGCCTTCGAGTTCGACAGGGGACAGGCCGGTGCCTTTCGTGGCCCGTCGGTCCACCCATTCGTGTCGAAAGGCGTCGGGTCCTTCGACTCGGTACAACGTCATCGGATCGGCCGCGATCTCGGCGATCGACTGCAGCAATTCCGCCGTAACGGTGAAGCGGTTCGGTTCGCCGCGGTCGATAGCCATCCTGCGGATAATCGGCTCGCGACGGGCGAACATGAACACTTTCGCGAGGTCCGCAACCTCACGTTTCGGTCATTTTTCGGACCAGGTGATGCTCAGAGCCTCGGACGGTGGCCCCAAGCGCTGATCGTCGTGTAATCGATCATGCGAAAAGTCGGATCGGACAAGGCACGGAACCAGGCGTCGACCTCGGCCTCTTTCACCAGTTCGCGCCCAACGAGGGCCGGGCGCAGCAGCGCGGTGGAGGCTTTTTGCATGGTGGGCTCGGGTGTACCACGGGTGATCCGCAGGGACCCGAGGTGGTCGACGTCGTGGAGTCCCGTGGCCTCGACCATGTCGGGAAGTTCACGCCCGAGCCAGACGTTGATGCCCATGCCGAGGGTGAGACCGAAGAGGGCCTCGTTGACTCGGTTGACCACCGCCGACAACGGATGGTCGTGCTGGTATGCCTGGGTGGTCGCATAGTCCCATTCTTCGACGAGGAGCACGCCGCCCGGCGCCACCGAATCGGCCAGCTTCTGCAGCGCGGCCATCGGTTCGGCGAGATGGAGCAGCAACAACCGGCAGTGCACGACGTCGTAGTGCAACGGCTCGAGCGCGTCGGCCGTCAGATCGACCTGACGCACTTCGACGGTCGGTGGCAGCCCGACGAGGAAGTGGGTGTCGACATCGGCCGCGACCACCGTGCCGCCGGGGGCAACCCGCTCACCCAGCCAGCGAGCGATCGATCCGCCGCCGGCGCCCATCTCGAGGCATCGACGGGGCGCCGCGCCGTTGGCGAACGCCAACCGCTCGAGATGACCGATCGTGATCGCGTCGAGGGTTTGTTCGAGGATCGACAGCCGCGACCGCTCGGCATCGCGAGCGAAGTCGGCGGCGAAATAGCTCGACTTGTCGGCATTGTCGGTCACGTCGGGGAGGGTACCGCGCCCGCTTCCGGGAGTCGATCTCTCGCCGCCTCTGAGCGGGGAACCACGCTGCGGTAGTGTTGGTAATGACCCTTCTCGCCATCTCGGCCGACTCGCACATCACCGAACCGGGCGACTGCTACGTCGATCGGATCGACCCCAAGTTCCGTGATCGGGCACCGATCGCGGTCACCGACGAGACGATGGGCGCCACGATGTCGATCGACAACGGTCGCAGCCGGCTGCCCTACGGCATGGTGGCCGCGGCCGGACGTCCCGCCGACAAGATCCATCCGCACCTCTTCGTACCGTGGGAAGAGCTGCATCCCGGCGGATGGGATGCCGAAGAGCGCCTGAAGGAACAAGATCGCGATGGCGTCGCGGCCGAGGTGATCTATCCGTCCGTCGGCATGATCTTGTGCAACCATCCCGATGCCGACTACAAGAAGGCGTGCTTCGACGCCTACAACCTCTGGATCGCCGAGTTCCAGAGCATCAACCCCGCGCGGCTGATCGGATTGGGCCAGACCGCGCTGCGGTCGGTCGACGAGGGAATCGCCGATCTCGCGCGCATCAAAGATCTGGGTCTGCACGGCGTGATGTTGCCCGGCTACGCGTCGTGTCATGACGAAGGCGACTATGACGATCCTCGGTGGGATCCGTTCTGGCGTGCCGCGGTCGACCTCGGTCTGCCGCTGTCGTTTCACATCCTGACCAGCGGCAACGATCAACCGACCAATCCGCAGTTCCGCGGGCCCAAGATGAACAGCTTTCTCGGCATCATCCGCGGCTGCCAGGACATCGTGGGAACGTTCGTGTTCGGCGGAGTGTTCGAACGCCACCCCGACTTGCGCATCGTCTGTGTCGAGGCCGATGCCGGATGGGCACCGCACTGGGCGTATCGCGCCGATCACGCGTACAACCGGCACCGCAACTGGTTGTCGGCTGACATCGATCGCCTACCGAGCGAGTACTTCTTCGAGAACGTATATCTGACCTTTCAAGACGATTGGATCGCGTTCCAGACACGGCACCTCATGAATCATGAACGGCTGTGTTGGGCGAGCGATCATCCCCACAGCGACGCGACATTTCCCAACAGTCAAGCGATCCTCCACGAGCACACCGCGGACATGGATGAGACCGAGCGCGACGACATCTTGTGGCGCAACACGGCACGTCTCTACGGCCTCGCGAAGCCGGGCGCCTGATACGCGGCGCTCTTCGCCGGCAGCCAACGGGTCAGAGGTAATCGATCAGCTGCGTCCAGTCGTCGACCACCGCGCCGGCGACGGCGATCGCGGCCGGCGACGCGTGGGCCATGGCCAGACCGACGCCGGCGTTCTTCAGCATCGTGACGTCGTTGTCGTCGTCGCCGATCGCGAGGACTCGGTTCGGGTCGATGCCGTGGCGTGCGCAATAGGCGAGGATGCCAGTCCATTTGGAGACGCCCCGAGCCGTCGCGGCGAGGTTGTGCTCGCCGTAGGCGCGGTCCGGTGTGAGGATGCAATCCGCGGCGCGCCGTTGTTCGATCATCACGCGTATGGGATCGAGCGACGAATACGGGACACCGAGCACGCTGAACGCGACGGTCGTCGCGAAATCGCTCGGCATGCTCGACAAGGTGGGCGCCAACACGGCCAGGTGATCGGGATGCGTCGACACTCCCTCGGCAGCAAAGGCATCGATGCTGTCGGCGTCGCGGTCGGGCACTACATAGCCGACGGGGGTGATTCCGCCGGCCACGAAGATGTCGTAGACGGCACGGGCATCGTCGAGGGGGAATGGCGCAACGTGGAAGATCTCTCCCTGATCAGCCGCCAACGCGCCATTGAGCCCGACGCACGGCACATGGGCCAGCCCAGCGCGCACCAGCGCCGATCGAGCCGATCGCAGCCGTCGCCCGGTCGCCGCGAGCACGAGGATGCCCCGGCGTTCGAGCGCGAGCAGCGCCGCTCGCGTGCGCGCCGGCACCAGACCTTCGCTCGGCCACAAGGTGCCGTCGAGATCCGTGACGACCATCTCGATGGGCTGTGTCGACATCTTGTGAACGTACACTTGCGCCGTTCGCGAGAAGGGTGACACAGATGGCGAAAACGCGGGTCCCCGCAGTCGAGGGCCTGTTCACGATGGACGAGGCTGACCCGCACCTCATCGCGGGTCGGGCTCCCAACGGCAGCTACTTTTTCCCGAAGGATCTGGGCGGCAGCGATCCCTACTCTCCGCTCGGCCCGGTCGAAGAGGTGCTGTTGTCGAATCGCGGACGGTTGTGGTCCTACACCGACTCGCGCTACACACCGCCGCCACCGTTCGTGCCCCGCACCGAACCGTTCGTGCCCGTGGTGATCGCCGCGGTCGAGTTGTCGGCTGAAAAGATGGTCGTGCTCGGGCAGGTGGTCGACGGCGTGACGACCGCCGACCTGAAGGTCGGCATGGAGGTCGAAATGGTGTTGGGCACGCTCTACGAGGACGACGATCACGACTACGTGGTCTGGAAATGGAAGCCGGTCAACGGCGCATCGGATGGGGGCGGTGAGTGATGGGTCGTGTCGATGAGGTAGCCATTCTCGGTGTCGGCATGCACCAGTGGGGCAAGTGGGAACGCAACTTCGTCGAGTACGGAGTGAAGGCGTCGCGTGATGCCCTCGACGACGCCGGTGTCGCCTGGCGCGACATCCAGTTCGTCTCCGGTGCGAACACAGTTCGTTGCGGGTATCCCGGCTACGTGTCGGGTTCGACGTTTGCGAAGGCGCTCGGGTTCACCGGATGCCAAGTGGCGTCGTCGTACGCCGCGTGCGCGTCGGGCACGACCGCACTGTCGATCGCGCGTGCGCAGATACTGGCGGGCGTGTGCGATGTGGCGTTGGTGGTCGGCGCCGACACGACGCCCAAGGGCTTCCTCGCGCCACAAGCGGGCGATCGCCACGATGATCCGGACTGGTTGCGGTTTCGCCTGTTCGGCGCCACCAACCCGGTGTACTTCGCGTTGCATGCGCGCCGGCGCATGGACCTCTACGGCGCCACCAAAGAAGACTTCGCGATGGTCAAGGTCAAGAACTCGCGTCACGCCGTGCACAATCCCAATGCGCGTTACAACAAGGAGTACGGTCCCGCCGACATCGACAATTCACCGGTCGTGTCCGATCCGTTGCGATTGCTCGAGATCTGCGCCACATCCGACGGCGGTGCGGCGATCGTCGTGTCGAGCATGGACTACGCACGCGCGCACGGCCATTCCGATCCCGTACGCGTCGCGGGCATCTCGCTCACCACACCGACCTATCCCGACGTCGTGCTCGACCTGCCGTACATGGCTTCTGACTCTGGCGCCGTCACTGCGGCGCCCGAGCTCACGTTCAAAGAATCGGTGGCCAAGCGCGCGTACGACGAAGCCGGTGTCGGTCCCGACGACTTGAGCCTGGCCGAGGTCTACGACCTGTCGTCCGCGCTCGAGCTCGATTGGTATGAGCAGATCGGTCTGTGCAAGCAGGGCGAGGCCGAGCAGTTGCTGCGCTCTGGCGCGACATCGATCGGTGGACGCGTGCCGGTCAATGCCAGCGGCGGTCTCGGCGCGTTCGGCGAAGCGGTTCCCGCGCAGGCCATCGCGCAGGTGTGCGAGCTCACTTGGCAGTTGCGCGGACAGGCCGGGGCGCGTCAGGTCAACGGCGCCACGGTCGGGCTGTCGATCAATCAAGGTCTCTTCGGTCACGGCAGCTGCGTGATCGTCACTCGTTAGGAGCAGCGTGACCATTCACGAAACGGTCGACGGCAACGGCATCGCCGAGCTCGTCATGGACAATCCCAAAGTCAACGCGCTCAACATCGGCGACGCGTACCGACTCGCGGATATCCTCGACGGCTACAAACGCAATCTCGATGTGCGGGTCGTGATCCTCACCGCCACCGGACGCGGCTTCTGTGCCGGTGTCGATATCCGCGAGATGCAGAACCTTCCGGGCAACGAAGGCATCCTCGGCGCCAACGACTCGTGTTGGGAGCTGTTCCGTGCGATCTACGAATGCGCGGTGCCGGTCATCGCGGCGGTCAACGACTTCTGTCTCGGCACCGGTATCGGCATCGCCGGCAATGCCGATCTGATCGTCGCGGCCGACAAAGCGGTGTTCGGCCTGCCCGAGATCGACAATGGCGCACTCGGCGCCGGCACGCATCTCAAGCGCCTGGTGCCGCAGCACCGGGCCCGCCAGATGATGTACACCTGCGAGCCCGCACCGGCCTCCGAGCTGGCCGCTTACGGCAGCGTCTACAAGGTCGTTTCCTCGGACGAACTGATGGGTACCGCGCGCGAAGTGGCCGGCACGATCGCCGCCAAGGCACCAACTGTGGTGCGAAAGGCCAAGCGGGCATTCAACAACATCGACGCCGATCCGATGAAGACCTACCGAACCGAACAGGGCTTCACCATGGAGCTCAACCTCCTGGGTGAAGGCGAGAAAGCGCGCGAGGCCTTCCTGCGTGGCGAGCGAAAGAAGGACTGAAACCATGGATCTCGCTCTTGTCGTGATGGCGGCGGGCCTCGGCAGTCGATTCGGGGGCAACAAGCAGCTGGTCGAAGTCGGACCCACCGGCGAGGTCTTCTTCGACTTCGCCATCGCCGACGCGGTCGGCGCCGGTGCGACACACGTCGTGCTGATCGTGCGGCGCGAGTTCGAGCGCACCGTGCGCGATCACATCGACGCGCGCTACGGCGACGCCTTCCGCCTCAGCACCGTTTGTCAAGACGAGTTCGGCCCGCAGCGCGTCAAGCCGTGGGGCACCGCCCATGCCGTTCTCGCAGTGGCCGAGGTCGTACGCGAGCCGTTCTTGGTCGTCAATGCCGACGACTACTACGGCCAGAAGTCCTACGGCCTGCTCGCCGAATCGTTGTCGGTGGCGCCAGCAGACACGGCATTGCTCGCCGCGTTCCGACTCGGCAACACGCTGCCCACGGAGGGCACCGTCTCGCGTGGCGTCTGTCGCGTGGAAGGTGACCGCCTCGCGAGCCTCGTCGAGACCCACGGCATCGGGCGCACCCGTGATGGCCGCATCGTCAGCACCGACCCGGTCGGTGAACACCACGACGACACGCCGGTCTCCATGAACATGTGGGGTTTCGCGCCGGAGATCTTTGGACATCTGCAACGCCGCTGGAACGGGTTCTACGCGAAGCACAAGGACGACCCGAAGACCGAGTTCCTCTTGCCGACGACGGTCGCCGAGCTACGGGACGAGGGCCTGCTCGATGTGCGGGTCGTGCACACCGACGACGAGTGGATCGGCGTGACCAACCCCGACGATCTCGAGCCGGCACGCGCTCGCCTGCACGCGTTGCGCAGCTGACGCCCGCCGGCACCCAGGGCCCGAGCGGCCCCCCTGCAGAGCGGGGAAGTAGCGTGCCGGACATGACGAATCATCATGTTCCTGCCGACCAACTGCGGTCGTATGTCGCCGACATCTTCGTCGGTCATCAGATGCCCGCCGACGACGCCGTGGTCGTCGCCGACAACCTTGTCGAGGCTGATCTGCGGGGCGTCGAGTCGCACGGTGTCAACCTCGTGTCGCTCTACTGCACCCGCCTCGACGGCGGCTTGATGAAACCCACGACGAAGATCACCATCGAGAAGGAAGACGAGTCGACGGCGCTGATCCACGGTGGGCTGGGGCTCGGTCAGGTCGCGGGGATGTTCGCGATGAACCTGGCGGTGAGAAAGGCGAAGGAAAATGGCGTCGCCGCGATCGGCGTGCGAGAGAGCACTCATCTCGGCGCGCTCGCGTACTACACCGCGCGGGCAGCCGAGCAAGGCTGCATTGCGATCGCGGTGCAGAACGGTCCGGCGATGATCCCGCCCTACGGCGGCCTCACCGGTGTGTTCTCGACGAACCCTTTCTCGTTCGCCGCTCCCGCAAACAAAGAGCGCACCGTCGTTCTCGACATGGCGACCACTGCGGTCGCGGGCAACAAGATCATCCTGTACCGCAAGAAGAACCAGCCGATCCCCGATGGGTGGGCCACCGACGAACGAGGCAAGCCCACGAACGATCCGCACATCGCGTCGCTCGAGCACCTTCAGTGGTTCGGCGGCTACAAGGGCTTCGGCATAGCGATGATGGTCGAGATCATGTCCGGCTGCCTGATGAATGCCAGCTTCGGCCACACCGAGCTCACCGAAGGGATCGGTCACGGCAAGGCGCGCGTGGCGAAGGGCTATCTGTTCATCGTGCTCGACATCGGCCGTTTCGTACCGGTCGACCTCTTCAAGAGCTACATGGACACACTCATCAACGATGTCCGATCCGGCGAGCGGGCCGAAGGTGTCGATCGCATCTACGTGCCCGGAGAGATCGAGCACCTGCGCATGGACGAGCGCCTGCGCGACGGCATTCCCCTCGACGGCGCGGTCGTCGACGAACTCGAAAAGCTCGGCGCCGAAGTCGGCCTGGGCACCCTCGTCACCCGCTGACCGGTGGGTTGGCGGGGCTCAGATGACGAAGGGGCTGGGGAGGCGGGGGATCGGGATCTCGATGACGGTGGTGCGGTTGTTGTCGAGGGCTTCTTTGAGTGCGGGGCCGATGTCGTCGGCGTGTTTGAGCTGCATGCCGTCGGCGCCGAATGATTCAGCGAGTTTGGCGAAGTTGGGGTTTTGCAGGACCGTGCCGATCTCGCGGCCGCCGAATCGATCACGTTGGTCGCGGTTGGAGTTGCCGTAGGCGCCGTCGTTGAAGACGAGGGCGACGACGTTGATGCCGTGCTGTATGGCGGTGGCGAGCTCGGTCGCGCAGTAGAGGAATCCGCCGTCGCCGTTGATCGACACGACCGGTCGATCGGGTCGTGCGACCTTGGCGCCGAGGGCGGTGGGAAATGAGAAGCCGAGCGTGCCCATGTACGAAGAGCCGATGTAGGTGCGGGGTAGGTAGACGTCCATGCGCATGTGCGAGATGTAGCCGACGGTGGTGGTGCCGGGCACGACGATGGTGTCGTCGGGCATCGCGGCGCGGAGGTCTTCCGCGATCTTGCACTGTGGGAGCTTGCGAAGGCTCTCGATGATGGCGGCGCGGCTCGCTTGCACTTCGGCCGCGCGAGACGGCCGGGCGGGGGCGCTGCGGTCGAGTTCGTCGCGTAGCGTGGCGACGGTGAGTCGGGCGTCGCCGCAGAGGCCGAAGGTGTGGGGATATTGACGGCCGATCTCGTTGACGTCGACATCGATCTGGATGACCCGCGTCGGTGCTTTGGCGCCGATCCCGGCGAAGCGCGTACCCACGGCCACGATCACGTCCGCATCGGCGATGTGCGGCGCGACCCGTGGGTTGGTCCACATCACGCCGAGCGCCAACGGATGACGATCGTCCAAGGCCCCTTTGCCTTCGCGTGTCATCACGACCGGCGCTTGTAGCAACTCGGCGAGCTCGCGCAACTCGTCGGTGGCGTCACCCAGCACGGCACCGCCGCCGGCGACGATCAGCGGTCGTTCGGCCTTGGCCAGCAGTTGCGCGGCTTCGCGGATCTGGTCGCGGTCGGCCGCCGCCGGCGGGTAGTGCTCGGGGTCGATCAACGTGATCTCGGCCGTCTCGGCGAACGCTTCGGGCGGCGCCTCGACGTGGGTCGGGCGAGGGCGCCCGGTGGCCATCTGGCGGAACGCCTCGTGCAGCGCGGCGGGGATCTCGGCGGCGCGCAGGGCGCGGGCCTGCCACTTGGTGACCGGTCGCACGAGGTCGAGTTGCTCGTGCACCTCGTGGAGCGAACCCATGGCGCGGCCGATGGTGTCGCGCACCACCTGCCCCGCGATCTGCAGCACCGGCGATGACGTTGCGTACGCGGTCGCCATGCCGGCGCCGGAGTTGTAGACGCCGACACCGGGCACCACGAACGCCACACCGGGACGGCCCGCGGCGCGGGCGTAGCCGTCGGCCATGAACGTCGTCGCTTGTTCGTGGCGCGTGGTGAGGAACCGGATGCGGTCGGTCACGTCGTAGAGACCGTCGAGGGCGTGCATCATCTGGTCGCCGGGCAAGCCGAAGATGACCTCGACGCCCTCGCGTACCAACTGCTGGGCGAGCGCCTGCCCGCCGGTGAGCTGTGCCATCAGATGATCTCGCCTTCGATCGTGATGCGATGCAAGATGCGCTCGGCCGAGCCGTGATCAGGCACGACTCGGTGCTGCACGCTGCGGTTGTCCCACATCAACAGATCGCCGGCCTGCCACCGGTGACGGAACGTGAACTCGATGCGCCCCGAGTTCTCGTAGAGATACTCGAGCAGGCCGCGGCTCTCGGCCTCGGTCCATCCTTCGAAATGCTTCACGTAGTTGTCGTTGACGAACACCGCCTTGCGGCCGGTCTCCGGGTGCGTCAAGAACACCCGATGCGCATGAGTCACCTGCTCGGCGTTGAGCCCCGCCCCCTTGGCCATCTCGGTGCCGTAATGCACTGCGCGCATGTTCTCCAACGTCGCTTTCAACCCGTCGGACAGCGCGTCATAGGCCATGTGCTGATTGGCGAACGCGGTGTCGCCGCCGATCTCGGGAATCTTCTGCGCGACGAGCATCGTGATCTTCGGCGGCGCCGCACTGTGCGTCGTGTCGGCATGCCACGTCTCGGTGATCGCATGCACCTGATAGATCAACATGATCCCCGGATAGCCGTCGATCGACGGCACATACGGATGCGCATACACCGCACCCCACCGCGCCCCGAACTCGAGGTGCTGCTCGGGCGTGATCGACGAACCACGGATACACAACACGTGATGATCCAAGAACGTCTTGTGCAGGTATTCGAAGGTCGCATTATCGATGTCGTCGAAATCAACGCCACGCACGATGGCGCCCCCCGCGGCCGACATTCGCTCCATGGTCAGGCTCGTGGTGGAAGTCGTCACCGGTGTCCCCCTAGTTCATAGACCTGCTGCAGGATAGGCCCGAGCGGCCTTCTGAGCGGAACCTAGGCCAAGTGACCAGCCAGCTGACGCCGATGGATGGCGCTGTCGCCCATCTCGACCCGCAGCGCGAGTGCTCGTGCGTAGTAGGCGGGGGGTGTCTGGTCCGCGTAGAACCCGACCCCGCCGTTTATCTGATGCAAACCGGCAGTCACTCGGTGCGCGGCATCGTTGGCGATGATCTTGGCGCGCGAGGCGTTGGGTGGCGTCGGCGAACCGGTCGCTTCTTCGACGGCCAACTCCGCCGCGTCGGTGGCGATCGCCATATCCGCAAGGCGGTGGGCGAGGGCCTGATAGGTCGCGATCGGAGCGCCGAACTGCTCGCGCGCCGTGGCATATGCGACCGCGGCGTCGAGTGCGCCTTGCGCCAACCCCGCCAGCTCGGCCGCGGCGACGATGGCGGCCTTGTCGAGCGCACGGACAACCGCGGGCCACGACACGTCGACGCCATCGTCGACACGCGACGAGTCGCTGACACGCACCCCTGCGAGATCGACGTTGCTCATCGCGGCGGAGCCGATGCTCGTCCGTGGAGTGCGGATCACGCCGTGCGTTTCGGCGTCCACGGCGAACAGACCGAGCGGCGATGCCGGCAACGAGGGTTCGGTGCGGGCGGCGATCAGCAGGGTCGCCGCCTCGTCGCCCCAAGGAACAGCGCCCGCGTCGCCGCTCAGCACCCAGCCGTCGTGATCATGAAACGCCCGCACGCCTGCGTCGGTGGTCGCACCGCAGACGAGCGCGATCGCGAGGCGCGGTGCGCCGATGCCGAGGAAGCGTGCCGCCGACGCGGACACAAATGGTGTCGCCTGTGCCCGTGACCCGAGGGCATGTGCGTGCGCGACCGCCGAGTGCAGGTCGTCCGTGAGGAGTGCCTCGATCTCGTCCCATGGGCTCATCGGCGACGCACCGGCAGTTGCAGCCCGAAGCGGGCGATGGTGTCGCGTTGGATCTCGTTGGCGCCGACGCTCACCGTCGGATGAATGCGCTCGATCACCTCGTAGGCGAACCGGCCGCGCAGGGGAGCGCCGGCGCGCGGCCCGAACAGCACTTCGTGCCAGAGCCCGTCGACGCCGAGCATGTCGACCCCTGCGAGCGCGAGGCGCTGCAACAGTTCGGTGACGTACACCTTCGACATCGACGCCTCGGCGATCGGACGGTGCCCCGCGTCCTGCAGCGCCATCACCCTTGACGCGAATCGCCGCGCGATCGACAGCTCTACGTCGAGTTGGGCGAGACGATCGGCAATGAGTGGGTCTGCGAACGGGCGGGCCCATTCGACGAGTTGCTCGTGGAGCAGTGTCGCCCAGCCGAGATGCGCCATGCCTGAACGCTCGTCGGCGAGCGCCGAGGTCACCTGCTGCCAGCCTCGACCCACTTCGCCGAGCACTGCCGACGCCGGCACGAACGCGTCGGTGAACGTGAACTCGGACAGCGTCCACCGATTCGCGGTCACCCGGCGGCTGCGGTGCAGGCCCGCGGTGGACGTGGGCATCGCGAACATCGTCATCGACTGGCGCGGTGGCGCGTCACGATCGGTGCGGGCGATGGTGACGCACCAGTCAGCCTTGTGGCCGCCGGTGATCAGCACCTTGTTGCCGTTGAGGACGTAGCCGCCTTCGACAGGATCAGCGGTCGTCGACAGCGCCGCGAGGTCGCTGCCCGCCTGGGGTTCGGTGTAGGCGATGCACGCAAAGGTTTCGCCCCGCGCCATCGGCGGCAGCAACGCCTGCTTCTGTTCGGCACTGCCGAAGGTCTCGATGGCGGAGCCGGCGAGGGTCAGCGCGGTGTCGATCGAAGGCGCGTCGTGGTATGCCGCTTCGTAGCTATAGGTGGCCTTCCAGCTCGGGGGTCGCCCCCCTCCGCCGTACTCGACGGGCGAGCTGATCGCGAGGTAGCCGCGCTCGCCGGCACGGAGTTGATGCGCCCGTTCGAACGATTCGGCCAGCCCGGTGAGATCGGTCGCATCCGCGTGCGCGTCGGCATCGCGCATCTCATCGCGTAGGAACGCCCGCACTTCCGCGCGCCACGCGTCGAGCTCGGGAGTCGACCGGAACAACATTCGGTCCGTAAGCTACCTAACTCAACCAATGAATTCGTTACTGCGGCGAAGCCGCCAATCCGTTGCGGCGGAGCCGCACTAGGTAGGCGATGCGCGTCTTTGCGCCCGGTCGGGTCAATCTCATCGGCGATCACACCGACTACACCGGTGGATTGGTCTTGCCGATGGCGATCGATCTCGGCACGACGATTGTCGGCGAACGCGGTGGCGACGCCGTCGTGCTGCGTTCGGACGCGTGTGGCGGCATCGCGGAGATCCCCGTGGCAGTGTCCGACCCGGCGTCGGCGAGGCCCGAGTGGGCGCGCTACGTGGCCGGTGTCGTCGCCGAGTTGCGCCCTCGCCAAGGCTTCGTCGGCAATATCACGACCACGTTGCCGTTGGGCGCAGGCTTGTCGTCGAGCGCCTCGCTCGAGGTCGCGGTGGCGTTGGCGGTGGGCGACGAACGCGACCCGCTGAGGGTGGCCCGCTTGTGCCAGCGAGCGGAGCACCGCGGTGCCGGCGTGCCGTGCGGCATCATGGACCAGTTGGTCGTGGCCGCGGGGGTCGAAGGCCACGCGCTGTTGATCGACTGTCACTCGCTCGAACAGCGAGCGGTGCGGATCCCCGACGACGTCTCGATCTATGCGGTGCACTGTGGCGAACCACGTCGGTTGATGGGGTCGGCCTACGCCGAACGACGGGCCGACTGCGCCGCGGCCGAAGCGATCGTCGGCCCGCTGCGCGACGCGAGCATCGATCTGGTCGAGCAGATCCCGGATGAACGGGTGCGCCGGCGCGCGCGCCATGTCGTATCCGAGAACGGTCGCGTCCGTTCGTTCGCCGCGGCGATCGAACGCGGCGACTACGGGCGCGCCGGCGCGCTCATGGGCGAGAGCCACCGCAGCTTGCGCGACGATTTCGCGGTGTCGACCACGGCGCTCGACCAACTCGTCGACCGGCTCTGTGCGACTCCCGGCGTAGTCGGCGCGCGGCTCACCGGCGCGGGGTTCGGCGGTTGCGTCGTGGTCTTGGCGACGCCTGCCGCGGAGGTCACCGGATGGCACCTGCGCCCGAGCGCGGCGGCGCGAGTGTCAGGCGAAGTTCTCCGGTAGCGCGAAGTGGCTGTTGCCACTGAGCGGCGACACGATCTGTAGCCACAGGATGTCGAGGGGCTGTGAAAGGAACGCCGTCTTCTCACCGACGTCGGTGATGAGGATCTGCCCGTCTTGCATCGGATCGGCCCGTGCCACCTCCAGCCACCCCTCGCGGATGTGGCCGCGGCGGTTGATGACGTCACCGACGAGCACTTCCCCGGCGCGTATCTCGACCACGGTGATGCGGTTGCGCCGGCCCATCACCCTCCATCGACACGCCCGGCACCGGTCCTTTAGTCTCCATCGGTGGCCGAGCAAGAGACCTTCGAGCAGTTCTTCGATGCGGTGACCGGCGGGACATGGGCCGACCCGGCCGACCCTCATCGGCGGGTGGCCGATGCCTTGCGCCGGCTCTCGCATCGCAGTGTCGTGCATCAGCCCAATCGCGATCCGTTCGAGTTGGCAGTGCTCGCGGACCGCCTCGAGGCGCTGCTCGAGGGGCCCGAACCCGAGGCGGCGGCCAGTCGGTATGACCCGACCGACATGTACGACGTGCAGACCCAACGCGTTCGCCCCAACAGCCGGGGCACACATCCGCTGATGGGCCTGGCCAACGCGGTGTCGCCGCCACTGCTCGTGGGCTTCGACGACGACGGCGTCTTTGCCGACGTCGTCTACGACGCGCGCCATGAGGGTTTGTACGGATACGTGCAGGGCGGCTTCATCGCGGCTGCATTCGATCTGATGGCCGGGCAGGCAGTGGCCCGCGTCGGCGGACGGGGCGTGACTGCGTCGTTGGCCGTGAGCTACCGCGTGCCCACGCCCATCGGGGAGCCCCTGCAGTACCGCGCGCAGTTGGTGCGCTTCGACGGGCGCAAGGCGTACTCGCGATCGCAGCTCGTTCGGCTCGCGGACGACCTGGTGACCGCCGAAGCCGACGCCTTGTTCGTGACGCCGCGCCAGCCCCTTTACGAAGACAACTGACGACCGACAGGAACGCCATGGTCATGAAACTCTCGAGTCCCGGAATCGACCTCGGCATCGTCGTGAGCGACCTCGACCGGTCGCTGCACTTCTACCGTGGCCTGCTGGGTCTGCACCACGAAGGCAGCAACCCGGTGCCGGGCGGCGGCACCATGCACCGGCTGTGGGCTGCCGAGAGCATGATCAAGCTCGTCGCACCCGAATCGCCTCCCGAACAGCCGGTGATCCCCGGTGGGTTGCGCGCCGGCGCGCAAGGGCTGCGCTACTTCACGTTCTCGGTGGCCGATCTCGAAGAGTTGATAGCCGACCTCAAGGCCAACGGCGTGCCGGTGATCCGTGACGTGACCGAGATGAGCGCCGGGGTGAGCATCGCGATCGTCGAGGATCCCGACGGCAATCACGTCGAGTTCTTGGAACGGCGCTGATCCGACAACAAGAACGACGCAGCCAGCATCGCGATGGCACCCGCGGCACCGATCGCGTAGGGGGCGAGGAAGTCATGGCTGTCGTGTACTGCCGCGTCGCCGAGCGCGAGCAACACGATCTGGATGCCGGTGACGGTACCGAGGCTGATGGCGGTGTTGAAGATGCCTTGCGCGACGCCGAGATCCGACGCGTCGACCGAGTTCGCCACCGACGCCGCGAACGGAGCGGTCACGAGACCGAACGACAGCCCCGACATGATGAGCGCCACGATGAGCAGCGGGACGGATTCGGCCAGCGTCGTGACGACGAACAGCATCATCGACGCCAGCATCGCCACCGACCCCGTGACCGCGGTGCGGCGGCCGCCGAATCGTCCCTCGAAGCGAGCGCCGATCGGCGATGCGAGGCCGAAGGTGAGCGGACGCAGGATCAACAGCGCGGTGATCTTGGTCAGCTGGGTGTAGCCGAACACGTCCTTCAGCAAGATCGGTGAGATGACGAAGCCACCCATGTACGCGATGTGACCGGCGAAGTAGGCGATCATGGGCCCGCTGAAGCCGGGCCGGCGGAAGTAGTGCAACGGTACGAGCGGGTCGTGCATACGCCGTTCGATCAGGACGAAACGCACCAATGCGATAGGTGCCAGAACCAACAGGCCGAGGGTGATCGGGTCGGTCAGGCCGCGGCGGGCGACGAAGGTGAGACCCAGCATCGCGGCGAGCGTGGCCGTGCCGAGGGTGAGGCTGCCGGCGACATCGATCGAACGCGCTTCTGCGGCCTCGAGCCGCGCCGGTTCGTAGAGGAAGGCGATCGCGAATGCGAGCCCGACCGCGGCGACGACGCCGTAGATGGCGAACAGTGAGCGCCATCCGAGCGCATCGATCATGACGCCGCCGAGCGCCAGCCCTATCGCAGGCGCGGTGATGCCGACGAGGTTGAACCATCCGAGCGCGCGCGACCGCTCCTCCCGGGCGAAATAGCCGAGCACCATGGCCATGCCGTTGGGCATCGCAATCGCGGTGCCGACGCCCGCACCGGCACGCGTTGCGATGAGCGCGATCGAGTTGTCTGCGAGCGCGGAGCCGCCTGTGCACAGCGCAAAGATCGTCACGCCGATCAGATACATGCGCCGACGGCTGCGGAGGTCGCCCATACGACCGAAGATCGGATTGCCGATGCCGATCGCGAGGAACGGCGCAGTGATCGCCCACGCCAACGTGGCTTCGTTCGATCCGAGGTCGACCGCAACGTCTTTGAGCGCCGCGGACAAGACGGTGTTGACGGTGCCCTGCGCGAACTGCACGATGAGCACGGTCGACAGGACGATCCAGCGGTAGCCGGGTCGCGCGACAGCGCGTAGAGCCCTCGACGGCGGGCCTACGGTGGCGCTGGGATTAGGGCTCACGTTCGGCGAAGACTGCGCTCGCCACTCGGAAGGCGGCCGACGCCGCCGGCATCCCTGCGTAGACGCCCAGTTGCATGATGACCTCGCAGATCTCGGTGCGGGTCAGTCCGTTGTCGAGACCCATCCCGATGTGGATGCGCAACTCTTCGAGGCGACCGACGGTGCCGAGCACCGATATCGACATCATGCTGCGCTGGGCCGGGGGGATGGCCGGGCGTTGCCACACCGTGCCCGCGGACTTGGTGATCATGTCGACCATGTCCTCGCGAATCTCCTCGGGGATGGCCATCGCTTTCAGGATGTCGGGGCGCGGGACGGTGTTTTCAGCCATGTTCGATCTTTCGAGGGGAGCGGTCGTGCTTCGGATGGAACCCTACGCCGAAGCCCTGTCAAGATCGGTTTCCGGCAGCAAGGAGTCGCAATGCCCGACGCACTGGTCGAGATCGACAACCACATCATGACGGTCACGCTCAACCGGCCGGCCCGCAAGAACGCGATGACGTTGCCCATGTTCGCGCGCATGGACGACGCGTGGCGCCAGGCGAGCGCCGACCCCGACATTCGCGTCTGCATCCTCACCGGCGCCGACGGCAACTTCTCGTCGGGCATGGATCTGCGGGCGATGGCAGGCGATGAAGACAACAGCGACGACCTCGATGTCGAAGCGCGGATGAAAGCCGATTCGGGCTTCATCTACCGCGGGTTGTTGAAGACCTCGCGTCCGACCAAGCCGGTCATTGCCGCGGTCGAGGGTGTCGCCATCGCGGGAGGCACCGAGATCCTGCAGGGCACCGACATTCGCATCGGCGGTGAAAGCGCGCGCTTCGGTGTGTCCGAGGCGCGATGGTCGCTCTATCCCATGGGCGGCTCGGCGGTGCGACTCGCGCGCCAGGTGCCCTTCACGATCGCGGCCGACATCTTGTTGACCGGGCGCCACCTCACCGCGGCCGAAGCGAAGGAGATCGGCCTCATCGGCTACGTCGTCCCCGACGGGCAAGCGTTGGCCAAGGCGCGTGAGATCGCGGAGGTCATCGCCGGCAACGGGCCGCTGGCGGTGGAGGCCATTCTGAAGACGTTGCACGACACCGAGGGCATGACCGAAGCCGAAGCGTTCGCGTACGAACAGGACTATGGCAGCGCCGTGTTCCGCTCGGACGATGCGAAGGAAGGCCCGAAGGCGTTCGCCGAGAAGCGCAAACCCAACTTTCAACGGAAATAGGGCCGCTGACCAAATCGAGGGGATCAGGGGCGGTGGGCGGTGTTGGCGCGCCAGTCGAGGATGACTGCTCGCGCTTCGGCTTGGTGGCCGCGCGCGGGCGCACTGTGTTCGCGCGCGCGGCGGCGCGACCCTTCGATGAGTCGCTGGCGTTGTTCGTCGGTCATGGTGAAAAACGGGAACGTCTGAGCGCGGGACTCGTACTCGTCGCCGGAGAAATCGAAGATGCGATAGCCCGGGCCCGGCGCGCCGAGGTAGGTGGACGGCCCGGTGTGCACCGGCACGCCGTCGAGATCGAGATCGGCGACCGCGTGCACGTGGCCCGACGCGATGGCGCGCACGGGGTGGTCGCGCAACAACGGCGCAAGGTCGTCGGCCAAGAACTGCGGTGGTGGCAGATTGGCGTGCACGGCGACCGGCGGATGATGGATGCACAGGAACACGTTGTCGGCGTCGCGCTTGCCCATGACGCGATCGAGATCCGCAACGTGCTCAGGGGACAGTTCGCCGCACTCGGTGTTGCCGGCGTTGGCGAAAACGAACTGCCAGCCGTCTCGCTCAACGGCATCGACGACCGACACATTGGCGCCAGGGAGGTACCGAGCCAGCTCGTCGGCGAGGTCGTGGTTGCCGGGCGAGGGGCGTAGACCGGCACCTCGAGCGGTTCGAGGAGAGCACGCAGGCGGCGGTAGCTCGCAGGGTGGCCACGGTCGGCGAGGTCACCGGTGGCGATGACGAAGTCAGGCGCAGGGTCGAGCGAGCGGATGTCATCGAGGATGAACTGCAGATTGACGACGGGGTCGACGGTCTCGACGGCGAGCAACATTTCGAGCACGGTCTGGTCCCGCGCGTCGGCCGGCACGTGGGTATCGGTGATCTGGACGACACGCATGGCCGTAACCTACCCGCGATGACGGAGCAGACCGAACAGAACTGGGACGAGTACCTCGGCCTCGAGTGGGACGAGCGATCACCGGCGAGCATGCGCTCGCACATCGAGATCGGCCCGCGCCATCAGCAGCCGTACGGCATCGTCCACGGAGGCGTGTGGGCATCGATCGTCGAATCGGTGGCGTCACACGGCGCGTCGCTCGCCGCGGCAGAGATGGGCATACCGGGTGTCGTCGGCACGTCGAATCTCACCGACTTCCTCCGTTCGCACAAGGACGGGCGTGTCGACGTCGTCGGCACGCCCGTGTTCGTCGGGCGCACGCAGCAACTGTGGGCCGTCGAGATCAGCCGGCCGGGCGACGGCAAGCTCGTCGCGAGGGGCCAGGTACGGTTTCAGAACCTCGCGGTGCTGCCGCAAGACCGCTGATCGCTGCTCGCTGCTCGCTGGTGTCGCCTACTGCCTGCGGTGCAACCGATCGGCGCCCGAGTCGAAGCCGGGCAGCTGCCGGTTGAGCGTGACACCGCGTCGCGCAGCGCTCTCGTAGACGAGTTCTTCGACGTCGATCCACGTCGTCGCCCGCACTCCGGCGACGTGGCGGTTGTAGGGCTGATCGAACACGATCACCTCGTTGCCGCCCGCGAGCAACGCCTCGACATTGTGCGGACCGTCGTCGACGTAGAGGTCGGCCTCGACTTCGGGTTTCGCACCGAGGAAACAGATGTCGCGATAGGGGATGCGTGCTTCGTCGAGCCAGGTGACCGTGTCGCTCACGGCGATGGCATGGCCCCAATTGACATAGAGACGGTGCGTGATGATGCGGATCCACACACCCGAGTCGCTGAGGCGCCACAGCGCGTCGGCGGCGTCGGCGATGACCGGCAACTCGCGCAACAGTCGGTGCTCGGTCACGGCCAACAGATGGATCTCTTCGAACGTGGTCGGGGTCAGGCCCCACTCGCGAAAATCCCACGATCGCTCGAGCGGCAATTGTGACTCGGGAACGCCGAGCACGTCGGCGGCGATACGACGCAACCCTGCGGTGTAGTCGGCGCAGACTCCGTCGAGATCGACTCCGAAGATGAACGAGTCAGGCATCACCCTGCGGTCACGCCGCCATCACACGACAGGATCGATCCGTGGATGTTGCGGCCTTCGTCAGAGCACAGGAACAAGAACAGATTCGCGATGTCGTCGGGCTGACCCATGCCGCGCAGCGGTGTGTACCGACCCATCAGCGCGAAATCGACATCGGGGGGCACGCGGAAGTTGTTCACCAACGGTGTCTCGACGCCGCCGGGCGCGATCGCATTGATGCGGATCGTCTGCTTGATGAACTCCATCGCCAGTGCCTTGGTCATGTTGACGACGGCGCCTTTGGTGGAGCAGTAGGGGACCGTATAGGCCTGGCCCATGAGACCGGCGTTGGACGCGATGTTGACGATCGATCCGTTGGTCTCGATCAAGTGGGGGATCGCGGCCTGCGCCATCCAGAAGTAGGCGTCGACGTTGACGCCGAACATGCGGCGCCACTGTTCTTCGGTGACTTCGCTGACGTGCTCGGCCCGGGCGATGCCGGCGACGTTGCCGAGTATGTCGACGCGCCCGAACCCCGCGTGCGCGGCTTGCACCGCGTCGTGGCAGTTCGCCCGCGACGTGACGTCGGTCTGGCGGGTCTCGACGAGGCCACCTTTCGAACGGATGGTCTCTGCGGTCGCGTCGAGACCGGCAGCATCGATGTCGACGCCGAAAACGGCGGCCCCCTCGGCCGCGAGACGTTGCGCGATGACGCGGCCCATACCCGAGGCGGCGCCGGTGACGATTGCGGTCTTGCCGGTGAAACGGTCCATGCGGCGACGCTAGGCCGCCCCGCCGTCTAGGGGCAATCTTCGCGGCGGCTGTGTTTCAATGCGGCCATGAACTCATCGGTGGAGGAAGCAGTCCGCAACCTGACCGGCCGCTACTGCGCCGCGGTGGTCGACTTCGACCGCGACGTCTTCGGTGCGTGTTGGATGCCCGACGCGCAGTGGCATGCCAAGGGCAACCTCATCCAGGGGCGCGATCGCATCGTGCGGGTGTTCGAGAAGCTGCGGCGGCAGTACTCGTTGTGCGTGCAGGAGTTGTTGTCCGGCGTGATCGAGCCCGTTTCGGAGATGGAGGCCACGGCCACTTGGCAGATACGCGAGCTGCAGTTCCCGGCCGACGGCGCCGGGGTACAACTCATCGGCATCTACGACGACCGCTGCGTACTGGACGACGGGCAGTGGAAATTCGCCAGCCGCGCCTTTCGTGAGCTCTACCGCGGCCCGCTCGACACGAGTGGTGCGCTGTCGGCCCCCTAATCTGGATCGCTGGCAGAGGGTAGGGGGTATCGATGGGTCGCGTGAGCGGCAAGGTGGTCATCGTCACGGGTGCGGCCCGTGGGCAGGGCGAAGCAGAGGCGCGGATGTTCGCCGCCGAAGGGGCCAAGGTGTTGATGGGCGACGTGCTCGACGACCAGGGCAACGCGGTAGCAAACGACATCGGCGCGGACGCCCGCTACGTGCATCTCGACGTGAGCTCCGAGAGCGACTGGGCCGCGGCGATCGCGGTCGCGCTCGAGTGGGGTGGGCGCGTCGACGGGCTCGTCAACAACGCGGCCATCATCCGTCCCGCGGCGATCGAGGACACATCACTCGCCGACTACATGAGCGTGATCAACGTCAATCAGGTTGGCACGTTCCTCGGTATGAAGTCGGTGATCGCGCCGATGAAGAAGGTCGGCGGGGGAGCGATCGTCAACATCTCGTCGATCGACGGCATCCAGTCGAAGAACGGACTCATCTCCTACAGCGCGTCGAAGTTCGCGATCCGAGGCATGACCAAGACCGCGGCACTCGAATGGGGTCGTTTCGGTGTGCGCGTCAACTCGGTACACCCCGGTGGTGTCAACACGTTGATGGGCAACCCCTTCAACGAACCGGCGCTCGAGAAGATGCCGTATCAGTTCCAGGCGATTCCGCGCATCGGCTACCCCGACGAGATCGCATCCGCCGTGCTGTTCTTGATCTCCGACGAGGCGTCGTATATCACCGGTGCCGAGTTGTCGGTCGACGGCGGATGGGTCGCGGGTCGCCTCGAGCCCGGTCTGCCCGGAAGCGGCCGCGACAGCGCCTACGGTTACACGGCTCCCGGTGCCGGCTGAGCTCGCGTCGACAGTGCAGGCAGTGCGGGCACTGATCGACGAGACAAGGCGATGCGACGCGCCCGACGATGCGCTCGTACGTGCCCGTGAACTCATCGTCGAAGCGGCCGCGCTGTTGCGTCCATATCGCTACGACGGCGAGGCGATGCAGTCGGCGCTGCGGGGCCCGAACCCCATGCTCGACCTCGACGACGCGTCGGTGCCCAGCGCGTACTTTCCGTATAGCCCCATCGTCGGACCGCTCAACGCGATCGCGCCGCCGGTGCGACTGCACTTCGACGGTGACCGTATGCGCGGCCGGCTGATCCTCGGCGCGCCGTATGCGGGCCCGCCCGGGTGTGTGCACGGTGGGGTAGTGGCGCTCATCTTCGACGAACTGCTCGGCTGCGTGAACGTGTCGCACGGCTACGGCGCGTTCACGGGAACGCTGACGGTGCGCTACGAACGCACGACGCCGATCGAAGCGCCGCTGGCGCTCGAGTCGTGGATCGATCGCGTCGAGCGCCGCAAGATCTACACCCAGGGTACGATCAGCCACGAAGGTCTCGTCACCGCTCGCGCCGAAGGCATCTTCATCTCGACCAAACCCGTCAGTGATGACGGAAGCTGAGGCTGAGACGCGCCGGCGCGTATGCCACCTTGGGTACGCAGTGTTCGAATCGGTGCTGACACCCACCACCCATCACGAGCGCGTCGCCCGAATAGAGGGTGAAGCTGCGAGACGCGCCGCCGCCCTTGGGTCGTAGACCGAACCGGCGCGGACCGCCGAGTGACACGATGGCCACCATCGGATCGAGGATCGCTCGCCCGATGCGATCGCGATGCCACGCCACGCTGTCGTGGCCGTCGCGGTAGTAGTTGACGAAACACGAATCGAACACGACGCCATATGTCTTGGTGAAGGCGCGTGCCAATGATCGGACGACCGGCGGTGCGTGGCTCAACTCGAGGCCACAGCTCAACCGTGGCTCGTCGACCCAGCGGTCGTACATGAGACGGCGACTTTGGGTGAACGGCAACTCGCCGACGAGGACGTCGAACAACGAGTCGGCGCCGAGCAGCAGGTCGCGGGCGACGTCGACCCACGACGTGTCGTCGAGTGAGAGTCGCTCGAAGCGAACGGCCGGCGCGACGGTGGGCTCGAGGGCACCGAACAACGTCACCGGCATCGCGACCATGGTGGCGAACAATATCGAACAACTGTTCGTTTATCAACCGAACAGGCTCGCGCTCCTGCGATGCCGCGCTCTAAGCGGCTAGAAAACCACGTCATGCGTTATGACCATCGTCTTCGTCCGGTTCAGCCTGCTGCTCCTGCCGACGGTTTCACGATTCACCGGTCGGTCGTGCGCGACGGCGTGGCGATGGCGTACGTCCACGAGGGCGCGGGCGGCTACCCGTTGTTGTTGGTGCACGGATATCCCGAGACCAAACGAATCTGGTGGCGCAACATCGAGGCGCTCGCAGCGGCGGGTTATGAAGTCATCGTGCCCGACCTGCGCGGCTACGGCGACTCGGATCTGTCGCCGGGCGACGAATACGACCTCGCGGTCTACAGCCGCGATCTCTACGCGCTGGTGCACGACGTGTTGGGCCACGAGCACTGCGGGGTGGTCGGCGGCGACGTCGGGGGAGCGGTTCTCGTCGACATGATTCACCGGTTCCCGGAGTTCGTCGACAAGATGTGCTTCTTCAACACCGTGCCCCCGATGCTCATCGACGAGTACCGCCGGGCAGGGATCATGCCCGACCAGATCCCGGCGATTTCCCTGAATCAGACGGGGGACTACCGCTACCGCCAAGGGGCGACGCCGGACGAATTGGCGAGCGAGCTGGACACAGCCGACAAGCGGCGAAGGTACGTCGCAGACATGTACGGGCATCGCCTCTGGGCGTCACCGGGAGCGTTCGACGAGGAATCGATCGCGTTCATGACCGAGCCGTTCGCAGAGATCGAACGATTGCGTGCGGGATGGGCCGTGTATCAACTTGCGTACGCGCGGGTGGCGAGCGAGCCCGCGTTGATGAGCCGCCGTGTCGACGTCCCGACGTTGGTCTTGTACGGCCCCGACGATCATGTGGTCGACCCGATGTTCGTGCACTGTTGCGAAGTGGCCTTCGCCAATCGCATCGGTCCGGTCGTGGTACCGGGAGCGGGTCATTTCTTGCAATGGGAGCGCGCGGACATCCTCAATCCGCTACTCGTGCACTTCTTCGCCGATCATCGCAGCGAATGGTTCTCCTGATCCACAAGGGGGGCGCCGTCGCGCAGCAGACGTTCGGCTTCGTCGCTTCCTTGCCCTATCAACACGCCGATCGTGCCGCTCGCTCGGGTCGCTCTGTACTCCTCGATGGCACTGTCGATCGACGCGAGCAACTCGGTTTCTCGTCCGTGCGTTCCCCCTGGCCTCTTCGACGCGATCAACCTACTCCCGGTGATCCGTCGACGGAAGTGCCCCGCCGATACCGATCGAATGGGCCGATCGACCTATGCAACGTGCGCGGGGGCGGCCGACTCGCAATGGGTGGCACTCAGTTCGACGTACGCGGTCCGACTCGGGTCGATCGTCGCCGGAATCGCGTGGATAATCCTGCTTTTGGCGCCGGGATCGCGCGCCGAAGACGCGACGCGCCCAGAGGGCGGGGCGGTTTCCGCACAGGCGAGGAGCGACGCCCCGACGACATCGGTGCCGCCGGCCGCCGTCGTGCCGACGACGGTCGCGCCCATCACCGTGGGCCCGACGACGGTGCCCGCACCTTCCGCCGCGCCGACAACGGCGACGCCCGTCGGGCCGGTCTCGACCGCTCCGCGTGTGTTCTCCGTGCGCGAACTCGTGGGTGTGAGCATCGATCGAGGCGCGACGTGGATCGCGCTCGCGACAGTGACGATGGTCGATCAAACCGGGACTCCTGCTGCCGGTGTAGAGGTGAAGGCGACGTGGAGCTTCGAGAACACCCCCGCGTCGTGTCGCTCCGACACCGCCGGGAAGTGCTCGATGTACCGGTCCGGGTTGCCGGCAGACGTCGACGCCGTGACCATCACGATCACGGCACCACAAAACGCGACGAAGATCATTCGCCGCGAGGGCGTCAATTGAAACGCGGCTCGAGCGGATAGTTCGCCAGGCGAGCCAGTGCGCCTCGTTGGCGGCGCAAGACAGCACTCCACAGGTCGTCGCTGTCGACGGCGAAGGGGTCGCCGACGTGCGCGTCGACGACGATCCAACCGCCCTCGGCCGTGAGCTCGGCGTCGAGTTGCCCGGGACCCCAGCCCGCGTAGCCGGAGAAGATGCGCAATTGCGTCAATTCAGGTCCCACGATCGACGCGTCGGCCTCGAGGTCGACGACGGCCCATCCGTCGAGCAGCGAGCTGACGCCGGTGAGCTCGGTCGAGCCCGCCCGCGCGAGCGCGAATCCCGCCTCCGGCGCCACCGGGCCGCCCAGGTAGACGAACGGATCGGGCCGGGCGAACGGCGCCCAGCGCTCGAGCACGTTGGCGAGCGGGATTTCGCTACGCCGGTTGACCACCAGACCGAACGCGCCCTGCTCGTCGTGGTCGAGTACCAACACGACGGCGCGGAAGAAATTCGGGTCGAGCAACTGGGGGCCGGCGAGCAACAACTTGCCCCGCACCGAGCCCGGCGCTGCGTCGTCTTCGGAGACGAATGGGTCTTCGTCCATGATGCCGGGAAGGCTAGTGCCGCGACCACGAACGTTTGCTACAAGAACGAATCACTCGGTCAGGCAGGCCGTCGTCGTGACCTCGGACCCGCAGGGCAGCGACAGGGCTAACGATGTTGGTCGCGGTGTGAGATTGAGAATGGACGAGGTTGGCGGAGCCGATCTACTCCCGAGTTGACACTGCGCCCGCTTGCGAGCGCGCGCAAATGCGCTCCCGCGGGACGTTTTCCGCGTCCATCGGGCATCTGTCTTTGGAAATCTGCCCACTGTTGACGCTGGTCAACGTTCACGAAAGAGAAGGCAGACGCTAGTGCCCTGACCACACAGGTTCGGGGGTCGCGTCTGTCTTGATCGTAGGATGTCGGAACCATTGCGTGTTCGGCGTTTGTCTCATGACGAGGGCCGGCGGATTCAGCAGATCGTTTCTCCGCACTTACCGCCTGACTTTACATAACGTCGATTTCAGGCGGTCGGCTCGGACATGCGGCTGCCTGAGCCCTGGGAGCGGCCGAGACACCGGTTCGGTGGGGTGACGCCTCGCCCAGTTCGCAGAGGCCGGGCTACCGTACGCCTGCATGTCTCGCCGGATCGACATCGAACTCACCAGTCAGCGTCCCGACGGGTCCTTCACGTGGCGTGCCGCGGGCGCGAAACAGCCCAAGGGCGACATCGAGTCGACGATGGTGCCGCCGAACTCGAGCGTCGGTGACGTGCTCAAGGTCGACATCGAAAAGCATCTCGACGGCATCTCGGTGACGGCGGTCGTCAATTCGAAGGACAACCGCGTGGCGCCGGCGCGCCTCGAGATCCTCGGGTCGAAGAAGTCCGATGATCTGGTGACCGTCGTGCTCGCGGAAAAGGGCAAGGGCAGCCGTTCCCGTGATCGTGGTGATCGGGGCGACCGCAATCGAGATGGCGCCCCCGGCCGCGATCGGGATCACGGTCAGCGTCGCCCCGACGGGGGCGATCGTGCGGGTCGCCGTCCCGGCACCGGCACTGCCGCTGGCGACAAGCCCGACCGTCCGTCTCGCGATCGCCGTCCCGGCACGGGCGATGGCCGTCCCCGTCCCGAAGGCGGCCGCCCGCAGCGCTCCGCCCGAGAGCGACCCGCTGCCCCCGCGCTGCCCCGCGCGAAGCGACTACGCCCGAGCCGAGCGCACCGGCAAGCCGCGTTGAGCGAACTGCCCGAAGAAGCACGCCCGTTGGGCGAGATCATCTTGCGTGCCGGCATCCAAGGCGTGCGTCAGGCGATCGACAAGCAGAACGCACAGGCCCGCGCCGAAGGCACCCCTGAGGTCAAGGGCGTGCCACTGATGACCTTGGCCGAGCAGTTACTCCCCCGGTTGCGCGCGGCCGAGTGGCGCGATCGTGCCGAGGCGGCACTGGCGGGTGTCGGCGATGTGGATCTGCGTGATTTGCGTCAGGTCGTTGTCGCCGCGGATACCGCGGGCCGCGACGACGCGACGCGTGAACTCGCCGAACGGCTACGCGTCGCGTTGGGCGCGCGCGTCGATTCCGAACACGCCAAGTGGCTCGATGAGCTCACCGAGCTCGTGAACGACGGCCGCACCGTGCGCGCCCTTCGCTTGAGCTCGCGTCCACCGAAGGCCGGCTCTCCCCTGCCGCCCGATCTCGCGGAGCGATTGGCCGCGTCGACGAGCGCATCGCTCACCGCCGAGATCTCACAAGACCGCTGGGCGACGCTGGTAGACGCCGTCGCGCTCTCTCCGGTGCGTACGCATGTGACGCCGCTCGGTGTTCCGGCAAAGCCGAATGACGACTTGCTCACCGCCATCAAACGACTCGCGCCGCGTGTGCCGCAGATCGCCACGCTGTTCGGCGTGAGTGCCGAGGCTTCCCCGCGATCACCGCGCCCGCCCCGCCCCGCGAAGCCGCCCCGCCAGGACCCCACGTCGACCATCGCGCCTGCGGCAGACACTGCGCCTGCGGCAGACACTGCGCCTGCGGCAGACACCGCGCCTGCGGCAGACACCGCGCCTGCGGCAAGCGATGCCCCCGCGAGTGCTGACGCGTCCGACGCCGACGCGACCGAAGTCGATGCTCCCGCAGTCGCCGACGATGTCATGGGCTACGACGTGGCCGCAGCCGCGGTCGACGACCCCGGCTCACGTGATGGTGCCGATGACCCCGTGGTCGTAGAGGAACTCGGCGAGACCATCGACGAGGGGTAGATCACTCACTTCGTCGAGCGGCACCCAGCGAGCATCGCTCGCGTCGCTGGCGGCGCGCGGTGGGTCGAAGGAGAACGGAGTCACCGCGAAGTCGAGGATCACGAAGTGATGATCATCGTGCAGACGCTCGACCCAGCCGATCAACTCGCCGCAGACGCCTTCGATGCCGGTTTCCTCGTACAACTCTCGCACGCACGCCTCGGCCAAGGTTTCGCCGAACTCGACACGACCGCCCGGCAGGCTCCATAGCCCTTGGCTCGGTTCGGACGCTCGCTGGACCAATAGCAGGCGCCCGGCGGACATCGTCACCGCGCTGACGCACAGTTGCGGCCGGTCAGGCATCGGTGTCGAGCGCGCGATACACGTGGATCGCGCGAGCTACGAGGCCAAATCGTTCGAAGAAGTTCTTGCCCTCCCGATTGCCGGGCAAGACGATCGAGTCGATCGCTGCGGCGCGTTTTCCTCGCCCCCAGTCGAAGACGAAGGTCAACAGTGATTCGCCGATGCCAACGCCGCGCGCGTCGGGTTCGACGAAGACGTCGTACAACCGCACGATGCGCGCGCCGTGAAAATCGAGGACCTCGGCGTGCGCGTAGCCGAACACGACGTCGTCGTAGATGCCGAGTGCGAGCAACACGTCATCATCGGCGAGACGAGCATCATCGATCACGGGCCGCGGATCGAGTTGCTCGAGGACCGCTCCCCCACGCTCGGTCAACCGATCGGTCGTCGATTGTTCGGCGAGATGACGAAGCAGGGTGAGTTCGTCGACCGCAGCGTGACGCGCCGCGGCATCACCCATCTAGCGCCGCCCCTGCAGTTGCGCAATGCGCCCCAGGATCGTGCGTCGGCGCCGGTGTGAATTCTCGTAGGCCCGCACACGGGCCAGCTCTTCGGGACGTAGCCCCGCGAGGCGCGGCACGATCTGTGAGGCGCTCAAGGTGTCGTAGTTGTTGATGGGCAACTCTTGTGCCACGGACGGCGCGGTCGCACTGGCCGCTGGTGCGCGCGTGCGTGATCTCGTCGCCGCGCGGGTAGCGGCGCGCGGCGCAGGTGCCGACGTTGGCGTTGGCGTTGGTGGCGCGGTCGCTGCGGGCGGTTTGGTCTTGAGGATGCGATCGGCGTCGGCGCGTCCCTTATTGACCGCAAACTGTCCGACGACTTTGAGTAGCGCGACTTGGTTGCGTCCGCGCTCGGCCAGCTTGGGCACCAGTTCGCGCGCGTCGAGCGCGAAACCGATGGGCGCAAACAAGAACACATCGAGCATGGCACCGACCGGGCTCTTCGCCGCGCCCGTCGTCGACGTCGTGCTCGCCATGTTCAGACGCAATCGCGACAGATGTTGGCGTCGCCCACTCGCTGGCTCGCGTGCTTCACCAAGAAGCAGGAATCACACACGAACTCGTCGGCCCGTCGGGGCACGACGCGATCCGCGCCGTCCGCGCCCGGTTCGGGTGCGGCTTCTTCTTCGTCTTCGTCGTCTTGTTCGTCATCGCCCGAAGCGATGCGGTCTTTGAGGATCGTGTCGAGATCGGCCTCGACGTCGTCGGGGTCGACGACGTCCTCATCCTCGTCCTCGTCCTCGGTGGCGCGACGCTTGCGGGCCGCAGCGGGCGCCTCTTCCTCCTCCTCTTCCTCCTCGACGAGCGGATCGGCGACCTCGTCGTCGACCAGATCGTCGTCGACGAGGTCAGCTTCGGGGTCGATGTCTTCGAGCTCTTCCTCAAGGTCGGGCTCCGCGTCTTCGTCGAACTCCTCTAGGGATTCGACGAATTCGTCATCATCGTCGAAATCATCGGCCATATCGTGTCTGCTCTCCAGGCTTCGCGCCGGGGATCATAGACACTGCGAACGCAAAAACAGTTCTACTCGCGCGAACCACCTGTGGCTCGCGGCACATATCGCCCTCACGAGTCGCCTCCGGAGGCTTCTTGGCCGCGGCGACGGGCATCGGCCCGCCGCTCCGAGTCGAGACGTTCGAGGCTCGGCTCGGGCGTGTGGTCGACGAATTGCATCATCTCCGCGATCACTCGGTGCCCGGCTTTGTCGGCGATGAGGCGATGCATGCGTTGCGCGACATCGCGGTACGCCGGGTGTCCCTGCGGCCCGGATCGCAACTCGAGCATGTGCATCGCCTCTCGGGCGTTGAGATGCATGACGAAGCGAATCTTGTAGGCCAACGACACGACGTACGAGGCCTGGTTGGGAAAGTCCGGTGCCAGCAACTCGAAGAGGGCGGCCGATCGGTGCATGGCCTCGTCGAAGGCCGGCCGCTCGCCCGCGAGATCGATGGCTTCGGGTCGGGTGAAGCTGTGCACAGGGCTGAGGCGCTGCCATTCGATGGTCAACAACCGGTGCCGCTGGAGGTCACGGAACGCCCCGTAGTCAGCCAGGATGTCGAAGCGGTACATCGGCCGCTCGAGGGCGCGACCGGGGCGCTGGCGCCGGTTGTCGCGACGACCGAGATACGCCCGCATCACATCGAGGCGGTCTTGGAGCGACATGGCCCGCACCCGCGCCTCGATGATGGCCTCGGGTTGGTGGCTGTACGGATACAACATGCTGGCGACGAGCTTGGTCTCGGCGTCGGGATCCCAGTCGACGAGATCGACGATCGGGGCGTCGAGTGGCGCTTCGCTCACCGGGAACAGTTGTGCCGCGAGTGCTTCGACGGCATCACGGGTGTCGGAGAGGTAGGCACTGTGCGCCACCCCCCGGTCATCGAGGTCGACGCGTTTCAAGAACGAAGGGATGACCTTGCGCAACTCGGTGAGCATGAGATCGGAATAGCTGCGGGCCTCGGGCAGCGGATGGGCGCGCATGCGCAACAGCAGTGACTCGTAGCCCTGACCGGTGCCGTAGATGCCGACGTTGGACAACGAGGCCGCCGGCAGGATGCCCCGCACCGTGTCGAGGGCCTTGGCCCGCACTGCGGGTCGGTAGACGGTGTCAGGGTCGCCGGGCTGCTTTGGGATGTGGCTGCGGAAGAACTGCTCCATCTTCGGCACGAGTGCCGAATAGGTGTCGAACATCCGGTCCATCTCGCCGACATAGCGGGTGCCGAAGTGCGACCGAAGCAGGGTCGGGTCGCGGTAGTAGCGATAGCGCCCGCCGAGGCGTTGGTCGTAGCGGATGTAGCGCGTCGACTGCTCGAGGTAGGACATGAGCCGGCCCCACTCGAGCACCTTGGTCAACAGGTTGGAGGCTTGCTCGCACGCGAGGTGCACGCCGCCCAACTGGGCCACGCTGTCGTCGCCGTACTCGAAGAACACTCGGTCGTAGAGCTCTTCGGCCCGCCGCAGCCCGACCGTCGCATCGATCGTCTCGTCGCCCGAGATGTCGAGATCGCCCACGAATTCCTTCAGAAACAACCGGCGCAGGGACAGCGACGAGCGGGAGTACCGGGCGAACAGGGCGCCTTTCACCACCTCGGGCAGGTTCACCAATGCGAACACGGGTAGGTCGAGATTGGTGAAATAGCGCCGGAGTACGTCGGCCTCGTCGGGCGTGAACTCCTCGGCGACGTAGACGGTCACGACGGGTGAGCCTATTGGCTGGGACCCTTGGTACGGCGGACTGAGCTACGTCAGCATCGATGCGTCGAAGGCTGCTCGCGCCGCCTCGCGCACGCCCGGCTGGAGCCAGAAATCCACGACGGTCATCGCCATGGCCTTGGCCCCGTCGAGAACCGCCTGGTCACCGAGGGGTGACGCGGCGTGCACGGCGAAGTCCTTCGTGTGGATGGCGCATCCTTGCGGCGCGGCTTTGATCATGGGGTGGATGGCCGGCACCGAATAGCTGACGTTGCCCATGTCGGTCGAGCCGATCACCGCGCTGTCTTGATCAGGCTCGTGGAGGACCCGGCCGAGTTGCGCCGCGTTGGCGGTGTAGAGCCCGAGCAGCGGGGCGTTGTCGATCATGTCGGCGTAGGGAATGTCGCCCCACTCGTGCTCGAACGTGCAGCCGGTGGCGATCGCGCCGGCCTCGAGAGCGGCCAGGACCCTTGCCCTCAGCGGTTCGATGGTGTGCAGATTCTTGGAGCGGACATACCAGAAGGACTCGGCGCGATCGGGAACGATGTTGGGCTTGTCACCGGCTCGCAGGAAGACACCGTGGAGTCGCTCGGACGGCAGGATGTGCTGACGCAATGCCGCAATGTTCATGTAGCCGAGCACCGCCGCGTCGAGCGCGTTGGTGCCCTGCCACGGTGAGGCCGCAGCATGGGCTGCCCGCCCGAAATAGCGCACGGTCAACTGGTGTATCGCGATCGCTTCGATCGTCGGCAGGTCCGCACTGGCCGGGTGCACCATCATCGCAGCCTGCACGCCGGCGAACGCGCCGGCGTCGATCAGCTTCTGCTTACCGCCGCCACCTTCTTCGGCCGGCGTGCCGAGAATCATGATGCGCCCGCCGAGTGTCTCGGCGACCGCGGCCACGGCCAACCCTGCGCCGAGCCCTGCCGCGGCGATGATGTTGTGACCGCACGCGTGCCCGATGCCCGGAAGCGCGTCGTACTCGCACAACACGGCGACGAGTGGACCGTCGCCGGGCCCGGTGACGGACGCGAACGCGGTGTCGAGGCCGTACGCATGCGCCGTGACGGGAAGACCGGCACCGGCGATCGCGGCGGTCAACACGTCGTGCGCGAAATGCTCTTCGTAGGCGAGTTCAGGGTGTGCGTGAATCTCGTGTGAGACGCGGAGCAGATCGTCCGCACGGCGATCGACCTCGGCGACAACCGTACGTTTCGCAGTTTCACGGTCCATCGACGCAGGTTACACGTAGGCGCGGAGAGCTTCGCGGTGACACTCGATCTGCATTGCCACTGCCGTGCCGACATGCTCACCGTCGGCGTAGACCGCACGGGAGGTGCCGAAGTTGATCTCGGTCGTCGTGATCTTGCGTACGTGAATCGAGGGATGCGGCACATAGGTGCCGGTAGGTAGTCGGTGCCGCGCTTTGATGCGGTCACCGAACGACAATCGGGCTTCGACGAGGTCGAAGTAGCCGTCACCGGGGTGCGCGCGAGGGGCCACGATCCAATCGCCGAGCCATTCGCTGTTCATGACCGCGAAGGAGGGGCCACTCCACCATCGCGAACGGACAATGACGTGCGCCACGAAGGCGAATCGTCGGCCGTTGACGATCACGGCTCCGACATCGATCATGGCGCACGCGACGTCGTCGTCGTCGTGCAGGTGGCGACTGTTGCGGCGTCCGCCGAGCGCGCGGCGAAGATCGCCGCCGGTCAAGCCGACTTGCGGCAGTGCAACTTCGTCGTTCCATGCCCGCTCGATCAGGCGGCTCACGTCACGATCGCCGGATACGACGACGGCGTCGGTCGGCATCTTGCGGAGCTCCCCCCAGTCTTGATTGCGGCGGACGCTCACGGTGTCGGCCCCGCGGTCGCGGCCGCGTCGGTATCGTCGATTGCGCCAGAGATGGCCACGACGCCGCGCGAGAGCGCGTCTGCGGCCGCGCGTGCGGTACGTGACGTTGCCGGGGACAACGCGGTGTCGCCCAATTGGCGAAGCACGTCGATCAGTTGCTTGGTGGTGCGCACGAAGTCACCGCCGGACAAGTCTTCGTCTTGCAGCACGCGCTCCAAGGACTCCCCCGCGGCCCACGCGTGGGCCAGTGCGAAGAATGTGGCATCGGGTCGTCGGGTGGGGGGCAAACGGGCTGCGATCTCGTGCGCGTTGAGGGCATCGGCGATGCGTAAGAGGGTGTCGAACCGGTCTCTCATCGCTTTGTTGGAGAACCACGGCGGCGGCGGTGGGGTCGGTGAGCGATGCTCGTAGACGAAGGTCGACGCGATGCCGGCGAACGATGCCACGTCGAGGCCGTCGAACAGTCCCCCGGCGATGGCTTCGGCGATGAGCAGGTCACTCTCGTGGAAGATGCGCACGAGAAGCTCGCCCTTCGGGGTCAACGCCCATCCGTCGACGAACCCCCGGGATTCGAGGACGCCGAGCACGTCGTCGAATCTGCGGGCGAGCGAGTCGCCCCGAGTTGCGATGCGTCGTTCGAGATCCGCGACTTCGCGCTCGGCGCGGCGCAGTTGTTCGGCGGCGCGTTGAAGGCGACGCTGATCGGCGGACTGACGGCGGGCCCGCGCTCGCTGTGCCGCAGCACGACGCGTCGAAGGCCCGGTGGCGCGGGCGCGGCGCACGCGCAACGCGACCTCGTGTTGGAACGCTCGATTCCCCGGCGCGAACGGCACGGGCAGCTCGATGGATCCGACGACCACGGGCGGGTCCTCGAAGTCGGCATCGGACAGTGAGGTCACGACGTCGGTCGCGGTGATCAGGCGCACTCTCACGGTGCCCCGCTTGCGCTGCGCCACCGACAACACCGCGGCGCGCTCGCCGTTGCTCGGTACCGCGACGACGTCGCCGGGACGCAACGCCGCCAGGTCATCGGCCAGCGATCGTTCGTGATGATCGTCCGCGTCGTCGATCGACGGGGCGTCGTCGCTACTGTCGAGCAACTCGCGCAAGCGGGTGATGTCGCTGCGGCGGCGTAGGATGCGCTCTTCGTGCAACACGACCGCGCGATCGGTCTGGAACTGCGCGAACGATCGGTTCAACAAGGCGTGCGCGTGTACCGGGTCGTAGCGGCGCACGAGATTCGCCGCCATGTTGTACGTCGGGCGGAATGAGGACCGCAGGACGAACGAGCGGCTCAGCGCGAGGTCGGCGACTTGTTGGAATGTGGCGAACGGTGACCACAACACCACCGCGCGACCCAGTTCGTCGATGCCCCGACGCCCCGCGCGCCCCGTGAGTTGGGTGTACTCCCCCGCCGTGAGGAACTCGTGTTGCTCACCGGTGAACTTGCTCAGTTTCTCGATCACCACCGTCCGGGCCGGCATGTTGATACCGAGCGCCAATGTCTCGGTGGCGAACACCACCTTCACGAGGCCGGCAGTGAACAACACCTCGACCGCCTCCTTGAACGGCGGCACCATGCCCGCGTGGTGGGCGGCGAAGCCGCGCTCGAGACCCTCGAACCACTCGTCATAGCCAAGGACGTCGAGGTCGCTGTCGGTGAGAGTCGCCGTTCGTTCTTCGACGATGGTCCGGATCTGTTCGCGCTCTCCCGGCTGCGTCAGCCGCAGGTGGGCATTGACACAGAAACGTACGGCGTCGTCGCAGGCGGCGCGACTGAAGATGAAATAGATGGCCGGCAGCAGGTCTTCACCGGCGAGTCGCTCGACGACGTCCACGCGCCAGGGTGTAGCGAACGGCTGCCGGGGACGACCCCGGTCGCGCCGCGCCATCTGGTGGTCGGATGCGTGTCGGGACCGACGCGGGTCGAACGCGGTGAATCGGTGGCCCTCGGGATTGGGGCGATCGTCGACGAGCGTCGGTATCAGGTGAAGTTGATCGGAGAAGCGATCGGCCGCCATGAACAGGTTGACGAGTTCGACCGGGCGGCGAGTTTCGACGACGACGGTGGTAGGGCCGCGCACGGCGGTGAGCCACTCGCCGAGTTCGGTCGCGTTGGACACGGTTGCCGACAGGCACACGAGGCGGGTCGAGCGCGGGAGATGGATGATGACCTCTTCCCACACCGACCCGCGATAGGTGTCCTGGAGGTAGTGCACCTCGTCGAGGACCACATAGCGAAGCCCGTCCAATGCAAACGACCCGGCATAGATCATGTTGCGCAGCACTTCGGTCGTCATCACGACGACTGGCGCGTCGGGATTGACCGAGTTGTCGCCGGTGAGCAGGCCAACACTCGCGACGCCGTGGCGCGCGACCAGATCGCGGTACTTCTGATTCGAGAGCGCCTTTATCGGCGCCGTGTAGAACGCTCGCTGTCCTTTGGCGAGCGCGTCGGCGATCGCATGCTCGGCGACGACGGTCTTGCCGCTGCCGGTCGGCGCGGCGACGAGCACGGATTCGCCTGCGTCGAGCGCGGCGATCGCGTCGATCTGGAATCGATCGAGTACGAAGTCGTAGTCCAAGCCCGTCGGTTCTCGTTGCACGTCAGGCCGCGGTTGCCACGGCCGGCTTGCGGGCGCGTCGCCGCATCCAGATCTTGCCGAAGATGATCGATGCTTCGTAGAAGAGATACAGCGGGCCGGCGAGGACGCACAGGGTGATCGGATCACCCGACGGGGTGATCACCGCCACGAGCACGGTGATGCCGACTGCGGCGTAGCGCCGATATTTGGCCAAGGATTGGGGCGTGACGACGCCGATCATCTGGAGGAACGCCAGCAGCAGCGGAAACTCGAAGGCGAGTCCGAACGCGACGATCATCTTCGTGATGAGGCTCAGATACGGCTTGGCTGAGTACACGGTGATCAGGTCGGGCCCGCCGATGCTGATCAAGAAGTCGAGCGCCCTCGGCATGGTCCAGTACGCCAGCGCTCCGCCCAACGCGAACAACAGCCCCCCGAGCACGACGAACGGCACCGCATAGCGTCGTTCGTGCTTGTACAGGCCAGGAGCGATGAAGCGCCACAATTGCCACAGGATCACCGGCATGGCGAGCGCGATGCCACCGTAGAGCGCGATGGTCGTGCGTAGGCCGAAGCCTTCGAGCGGGTTGGTCACGAGCAAACCGCAGTTGCTGCGGGTCAACAGGGTCGTCGTGTCACCGTTGGGCAATTCGGGCAACGCCCGGCAGTAGGGCTTCAACAAGAAGTTGAAGATGCGGTCGTAGAAGATCCAGCACACGATGGCGCCCCCGCCGACGGCCACCATGCTGCGTATGAGCCGGGTGCGCAGCTCTGTCAGGTGCTCGATCAGGGTCATCCGCCCGTGCTCGAGTTCGGCGCTCATCGGCTCTCGTTATGGAGTGGGGTCGGTGTCGGCGGCCGGGGCCGTGTCGACGTTGACCTCGGGCTGGGCTTCGTCGGTGACCGGCAGGCCGCTCGGCACCTGGGCCGCGGGGGTGGGCTCGGGCTCGACTTCGAGGGCCGCCCGCAGCTCTCGCTGAAAACCTCCCGAAACCTTGCGGAACTCCGCGACCGCCTTGCCCAGTTGGCGGGCGGCGTCGGGCAGCTTGGACGGGCCCAGAACGAGCAACGCGACCAACATGATGACGAGGATCTCACCGCCACCAAGGTTGCCCATAGGGGGCGCAGTCTACCGGGAGCCCTCGCCATCTTCGGTTCGCCGCAGGGTGCGGGCCCGGGTCATAGCATCGCGGTAGGCCGGCACCACCTGCGTCGTCTCGTGGTGCAGATCGTCGACTGCGACCGAGAGCCGCACGAGCTTGGCGACCCGGCTTCGCAGCAAAGCGACCTGCGCATCGAGGGTCCGCACAGCCACGGCCACGACCGCCAGAGCGACGACGATGACGCCGAGCAAGCCGGTCACGATGAGCACCTCACCAAGGCTAGCTGGAGGCTTGGCTCAGCGGTTGAGCAGTGCCTGCATGGCCTCTTCGAGGAGGACCTCGTCGCTCAACAGCACGTGGAAGTCGAGGAGATCGTCGTGGCTGATCGGTGCGCCCCGATGCAATTCGCCGAGTTCGGCGGGCAGCGTCCATGTATCCATCGCGACGCCCGAGGCGACCAGTAGGTCGATCGTGCGGGCCTCTGCGCCTTTCACCACCGTGAAGTGGCAAATCGGGCAACGAAAGCGATAGTCGCCATGGTTGTCGTCGAGACATACACGCACGCGCACGTCCGCGGTGGTCAACTCGACGTCACCGCACGTCGGGCAACTTGCACGGATCGTAGCCATCCGGAACCGTCCTCTTCCCTCTTGGTACCGCGAAGCATCGGCATGGCCGAAGATGCGCTTGAGTGAGTCGATAGGACCTTTCCCGCTACTCCCTGTCGTTCCCTGACCTTTGTGTAGGCCGTAGTGCTCCTCGTGTTGATCCACATGACTCAATCGGTCCGCGTTGCGCCGAGTTGACGGGTTGAGGATGATGAATCCCCGTGCCGACCCGACTCCCCGCCCGTCGTTCGCCTCCCATTGGCTTCGCCCATCGGGGCGCGCGGGCTCACGCGCGGGAAAACACCCTCGAATCGTTCCTTTTGGCCCGCCGTTTGGGCGCGACGGGGCTCGAGAGCGACGCGTGGGTGACCAGTGATGGTCTGGTCGTGCTCGACCATGACGGCGTGGTCGGACGGCTTCGCAAACGAGCGATGGCCACCTTCGAGCGCACGTTGCTACCCGGTCACATCCCCACCCTCGAAGACCTGTACCTGGCCTGTGGCACCGACTACGAGCTCGCGCTCGACATCAAGGACCCCGCTGCCATCGAAGCAGTGGTCGCCACGGCAACGCGCTATGGCGCAACTGCCCGACTGTGGGTGTGTCACCACGATTGGCGTCTCGTGGCCTCGTGGCGAGATCTCGATTCGGACATGAAGCTCGTCGATTCGACCCGACTGCGGGCGATGAAAGACGGTCCCGAGCGGCGCGCAGCGCAGCTCGCCGAAGCCGGCATCGACGCGGTCAACATGCATGTGAGCGACTGGACTGGTGGGCTGACGACCCTGTTCCATCGCTTCGAGCGCTACGCACTCGCGTGGGACGCCCAATTCGAACGTCAACTCGACGAAGTGCTGGACATGGGCATCGACGCGGTCTTCAGTGACCACACCGATCGGATGATCGGCGCGATCGAGAAGTTCTTTCCCGAGGGTTAGCCGGGCGCTACAAGAAGTCGAGTTTGCTCGGCGGCCAGATGCGTACGAAGGCGCGTCCGACGATGAGGTCCTCGTCGATCGGCCCGAAGACGCGGCCGTCGGACGAATGCGATCGGTTGTCACCCATGACGAACACGTGGCCCGGCGGAATGAGACACCGGTTGCGTTCGGTAGACGGGTTCGCGCAGCCGGTGACCCAGCCGAGATTGAGCGTCGGTGTGCCGTTGGTCAGGTATGGCTCGGTGAGCTTCTGATCGTCGATGTAAATGTCGCTGCCCCGTAGCTCGATCGTCTCGTTGGGCAGTGCGATGACGCGCTTGATCAGATCGTTGATCTCGCCCGACGCCATGTTGGGCGGGCGCCGGAAGACGACGAGGTCGCCGCGCCGGACGTCATGCAGGCGATAGCTGAGCTTGTTGACCATGATGCGGTCGTTCTCGTGCAGCGTCGGTTCCATCGACTCGGACGGGATGTAGAACGCCTGCAACACGAATGCGCGAATCAACAACGCAACGAGCACGGCACCGAACGCAACCGCGATCCACTCGATCCAACCGCGCAACGACCCCTTCGACCGGGTCTCGCTCTCGGCGTCTGGCTCGGGCTCGCCCCGCGCAGGCTGCACGCCGTCAGCGCCGCGATCGATGCCCTCGCCGTCGATGAATACGCTCGCGTTGGGGTTCACCACCGGCAAAGCGAACGTCGGCGCCTGGTGCTCGATGTGGGCAGCAGCGGGGCGTGCGACAGGTGCGACGGCGGCCGGCTCGGGGCGATCCGCTCGGTCTCTCGCGCGGGCGAGGATCCGGTCGACCCACGCGGGGTCGTCGAGTCCGGGTGATCCATCAGGGGGAGTGTCGTTCACGGCGACTTTCGTGGACTGGTCATGTCGCGTGGCCGAACCGCGCGTCATCTTCCGTATCGAGCGAGGATACGTGCCGCAGCAGCGTTTCGCCCGGCAATCCCGAGGTCTTCCGGCGCATCCACGACACGGACATCGGGCCCGAGCCGTACCAGCAGGCGTTCGATCCATGGTCGTGCTGCCACCGGCAGCGTGAGTCGCGTCCACCCGTCCTCGATGTCCGTGCTCGTGTCGTGGGGATACTGATCGAGTACCCAGCGGGCACCGGGCGACACGTCGAGGGTGACACGCGGAAGGCCGGCGCCGGGTTCGAGCAGTTGCAACCCCGGGGGGTCGGTCGGTCGATCGAACACGGTGTCGAGCAAGGTCGCCTTGCGGATGCGATCGACGCGAAAGACGCGATCGGCGGAGGCAAGATGGCAATACCCCGCGACGTACCACTGCCCTTCGTCAGAGAAGAATCGTGCAGGATCGATCGTGCGCTCGGTGCGAAGATCGCGGCCGTATGAGTAGTAGTCGATGTGTACCTGACGGTGCGCGGCGATCGCGCTGCGCAAGATGGCCATCGTCTCCTCACTGGCGTCGCCGAGCCGTATGTCGAGTGCCGCGGGGTCGTCGAGTGCACTCGTGAGCTTGGCCAGTGCCGACAGCAGCGGACCGCTGTCGTCACCCATGACCCCGAGAACGGCGCGTCCCGCGCTGAGGAGCATGCCGGCTTCCTCGGTCGACAGGCGCATGGGGCGATTGAAGTAGTCGGCGTAGTGGATCCACACGTGTTCGTTCTCGATCGTCACCTCGATCATCGTGTCGGGTGTATAGGGCGGAACGCCGACGTATTGGACGACGCCGGTGAGATCACCGACGAGGTCGTCTTTCGGATACGCGAACTTGGCGGCGATCTCGTCGAGGGACGCGCCGCCGTGGCCCGCGACCCAGGGAATGATCGCCAGCAGGCGAGTCAAACGATCAGTGGCCGAGAAGCGCCCGCTCATGAAATCAACGCCTGTAGCCACTCGACGAGATCAGCGCGCAGCTCTGGTGGTTCGAGCACCTCGGCATGTTCGAGGAAGGACAGTACGAACGAGCGGAATGCCTCGCGATTGCGCACGGTCAGCGCGAGTACCACGCCGCCATCGGGGCGAGTCTCGACGATCGCCTCGTTGCCCACGTGGTGCGCCGCCCAGATCGCCTGGTCGGCGTCGACGAGGATGCGCGCCTCGATCGGGTCGCCGTCGCCGAGCTCCCACGCTCGCACGAGCGGATCAGCCCGGGTGGCGGGGCGAGACACGAACCCACCACGTTCGTCCATCGTGATCTGACCCTCGATGCGATCGACACGAAAGATGCGCTCGTCTTGGCGCCCGCGATCGAACCCCGAGATGTACCAATGGCCGCGATTGAGCAACAGTCGCTCCGGCTCGAGCACGCGGTCTTGGCCGTTGTAGCGAAACCGCGTGATCCGGTGATCGGCCACCGCACGAAACAGCGGACCGACGCTGGCGTCGGTCGGCAGGGCCACCATCGGCTCGTCCAACGCGGGAACGTTCGGCGCGCCACCGAACTTCCAGAATGCGGCGTCGGTCGGCAGCCCCTTCACCCGTACGAGGTTCGACGCCAGGTGCAACGTGGCGAGCTCGTCGGGCGTGAGCTCGGGCACCGCCCCGGCGTACTCGCGCCCGTCGATGCGATACCCCTGCAGCGGAGGGTCGGTGCCGGGCACGAAGCCGACCGTGATAGGGATACCCATGGCTCGAAGGTCGTCTTTGTCGCGTTCGAACGCTCTGCGGAACGAGGCGTCGTTGGTACCGCCGTAACCCTCGACCTTCTCGCGGATCTCGTCCGCGGTCAGCGGTACGACCGTGTGGATCAACGCTGCGATGAGATTGAGCAGCCGTTCGAGCTTCGTCATCGCTGACCGTGAAGAGTTTGCGCCGGCGCGTCAGAGGCTTGCGATGAGCTTTTCGACGCGCTCATCGTGAGCCTTGAACGGGTCTTTGCAGAGCACCGTGCGTTGCGCTTGGTCGTTGAGCTTGAGGTGCACCCAGTCGACCGTGTAGTCGCGCTTGCGCTCTTTGGCCCGACGGATGAACTCGCCCCGCAACCGGGCCCGAGTTGTCTCGGGTGGGTACTCGACGGCGTGCGCAATGTCGTCGTCGGTGACGATGCGTTCGACCATGCCCCGCTTTTGCATACGGTAGAAAAGGCCCCGCGAGCGGTTGACATCGTGATATTGCAGATCGACCAATGCCACCCGAGGATCGGCGAGCGCCAACCCGTGGCGTTCGCGGTAGGCCTCGATCAACTTGTACTTGATCACCCAGTCGACTTCGCGGTCCAAGGTGAGCGGGTCTTTCTCGATCTGGACCAAGCAGTGCTCCCACATGGTGAGCGCTTGCTTTTCGAGCGTCGACAACTCGTGATGATCGGCGTAGCGCATCGCGCGTTGGAGATACTCGCTCTGAATTTCGAGCGCGCTCGCCTCTCGGCCGTTGGCGAGGCGCACGCGGCGGCGACAGGTCAGGTCGTGGCTGATCTCGCGGATGGCTCGTATGGGGTTCTCGAGCGTCATGTCGCGCAAGACGACCTTGGGATCTTCGAGCATGCGCAACAAGATCGAGCAGGCGCCCACTTTGAGGAACGTGGAGTACTCGCTCATGTTGGAGTCGCCCACGATGACGTGCAGCCGGCGATAGCGCTCGGCATCGGCGTGGGGCTCGTCGCGGGTGTTGATGATCGGGCGCGAGCGCGTGGTCGCGGACGACACGCCCTCCCAGATGTGCTCGGCCCGTTGCGCGACGCAGTACATCGCACCGCGAGCGGTCTGCAGCACCTTGCCCGCACCGGCGTAGATCTGCCGCGACACGAGGAACGGGATGAGCACCTCGGCGTACGACGAGAGGTCGTCGCGCCGGCTGGTCAGATAGTTCTCGTGGCAGCCATAGCTGTTGCCCGCGGAGTCGGTGTTGTTCTTGAACAGGAAGATGTCGCCGCGGATCCCTTCCTCACGCAGCCGTTGCTCGGCGGCGGAGAGCAGATTTTCGAGGATGCGCTCGCCCGCTTTGTCGTGGGCGACGAGGTCGTAGATCGAGTCGCATTCGGGCGTGGCGTATTCGGGGTGCGAACCCACGTCGAGGTAGAGGCGAGCGCCGTTGGCCAAGAACACGTTGGAGCTGCGGCCCCAGGACACCACTCGGCGGAAGAGATAACGCGCCACCTCGTCGGGGCTGAGACGGCGCTGACCGCGCAGGGTACAAGTGACCCCGTACTCGTTCTCGATCCCGAAGATTCGACGGTCCATCGCGCTCCACGGTACCCGTCAGACGGCGGGTGCGGAGCCACCCCCTTCGGTCGCTGGGTCGGCCGGGATGGCAGAGAGGGCTTCGCGTACCCGATCGTCGTCGAGACGCCGGAACGCCCGCCGACCATTGGACCGGGAAAGGTAGGCGACTTCGAGCTCCTCGGGGGCCAGCGCGCGATCGGTACCGCCGAGCGCCTGCACCGCCACGCGCAGCGAGTCGTCGAGCGCGAGCAGGGGCTTGTAGCTGTCACTGAGCCGCCCCGCGATGGTCTCGGAGTCGCCACCGATCACGATGAAGCTGGTCTCGTCGATCACGGTACCGTCGTAGCGAATATGGAACAACTGGTCGCGGCTCGGCTCGTCGCCGATCTCCGCGACCACGATCTCGACCTCCATCGGCTTCATCTCGTGAGTGAAGATCTGACCGAGGATCTGCGCGTACTGGTTGGCGAGGCTACGCGCGTCGACGTCCTCACGGCTGTACGAGTAGCCCTTGAGATCGGCATGGCGGATGCCGGCGATGCGCAATTGGTCGAACTCGTTGAACTTGCCGACGCCCGCGAAGGCGATGCGGTCGTAGATCTCGGCCAGCTTGCGCAATGTGGTGGACGGATTCTCTGCGCACAGCAGCACGCCGTCGTCGAAGGTCAGGACCACGGCGCTGCGGCCGCGGGCGATCCCCTTGCGCGCGAAATCGGCCTTGTCCTTCATCGCCTGTTCGGGGGCGACGTAATAGGGCATCGTCATCGGGGAAGGCCTCCCCGCCGCGATCGCAGCTCGTCGAGCAGGTTGGTGGTGCGCTGCGCGAGTTCGGCATCGTCGACGCGCCGGAAACCGTCGCGGTCGACGGTGGCGACCACCGGGAAGATGCCGCGCATGAGGTCGGGCCCGCCGGTGGCGGAGTCTTCGTCGGCCGCGTGGAAGAGGGCCTTGATGGAGAGGTCGATCGACTCGTCGCGGGTCAGGTTGTCGCGGAAGCCGAGCTTGATGACGGTGCCGCCATGGAGGCTGCCCGAACCCGTCGCGGCGTAGTCGCGCTCTTCGTAGCGCCCGCCGGTGACGTCGTATTCGAACAGGCGGCCGGTCAGTCGCTTTTCGTCGTAGCCGGCGAAGAGCGGCACGACGACGAGGCCTTGCATGGCCGCCGGCAGATTGCCGCGGATCATGATGCCGAGCTGGTTGGCCTTACCTTCGATCGACAGGCGGGTGCCCTCGACCTTTTCGTAGTGCTCGAGTTGGAGCTGGAAGAGCCGCACCATCTCGACGGCCGGGCCGGCCGCGCCGGCGATGCCGACCACCGAATGCGAATCGGCGGGAAAAACCTTTTCCATCGCCCGGTGGGCGATCAAGTTGCCGGACGTGGCTCGGCGGTCGCCCGCCATGAGCACGCCATCGCCATAGCGCAACGCCACGACGGTGGTGCCGTGCGGAACCTCGGACAGTGGCCCGGTCGGGACCTCGGGAAAGTCACCCACTCGATGGAGCAATCGGACGAAACTCGGACCTGGATCGTCACCAGGTGGAAACAACGGAACGTTCACGTCCGCGGAGGCTATCGGCTACTCGCCGCCCTTTTGGATGTAGGACTTCACGAAGTCTTCGGCATTGGACTCGAGGACCTCGTCGATCTCGTCGAGGAGATCGTCGAGCTCGGCCTTGATCTTCTCCGCGTTGTCGGATGCCGCGGGCGCCTCGGCAACCTCTTCTTCGCGCCGGGCAGGTGCCGGCTTGCGGACTTGCTCTCGTTCGGCCATCGGGTTCCTCCGTCAGGTCATCATCTCGCAGAACCGGGGCGAACCACCGGCACCGGATAGACAGCGTACCCCGGGAAATGCCGTCAGCTGCTCAATCGATCGAGGAGTTCGGCGGGAGTCGAGCACGAATCGAACAGCGCGCCGACATGGGCCTTGGTCCCCCGCAACGGCTCCATCATCGGCACGCGACGCAGTGGTTCGACGCCGATATCGAATACGAGCGAGTCCCAATTAGCGGCGACGATATCGTCGGGCCAGCGCCGCAGGCACTCGCCGCGGAAGTACGCGCGAGTGTCGGTGGGCGGGTCGTAGGTGCCGCTGCGCACGGCATCGTCATCGACGAGTCGCTGCATCGAAAGGCGCCGGAACAAGGACTTGTCGGGCCGAAGGTCGTGGTACTGCAGGTCGATGGCCTGGAGCCGCGCATCGTCCCAGCCGATCGAGTGCCGCTCGCGATACGCGTTGACCAAATGGTACTTGGCGACCCAATCGATCTGGTCGGCGAGCTTCATCGGGTCCTCTTCGAGTACCCCGAGCACCGACTCCCACCGATCGAGCACGTCGATGGCCACCGCGCCGCCCACGTTGTCGGTACCGCGCTCGTCGGCGTATTTGCGGGCCCGTTCGTAGAGCTCCCACTGCATGTCGAGCGCCGTCACGGTGGTGCCGTCGGCCAGACGCAGCGGCAGACCGAGCGTCACGTCGTAGGAGACCTGGCGTAGCGCCTGGACCGGCGCCGCGAGCACGAAGTCGCGGGGCAAGAAGTCGTCTTCGACCATCGTCAACACGAAGGCCGTCGTGCCCACCTTGAGGAAGGTCGCGACCTCGGACAGGTTGGCGTCGCCGACGATCACATGGAGCCGCCGGTACTTCTGCGGGTCGGCGTGCGGCTCGTCGCGGGTGTTGATGATCGGTCGTTTGAGTGTCGTCTCGAGGCCGACCTCTTCTTCGAAGAAGTCGGCGCGCTGTGTGAGCTGGAAGGGCACGTCGGCGGCAGTGAGGCCGTGCGCCTCGGTGCCGACCTTGCCCGCGCCGGTGAAGATCTGACGGCTGACGAAGTGGGCCGTGGCGTGGGTGACGATGCGACCGAAGGGCGTGTGCCGGTCCATGAGGTAGTTCTCGTGGCAGCCGTAGCTGTTGCCCTTGCCGTCGCTGTTGTTCTTGTAAACGACCAACTCTTGCCCGGGGGGCAGGATCTTCTTGGCGGCGTTCATCGAGCGCTGCACGATCAACTCGGCCGACTTGTCGAAACGAACGATCGACAACGCATCGGCACACTCGGGCGTCGACAGTTCGGGGTGCGCGTGGTCGACGTAGTAGCGCGCACCGTTGGTGAGCACGGCGTTGACGAGGTGCGTCTCTACTTCCGGTGGCAGCGCGTCGAGCGGCGTATAGCCACGCGCGTCGTTGGCCGGTGATTCGTCTTCGAAGTCCCACCCGACCTTGGGCTTGGGCCCGCCGGACCCAGAAAGCTCGTAGAGATAGGCATTGATGAGCAACGACGACGCCGCGATGTGATTGGACTCGTCGGTGCCGCGATGCCAGATACCGAATTCGGTCTCGATGCCCAGTGTCTTCGGAATCGCCATGACTCGCGTGCTCGCTCGCTGATGGATAGCTAGAGGTATTGACCGGTGCCGACGCGCTCGATGGCGCGACCGCCGACCGAGGTGTCGTCGTCTCTGTGCACGAGTGTGCGGATGTAGACGATGCGTTCACCCTTTTGACCGGAGATCTTGGCCCAATCGTCGGGGTTGGTCGTGTTCGGGAGATCTTCGTGTTCTTTGTATTCCTGGTGGATCGATGCGATGAGGTCTTCGGTGCGGATGCCCCGCTTGCCACCCGCGAGTTGCCGTTTGATGGCCAGCTTTTTGGCCCGGCGCACCACGTTTTCGATCATGGCGCCCGAGGAGAAGTCTTTGAAGTAGAGGATCTGCTTTTCGCCGTTTTGATAGGTGACCTCGAGGAACTGATTCGACGGGTCTTCCCGGTACATCTCGGCCACGGTGGCCTCGATCATCGCTTGCACGCACTTGCCGCGGTCGCCCCCGCCGAGGGTCTCGACCAGCCCTTCGTCGAGCGGGAGGTCGGGTGTGAGGTAGCGACCGAAGATCTGCGCCGCGGCGTTGATGTCGGGACGCTCGATCTTGATCTTGACATCGAGACGGCCCGGACGCAGGATCGCCGGGTCGATGAGGTCTTCGCGGTTGGAGGCACCGATGACGATCACGTTGCGCAATGCTTCGACGCCGTCGATCTCGGCCAGCAACTGCGGCACGATGGTCGATTCGATGTCGGAGCTGATGCCCGAACCGCGCGTGCGGAAGAGTGACTCCATCTCATCGAAGAACACGATGACGGGCCAACCCTGCTCGCTCTTTTCGCGCGCCCGCTGGAACACGAGCCGGATCTGGCGCTCGGTCTCACCGACGTACTTGTTGAGAAGCTCGGGGCCCTTGATGTTCAGGAAATAGCTGCGCGCTGACTGGTCGCCGGTTTTCTCGGCCACCTTCTTGGCGAGCGAATTGGCGACGGCCTTCGCGATCAACGTCTTGCCACACCCCGGGGGGCCGTAGAGCAAAATGCCCTTGGGCGCGGGCAGGCGGTAGTCGAGGAACAGATCGGCGTGGAGGAAGGGCAGCTCGACCGCGTCGGTGATCTGCTCGATCTGGCTGTCGAGGCCACCGACGTCTTCGTAGCTGACGTCGGGCACTTCTTCGAGGACCAGGTCGTCGATCTCGGGGCGGGGTAGCTTTTCGAGCAGCACGCCCGATCGTGAATCCATGAGGACCGTGTCGCCGCTGCGCAGGCGAGTGACCATGAGGTCGTCGGCGAGCTCGCACACCCGCTCTTCGTCGGCGCGGCCCACGATGAGCGCGCGATGGCCGTCTTCGAGCACCTCTTTGATGGTGACGACCTCGCCCATCGAGTCGAAGCCGCGCGCCATGACGACGTTGAGCGACTCGTTGAGGACGACCTCTTGGCCGCGCTTGAGACCCGAGTCGAGGTCGGGATGGACCGACACCCGCATCTTGCGGCCGCTGGCGAACACGTCGACGGTCTCGTCGTCGTTGATCGACAGCACCGTGCCGTACGCGTTGGGGGGCTGGGTCAGCTTGTCGACCTCTTCGCGGAGCGCCGCGATGTGCTCACGCGCCTCGCGCAAGGTGTAGGTGAGCTTCTCGTTCTGCGAGACCGCTTGCGCGAGTTGGCCTTTGGTCTCGAGCAGGCGTTCTTCGAGCGTGCGGACACGCTTGGGGGCCTCTTGGAGGCGTTGGCGAAGGTTGACGATCTCGGCCTCGAGCATGGCCACGTGCTCGTGCAGCTTGTCGTTGCCGTCGCGGTCGTCTGCACCCGTGTCTTCCCGGCTGACGGGAACCACCTCCTCGAATCGGTGTGGTGCCGGTCGGCGGCTTCACTCACAACTCGAGCTGCGCCTCCCGTTGGGGTCGACGTTACACCGTGGGCTTGCCGCATCGGCGCGTCTTTGGCGCCATCCGGGAAAAAAGCACGGCCTCGGCCGGGTTTATTTGCTGGAGGCCCGCTACGCTCAAGCCCAACGCCGACTCGTGGCGCGGCTTCGGCCACAGCGCCTCTGGGCCAGACAGGGAAGGAACCGAGCATTCATGAAGGTCTGGATCGATCAAGATCTCTGCACCGGCGACGGCCTCTGCGAAGAGATCGCCCCTGACGTCTTCACATTGCTCGACGATGGGCTCGCCTACGTCAAAGAAGGCAGCAAGGTGTTCTCCGATCCCGGCGGCGCCGAAGGCATGGCCAACGTGCCGGCCGGCATGGAAGACGCCACGATCGAGTCCGCCGAAGAGTGCCCCGGCGAGTGCATCTTCATCGAGATCGAGTAGCCAGAGTTCATCGAGAAGTCACATCACCCCTCGCCTACGAGACGGGCGGTGGTCAAGAACCCGGTGTGCGCGACCATGCGATGGTCAGGTCGTACCGCCGCCCCTTCCACGTGCCAACTGCGGTTGAGTACCTCGATGGTCTCGCTGAACCTGAAGCCGTGCTCGGTCAGCGTGTCGCGAATCTGCATCACCTGGACGATGCTCGGCGTGTAGGCGGCCAGGATCCCGCCGCCGCGCAGCACGCGCGCCGCGTGGGGCACGACCCGCCACGGCTCGGGCAGGTCGAGTACTAGCCGGTCGACCTCCATGTCGTCGAGACCGTCGTAGGTGTCGCGTTGCTCGACGGCGTACCGCGCGAGCGCCTCATCTCCCAGGAAATCGCGCACATTGCGCACGGCGCGGTCGGCGAAATCGGCGCGCTGTTCGTAGGCGGTGATCACCGCGCCGGCGCGCAGCATGGTCATCGACAATGCGCCGCTGCCGACACCCGACTCGAAGACGCGCGCTCCGGGATAGATGTCGGCGAGCATCAGTAGCGGGCCGAGGTCCTTCGGATAGATCACTTGCGCGCCGCGCGGCATCTTCAGGACGAAGTCGGCGAGGGTCGGGCGCAAGACGGTGTACGGCGAACCGTGCGTCGAGCGCACGGTTACCCCTTCGCCGCGACCGATGATCTCGTCGTGGCCGACGATGCCGGCATGCGTATGGAACGACGCGCCCGCCTGCAGGGTCAGCACATAGTGCCGTTCCTTGCGGTCGACGAGCATGACGCGCTCACCGGCGCGAAGTATGGACGCGCCGTCGTTCACTTGGGCGTGGGACGGCCGCGACCGGTGAACTCCACCGGCGTCGAAGATTCCCGCTCTGTCGAGGGCCGCTCGGGCCCTGATTGTGTCGCGCGTTCGGTGAGCCGGCAGAACGCGCACACCTCGCCTGATGACGGTGCACCGCAGCGTTCGCAATGGCGCAAGTTGTCGTCGCCCTCGGGCACGGCGAAGTGTTCCGCGCCGCGCGCGAGATAGCCGAAGAAGAAGTCGGCCTTGGCGCCGGGTGTGTTGCGTTCGAGATCGTTCAGCGCCGCCTTGTAGCGGAGGTGCCGGTTGCCGTCGGCCATCGGGCACTCTTCGACGATGTAATCGATGTCGCGCAGCAGGCAATAGGCCGCCATCTCGCGCTCGCCCAGGCGGACGAGCGGCTTGACCTTCTTGGGAAAGCCATTGCGGGCGGGCAACAAGGGATGCTGGCGTCCGAGGTAGTCGGTGTGCCAGTGCAGCACGTTGCCGAACAGCACCGCAGCCTCGTCGTCGAGATTGTGTCCGGTGGCCACAGCGTCGTAGTTGCCGTCGATCGCGGCCTTGTCGAAGAGATGGCGTTTGGTCAGGCCGCAGGCGCTGCACGGCACGCGGCGCGCCGCTTTGGCACCGCCCGGTATGTCGAAGCCGTAGTCGTCTCGGATGTCGACCTCGATGAGGTGCAAGCCACGGGCACGGGCAAAGGCTCGTGCGTACTCCCCCGATTCGTCGCTGTACTCGCCGATGCCGAGGCCGAGGTACAAACCGTCGGCCTGATAGCCGAGGTCGGTCAGAAGATCCCACAAAGCGAGCGAGTCCTTGCCTCCCGACACGGCGACGAGCACACGGTCACCGCTGTCGAGCAACGAGAACTCCTTGATGGCCTTTGCCACCTGATCGCGACAGAGCTTGAGGAAATGCTCCGTACAGAACTTGGAGTTGTGCCTCCGGATGTCGATGATCGCCGGCTCGCGGCACACGGTGCACTTCACCGCTCACCTCCGGAGATCACAGGCCGCACTTCGACGCTCGCGTCGTCGGCGATCAACGCGTCGCCCGGCACCAGTGTGCCGTTGACGATCACCAGATGGGCCTCGCGGTTGAGGCCGAGACGTTCGAGCAACGTGTCGACGCGAACCGGGCCCGCGACACCGATTTCGCGCTTGGGATTGCGCAACTGCACCCGCACCGCGGTCAGCTTGCGCCTTTGCCGCGGCGCTTTGGTGCGAGGTGGGTGATGATCATTGCTTCGCCGGGCTTGAGCGCCTCTGAGAGAACGAGGGGCATGTCGCCGCGCTTGGTGACCTTGCCCATCTGACGGCGCAACATGCCGAGCACGAAGATCGCCAGCCACGGTTTGCTGCCGCCCAAGAGGCCGCGCCGGAAGGCGTTCATTCGGATGTAGCGGCGCAAGAAGCCTCGGCGAAGGTAAGTGAACATCGGCGCGATCCTCAGATCCGGCGGATCTCGACGATGGTGGACTTCTTCTTGCCGACGCGCTTGCCCACGATGAAGACGAGCAGCAATACGAGCAGCCCGCCGAAGATGGCCAAAGGCATGAGCGTGTCCTTGGCGGCCTTGGTGCGCTGGTCGACATCGCCCTTGATCTCGCGGAACTTGGCTTCGAGATCGTCACGAGTGATCTTGCGATCGGTGGTGTAGCGATAGTCAGGCACGGTCATCTCCCTTCCTGATGCGGGTCGCGAAGAGAACCGCGATGACGAGACCGAACACGAACACGATCATGTAGGGCAGCCAGGACCAGTTGCCGGTGAGGTGCTGGCCGAAGAAGCGGTGGGTCTGCATATAGCGCAGCCCCGAGAGCGCGAGGAAGAACAGGCCGAGCGAGATGAGGGCCCCCCCGGCGAGCCCGTAGCCGACGAAGCGCTTGAGGTTCTTGAGCGGCTCGATCGTCTCTTGACGCGCGTACGCCTTCACGAGGTCGAGTGCCTCGGTGAACGTTTCTTTGGGATCGGGTTTACGTTTCGGAAGCGGTGACGCCACGCGACTTCTCACTGTTCGAGTTGCGATGGGTTGGTATCGGGCAACCCTACCCGTCCGGCTCTGTCGGAGGCCCCATCGCGATGCGGGCTTCGTAGTCCGACCGGGCCTCGGCCAGGTAGACCCCGAGCAGTTCGAGACGCTCGTCGGCTCCGCTGGCGGCGAGGAGGCGCTGGCGATCGAAGGGCCCGAGGGGTATCGCTGCGCACAGTTGCAGTGAACCGGTGCGGGGGTCGTCGGAGAACTCGATGGTGCTCGCGGGGGCGGGCTGGCCGACCTCCGCGGCCAACGCGAGCACGCGCCGCAGCATGGCCATCGACGCCCGGTAGCGGGTCTCGAGATCGCCGGGGGACATGGCCGACTCCGCGTCCTCGACCAGTTGCACGAGGGCCCGCGGATATGGCTCGTCGGGCAGCCAGCGGGTGACGCGGAGCCGTTCGACGCCGATTGCCATCAGTGCGAACCGTCCGTCGGCGGACTGTTGGGCCTGGACGAGTTGCGCGACGCAGCCGAAGTCGCTGCGGGTGTCGCCGCCGCCGACCTCGTTGCCGCGTTCGATCAACACGACGCCGAAGCGTCCATCGCCGGCCAAGAGGTCGTGTGTCATCTGCCGGTAACGGGGTTCGAACACGTGCAGCGGCAGCAGTTGCGTGGGGAACAACACGATCCCCAACGGGAACATGGGGAGCTCGATCTCGGCGGATTCCATCGTCAGCCTTGCGGTGGTTTGGGGCTCAACTGATCGAGCGGGGGGGCTTGCGGATAGCTCACCAAGAGCGAGGCAAGCTCGTTCTGCGCGTTGATGCCTCGTTCGCCCAAGGTGACGTCAGCGGCCACGTTGGTGATGTAGGCGAACGTCAAGGTGCGATCGGTAGGCGTCGTCACGTAACCCGACATCGAGCTCACGTTGAGGAGCCGTCCTGTCTTTGCCCGCAACTTGCCGATCAACGGCGCGGTCGTATACCGATCGTGGAGGGTGCCGGTCGTGCCCGCGATCGGCAGCTTGCCGCCGATGTCCGATGTCGGGCCGACCAGGGTGAGGATTTCCATGACGAGTGCGCACGTGAGCTTGTCGTTCGGATCGAGACCCGATCCATCGGCGAACGCCACGCCGTCGAGTGGTAACTGGCGCCGCTCGAGCGCGGCCCTGATCGTCGCGACACCGGCGACGGTGGTCGGTTCGTTGCGCTCTTTGAGCCCCATCTCCTTGGTCAACGACTCCGCCGTGTTGTTGTCACTCAGCGTGAGCAACTCGGCGACGATCTCACGCATCGTCGGCGAGTCGATGTTGGCGACCTCGGTCGCCGCGGCCGGTGATTCGCCGGAGCGCGCGACGCCGGTGACGCGAACGTTGCGCGCCCGCAGTTCTTGCATCAGCATCGAGGCCGCGTGTTGTGCCGGATCCGCGCTCGCGACGTTCAGTGTCGTCACTTCGGGGTCGCGGGCAAAGGAAGTGAAACCGTCGTTGACCGCGAGCGCGGAGATCGGTCCGACTTGTCCCTGCGTGACCAACCGCGTCGGCCAACTCGGTACGACGCGCTGTCGGTCGTACCGGCGGTCGTCGCCGATCACGTCGCCTCTGATCTCGGTCACCCCCGCAGTGGCGATGCGGTCCGCAAGCGTGCCGATGTCGGTGAACGGTGCCCGGTATCCATAGCGTTCGGCGAAACGGTCGATGTACGCGCTCGTGGACAACAGCGGGTCTCCCCCGCCGACCAACCACAACGAGCCGGCGACGACTCCGCCGGCACGAGGTGCGTCGCTGACGACAGTCGTCCGGAGGCGCGTCTCGGCACCGAGCACGTCGAGTGCCGCGAGCGCGGTCAACAGCTTGTGGTTCGATGCCGGTGTAACCGACTTCTGCTCGTTCTTCGTGTAGATGACGCGGCCGCCCTCACGGACGACGACACAGGTATCGGCCGGCGACACCGCGGTGACTCGCGTGTCGAGGCCCGACACGAGCGCCCCATCGGCGACCGGCGATTGAAGGAACACGGGTGCCCGGCGAACCGACAGCAGCGGGGTCGTCACCGGCTTGGCGGTGGCGGCGACCTCCGCGGGTTCGATCGAGGGCGCGCCGACGTCGCTGGCTCGCCACCCTGCCGCGAGGGCCGAGACGGCCAGTAACAGCGAGAGCCCGGCGACGCGCACGATCGCATCGTAGGTCGGGGCAATCGGGGGTCGGTGCACTCGCTGGCACGAGAGCCATCAAGAACGTGTCGGGCCTGCCGATCGGTATACCGGTGACTGCGATCGGGCCCTGCGGGGCTGCTAACGTACCGGCAGCGTCGCACGAGTTCTCCCCCGACGCGTTGTTCCCCCCGACTTCGCTTCCGGTTTCACAGTTCGGATAGTCCCCCCATGCTGCAAACGATCGTCATTGGTGTATTCGCGGGTTTTCTGATCACTCAGGCCGCCAACTTCGCCACGAGTGTGTATCTGCACCGCACCTTGTCGCATCGCGCGATGAGCATGAATCGGGGGTTGGCCTTCGCCTTCCGTGCGGTCATCTGGTTGAGCACCGGTCTCCGCCCGCGTGAGTGGGTGGCGGTGCACCGCAAGCATCATGCGTTCACCGACGAAGCCGAAGATCCCCATTCACCTGCTCGCCTCGGCTGGTTGCGCGTGCAGTTGACGAACCCGGGCCTCTATCGCCGCGTCGCGCGAGACGAGTCGACCGTGCATCGCTTCGCTCGCGACCTCGCACCCGCTCGCGTAGACCGCTGGGTGTTCGATCGCGCGTTCCTCGGTCTCGGCATCGGCATCGCGCTGTTGGTCGTCACGTTCGGTTGGCTGGCGGGTCTCATCGCAGCGCTGTCGCACATGGCGCTCTACCTGGGCCTGTCCGGTGCGGTCAACTCCATCGCGCACACATTCGGTCGCCGTCCGTTCGCCACGTCGGCTACCAACGTGCGGTGGCTGGCGCTGTTGACTGCGGGCGAGGGCCTGCACAACAACCACCACGCCGCGCCGACCTCGGCTCGCTTTTCACTCGGCCGCTTCGAATGGGACCCGTCCTGGCTGCCCATTCGCATCTTCCGCCGGCTGGGCTTGGTCAAGATCCGCCACGCCGCGCCGAAGTTCGTCGTCGGTAAGCGCGTCATGCGCACCGTGTGACCGACTTCTGATCGTCGACTGAAGTCCGCCCGTGCAGATCGTCGCCGCGCTGTTCATAGAAGGCATCGACCTGCGTCAGATACCGGGTCCATCGACGCGCATCGATCTCACCGGAGTGCAATTCTCAGGGCCCGCGCCGCGCGCCGTCCCGGTGACGATCGAACCGCATCTCTGTGTGATCGTGCGTTGCGCACCGGGGGAGCGTGCCGATGCCGCGCTCGAAGTGGTCTTTCGCCGCGATGGCGAACAGATCGCCCGCAATGTGCAGCCATTGGCGATCGAGCCGGGCAAATTCGGATACCGCTTGGTGCGGGCCGAGCTCGAATTCGAGGACTATGGCACCGTCGAAGCACACTGCCGCGTGGACATGGGCGACGCCACGATCGTGCCGTACACCCTGCTTCCCCCTGTCTGATCACATCTGACATGATGGTCGGGTGACCTCACGGTTCTCGGCTGCCATCTCGGAGCATCCCGAGCCTGCGATCGCCATCGGTGACGCGATCGGACAGGTGATTGACGACCTCGGCGTCGAGCCCGATCTGGCGGCGATCTTCGTGACTGCGCACTTCCGCGATCACCTTGCCGACATGGCTGCTGCAGTGCAGACGGTGTTGCGCCCCGGCGTGCTCATCGGCGTCACCGCCGAGTCGATCGTCGGTGGCGCGCGCGAGGTCGAAGAGCGTCCGGGCGTTTCACTGTGGGCCGGGCGCACGGGGGCGGTGCGGTCGGTTCGTCTCGAGGCGCAACGCGACGAAGAAGGTTGGTCGGTGGTCGGCCTGTCGACCGACGAGTTGCGCGACCACACGTTGGTGTTGCTCGCGGATCCCTATTCGTTTCCCGTCGACGCGCTGCTCGCCGGCCTTCGCCGCGAAGTGCCCGATGCGGTGGTCATCGGAGGCCTCGCATCGGCCGGCCAATCCCCCGGCGGCAATCGGTTGATCCTCGACGCCGACTCGTTCCGCGACGGAGCCGTCGGCGTGCTCATCCCCAACGCCTCGCGTATGCGCACCATCGTGTCGCAGGGATGCCGCCCCATCGGCGAGCCCTTGATCGTGACCCGCTCGTCGGGCAACCTCATCGAAGAGCTCGCGGGTCGTCCTCCGCTCGAACGGTTGCAGCAGACCTTCGACTCGGCTTCCGAAGACGATCGATCGCTCATGCAACGAGGACTGCACCTGGGCATCGTCATCGACGAACGCAAGCCGGCCTTCACGCGCGGCGACTTCCTCATCCGTGGCCTCGTCGGCGTCGACCGCTCGACCGGTGCGATCGCGGTCGGCGACGAGGTCGCGCTGGGCACCACGGTGCAGTTCCAAGTGCGCGACGCATCGAGCGCCGACGAAGACCTACGCCACATGCTGCGCGAAGTTCACGGCGAGGCGGCGTTGGTCTTCACGTGTAACGGGCGGGGCTCCTATCTGTTCGGCGAGCCAAACCACGACGCCTCGCTGGTGGTGGATCACGCCGGCCCGGCAACGGCCGGTTTCTTCTGCGCCGGCGAACTCGGCCCCATCGGCGGCGCCAACTTCCTGCACGGCTTCACGGCGTCGATCCTGGTCTTCGGATAGCAGCGCCTTCGGATAGGCGCCCGATAGCCGAGAGCGCAGCTAGGGTGACGGCCTGGGCGGCAGTGACACCGGGCCGCGCATACACCGAGGCGAGCACCACTACCCGATGAACCAATCCACTCTCACTTCCCCCACGCGCGCCCTCGAGGCGCGCGCCATCGACATCATCCGTGGTCTCGCCATGGATGCTCCGCATGCCGCGCGGTCGGGACACCAGGGCACCGCGATGGCCCTGGCGCCACTGGCCCACGTCCTGTGGACCCGCGTGATGAACTACGACCCGACCGACCCCGAGTGGCCCGATCGCGACCGCTTCGTGTTGTCAGCGGGGCACGCGTCGATCCTGCTCTACAGCATGCTGTATGTCACCGGCTACGACCTCGAGCTCGCCGACCTCGAGCAGTTCCGTCAATGGGGTTCGCGCACACCGGGTCACCCCGAGGTCCACCACACCGCCGGCGTCGAAGTGACGACCGGTCCCCTTGGCCAGGGTTTCGCCAACGCGGTGGGCCTCGCCATGGCCGAGCGATCGCTGCGCGCCCGGCTGGGCGACGACATCTGCAACCACTTCACCTACGTGGTGTGCAGCGACGGCGACCTCTCCGAAGGCATCAGTCACGAAGCCGCGTCGTTGGCGGGGCACCAAGGCCTCGGCCGGCTGATCGCGATCTACGACGACAACCACATCTCGATCGACGGCCCCACCGAGTTGGCGCTGTCCGATGACGCGGGTGAACGGTTTCGCGCGTATGGCTGGCACGTGCAAGAAGTCGGTGAGATCGCCAACGATTGCGATGCGATCGAGGCCGCCATACGGCGCGCGATGGCGGTCGAGGACCGTCCGTCGATCATCGTGTTGCGCAGTCACATCGCGTACCCGTCGCCCGACGCACTCGATACGGCGGCCGCGCACGGTTACGCCCTGTTCGACAAAGAGATCGCGGCGACCAAGCGAGCCATGGGCCTTCCCGAAGATCAGTTGTTCTACGTCCCCGACGACGTGCTCGATTTCTATCGGGCCAACGGTGCTCGCGGTGCCGAAGCCCGTGCGGCATGGACGGCACGCCACGCCGCCCGTGCCAACGACGTCGACGGATTGCTGTTCGCGCACGTGCCGTCAGATCTCGCACCGGTGACGCCGACGTGGTCTCCCGGCGAGTCGATCGCGACGCGCGTCGCCAGCGGCGCGGTTCTCGAAGCACTGCTCGACTCGGTGCCGGCGCTCGTCGCCGGAGGCGCCGACCTCACATCGAACACCGGCACCGTCGTCAAGAAATACGGCACGATGTCGGCCGGCGATCCCGGTGGACGCCAGATCTATTTCGGCGTACGCGAACACGCGATGGGCGGCATCATGAACGGCCTGGCGTTGCACGGCGGAGTGATCCCTGTCGGCGGCACGTTCCTCGTCTTCAGCGACTACATGCGTGGCGCAGTGCGGCTGGCTGCGATCTCGCGGGCCCGGGTCATCTATTCGTGGACGCACGATTCGGTCGGCGTAGGTGAAGACGGCCCCACCCATCAACCAATCGAACAGATAGCGGCCTTGCGAGCCATGCCCGGGCTCCGCGTCGTGCGGCCGGCCGATGCCAACGAGACGGCAAGCGCATGGCGTATGGCCCTCGTGCACGAGGGTCCGACCGCGCTGATATTGAGCCGCCAGAATGTGACCGTGCTCGAGGGGACGGGCGCGCCCGACACCGTCGAGTGTGGTGCCTATGTTCTCGACCGCGACACCGACCCGCAGTTGATCTTGCTCGCGACGGGCAGCGAAGTTTCCCTCTGCGTCACCGCAGCCGGTCAGTTGCGCGAATCGGGCGTTCGGGTGAGCGTCGTGTCGATGCCGTGCTGGGACTTGTTCGAGGACCAACCCGATGCCTATCGCCTTGCCACATTGCCGCCGTCGGTGCCGACGTTGTCGGTCGAAGCCGCGTGCACGTTCGGGTGGGATCGCTATGCCGACGCAACCGTCGGAATCGATCGCTTCGGGGCGTCCGCGCCGGGTGGTGTGGCGCTCGAAAAATTGGGCATCAATGTCGGCAATGTCGTCGCCAAGGCGCGCGCACTGCTCGGCGATCGATAGACATTCATCAGGCCCCAAACCCCGTCATTGAGGACTGCGCAATGAGCCGATTGCACGAGTTGTTCGAACGTGGTGGTCAGAGCCCTTGGCTCGACAACCTCAAGCGCGGTTACATCACCAGTGGTGAGTTGCAACGCTGGGTGGATCTCGGTATACGGGGCATCACATCCAATCCGTCGATCTTCGAAAAAGCCATCTCGGGTGGCGCCGACTACGAGGCGCAGTTCCGTTCGCTGCTCGAGTCCGGGGCGTCGATCGAAGACAGTTACTGGCAGTTGGTCAGCAAGGACATCATGGATGCCCTGGCGATCATGCGGCCGGTCTACGACGATTCGAATGGCGTCGACGGGTTCGTCTCGATCGAGGTCGATCCGACACTCGCGCGCGATACCTCGGGCACGATCAAGGCCGCGCAGCGATTTCATTCCACCATCGAACAGCCGAACCTCTACGTCAAGATCCCCGCGACCGCCGAAGGCGTGCCGGCGATACGGCAGATGATCTCCGAAGGCCGCAGTATCAACGTCACGTTGATCTTCAGCCTCGACCGCTATGTCGAAGTGATCGAGGCGTACCTCGACGGTCTCGAAGCGTTCTCCGGTGACCTGTCGTCCGTGGCGAGCGTGGCATCGTTCTTCGTCAGCCGGGTCGATACCGAGGTCGATCGGCGACTCGAAGCCATCGGATCACCCGCCGCTCTCGCGGCACGCGGCACCGCCGCGGTCGCGCAAGCGCAGGTCGCCTATTCACTGTTCACCGAACGCTTCCGCGGTGCGCGGTGGGATCGATTGGCGGCACGCGGCGCTCGCGTGCAACGCCCGCTGTGGGCGTCGACATCGACGAAAAACCCGGCATTTCGCGACACGTTGTACGTCGATACGTTGATCGGCCCCGACACCGTCAACACCCTGCCCGAAGCGACGATCGAGGCGTTCGAGGACCACGGCACGGTCGCCCGCACGGTCGACGCCGATCTCGACGGGGCCCGCGCCGCACTCGACCGATTGCGTGAGCTCGGGATCGATCTCGACGACGTCAGCCGCGTGCTCGAGGACGAGGGTGTGTCGGCGTTCGTGAAGTCCTTCGACGAGGTACTCACGACGCTGGGCGATAGCTCCGACAAGCTCCGCACCCGCTGACCCCTGGCGTTGCCCGGCCCCGAGGGGTCGGTTGCAAAAGTCAACTGACTCACCTAGCGTGCGCCGATGACCGGATCGCGAGCCACCCAAGCTCATCAGGACGACCAGCTGTGCTCTATTGCGGCGTCGTTGCAGTTGATCGGGGATCGATGGTCGTTGCTCATTTTGCGTGACGCCTTCCGGGGGGTTCGGCGCTTCGACGAGTTGGCCGCAGATCTCGGTATCGCCCGCAACCTGTTGGCCGATCGTCTGCAGAAGCTCGTCGACCACGGCATCTTGGTCAAGCAGCCCTACCAACAGCGACCCGTTCGCTACGAGTACCGCTTGTCGGCAAAGGGCATCGACCTCTCCCCCGCGCTCGTCGCGCTGATGCACTGGGGCGACAAACATGTGCTCGGCGAGTCACCGCCGGTCGTTTTGGTGCACGCCCGCTGCGGCACACCACTCGAGCAGACCCTGACGTGCCCACAATGCGCCGAAGCAGTGACACCGCGCTCGATCAAGAGCCGCCCGGGCCCCGGGGCCGTTCGCCCGACGAAGACCACCAGGAGATCCGCGTGACCGATCTGACGACTGCGCCATCAACGGCGCGCGAACTGCTGCTCGCGCCGCTCGACGCGCTCATGGCGCAGGCGCGTTCGATTCGTGACGCCCGTTACGGCCGACGAATCACCTACTCGCCCAAAGTGTTCATACCCCTCACGATGTTGTGCCGCGACAAGTGCGGGTACTGCACGTTCGCCAAAGCCCCGGCGCACATCGAGGCGCCGTATCTCCGGCCCGAAGAGGTGTTGGCGATCGCCGTGGCGGGAGCGCGCGCCGGTTGCCACGAAGCGTTGTTCACGCTGGGCGAGCGCCCCGAGTTGCGCTACCCCGTGGCGCAGGCGTGGCTGGACGAACATGGCTACGCGTCGACGATCGACTACCTCGTTGCGATGGCGCGGCTGGTGCTCGACGAGACCGGTTTGCTGCCCCACGCCAATGCCGGTGCGTTGTACGCCGACGAGTTGAAGCAACTGCGTGCGGTGGCGCCGTCGCAGGGCATGATGATCGAGTCACTCAACGCTGATCTCGATTGCCATCGTGGTTCGCCCGACAAGACGCCCGAACGCCGCCTCGCCACACTCGAGGCCGCGGGTGCGCTCGAGATTCCTTTCACCACAGGCATCCTCGTCGGCATCGGCGAGTCGCGGCTCGACCGCGTGCGGGCGCTCGAAGCCATCGCCGACTCACACCGGCGCCACGGGCACGTGCAAGAAGTGATCGTGCAGAATTTCCTGCCCAAGCTCGGCACGTCCATGCACAGGGCCGCGCCGTGCCCGCCCGATGACTATCTCGAAGCGCTCGCGCTGGCCCGCATCATCTTGCCCGCGGACATCCACCTCCAAGCACCGCCCAATCTCTCCGACGACTTCGGGACGCTGATCGACACCGGCATCGACGACTGGGGCGGCGTCTCGCCCGTCACCGCCGACCACGTGAACCCAGAGCGACCGTGGCCCGCCGTCGATCGACTGCGCGATGTCAGCGAGGCGCGGGGCTTCACACTGGCGCCGCGCCTCACGATCTATGCCGAGTTCACTCGCGATCCTGCGCGTTGGATCCATCCCGATCTGCGGTTCGCCGTGCTCGACCGATCTGACGCCGAGGGCCTCGGGCGCGACGATCCGGGCGCGGTGTTCCCCGAAAAGGTGCAGGGCACGCGCGAAGTCGACGACGGCGCCGAGGTCATCCTCGTCGGTGAAGCGTCCACGCAGTGGTACTCGGGCGCCGACATCGCTCCGGTGGTCCTCGTGCCGGCACCCGCGGTCGTACGCGGCCGCGTGCGCGAGATCCTCGACGGTGTACTCGCCGGTCACGAAGTGGGCCACGACGAGATCGTGGCGCTGTTCGCCGCACGCGGGCCCGAGGTCTCGGCGATCGCAGCCGTCGCCGACGAACTGCGCCGTACCGCGGTCGGCGACGAGGTCACGTGGGTCGCCAACCGCAACATCAACTACACGAACATCTGCACGTTCAAGTGCAAGTTCTGCGGATTTTCCAAGGGCCCGCTGTCGTTGAACCTGCGGGGCACGCCCTATCTCTTCGACCTCGACGAGATCGCCCGGCGTACGGTCGAGGCGTCTGACCTCGGCGCGACCGAGGTGTGCCTCCAAGGTGGCATCCACCCGAGCTTCGACGGCGACTACTACATCGACGTCGCCCGTGCGGTGAAAGATGCCGTGCCCGACATCCACATCCACGCGTTCACCGCGCTCGAGGTGACCGAAGGCGCGCGCCGCTTGGAGGAACCGCTCGAGTCGTATTTGACGCGCCTGCGCGACGCCGGTCTGCGTTCGCTGCCCGGCACCGCCGCCGAGATCCTCGACGACGATGTCCGCGCGGTGCTGTGCCCCGACAAGATCAACTCAGAGCAGTGGCTCGAATGTCACCGCGTCGCCCACCGAGTCGGGCTGCGATCGAATATCACGATCATGTTCGGTTCGATCGAGTCGCCGGACAGTTGGGCCCGACACATCGTGCGCACGCGTGATCTCCAGAAGGAAACGGGCGGTTTCACCGAGTTCGTGCCGCTACCGTTCGTCCACATGGCGTCACCCATCTACCTGCAGCGCAAGGCTCGACGCGGACCGACATTTCGCGAGTGCCTCCTCATGCACGCGGTCGGCCGCATCGCCTACTACCCACACATCGACAACATCCAAGCGTCGTGGGTCAAGATCGGCTTCGACGGCGTGCGTCAACTTCTTCAGGCGGGTGTCAACGACCTCGGGGGCACGCTCATGAACGAGAACATCTCCCGCGCGGCCGGCGCACGGCATGGTCAGGGTAAGACCGGCGACGACTTCGCGGACTTGGTCGAGCCCCTCGGCCGGCGGCTCGCGCAACGCACGACGACCTACGGTCGCGTCGAGGTCACCGACATGCCGCGTGGCTTGCAGACACGTCGTCGCGCCATTCCCGTGACCGCGGAGGGCTGAGCAGATGGCAGTGCCCGGTCGCTATCGCACCGGCGATGCCGAACTCGACGCTGCCATCGTGGAGTTGCTGGAGAAGGCCGGCATCGATCAGCACGATGATCTGCTCTTCGAGATGATCGTGACGGCCTTGCGCATGGGTCGTGAGTCGGTCGGTCGCGGCGATCTCAAGCTCGTCAACGCGGCGATCAAAGAGTTGCGCTACGCGTTCCGCGTCTACAACCGTTATCGCGATGTCCACAAGGTGACGCTGTTCGGTTCGGCCCGTACCCCGCTCGACCACGGCGCCTATCGGGCGGCCAACGACTTCGCCCAAGAGATGGTCGAGCGCGGTTGGATGGTCATGACCGGCGCCGGGCCCGGCATCATGCAGGCCGGCCTCGAAGGCGCGGGCGCCGACCACAGCTTCGGCGTCAACATCGTGCTTCCCTTCGAGCAGGCGGCCAACCCGGTCATCCACGGCGACCCGAAGTTGATCAACTTCCGCTACTTCTTCACCCGCAAGCTCACGTTCGTGAAGGAGTCACACGGGTTTGCGGTGTTTCCCGGTGGCTTCGGCACGATGGACGAGATCTTCGAGTTGTTGACGCTGATGCAGACGGGCAAGTCCTACCTCGTGCCCGTGGTGCTCATCGACGAGCAGGGCGGCGACTACTGGCACCGGTGGGCGCACTTCATCGACGACGAGTTGTTGCGCGACAACTACATCTCTGCGAGCGACATGTCACTGGTGCACATCGCCAAAGATGTCGACGACGCGGTGGAGCATCTTTCGCGCTTCTACCGCACGTACCACTCGATGCGGTGGGTGGGCAGCCGGCTGATCATCCGCTTGCAACGGGACTTGACCGATGAAGAACTGGCGGCGCTCAATATCGAGTTCTCCGACATCTCTGCAGGTGACATCGTTCGCACGTCGGTGACCCCCTCGGAACAAGAGGACGACGACCATGTCGAGCTTCCTCGCGTCGCGCTGAAGTTCGACCGCTCGAGTCATGCCCGGCTGCGTCAGATGATCGATCGCATCAACGGGGCGTGAAACGTCCCCGCGGGGACGCTCTCGGAGCATGTGTGTCGCCTGCGCCGTGGGTTTCGCGCCCACTGTTGACGAAGTTGGCCACTGTTGACGAAACAGAGGCCGCAACAAGATGGGGTTGGCGAGGTCGGGCAGTAGCAAGTGAAGTCGCGTCGGCGGCGCGTGCATGGCAAGCGGCGTCTGGCGTCGGCGCGCACGACATCAACGAGCTTCGGCTAACGGTCATCGGCGCGATCCTTCACCGGTAAGCAGCCAAACATCGACGCACATCCCAGCGCAGACAACGCTCGAGTCTCCGCTGGCCAGCATGTGGCAACCTCGTCGAGGCGGCCTTCGAGACACCTGCGCCGAACTCTTCGTCAAGCGCTGAGCGTCTTCCGACCAGCCGACCCGGCCGGCGAGCACGCAGAACAAACGGTGTTCGGTTCTGTGGGCCGAAAGGGTGCCCACCGTGCTTTTCGGCCCACAAATGTGCGGGCAGCAGAATGCGCGCCGCCGGCTCAATCGCGCGCGTCGAGGAGCCCGATGGCTTTCTCGACGGCACGGCGCGCTCGGGTGATGCGTTTTTCGTCGACCGGCAGCTCGTGGCCGCCGTTGTCGATCGAGTCGCGGAGACGCGCGATCGCGAGATCCGTAAGTTCTTCGGAGATCGCTTCGAGTCGAGTGCGGATGTCGTCGAACTCACCGGGCATCGCTACCTCGTATCGCTTGGTCGATGATCTGGATCGGGTGGCGCATGGTGACACCGGCGGCGGCGAGGTGCATCGAGCAACCGGGATTGGCGCTGACGACAGTGGTGGCGCCCGATCGGCCGATGGACGCGAGCTTGCGGCTGCGTATGTCGTTGGCCAGGTCGGGGTACAGCGCGCTGTACGCACCACCCGCGCCGCAGCACAACCCGTCGTCGTCGAGTTCGATCGTGTCGGCGAACGGAGCCAGCACGCGCCGCACGGCCAAGTGCGTGCGCTGCACATGGCGGAGATGGCACGGATCTTGCACGGCTACGATTGCGCGAGACCCGTGCGGTACCGGTAGAGACTCGAGACGCGGCGCGAGCCACTCGTGGATGTCGAGCACGCGTGCGCTGAAGTGGGCGGCCTCATCTGTGCCGAGGAGGTGGCCGTAGTCCTTGAGCATGGCGCCACATCCGGCGGAGTCGACGACGATCGGCGCGTCGCCGGCAAGTGCGCGCATCGTGGAAATGGCGGCCCGCTTGGCTTCGTCTTCGAGTCCGGCGTGCATGGCGAGTGCGCCACAGCAGGCGGCCGCGCTGCCCGAAGGGCACACCGCGGCACCGGCGGCCTCGACGACACGTTGCGCGGCGAGATGAATGTCGCGTTGCCATGCGTCCATGACGCAACCGGTGAACAGCCACACCGCATCGCTGTCGACGGCGGGGTCACCCGACGCCACGAGCCTTGGTTGCCGCAGCGGGAGCCAGGGCAACCCCAGGCGTTTGGACGGGACGATGTGCAGACGCTGTGCGAGCGCCGTCAGCGTCGATAGTGCGAGCAGCAGCCGATGGTGACGCAAGAGGCGGTAGCCGGCGCGCCGCCACCACGGTTGGTACGACGGAACCTCGCGGACCAACGTCGCGCGTGTCGCTTCCATCAATCGCCCGAACGGAACACCAGAAGGGCACGCGGTTTCGCAGCCGCGGCATTGCACACAGGTGTCCATCGACTCGATGAACGACTCGTCGATCGCGAGACCGTGCCACTGCACGTGGCGCATCCCCGAGATGCGACCGCGCGGCGACCGGGTCTCGTCGCCGGTGACGCGGTAGGTGGGGCAATGCGGCAGACACAGCCCGCACGACACGCATGAACCCAATTGGTCGTTGTCGATGTGCAGATCCATCACGCGACCTCGAGGGCCCGCAACGGATCGCGACCAGGGTTGAGGCGCTGCTGTGGGTCGAACTGGTGGCGCAACCGGCGGTGCAACTCGACGATGGGCGCGGGTGGAGCAGGTCTCGGCAGCGATCGTTGTCCGTGCACGACCCCGACGCCGACTTCGACCACGCAGCGACCCGCAGTAGCTGCGCGCACAACGGAGGCCAATTCGGGTGGCGCAACCGATGAGCGCACCGGAGGCAATGCGGGTGGCCCGTCGCAGTGAACGCCGCCCGCGCGCGACACGATGGCGCCTTGCGCGGTGACGTCGGCTACGTGGCCCTCGAGGTGTACCCACGTCGTTTCGCCGTCCCACAACACCGTGGACGGACGATACAGCGGGGCAGTGACAGTGAAGGGATCGCCGGCCACCGCCCACCATCGACTCGCGACCGGGCGAGGGCGCGTCCGCAAGATGACCTCTGCGAAGCAGCCCAAGGTGCCCAGCGAACCGACCATCAGTCGGCAGAGGTCATAGCCGGTGACGTTCTTGACGGTCGGCCCCCCGGCCGTGATCAATCGACCGTCGGCCGAGACGTAACGCACCTGAAGCAGCGCGTCCCGCAACGGTCCGACACGCAATCGGCGCAACCCGCTGTGACCGACCGCAAGTACGCCTCCGACGGTCGCGTCGGGCTCGCCTTCGAGCACCGTCGTCTGACCTCGCGCGGCAAGTGCCGTATCGAGTTCTGCCATCGTGGTGCCGGCGCCGAGGCGCACCGTCATCTCGGCCGGGTGGTAGTCGACGATGCCGGCCGGCGCGCGAACCGACCGCGCGGATGGCGCGGGCGACCCGCCCACCGTCCATTGCGTGCGCCCACCGACGACGCAGATCGGGTCGCGGTTGCCGACCTCGTCGACGAAGTCCTCTACGGACCGCTCGATCGTCACAGCCACGCGCCACCATCGCGCAACGCTTGTTGCTGTTCGGGTGACAACGCGAACACGTCACCACAACTCGAACCCGACGGTAGCACCTTGCCCGGATTCGCGAGGCCGATCGGATCGAACGCGCGGCGCAGCTTCGCCTGGTGCTCGAGATCGTCGTCGCTGAACTGCAAATGCATGAATGCGCGCTTTTCGAGCCCGATGCCGTGCTCCCCGGACAGCACTCCGCCGACGGCGAGTGACGCCTCGACGATCTCCTTGCCGGCGGCGTAGACGCGTTCGGTAGTGCCGGGCTCCCGGGCGTCATAGACAAGCAACGGATGCAGATTGCCGTCGCCCGCGTGGAACACGTTCATCACCAAGAGGTCGTACTTCCTGGCGATCGCGTACACCTGCTCGAGCACTTCGACGAGGCGCGTGCGCGGGATGACGGTGTCGTGCAGGTAGTAGTTGGGCTTGATGCGGGCGACCGCTCCGAATGCCGACTTGCGGCCCTTCCACAGTGCCGCCCGCTCGGTCTCGTCAGCGGCGATGCGGATCGTACGCGCGCGGTTGGCGCGAGCGACCGTCGTGACCGTTTGCAAGTCGTGTTCGACACCGCCCGGCAACCCGTCGACTTCGACCAGCAATATGGCAGCGGCGTCGGTGGGATAACCCGCGTGCACGAAGTCCTCGACCGCGCGCGTCGTGAGCGCGTCCATCATCTCTATGGCCGCGGGGACGACGCCCGCGGCGATGATGCCGCTCACGGTCGCGCCCGCGTCGGCGACAGATTCGAAATCGATCAACATCGTGCGGATCGTCGGTGGATTAGGGGTGAGGCGCACTGCTATCTTGGTGGCAATGCCCATCGTGCCTTCACTACCGACGAACGCACCACGCAGATCGAAGCCGGCAGGTTCGGGGTCGAGACCACCGAGCACCGTGATCTCGCCGTCGGGCAGCACGACTTCGAGCGCGACGATGTGCGCGCTGGTGACGCCGTAGGCGAGGCAGTGTGGCCCGCCGGAGTTGTTCGCGACGTTGCCGCCGATGGAGCACGACTGCTGACTCGACGGATCGGGGGCAAAATGCACGCCATAGGGGGCCAGGTGGCGCGACACGTCGAGATTGAGCACACCCGGGCCGACCCACGCCACCCCCGAGGCCATGTCGACCTCGTAGATGGTGTCCATGCGCGTCGTCGTGATGACCGCGGCGCCACCGCACGGCACCGCGCCTCCGGCAAGGCCGGTGCCCGAACCACGCGCAACGAAGGGTTGCCCGTGGGCGACCGCAGCGCGCACGCACGCTTGCACTTCGGCGGTGGTCGCCGGGAAGCACACGACGGAGGTGAAGCCTTCGTCGATCACCGACGCGTCACGGGCATAGAGCGCGGTGTCGATCGACGAGGCATGGACGTTGTCGGCGCCGATCGCCGCGACGAGAGCGGCGTGCAGGCCGTTGTCGCCCGCGGCCTTGGCCCCCGAGCGTGTCCGAACCCTGCCGATCCTCACCGACGCATCGTCGCACACAGCGCGCTGTGACGCAGCTATCGCGTAGCGCACCGCCGGTGGCAGCTAGCCTCCACATCCGAACTACACAATGAAAACGAGGTTTCTGTGCCGAGCGACGAAGTCGATTTCCACGACACACAGCACGAGTGGGTGTCCTTCGACGACGCTGATGGCGACACCTGGATGTTCGATCTGACCTTCCTGACCAGTAACTGGACGTGCGTCTTCGGCAACGGATGCCTCGGCGTCTACAACGATCCCCGACCCGAGTTGCAGCAAGGGTGTTGCAGCTTCGGTTCCCACTTCCAGGACAAGGAGGATGTACAGCGGGTCAAGAAGTACATCCCCCGCCTCGACGCGACCAATTGGCAGTTCCGTAAGCGGTCCGAAAAGCTGGGCGGCCCGATCTACACCAACCGCTCGGGCGAGACCGTCACCCGAGTGGTCGATGGTGCCTGCATCTTCCTCAACCGCCCGGATTTCCCCGGTGGCTCCGGGTGCGCCCTGCACCGTGGTGCACTCGAGGCGGGCGAGCGTCCGATGGACTGGAAGCCAGGGGTCTGTTGGCAGTTGCCGCTGCGTCTCGAGAGCAGCAGCGACGAAGAAGGCCCAACGACCTACACGCTGCGCGAATGGAAACGCCCCGATTGGGGCGAGGGCGGCGCGGAGTTCCATTGGTGGTGCACCGACGACTCGCTTGCCTTCCGTGACCGTGAGCCGGTCTACAAAACGCTGCGGGACGAGATCGTCGAGATGGTGGGCCATGATGCCTACGAATTCGTGGTGGGCCACATCGAGCGCCGTGGGACGACGGTGATGCTCCCCCATCCGGCGCTGCGGCGTAAGGCAGCGCGCTGAACCCCTCAAGCCGACCCGAATGCGGCCGACATACAAGGCGTGAATGGATTTACGCGCGAAGAGCTCGCCCGTGTCGCGCTCGCCGAAGGTATGTATTTTCCCGAGCACGTCATCGATCAGCTTGTCGCTGCCATCGATGCGGGCAAGCACGTCATCCTCACCGGGCCCCCGGGCACCGGCAAGACGACCCTGGCGTACCTCGCCTCCGAGGTGGCACGCCGGGCGATGTTGTGCACCGGATACCTTCCGACGACCGCCACGAGTGAGTGGACCACATTCGAGACGATCGGTGGCTTACAGCCGACGCCCGACGGTTTGATCTATCGGCCCGGCTTGTTCGTCGAGGCCATCGAGAAGGGTCGATGGCTCGTCATCGACGAGCTCAACCGCTCGAACTTCGACCGTGCGTTCGGCCAACTCTTCACCGTGCTCTCTGGCGCGGCAGTCGTGTTGCCGTTCAAGCGCAAGGGCCAGAATCGACCGATCTCGCTCGTGCCGGCGGGGGTCGAGCCTCCTGAGGACACCGACATCATCCGCGTGCCGGCGAATTGGCGCATCATCGCGACGATGAACGTGTTCGACAAGAACCTGCTCTTCGAGATGTCGTACGCGCTCATGCGGCGCTTTGCATTCATCGAGGTCGGCGCGCCGAGCGAAGAGGCCTATCGACGGCTGCTCACCGGCCCGGGCGGCGTGGTCGCCAAGTTGTTGCCGCTGCGCCATCTGACGAACCTCGGTCCTGCGGTCTACATCGACGCCGCGAGGTACGCCGCGCGCCGCGCGGCTGACGGCGTGACCGAATCGCGCGTCGTCTTCGAGGTGTTCTACGGCTACTTCCTGCCGCAGTTCGAAGGGATGGAAGAACGACGGGCGACGACGTTGTACCGCACGGTCGCCGAGCATCTCGACCCCCCTGAGCAACTCGAAGCGCAGCGGACCATCGCCGAGGTGCTCGGCGTCGCGCTGGCTGTCTGAGCCCGGCGCACACGCGTATGGGTGCGCACACCGATCTCGAAGCAGCGACGGGCCTGTGGAGCCGATTGGCTCGTCCGTTCGTGCTCGTCGAAGTGGTCGACGCGCTGCTCGGCCTGTCGACCGAGGTGGTGCAACAACTCGCGGGTGTGACAACCGCGGTCTGCGACGAGGCTTCCGCGTTGCTCGCCGATGCGCCAGTGCTCGTGCGTTCGCTCAGCACGTCGATGGCGAGTGTGTCGGTTCGCACCCGCGGCGAGGTGCGGGGCCCGGTGCTGTGGAGCGAGACGATGTCCGCCCGCGCCGCAACAGCGGGCGATACCGACCTGTTCGTCTGCAAGTCGCCGCAGCGTGACTACGACACACCCGAGAATCAGGTACTGGTGCGGGCGTTGAAGGCGATCGTCGACGCGGGCAACGCCGTCGAGCTCGTCGGCGCGCACGAGTACGACGACCACACGTTGCGACTCGCCCGCGATCGCGCTCGCGAAGCCCGGCGCTATCTCGACCACCCCGCGCTGGCGCGCGTCTCACGCGAGAACCTGAAGGCTCGCACGCTGAAGCGGGCCAGGAACGGCAAGAAGAGCCATCGCTACGAGAATGCGTTCCACATGCTCGAGCGCGCGTCAGAGCCCCTCAACGTCACGGATCTGCTGCCATTCTGCGATCGCCGCACGCGACTCCAGCACCGGATGCTTCTGGCCGCGATCGAAGAACTCGAAGGCCGAGGGCTGACGCTGCCGGCGATGCGAGTAGAGGGCGGCATCCTTCTCGCCGGGCCGCTCACCTACATCCATCCGCGACGCTTGCGGACGCGTGCGCACGTCCATGGGCTGCTCGTGGGGGACGTGCTCGTCGATGTTCCCGAACGTTTCCGCGGCATCAATCGCGCGCGCGCCGAGGAATCGCTCGCCGCTCGCGCCGGCGGCCGGTCGAGCATCCTCGTGCTCGACGAATCAGAAGTCCCCCACGCGATCGACATCGCGATCCGTCGTGCCCGTGAACTGACTCGCGGAGTGGTAGAGCCGCTTTGAAATGGTCTGACCCGATCAGTCAGTCGTCGTCATCGTCGTGACCGGCGCGGTCACCGTTGCGGTCGTCGTCGCCGTATTCGCCCCACGGATCGTCGGAGCGTTCTTCGCGAAGACTATCCATGAGCGCATCGAGGTCGACGTCGTGTGAACGCTTCATCGCCCGGGCTTCTTCGAAGCGCCTGTGTCGACCCTTCTTCACGCGCGGTCACTTTCCCGAAAGTTTCAATCCAGGAGTCGAAGTGTAGCTGGCGCTTCGGGTCTGCGGCCCCGGTTTGACGCCTGAATCTGGCCGCTAGCTGGGTCGGCGGTCGTCGAGGACCAGGCCCCGCCCCGCGTCGTAGGCCAACGCCGCATGTCCACCGACGAGCTTGTGGATCGGCTCACCGAGCAGATCGGCCCGCCAGCCCGTCGAGAGCCGGCCGCCCTCGTCTCCACGCAAGGCGGCCTCGACATCGGCTCTCGTGCCGAGCAGAGCCGGATCCAGGTCGAGCTCGGTCGCCAGCTGGTTGATCCACGCCGTGATCAATGGCACAACCGGCCGGAGGTCCCGCGCCAGCTCGGGTTGCGGGGAGAGCTCGGCCAGCGGCGGCGGTTCGTTGCGGGCCCTGTCGATCACGGCGAGGATCTCGTTGGCGACCTGGCCCCCCACGTGACGATCGTCGACCCCCCGGGCGCCGCGCAGCTCGGGCGCGGAGCGCGGTGCCCGTTGCGCCAAGGCGACCAGGGCCAGATCAGGGAGCACGAAGCGCACCGGCTGGTCGAGCTTGACCGCCCGCTCTTCCCGCCACGCCGCGAGGGCCCGGGCGATGTCGAATGCCTGCCCCCGCAGTTGCCGGGCCTCTTTGATGCGCCGCCACGCGTCGTGGGGCAAGCGCTCGGGGCGCCCGCGCAAGCGGAGGTCTTCGCATTCGTCCTCGGCCCACTCGATGCGCCCGAGATCGCCCAGGCGTTCGAGCAGCCAGTCGTGGATGGCGAGCAGGTGGTCGACGTCGGCCGCGGCGTAGATCAGCTGCTCCTCGGAGAGGGGTCGCACGAGCCAGTCGGTCAACCGATCGCCTTTGGGCAGCCGGATCCGCAATGCCCGTTCGCACAGCGACGCCAGCGACGCAGAGGCATAGCCGAGGAAGCCGGCGGCGATCTGCGTATCGAAGAGGCGGCTGGGCGTGGTCCCACAGACGAGGTCGAGGACCTCGAGATCTTGGCTCGACGCGTGGAGCACGGCGAGGCCGGTGCCTTGCAGGACTTTGCTCAAGGGCTCGAGCGACACGGCCATCGGGTCGACCAACACCGAGCGGCCGGGCCAGGCCAACTGCACCAGCGCGACCTTCGGGAAATAGGTGCGCTCGCGGTGGAACTCGGTGTCGACGGCATAGCGAGGTTCGTCGAGCAACTCGTCGACGACACTCTGCAGGGCAGTGGCCGTGGTGACGAGGTCGTAGGTCATTGGCGTTGCGCGGTCCCGATATCGCTAACGCGCGCCGGTCTCGGTGGGCAGCCCGGCCTCGACCCAGGCCAAAGTGCCGCCGGCGACGTTGACCGCGTCGACCCCATTTCGACGGAGGAACTCGACGGCCTTGCGACTGCGCGACCCCGACCGGCAAATGACGTAGACAGTGTCGGTGCCGTCGAACTGCTCGATCTCCTCGGGCACCGTGGCCAGGGGAATCAGTACGGCTTCGGGCACCCGTACGTCGTCGTACTCGTCGGGTTCGCGCACATCGAACACCCGCCGGCCCGCTCCGCATTCGGCGGCCAAGGTCTGTACGTCGATTTCGGGGACACTCATGCGGCCGGGCCACATCCTGTCGGGGTTCGGGCTGCCGTCGAGCGTACTGGGCACCGGCCGTCGCGCGGTGAACCTTCGCTCCCCGCTCTCAAGGCCGCTCGGGCCTCGGCAGTTCGTCGGGGGTGTCGGCATCGGCGAGTGCCTCTGGGGCGATGCCGGCGACTTCGATCACGTCGAGGTCGAGCACGGCCCGCTTGATGGCTCGCTCGCCCGCTGCGAACGCGGCCTCGAGTGCGCGCTGGGCCGATCGTTGCCAGACCGCGTGGTGGAAATGACGGCGACCGCCGGACACGGGCACGGCGACGTCATGGCCACCGAGCGCGTCGAGCACCGTCCGGATGGCGGTGGGATCGGGCGCGACGAGATCGGTCCCCATCACGGCGACCACCGCGGCATCGGTCCCCGCGAGCGCGGTCAGCACGCCGCCGAGCGGGCCCTCGCCGGGAAATCGATCGGCGACGGCGTCGAGCCCGAGGGCTTCGATCGCGGGCCGGTCGCCTCCGACGACGAAGACACGCGCCGCCCCTGCTCGCGCGAGCGCGCTCGCCACCCTTTGGACCAACGGCTCGCCCTGCACCACGATGAGCGCTTTGTCACGGCCCATGCGCGTGCTCGATCCGCCGGCGAGCACGGCCGCGACGAACGACGGCCGAGTATCAGAGCTCAGAGGGCGGCCACGCGGGGTCGAGTTGCGTCAGGAAGTGGGCGCAGCGCTCGGCCTCGTCGTGTTCACCGATCGCGGTGGCCATCCGTTGCAAACCCGCGAGCGCGAGCAAGAAGCCACGGTTGGTCTCGAAACGCCAACGTACATAACCCGTGCCGCGCCAACCGTTGGCCCGCAGACGATCGAGGCCACGGTGATAACCCACTCGGAATGCGGCGTATGCCTCGACCTCATCACGCGCGAGCTCACCGAGCTGCGCCCATGCGTCGAGAAATCGCGGCCACCGCGCGGCGACTGCGGACACGGCATCGCGCCGGCGTTCGAGTGGCTCTTCGAGCGCACGCTCGAGTGCCGCGAGCGCGTCGGGTGGTTCGTGGTCGAGGATCGTCTCGGGTGGGCCGGATGCGCTCAAGCGAACTTCGGACATAGTGCTGTCCTTCTCCCCATCAGACGGCGGCGACCTCCAGAGAGGATATGCCATCAACTTGTTGACTACTGACGTTACGCTCGGACGATGCTTGCTGCGCAATTGCCGAGTTGGGCCAACTCGGACAACCTTCAATGGATTGCGCTCGGCGTGATCGGCGCGATGCTCGTGTTGATGTTCCTCGTCTTGCGCTTCATTCAAAAACTGGTGCTGAAGGGCACGCTGTTCGCGATCTTTGCCATCATCGGTATTGTGGCGTGGACCCAGCGCGCCGATCTCGAGGATTGTGCGAGAACGTGTGACTGCAAGGTCTTGGGTTTCGACGTCAAGATTCCGAAGGACAAGATCCCGGCCGATGCGACCGGACGCTGTGCGGTAACGCCCTAGCACGCTCGTTACGGAACGGTCTCGACGCGCAACACGTTGGTCGAGCGCGCCGCGGTGCTCATGCCGGCGAGGACGGCGACGAGTTCGCCGGCCCGCACGTAGCCCGCGTCTCGCGCGAGCATCAGCGCGCGCCTGACCATCTCTTCGTTGCTGCCGCCGGCATCGAGCTGGATCGAAGTGGTGCCCCACGACAGCGTCAACTGTTTGACGGTGCGCGGATTGTGCGAGAAACCGAGGATGCGTGCGGTGGGGCGAAAGCGCGCCATCGAGCGCACGGTGAACCCCGAACCGGAGATGCAGACGATCGTCGAGAGGCCGAGCTCGGACGCGGCACGCCACGCCGCCATGGTCATCGCGTCGGTGACCGAGTGCTCGCTGCTGTCGTTCTTGGTCATGCGCAACTTGGCGAGGTTGGCCGCCCAACCGCCGTAGTCGAACGACTCGTCGGCGCGGCGAACGATGCGGTGCATGGTGCGAACGACGTTGACCGGGTCGACACCGATCGCCGTCTCGGCCGAGAGCATGACCGCCGACGAGCCATCCCACACCGCGTTGGCGACATCGGATGCCTCGGCACGGGTGGGCGCGGCAGACTCGATCATCGACTCGAGCATCTGCGTGGCCGTGATGACCGGTCGGCCACCGGCGATGCAGTCGCGGATGATCTGCTTTTGTAGGTAGGGCAACTCTTCGATCGTGCACTCGTTGCCGAGATCACCGCGCGCGACCATGATCGCGCCGGCGGCGTCGATGATGCCGGCCAGATTCTGTACTGCGGCGCGCGTCTCGATCTTGGCGATCACGAGCGGGCCACGGGGGTAGATCTCGGTGCCGACGCGGCGCACATCGTGCGCTGACCGTACGAACGACAGCGCGATCATGTCGACGCCTACATCGACGAACGCATCGATCGCACGGAGGTCTTCGGTCGTCGGTGTCGAGATCGACAGACGATCCGACGGGATGTGCACGCCGGGCCGGCCGCTGACCTCGCCGCCGGAGATGATCTCGGCGACGAGCTTGTCGACTTGCTTCTCGCGGACGTCGAGTTGGACCGTGCCGTCGCCCAACACGAGGCGGTCACCGATCTGGATGTCGTCGAGCAGTGAGTCGTACTCGACCTCGATCACATCGGCCGTGCTGCGGCCGTGGCCGACGGTGAGCCGCACGATGTGCCCGTCGGGCAGATCGACCGCGCTGTCGCCGAACGACGCGGCGCGCACCTTGGGGCCGGGAAGGTCGACGAGGATACCGACGTGCTTGCCCTCTTCTTCGGCGACGCGGCGGATGCGGTGGTAACGCTCGAGGGCTTCTTCGACCGTGCCGTGCGCGAGGCCGAGTCGAGTGACATCGACACCGGCGTTGATCAATGCGCGCAGCATCGGTTCGCTTTCGGATGCGGGTCCGATGGTCGCGACGATCTTGGTCCGACGAGGCATGCAGAACACGCTAGCGGCGATGTCCGCTCACCCTCGGTTCTTTCTCGAATCTTCGGTTGCCGCCGGGACATGTCGTCACCAAAATGTCATGCAGTCGCGCGGCTATCACACCATCTGATGCGCGAATGGCCCATCCATCGCGATGTGGATACGCGACGTCGTCATTCGTCGTCCTCGTCCTCGTCCTCGTCGTCGGCGTCGACGCCGAGCTCGGCGAGCCGCGCCAGCAGACGATCGCGTACGGAATCGCCAGGTTGGCGTGCGGAATCCCCCGTCGCGCGCCATCCGAGTCGCGCCGAGTAGAGCAGTGGGGGTGCCTTGAGCCGGCCTTCGCCAACTGCGATGACACGTGCGAAGAACAGATCATGATCGAAGGTGTCGAGCGTTGTCTCGAACACCTCGCAGCCGAGCCACGCGATGGCATCGGGCACGACGGGCCACCCGTCGTTCATGGCGAGGTATTCGGGCGCCATGTAGCGGAACTTGCGACCAGGGTAGGAGAAGTACTGTCCGATCTCGACTTGATCGGCGGCGAGAATCGACACCGCGAACCGTCGGGTCCTCAGGATGAGCGGATGGGTGTCGTGCTTCGGCGAACACGACGCCAACACGATCGGTTCGGCGAACGAGATCTGACACACCCAGTGCGAGCAGTAGCCGCGAGTCGTCGTGCCGTCGGTTGCGGCGACGACCTGGACGCCCTTCATCATCTGTCCGAGGCATCGCTTGATCGCGCGGTCGATCATGTCGGTGGTCGTCTCAATTCAGTCGCGCCCGCAGTCGATCGACTGCCAGCCGGTCGTTCGAGCTGTGTTGCGGTGCAAGCCGCCCGGCTTGCTCGAACGCGGCGATCGCTTCGACGACGTGACCCGCGTTGGCCAGCACGGTCGCGTGCTCGCGCCATACGGTGTCATCTGCGTCGGGCAGGCGAGTGCGCAAGCGCGTCACCCACAACAGCGACGGCATGTCGCGGCGCTGTGAGTAGATTGCACGAAGATTCGAAAGCATGCGGCTGGCAATGGCGGCACGCGCTATCGGCCTCAAGAACTCTGGATCGAGTGGCCGGCCGGCGCCCTGCAGGGATTGGAACAACCGTTCGCAGCCTTGTTGATCGAGCAGCACTCCACCACCGAATGCGTCGATGAAGATCGTCGGATCGACGTGGTCGCGTACAAGGAAATGGCCGGGCATACCGACACCGTCGAGCGCGACGCCGAGGCGGCGCCCGACTTCGATCAGCAACACCGACAGCGTGATCGGAATGCCGAGACGGCGGTTGAGCACCTCGTTGAGGAACGAGTTGCGGGGGTCGTAATAGTCACCACGATTGCCGACGAATCCTTGGTCACGGAACAACAGGCGGAGAAGCCCGGGCAAGATAGGGTCCGGGCATTGCGAGGCTAGATGGTCGATGCGAGAGAGCTCGTGTTGTACGTCGAGTCGCGGGAACGCGTGGGCCGCGACGCGCAGGGCGACCTCGTCGAGCGGGATGGACCAGTCGTCGAGGTTGACGAGTTCGGTGAAGCGCTCGGTCTGCTCGGCTTGTCGGTCGTGCACCGGATCACGCTATCGGTTTCGCAGGGCGTCACAGGTCGTTAGCGTGCACGACGATGTTTCCATTCCTCGACCATGAGGGGCCGATACCGTTCGCTCATCGCGGCGGCGCCGGCCACTGTCCCGAGAACACGTGGCCGGCCTTCGAGCACGCTCGCTCGCTCGGCTTTCGCTATCTCGAGACCGACGCCCACGCAACCGCGGACGGTGTCGTGGTGGCCTTCCACGACGACGTGCTCGATCGTGTCACCGATCAACGCGGTGTCATCGCGCAACTGCCGTGGAAGCAAGTGCAAGCGGCTCGCGTCTCGGGTTCGGAGCCGATCGTGTTGCTGGAGGAGCTACTGGGTTCATTCCCCGACGCGTTGGTCAACATCGACGCGAAGCACGATGCGGTGGTCGAGCCGCTGGTTCGGGTGCTGCAGCGCACATCCGCTCTCGAACGAGTGTGCATCGCGTCGTTCTCCGATCGGCGTCTCGCGGCGTTGCGAGCGCGACTCGGTCCGCGGGTCTGCATGTCGGGTGGCCCTGCGGCCATACGACGCCTGCGCGTGGGATCGTTCGGTCTGCGCGTCCCCCGCCCCAGCAGCGCGTGTGTGCAGGTGCCCATTCGCTTCGGTCGGGTGCCGATCGTCGATGCCCGCTTCGTCGATTTCGCGCACCGAATGGGTACGGCCGTGCACGTGTGGACCATCGACGATCCAGCGGTGATGCAGCGACTGATCGATCTCGGCGTCGACGGCATCATGAGCGACGACCTCGTCGCGTTGCGTGACGTGTTACGCAGCCGAGACCTCTGGTATTCCGACTAATTGCGCGCGGGCGCGTCCTAGAGACCGAGACGAGCGAGCGCAAGCCAGAGCGTTGCGAAAGCCTGACGATCACCAAAGACCACCAGATCCAAGCAGTTCGCCGGTTCCTAGCGCAGTTGTCCGCATATCAGGCTGTTGCGATTTGATTCGCATGACGCGCCGATGGCACCGGTCCCATTCGTTTCCGGGCCGAAAAGCACGGTGGGGGTGCTTTTCGGCTATGAGAATGTCTGGCGTCGCGATCGAGTGACAAAGCGTGCCCGTCGAACCCACCGGCCGTCATCGCGAAGCGTCGAGAATCACGCCGGGGTTGAGGATGCCTTCGGGGTCGAAAGCGCGTTTGATGGCGGTGAACATCGCGATCTCGTCGGTGCTGCGATTGAGGTGCAGCCACCGTCGCTTGGCGCGGCCGATGCCGTGTTCGGCGCTGATCGAACCGCCCCGTTCGGCCACGGTGCGCAACACGAGCTCGTCGATACCTTCGTCGTCCTCGGCAACGCCGGTGATGTTGACATGGATGTTGCCGTCCCCGGCGTGGCCGAATAGCCACACCTGCGCGTTCGGTCGGCTTTCGAGCACGAGCGCGCGAGCGTCGCTCATGAACGAGGCCAACGCCGCCGGTGGCAACGTGACGTCGAGCTTGTGCACCGCGCCGGCGCCCGCATATGTGGAGATCGCTTCGGTGTGCGCTTCGCGGTAACGCCAGAGCCGGGCTCGTTGGTCGGGGGTCTCCCCCACCGCGACGTCGTCGACATGCTCGAGCGATGCCACTGCTTCGGCGAGGCGCTCGACGACGCCATCCGCTCCGCTCGCCTCGACGAGCAAGAGTGCGTTGCTCGGCTGTGTGAAAGGTGGAGGCCCGCCGTACACAGAGCGGACCAACTCGACGCCTTCGGCAACCATCAACTCGATGGCGGAGATCTCGTCGAGCGCGTAGCGCAGCGCGCCGGCGGCGCGGACCGTGTCGTCGACCGACGAGAACCCCAGCAGCGCGACCGCGGTGGACGAGGTAGGCGCAACGAGGCGCAGTCGCGCCGACGTCACGACCGCGAGTGTGCCTTCACTACCGCACAGGATGGAGGGCAGGTGATAGCCCGTATTGTCCTTCAGCAAGCCACGCTGGTCTCCCACGATCGTGCCAGCGGTGGTCGCGGCCTTCACCCCGGTCAGTTGGCTGCGCATCGGGCCCCAACGCATCACGTGCAGCCCACCCGCATTGGTCGCGGTCATCCCGCCGATGGTGGCCGAGGCCCTCGCCGTGAGATCGACCGCGAAGCGCCAACCGGACTCGCGCGCGTGCGCCTGCAGGTCGGCCAGTGTCGTCCCGGCGGCGACGTCGACCTGTCCGGTGATCGCGTCGACGGGGCCGATCTCGCGTAGGCGGGTCAACGACAGTGTCAACGCACCGTCGTAGGCGATGGCGCCGCCGACGAGGCCCGTGTTGCCGCCCTGCGGCACGACCGCAACGCCGGCGCGTCGACATGCGGCGAGCGTGGCGGCGACTTCGGCGGCGTCGCCGGGACGCACCACCGCAGTGGCGTCACCGTGGAACCGGCGAGTCCAGTCGACGAGGTAGCCCGCCACGACTTCGGGGTCGACCAGCACGTGCGGCGCGCCGACTATGTCGACGAGCTGTCCTTGCAGTTGCGGATCGAGCGGCGGCGCGGCCATCGGCTGACATCATGCCGTCTCCGCATATCGCGCGCGCGTGCTGTGCACGACCCTGTCGACAACTCACCCCATCATGTGGATCTAGGTGAAATCCTGCGGATAACCGGGGGATTTCGCGATGTCCTCTTGACCTTCGCCCCCGGATTCGGTTGAGTGGGACACGTCGAACGCGCACGAGTGCGAGCGACGCCGGATGAGAGGGGTCGACGAAGGCGGCAACGCCGGAATCGGGCCTGACAACCTGGTGCCGCAAGCAGGAAGGCATGTTCGGTGACTCGCCAAGCCGAGCGAAAGACTCGGTGAGGCCAACCAGGCACAAGAGAGACGCACGCGAAAGCGCCGAAGGTGGACCAGACGGTGGTCGCCGGAGGCGAGCCAGCGGACGGATTTCGACTCAGAGAAGCGAACGCGCAGAGGGTGCACCGACGGGTGTGCGCAACGCGAGGCGAGCGACTATGAGAGCGCTACAGCACAGCAGAGGCAACTCGCCGGAGGAACCGAAGCAGTGGTGTGCCGAACTGACGGGTTCGGATGGGGAACCTCAGAGTTGATGCACGCGAAGTCGACGGAACGACGCGGGTAGATGGCTCAGGGTCGGCTGCGAAGCCGATCTCGTGTGGTGCGATCGACGGATCGAGCCGCGAGAGTGGGGACAGTCAAGCCAAAGACTCCGAGCAGTACGAGCGGTTGCCTCCGGGTGACGTCAGCGGCTGCTCGGGGTCTTCGCTATTTTTGCCGCATTTCGACCGCCCGCCAGCAGTACCACGCGAGTACCGAACGGTAGGGGCGGAACGGATCACCGAGCGGCGCGAGCTGCCCTGCGGTGGGTGTTTCGGGCAACGAGAACGCCCGGCCGAAGCCGACACGTACGCCGAGATCGCCGGTCGGCCACACGTCGAGCCGGCGCAGCGCGAAGATCATGAACATGTCGGCGGTCCACGGGCCGATGCCGCGCACTTGCGTCAATGCCGCCGTCACAATGTCGTCGGGGAGCCGGCCGAGTTTGGACAAGTCGAGCGCACCCGACTCGACCCTCTGGGCGAGGTCGACGATCGATGCGGCCTTGGCCGCGGAGAGCCCGGCGGCGCGGAGCACGTCGGGTGGCGTGGCGCAAACGGCAGCCGCCGTGAACGACGGCCCGACGCCCGCTTGCAACCGGCGCCAGATCGTATTGGCAGCGGCTCCCGCCAGTTGTTGCGACACGATTGCATTGGCGAGAGTCTCGAAGCGCTCGGTCGCGGCCGGCTTGGTGTCGAGCCGACACGGCCCGAAGCGGTCGACGAGCTCGGCCATGACCGGATGCAGGGCCGCGAGCTTCGCACTGGCGTCGCGATGCGTTCCCACCCGCTCACTCTTTCGAGGCGACGGCGTTGGGCGTGACGTTCATCTTCGGCGAATACTCCTCTACGGCGATCTCGCGGGCGGTACCGGCGACACTCGCCCGCAGTTGCTCGCGACACTGCCGGCACGGGCCGTAGACGCGTTCGCGCACCGGCTGCGCGCAACGCGGACAGTTGAAGTCGACATCGGCAGGGAGATCGGCCCCGAGTGCGCTCATGGTGGCTGCACCGTAGCGGCCGTCGTGCCGCGCTTGGCGGAGGGTTATCCCCGGAACATCCCCCACATGAGCCACAAGATCCACATGTTGTCCTCTGGCCCCACACAGGGGTCGTGGCTTACCGTCGATACGGCGGAGGTTTCAGGGCCCGAGCGGCCCTTTACAGAGCGGAGAGTCATGGCGTGTTACACGTTGGTGCGCAAGGACGGTGAAGTCGAGTTGATCGAGGGCGCGGACACCTATGAACAAGAGGGTCCGCTCACCACGTTCTTCCAAGTCGCTCCGGATCGCCGGGTGATCGACTGTTGGAGCGTGCGGTTGATGAGCATCCGCACCACGGAGATCGCGTCGATCCGGCGCGAGTCCGGCAATGTTGCATCAACCCAAAGGATCGAAGCGGCGCAGGGATGCGGATTCGAAGTAGCGGCTGCCGTCGGGTGAGATCAACTCTGCGTTGATCGGGCGGAGTTGAGCGAGCGCTTCGATGAGCCGGTCGCATTGCGCTTCGACGACGTGATAGGCGCTCGAGAACGCGACCCAGATGCGGCGGTCGACGGGGGTGCGATCCACGATGGCCCGGGCGACGGCGGCCGGATCGATACCGGCATGGCGATCCTCGTAGTCGACCCAATCGACGAAGCGGGGGCTGCTGAGATCAGGATACGCGAGCGCGTCGACATCGTCGCGCAAGCCGCGTTCGAGGGCGGGCCCGAGTTGATCGGGACACACCACCACCGTGTCCCCGGCGGCGCCGCCCTCGTTGATCGCCGCCGCGATCTGTCCTGCCTGTGTTCGATCACGGGAGTGGATCTGGAGGAACACGCTGCTGAGCGAGAACAGCGCGACCAACGCCACCGCGCCGGTACGTACCCAGTTGTGCCCGAGGTGGGCCAGCCCGAGACCCACCAGCACGACGAAGATCGGGAAGAACACAGCGGCGTAGCGGCCGGCGAAGGCGCTCTTGGTGACGAACGTGGCACCCGCCCCGACCACGATGGTGGCGGCGAGCACGGCAAACGCATTGGTGACCCACGGTTCGGCCGATCGACCGAGCACGAGCTGATTGCGGTCTCGATGCCCGAACACTCCGACGACGAGCAGGAACGAGGTCACGAGCAACAGCAGGATCGATTCGGGATCCAGACCGCCGTTGAAGTCGACGAGCGACTCCGATACGACGCGGGTCGGGCGGGCGGTGTTCGCCCACGGAGTGCCGGTGTGGCGGACTTGGTACCAGAACCCGCCGAGCCATGGGATGAACAAGATGCCGCCGGCGACGATCGCGATCGCAGCACGCATGTGGCTCTTGCGCTCCGCCGGCACGAACCACGCGTGCATCCCCAACAGCCATACGAGGCCTGCGATCATGAAGAAGCACCAGTAGTGCGTGAGAAGAAGCGCCCCCGACACCACCGTGAGAGGCAACAGCCGTAGGACGGTCGGGTTGGCGATCGCCCTATCGAGGGCCAGCCACCCGATCAGCACCAGCACCATCACCAACGCGTACATGCGGGTCTCGCTGCTGTAGCGCACGCCGTAGGGCGACACCGCCATGACGAACGCAGTCATTGCCGCGAGCTCACGACCTCCGTGACGGCGGGCGATGACGAATGTGAGTCCCAAGGCGATGAACCCCAACGCCATCGACAGCGAACGCACCGCGAAGTCGGACGAGCCGAACACATCCATCCACCCGGCGAGCGCGTAGTAGTAGAGCGGTGGATGCCCGTCGTGGCGCAGCGCGTCGGTGATGGATCCGACGGGTTGGTCGGCGATGTTGACCGTGAGGGCCTCGTCGAGCCACAGCGGGCTCGACGGGAAAAGTCGCGCGACGATACCGACGAGCGACGCTCCGACGATGATGAGGACTTCGAACCGCGCCCTAGGTGCCAGCGCGATCTCGTCCGGGTCGATTGTTGTGGACGAGCGAGCCCGCGGCACAGTCGATCACGTACCAACAGCGGACGTCATCGCGTCGTCGCGGGATTGTTGACGGGATGTTCGTCGCCGTAGTGGTGGCGGTCGATGACGGGCGCATCGCGACCGGTGCCACGCGTGCCGCGCTTGTCGTCGTCGCCGCCGGCCGCGTCCTCTTCGTGGTATTCCTCCTCGACGTTGATGCTCCACACATCGTGTTGTGTGCCGAGCGCAATATTCTCGGCCGTGAGCATGGCCGTGTACATGGAGTGGTCCTGGTTGTTGTAGCGGTGCATGCCGTTGCGCCCGACCGGATGGACGTTGGGCGAACAGTCCTGGAACCAGTCGACGATCCGCGCCACGTTGGCCTTGTAGTTCTCGTCATAGAACGGATAGGCCTTCGGCATACGCACTACGTACCCGGCCTGCACCTTTTCCGGTTCGACCAGCTCGAGGATCCCGAGCTCGCGCTTACCTTGTTCGACGAGGTCTTCGTCGGATTTCATCCACATCTCGTCGCCTTCGAATACGAAGAACTCGAGACCCAGGCAGGTGCGGCCCTCCTTCACCATGTACGGCGACCACGAACCGAAGTTCTGGATACGGCCCACCTGCACGTCTTTGGAATGCACGTAGATCCAGTTGTCGGGGAAGCTGTACTCCTCGGGTACGACCAGCGCCACGGTGAGAAAATCGCGATAGCGCAGATCGTTGGCCGCGGCGACTGCGGTGTCGACCGCGGGTGGGTTCATTGCGTTCAACAACTGCGAGATCGGCATCGACGAGATGACGTGATCGCAGGGAAAGTTCCTGCGGGTGCCATCTGTACTCTCGACGGTCACCGACACCGCCCTGCCGCGCTCGTGGTGGATGTCGACGACGCGGCTGTTCATCTCGACGACGCACCCTTTGGCCTCGACGAGGTCGCGGCAACGCTCCCACATCATGCCGGGGCCGTGCTTGGGGTACTGGAACTCTTCGATCAACGACGTGATCGACTTCTGGTTGCGTTTTGGTAGCAGCGCGTTGGTGATGGCGTTGAACAGCGAGAGGTTTTTGATGCGCTGCGCGGCGAAGTCAGCTGGCAATTTGTGCACGGGAACGCCCCACAACTTCTCGTTGTAGGTCTTGAAGAAGTGGCGGTACAAACGCCAACCGAAACGAGCCGCGATCCAACCCTCGAGCGTGGTCTGGTCTTTGGGCGGCCGTATGCGCACCCACACGTAGGACATGACGCAGAGGAAGGCTTCCCAGACGCCGAGATTGCGCAGGGCGTTGAAGGCCTTCAACGGGTAGTCGTAGTACTTGCCCTTGTAGTAGATGCGGCTCATGCGCGGTCGCAACATGAAGTCTTCGTCAGGAAGGATCTCGTGCCAGAACGCCTCGACCTCTTTGACCTTCGTGAAGAATCGGTGCCCGCCGATGTCGAAGCGCCAGCCGTCGCGCTCGACCGTGCGGCTGATGCCACCGACGACCGAGTCGGCCTCGAGAATCGTGGACGTGATGCCGTAGCGGGCGACCAACTCGTAGGCCGCGGTCAAACCGGCCGGCCCGGCGCCGATGATGACGACGTCGGGTTTCGTCGCGGGGGCATCGGTGGATTCGCTCATGAAACGCTTTCTGTCAGGCGACGGCACGCGGCGCGACGAGACACGGTAGTTGGCCCGTCATGCCCCGCGGGTACCCGGAAGAGGGCCGCCCAGTAGGCTACGGCGTGATGTCGGGTCCACCAGTGGCGTTCTTGCACGGCTTCGGTACCTCGTTCGAGCAGACGTGGGTCCACAACGGCTGGGTCGAGTTGTTGCGCGACGTCGGTCGTGACTCGATCGGTATCGACCTGCTCGGTCACGGCACTGCGCCCAAGCCCCACGATTCGGCGGCGTACGCCGATCTCGAGGAACGGGTGCTCGACGACCTCCCCGAAGAACCCGTCGATGCCGTCGGCTTCAGCCTCGGCGCGCGCACCCTGTTGTGGTTGGCGGGCACCTATCCCGAACGCTTCCGTCGGGTGATCGTCGCCGGCGTGGGGGCCAACCTGTTCGGGGCCGATCCCGAGCGGGGGCGGGCGATCGTGCAGGGCGTCGCCGGTGAGGCCGACCCCGAGAACCCCGAGTCCCTCTACTTCTCGGCGCTGGCCGATGCGCCGGGCGCCGATCGGGCGGCCCTCCACGCCTGCATCACCTCGCCCCGCAAGCCCATCACCCGCGAGCTCCTTGCCAACGTCGTGCACCCGACCCTCGTGGTGCTGGGTGACCGTGACTTCGCCGGGCCCGCCGATCCCCTACTCGAGGCGCTGCCCAACGCCCGGTTCAAGGCGCTGCGCAACGTCGACCATCACGCCACGCCGAAGGATTTCGGGTTCCTCGACGCCGCGCTCGGCTTCCTCGCCGAATAGCCACTCAAGGCGGGCGTTGGCATTCCGATGTAGATGGGGAGACCATTCGTCGAGGACGACCCCCATGCGCGACGGCAACCGCAAGCCGAGCCCTGAACCTTCGGAGACCGCCCCGCGTTCGCCGCACATCGCAGGCATCGTCCCCGGCAGCGCGCACATAGAGGCCGAACGGGCTCGTGTGGCCACCAAGAAGCGGGGAACGGCCGGCCCCGCCATCGCGGAGCTGATCGCGGTCGAACGCAAGGCCGGTCGCGATCTCGCGTGGATCGTGGCCGCGTCGGTCGTCATCTGTACGTTCTCGATCTCGTTCGAGCTCGTGGATCGGCTGTTCGATCTCTCAGAGGCGTTGAACTCACGCAACTTCAACGGACTGATCACGTTGCTGCTGATCGCACCGTTCGCAACGGGTGGATACGCCGCGCTGCGCTACCGCGAGGGGATGCGGGCCCAGCGACAGCTGACGCGCCTGAGCGTGCACGACAGCCTCACCGGTCTGCCGAACCGCCGTTTCCTGGGCGAGAGCTTTGCCCGGATGCTCGCCGAGCAGCGGCGCGGCCCGGGCCGCGTCGCGGTGTTGTTCATGGACCTCGCCGGCTTCAAGGCGGTCAACGACACGTATGGCCACGAGGTCGGCGACCGTTTGATGCAGGCCGTCGCCGACCGATTGCAGACCGCGGTGAAGCCCGAAGACGCAGTCGTGCGCTATGGGGGCGACGAGTTCGTACTCGTGATCACCGATGTCCCGTCGACGCAAGTCGCTGAACGCATCGCGGCGCGTGTCGTCAAGGTGATCGAGATGCCCTTCGAACTAGGCACCGATCGCATCCAGATCTCGGCGTCTATCGGCATCGCGTTGGCCGAAGCGAATTGCGAGGTCCCCGACGAGGTCGTGCGCGACGCCGATGCCGCGATGTATCAGGCGAAAGCGCACGGCGCGGGCACGCTGGCGTCGTTCGACCGCTCGATGCACGATCGACTGACGCCGTCGACCGCGGAGAAACGGCTGCGCGAGGCGGTCGAACGCGAAGAGTTCAGCCTTTGGTATCAGCCCATCGTGTCGTTGCGTACGCGTCGCATCATCGGTGCCGAAGCCCTGTTGCGTTGGGATCACCCCGAGCTCGGACCCATCCGCCCCGACGACTTCATGCCCGCGCTCGAAGACAGTGGCTTGATCGTGTCCGTCGGCCGCTGGGTGATCGCGGAAGCGTGCGCGCAGAGTCGCGCGTGGTCCGATGCGCTGACCGGCGGGAGCCCGTTCCAGGTGACGGTGAACCTGTCGGCGCGCCAGATCAAACAGGCGGATTTCGTCGACCACCTGCGCGACATCGTGCGGAGCACCAACGCCAATCCCGAGTCGATCTTCCTCGAGATCGATGATCGGGCGTTGAACGCCGATCGGGGCCTCGTGTGGCAAGCGTTGCGGGGAGCCAAACGACTCGGCTTCCGTCTGGCCCTCGACGACTTCGGCGCCGGCTTGACCTCGCTGCGACACCTGCACGAGTTCGAGCTCGACATGTTGAGGATCGATTCCACGTATGTGGCGGGCCTCGGCGTCGACTCTCGCGGTACCGCGATCGTGCAACACGTGATCGGCCTGGCGAAGGCGCTGAGCGTGATCACGTTGGCCGAAGCCGTGGAGACCGCGGACCAGGTGGACGTGCTGCGCGCACTTGGGTGCGACCTTGCCCAGGGGTTCCTCTTCAGTGCCGTGCAACCGGCGGCGGCGATCACTCGGATGCTGACCCAGCCCGTCGCGGCTGCCGAGGCCCTGCCGGCTACGCCCACGCAGTTGGTGAACGCCGCCGCATGGCCCCGCGATCCCGCCTGACGCCGGATCTCACTGCACGATCCGAACCCAGCCGTTCATCCCGTATTGGTAGTGGCCGGGCAGGTGACACGCGAACTCGAGCGATCCGGTCTGCGCGAATCGGTACGTCGTCTCCGCGGTCTTGCCGGGGTCGACCGTGACCTCGCCGGGTACCGGCGGATGCTGTGCTTCGCGTCCGCCGGCGTGACGGGCGTGCACTTCGGGCGGTCCGATGATGAGCTCGTGTCGGATCGGGTCGTGGTTGTGCACGACGAAACGAACGTCGGTGTTCGGGCGCACCACGAGATCGTCGCCGACGAAGCGGCTGTGGATGATGTCGATCTCGACGGTGACCGTACCGGGCCCGAGTGCCCCACCCGAGGGTGAGGCACTCGCCGTGAGGCCGTAGCCGATCGCCATCACGCCGGCACCGATCGTGATCGCCATCGAGATCACGATGAGACGCATCATGACGTGCGCCGGCGGCCGCCCGCGGTCCACGCCGCGAGGAAGAAGATCGCGGCCGCGGCGGTCACGCCGCCTAGGACGATCGGCCAGCGGGCCAACCCGTTGTCGTCGACGGTCATGGGTCGCGCGATCCCCGTATCGACGCGTGCCGGCGCGGCCTTTGCGTCGGTCGACACCGCAAGGTCGTAGTCGAGATCTCCTGCGGCTGCGTCCACCTCCAGGTAGGTGAACCACATCGACTGCGGCATCCACTCCATCCCCTTGTCCGACCGGAGGTCATCGAGCAGCGAAGAGTTGGCTGGTTCGCTGCGACGCAACTCGAGGCCCGTTCCGCCGGCGAGCATGATCGGCTTGTCGTCGGTCAACAAGAACACGTCGGCGTCGACGGTCTGAGTCTTCGGCAGGCCGAGCGAGAGGATGCGCAGTGGCACCCACGGCTGGTCGGTGGGGATGGTCAACATGATCGGCGTGCCATCACCACTGCGCTGACCGAGTGCCTTGGCCCGTGATGCATCGAAGCGCGCCGCCATGAAGATCTGGCTGCGTGCCGCGTAGAACTCCAACACCTCCGGCGCGTCGGGAGTGAGGAAGAAGTTGTGCTCGAGCGCCCAATGTCCGACCGCATCGGCGCCGCCTTCGAGGATGGTGATGTCGAGGGCGTCGATCTTGGTTTCGAGGAGCACCTTTGCCGTGGCCGAGTCGGCGGCACCGGCTGTAGTGGCGGCCAAGGCCCCTCGCCCCTGCGGCGCAACTTCGCGGGCCAGTCGCTGCAAGGTCCAATCGCCGCCGCGCTCGACCGAGGTGGGCACGTCGGGCAGCGGGATGATCGATCCGACCTCGGCGCCTTCGCCGACGAACTCGAAGGACGTGACGTAGCGCTCTACGCCGTCGTGGTACGCGGCCAAGGTGGCCGTGCGCACCAGTTGGATCGTGCCGTTCTCGCCGACGAGCCCACCGCACGCACCCGCAGGCCCTGCGAACACGGCCAAGCCGGCCGTGACTGCGGTGATGGCCAGGAAACACCGTTTCATCGACACCCTCCTCGAGTTGGGGAGAAGCCCCGGCCGATGCCGGTACTCCCGTTCGAGCAAGTTGGACGTCGCCTCCTCCGCTCGGGTTCCCGGGTGGTGCGCTCGATTTCTAGACCGACTGGGCCGAAGCCCGAAGCAGCGCGTGTTGCACGAGTTCGAGGAGTGCCGCCTTCGTGGATTCGCGCAGTCGAGCGTCGGTGCGGATGAGTGGCACGTCGGGGGGGATGGCGAGCGCGTCGCGCACGGCTTCGGACGAGTGATGCATGAGGCCGTTGAATGCGTTGACCGCGACGATGAAGGGCACGCCGTTGGACTCGAAGTAGTCGACTGCGCTGAAGCAATCCTCCAGGCGTTGCGTATCCACCAACACGACGGCACCGATCGCGCCGCGCACGAGGTCGTCCCACATGAACCGGAACCGATCCTGGCCCGGTGTGCCGAATAGGTACAGGATGAGATCGTCGCCGAGCGTGATGCGACCGAAGTCCATCGCAACCGTCGTCGACGTCTTGGTCGTCGAGGCTGTGCCCGCGTCGTCGACGCCCTCGCTGACGCGCGTCATCGCGGCTTCGGTGGTCAGCGGAGTGATCTCCGAGATCGATCCGACGAATGTCGTCTTCCCGACGGCGAAACCGCCGGCGATGATGATCTTGACGGGGATCGGAACATTGTCCGATTCCGTCGGTGAGGAGTCGACCTCAGAGCGCCTGAAGGCCATCGAGAACCCTTTCCAGAAGCTTGATATCAGGACGGTTGCCGGACTTCGATGCCGGCGTGGCATGGCTGTCGAGCAGCCCTTCGTTGGTCATGTCGCCTACGAGTACCCGGGCCACACCCAATGCGAGTTTCAGGTGCGCCGAGACTTCGGCGATCGATTGGGGAACGGCGCAGAGTGTGACGATGCGTTTGCGTTCGAGTGTGAGTCGAGGCTGCTGTACGAAGCCTCGGGCGGACGTGCGCACGATCGTCTCGATCGGGAGTTCGTGCGATGAGCGCGTGCGCCCGCCGGTCAGCGCGTACGGCCGTATGCGCAGCCCTTTCTCGTCGTCGTCACGAGCGTTGCTCATGGGTCCATCCGGTTTTCAGCTTCAGCGTGGCAGCGCGGCTTGAAGTTCCGCGCGTAGTTCGGGGGTCAAGACCTTGCTCGCCTGCTCGACGAGAACCTTCATCTCGTACGCGACCAGGCCGACATCGGCGTCGCCCGACGCAACGACGGCAAGACAGGACCCGTCGCTGATGCCGGTGACGAAGATGAAGGCGTGTTCCATCTCGATGATCACTTCGTGCACCGCACCGCCGCCGAAGCGACCTGCGGCACCGTACGCGAGGCCGATCAGACCCGACGCGACGGCGGCGAAGCGATCTGCCGACGCCCGGTCGAGCCCACGCGACATCGCCATGAGCAATCCGTCGGATGAAACGACGACCGCCTCGTCGACGCCGGGCACGCGCTCGACGAAGTTGGAGATCAGCCAGGAGACGTTGGTGGCCGCGGGTGACAGCTGGGGCACGATCACCCTCCTGTTTCTTGTTCGGGATCGGTGTTCTTGCCGCGGCGAAGTCCTGATCGATAACGCGACAACATCTGGCGAACCTCTTCGGGAGATCGGGTCGTGGCTGCAACACCCGGCGCCCCGGACCCGTTGGTGGAATTGGTCGGGGTGACGGCCTTCGGGCTGCGCCGGGCGAGGCCTTCGAGGGCGGCCGGCGAGGACTCGGTCGGCTGGCCCCGCTGCGGAAGAACCGTCAATCCCGCTTCGCTGAGGGGCAGCGCGGGCGCGGCCAGCGAGTCGTCGACGCGACCACGGGTGGGCAGCGGTGCCGTTGCCGGCAATTGCGGCCGCGACGCAGGAGGTTGCGAGGCGGGGTCGGGTGCGGGTGCCGGGGACGGGGCCGGCTGGGCGAGCGGTGGAGGAGCCAGCGGGGTCAACGGCGCTGCCGGCGGGGCGCTCGCCGGCGGTTGAAGTGCCGGCTCGGGAGCGGCGGAGGGCGGAGCAGGCTGCGCCATCGGCGCGTAGAGCGGGAGGGCCTCGACCGGCGAGGCGGGGAACGTGAGCCCGGTCGGCGCGCTGAATGGCGAAAGGTCGATCGTCGGAGGGGTGTTCCACGACGGTGTGGTCACCGCGGGCGTACTGTCGTCGCCCCACTGCGTGGCGCCCAACGAATCGGTTCCTAGCGCGGTGCCATCGGAAGGCTGAACCAGCGTCGCGGGCACGGTGACAAGTGCCGATGCACCACCAGCGGGCGACGACATCATGCGTGCGGTGATGCCGAAGCGTTGCGCGAGCCGCCCGATGACGGTGAACCCGAGCGACCGCGACAGCGCCAGGCCCAGCACGGGCGGGCTTGCCATCACACGGTTGGCGTCGTTCATCTGCTCGGCCGACATCCCGATGCCTTGATCCGAGACCGACAGTACGTAGGTGCCCTCACGAGTGAGATGACCCACGATTTCGACGCTCGTGTCGGGCGGCGAGAACTGGGTGGCGTTCTCCATGAGCTCGGAGAGCAAGTGAGCAAGATCCACCGCGACGTTGCCGGCGACGGTTGCTTCGTCGAGTGCGAGCAAGGTGATGCGTGAGAAGTGCTCGACCTCGCCGATCGCGACACGTACGACGTCGGCCATATCGACCGGTCGTCCGCGACGGCGCGGCGGTTCGGCGCCTGCGAGAACCAGCAGCGACTCTGCGTTGCGGCGCATCCGCGTCGCGAGATGGTCGAGCTTGAAGAGGTTCTCGAGCTGGTCGGGATCGTCCTCGTTGGCTTCGAGCTGGTCGATGAACTCGATCTGGCGATCGAGCAGCGACTGGTTTCGCCGCGCCAGGTTGACGAAGATGTCGCCGATGCCTTTGCGCAACAGCTGCGACTGCTGCCCCGCGACGTTCGACGTGACCTCTTGCAGATTGTTGAAGGCACGAGCGAGTTGACCGATCTCGTCGTGCGATCGCACCTCGATCGGCTCCAGCGTGAACTGCGAGGCGTCGGAATCGGGTTTGGTCAACTGGTCGACGAGCTGCGGCAACCGCTCTTCGGAAAGCTCGTAGGCCGAGCGTGTGAGACGGCGCAGCGGCCCGACGACCGATCGGGCGAGCAGCATCGCGAGGCCGATGGCGATGATTACGGCGGACGCCGCGACGAACATGTACGTCTGCGCCTGGCGTTGTGCGGTCGATTCGGCTTCCGTGGCCGATTCGAGGATCGAGGTGGCAATCCCCTGCTCCATCTTGTGGAGGGCTTCGAGGCGAAGGACCGCGCTGTTCACCAACGCCGCGGGCTCGATCGACACCGAGATCAACTGGCGGTAGTCACGAAGGTATTGCGAGTTCTCGCGCACGTCGGGGGTGGTGCGCAGATTGGCGTAATCATCCCGTAGTTGCACCGACGCGATCTGGTCGAAGAGCTCCTCCGACGTCGTGAATTGCGCATCCAAGAACTGCACCGCGGTGCGTTCCGATGGCGATGGCGTGTCGCCGATGATCGCTCGGCTGACACCTAGGTTCAACGAGTTGAGGTCGGACTTGAGCTTGCCGAGCGCGGTCACGACTTCGATCTGCCGGACGAACTCGACGTCGCTGCCCGCGGGGCCGATTGCCTTCGTCAGACCGCTCAGGGACGAGACCATCCGGTCGTAGCGATCGCTGGCGACATCGGCCCCGATCCGGTCGGCGTCGACGTCGGACCGTACCGAAGCCAGATCGGCGAGGCGGCCGTTGGTGTCTGCCATCGCTCCCGCCATCGCGTTCGGCCCGGGTGCGGCGCGGTACTGCGTGAGGGCGGCGTCGGTGCGTGTGCGTTGCTCCGCCAATTGCTCCCGACCGAGCGCACCCTCGGTGGTCTGAGTGACGCCGGTCCACAGCCGCTCGGTTTCGAGTTGGTGCGAGAGGTCCACCTGCCCACGCACGACGCGCGCCAATGCCGTGACGGTACTCGCCCGATCGGCGTCGTCGAGTCGTTCGCCGGCACCGATGCCCGCGAACCCCGCCATCGCAATGAGGGGGACGGAGAGCACGAGCATCAGCTTCGTACGTACGTTGAGATTCCGGAACATGGTGATGGGTTCTCCGCGAGGAACTGTTTGAGACATCGACATAAATGCGCTGATCTTGAGCTATTTACGGGCCCGAAAACTGCTCCCAGGCCTTCACTCGTCCTGGCCTGGTGCCGATGGGGAGACCATGACCACCGAGGCCCGACCCACGGCCGAACGGGCGGCGCTCGAAGGAACCTTGGGTGACCTGGCCCTATTCGAAGTGCTCGATCTACTCGCGCGCGGTCGCCAAACAGGCACGCTCTACATCGCCGGATCACGCGCCGCGGCGATCACCGTGGTCGACGGCGAGGTGTCGTTCGCGACCAACGATCCGAACTGTTCACTACGCGAGGTCCTGCTCGGCCGATCGCTCGTCACCGAGGACGACTGGGACGCGGCGGTCAAGGCCAAGGACACAGAACTCGGCAACGCGCTCGTCGCCGCGTCAGGTGCCGAGGTCGGCGACCTTCGCGATGCGGTGCACGAGCACATCGTGGCGACGATGTACGAGTTGACGGAACTCGTCGACGGAAGGTTCCGCTTTGTGCTCGGCTCGCGTCACAGCATGGGCCAGGGATATGCGTATCCCGTCAACATGTTGGGCGGCGATGTCGCAACGCGGAATGAGGCGTGGCGGACGATCAGCGATCTGGTCCCTCACACGGGGGTGATCGCGCAACTGAACGACGCCGCGCCCGAGGGTGACACGATGGTGTGTGTCGCGGCCGGTGATTGGCCGGTCATCGTCGCACTCGACGGTGAGCGACCGCTGCAAGACCTTGTCGCGACCACGAGGATGACACCGTTCGCGATCTGCGAAGCGGTGCACCGCCTCGTCACTGCGGGCCTGGCGACGATCGTCGACGACGGCTAGTTGTGCGGCTCCGCCGCAACGGATCGGCGGCTTCGCCGCGGAACGAACTCGTAGCCGAATGACGCCCGCGGGGATTTGGCGCAAGAGCCCTAGAGCAATTGCATGGTGGTCGGCGTGATCGGCGAATGCAACAAGGTCGAGCCCATCAGCGCCTGGTCGACCGCAGACGCGCAGGAGCGCCCTTCGGCGATGGCCCACACGATCAGCGATTGACCCCGACCCATGTCGCCGCACACGAAGACGTTGTCGACGTTGGTCCGCCAGTTGCCGTCGCGAGCGACCGCACCGCGCTCGTTGAGCGCGATGCCGAGCTGGTCGAACAGCGCGTGCTTCTCGGGCCCCACGAAGCCCATCGCCAAGAAGACGAGCTCGCACGGCAGCTCGACGTCGGTGCCTTCGATCTTTTCGAAGCGACCGTCGATCATCTCGACCACGTGATAGCGCAGACCGCGCAGGTTGCCGTCCTCGTCGCCGAGGAAGCATTCGGTGTTGACGGAGAAGACCCGCTCGCCGCCCTCTTCGTGAGCGGAGGACACCCGGTAGATCATCGGGTAGGTCGGCCACGGCATGGTGGCAACCCGGGAGTCGGGCGGCCGGGGCAGGATCTCGAACTGATGGATCTCCGCGGCACCTTGTCGATGCGCGGTGCCGAGGCAGTCGGCGCCGGTGTCGCCACCGCCGATGATGACGACCCGCTTGCCCCGCGCGTCGATCGGCGACGCGGCGAGGTCGCCCTCCCGCACCCGGTTGGAGGGAGGCAGGTACTCCATCGCTTGGTAGACGCCCTTGCACTCGCGTCCCGGCACGGGCAGATCGCGCCATTGTGTCGCGCCGCCGGCAAGCACGATGGCATCGAAATCGCGCTGTAGCTCGCTGCCGGTCACGTCGACGCCGACGTTGGTGTCGACACGGAACTTCGTACCTTCGAGGCGCATCTGCTCGAGGCGGCGATCGAGGTATTTCTTCTCCATCTTGAACTCGGGAATGCCGTAACGAAGCAACCCGCCGGCACGATCGGCGCGCTCGAAGACGACGACCGCGTGCCCGGCGCGCGTCAGCTGCTGCGCCGCGGCCAGACCGGCAGGCCCCGAGCCGACCACTGCGACTCGCTTGTCCGTGGTCTCCTTGGCGAGCACCGGCTTGATCCAACCCTCGTTCCACGCGCGTTCGGCGATCTCGAGTTCGACCTGTTTGATGGTGACCGGATCACTGTTGATGCCGAGCACGCACGCGGCTTCACACGGCGCCGGGCAGAGGCGCCCGGTGAACTCGGGAAAGTTGTTGGTCGCATGGAGGCGATGGAACGCGTCTTCCCAGCGATCGCGATACACGAGATCGTTGAAGTCGGGAATGATGTTGCCCAGCGGGCAGCCGTTGTTGCAGAACGGAATGCCGCAGTCCATGCACCGCGACGCCTGCACCCGCACGTCTTCGGTCGCGAACGGCTCGTACACCTCGTGCCAATCGAGCAAGCGAATCGGCACCGGGCGACGCGTCGGCGTCTTGCGGTCGTGGGTCATGAAGCCCTTCACGTCACCCATGTGCCGCCGCCATGATCGCTTCTTGTTCGTCTTGTCCCGTTTCGCGAGCTTGGCTTTGCGCGGCGAGCACCCGCTTGTAGTCCTGCGGCATGACCTTCACGAACAGATCCCGCTCTTGGTCCCACCGTGCCAGGATGCGATTGCCGACCGCAGAGCCGGTCTCTTGCGTATGGCGGTGGATGCACTCGCGCAGCCAGTCGAGGTCGTCTTCGTCTGGGCGGTCGAGGTCGACCATCTCGTAGTTCACCCTGATGCGGAACGTGCGATCGGGATCGTGGACGAAAGCGACGCCGCCGGACATGCCGGCAGCAAAGTTGCGCCCGGTCGGCCCGAGGATCACTGCTCGACCACCGGTCATGTATTCGCAGCCATGATCGCCGATACCTTCGACGACCGCCGTTGCGCCCGAGTTACGCACGCAGAAACGCTCGCCGACGACACCGCGGATGAAGCACTCACCACCGGTGGCGCCGTAGAGGATCACGTTGCCGGCGATGATGTTCTCCTCGGCGATGAAGCGCGCGTCGAACGGTGGGCGCAGCACGACGCGTCCACCCGACAGGCCTTTTGCGAAGTAGTCGTTGGCGTCTCCCACGAGTCGCATCGTGATGCCCTTCGGTACGAACGCCGCGAAGCTCTGGCCCGCCGAGCCCGTGAAGTTGATCTGGATCGTGTCGTCGGGCAGGCCGGAGCCGCCCCACCTACGCGTGAGCTCGCTGCCGAGCATGGTGCCGGTGGTGCGGTTGACGTTGCGGATCGGCAAGTCGATCGTGACCGGGGTGGCTGAGTCGAGAGCCGACCGGGCAAGCGAGATCAACGTGTTGTCGAGCGCCCGGTCGAGGCCGTGGTCCTGCGCGATCGTCTGGTAGGGCGACTGCTCCCATTGCGACTCGGGTACGTGCAGGATCGGTGTGAGGTCGAGGCCGGACGCCTTCCAGTGGTCGATCGCCTTGTCGACGTCGATCAACTCCGCGTGGCCGATCGCTTCTTGGATCGAGCGAAGGCCCAACGCCGCCAGGTATTCGCGCACTTCTTGCGCGATGTACTCCATGAAGTTGACGACGAACTCGGGCTTGCCGGTGAACTTCTTGCGGAGTTCGGGGTTTTGCGTGGCGATACCGACCGGACAGGTGTCGAGATGACAGACGCGCATCATCACGCAGCCCGACACGACGAGAGGCGCGGTCGCGAAGCCGAACTCTTCGGCGCCCAACAATGCGGCGATGACGACATCGCGGCCGGTCTTCAACTGCCCGTCGACCTGTACGACGATGCGGTCGCGCAAGCCGTTCATGAGCAGGGTCTGTTGCGTCTCGGCGAGACCGAGCTCCCACGGCACACCAGCGTGCTTGATCGACGTCAACGGCGACGCGCCGGTGCCGCCGTCGTGTCCCGAGATCAACACGACGTCCGCGTGAGCCTTGGAGACACCCGCCGCCACGGTGCCGACACCGACCTCGGCCACCAATTTCACGTGCACGCGAGCGAGCGGGTTGGAGTTCTTGAGGTCGTGGATCAGTTGCTTGAGATCTTCGATCGAGTAGATGTCGTGATGCGGCGGCGGAGAGATGAGGCCGACGCCGGGGGTCGAGTGCCGCGTCTTGGCGATCCACGGATAGACCTTCTTGCCCGGCAGCTGCCCGCCCTCGCCCGGCTTGGCGCCTTGCGCCATCTTGATCTGGAGGTCGTCGGCGTTGACGAGATACTCGCTCGTCACGCCGAAGCGCCCCGACGCGACCTGCTTGATGGCGCTGCGGCGCAGATCGCCGTTGGGGTCGGGTAGATAACGGTCGTTGTCCTCGCCACCCTCGCCGGTGTTGGAACGACCGCCGAGGCGGTTCATGGCGATGGCCAACGTTTCGTGCACCTCTTTCGAGATCGAGCCATAGCTCATGGCACCGGTATTGAACCGCGTGACGATGTCGGCGACCGACTCGACTTCTTCGATGGGTATGGGCGTGCGATCTTCGAGCTTGAACGAGAACAGCCCGCGCAGCGTTGCGAGATGGGCCGCTTGGTCGTCGACGAGTTTGGCGTACTGCTTGAAGATGTCGTAGCGAGCGGCCCGGGTTGCGTGTTGCAGCTTGAAGACCGTCTCGGGGTTGAAGAGGTGGTACTCCCCTTCACGGCGCCATTGGTATTCGCCGCCGTACCAGAGGTCGCGATGCGCGCGCTCGGTCGGGTTCTTCGGGTGCGCCAGGTCATGGCGAATCGAGATCTCATCCGCGATCGCGTCGAGGCCCACCCCGCCGATGCGGGAGACGCAGCCGGTGAAGTATTCGTCGATGACGTCTTTGCCGATACCGATGGCTTCGAAGATCTGCGAGCCCGTGTAGCTCTGCACGGTCGAGATGCCCATCTTGGACATCACTTTCAAGACGCCCGCGCTCGACGCCTTGATGAACTTCTTGTGGGCGCTCTTCTTGTCGAGATCCGCGAACTCCTGCAAGCCTTCGTCGATCAGATGGTCGATGCTCTCGAACGCGAGATACGGGTTGATCGCGGCGGCGCCGAAGCCCAACAGCAGGCAGAAGTGATGTACTTCGCGGGCTTCGCCCGTCTCGACGACCAGACCGACCCGCGTGCGTGTTTTCGCTCGCAATAGATGGTGATGTACTGCGGCGGTTGCGAGCAGCGCCGGGATCGGCGCGAGCGCGGTGGTCGAGCCCCGATCCGAAAGCACGACGATCTTGTAGCCCTCGTCGATTGCCTGCGAGACCCGGGCCCGTACGGCCTCGATGGCGCGCTGCAGTCCTTTGCCGCCTTCGGCGACGGGATAGAGGCACGGCACCACCCGCGTGCGGAAGTCGGCGAGGCCGCCCTCGCCGTCGATGCCGATGAGCTTCGCGAGTTCGTCGTTGTCGAGCACCGGGTCGCGCACGAAGATCTGATGGCACGACTCCGGGCCCGGCGCGAACAGGTTGCCTTCGGGCCCGATCGAACAACCGACCGCGGTCACCAACTCTTCGCGAATGGCGTCCAGGGGTGGGTTGGTCACCTGCGCGAATTGCTGCGTGAAGTAGTCGTACAGCATGCGGCTGCGGTTGGAGAGCACCGCGAGCGCGGTGTCGGTACCCATCGAACCGAGGGCCTCTTTGCCCGTCGTCACCATGGGGGTGACGAGCAGTCTGAGCTCTTCGTGCGTGTAGCCGAAGACCTGCTGACGTTGCAGCAACGAGCCCTCGTCGCGGCGGGACACCTCGCGCGGCGGAAGGTCGTGGAGGTTGACGAGGTTGCTCTCGATCCACTCTCGATAGGGCCGTTCCGAACACAAGCCGGTCTTCAGCTCGTCGTCGCGGATGATGCGGCCCTTGGCCGTATCGATGAGGAAAACGCGGCCAGGTTGCAGACGGCCTTTCTCGACGATCGACGATTGGGCGACGTCGACGACGCCGACCTCGGAGGCCATGATGACCAGGTTGTCGTCGGTGACCCAGTAGCGCGATGGTCGCAAACCGTTGCGGTCGAGCACCGCACCGATGATCGTGCCGTCGGTGAAGGCGATCGATGCCGGACCGTCCCACGGCTCCATCAGCGACGCGTGGAATTGGTAGTACGCGCGTCGCTCGGGCGCCAGCAGGTCGTTGTTCTCCCACGGCTCGGGGATCATCATCAGCACGGCTTCGGTCAGCGAGTAGCCGCCCATGTGCAACAGCTCGACCGCCTCGTCGAAGCTCATGGTGTCGCTCCCGCCCGGTGTGCAGACGGGGAACAGGCGCGAGAGATCGCCGGGGATCAGATCGGTCGCGAGCAACGACTCGCGCGCGCTCATCCAGTTGCGGTTGGCCTGCACCGTGTTGATCTCGCCGTTGTGGGCGATGAATCGATACGGATGTGCGAGTGGCCACGTGGGGAAGGTGTTCGTGGAGAATCGGCTGTGCACGAGTGCGATGGCCGACTCGATCCGGGCATCGGTGAGATCGGGGAAGAACGGCTGCAACTGCCGCGTCGTGAGCATGCCCTTGTAGACGATCGTGCGAGCCGACAGCGAGGGGAAGTAGACGCCGTCGTGCGCGGTCGACATGCCGCCCATGGCCTCGTTGCCCTCGTCGACGCCCGCCTCGAGGTGGATCTCGTGCTCGATGCGCTTGCGTACCGGGTAGAGACGACGGTCGAGGGCCAGGCCACTGAGGTTGTCGCCGCCGACGAAGAGCTGAGCGAAGTTGGGCATGGTCGTGCTGCTGCCCTTGCCCAGCACCGATGCATCGATGGGCACCTCGCGCCAGCCGAGGACCTCGAGCCCTTCGCTCTTGACGATCTTTTCGACCTGGGTCGTCGCCTGACGCGCCTCGTGCGGGTTCTGCGGCAGGAATGCGATGCCCGTGCCGTAGTAGCCCGCCGGGGGCAAGTCGAAATTGACCACCGCGCGGAAGAAGCGATCCGGAACCTGGATCAAGATGCCGGCGCCGTCGCCGGTCCCTTCGTCCGCGCCGAGCGCGCCGCGATGGTCGAGGTTGCACAGGGCTGACAGACCGAGCTCGACGATGCGGTGACTCCGCCGGCCGCGAAGGTCGGCCACGAAGCTGACACCGCACGCGTCGTGCTCGAACCTCGGGTCGTAGAGTCCTTCAGCCTGTCGGTAGAAACGCATCACAGTCCTCGAAAGTGGTACACGGACATCATTGGACCTGGTAGACGACGCGAGCGCCGACTCGGCAGGTTGAGTCCGGTCGCAGCACCGCATCCGGGACGGCATTGGCCCGCAGCTACACCGGGTCGGACAGGGCGGACAACACTGTCGGCGCCTCCGTCCGATCCCGTCACTGTAGCCGCGTTACCCCTGCGTACTCCAACTAATTGGTGCGGAGGTATCCGGAAGGGTCACCAGAGCCACGTCGGGCGGCCGTCGCTCGGGCATCATGGGGCGATGCGTTCCCCTGATCTGGCGGTGGCCCGAGACCTCTGCGCGTACATCGCGGCGTCGCCGTCGCCCTTCCACGCGGTCGTTGAGGCGGCCCGCCGGCTGGGTGTCTCCGGCTTCGAGGAGTCGATCGCCGCGGCTAACGGGTTCGTGCGCCGCGGCGGTTCGATCGTCGCCTGGCGGCGCGGTCCGGGGCCGATCGGGCAGTTCCGGCTGATGGGCGCCCATACCGATTCGCCCAACCTGCGGGTCAAGCCCCACGCCGACCGGCGATCGGCGGGCTTTCGCCAGCTCGGTGTCGAGGTCTACGGCGCAGTGCTGCTCAACTCGTGGCTCGACCGTGACCTCGGCCTGTCGGGTCGGCTGTCGGTACGACGCGACGGTGGGACCTGCGAGGTGCTTTTCCGCATCGACCGTCCGTTGCTGCGCATCCCGCAGCTCGCCATCCACCTCGATCGAGACGTCAACGAGCGCGGCCTCGTGTTGAACCGCCAGCAACACCTGAGCCCACTGTGGGGCATCGACGATGGCCCCGACTTCCGGTCCGTCGTCGCCGACGCGGCGGGTGTCGAGCCGTCTGCGGTTGTCGCGTGGGACGCGATGTGCCATGACCTCGCTGCCCCAACGCTGGCCGGTGTCCGCGACGAGTTCGTGAGCGCGCCCCGAATCGACAACCAACTGTCGTGTCACGCCGCGATCACGGCGTTAACGGCTTCGCCGGCGCCACCAGATGGCGTCGCGATCGGGTTCGTGTTGTTCGATCACGAGGAAGTGGGCAGCACGACCGACCGCGGCGCGGCGGGCGCGTTCCTGGGCAACGTGCTCGAACGAGTGGCGCTCGTGAGCGGATGCGATCGTTCGAACTACCTCGCCGCCCTCGCCCGGTCGATCTGCGTGTCGGCCGACTGCGCGCACGGCACGCACCCCAACTATGTCGAACGCCACGAGCCCGATCACTGGGTTGCGCTCAACGGCGGCCCGGTGATCAAGCTCAACACCAGCGCCCGCTACGCGACCGAGTCGACGACGGCGGCGGTGTTCGTAGAAGCGTGCGAGGCCGCGGACGTACCGACGCAGTGGTTCGTCACCCGCGGTGACGTGGCCTGTGGGTCGACGATCGGCCCGTTGACCGCCGCGCAGCTGGGAATGGCAACCGTCGACGTCGGTGTCGCGCAGTTGGCCATGCACTCGTGCCGTGAGATGGCCGGCAGCTACGACCCGGGTTGGTTCACGGCTGCGCTCGAATCGTTCTTTGCTCGGTGACCACGAAGTCGAGCGGGACATCCCACTCTTGCGCGTCGAGGTGATCGACCTCTTGGAACGCGTGAGCCAACCCGACGAGTACCGGACGCGTGCGCCGCGGCAGCCGCCGGAATGCGAACGCGGCGTCGTAATAACCCGCACCGTGCCCGAGGCGAGTGCCGTGGCGGTCGAACGCGACGAGCGGCACCAGCACGACATCGAGCCGGTGTAGCGCGACACGGCGCGCCGTAGGGAGCGGCTCGTCGATGCCGAATCGATTGATGCAGAAGCGATCGCCGTCGCGCCACCGGGCGAAGGTCATCGTGCGCGGCCGCTGCGTGACCGGTATATACACGCGACGGCCCGAATGCCACGCCCACTGCACGATCGGATCGCAATTCACCTCGCCCCGGACTGCCCGATAGGCCGCGATGCGAGCGGCGCGCTCGAGTTCCGGCAATGCGATGACGCGGCGCGCCACGGAGGCGCTCGTTCGTGCGACGTCGGCGGGCGTCAGCCGTGACCGTTTGTCGAGTAGCGCGGCGCGTAGCTCGCGGCGATCGGTCATCGATGGGTTGTAGCACGTCAACGCGCAGCCGGATGGCGTCGACGGGACGAGGCGACGCGACGGCGCAGCGCGAAGCCGCCGGAGTCGATCAGCGGTTCACGGAGGAGCTCGAGCGGGTCACTACCGCCGGCGAAACGGTCGGTGGCGGCGAGGAAATCGAGCAACGTCCACATCGTGAGCGCGACGAGCTCGGGCGGGGGCCGCTCGAGCGCCTCGCACAATGCGACGATGTCGATCCACAGCAGGCGGCGAACCGACTCGGCGGTCCAGACTGTGTACGGATCGTCGTGGGTGTCCTTGGCCAACAAGATGCACGTGAGGGCCTCGGCCTCGACGGGCTGACCTTGGCGCAACGCCCACAACAACACCTCGAGGCGCAACTGACGAACGGGCACGGGGAGCAGGTGAATCGGATCGTCTGCCCCGCGGCGAGCAGCGCGGTGCGCGGCCGAAGGGCGGGACGGAGCGGCGAAGGCGGAGGTGGTCGTGGTCATGTGCTGAGTATGCGGAGGGGGTGTGACAGTCCGAATCCGGGGGTTTTGGCCACGATCAGTGGTGGCCAGTGTGAAACCACCACGCAGCGTGATCGTTCGATTGCGGGCCCGTGACGATTCCGGCGAATTCTTGCATGGTGCACCCCGCCGCCGAACGGAGAAGAGAGACTTGGACGCAGGCCACGCCGATGAACAACCAACCACCCCGAGCGACCCGAACCACCAACGAAGCGCCTACGATCTCGGGCGGTCCCGTCGTCGCCGCGGATCTCGACGCATGGAAGGCGGCCGTCGACGAACAAGAACGCCTGTGCGCGTCGATGCGCTTCGGTGCGGCCGTCGTCAGCATCGCCCTGACGACGCCGTCGGTCGAACAGCGCCGCTCGGCACTCGCCGTGCTCGCCGCCGAGATGACGTCGACCGACGTGATCGGGATCCTCAGCGACACGGAATTCGCGCTCGTGTTGATGCCACTCGAATCGGTGCTCGTCGGTCAGCAGCGCGTGCGCCGCATCGACGACGCGCTTCGCGCTACCGGCATCGTTGCCGCCATCGGGTGGGCGATGCGACAGGACGGTCACGGGCTGTTCCACGCGTCGGCGCGCGCGGATGCCGCGCTCGCCTCGGCCAGACGCCAGCGCGGCCTCGACCTTCGCTGAGCCGCGACCGCCGGGCTCAGATCGGCCGGTCTCGGTCGCGCCAATAGGGCTCGCGCAACTGCCGGGTGAGGATCTTGCCCGTGTCGAGCCGCGGCAGCCGCTCTTCGAAGTCGATCGTGCGCGGCACTTTGTACGACGCGAGTCGTTCACGGGCGAACGCGATCAGTTCGGCGGCGAGCTCTGCCGACGGCGCGACACCGGGGCGTAGTTCGACCGCGGCTTTCACCGACTCGCCCCACTCCTCGTCGGGCACACCGAACACCGCGACGTCGACCACCGCCGGATGGTCGGACAACACATGCTCGACCTCGGCGGGATAGATGTTCACTCCCCCGCTGATGATCATGTTGGTGGCACGGTCGGTCAGGAACACGTAGCCGTCGGCATCGACGTGGCCCATGTCGCCCATCGTGAACGTCGCGGGCGCCAGATAGCTCGCTTCGGTCTTTTCGGGCGCGTGGTGATAGCGGAAGGGTCTCTCCGCATCGCCGGCGCGGCAGTACAGCGTGCCGACTTCACCGGCCGCGAGTCGTCGTCCGTCGTCGTCGACCGCGAACACGTCGACACCCGGCAATGCCCGTCCGACCGAGCCGGGTCGGGCGAGCCATTCGTGCGAGTCGATCAACGTGAAGGTGCCGCCTTCGCTGCTGCCCCAGTACTCGACGAGTCGCGGCCCCCACCAGTCGATCATCGATCGCTTGGTCGTCGGCGAGATCGGCGCCGCGCCGTGCAGGACCATCGACAAAGGAGACGGATCGAACGCCCGACGCTCGGCTTCGGGTAGGCGCAACAAACGGACGAACATCGTCGGCACGAGATGTGTGTGCGTGATCGCGCGCTCGTCGATGAGTCGCAACACCGTCGACGCGTCGAATCGCGGCATCATCACGACCGATCCGCCATTGACCAAGTCGTAGAGCGCGTACCCACTCACCGCGGCGTGGTAGTGCGGCCCCGTCATCAGATGCGGGCCGCTGCCGTCGAGGCCCATGGAGCGGCCCAGTCGCGCGAGCAGATCGAGGTAGCCGTCGATCGTCGGAGGCAGCGCGCGCTTGACGCCCTTGGGTCGCCCCGTCGTGCCGCTGGTGTAGTGCATGCGCCCGCCGGTGGGGCCGCTCAGATCGAACGGCGTATCAACTGCGCTCGCCGCGAGACGGTCGAGCTCGTCGCCGATGCCGACGACCGGCGCGGCGGTGCTGGCGCGCGCCAAATCCGCGTGATCCGGATCGGCGAAGACAGCGTTCACGCCCGCGTCGCCGAGTATGTACGCGACCTCGTCGCCGGTGAGGTGCGTGTTGACCGGCACGAGCCACACACCGCTGAACATCGTCGCTGAGGTGTGAATCACCTTGTGGTGTCGGGTTGGTAGTCGCGCTGGGTTCGGGGGCGGAGCCCCCGTTCGGGCGGAAGCCCGAGTTGGGTCGGTGTCAGGCGGCAGGTTCGAGTGTGACTTTGTTGCCCATAGCTTC
>DATLFA010000087.1:0-2601 GCA_035525225.1 Acidimicrobiales bacterium
TCGGCGCGCTCCGCTTTGAACCCCAGCCACTTGTCGACATCTGCAACGCTGTGGGTAATCACCATCTTGGGCATCGGGCATTCCCTCCACGGTCGAGCGTCGCGACCTACGACGCGCGCGGCACTCTAGTTCCGACGCCGAGTTCGCGCACGCGGTCGAGACGATCATGGCGGGCCGCCGGCACCATCCCCGACCGCCGGGTCGAGGGCGCGCATCGATGTCGAAGCACATCACTTCGATCGCGCACTACAGGTCCAGCGCCACCCTCGCCGCCGATGGACTCGAGGGACGCAAGGTGCCTGATCTCCTCGTCGCCGCAGTCGCCGAGGCCCTCCTCGCTCACGGTGCTGCACTACGACGAAGACTTCGACCACGTAGCAGCGGTCACCGGTCAACCGACACAGTGGATCGTCGAGCGCGGATCGATCGACTGATCAATCCTGCCGAGCTGCCGCCGGCGCAACCGACTACCACCCGATCGCGCGCCGCAGAATCAGGCTTTCGAGCGAGCCGGACCACTCGGGTTCGTCCCAAGCAGAACGTCTCACAATCCCGGGCGATGACCATCCCCGGCTGCAACCCTGTCGTAGCGTCGAGCTCATGAGGTACGCGCGACCCGCACGGTTCGCTGGCTGCGCGGCTGTGGTCACTGCCATAGGGTTCGTGCCGAGCGGCGGCGTTGACGCGTGCAGCTTGCCCGAAATGCCGCACATCGAAGACGTGGTCCCCGACGAGCCGATTCGTTCGTTGAACACCGGGCGCGTACTGGGAATCTACGAGATCGAGCACATCGCGTATGCCGGTTGGTTCGGTTCCGAGCGTTCGGTCACTGTCGTGACCCGCTACTGGGGTACACCGCCCGACGAGACCGGGCCGCTGATGCGCGTCGAAGGATGCGGAACGAGCCCCGCCGGGGTCGGCGAACGCGGGTACGGATGGGTCGACACCCGAACCCAGCAAGCACTGCTCGGATCGCGAATCTCGCGCTCGCTACGCGGCACCGACGGAGGACTCAGCTTCGAACAAGAGGTCATGCTCGTCGAGCGGTTCGGGCCGCCGGTGACGCTCGAAGTCTCGACACGAGATCGACTCGTCGCTGCCGGAAGGGTGTGGCGACTCGAGTTGTTGGTCATCGTCGCAGTGACCGGCGTCGCCGTGCTGTTGCTGCGCCGGCACCGGCGTGCGCGAAGAAGCGCTCGAACGCAGCCACACGGGACGGCGATCGTGCCGCGGGCCGACAACCTCAGCTCTTCGGCCGAACGCGCCATCACCTGATCCCGTAGATTCGGCAACTGTGCTGATACGGACGTTGAGCGCAGGCGACGACGGATGCCCGGTCGTGACCGACTCGTGGCCCTCCTCGGATGATCCTCGGTTGTGGATCGACGTGATCGCGGGCCCCGACGACGTTCCCGATCTGTTGATGCTCACGGACCGAGCCGGGCTGGACCGACTCGCGGTCCGCGACACGATCCTCGACGTCGATCTTCCGAAGGTCGACGACTTCGGCGACCACCTGCTCGCGGTCTTTCACGGACTTCGCGACGACCAAGTCGGCACGTACGAGGTCCACTGCTTCCTGACACCACGTGGACTCGTCACGATCCACGACCGACTCTCACCCGCGGTCGACGCCGTGTGGAGTCAGTTGAACCACCGCTCCGATGTCGGGGCGATCGGCCCCGACTTCCTCCTGGGGTTGATCGCCGACGCGCTCACCCGGCGGCTGATGGGCGTGCTCGAAGCGTTCGATGATCGTGTCGAAGGACTGATCGCGCGGGCCCTGGCCGCCGACGGTGACGTGCTCGAGGACCTCAGCGCCGTGCGGGCCGACATCGCCGGCATTCGGCGCACGGTCCATCCGCAGCGAGAAGCCCTCGATGTCCTGCGCCACTCGACCTCACCCCTCGTCGGCGACCTCGGTCGCCGAAAGTTCTCGGACGTGTTCGACGTCGCGAATCGCGCCGCGTCGGGTCTGGACGAAGCGCGCAGTGCGCTCGCGGAGATCCTCGACGCCTACCGTGGTGCCGAGGCGCGGGTCACGTCCGAGGTCTCCAAGGTGCTGACCGTCTACGCGGCGATCATGCTCCCGCTCTCGTTGATCGCGGGCTTCTTCGGCATGAACTTCGCCGACCTGCCATGGACGGGATCGCGGTGGGGCTGGCTCGCTGCCACCGGCATCATGTTGGCCGTCGCAACGATCTCGCTCGGCATGTTCATCTCGCTCGGGTGGGTGCGGCGGCCGTCAGGACGCAGGGCGACGCGCGCCATCGGCCGCGGACTGCTCGAAGCGACTCGTGCTCCGGTGCAAGTGGTGGGAGCCGTGCTCGAGGTCACCACGTTCCCCATCCGGGCCACCGGCGGGCTGATCGCCCGCCAGACCGCGACGAGCGAGACCGACGACGATCCTCAGCAAGGCTCGGAGTAGCAGGCGCCATCACTCCGGACCGGAGCGACGGCGAGGGCGCTCGCGCGCCGATCGCGTGGCCGCCGGCGACGCCGTCACCGTCCACCGAGGGATCAGAACAGGGCCCGGAGCACCGGGGTCAGGTCGAGGTCGTCGAGCGCCGGCAACTGCACGTCGACGGCGTCGTGCAGGAG
>DATLFA010000002.1:0-38271 GCA_035525225.1 Acidimicrobiales bacterium
CTACCAGATGCTGCCCGCCACCGTCACCGACGCCCTCTTCGGTGCCATCGCCGCGCGAGATCAACGGTGCCGGTGGCCCGGCTGCCACAAGAAACCGATCCACTGCGACATCCACCACGTCCACTACCGCGAAAACGGTGGCCTCAACACACCGGGTCACTGCTGTCTGCTGTGCAAATACCACCACCACCGAGCCGCCCATGACCCCAAGATCCGACTCGTCATGGAACCCGACGGCACCCTGCACATCACCTACCCCGACGGCACCACCGAAACCACCAAACCCCCAATCCGACAACCCGGCCTACCATGGAACTGATCAACGGAATGGGCCGGTGCGCGGAGTCGGCGACGGAGTTCACGCTTGTTACTGACATGTTGACAACCACGAGTCGTACATCAACGAAGGAGAACAAAGTGGGAGACAGGGCGCAACTCAAGATCACCAACGGAAGCCAGAGCGTGTTCCTCTACACGCATTAGGCAGGCAGCGAATTGCCCGAGATCTTGCACGCCGGCATTGCCCACGGCATTGAGGGCGGGCGCACGCTCGGTAACGATCCGTCATATGCCCTCGCCTGCATCGTGCGGGCCTTGGTGGCCGAGACGGGCGGCGTCAACGAGACGACCGGCTTCGGTGTGGGCTTTGTGCCGACAGACAACGACGGCGGAGACTGCATTCTCACGCTCAATGTGAGCGAGGGAACTGTCCAAGGAACCTCGGGCCAGGCCGTCAAGGTCAGCGAGTTCATGAGGAGACCCGAGTCCGTCGGCTGGCCCAACTGAGCGTCCGGGGCCTGCCTAATATCCCCCGAGTGAAACCCGCTCCGTTCGACTATCACGCACCGACCACGGTCGACGAAGCCGTCGGCCTACTCGCCGAGCACGGCGACGAAGCCAAACCGCTGGCCGGCGGCCAGAGCCTGGTGCCGCTACTGGCGCTGCGCCTCACGCGATTCGCGCATTTGATCGATCTCAACGAGGTGACGTCGTTGTCGACGATGTCGCGTCAGGGCGAAGAGTTCTCGATCGGGGCGATGGTGCGCCAAGACCAGGTGGAGTTCGAACCCGACGTCGCGGTCGCAGTGCCGCTGCTCGTGCGGGCGACGCCGTTGATCGGACATTTCCAGATCCGGTCCCGGGGCACCGTCGGTGGTTCGCTCGCCCACGCGGATCCCGCGTCGGAGTATCCCGCGGTCGCTCTGGCCCTCGACGCGGTCTTCGACATCAAGGGCAAGGACCGCGCCCGGTCGGTGGCGGCACGCGACTTCTTCGTCGGCACGTGGACGACGTGCCTCGAGCCTGACGAGTTGCTCGTCGCAGTCCGCTTTCCGGTGGCCAGTGGGCGCAGCGGATTTTCGATCGACGAAGCGACCCGCCGTCATGGTGACTTCGCGATGGTGGGTTGCGCGTGCGCCATCGGCCTGGCTGGCTCGGGAGCGATCGACCGAGCCGCGGTTGCGCTGTTCGGCGTCGGCTCGACTCCTCTCCGCGCCGATGCAGCCGAGCAGGCGTTGATCGGCCGGCGTCGCGAAGACCTCGACACCGCTGCACTCGCAGAAATTGCACAGCTCGCGGTACGCGGTCTCGATCCGCCGAATGATGTGCATGCCACGAGTAGCTATAGGCGAGATGCGGGCGCCGTGTTGGTCGGTCGGGCAGTGGCCAACGCGACTGCGGAGGCGGCCAATGGCTGACATGTCGGTCTCGGTAACGGTCAACGGCTCCCCGCACACGGCGAGCGTCGAACCGCGCAAGACATTGGGCGACTTCTTGCGTGACGACTGCGGGCTCACCGGCACGCATCTCGGGTGCGAGCACGGCGCATGCGGCAGCTGCACGGTGCTGCTCGAAGACAAAGCGGTTCGGTCGTGTCTGCTCTTCGCCGTGCAGGCCAACGGGCGCAACGTCACCACCGTCGAAGGGCTGACGCGCGGGCAGGGCGAGCTGGGCATCGTGCAACAGGCGTTCATGGAGGGGCACGGCTTGCAGTGCGGGTTCTGCACGCCGGGCTTCATCGTGTCGGTCACCGCTTTGCTGCGCGACAACCCGAACCCGACCCATCACGAAGTCGCCGTGGGCCTCTCTGGCAACTTGTGTCGCTGTACTGGCTACCAGGGCATCTTCAAAGCGGTCGAGATCGCGTCACGGCGCATCCGCGAGACGGGGGACAAGCCATGAACTCGATCGCGACGTCGGGTGTGCCCCGTTTCGTGGGGCAATCCATCCAGCGCAAAGAAGACCCCCGCCTCGTGAGCGGCAACGGCACCTATCTCGATGATGTGAAGTTGCCGAACATGTTGCACGTGTCGTTCGTGCGCAGTGACGTCGCGCGTGCGCGGATCACCCGACTCGACGTGAGTGCGGCGCGCGAGGCGAAGGGCGTGCATGCGGTGTTCACCGCGGCCGACTTCGCTGCGGTGGTCAAGGGAACGCTCGCGGCGACCATGTTTCTCGAGATGCCGATTGCCAAGATGCGCCCTCTCGCGGACGGCGATGTGCGCTTCGCCGGCGAGGCGATTGCGATGGTCGTCGCAGACAACCGGTACCTCGCCGAGGATGCGTGCGAGTTGATCGAGGTCGACTACGAGGTGCTCCCGCCGGTGGTCGACTTCGAACGAGCGGCCGCCGACACCGTCAACCTGGTGCATCCCGAGCGGGGGACGAATGTGATGGCTCGATCCGGGGTGGAACATCCCGAGCTCGCCGCCATATTCGCGTCGGCGCCCCACGTCTTCACGGAGACCATCCGACAGGACCGACAGTCGCAGGTGCCGATGGAGCCGCACGGCATCATCGTGCGCTGGAAGGAATTCGACCGCGAGCTGCACGTGTGGAGCAGCTGTCAACGGGTGCACGAGGTTCGCGCCACCCTGTGCCGCGTGCTCGGTCTTGGTGAGCACTCCATCCATGTCACTCAGCGCGACGTCGGCGGTGGGTTCGGTCAAAAGGGTGCGATGCGGACCGAAGAGATCTCCACCGCGCTCGGCGCGTATCTCATGGGTCGCACGCTCAAGTGGGTCGAGGATCGCCGCGAAAACCTCGTTTCCGGTGGGCACGCGCGGCTGGACCGCATCACGGTGACCATGGCGTTCGACGACGACGCCAACATTCTCGGTGTTCAATTCGACCATCTCGAAGACGCGGGCGCATATCCGGGCAGCAGCAACATCGGCGGCATGATCGCGATGATGTTCTCCGGCCCCTACCGCATGCAGCGAATCGGTTGGTCGAGTGCGATGGTGTTCACCAACACGTGTGGACGCAACGCCTATCGGGGCCCCTGGAATCTAGAAACTGTCGCGCGCGAGCAGATGATGGATCTCGCGGCGCGTCGCATGCGTATCGACCCGATCGAGTTGCGTCGTCGCAATCTGATCCATGTTGCTGATCTGCCGTTCAAGAACGCCGGGGGCGCGACCTATGTCGGGGTCGATCCCGAGAGCTGTCTCGATCAGGCGCTGGCGATGCTCGACTACGACGACTTTCGCCGGCAACAGGCCCAAGCGTTGTCCGAGGGTCGTCTGCTCGGCGTCGGCGTGTCACTGTTCGTCGAGCCGACCGCGTTGGGCGTCGGGACGTTGATCGGTACCGAAGCGGCGCACGTGAAGATCGCCCTCAACGGTCACGTCACCGTTGCCCTCGGCACCGGAGGTCACGGCCAGAGCATCGCCACGACCATGGCGCAGATCGCCGCCGACGAACTCGGCGTCGACTTCGCCGACGTCACGGTGATCGAAGGTGACACCGACATCTCGCCGATCGGTGGCGGCACCGGCGGCAGTCGCTCGGGCGTCATCGGGGGCGCGGCGGTGCATCAGTCGGCGAGCAAGGTGCGGGACAAGATCATCGCGATCGCGGCCCACATGCTCGAAGCCGCGCCCAACGATCTCGAAGTCGCAGAGAGTCGCGTCTCGGTTCGAGGCACGCCGTCGCGCGGCGTGTCGTTCGCCGAGGTCGCGAAGTTGGCCTACGTCACGACGGGGAAGCTGCCCCCACAGACCGAAGGCGGTCTCGAGGCCATCACCCGCTACTCGACGCCCAGCATCACATGGGCCAATGCCTGCCACATCTGCACCGTCGAGATCAGTGACACAAGCGAAGTGAAGCTGCTTCGCTACATCGTCAGCGAAGACTGCGGCGTGATGATCAACCCGATGGTCGTCGAGGGTCAGATCTCTGGTGGAGCGGTGCAAGGCATAGGTGCGGTGTTGCACGAGGGCTTCGTGTACGACGATGACGGCAACCCACTCACGACGACGTTCCTCGACTACCTCATTCCGACCACGACCGACATCCCCGTCTTCGAGATCGGGCACCTGGAAACACCGGCGAGTGGGCCCGGTGGTTACAAGGGCGTCGGCGAAGGTGGCGCGATCGGCGCGGTGCCGGCGGTGCGCAACGCCGTTTCCGACGCGCTCGCACAGGCCGGCGCGCCCGGCATCACCCGTCCGGTTCGACCGTGCGACGTACACGAGCTGCGCCGGCGCGAGGTGTAGGCACGGGAGGTGTAGCAAGAGCCCGAGAGGGGTAACCCGAGAGCGTCGACGAGGAGACGGTGCGACGAGGAGACGGGTGCGACGAGGAGACGGTGCGACGAGGAGACGGGTGCGATGATCGCTCTTCCGGTGCTGATGATTGCGGCGGGGGCCGTAGTGCGATGGGCTCTCGGCGACGCTTCCAACGGGTTCACCGATGTGGCTGGCTTGCTCTTGGTCGCCATCGGGACACTGTGGCTCGCCGCGTTCGTCGCCACGGGTCGATTCTGGCGTCGCCGCCAGCGATCTCTCCCGGACTCGACCAGGGTCTGAATCTCCCTCAGGGCAACTTCTCGGTCGCCGGTGCGGCAGACTGGGGAGATGCGAGGGAGGGTGCATGGCCGAGCGTGAACTGGCGTTGACCGGCATCGGTGGGCAGGGCGTGCAGTTCGCGGCGCAGGTGATGTCTCGCGGTGCGATTGCCGAGGGTCGCCAGGTGATGATGTTCGGTAGCTATGGCGGCATGATGCGCGGTGGCAATACCGACGCCACGTTGGTGGTCGCTGATGGTCCGATCGAGTCGCCGCCGACCGTTCCGCGGGTGTGGGCGGCGATGGTGATGCATCACGAGTATTGGTCGTCGGTGCAGCAGCAATTGCGGGCGGGCAGCGTGGTGTTCGTGAACTCGACGATCTTCAGGGGCGAGCTCGATCCGAGTTGGCAGGTGATCGAGTTGCCGGTGACGGATATTGCGGTCGATGTCGGCAACATCATGGGAGCGTCGATGGTGATGGCGGGGGCGATCTCCAAGGCGACGGGGTTCGTTTCGCTCGATTGTCTGCTCGGCGCGGTCGAGGCTTCGTTGCCGTCCTATCGGGCCAAGCATGTCGCGATCAATCATGAGGCGTTGCGGGCGGGGTTCGCAGCGATCGATGCCGATGTCGCGCCCGCCTGGGCTGCGCGGGTCGGTGCGTGATGCGCAACGTATTGACGCGCGGCAGTGTCGTGATCGATGTCGAAGCGTGCAAGGGCTGCGATCTGTGCATCGATGCGTGCCCGCCTGATGTGTTGGTGATGACGAAGCACGAGGTCAACGCCAAGGGCTATCGCTATCCGTTGTTGTTGCCCGGTTGTACCGGGTGTAAGGCGTGTTCGCAGATCTGCCCCGATTTCGTGTTCCAGGTGTACAAGTACGACAAGCCCATCGAGATCGAGGTCGACGAATGACCGCCCAGTTGCTCGAGGGGTCCGACGCGGTCGCGCATGCGATGGTCGCGGCGGGTTGCCGGTTCTTCGCCGGTTATCCGATGACGCCGTTCACCGAAGTGCTCGAGCACATGGCCAAGTTGTTGCCCGGTGTCGACGGTGTGTGCATGAATGCGGAGAGCGAGCTCGAAGCGGTCGGCATGGCGTGGGGAGCGGCGGCAACGGGCATGCGTTCGGCGACGGGTTCGACCGGTCAAGGGTTGTCGTTGATGCAGGAGTCGTTGGCCGAGATCACATTGGCGCATTTGCCGCTGGTGGTCTTGAACATGGCTCGCGCGCAGGGCGACTACTACCAGGCAACGCGCGGCGGTGGTCATGGTGACTACCGTCATTTGGTATTGGCGCCGATGGATGTGCCCGAGGCGGTCGAGTTGACGCAGCTGGCGTTTCATCTGGCGGATACGTGGCGCAATCCGGTGATGATCTTCGGCGACTACTACCTCGCGCACACGTATCAGTCGGTCGACGTGCAACCGATCGACTTCGGGCCGGTGCCGGTCAAGGATTGGGCGCTCGACGGATCGTCGAGTGGCACCGGCCAGGCCAAGTTGATCTCACCGTTGGGTGACTTCAAGCAACGGGACGACGTCGGTTACGACCTTGCCGACTACTACTTGCGGTGCGCGGCAAAGACCGCGGCGATGGTGGCCGGGGTCGAGCCGATGATCGATGTCGGCTACTGCGACGACGCCGAGGTGGTGGTGGTCGCGTTCGGTACTGCGGGCAAATACATCCGCTACACGGTGGCCCAGATGCGTGCGGAGGGCCTGCGGGTCGGTTACGCCCGACCGATCACGTTGTTCCCGTTCCCGACCGAGGCGCTTGTTCGGGCCACGGCGGGCGCTCGCCGCGTGGCGGTGTACGAGAACAACATGGGCCAGATGGTCGACGACGTGCGCTTGGCCGTGCTCGGGCGGGCACCGGTCGATTTCATCGGCGGGCTCAGCCTCGATTCGTCGGGCTTCGGCATCGCTCCCGACTACAACGTCGACGTTTTGCGGCGCAAGATCACCGCGGTCATGGAGGCATCGGCATGAGGAAGATCGAAGGGTTGACGGTGATTCCCACCGACGTCGCCCCCGACAATGCCCGGCTGGTCGACGATTTCACGCCGTCGCTGATCGACGTCGGCGCGCACAATCTGTGTCCCGGGTGCGGCGAGCCCATCGCGATGCGGTCGGTGCTCGAGATCATCGAAGAGCTCGCGGTCATCGACCGCGCTATCGGCGTGTTCGGCATCGGCTGCTACACGGCGTTTTCGAACAACCTCGACTGCGAGGTGCTCCAGGCGTTGCACGGCCGCGCACCGTCGCTCGCCACCGGCGTCAAACGGGCCAAGCCCAACACGCTGGTGTTCACCATCCAAGGTGACGGCGACATGGTCAACGAAGGCCTCCAAGAGGTCATCCACGCCGCGGCCCGGGGCGAGAACATCACCTGTGTGATGCTCAACAACGGCGTCTTCGGCGAAACCGGCGGCCACATCACCGCGGCCACGGTGATGGGCCAGCGCACCAAGAACTCCCTCGAGGGGCGCAACGCCCACGACCACGGTTATCCCATCCGGCTGAGCAACCTCATCGCGGAGCTCGAAGGCGCGTGCTATGTCGCCCGCGGCGCGGTCAACACCGCCGGCAACGTCGCGAAGACACGGCGCATGATCACGCGCGCCTTCGAGACGCAACTGCGCGGCGAAGGTTTCTCGTTCCTCGAGATCTTGACGATGTGTCCCACCGGCTGGTTCATCGAGACCCAAGAAGCACCCGACTACCTCGACGACACACTCGCCGCCACCCACACCATCGGCGTCGTCAAGGACACCACTTCCAAATAGCGGCCCGCCAAATGAACTGAACCGTTGCCGGTGGCGTCCTCGTCAGGATGGGTGATGAATCCACGGGTCGACCCTCGCAGCGACGATGCGCTGGTGGCGGCTGTCCGAGATGGCGATCGGGGAGCACTGCAGGCCCTGCATTCGCGACACGCGCCGTGGGTCCACCTGCGACTGCGTCATCGCTGCGGCGACGAGGGCCTGATCGAAGAAGTCGTGCAGGATGCGTTCGTGCGGGTCTGGCGCAAGGCGTCGACCTACCGAGGCACCGGCGATGTGGCCGCATGGATCTGGACTATCGCCATCCATCGGCTCATCGACCGCCTGCGCAAGCAGACACCGCAACCGGTCGACTACGCGCCGGCGGCCATGAGCGCCTCGCTCGAGGACCAAGTTTTGCTCGAAGTCGAACACGGTGATCTGGCAACGGCCATCAACCGACTTTCACCCGAGCTGCGCATGGTGGTCCAGGCAACATTGGTCGACGGATTGACCACTCGCGAAGCAGCACGACTGCTGAACATCCCCGTCGGCACCGTCAAGACGCGCATGATGCGCGCAAAGCCACTTCTGAGGGAGCAGCTCGCATGAACTGGCATGCACCAAACGAACTCTTGAGCTCGTACGTACGCAGTGATCTCGACCACGCGAGCGGAATGTCGCTCGAGGCGCACACGCTGGGCTGCGCGGAGTGCAGAACGCGACTCAGCGACCTTGCCGCTGCGCTGGCCGAGCGCACGTGGCCGGCGATCGCCGACGTGATCGACGCTCCTAGAGTGTCTTGGGCAGAGCGCATCCTCGAACGTGTCGGCGTGTCGAAGTCGGTCGCCCGCCTGATCGGGACGACGCCGTCGATGCGATTGAGCTGGTTCTTGTCGACGGTGGCGTCCTTGGCGTTCGGGGTGGTGCTGTCGCATGCCGCGTCCGGTGCCGGGCGCAACCTTCCCTTCTTGATCATCGCGCCGCTCTTGCCGGTGCTGGCGATCGCCGCGGTGTATGGATCTCCCTTCGCCAACACGAACGAGATCGAAAGAGCGACGCCGTTCGCGCCGTGGCGAGTCCTGCTGCTTCGCTCGATGGCCGTGCTCGCGGTGTGCGTGGTGGCGTCGGCGGTGCTGTCGCTCGGCCTCGCCGGACCGTCCGCCCGCGCATGGCTGTGGCTCGCGCCGGCGTTGGCGCTCAGCGCGCTGGTTCTTGCGCTGTCGACGTGGGTGTCGCTGTCGCGTGCGGCGTTGACCAGTGCGGCGTTGTGGATCGCACTCTCCGTCGGATGCTCGGTCGTGCGAACGCGCCACGCCGGTGCGGTGTTCGATCGGTTCGTCATGTTCCGCCCGATGGGCCAGGTGGTGGCGATCGCACTTGCGTTGGCGTGTGCGGTCGTGTTCACGACGCGCGCACGTCGGGTGGACCCCTATCTCGGGAGGTTGGCATGACCACGTCGGTCGAAGTCGTCGCGCTGGGCAAACGGTTCGGCAGCACGGTTGCGCTCGACGGCGTCACCCTGCGGCTCGAGCCTGGCGTCACCGGTCTTCTGGGGCCCAACGGCGCGGGGAAGACCACCCTGCTGCGCATCCTCGCGACCGTGCTGGCGCCCGACCATGGTGAGCTGCGTCTATTCGAGCATCGCACCGACTCGCCGGCCGCGCTCCGGGCGATCCGACAACGATTGGGATACTGCCCACAGGAGCCGGGGTTCTACCACCACTTCAGCGCGTTCGACTTCGTGGACTACATCGCGATCTTGAAAGAGCTCGATGACCGCAACGCCCGTCGCGAGGAAGTACGCCGGGTGTTGACCATCGTCGGGCTCGATGATGTCATGCACAAGACGATTCGCTCGTTGTCGGGCGGCATGCGCCGCCGTGTCGCGATTGCGCAGGCTCTCATCGGCGAGCCCGACCTGTTGATACTCGACGAACCGACCGCGGGCCTCGACCCCGAGTTGCGGCTGCGGTTTCGTGAGGTGCTGTCGCGCCGGCGCGACTCGCAGGTGGTCGTGCTCTCGACGCACCAGACCGACGACATCGCCGCGATGTGCCAGCGAGTCGTCGTCATCGACGCCGGAGCGGTTCGCTTCGACGGTACGCCGGGCGAGCTCGCGGCACGCGCCGACGGGCATGTGTGGGTCAGTGATCGCGTCGATCCGTCCGCGCAGTTGTCGTGGATCGACGCGCTGGGCCAGCATCGCCACATCGGCACGCCTCCGGCCGGCGCGACCTTGGCGAGCCCCACGATCGACGATGCCTACCTGCTGCTCGTGGGGCGCAGTGCGCGCGCCGAGGTCGGGGCATGAAGGATCTCGTCATCCTCGTGCTCGTGGTCGCGTCGGTCAGCGCGTTCATGTGGTGGCGTCGCCGCCGGCATCGCGACCCCGAGATCGAAGCACGGCGGTCGCGGCTCATCGGAGCGCCGTCCCCAAGGCAATCGGTCCTCCAGCTGGCCCGCGTCGAGGCCTTCCGGCTACACGTGCATCCGGGCACGATCATCGGGTTGGCCCTGATGTTGTCGCTTGGCCCGCTGGCGATCTTCACCAGCGAGCGCATCGATCTGGGTACCGCCGAAAGCGATCAGTTGCTGGTGTGCGTCTTGTTCGCGTGGGGAGCGTTGGTGGCGAGCGCGTGCGCAGTGCTGCGTTCGCGTCGACATCACACCGACGAGCTGTTCGCCACCCTCCCCATGACGATCGAATCGCGCACCGCCGCGCACCTGTTGGCCACGGCATCGCTCATGATCGCCGGCGCAATCGTCACGGCTTTGGTGTTCATCGTGTCCGCCACTAGCGGCTTCGGGACGCCGCGCTGGTCCATAGTGGCGCTGGGGCCGGTACTGATCGTGGGTGCGGCTGTGCTCGGCGTCGCCGTCGCGCGTTGGGTACCTCTCGTGGGTGCCGCCTTTGCGGCGTGCCTCGCCACGATCATCGTGCAGGCCAACTTTCATCAGCAGAGCCCGCAATGGCGGTGGCTGCACTTTCTCGTCTACGCCGATGTCGCGGATCAGTACCGCGAGCTCGAGATCCGTCACGACGAATGGCACTTGGTGTTCGTCGTCGCGTCGATCGGCGTGCCGGTCGCCGTGGCGCTGCTGCGCAGTGGATGGACGCGCCGAGTGGCGACCGTGTTCGGCGCGTCGGCACTGGTCCTCGTGGTGAGTGGGGTGGCACAGCTACGGGCGCCGGGGTCCGAGGGCGTGGCGTCTGCTGCAGCTCGCCTCGAACGTCCGGTCGACGTGCAGTCCTGCGCAACCCGTGGGGCGGTCACCGTGTGCGTATGGCCACGGCTCGACCATGTCCGTCCCGCGCTGCTCGACGTCGCTGCTCGCGTCGTTGCCGCTGCTCCGCCGGCGGCGGTGGCGAATGGGATCACCGTTGCGATGAAGCCGTACATCGATGTCCGCACGGTGATCGATCCGGCGGTGGCTCGCGCCGTCGACCCGAGCATCGTCTTCGGTCGCGACCAGGTGGTTGCCGCCGACTACGGCGAACTGCGAGAAGACGATGCGGCGATCGCGCTCGCGTACCGCACCGCGGTGACGATCGTCGGCCTGCCCGACACGGTGTGGTGGGCGGACGCGGGCTCGGGGAGCACCGCGTGGACGACGCAGCTCTTGGCCCGCAATGACACTGGCGAGCGCATCGCGATAGCGAGCCCGCTGACAACGTGCTCGGCTGCCGGCGAGGCACGGGGGGTGGTCGCCGGCTGGTTGACTCGCCAAGCGAGCCTTGCGACGCGCCGCGCGGGCAGCGTTGCGACGCAACGGGCGCTCGGCGACTGGGTCGACCTCAACGATCACTACGAGAACTTCACTTACCGCATCCCCGATCCCACACCCACCCACGGCACGATGTTGTTGGCGGCTGATTGGCTCGCAGCGGCTTGGCTGAGCGAGAACGTCGACACCGCCGACGTGCAACGCGTGCTCGCCGCGAACTGGCCGCTGCTGATGGATCCCGCGACGCCGTCGGCTCGCCTGTTCGCGCTCGGAGGGTGGGCCGCGCCCGCCGAGTTCGTCTCCACTCGTACACCTACCGGACGTGGCGCGGTGATCACGCCCCGCACTCGCTGCGCCGACGCCGCGCCGTGACGACCTCGGACGCGCGCGCTCTCGGACGACGACGGTTCGTGGTCGCCACGCGTGTGGCCGGACGCATGGTTCGCTGGCAAGTCTCCGTCGCCGCGCTCGGAGTGTTCGCGTTCGTGATGTGGCAATCCGAGACTGGGCCCGACATAGAGCGAACACTGATATCGCTTTGCGTTGCCGCCGCCCTGTCGCCGATCTTGGCCGATCCCGCTGCCGTCATGTTGACCTCATCGCCGACATCGATGCGCTGGCGTTTCGCCCTCCGAGTCGTATGGATCGCCCCGGCAATCATCTGTTGGATCGTTGCGCAGTGGATCTTCATCGCCGAGCCACACCGTTTGTCGCCACCACGATGGGCGTGGATCGAGTTGACGACATCGCTGGCGGTCGTACTCGCGGCCGAGCTCACCGCAGCGCGCACGACACGCGCTACGGGCCTTGCCGGTGTGGCCGCGCTCGTGTGCTTCGTTGCAACAGTGGCGGTGCTGTCGCGCCGCATCGCGCTGTTGCCCAGCAGCGAACACGAACTGCGTTTCGCATCGTTGGGAGCGATCGCGGCCGCACTTTGTCACTGTGCATCGCGTGATCCGGCGCTGCGACTGAACCGGCGGGAGCGTTGGCTTCGTCAGACCGAGAAAGAATCGATCTCGGAGGGAACATGCAACAGCGCACAGGTTGGATCGTCGCGGCGGTGGCCGCAGTCGTGATCGTCGGTGTCCTGGCCATCGGTGGGGCAGGGGCGAGCGACGGTGAGAAAGCGTCGGCCGTGATACTCGGTGCCGACGGACTCGAAGTCGGCAAGGTGCGTTTCGAGGACACCAAGAGCAAGACGCGGGTGCAAGTCGACCTGCGGGCGATGCCGAAAGGCGCTGCGCTCGAGGCATTCCACGGTTTCCACATCCACGCCAACAGTGATCCGGCGAACGGCAGCGACTGCGTCGCGGACGCCACGAAGGCCGCGAGCACGTGGTTCGTGTCTGCCGACGGTCATCTCAACACGACGTCGAAGACGCACGGCGATCACACCGGTGACATGCCGTCGGTGTTCGTCAACAACGATGCGACCGTGTCGATGACATTCGAGATCGACCGTATCCCTGTCAGCGATCTCGGGAACCGGGTCGTGATCCTGCACGCCAATCCGGACAACTTCGGCAACGTGCCCGTAGGTACGGCCGACGACCAGTACACGGCGGCCAAGGACGCCATGGCAAAGACTCAGGGCACGGGCAACGCGGGTGACCGGATCGCCTGCGGGGTGATCACGGTCGGGAAGTGACGAACTCGTGCGCGAGATCGCCCGAGGCCAGGCGCACGCTACGGGAGAGGTGCAAGTCACAGCGGCGGCCGAGCGCAGCGAACTCCGAAGTGCTGCGTTCCCGGCCGCCGTTCGTCAATGCGGCCATCAAGACGTCGGCGCTCACGGCCAGGTCGTGGCGCGGCGTCGCCGTGCGCTCGTTGTCGACAACGACGATGCGGGCACTGCCGGCGGCGGCCGCGGCGACCCGCCCGAGGATCCTCGCCGCGTCGTCGTCGCTCCAGTCGTGCAGCACGTTGACCAAGAGGTAGGTGTCGAACCCACCCGGCACTTCGCGAAACGCGTCACCGCCGATCGCGGTGAGCCGATCGTGGCGAACCGCTCGTTCCACCACATCGGGCAGGTCGAACACGCTGCCGGCGAGGTGAGGTTGCAGGTCGAGGAGCGAGGCCAGCAGTTCGCCGGTACCGCCGCCGACATCGCACACCCGACGCGCGGCAGACCAATCGAGTGCGGCATCGAGAGTGAGCGCGTGCATGCGGCCTCCGGCCGCCATTGCCCGATCGAAGGCAACCCAACGCTCGGGATGGAGCGACATCCAGTCGAAGAACGCGGTCCCGTTGGCGGCGGCGAACGCATCAGTAGGTTCTGACGCGAGCGTCAGCGACCCAACCGCGGCGACGACCTCGTCGCCTCCGGCGAAGTCGACCCAGGCCCGCCATCCGCCGGGATGATCACGACGCAGGAATGCGGTGACCGCGGTCGGTCGCACGCGGCCTCGGCGGTCGATCCGCACCCAGCCACGCGTGGCTGCGAATCTCAGCAGTCGTTCGAGCGCGACCGGATCGACGCCGAGCTCTTTCGCCAGCGCGATGGGCTCGATCTTGTCGGTGAGGGCATCGGGGACGCCCGCGGCGCACAGTGCGACGAGCACGCGGTGATCGAGCATGCCGAAAATGCCCTCGAGAATGCGCACCGGAGGTGGCGCCATACGAGCGTGCAGGCGGTTCACCACCTCACGCGCCCGGTTGCTCGCAGTGGTGACTGCGCCCGGCGGGAGGAACGGCACGCCGAGAACGGATTGCGGTGACAGCGCGGTGGGGGAGCGACGGTTCATGCGGCAGTCTCGCACCACGCAACGGCAGTTGAGTTGTTGGGCTGAGGCGACTACGAATAAGCGCATGGCAAAGGTGAATCAAGGTCGGTGGGCCGCCGAGATCGAGGGCGATTTCGTCGTCTTCCTCATCGGCGCCCGATTCGAGCCACTCCACTTGATGCGCAGCGTCCGTGATCTCGGTGGCCGGCGCGGTATGAAGCACATGCTCGACTACCTGACGCAACATCCCGAGAAGGGCCTTCTCGGCTACCAGCTCGGGCTGCCGGTCATCGTGCAGTACTGGCGGTCGTTCGATCATCTCGAGGCGTTCGCCCGCGACAAGGACGATCCTCACCTTGCGGCGTGGCGCAACTATTGGCGCCGCGTCGGCAAGCAGGCCCGCACCGGCATCTGGCACGAGACGTACCTCGTCCGGGCGGGAGAGTACGAGGCGTTCTACGGCAACATGCCGCCGTTCGGTCTCGGTAAGGCGGGGACGCTCAAGCTCGCCGCAGAGGCCGACAGCGCGCGTGAGCGCCTGCACAAGGCAACGGTCACCCCGTGAGTCTCGATCTCGAACAACTGAACGCGCTCGAGGAGATCAAGCGGCTGAAGGCACGCTATTGCCAGTGCATCGACCAGCACCGCTGGGACGAGTTCGCCACGCTGTTCGCCGACGACGCCGAACTGACGACCGACCGCGAGGGCGCGGTCAACACCATGCGGGGGCGTGACACCATCGCCGGGCGGATCAGCAAGAACCTCGCCACGGCCAACACGATCCACCACGCGTCCAATCCCGACATCATCTTCACCAGCCCCACGACGGCCGAGGCCACCTGGACCGCCTCGTACACGAATGAGATCGGGCCGCTGACCGGCCACGGCCACTACATCGAACGCTACGAGAAACGCGACGGCCGGTGGCAGTACACGCACATGACGTTGCGGGTCCACTTCCTCATCAAGCCGTGAGTACTATGAATTCAGGCCCGAGCGGCCTTCAGAGCGGGAAGTAGGCCCGAGCGGCCTCATCTAAGGGGAGAAGCGATGACTCGACCTTTTGCCGACCTCAAAGTGATCGATGTCGATGCGCACATCACCGAGCCCGACGATCTGTGGACCTCACGGGCGCCGGCCGGGTACGAGGATCGTGTGCCGCGTGTCGTCGATGTCGACGGTGAGCGGGTGTGGTCGATCGACGGTGTCGTGCTCGGCCGCTCCGGCGGCGGCAGCGTGATCAGGAACGATCTCGTCAAGCAACCGGGCACCGAGTTCATGCGGTGGGCGCCCGGTGTGTCGCATGCATCGGCGCACGACATGGTCGCCCGCGTCGAAGTGATGGACGAGCTCGGCCTCTACGCGCAGGTGCTCTATCCCAATGCGGCCGGGTTCGGCAGCCAGAAGTTCGCCGATGTCAAAGACGTCGAGCTCCGCCGCCTCTGCGCGTCGATCTACAACGAAGGCATGATCGAGATCCAAGAGGTTTCGCAGGGCCGGTTGTTGCCGATGGCGCTGCTGCCTTGGTGGGACATCGAAGGCTCGGTTGCCGAAGCGCACCGCGCCGCGGCGTCGGGCTTCCACGGCATCACGATGTGCAGCGATCCACAAAATCGCGGACTGCCGGATCTCGGCGAGCGGGTGTGGGATCCGCTCTGGGAAGTGCTGAGCGAAGAACAACTGTCGGTCAACTTCCACATCGGCGCGAGCCAGAGCTCGATGACGTGGTTCGGCGACTCGCCGTGGCCGTCGCTCGACGACGAGCGCAAGCTCGCGCTCGGCTCGTCGATGATGTACCTGTCCAACGCGCGAGTCATCGCGAACATCATCTATTCGGGCGTGCTCGAGCGGTTCCCCGATCTCAAGATCGTCTCGGTCGAGTCGGGCATCGGGTGGATTCCCTTCTTTCTCGAAGCGCTCGACTATCAGCGTCTCGAGAGCATGACCCACGCGTTCGAGTATTTGTCAATGCAGCCGTCCGACTACTTCCGCCGTCAGATTTTCGGCTGTTTCTGGTTCGAAAGCGCGTCGATTCCCTTGGTGATCGACAGCATCGGCGTAGACAACATCATGTTCGAAACCGACTACCCGCATCCGACGTGTCTCTATCCCGATCCGCTCGAACGCGTGGCCAAAGCGCTCGACGGTCTCAGCGCGGATACCAAGCGCAAGCTGCTACAGGACAACGCGGCCAAGCTCTATCACATCCCCTTGCCGGCCTGATCCGTCATGTTCGAGCTGCGCCCGCTGTCGCGGGCGTTGGGGGTCGAAGCCATTGGGCTCGATCTGGCTGCACCGCTCGCGCCTGACGCGCAGTCCTCGTTGCGCGCGGCGTTCGCGCGCGCACATCTGGTTCTCGTGCGCGGCGACTGCGTCGCGATGGAGACGCAGCGCGAGTTCGCGTCGCTGTTCGGCCCGGTGATCGATTCGGCATACGTTTCGAACGAGCGACCCGACGGCATCATCCCGCACGGTGCGTTGTTGTTCCATAGCGACCTCGCGTTCACGCCACATCCATACCTCGGTTTGTCCCTGCACGCGCTCGAGCTCCCGCCGTCGGGGTCCTCGACCTACTTCGTCGACGCCGTTGCCGCGTATCGCGCGCTGCCGTTGTCGTTGCGCGATCGGGTGCAGGGTCTGTCGGCAACCCATGCCTTCGATCTACAGACCCAACGCGGTGACACGGCCGCGTACCGCGAACCTGTGCCCGCGCATGCCGGCCGGGCCTGCCATCCCGTTGCCCTCGCGCATCCGGTGACCGGTGACGGAGTGCTCTACGTGAACGAGATGCAGACCGAGCGCATCAACGAGCTCGAGCGCGGTGACAGCGACGACTTGATCGATGCACTGTTCGCGCACCTCTATTCAGGGGAGTTCACCTACGAACATCGCTGGCAACTCGGTGACCTGATCGTGTGGGACAACGTGGCCGCGCAGCACGCCCGCCGCGACCCGGCCGGCGGGGCGCGCACGTTGCAGCGGGTGACGCTGGCGGAAACAGACCCTCTGGCCGGCTGGAAGCGCGGCCGAGGCTAGCGGCGGATCACCGCCGCCAACGTGCCGAGTATTGACTCAGTCAAGACATGTGCTAGCGTGCGCTCCATGTCAGCGCACTACACGATCATCTCGTCCGACTGCCACGCAGGTGGCAACCACCAGCAATACCGCGAGCGCCTCGAGTCCAAGTATCACGATGCGTTCGACGCATGGAGGGGCAAATACAAGAACCCGTTCCGCGATCTGCAAGACGACGGCCGTTCCCGCAATTGGGACGACGAGCGGCGGTTGCGCGATCTCGGCGAGGACGGCATCGTTGCCGAGGTCGTGTTCCCCAACACGGTGCCGCCGTTCTTCCCCACGGGCCAGGTCATCGCGCCCGCGCCGTCGGCCGACGATTTCGAACTGCGGCTCGCGGGTCTGCGGGCGCACAACCGGTGGCTGGCCGACTTCTGCAGTGCATATCCCGAGCGGCGAGCCGGGCTCGCGCAGGTATTCCTCAACGATGTCGACGAGGCCGTGCGTGATGTGCGTTGGGCCAAGGACCACGGGCTGAGGGGCATCCTGCTGCCCGGCGTGTCGCCCGATACGCCATGGATCGATCCGCTGTTCACCAAGACCTACGACCCCTTGTGGGCAGTGTGCCAAGACCTCGAGATGTCGGTTACGCACCACTCCGGCGGCAGTGGCATTCCCGACTACCCCAAGACTCCGGTCACGACGCTCATGTTCATCATGGAGTCGGGCTTCTTCGCCAACCGCGCGCTGTGGCATCTCATCATGTCGGGGGTATTCGAGCGGTTCCCCGGACTCGTCTTCGCCATGACCGAACAAGGCTCCGCGTGGATCCCCGAAGTCCTCGACCGCATGGACGGGCTGCACGCCCAGATGGTCGCCGGCCGCGTCGGTGAGCTCGGCGTGCCGCAAGAGGCCGTGCTGGCGCACAAGCCCAGTGACTACTTCCGCCGCAACTGCTTCGTCGGCGCCAGCTTCCCCAGCCCGAGCGATGCCCTTGCATTCGAGAAGATCGGTCTCGACCGCATCATGTGGGGCAGCGACTACCCGCACCACGAGGCCACGTTCCCGTACAGCCGCGAGTCGATTCGGCGATCGTTCGTCGGGTGGAGCGAAGAGAACTTGCGCAAGATCTTCGCCGAAAACGCGGCGCGGGTCTACGGCTTCGACCTCGCCAAGCTCGCTCCGCTGGCGGACCAGTTCGGCCCGACGGTCGACGAGATCGCGACGCCGCTCGACAAGATTCCGGCCAAGGCGACGAGCCCATCGTTCTTCCGAAAGTGAGCGTGGCCGCCGATGAAGCGAGTTGAGTACGCCGGCAGTGTGCACGACGAAGATGAGATCGACGCGGTCGTAGCCGTGCTGCGCGCGGGTCCGAGCGGTTTGCGCATCGGCAAGAACGTCAAGGAGATGGAACGTCTCGTTGCCGCGTCGTTCGCCAAGAAGCGCGGCATCATGGTCAACTCCGGTTCGTCGGCGCTCTATCTCGCTGTCGAATTGCTCGGCCTCCAGCCGGGCGATGAGGTGCTCACCGCCGCGGTCACGTTCTCGACCGATGTCGCGCCGTTGGTCCGCGCCGGCCTGGTGCCCGTCTTCATCGACGTCGAATACGACACGTATCAGATCGACGTCGACGCGATAGAGGCCGCGATCGGGCCCCGCACTCGCGCCATTCTCGCACCCAACCTCATCGGCAACTGCCCCGATTGGGACCGCATCAGAGATATCGCGGATCGCCACCGGCTGATGGTGATCGAAGACTCCTGCGATTGTCTCGGCGCCACGCTTCGAGGCACGCCGACCGGTGCCCGCAGTGACATCTCCGTCACCAGCTTCGCGCTCTCGCACATCATCACCGCGGGCGGTACAGGTGGCATGGTGTGTGTCGACGACGAGGCGCTCGCCGACAAGGCGTTGCTGCTGCGACGGTGGGGACGGCGTAGCGAGGTCAAGTTCTTCGGCTCGCAAAAGGCCGACAAACGGTTCTTCTCGGTCATCGACGGCCTCGAGTACGACGATCTTTTCATCTTCGACGAGGTCGGCTGGAACTTCGAGCCATCGGAGATGTCGGCGGCGTTCGGTGTGGTGCAGATGCGCAAGCTGCCCATCAACCTTGCACGGCGCAAGCGCAACTTCGAGTTGTTGAGCAAGCACTTCTCGAACTACTCCGATGTGTTCGTGCTTCCGCGGATCACCACTGACATCGAAACCGGCTGGCACATGTTCCCGATCATGATCAAACCCGAGTCGGGTGTGCGCCGCTCGCTCTTCCAACAGCACATGGAAGCCGCCGGAGTCGATACGCGCATGGTGTGGACCGGCAATGTCACTCGTCAGCCGGCGTTCAAGGACGTGGCGCACCGTGTCGGTCCGGGTGGCTTGGCCAACGCCGACCGCGTCATGGAGACCGGCCTCATCCTTCCGTGCAATCACGCCATCGACGACGAGGGCATCGAGTACATGTGCCACACCGTCGATCAGTTCTTCAATGGCGAGAAGTGACCGCTTGACCGACAAACTTGTCGCCGTCGACGAAGAAGGCATCGCCGAGATAAGCCTCGGCATACGCCGATTGCAACGGTTGTTGTCGAGCCGGCGGGTGCACTCGAATTTGGCTGCCGTTGCCGGCGTGTCGTTGTCGCAACAAGCGTTACAGGTGCTGGGCGCCCTCACCAGTGATCACCCGCAATCGGTCGCCGACGTCGCCCGTGCCGCGCACATGGACGTCGCTGCAGTGAGCCGTCAACTGGGAGCGCTCGAAGACGAGCGCCTCGTTCTCCGGGCGACCAGCGCGACCAATGCCAGCGTGGTGTTGGTCGAGGCCACCCCCCGCGGCCGGCGCATCGTCAGCCAACTCGAGGCCGTGCGCACCCGGCATCTGCGCGAGGCGCTCGCGGCGTGGACGCCGGCCGAACGGACCGCGCTCGGACACTTGTTATTGCGACTCGTCGATGATCTACCGCATACCCCTTATCGCGAAGGCAGGGAGACCTCATGAACCGGTTCTCGGGCAGGAACGCCATAGTGACGGGCGCCAGCCGCGGCATCGGCGCCGCGCTGGCCGAACGCCTCGCTGCCGAGGGAGCCAACGTGGTGGTGGTCGCCCGCACCGTCGACCAGCACGACCACTTGGCCGGCAGCCTGACCGAGACATTGCAACGCAGTCGCCGCCACGGGGCCAAGGTCGAGGCCGTGGCCGCTGATCTCGCCGACCCCGCCAGCCGCGCCGGCATCGTGCCCCGTGCGCTCGAGATCTTCGACGGTCGCATCGACATTCTGGTCAACAACGCGGCGGCCGCGATCTACATGCGAACGAGCGAGTATCCGTACAAACGCCAGCGGATCATGTTCGAGGTCAACGTGCACGCGCCGATCGAGCTCGCGCAAGGCGTCATTCCGGGCATGGTGGCCCAAGGCGAGGGGTGGATCCTCAACGTGTCGAGCGCGAGCGCCAAGCATGCCGCAGGCCCGCCGTTTCGTACCGAGGGCGTGGCCACTTCTATCGGTATCTACGGCTCGACCAAGGCGGCACTCAACCGTATGACCAACGCGCTCGCGGTCGAGCTCTATGGCACCGGAGTACGCGTCAACACGGTCGAGCCGCGCTCCGCGGTGATGAGCGAAGGAGCCGAAGCGCTCGTCGGCGACATCGTGAAGGACGACCAGATCGAGTCGATGGAAGCAATGGTCGAAGGCGCGATCGCGCTGTGTGATTGTCCGCCCGAACACACCGGCCGCGTCGAGGTGAGCCTCGATGTCCTCGACCGGTTTGGCATCACCGTGATGACCCTCGACGGTGCAGGGCCCTATCCCGGCGGTCAGCGCGTCGCGGCGAAATGACGAGACTGCGTCAGTCGGTTTGGGCCTTGTGCTTCGCGAGCTGCACTTCGAAACCGTCGAGTAGCACGACGAGTTCGCGTTCGAAGCGGTGGTCGGGGTCGCTCTCGGAGCTGTCGGGTTTGTCCTCCCAACGCTGCATGATCTTCCACATGGTCGGTGCCGCGTCGGATCCGACCTCCTTGATCGCGGCGCGTGTCGTCGATAGCTGCGTTCGCCCCTGCGCGCGTTCGAGCGCGAGGCAGTGTTCGCGATACACGCTACTCAATACCGTGGACACCAAGAAGCCGAAGTTCCACAATGCGTCAGCCGTCGGGAATCCCGCGCGCAGGAGCACCGTCGCTGCTTGCTCGAGCATCGGGATGCTGTTCATGCTGTAGGCGCGGACGGCGGGAACCACGCTGAGGGTCGGTTCACGCAGGGCTTGCTGGCGCAGCGCGCGTGCGAATTCGGTCATCCAACCGCGCCAGTCGTCGAGCACGGCGCTCGCGGGCGCTTCGGTGTGCAGCAGGCTGATTCCGATCAGACCGAGGAGCTCGTCGCGACTCGACACGTGGTAGTAGAGCGCCGGCATCGCGACGCCGAGGCGCTCGGCCACCGACGTCATGGTGACCGCCTTGACGCCGTGCTCGTGGGCGATCTCGAGGGCAACGCTGACGATCCGTTGCCGATCCATCAGCGGAGGACGGCCGGGCCCGCGCCGATCGCTACGGGCGCGATCCGGGCGATCCGGGCGAGCCGGGCGCGGCGAACGTGCTGTTGTCGCCATGTTCTCCCTCTCAGGAAGCAATTTCTGCACAAGGGTAATTCGTATCGCGCTCGCGTGGATCGATTTCGGATCGGCGGCCTCACTTTTCAGCGGCGCGAGAAGTCGAGCACGAAACGCAGAGGCAGCCGCCGCGAGCGCACATAGACAAGACCCAGGTACATGTCCGGCCCTTGCCGGGCCATGATCGTGGTGCCGGCGCCCATGACCACCAGGGCGACGCCGATGGCCTACATCAACGTGCGCGCGAGGTGCTCGAGCTCGCCGCCCATCTCGTCGGGCCGGTAGCTGCGCAGCGACAGCACGAACTGCTCGACGCCCGCGTCCGCGTAGGCCACGAGCTCTGACCGGTCGCGGGGCATGAGGTTGTAGGCGCCGCACACGATGGCGATGTCGTCGATCGACCGCTGGTGGGCCTCCATCTCGAGCGCGAGTCGGCGGACGAAGTCGGCAACCGCCGGGGCCGGGTGGTCGAAGCCGTACCATCCGTCGCTGACGCGGGCGACGCGCCGGCACGCGGCGTCGGAGTAGCCGCCGATCCACAGCGGAGGGTGGGGGAGCTGCACCGGCTTTGGGTACTGCCGGCAGGGCGCGAGCTCGTAGAACTCGCCGGAGTGCTCGGAGACCTCCTGCGTCCACAACGAGTGCATGACGTCGATGCACTCGTCGGCGCGGCGGCCGCGGTGTTCGAATGGCACGCCACACGCGGCGAACTCCTCGCTCGACCAGCCGACGCCGATGCCCACATCGATGCGACCGTCCGAGAGCCAATCGAGTGTGGCGATGTGCTTGGCCGTGTAGACCGGGTTGCGCTGCGGCAGCAACAGCACTCCGGTCGCGAGGCGAATGCGTTCGGTCGCCGCCGCGATGAACGCGTGCGCGACGAGCGGATCGGGGATGGCGAGTGTCGCCGGGAAGAACGCATCGCCGGTCGCCGAACCCGGATACCGATCGACCGGTTTGTCGAACAGCACGACGTGCTCGCCCAACCAGACCTCGACGAAACCGAGCTCCTCGGCTCGGCAGGCGATCTCGCGTAACTGTCGCGGCGTGATGCCGGGCGTGGCGACCGGCAAGTTGAGGCCGAAGTTCACTGCACCCCGCGCGGGCGCGCCGCGTTGATCGACGGGTCGTCTTCGAAGTACTGCACCAGCAACGGTGAGTTTGTCCACTTGACCGGCGTGCGATACCAGCCGCCGCCGGCAAGCGTGCCGCCGTCGGCGACGATGGTTTGGCCGACGACCCAGGCGGCCATTTCGCTCGACAAGAACAGCACGACCGCGGCAACGTCGTCGCCCTCGCCATAGCGACCGGCCGGCACCCAGACGAGGACATGGCGATCGTACTCCTCGGGCATCTTGTAGAAGTTGACCTGGTACGACCGCGTCTTGTCGACGGCGACGCAGTTGACCCGGATGTTGTCGCCGGCGAACTCGACCCCCAACGTCTTCGTGAACGAGTCGATGGCGCCCTTGTACGCGGTGTACGGGCCCGCGTGCGGCATCGAGCGAATGCCCTCTACCGACGAGAAGTTGACGATGCGACCCCACTTGCGTTCGCGCATGCCCGGCAACACCGCGTGGCACGCCTGCATCGTGTGGAAGAGGTTGACGCGGTAGAGACGATCCCATCCTTCGGGAGTGGACGATTCGAACGGTCCGGCCAGCGCCAAGTGCTCACCGAGGGCGTTGACCAAGATGTCGACGCGGCCGAAGGTATCGACGGCGCGCCCGATCATTTCATCGACGGAGCCATCGACGGTGAGATCGCTCACGATGCCGAGCGCCCGTCGGCCCCGCGATTCGATGCTGGCAACTGCTTCGGCGACGCGGTCTTCGGCGATGTCGACGATGACCACGTCGGCACCGTGATCGGCGAACGCACGGCCGCACGCAGCGCCGATACTGCCGCCGCCGCCGGTCACGACCGCGATGCGCTCGGCACATAGCGGTCCCTGCCATGGTGCGGTTCTGTTCGGCTGCTCTTCTGCCACGTCGTTCCCCTGACTCGATCGCCGTCCCATCGGACGATAACCGCGCGTGCGCCGCCGGGTAACCTCCGCCCCCGAACCTTGTTGGGAGGGCAGATGGCCGGACGTATCGAGGGCAAGGTCGCGCTCATCAGTGGATCGGCGTCGGGTATCGGCGAAGCGGTGTCCCGTCGCTTCGCCGCCGAAGGCGCCCGCCTTTGGATCAACGACATCAACACCGAGCGACTCGCCGTGCTCGTGAGTGAACTCCGCAACGACGGTGTCGAGGTGTACGGCACCGTGGGTGACATGTCCGACAGCGCGTTCGTCACTGGTTGGGTCGATGCCGCGAACGCGCAGTTCGGCCGCATCGACATCCTCTACAACAACGTGGGCATTTCGCGCCACGGGCTCGTCGGTGACACGACCGACGAAGACTGGCACTTCCAGCAGCGCATGACGATCGACACCGTGTTCTACGCAACGCGTGCGGTGCTGCCGCACATGGTCCGCGAGCGCAAGGGGTCGATCGTGAGCATGTCGTCCGGCGCGGGTGTGGCGGGGGAGTACGCCCTCGGCGCGTACGCGGCGGCCAAGGCGGGTGTCATCAACCTGATGGAGACCGTCGCTATGGAATACGGGCCCCACGGCATCCGGGCCAACGCGGTGACACCGGGGCCCACGGCGACCGCACCGATGCTGGCGTGGCTCGCGACCCAACCCTTCGGCGAGGCCGAGATGGCGAAGGGCCTCGACTTGCAACGCTTCAGCCGCCCCGAAGAGGTCGCGTACGCAGTGCTCTATCTCGCCTCCGACGAAGCCTCGAACATCACCGGCGTCGTGTTGCGCAGCAACATCCGCGCCGGCAAGCGCCCCTTCGACTGACCGCGTTCTGTTTATCGCCGTTCTGGCAGCACAACGTCGGACACAGTCCGACGTTGTGCAGCGAGAACGGAGAGGTTGGTGAGAGTTCAGCTGAGGAGGAGGCCGCCGTCGGTGACGATCGTCTGGCCGGTCACGTAGTCGGCGGCCGATGATGCGAGGAACACCACGACCTTGGCGATGTCGTCGGGCTCGCCCATGCGGCCGACCGCGATGCGGGCGGTCATCGCGTCGCCGATTGCCTGACGCTCTTCTTCGGTGAGGCCGCCACCTTCGCTGGTCTTGGCCGCGCCCTCGGTCATGATCGCGCCCGGCGCAACGGCGTTGACGCGGATGCGCAACGGAGCGAGCTCGAGCGCATGGTGCTTGGTCATGGCGATGACGGCGCCCTTCGAAGCACCGTAGGTCGACAAGCCGATGAACGAGGGATGGATCCCGTCGATCGACGCGATGTTGACGATGGCGCCACCGCCGCCCTGGCGCTCGACCTGCGCCGCGAAGGCCTTGGTCATGTAGAGCACCCCGTGCACATTGACGCGCATGATGCGATCGACGATGTCGGGGTTGACGTCGGCGATCGGCATGATGGGATAGATACCGGCGTTGTTCACCAGCACGTGCGCGCCGCCGAGTTCGCGCGCGCAGGCAGCGACGACGTCCTCGGCCGACTTCGAGCTCGAGATGTCGGCGTGTGCCGACGCGATGGCCCCGTTGCCCGGCAGTGCTTTCAGGCGCGCCACCGCAGCTGCGGCGGCGTCGGCGTCGATGTCTGCGACGAATACGTTGGCGCCGGCTTCGCGACAGCGCGATGCGATCCCGAAACCTATACCCATCGCCGAACCGGTGACGATGGCGGTCTTACCGGTCAGATCGAACGGACCCCAGCTCATGCTTACCCCCCGTGAGTCGGCCTGAGAGTAGCGTGCGCTCTCGAGCGAGGCGAGGCCAAAGGAGATAGACACGATGTCCACCGCAGCGACGGCAGTGTTCGACTATCCCGTGGTCTCGGCAGACGACCACATGGACCTCAACGTCATGCCGCCCGACTTGTTCGTCGCGCGCGTCGCGTCGACGATGCGCGACAGGGTGCCGAAAGTGCGCGATGGCGCAGATGGCCCGACGTGGTTTCTCGGCGATCAGCCGTTGGCGCTGAGCGGACGACGAGGCAAGGGGTATCGCGCCACGGACGAACGCGGCTACCGCCCGGGCCGGCCGCTCGAGCGACTCGAGGACATGGACGTCGACCGTGTGCTCACGCATGTCATCTACGGGCCGCTCGGTGGCCTGCCTGCCGCCGACGACCAGGCGCGACTGGCGTGCATCCGTGCGTACAACGAGTGGGCGATCGAGTTCAGCGATACCGACCCCAACCGGCTCGTGGTGCTCGCACATCTTCCGAGCAAGGATCCCGATGTCGCCGCGGCCGAGCTGCAAACCGTCGTCGATCTCGGGCATCGGGGCGCCATCATCGATCCGTTCATCGGCGAACCCAGGTTGTTCTTCCCCGAATGGGACCGGTTCTGGGCGATCGCCAACGAGGCTCGCATCCCGATCAGCGTGCACATTGGCGGCGGCATGCACAGCGTGTTCTTCGCGCCGGGGGTATGGCGTGCGCCGGCGACGGCGACGATCATCCAGATGCAGCTCGACGAGATCCTCGTCGGCCTGATCTTCTCGGGAACCCTCGACCGCCACCCCGATGTCCAGGTCGTGTTCGGCGAGTCGGGCCTCGGTTGGGTGCCCTACATACTCGACCGAATGGACGAGCAGCATCGGCGGTTTCGCGACGTGATCACGGTCGACGCGTTGTCAACGACACCGCGCGAGCTATTCGACCGCCAGGTCTTCATGACCTACGAAGAGGATGACGTCGGCCTGCAGATGATCGATCACATCGGCGCGAGCAATGTCATGTGGGCCTCCGATTATCCTCACGGTGACAGCACATGGCCCCGCTCGCGCGAAGCCATCGCCGAATCCGCACTGTCGCAGCTCGATCCGGATGATCGGCGCAAGATCGTCTGCGACAATGCGGCAACGCTCTATCGAATCGACGTGAAGGGACCGCGATGAGGAATGTGTTCGTAACCGGTGGGACAGGACTCATCGGTTCCAACATCTGCAAGCAGTTGATCGAGCGAGGTGATCAGGTGCGCGCCCTCGCGCGTCCGTGCAGTGAGATGGGGCCGTTGCGCGAGCTCGGCGTCACCGTGGTCGAGGGTGACATCACCGATGCCGCGAGCGTGACCCGCGCGGCCGACGGGTGCGACGGTGTGATCCACTCCGCCGCGGTGCTCGGCGGCCCGAGCCAGGACATGGGCGAACACCAACGCGTCAACACCGGAGGTGTGGCCAATGTGCTCGATGCCGCGGAAGCAGCGGGCATCAAACGCGTCGTCACGCTCGGTACGACGACCTACTTCGATTTCAAGAACTCACCGCTCACCGAGACATCGCCGTTCGACCCGCAGGCATCGGACGATCCGTACACCGTCACCAAAGGGGCCGCCTTCCTCGAAACGATGCGGCGCGCCGAAGCCGGGCTCGACGTCAGTGTCGTCATCCCCGGCGGCACGTTCGGCCCGGCGCCGACGATCAACCGTGCCATGGAGGCGCCGAGCTTCAACCTGCGCATCGTGTGGGCATTGCTGGGCAAGTTCGACGCCGCCGTGTCGTTCCCGATCCCGTGGTCGCTGGCTGCCGATGTCGCGTATGCGTCGATCGCCGCGCTCGATCGTGGCGTGCGCGGCGAGAAGTATCTGGCCTTCGCCGGCAGTGACGAAGTGAGCACGATGGCGGCGTTCTGCAATCGCGCCTGTGAGATCGCCGGCGTGGCGCACCGCGTGAACGAGATCACCGCGGCCGACCTCGACGCCAGCGACGACGTGCGCCAACGGGTCGGCCCGAGCTTGACCGCATTGGCTCATCAACGATTCCCCGAGCCCTTCTTCGTCAACGACACGACCGTCGAGCGTCTCGACTACCACCCGCGTCCCCTCGACGACTCGCTGCGCGAGACCGTCGAGTGGCTCTACCACCACGACCTCGTGAAATGAAGACCGAACACGATCGATCGTTGCGCGACGAGCTCGGCATCGCGCATCCGATCATCGACATGGACGGGCATGTCGTCGAGCTGTTCCAGGCAACCGTGCCGTTCCTCCGTGAGGCGTTGGGCCCGGCGCTGTTCACCCGCTACATCGAGCGCGAGCACGCGTTGCTCTACGCGGGCCGCACACCGGCGCCGCTCTCCGAGCGGATGAATACCCGTGTGCCGCAACGAGGCTGGTGGACGCAGCACACGAAAGTCACCGCGGAGCGGGCCATCCCCATGTTTCCGAGGATGCTCTACGAACAGATGGCGTCGTTCGGCCTCGACTATGCCGTGCTGTATCCGACCAACGCGCTCACGATCTGCAGCATCGACGAACCCGAGGTACGCCAAGGTCTGTGCCGCGGCTACAACGACTACTTCGCCGCGGTCTACGGACCGTTCGGCGATCGAATGACGGCCGCCGGCGTCGTGCCGATGCACGACCCTTCCGAGGCGATCGCCGAGCTCGAGCACTGCAAAGCCATCGGCCTCAAGACCGTCGCCCTGCCCGAGGGCGTGCTGCGCCCGATTGCTCAGCCGCGCCAGCAGACCGCGCGCTGGATGTACCCGAACCAGACGCACTGGTTCGATGTGTTCGGTCTCGACTCGATTCACGACTACGACCCGGTCTGGCAACGTGCGAGCGAACTCGGGCTCGCCGTCACATTTCATGGTGGGCTCAGCCCGCGTCCGGGGATATGCACGTCGATCTCGAACTTCAGTTACAACCACGTCGGCATGTTCATGCAGTCGATGTATCCGCTGTGCAAGGCCTTGTTCATGGGTGGGGTCACGCGGCGATTCCCCGCGATGCCGTTCGCGTTCCTCGAATGTGGGGTCTCGTGGGCCGTGCCATTGCTGGCGGACATGACCGAGCACTGGGAGAAGCGCCGTCCGTCGACGATGGGCAACTTCGATCCTGCGGCGCTGAATTTCGACGAGCTCGTCGCGTGCGCCGATCGCTATGGCGGTGACCTGTCACCGGGTACCGATGTTTCGGTCCGAGAGGCGTTGCTCGATACCCCGATCTTCAGTGAGCCGCCCGAAGATCGCGACGACTGGTCAAAGGTCGACGCGCACTCGCGTCAGGAATTGGCTGCGCTCTTTGCGCAGTCGTTCTACTTCGGATGCGAGGCCGATGATCGCACGGTCGCGCTGGCGTCGAGCCGGCGCAACGACCTCGGTGTGGATCTCAATGCCACGCTCGGTTCCGACATCGGGCACTGGGACGTCGCGCACGCCGACCATGTGGTGCCCGAGGCGTGGGAGTTGGTCACGTCGGGGCTCATGACCGAAGACGACTTCCGCCGCTTCACCTACGACAATGCTCGCCGGTTCTTGACGACGAGCGCACCCGACTTCTTCGACGGCACCGCACTCGCAACGAGCTAGTACCGGGGATCATTCGCCTTCGTACTTGAAGGAGACCTTGACCTTCGCCCGATACGCGCTGATGACGCCGTTGTCGATGACGAGATCGAGTTGCGCGATCTCCGCGACGCGAAGGTCGCGCAACGTCTTCGAAGCCTTCGTCACCGCGGCGGCCGCGGCTTTTTCCCAACTCTCGGTGCTCGTCCCCACCAATTCGATGATCTTGTAGACGCTCTCAGTCATAACAACCCTTCTTCCGTTCGAACTGGTCGACATCGCCGTCGCGTCGGGCGAATGTGAGTTCACGAGTTGCTCCGCGGGCGGCAGGAGTTCGTCGTTGGCCGTGCCGATCACGGCGGTGATCGGCATCGCGAACTTTCGTGAAACACGGCGCACGAGGTCCATCCGCAGCCACTGCGAGATGCGTTCGGGCAGCGTCGAGATGATGATCTCGTCGAAGGTGTGCGACCGTGCGACCCGCTCCATCGACGCCACCGGGTCGCCCCGCACGACCTCGCCTTCGGCCTGGACTCCCGCAGCGCGCAGCCAGCCGAGCAGGGCGTCGAGACGACCGCGAGCGGTGCTTTCCAGATATTCCTCGGTCTCGAGGTCGATCACGGCGATGCCCCCCATCGCACCACCCGCATCGACCGGCACCGGCGCCGAGAACGGGACGACGACGACGAAGTCGGAGAGGGGGTTCGCCTTGATGACTTGGCGGAGATGCGCGGCCAGGCCCTCGCCACCCAGAGTCTTGTTGGCGACCACCAGGAACGACGTCACGCCCACCTCCTGCGAGCAGGCTACCACCGAAAGTGACGCCGGACACACGCGCCATGGGGGCTGGGGCGTGCTGGCTGGGGCGTGCTGGCATGATGAGTCGTTCGGCTCACGAGGGGAGTGAACGATGCGGATCGCGATCTATGGCGGCAGTGACGCAACGACGGTCGACGAAGTGGTCGGGCGGGTGCGCATGGCAGCCGACGAGGGCTTCCGCTCGTTCTGGCTGCCGCAGACCGCCGGTCTCGACGCGCTGACCGCACTCGCGGTCGCCGGGCGCGAAGTCGCAACGATCGGGCTCGGTACCGCGGTGGTGCCGATCCAAGGTCGCCATCCGATACCGCTCGCGCAACAGGCGTTGACACTGGCCGACTCGGCCGGTGAAGGTCGCGTCACCCTCGGCATCGGCGTCACGCACAAGCCGGTGTCCGAAGGCTGGTACGGCATCGCGTACAAGTCGGTCGTCGCGCGGTGCGAGGAGGAGCTGCGCGCGCTCGATGGGTTGTTGGGTCCGTCGCGCAAGGCCGATGTCGATGGCATTTACGTGACCGCGCACATCGAACTGCCGCTAGCGATTGCGCGACCGGGGCTCGTCGTCGCCGCGCTCGGGCCGAAGATGCTCGATCTCGCGGGGCGTCATTCCGACGGCACCGTGACGTGGATGACGGGCGTCGCGACCTTGCGCAACGATGTCGTGCCGCGCCTGCGCGCCGCCGCGGATGCTGCGTCGCGACCGGCCCCGCGTGTCATCGTCGGGATACCCGTATGCGTGACCGGCGACGTGGCCGGCGCCCGTGGACGACTCGGGCCGGGTATGGCCGGCACGGCCCGCATGGCGTCGTACGCGCGGATGATCGCGGCCGAGGGCGTGGCCGAGCCGGTCGACATCGCGCTGATCGGCGACGAGGACACGGTGGCGCAACGCATCGACGCACTCGCCGAAGCAGGTATGACCGAGTTGCTCGCCAACGTCCTCGGCGATCCCGACGAGCGGGCTCGCACCCGCGCGTTCTTGGCGGCGCGGTCGTCGTGAGCGTCAATCGTCGAGTTGGCGGGACAACCCGCGGGCGATGACGGTACGCAAGATGTCGTTGGTGCCTTCGCCGATGGCCATCAGTGGTGCGTCGCGATAGAGGCGCTCGATATCGAGTTCGGTCGAGTATCCGTAGGCACCGTGCAATCGCATCGAGTCGAGCGCGCACGTCACGGCGGTTTCCGAAGCAAACAGCTTGGCCATACCCGTCTCGACGTCAGCTCGTTGCCCCGAGTCGAGCTTCGTCGCTGCCCAGTAGGTCATGAGCCGCGCTGCTTGGACGCTCGTCGCCATGTCGGCCAACTTGAGTTGCACCGCTTGGAACTGCGCGATGGGTTGACCGAAGGCGTGACGTTCATTCGTGTAGCGCAGCGCCGCGTCGGTGGCCTCGGCCGCGACACCCACCGCGCGCGCCGCGATGTTGATGCGGCCACATTCCAGCGCCGACAACGCCTGCTGCAGGCCGCGGCCTTCGACGCCGCCGAGCAGGCAGTCGACCGGCACCCGCACGTCGTCGAGCACCACTTCACAGGTCTCGGGCCCCTTGTAACCGAGCTTGCCGAGATCGCGCGTCACCGTATAGCCGGGCAGACCTTGTTCGACCAGCAAGATGCTCATGCCCCGATGACGGGGGTCGGCGTCGGGATCGGTCTTGACCAACACCGGCAGGGGGTTGGCGTGGCGCGCGTTGGTGATCCACATCTTGGTGCCGCGTACGACGTAGTGGTCTCCGTCGCGCCAGGCGCGCGCGGAGATGCCTTGCAAGTCACTGCCGCCGCTCGGTTCGGTCAGGCCGATGCCCGTGCGCCGTTGCCCCGTGGCCAGCTCCGGCAGGAGGCGACGCTTCTGGTCGTCGGTGCCGTGCCGTGCGATCATCAGGCACGCCAGAGAGTGGCTGCCGATGATGCCGGCGATGCCCATCCACGCCTTGGAGATCTCTTCGAACACGATGGCCAGCGACACCATGTCGAGCCCCTGACCACCGTATTCTTCGGGAATCGTCAAGCCGAAGAGGCCGATCACTTTCATGACCTCGACGATCTCGTCGGGGTAGCGGCCGGCGTGTTCCCACTCGCGTGCCACCGGTCGGATGTGCGTCGCCACGAAGTCGCGGATCATCCGTTGAAAGATCAGCTGCTCGTCGCTGAGCTCGAAGTCCACCGGTGCGCTCCAGGGTCGGGTGACGGTGGACGTAACCTACCAACCAGTTCCGGGCCCGAGCGGGGGAGAGTTCGATGGGTCACTGCGTCGGTGTCGACATCGGCGGCACCTTCACCGACGCGGTGATCGTCGCGCCCGATGGCTCGATCGCGTCGGGAAAGGCATCGAGCACACCGCACGACTTCTCGATCGGGTTCTTCCGTGCCATCGCCGCGGGCGCGGAGAGCCTCGGGCTCGACGAGAGCGAGTTGCTCGGGGCGACCACGAAGCTGGCGCACGGCACGACGATCGGTATCAACGCACTGGTTACGGGCACGGTGTCGACGGCCGCGCTGTTCGCGACCAAAGGTCACGGCGACACGATTAGGACGATGGCCGGGCAGGGCCGCATGCTGGGCGCGTCGATCGAAGAATTGCTCGACTATCAAGCCAGCAGCAAGCCGCCGCCAGTGGTCCCTCGCCAACAAGTTTTCGAGATCACAGAACGCGTCGATCACGGTGGCGCGGTGGTCGTTGCGATCTCCGACGACGATCTGCACCGTGCCATCGACCAGTTCGAGCCGCTCGGCATCGAAGCCGTCGCGATCTCGTTCCTATGGGGCTTCGTGAACCCCGCGCACGAAAAGCACGCGGCGCGCATCGTGCGTGCCCGCTGCCCGTCGCTGTTCGTGTCGTGCAGCCACGAAGTTGCGCCGCGTATCGGCGAATACGGGCGGGCCACCGCAACGACGATGAACGCGCAACTCGGCCCCTTGATGGTGCGCTACATCGATCGCATCACCGAGGGAGCGATCCAGCGCGGCTTTCCCGGTGAGGTGCTCTTCGGACAAGTCGAAGGCGGTCTCGTGCCGGCCGGGGTCGCGAAGCAGTTCCCGATCATGACCGTCCAATCGGGGCCCGTCGCCGGTGTCGTGGGCTCGGCGCTCGCCGGCGCGCAGATGGGTTTTCGCAACATCGTCGTCGCGGACATGGGCGGCACCACGCTCGATGTCGCGACGATCGAAGGCTCGCGGGTCTCCTACCGCGAAGAGAGCGAGCTCGTCCGCCAATTGGTGTACGTGCGCAAGGTCGATGTCGAGTCGATCGGCGCGGGCGGCGGCAGTATCGCGTGGATCAACCCGACCACCGATCGACTACGTGTCGGACCGCAGAGCGCGGGCGCCACGCCTGGCCCGATCTGTTACGGGCGCGGTGGTACCGAGGTCACGGTGACCGATGCCGATCTCGTGCTCGGCATCTTGAATCCCGACCGGCCGTTGGCCGACGGGCTCGTGCTCGACGTCGATGCGGCGCGGCGCGGTGTCGCGTTGCTGGGCGAGCGGTTGGGCCTCGACGAGTTGCAGTGCGCGGCGGGCATCGTCGAGATCATCGACACGCGCATGGAAGATCTCATCCGGCGGGCGACCGTACAACGCGGTCATGATCCGCGCTCGTTCGTGCTCTGGGGGTTCGGTGGTGCGAGTGGTGCGCATGCCGGGCTGTTCGGTCGCGGCATCGGCGTTCGCGAAGTGGTGTTCCCGTTGAACAACACGGCTTCGGTGTGGTCGGCCTACGGGCTGGCGTTGCTGCCGCCGACGCGCACGTTCCAGGCCAACATATTCCTGCGCACTCCGTTCGACCTCGATCAGCTGTCGGCGACGATCGCCGGGCTCGAGGCCCGCGCGCTCGTATATGCACGCGACCATGAGATGGGCGACATAGAGCTGGTGCGCCGGGCCGACATGAAATATCCGCTGCAGGTGTATGAGGTCGAGACCGAGCTGCCCGCGGGCGAGGTCGATGACACGTTCGTCGCGGCGTTGCTCGAGGCGTTCCATCAGACCTACGACGCCCGCTTCGGGCCGGGCTCGGGCTACACCGAGGCCGGCGCGATGATCAGCGCCGTTCGCGTCACGGTGCGGGGACTCGAGCCGCTGTTGCCGATCGCCAAAGCCGAACACCCCGCGGCACCGGCGGCGGTCGACCACGAACGACCGGTGTATTGGCGCGAGCTCTCCGCGCGCACCTCGACACCCGTGTACTGGGGCCCGCAGTTGGCGCCGTGGGTGCGCCTACGCGGGCCCACCATCGTCGAATATCCCCACACCACGATCGCTGTGCGTCCCGGGCAGGCGTTGTACCTCGACGACTTCGGCAACATCGTGCTCACTCTGGAGGATCAACCATGACGCTCGCCGAACGACCGAGCCTCGCCAACGAGCGTGCCCGGCGCCGTCACAGCTTCAAGTACGGCTACATCCCGCCCGAGACGCTCGTCATCGACCCGTCGTTGCCGTTCCACATCGACGAGGACCGTAGCTTCGATGTGATCACCGAAGAAGTGGTGCGTTCCAAGTTGTGGAATCTCAACTCCGACCATGGTGAGACGATTCGCCGGGTGTCCGGCTCGAATATCGTCGTCGAGGGTTACGACTTCAACTGCGCGATCGCGACCGAGCTCGGCGACGCGGTCACGTTCAGCACGTTCTCGATGTTCTTCGCCGGCTTCGCGGATGAGGTCATCAAGTGGACGCTCGAGCACCGGTCGATGAACGTCGGCATCCGCGATGGCGACCTCTTCTTGCAGGACGATCCATGGGTGGGATCGAACCATCAGATGGACACGGCGGTCTTCGGTCCGGTCTTTGTCGACGGCAAGCTTTTCGCCTGGATCTTCAATTGCATCCACCAACGCGAGGTCGGTGGTGCGCAGCCCGGTGGCATGGTGCAAGACGCGGTCGATGTCTACACCGAGCCGACCTTCATGCCGCCGATCAAGCTGGTCGAGGGCGGCGTCATGCGCGAGGACGTGGTCGACGCGTGGACGCGTCGTTCACGACTACCCGAGCTGATGACCCTCGAGCTCAACTCACAGGTCGCGGGCTACAACACGGCTCGCCGGCGGTTCTTCGAGATCATCGACCGTTATGGCGCGACGACGGTCAAAGGTGTCATGCGCAAGATGATCGACGACACGTCGTCGACGGTCGGCGATCGTCTGCGGGGCCTGCCCGACGCCACTTGGCGTGACGAGCGCTATGTGGCTGGCGCGACACAACACGACCGCAAGCTGTACCGCGTGTGCATGACCTTCGACAAGAAGGGCGACCGGCTGCTCGTGTCCAACGAAGGCACCGATCCGGCCGTCGGTTCGTTCAACACCGCGCCCGGCGTCTTCCGTGCGGCGGTGCTCAACGGGCTGCTGCCGACCATCGCGTACGACCAGTACCTCTGCGCCGCCGGCGTACTGCGCCAGATCGATTTCGACCTCACGGCCGGCGCCATCACCACCGCGTCGCATCCGTCGGCGGTGAGCACGTCGATGGGCTCGCTCATCGCCATCAATCAGGCGCACTGTCTCGGCGGCAAGATGCTCAGCGGCGATGCCGAGCTCTCGAGGCACGCGTTCGCGACGACGTCGGGTCACTCGTTGTCGAACAACTCGATGTTCGGAGTCGATCAGTACGGCAACCGCTACGCCGACACGACGCTCGACACGCTCGCCGGCGGCATCGGCGCGTTCAGCCACCGCGACGGCATCGACTTCGGCGGGCGCATCACCGGCGTCGGGGGCAAGTTCTCCGATGTCGAGCGGTTCGAGCAGGTCATTCCTTTCTTGTTCGTCTACCGGCGCGAGTTGCCCTATTCCGGTGGCCACGGCCGCTGGCGCGGCGGCGTCACGTTGGCGACGGCGTGGGTGGGGCACAAGACCGACGAGTCGTTCATCGGTTCGGGTGGGCTGCTCAAGAGCGTCACGACGGGCCTCGGTCTGTGCGGCGGGTATCCGGCGACCTCGGGACATCATTGGCACGCGACCGACACCGACATCCAACAATGGTTCGGCGATGGCCGCGTGCCGGGCGACCCGGTCGAGTTGCGCAAGATGGCGCCGCACGGCGATCTCGCCCCGCCGAAGAAGTACGACAACCGGCTGGGGATCCACGACGCGTTCGAGCTCGTGGCCAACCCCGGCGCCGGTTGGGGGGATCCCCTCGAACGCGATCCTCACCTCGTCGAGGCCGATCTGCTCGACGGGCGAGTCCGCGTCAACGAGGCCGAAGAGATCTACGGCGTGATCGTCGGCGATCTCTCCGCGACGACCGCTCGCCGTGACGACCTCCGCGCGCAGCGGCTCGCCGACGCCCGCCCCGCGCGAGTACCTTCCGCCGGCGCGGTGCCGGCCAGTGACCGCACGGTCAGGGTCATCGAGGGTGTGGCGTTGACGACGGTCGAGGGCGCCCAGGTCTTCGCCTGCGTGGCGTGTGGTCAGCTGCTCGGCGCGGCATCGCGCACGTACCGTCTGGGTTGCCGCGAGCTCGACCTCGACTTGACCGAGATCTCCGAGTTGTTCACGTCGCCGCAGCGCGAGACCGGCCAAGCGCTCGTGTTCCGGCGCTACCTCTGCCCAGGGTGCGGGCGCGCGCTCGACGGCAATGTCTGTCGCCCCGACGACGAGCCGTTCTGCGACGTCAAGGTGTGATCGTCAGCCCCGGCCTTCTCGAATGAAATTGTCGACTGCTACTTCGACGCGTGTGCCCTTGAAGAAGTCGGGATTGACGCGGGCGTGCAGTTCGACGGGGTTCCAGAACATGAACTCCTTGAAGTCTTGCGCCGTGATGAGATCCTCGTCGACGAGTTCCTGCGCCTCGACGACCACATCGCCCACGTCGATCACGTCCCAGTGGCCGACGTCGGACCCGAACATCGCCCGGATGGCCGTACCGAACGGATTGATCTTGCGGTTGAACGCCCACGCCACCGAACGATCGTCGGCTTCGCAGCCGATGTAGAAGCGGTTCGCGAACAAGTCGATGACCTCGTGGACGTCGGTGATGCCCGTCTTCCAGAAGTCGTCTTTTTCGGGCAGCGGGAAGAAGTCGCGGGTGTAGTACCCGCGCGCCGCGTCGATGTGCTTCTTCGTGAACGGGTCGGCGTAGTCCTCGAAGTACTGCATCAATTTGTCGACGTCGAGGTTCTTCGGGTCGACATACTCCATCGCGGACAACGATCGCTTCTCGTAGTGGCCGACGATGTCGGAGAACAGCGAGCAGGCCCACGCCGCGCCGCACTCGAGGAAGCCGAAGTTGAGCGACGGGAACCGCCGCGTGACACCACCGAAGAAGAGCGACTTGGCCAGACCCTCTTGCGCCTGCGCGATCGACCCGATGTGGTTCTGGGTGTAGTTGGTGACGGAACGCCCGGCGCGCAGGCCCGATGACGAGTGGAACGTCGGTGCGACCTTGAGCTCGACGCACTTCGCCCACACCTGGTCATAGTCGTACTCGCTGTCGAGGCCGAAGTAGTCGAGCCGTGTGCCGTACTCGGCCAGCCCCGGTGCCCGTTCGAGCGCGGCGGGGATTGGCCGGTCGACCCAGCCCTGCATGCACACGACCTTGTGGCCGAGCTCACCGACGGCGTAGTCGAGATGGCGGATGGCTTCCTCGGGGGTGTGCATGGGTATCGAGGCAACCGCGGACATGCGATCGGCATAGGGGTGCATGAGCTCGATGACGAAGCGGTTGTAGGCGCGCACCACTTCTTCGCGCATCTCCGGGTCAGAGATCGTCACGACGAAGAGGCCGGCGCTCGGATACAAGAGGCTGTAGTCGATACCGAGATCGTCCATACGTGTCGCATAGAGGCCGGGGATCGTGGCGGTCGCCCGGTCGAGCGTGTTCTTCGTGGGCCAGCCCCACAGGTTGCTCTGGCTCGTCCAGTGGTGGCGGCGTTGCTCGGGCGTGACGAGCCACGGCGACGAGAATCGCTGGTACGGCATCGACGAGGCGAACGACTCGGCGACATGCGGGCTCGCCGTTTCGCGCAGGTACTCGACGAAGACTGGCATCACCTCCAACACGTGGCCGTCGGAGTCGACGATCGGATAGTCGAGGCTCTGCCGTATGGCCAGTGCGTTTCCGTGGGTCATGAAGGACGCCTTTCGCTCGATCTCGCGCAACGTTAATCCCTCGCCGACGCGGTTGTTCTCGGGGCGGTGATCACCGGCGGCCTCTGCGCCTGCGGTTTCGTTGGGTCGATCGTCGCACCGCGCGGTTCCACCGCGGCCACGCCGAGTCGTCGTCTTCGATGATCGGTTGGCGCCCGAGGAGGCCGGCGTCGCATCCCTCGTCCCATGGGAAGCGGCCCATCTCGTCCGCGATCACGAGTTGCACGACGGGATTGTCGACGCAGTCGAGCGTCGGCCAGCCGACCGACCGGTAGTAGTTGTGCCAGAACGCCATCAGGTCGGACTCGGTCCAGCAGCGGTCGGGGACGGGCACGGTGGTGAAGGTCGCGCCGACGGTGGTGATGCGGTCGTCACGACCGAATGGCAACGACAGGCCGGCGTGATGCCACTCGAAGGCGGCGTCGATGAGTTCGTAA
>DATLFA010000018.1:0-40899 GCA_035525225.1 Acidimicrobiales bacterium
TGTCCCTTGAGTCTGCCCGTACGAGAGGTTTGATCCGTTTCGCGTGGATGAATAGCTCCCCGCCGCCTCGATGCGTGCAAGCGTCGACGGCTACCAGATCTCAATTACGATATCCGCCGAGACGGTGTGCTTCTGGCGGGCGTGTCGTCCAACGCTGCCTGTGGTCCGCGAGATGATGCTTGCGCCGTGGCGATGAGGAGGGGCATTGGTGTTGATCGCCTTTTACTTGTTCGATGGGATGACTGCGCTCGATGCGGTCGGTCCGTACGACGTACTCAATCGCATTCCCGGAGTTGAGGTGCAGACGGTGGGCGACGGCGCGGGACCGAAGCGAGCTGAGGGCGGAATGCACCTGGTAGCCACGATTGACATCGATCAGCTTCAACGTCCGGACGTGCTAGTTGTGCCCGGCGGGGGTCGCACGATTGCGAGCCAGACAAAGAACGCGAGGCTCCTCGACTGGGTACACACCGTTCATGGCTCAGCACAATGGACGGTGTCCGTTTGCACGGGGGCGTTGATCCTCGGCGCTGCGGGACTGCTGAAGGGACGCCGCGCCACGACCCATTGGCGAGCGCGCGAGTTCCTCGCTTCGTATGGGGCCCAGTATGTCGACGAGCGTGTAGTCGAGGATGGGTCCGTTATGACCTGCGGGGGAGTGACCGCTGGTATCGACATGGCACTTGCCTTGACCGGAAGGCTCGCCGGCGCTGCAGTGGCAGAAGCAGTGCAGCTGAGCGTGCACTACGACCCGCATCCCTTCCTCCCGCCGCTGCACTACAGCGACGCGTCGGGCGAGGTCCTCGCAATGATCAACGATCAACTCGGACCGCGGTAGTCGCACCGGGCGTGTCGACGGTGATTCTGGGTCTTCCGGCGTGGTGGCGTGTTGGCTTTTGACTGGCGTGTCCATCGGTGCAGTTGATCTCGTTCGATCGCTCGCTGTCGTGGAAGCGACTCCGCACAGCGACGCGCTCGCGCCGCCACGCCTCGCGCATTGGCTCGAAGGATGGCCCCGGCCTTCCCGTCTCAAGCAGCACTGGAATTCTTCGGCGGCGATACCACCTACGCCCGCGCGTGGAATGACGGTTTGGACCAACGCGCCGATCGGCGGCCGCGGGCTCCCGAGAAGTCCAGTCAGGGGGCTATCGACAAGATCGAGTACGTCCTGCACACTGTTGGTGTGGCGGAGCCGCAAGACTTTCCTCGCCGGGTCTTCATCGAGGACCTGCGCAGAGACGGAATGTTCCTGCGCGTCACGTGGCATTCTGAGCACTCCGCCTTTGTGGTGAGTCACTGGAACCGCGATGTTTGTGTCGCCGCGACCCGCGTGGCCGCGAAGGACGTCGCAGGCGTTGTAGCTCTGTTGACCAATGGGCTGGCAGATGCTCTCATCTCGGCAGAGGCGGCACCGCCTGCGCCATCGAGTCGTCACGAAGCGTCACGCTGGACGTTGTGGCGACGAATCTTGGGGCGACTCGCTCGGGATCGTTCGCGTGCGGACGTCATTGTGTTTCCTGAGCGCCGCGCCGCGGTCTCCTTCGACGAACCGCGGTGGAAGGGTCACGACGGCTGAATCGCCTACCTGGCTGGCGCTAGGCGAGGTGACGAGGTGAATGGGATCCGACCGGATTGCGGCACATGCCGAAACGAGAACCTCACAGGTGACTGAACGCAGTCGCGTCAACGATCGCGATGGTGCCCGTGCGGGAGGTCAGGACAAGCCAAAGACTGCTTCAGGGCCTTGTCGACTTCACTCAACGTGGTCGCCGAGAGTTGCCCGAGCGTCGACTGGATGAGGCGTGGTTCGAGAACGAGTAGTCGGCCAGTTCGAACTGTCGATGGTGCACGTAGCCCGCACGCCTGCCAGTCGGCTACGACAACATCGCCGAGCCCGGGGGAGTGCTGGCTCGCCCCCTGGCTCGTCACCATGGCCACGATGATGTCCGGCCCGCGTTGGTATTCGTCCGCGGACACGACGCAGGCTGGTCGTCGCTTCAGGCCGCGCGGGTCGGAGTAGGGGAATGGGACGAGCACGATGTCGCCTCGCCTCGGCGGATTCATCTACGACGCGGTCGCCTCGGGCTGGTCGTCGTAGATGGTGTCCTCCTCCGAGAACCAATCGGCAACAAGCGCAGCCCTCGGTGCCCATGGCGGCCGCGTCCATCCGAGGAGTTCCTCGCGGAGCTGCCACAGCCGGTCCTCTGCGACCTCTATGGCCTCCTGAGCGGAGCGCACGTCATCTGCGTTCGCCACGGGGATCTGCCGCCCAGACTCGAGGACGCCGCCCTCGAACCGTGCATACGCGGCGACCGCATCGTCGAGAGCGCGGTGGGCCGCGTCGAGGCGCGAACTCTCATCGTCAGTCAGATTCTGTTCAGTCCGATGCGCCGGCTCGCCCACATCCCTGGAGGGTAGGCCCGGTGAGTCGCCGCGCGGAAGGCGTCTGCTGGTCACAGATTGGTCACAGAAAATTCAAAACAGGACCAAATAGGGCAGTACTCCACAGGCTGTGGATTGTGCTGATTGCCCTCTGACCAGGGCAGATAGACACTCGACAACACCGGCCAACATTACTCTGAGCCAATTCGATTCCCGTCCACCTCCGCCACCTCTGTGATCGAGCTCTCCTGACGGCTTCCTGTGTGGCAATGGACTGGGCGACGACCGCGCCCGAACCCATCGGCGTCGGCGCAGGGCCTCAGCCGAGCGGTTTCGCGAACGTCTCGTCAGGGCCAGTTCCGACATCTCACCAGCCGGGGTGCCTACAATCCCCGGCATGAAGAAACTGATTCTCCTCTTGGCGCTCGGTGGGTTGCTGGCTGTCGCCGCGAAGAAGCTCCGCACCGCCTGAGCTTTTTCGAACCCGCCTGCGGTTCTGAAAACTAACGCCAGCTCGCAAATCGGCGAGGTTGTTTGTCGCGTCGCAGGTACCACCACGTCGCCGCAGCCAACCCGGCGATCGCGACAGTGCCGCTGCCGATGTGCACGGGCCGCACGTGGCGGCGCGTCTTGAGCGCCACGGTCGATTCGAAGACGCGAATCTCCCAGCCGCGCTCGAGCGCGATGCGGCGCAAATCGCGGTCGGGGTTCACTGCCACCGGATGGCCGACGGCCTCGAGCATCGGCAAGTCGGTGATCGAATCGGAGTAGGCGAAGGACTCGGCGAGGTCGATGCCCTCTGTGATCGCCAGTTCTCGCATGGCGACGGCTTTGTAGGGGCCGTAGGCGTAGAACTCGACCCTGCCCGTGTAGCGACCGTCGCTGTCGATCTCCGGGCGAGTCGAGATCGTGCTGTCGACACCGAGGTATTGCGCGAGCGGCGTGACGATCTCGGCTGGTGACGCCGACACGATGAAGATGCGATGGCCCGCGGCTCGATGGCTGTCGATGAGATCGAGTGCCTGTTCGTAGACGATGGGTTCGATGACCTCGGTGAGCGTCTCGCGCACCAACGCCGTGACCTTTGCCTGGTCCCAACCCTTCGAGAGACGAAGCGATGCCTCGCGGATCTTCTTCATGCGCGCTTCGTCGGCGCCGAAGTAGCGGAACACCAACTGCCCGTAGAGCGAACGAAGCACGAGCCACCGCGAGATATAGCCCGCATCGTGCAGCGGCCGGCTGAACGCCATCAGCGCTGCTTTCGCGATCACCGTCTTGTCGAGGTCGAAAAAGGCAGCCTGCACGCGTTCACGATAGCCATTGCCACTGTCACTGCCCCTCGGTAGTGTGACCACCACGCAGCACGATCTGCGCTCGCCACCGGCTGTGGCTTCGACCCACCCCCCATTCCTGGGGACGGACAACAGCGAGCGCGCGCGATGTCGTCAAGAGCGTCCGCATTGGGACCACTGCAAGATCTTCTCGCCGACGCGCACGTCAGCGAAGTCATGGTCAACGGCTCTGGTGCCGTGTGGGTAGAGCGCGCCGGCACGCTATTCGCCACCGAGTCCCGCCTGTCGGCAGTCGAGGTCGAAGCTCTGATCGAGCGCGTGCTGGGGCCGTTGGGTCGTCGGGTCGACCGCTCGTCGCCGTTCGCCGACGGTCGTCTCGCCGACGGGTCACGGGTGCACGTCGTGGTGCCACCGGTCGCGATCGATGGCCCTCATCTCACCATTCGCCGGTTTCGTCCCGTCGATGTCGTGCTCGAGGACTTCGCCGATGCGCCCATCGTCGATGTGCTGCACAACGCGATCGACGATCGCCGCAATCTGTTGGTGAGCGGCGCCACGAGCGCGGGCAAGACCACATTGCTCAACGCGCTGGCCGGTCGTGTCGATCCCGGCGAGCGCATCATCACGATCGAAGACGCCGCGGAGTTGCGGCTGCGCCTGCCCCATGTCGTGCGACTCGAGGTGCGCCCGGCAAACGCAGAGGGCGCGGGTGCGATCGACCAGCGCGAGTTGGTGCGCAACGCCCTGCGCATGCGACCCGACCGTCTCATCGTCGGCGAAGTTCGCGGCGGCGAAGCGTTCGACATGGTGCAGGCGATGAACACCGGCCACGACGGCTCGATGTCAACGTGTCACGCCAACAGCGTTGTCGACGCGCTGCGCCGCATCGAGACGATGGTCCTGGTCGCAGGCAGCGGGTTGCCTCTCGATGCCATACGCCAGCAGATCGGTTCGTCGATCGATCTGGTCATCCACGTCGAACGAGGTGACAGTGGGCGCCGCCGGGTCGTCGATGTCGCAAGAATCGATTCGTCGCCGACCGGTTGGCTCGCTCGCTCGCTCGTGGGTCAGACGCTTCCTGACGACGCCGGCAGGCTCGGCCGATGATCGCCTTTCGGCGCGACGACCACGATCGCGATCTGCCTGAGTTGCTCGAGTCGGTTGCGCGTTTTCTGCGCAGCGGCAGTTCACTCTCTGTCGCGTTGCGGGAGGCGAGCGCAGGGCTCGACGAATCGTTGCGACGTGAGCTGGCAGTGGTGCTGGCGGGCGCCGATCAAGGTCGTCCGCTGGCAGAATCGTTCGCCGACTGGGCGCGTGCGTCGAGCTCGCCTGCTCGACAGATGGTCGCGGCAGCGATGGTGATCGCGCACACTCTCGGTGGTGGCGCGGCGCACACGTTCGACGCATTGGCGTCGTCGCTGCGGGCACGAGCATCCGCTCGACGCGAAGCCGAAGTCATGGCCGCGCAGGCGCGTGCTTCCGCGCTCGTGATCGGCGCGGCGCCGTTTGCGTTCGCATTGGTGATCGCCGCGGTCGACCCGTCGATGGCTACTGCAGTGGTGCAGTCCGGCACCGGCCAACTGTGCGTGGTCGCGGGCCTCGCGCTCGAGCTCGCGGGCCTCGGTTGGATCCGACGACTGTCGAGGAGGGCACGATGATCGGTCTCCGGCGTGCGGCCTTGATCGACCCGTTCGCGGTTGCCGACGTGGTCGACCTGTTCGCGTTGGCGTGTGGCGCAGGCCTCACGGTCGCCTCCGCGTTTCGTCTGGTGACGACGCACACGAGCGGCCCTCTCGGCCGGGCCTTCGCCGATGCGCTGGCCGAGATCGACGAAGGCGCTCGGCTGAGCGACGTGCTCGCGGACCTTCCCGTGCGTGTCGGCGAGATCGTTCGCCCATTGTCGAGCGCACTCACGATGGCCGCCCGCTATGGCACGCCGGTGGTGCCGGCGCTCGAGCGGGCGGCCATCGAGATCCGCTTGGCGCAACGGCGTGCTCTCGAAGAGAGGGCACGTCGGCTGCCGGTGCAATTGTTGTTCCCGCTGGTGTTCTGTTGTCTCCCCGCGTTCGCGCTGCTCACCGTCGCTCCATTCGTGCTGACCGTTGTGAGGGGGCTCACACCGGCCACTTGACGATCTGGCTTCCCCTCCCACATCCGTCTTCGAGAATCGGAGAACACTGCCATGGTCATCATCATTCAACGCGCGTACGCGTACGCGCTGGCATCATCGCTCGCGACACGATCGCGAACCCCGGCCCTACGTCGCGGCGAGCGCGGTCAGGCGGTCACCGAGTACGTGTTGCTGTTGCTTGGTGTCGCCGCAGTGGCGCTGGCGGTCACGGCATGGGCGGCGCAGAGCGGCAAGATCGGCGCACTGTTCGATCGAGTCTTCAATGAGATCACGTCGCGCGTCGAGTAGTGCCCGCTATGGCCGGGGGCAGGCGACTGTCGAGCTGGCCCTCGTCTTGCCCCTGGTTCTCACCCTCGTCCTCATCGTGGTTCAGGTGGGCCTCGTCGGGCGCGACGCGGTTCGCCTGACCCATGCCGCGCGCAGCGCGACGCGCGCGGCGTCGGTCGGCCTCGACGACGACTCGGTTCGTCGAGCCGCGAGCGAAGGGTCGGGCCTCGCGTCCTCCCGACTCACTGTGGTCATTGCGCGTGCCGGTGATTGGGTGACAGTTGGCGTGACGTACCGCTGCCCGACCGACGTCCCGGTGGTGGGCGCGCTCGCGCCAGCCGTCGTGCTGCGCGATCAGCTCACGATGCGAGCGGAGGGCTGAGCACAGCGCGCAACAGCGCGGCTGAGCCGACCTTGTCGAGGGGCTCGTTGCCGTTGCCACATTTGGGGGATTGGACACATGAAGGACAGCCGGCCACACACGAACAGGCGGTGATCACTTCGAGCGTTGCCGCGAGATGGCGGTCCGCCGCGGAGTATCCGAGCTCTGCGATACCGGCGCCGCCGGGGTAGCCGTCGTAGACGAACACGGTGGGCGCGTCGGTGTCCTGGTGGTGGGCGATCGAGACGCCGCCGACGTCCCATCGATCGCAGATCGTGAACAGCGGCAGCAGGCCGATGGCCGCGTGTTCGGTGGCGTGCAGCGTGCCGGCGATGGCATCGCGATCGACACCGGCGTCGGCGAGCACGTCGGTACCGACGACGTACCAGAACGATCGCGTCGTGAGCACAGAGGGGGGGAGGTCGAGCGCCTCATTCGCGATGATGCGGCGGCTGCGTCCGTCGCGGCGTTGGTAGCCGACGACTCGCGTCGTGACCTCTACGGCACCCAGATGCAAGCACGAACGGCCGATGGCGCGCGTGCGCTCGCTGCGCAAGACCCTGATCGAAGTCTCGCTGCGGGCTTGCGTGTACTCGTCCGCGTCATAGGCCTCGACGATGGCGCGCCGGTGATCGAGATCGAGCTCGTTTACGCGATAGGCCCGCCCTTGGTGCAGGTACACCGCGCCGGGATGCACGAGACCGTACGCGCGACCTTGATCGACGGTGCCGACCAGCGTGTCGTCGTCGAGCACGATGCGGAACTCACCGTTGGTGCCGGTGCGCAGCCCGACCTTGGGTGCAGGCACGCCCTTGCCCGCCCACACCGCGGTCGGTTCGGTCTTGTTCCGGCGGCGCATGCGGCTGCGTAGGCGCAACTGATCGTTCTGCACGAGCTCGCGGACGCTGTCTTCGAGGTCGTCGGACCAATAGCGCGCATCGTCATAGGTGAGCGGCTTTTCGTAGGCCGCGCAGGCAACGTGAGGGTCGAGGATGAACGCGTTCGACGGATTGATCACCGCCGGCTCGGGCGGTCGGGTGAAGAGCTCGTGCGGATGCGCCATGAGCCATTGGTCGAGCTGATCTTCGCCGGCGACGAGCACGGTGACACTCGGTCGTTGGCCGCGACCGGCGCGCCCCGCCTGTTGCCACATCGATGCGATCGTTCCGGGAAAACCAGACAAGACGCACGCGTCGACGCCGCCGATGTCGACCCCCAATTCGAGCGCGGTGGTAGCGACGATACCGGCGGCGTCGCCGCGCGCGAGCTCGTCTTCGATCTCGCGACGTTCGGCGGTGAGATAGCCGGCCCGGTACGAGCGGATGCGACCGGACAGGTCGGCGGGCAGCCTCGAGCGAATGTCGGCGGCCACGAACTCGGTGGCCTTGCGACTGCGACAGAACGTGATCGTGCGCAGCCCGAGCTCGATCAACTTGGCCGACACTGCCGCGGCTTCGGAGTTGGTGGACGTGCGCACGCCGTGGTCGACGTCGAGCAGGGGAGGGTTGAGCAGCGCGAACGTGCGGGGGCCACGGGGCGACCCGTCGTCGGTGACCGCGAGCACGGGGAGCCCGCAGAGATCCGAGGCGAGCTGCGCCGGGTCACCGATGGTCGCCGAGGAGAACACGAACGTGGGCCGGGCGCCATAGATGTCGCACACTCGTCGCAACCGGCGTAAGACATGGGCGGCGTGCGTGCCGAACACGCCCCGCAGCGCGTGCAGTTCGTCGACCACGACGTAACGCAGCCGCCCCAGGAACGGCGCCCAGCGTTGGTGGTTGGGTAGCAGCCCGGCGTGCATCATCTCGGGGTTCGTGAACACGACGTTGGCACGGCTGCGCACCCAGGCGCGTTCCTCGGTGGTCGAGTCGCCGTCGTAGGTGGCGGCGACGAGACCGGGGAAGTCGAACGCCGACAGCGCGCGCAACTGGTCGTGGGCCAGTGCCTTGGTCGGCCCGATGACGAGCGCGGTGCCTTGCCGAATTCGATCTCCCACGGCTTCGGCGATCGGCAGCTGGTAACACAGCGACTTACCCGAGGCCGTGCCGGTCGCCACGACGACCGATCGGCCGGCGCGCACGAGATCGACGGCCGCGGCCTGGTGCGACCACATCGTCGGGGGGCAACGGCTGGCGATGGCCTCGGGCAGCGCGACCGTCAACTGCGCCATGCGGGCGGCGCGTGCGGCCGATCGTTCGACGTGGATGACACGGCCGTCGTCGACCAGCTCGGCCAGTAGATCGTCGAGCGACGACCTCGGGACGACCGTGGGCGACACGCCGTCGAGCGCAGCGGTGTCGAACGAGACGGTCGCGGCCACGACAAGAGCGTATGGTGTCGGCCCTATGGAGGTGCGTCGACATCGCGGGTGGACCGTTGTCGACATCACGGGCGATCTCGACATGGCGACGGCTCCGACGCTGCGCCAGCTCGTCATCCAGCTGCTGTCCACCGGCGTACGCCTCGTCGCGGTAGATCTCACGGCCGCCGACTTCGTCGATTCGACGGGCCTCGGCACGCTCATCGCCGCGCTCAAACGGGTGCGTACCCACGATGGTGAACTGGTGGTGATCTGCCCAGAGCCCCGTCTCCGCCGGATATTCGAGCTGACCGAGCTGGTCTCCGTATTCGGCCTGCGCGATTCGGCCGAGGAACTCCCCGACGCGTAGCGTGAGTCCATGACCGACGACACAGCGGGGTCGGGGCCCGAGGTGATCCTCAAACCCGACGCGCTCCTGGCGCTGCACTCGGTCACCGAAGAGCTCTTCGAGACCCTCCGTCGTTGGTTCCGCGTGCCCAGCTTCGTCTCGCTCGACTTGAGCGACATCGATGCCGTCGTGCGCGAAATGTCCGACCCGGTGATGATCGCGGCGCTGGCGATGCGCAAGTTGCAGGCGTTGCGATTGTTGGCGCTGCCGGGCGTGCGCACGAGCACCGATGTGGTGCTGTCGATCGTCAACGATCTCGACCGCGCCCTCGTGCAGGCACCGGTGATGCGGCTCAAATTGCGCGCCGAACAAACCGACTGGGACGCCGCTTTCGAGCAACTCACCCACGAGCCGAGCGGACAGCACCCATCCCAGGTGACCCCGCACGACAGCCGCGAGGCCGACCCCGAGACGGAACGATTTCGCGATCTCCACCAACGCCTCCACGAGGCCGCGTTGGCCGTCCTCGAAGCGTCCGACGGCGGTATCCGCTACTTGGAGTAGTGGTTTCGACCACATGGAGTGGTTTGTAATGGAGTGGCCTAGGGTGCCTCGGACACCTGCATCCATCAGCGCGGCTTGACAGTCGGCCCGCTCCAGTACCTACCGTCGGGAACCGTGCCTACCGCCCTTGTCATCGTCGAGTCGCCGGCCAAGGCGAAAACCATCGCCGGCTATCTGGGATCGGACTACGTCGTCGAGTCCTCGATCGGCCACGTTCGTGACCTTCCGCGCAATGCCGCAGACGTGCCCGCGGCGTACAAGAACGAGTCGTGGGCCAGGCTCGGCATCGACGTCGACAACGACTTCAAGCCGCTCTATGTGATCTCTTCGGATCGCAAGGATCAGATCAAGAAGTTGCGGTCGTTGGTAAAGGACGTCGACGAGATCTATCTCGCCACCGATGAGGATCGCGAGGGCGAAGCCATCGCGTGGCATCTCCTCGAAGTGCTCCATCCGCGCGTGCCGGTCAAACGCATGGTGTTCCACGAGATCACCAAGAAGGCCATTCTCGAAGCCATCGACAATCCTCGCGAGCTCGATCGACGTCTGGTCGACGCGCAAGAAGCGCGACGCATGCTCGATCGGCTCTACGGATACGAGGTGTCGCCCGTCCTGTGGAAGAAAGTGATGCCTCGGTTGTCGGCCGGACGCGTGCAGAGCGTCGCGACGCGCGTCGTCGTCGAGCGCGAACGAGAGCGTATGCGTTTCGTGAGCGCGCGTTATTGGGACCTGAGCGCGACGTTCCACAAGATCGGCGACCTCGACGAAGGCGAGCCGCGTTCGTTCGGGGCGACACTCACCGGTCTCGATGGCAAGCGCATCGCAACAGGACGTGACTTCGACTCGCAAGGCAAGACCAAATCGGGCGACGTCATCGTGCTCGACGAGCCCGAGTCGTCGGCGTTGCTCGACGATCTCGCCGATACCAACTTCTCGGTCAACTCGGTCGAATCCAAGCCCTACCGCCGCCGGCCCGCGGCGCCATTCATGACGTCGACGTTCCAGCAAGAAGCGTCACGCAAGTTGCGCCTCTCGTCGCGTGAGGCGATGCGCTACGCGCAATCGCTCTACGAAAAGGGCTACATCACGTACATGCGAACGGACAGCACGACGCTGTCCGACTCCGCGGTTGCTGCAGCGCGTTCGATCATCAGCGAGCGCTACGGCCGTGACTTCCTGCCCGATGGGCCTCGTCACTACGCGAGCAAGGTCAAGAATGCGCAAGAGGCGCACGAGGCGATCCGCCCTGCGGGCGAGTCGTTCAAACTCCCCGAGCAAGTCGCCAGTGAGGTGGCCACCACCGAAGCGCGCGTCTACGAGTTGATCTGGCAGCGCACCGTGGCGTCGCAGATGACCGACGCCGTCGGCGAGACGGTCGTGGTCCGCGTCGGCGGCGACACCCGTACCGGCCGAGCCACCGAGTTCTCGGCTACGGGCACGATCATCACCCATGCGGGTTTCCGCCGCGCCTACGTCGAGGACGTCGACGACGACGCCGATCGTGACAGTGACGAGCGCCGTCTGCCCAACGTGGTGAGCGGCGAAGCACTCGACGTCGCGGATCTCGAACCCGCGGGTCACGAGACGTCGCCTCCTCCGCGTTTCACCGAGGCGTCACTCGTCAAGAAGCTCGAAGAGTTGGGCGTGGGTCGTCCCTCCACCTACGCGTCGATCATGACAACCATCCAAGAGCGTGGCTACGTGTGGAAGAAGGGCTCGGCGTTGGTGCCGACGCTCACCGCGTTCAGCGTCGTGTCCTTGCTCGAAGAGCATTTCCCGAATTTGGTCGACTACGCGTTCACCGCCCGCATGGAGGACGATCTCGACGAGATCGCCAACGGCATCCAAGAAGCGGTGCCGTGGTTGAGCCGCTTCTACTTCGGCCTCACCGATGTCCCCGGTCTCAAGGAGATGGTCAACGACCGACTCGGCGAGATCGACGCGCGCGCCATCAACACGATCCCGCTCGGTGTGACCGCGGACGGAGAGCCCGTCGTCGCCCGTGTCGGCAAGAACGGTCCCTACCTGCAGTGCGGCGAGAAGTCGCGCAGCATCCGCGACGACATGGCCCCCGACGAGCTCACCCTCGAGAAGGCCATCGAATTGCTCGACACGCCCGACGACCGGCCCGTGGGTCTCGATCCCGAGACCGGCCTCGAGGTGCTCGCTCGCAACGGCCGTTTCGGCCCCTACGTGCAACTCGGTCACGCCGATCCCAGCAGCAAGACCAAGCCGAAGAGCGCGTCGCTGCTGTCGTCGATGTCGCTCGAAACGATCACGCTCGACGAGGCGCTCAAAGTGCTCTCGTTGCCCCGCGTGTTGGGCGCCGACCCCGCCGATAACGAAGAGATCACGGTGCAGAACGGCCGGTACGGTCCCTATGTCAAGAAGGGGAACGACAGTCGCAGCCTCGCCGGCGAGGACCAGTTGTTCACGATCACGCTCGACGAAGCGTTGGCCGTGCTGGCCGAACCGAAGCGCCGCCGGGGCCAAGGCGAGGCCAAGGGCCCGCTACGCGAGATCGGGGCCGATCCCGATACCGGCAAGCCGATCGTGGCCAAGGACGGTCGCTTCGGCGTCTATGTCACCGACGGAGAGACCAACGCGTCGTTGCGCAAGGGCGACATGGTCGAGACGTTGACCCTCGAACGGGCCTGCGAATTACTGGCCGAGCGCCGCGCCGCGGCACCCCGGCCGGCCAAGCGCGGCCGTGGCCTGGTGAAGAAAGCAGCGGCTCGCCCGGCGGCCAAGCGTTCGAAGGCGGCGGCCAAGACGGCGCCCCGCAAGGCCGCGAAGGCCACGGCCGCGAAGAAGCCGGCCAAGAAATAATCCGCCGCGAATGACCGATTCGGGAGATGGGCCCCTTCGCGTTCTAACGTGGAGGGGATGATCCAGCCGTTCGAGGCTTCTGCGGCCGCAGGCGGCGACGATCCGCCGGTGTGGATTCCGGGTGCCGATGCGGCCGACTCCTCGCCCGAGGCGCGCCCGTCGAGGATCTTCGGCAGCCCCGCGTTCTTCCGCCTGTGGCTGGCGCAGGTCGTCTCGGCGACAGGCGACTGGCTCGGGCTCATGGCCATCATCGCCCTGACGGTGGCGGTGAGCAGTCGGGCCGAGGGCGTCGCAGTCGGCCTCGTGCTCGGGGCGCGCGTGGCCCCCGGATTCTTCCTCGCGCCGTGGGCAGGGGTGCTCGTCGACCGTTGGGACCGCAAGAAGGTGATGATCACCTGCGACCTGGCGCGGGCAGCGGTGATGATCTCGTTGCCCTTTGTCGATTCGGTGCTCGGTTTGATCGTGGCGTCGTTGGTCCTCGAGGTGTTCACGTTGCTGTGGTCGCCGGCGAAGGAAGCGAGCGTGCCCAATCTCGTGCCCAAGGGCTACCTCACGTCGGCGAATTCGCTGTCGATGGTCGCGGCCTACGGGACGTACCCGCTGGGCGCCGGGTTGCTCATCGTGTTCGCCAAGATGGCCGATTGGTGGGCCGATTCGTCGGCGCTCAATGCAATCCACCTCGACCGACTCGGATTGGCGTTCTACTTCAACGCGCTGACGTTCCTCGTCACGGCGTTCATCGTGTGGCGACTTCCGATCTACAAAGCCGAACGCAAGGTAGTCGCGTCCAACGGGCGGCGATTCGATCCCGGCGCGACCCTGCGGGAGTTCAAAGAGGGCTGGCACTTCATCTTCATCAATCCGGTGGTGCGGGCGGTCAACATTGGTCTGGCGTGCGGCTTGATCGGCGGGGGCATGCTCATCCCGCTCGGGCCGACCTTCGTGCGAGAAGTGCTCGGGGCGGGCGATCCCGGTTACGGCTCGGTCACCTTCGCGTTGGGCGTCGGTGTGGCTATCGGCGTGGTGTCGCTGACGCTCGTGCAGTCGTACGTGCCGAAGGAGTGGTTGTTCACCGGAGGTCTGGTGCTCGCCGGCAGCGCGCTCATCGCCGCGGCGTCGACATCGACGCTCACCCCCGCGGTCCTGCTCGTCGCGCTCATCGGCATCGGTGCCGGCACCATCTACGTGCTCGGCTTCACGTTGCTCCACGAAAACGTCGGCGACGCATTGCGGGGACGGGTCTTCACCGCGCTCTACTCGCTGGTGCGGCTGTGCCTGTTGCTGGCGATGGCGGTCGGTCCATTCCTGTCCGAAGCGCTCGACACTCTGTCGAGTCGTTGGTGGGACGGCCGGGTCGCGCCGTTCGGGTTCGACATCGACATCCCCGGCGTCCGCCTGACGTTGTGGCTCGCCGGTTTGATCATCCTGCTCGCGGCCACCTTGTCGTGGTGGTCCTTGCGCGCCGGCGAGCGTCGCCGCGTCATCATCGATCTCAGGGATGAGTTGTCCGAGCTCGAGATGGTGGACCACGCCCGATGATTCATCGCGGTCGCTTCATCGTCTTCGAAGGCGGTGAAGCCTGTGGCAAGTCGACGCAAGCCCGTCTTCTTGCGGCCCGCCTGGACGCGCTCTTCACTTTCGAGCCCGGCGCCACCGAACTCGGTCAGCTGATGCGACAGATCGTGCTCGACCCCGACACCCACCACCTCGACGCGCGCGCGGAGGCGCTGTTGATCGCCGCCGACAAAGCGCAGCACGTGCGGGACATCATCGAACCCGCGCTCGCGTCGGGTCGCGATGTGGTGTGTGATCGTTTCGTCGACTCGGCGCTCGCCTACCAGGGCTTCGGGCGCGGCCTCGATCTCGAACAACTCGAGCGCGTGCTCGAGTTCGCGACCGGTGGGATCCGCGCCGACCTGGTGCTGCTGCTCGAGGTACCCGACGACGTCGCCGACGCCCGCCTCGGCAAGCAACGCGATCGCCTCGAATCCGAATCGGCGGCATTCCACCGCCGAGTTCGCGATGGGTTCCGTTCCCTCGCCGGTGCCGACCCGAAACGGTGGGCCGTGGTCGACGGCGAGGGTTCGATCGAGGAAGTTTCGGCCCGCATCGATTGGCTGCTGCACGAACGGCTAGATCTGTAGGCGTGAACGCCGAGGTCGAGTCCGTGTGGTCCCGCGTGATCGGCCAATCGCGGGCGACCGCGTTGCTCGAGGCGGCGACGGTCGCGCCGGTGCACGCGTACCTATTCTTGGGGCCGCGAGGCGCGGGCAAGCGCGCGGCCGCGGCGATCTTCGCCGGTGAGTTGCTGGCCCGCGGGGACGAGGACGGCGACGGCGCGCGCCATCGGCGGTTGGCGCGCAACGAGCAGCATCCCGATCTCGTCATCGTGGCGCCCGAAGGACGCACGCTGCGTCGTGCCGAGGCCGACATCATCATCACCGAGGGGTCACGTTCGCCGATCGAGGGCCGGCGCAAAGTGATAGTCGTGGACCGATTCCACACCGCGGAGCCCGAGGCGGCCGCGACATTGTTGAAGACCATCGAGGAGCCGCCGCCCAGTTCGATCTTCGTCCTGTTGTCAGAGGAGATCCCTCCCGAACACGTGACGGTGGCGTCGCGTTGTGTCCGCATCGACTTCCCGCCCGTGCCCGAAGGTGCGATCGTCGAACACCTCACGGCCGCGGGCGTCGACCAGGAGCGGGCAGTGCTCGTCGCCACCGCCGCCGGTGGCAACGTCGATCGAGCGATGCTGCTGGCGGGCGACGAACGATTCGTCGCTCGCCGCGACGCGTGGCGCGACGTGCCGTCGCGGCTCGACGGCACCGGCTCGACGGTCGCGGATCTCGTTGCGAATCTGCGGGCGCTGATCGACGACGCCCAAGTGCCCCTCGACGAGCGCCAATCGCGCGAACGCGACGACGTCGATGCATGGGAAGAGCAGTTCGGTGCCCGTGGCTCGCGGCGACGGCAACTCGATGAGCGCCACCGGCGCGAGACCCGGCTGTTGCGCGAGGACGAGCTACGTCTCGGCCTCGCGACGATGGCCGGCGTCTACCGCGATCAGTTGCTCACGACTCGCGATCCCGCGCCGATGGCCGAAGCCATCGGCCGCATCACCGCGGCGGCCGAGGCGCTGATACGCAACCCGAACGAAGTCCTGCTGCTCGAAGCGTTGCTGCTGCGGGTGCCGGCAATCGCGTAGCGCCTGGCTTCCTGCTGCGGCCGCGCCCAGCGTTGACGAAGTTGCCCAGTGTCACCGAAATCGATCTCCGTTCTCAGCGCAGCTCTCCGCCCAACCCGACCCCTGTCCTCGCGCCCGTCGGTTCTGGCAGCATCGAGCGTGTCTCTCGACTCGATATTGCAACGAACCGACCCCAGCCCGGCGTTGCGGAGAAGCTTGCATTTCGTCACCGGAGAATCGGCAGGCGATCGCAAACGGAAGTCGCCTCGAAGGGCGGTGCGACCCAAAAGCGTCCCTGCATCGGGGACGCCCTCTGGGGGTTACGCGGCGGTGACGCCTTCGGCGAGTGTGACGAAGCGGGGCTTCTTGCGCAGCAAGGCCGAGAACTCGTTGGCGGCCACCGGGCGCCCGAACAGGAAACCCTGCGCTCGTTCACATCCGAGCACCCGTAGCCCGCGTGCCTGCTCGATGGTCTCGACGCCTTCGGCGGTGACGCTGATGCCCAGCGCGTGGGCCATGTTGATGACGGCGCGGGCAATGGGCGAGCCTTCGCCATCGGCGTTGATGTTGTCGACGAACGACTTGTCGAGCTTGACCTGATCGACGGGAAAACGATGGAGATAGGACAACGACGAGTAGCCCGTGCCGAAGTCGTCGATCGCGATCTGGATGCCGCTCTCCTTGAGTCGTAGCAACACTGGCGCGGCCTCGGACACTTCGTCCATGAGCACGCTCTCGGTGAGCTCGAGCACGAGTCGTTCGGCCGGCCAGTCGAATCGTTCGAGCACCATTGCGACGGTCTCGGCGGCACGGGGCGCGGAGAGCTGCAACGCGGAGACGTTGACCGCGATCGACCACGGGGCTTCGTCGCCGTGTTCGGTATCCCAGGCAATCCGCTGACGGATCGCTTCTTCGAGCACCCATTGGCCGATCTCGTCGATGATCTCGAGCTCTTCGGCGACGTGGATGAACTCCGCGGGCTCGAGCGTGCCGCGTGTCGGGTGCGCCCACCGCACCAACGCTTCGGCGCTGACGATACGGCCGGTGTCGAGCGCGATCTTCGGTTGCCAATGGAGGATGAACTGCTCTCGCTCGATGGCTTGGCGCAGGTCGCCTTCGAGCAACAAGCGGGCCGACGCGGTCTCGGTGAGTGCATCGGCGAAGACCTCGATGCGCGAACGACCGCGCCCCTTTGCCTTGTACATCGCCGAGTCGGCGTTCCGCAGCAGGATCTCGCCCGAGTCGCGACCTTTGGTCGACACTGCGATGCCGACGCTCACGGTGAGAAAGACGTTGCGGCCCTTGATGTGGAACGGACGCTTCAGGTCTTCGAGCAATCGTTCCGCGACGGGTATCGCGTCTTCGGCGTTTTGCACGTGTTCGAGCAACACGACGAACTCGTCGCCGCCGAAGCGCCCGAGGATGTCGTTGGGTCGGACCAGCGTGCGCAACCGCTCGGCGAAGCGGATCAACAACTGATCGCCCGTCGCGTGGCCGAAGCTGTCGTTGACGATCTTGAAGTTGTCGAGGTCGAGGAACATCACGGCGACCGACGACCGGTGCTGGCGCGCGTAGCGGATGCCCTCTTCGAGCTTTTCTTGCAGCAGCGCGCGGTTGGGCAAGTTGGTCAGCTTGTCGTGATGTGCGAGGTGCGACAGACGTTCGTCGGCGCGGTGTCGTTGCAGCGCGATCGCCGCGAGTCGCGCCGCGTTTTCGGCCACGGTCCGCTCGCCTTCCGATGTGTACCGCGGCGAGTCGAAGTAGACGCTGAGCACGCCGGCGAGCGACTCGTCGTCGTCGGCGATGGGGACCGCGATGGACGAGCGGATGCCCACGTCTTCGAGCAGCTGTCGATGCCCGTTGTACAGCTCGCTCGACGTCGTGTCTTCGACGACGGTCATGCGCTGTTCGATCAATGCACTGCGGATCGCGCCGAACCAGCGACGGCGGCCGGTGCCCACGATGCTGTCGACGAGTGGCCCGGGAACGCGCGGGGCAATGCCCAGCTTGAGCCGGTCGTCGTCGAGGACGAAGATGCCGGCGCGGGCGCCCTGTGTGTTCTCTTCGACGAGTTGCGCGATGCGGGCGAGGATCAACTCGATCTTGGCGCGACAGGCGATGAGCTCGAAGATCTCGCTCTGATTGCGTTGCAAGGCCTCGGCTTGGCGGCGCTCGGTGACATCGTTGGCGATGAGGATCACGCTGCCGATCTGTGGATCGCCGAGCAGGCTCACACCCTTGAGGTTGAGCCAGCACCACGTGCCGGCCGCGTGCAACATGCGGAACTCGCGCGTGATCGGCACACCCGGCATGTGGGTCATGAGCTCGAACGCAGCCTTGGCCTGTTCGATCTCGTCGGGATGGCAGAAGTCCCAGAGCACGCGCTCGTTGAGCGAACGAGGATCCCATCCGAGCACGGGAGAAGTGCCGGGCAACACCATCTTGATGTGCCCTTCGGCATCGCACACGGCGACGATGTCGGTGAGGTTCTGGAACAGTGCCGAATAACTGCGCGTGGCCTCGTAGAGATCGCTGAGCATCGGCGCCTGCGGTGTGTCGAGTGGCTCGACGAACGCGATGACGATGGTGGTGTTCTGCTGGTCGGATCGCTTGAGCGTGATGCGCACGCCCTGCACCTCGCCGTCGATGGGCCGCGTGCGACAGCGCGCGACGACGACGCCTTCGGTCGGCGGCACGAAGAGTTGACCTTGGTCGCCCGGGTGCACGAAGTCGAAGGCGAAGCGCGGTTGGTCGGCATCGAAGCCGTAACCCGCGATCGAAGCGAAGAGATCGTTGGCCCATCGCAGGTTCATGTTGGCGTCGAGTTCGGCGACGCCGATCGGCGCGCGAGCCACGATCGCCGCTGCTTGATCCGATTCGAGATCAGCAGATGGTTCGGATGTCTCGGCAACCACCTGTGCAGTGTCTCCTGGCCGAAGTTGGGCGCCTCCGCATGGTACGGCACCAGGGTTCTCGCCGGTAGGTCGGCTCAGCTCACTATTTCCTCACCTCAGAGGCCGTGTTGGCCGCTATCTTTTGCGGAGTGGCCCGGGTAGCTCAGTCGGCAGAGCGATTCACTCGTAATGAATAGGTCCGGGGTTCGACTCCCCGCTCGGGCTCCAACTCGTTTCTGGCCTGCCGAAGTGACGATGTAGCGGCGGATTTTCGCCGCCGATGTGATTAGATCGGCGGCGATGGCCGACAAGACGAAGTTCAGCGAGCAGGCCATGCAGTACATGGACGCGCTCTACACGGCGGCGATGCGCCTCACCCACAACTCGGCCGACGCGGAAGACCTGGTCCAGGAGACTTATCTCAAGGCCTACCGCGCCTACGGCGGGTTCGAAGAGGGCACCAATTTGCGGGCTTGGCTGTACCGCATCTTGACGAACACGTTCATCAACAATTACCGGTCCAAGAAGCGCCGGCCCGACGAGACCGACATCGACGAGGTCGAAGATCTCTACCTGTACCGCCGCCTCGGGGGCCTCGAAGCCGCCGCTGCCGGCCGCAGCGCCGAGGACGAATTGCTCGACTGGTTCACCGATGCCGAGGTCAAGGAGGCCGTCGAGTCACTACCCGAGCAGTTCCGCATGGCGGTCCTGTTGTCCGATGTCGAGGGCTTTTCCTACAAAGAGATCGCGGAAATCCTCGATATTCCGATCGGAACGGTCATGAGCCGGCTGCATCGGGGAAGAAAGGCGCTACAACGGCAGTTGTACGAGTTCGCGAAGTCACGGCATTTGACGAGCGTCGATGGCGCTAGCGACGATTGATGGACCCCTCCTTATGACCGATCCCACCCGTATGACCGATCCGTGCGAGGAAGCCCTCCACGTCCTCTATCGCTTTCTCGACGGCGAACTCACCGACCACCGTCGGGTCCTGATTTCGGCCCATCTGGACACCTGTACCACCTGTCTCGGTGCCTACGATTTCGAAGTCGAGCTGCGCCAGGTCATCGTGTCGCGTGTGCAGGATCGGGTGCCCGAGGAGCTGCGGTTGCGCATCGCCCGGCTGATGGAGACCGACGAAGTCTGACTATCCTTCTGTCCATGAGTCTTGCCGCCGTCGTCTGGCACTATTGGCTGGCTGTTCCCCTGGCCGCGATGGGTGTCCTCGGTGTCCTCGCCACCATCGTCGGGTACTTCAAGAACGTGAGTTCGCAGCGCTATCCCAAGAAGCAGCAGTAGTTCGGCCCCACGTGGCGTCCACTGTCGATTGGGATCTCGCCCGCAAAGTCGCGACGCGCGCCGGTGCGCGCAAGCCTTTCGCCCGTGCTGCGGTCGATGACTCGACGCTGGCTTCCGATTTCGCCGAGCTGACTGCGCAGGCCGAGGAGCTCGTCGCCGCCGAGACGGGCCTGCGTTCGCTGGCAGGACCGGCCCGCGCACAGGTGGCCGACCGCGCGATGTGGGTCGACGCCAACCTCGCCTCCTTCCGCCGCTTGCTGCGCCCGCTACTGGAAAAGATGGAACCCAAGGTCGCCGGTAGCCGCTTGTCGCCCGTCGCTCGCCGCGTGAGTGGCATAGAGCTGGGCGTGATGCTCGGTTGGATGTCCACCCGCGTGCTCGGTCAGTACGACCTCCTCGTCGTCGAAGAAGAAGATCCCCACCTGCAGGACATCGTGTACTACGTGGGTCCCAATGTGGCGGCCATGGAGCGCCGCTATGCGTTTCCGCCGCGCGAGTTCCGTTTGTGGCTGGCGTTGCACGAGACCACGCACCGCGCGCAGTTCACCGGCGTGCCGTGGCTGCGTCAGCACTTCTTGTCGCTCGTCGACCAACTGCTCGAAAACGTCGAACCCGACACCAAGCGGTTGGTCGATGCGTTCCACACCGTGCGCGAGAAGAAGAAGGCCGGCGAAGACCCCATGGCGGACGGCGGCGTGATGGGTCTGCTCGCGACGCCCGAGCAGCGTGCCGCGCTCGAACGCATCGGCGGCATGATGAGCCTGCTCGAGGGCCACGGCGACATCACCATGGATCGTGCCGGCGCCGATCTGATCCCGAGTGCCCCTCGGTTTTCGCGCGTCCTCAAGCAGCGGCGCCAGGAAACACGGGGCCTCGTCAAATTGTTGCAGCGACTTGTCGGCCTCGACGCCAAGATCCAGCAGTACGCGCAAGGCGAACAGTTCATCCTCGCGGTCGAGACGGCCGGCGGATCGCCTTTGCTCGACACGGCATGGCAATCGCCCGATCACTTACCGACGATCCACGAGATTCGACAACCGCAGCTATGGATCGACCGCGTCACGAGCCCGATCCCCGCGTAGCGGCGCTGCTCGCGCGCTGCTCGTTCCCTCCCGCCGGAACCGCGGTGAACTGCGCCGTATCCGGCGGCGCCGATTCGCTCGCGCTGTTGGTGTTGGCCGTTGCCGCGGGCTGTTCGGTGACCGCGATTCACGTCGATCACGGCCTGCGCGCCGATTCGGCGGGCGAAGCCGACATCGTGGCGTCGGCGTCGGGGCGCTTCGGTGCGCAGTTCCGTTCCGAACGCGTCGAACTCGCCAGCGGACCCAATCTCGAGGCGCGGGCACGCGAGGCGCGCTACGCGGCGTTGCCGAGCGATGTGATGCTCGGTCACACCGCCGATGATCAAGCCGAAACGATTCTCATCAACATGTTGCGCGGTGCGGGCGTGGGAGGGCTGACGGGCATGCGGCGCGATGCTCGCCGTCCACTGCTCGATCTGCGGCGCCACGAGACGCGCGAGCTGTGCGCGGCGCTCGAGCTCGCGGCGCTCGACGACCCGATGAACCGCGACCCGTCGTTCACGCGTGTACGGGTGCGTCACGAGCTGCTCCCGTTGTTGGACGACATCGCCGCGCGCGACCTCGTTCCCCTTCTGTGCCGGCAGGGCGCACTGGCCGCCGATGCGGTCGATGCGCTCGACGCCCTCACGGAATCGCTCGACGCGAGTGACGCCCGCACGCTCGCCGGTGCCCCCGTCGCCTTGGCGCGATGGGCCGCGCGGCGGTGGCTTCGTGCACAGACCGGCAGTGACCATCCGCCCAGCGCGGCTGCGATCGACCGGGTGCTCGCCGTGGCTCGGGGCGACTCGGTCGCGACCGAGATCGAGGGCGGCTGGCGTGTCGCTCGGTCGCACAATCGCCTGCACGTGACGACGGCTCGATAGGGTCACCCACCATGAATTGGCGCGCAACAGCCCCCGAGCTGGGAACAGTGCTCATCAGCCACGAGCAGGTGCAAACGCGCGTGGTCGAGCTCGGGCAGGAGATCACGCGTGACTATGCCGATCGCAGCCCGCTGCTCGTCTGTGTGCTCAAAGGCGCGTTCATGTTCATGGGCGACCTCGCGCGTGCGATCGATCGACCCCTCGAAGTCGACTTCATGGCGGTGTCTTCCTACGGCAATTCCACTCGCACGAGCGGCGTCGTTCGTATCGTCAAGGATCTCGACATCGATCTCGGTGGTCGCGATGTGCTGGTGGTCGAAGACGTCGTCGACAGCGGGCTCACCCTGTCGTACCTGCGCCGCAATCTCCTGGCCCGTAACCCGGCCAGCCTCGAGGTCTGCGCGCTGCTGTCGCGAGCCAGCCGCCAGGCCAATCCCAAGCTGGTCGACGAAGTGCGGTACGTGGGATTCACGATCGGCGACGAGTTCGTGGTCGGCTACGGCCTCGACGCGGGGGAGCGATTCCGCAACGTCGGCGACATCTGCGCGTATGTGCCCCCGGCCGCCGGCGTGGCCCAGGGGAACAACCCGACGCTAGGAGAACGGAAATGACACCCGCCGTACCGGAACTGCCCGATGACGCGATGGTCAAGATCGAACGCGCGGTCAGGGAGATCCTCGAAGCGATTGGGGAAGATGTCGACCGCGACGGCCTCGTCGATACGCCGGCCCGGGTAGCCCGGTTCTACGCCGAGGTGTGTTCGGGGCTGCGCGAGGACCCCACCCTCCACTTGCAGAAGACCTTCGAGGCCGACCACGACGAGATGGTGATGGTCCGCGACATCCCGCTGTACTCGTTGTGCGAGCACCACCTCGTGCCCTTTGTCGGCAAGGCCCACGTCGCCTACATCCCAAACGGCGAAGGCAAGATCACCGGGCTGTCGAAGTTGGCCCGGCTCGTCGATTCCTACGCGCGACGTCCCCAGGTGCAAGAACGGCTCACGAAACAAGTGGCGCAAGCCATCGACGACACGCTCAAGCCGCAGGCCGTGCTCGTCGTGATCGAAGCCGAGCATCTGTGCATGTCGATGCGCGGCGTCCGCAAGCCGGGAGCCTCGACGGTCACCTCCGCGGTGCACGGGCTCTTCCGCGACAGCGTCGCGTCACGCGCCGAAGTCATGCGCTTCCTCACCCGCGACTGAACCCCCGAGACCACCGCGCCAGCGGCGGTGTTGCCGACCTTTGGCTACTACGCTGCGCAGGGTGCACCCGTTGGTCATGGGAATCGTCAACGTGACGCCCGATTCGTTCTCCGACGGCGGGCGCTACTTCGACGCCGCGTCTGCGATCGAACACGGTCGACGGCTCGCGGGCGAAGGTGCCGATGTCCTCGACATCGGCGGAGAGTCCACTCGGCCGGGGGCCGATGCGATCGACGTCCAGACCGAACTGGCGCGCGTCCTCCCGGTACTCGAAGGGTTGGCCTCGCTCGGCGTTCGCCTGTCGATCGACACCACCAAGGCGCAGGTCGCGCGAGCAGCGGTGTCGGCCGGAGCGTCGCTCATCAACGACGTGTCGGCCTCACTCGAAGAAGTCGCAGCCGATCTGGGCGTGGGCTGGATCGCAGTGCACCGCAAAGGTGATCCGAAGACGATGCAGGGCCAGGCGCACTACGACGATGTCGTCGGCGAGGTGTGTCGCGATCTTGCGGCGGCAGCGGCGCGGGCACAACGCGCGGGAGTGGCGGAGATCTGGCTCGACCCCGGCATCGGCTTCGGCAAGACGAGCACCCACAATCTCGCACTGCTGGCCCATCTCGATTCGGTCGTCGCGCTCGGCTTTCCCGTGTGCGTCGGCGCCAGCCGCAAGCGGTTCCTGGGCGAATTGTTGGCGGCGAGTGACGGCGTCGAGCATGTCGGCAGCGACGATCGCCGCGAAGGTTCTCTTGCCGCGACGACGACGGCGATCATCGCGGGCGCGACAATGGTGCGAGTGCACGACGTACGGATGACGGTCCAGGCCGCCCGAGTGGTCGCGGCAGCGGTGTGAGGTTACGGATGGGACTCGACTCATGAGAGGTAAATGGGCACTCGGTATTCCTCCGCGGCATTTCACGTGGGTACTGAAGAACAAGATCGCGATCTGCGAGCGCCCTGGCGGCTATGGCACGAACCATCGTCGGGTGCGGCGACAAGAGGAGATCATCTGGATCCGCGAGCAACGCTTCAACTGCGTCATCTCGCTCAGCCCGCTGCCGCACAACCTGCACAACTACGACGAGCTCGGTGTGGCGTGGCGCCACCGTCCCTTCAACGGTGCCGACGACGGAGCCGACTACTTGCACGCGCTGTACGACGAGATCCGGCGCTTCGTCCAGGCGAACCACAAGTTGATCGTGCATCGAGAAGAGCTCGGCGATCACGTCATCGGCTTCATGGCGGGCTATCTGCTGTGGGCGGGGCTCGTCCCGTCGGGCCCGCAGGTCACCACCATCATCGAGCACATCACGCAGCGTCAGCTCGGTCCGACCGGTCGCGAGATCGTGACCTTGGCCGGACAGTTGCGCGACGCGGACCCGGCGGCCCCTGCGAGCGCCGATGAGGGATTTTCATTGCCGGCGGTCAACGGCGAGGCCTCATGACCCACGCGCGCCATCTCGACGACCGGGTCGAGCTCCGGGGCTTGCGGGTGATGGCGTTGTGCGGTGTCCTGCCCGAGGAACGAACGCGCCGGCAGCCGTTCGAGATCGACGTCGACGTCTTCGTCGACCTGTCGCGTGCGGGGACGACCGATGCGCTCGGCGACACCGTCGACTACGGGGCACTGTGCCAACGCATCGACGACCTGGCCGCCGACGAGCAGTATTTGCTGCTCGAACGCTTTGCCAGTCGTGTCGCCGAGATCGTGTTGGCGACGCCCTCGGTCGCGGCGGTGACGGTCAACGTCCGCAAGCTGCGCCCCCCGGTGCCGCAGCACTTGTCGACGAGCGGCGTGTGCATCCACCGCACGAAGAGTTGACCGGTGACCCGCGCATTCCTGGGCTTGGGCTCCAACCTGGGTGATCGACGAAGGCACCTGCGTGACGCGGTTGCGGCCATCCCAAATGTCGTGGCGATCTCACGCGTCTACGAGACCGCGCCCGTCGGTGGCCCCGATCAAGGTGCCTATCTCAACATCGTCGTGCGGCTCGAAACCGAGAGTTCGCCGCGTGAGCTGCTCGAGATCTGTCGCGAGCGAGAGGCCGAGGCGCGACGCGTGCGCACGGTTCGGTGGGGTCCGCGCACGCTCGACGTCGACGTGTTGTGGGTCGACGGCCAGACGGTCGACGAGCCGGATCTCATCGTGCCCCACCCGAGGATGTTCGAGCGGGCCTTCGTGTTGATGCCGTTGCGCGATGTGGCGGCTGATCTCATCCCCGCGTCGTTCGTCGACCCCGACGACGACGAAGTGCGGGTGCTCGGTCCGCTGTGACACCACGATCCTTTCGCGTGGTGGGCCTCGGCCGCGCCGGCGGATCGTTCGCCGCTGCATTGACGGCGGTCGGGTGGCACCTCGACAGTGTCTTCACCCGGGGCATGGCGCTCGCCGACGCCGCGGTCGACGTCGACGTGGTGATCATCGCCACTCCCGATCGCGCCATCGCCGAGGTTGCCCGTGCGATACGAGCAGTCGACGAGACCGCCATCGTGCACCTTTCGGGAGCATGCGGCCTCGATGTGCTCGCGCCCCACACGCGCCGCGCGTCGGTGCATGCATTGATGACGCTGCCCGACGTCGCCACCGGCGCGGCGCGGTTGCCGGGCGGATGGTTCGCGATCGCCGGCGATGCGGTCGCGCGCGAGCTGGTCGTGGCCATCGCCGGCCGATCGTTCGTCGTGGCCGACGACGAACGGGCGCGCTATCATGCCGCGGCATCGGTCGCGTCCAACCATCTGGTCGTCCTACTCGGCCAAGTCGAACGGCTGGCGGCGCGAGCGGGCGTACCGTTCGCCGCATTCCTCCCCCTGATCCGGGCGTCGGTCGAAAATGTCGAGGCCTTGGGAAGTAGCCAGGCCCTGACCGGACCGGCGGCGAGAGGAGACGAAGAAACCATCGAACGCCATCTGCGGGCGATCGACGAATCCGAGCGCCCGTTGTATCGCGTGCTGTCGAACGCGGCTAGAACGCTGGCTTCGTCCGCGACGACGCCGAGGGAGGGCGAGTGACCACGGTCGTGCGCTCGATCGCCGATCTGCGTGCAACCCTCGACGCGGCGCGTCGCGACGGACGCGCGATCGGTTTCGTGCCGACGATGGGGTACCTCCACGACGGTCACCGCTCGTTGATGCGCGCGGCGGCCGCGGCTAACGACACGACGGTGGTTTCGGTCTTCGTCAATCCGCTGCAGTTCGCCCCGACGGAGGACCTCGATCGCTACCCGAGCGACTTCGAGCGCGATGTGCAGATGGCGAGCGACGAAGGCATGCGGTATGTCTTCGCGCCGTCGCAGAACGAGATGTACCCCGAGCGGATGATGACATCGGTGAGTGTGGCGGGCGTATCGGAACCGCTCGAAGGCGCATCGCGGCCGTCGCACTTCGCCGGCGTGGCTACCGTCGTCACCAAGCTGCTCTCGATCGTCGGTCCCTGCCGCTCCTACTTCGGCGAGAAAGACTTTCAGCAGCTGGCGGTCATCCGTCGGTTGGTGTTCGATCTGTCGCTACCCATCGACGTCGTCGCGTGTCCGACGGTCCGCGAAACGGATGGCCTCGCGATGTCGAGCCGCAACGTCAATCTCACGCCCGACGCCCGTCGAGCGGCCCCGGTGCTTTTGCGAGCGTTACAGGCGGGCCGCGACGCAATCGCGCAGGGCGAGCGTGACGCGCTGCACGTGCGGCGGGCGATGCGCAAGGTCATCGAGCAGGAACCTCTGATCGAGCTCGACTACGCCGAAGTCGTCGACGAATCGAGCTTCGTCATCCCGTCGCCGCTTGCGGGAACGTTGCGTCTGCTCATCGCGGCGCGCCTTCCCAACGCGCGGCTCATCGACAACATCGGCGCCGACGTACCGTGACCGAGCGAAGCGCAGAGATCACAGCCGAACTCGACCTCCTGGTCTTGGGTAGCGGTATTGCGGGGCTCACCGCCGCCGTCCGTGCCGCGGGTCTCGGATTGCGCGTCGGCGTGATCACCAAGGGCACCATCGCTCAAACCGCCACCGGTTGGGCGCAGGGAGGGGTGGCCGCGGTGCTCGGTCAGATACCGGCCGACTCGATCGATCAGCATCTCGCCGACACGCTCGATGCGGGTGCCGGGCTGTGCGACGAAGATGCGGTGCGTGTGCTCGTCAACGACGGCCCCGTCCGGGTGAGAGAGCTCATTGCACTCGGTGCGCAGTTCGACCGCGATCCCGACGGCTCTCTGCAGCTCGCCCGCGAGGGCGGCCACAGCTATGCGCGTGTCGTGCATGCCGGCGGCGCCGCTACCGGTGCCGAGATCGAACGCGCGCTCGTCGAGTCGACGGCGCGCTCCGCGGTGTCGGTGCTCGAGCATTGCTTTGCCGCGGACCTCATCATCGAACACGGACGCTGCCGCGGGGCGACGATCCTCGAGGCCGGTGGCGCGGCGCGAGCGATCCGGGCAACGCACACGCTGCTCGCCACCGGTGGCGCGGGGCAACTGTACGCGATCACGACCAACCCCCTCGAAGCGACGGGTGACGGCATCGCGATGGCCATCCGTGCCGATGTCGCGGTCGCCGACGTCGAGTTCGTGCAGTTCCACCCCACTGCGCTCGCGGTCGACCGCATGCCGCGGCCGTTGCTGAGCGAGGCACTACGCGGTCATGGTGCACTCTTGCGTGGTGCGGGCGGCGAACGGTTCGTCGACGAGCTGCTACCTCGCGACATCGTGGCCCGCGCCATCTTGCAGCAAGCCAAGGTCGACGGCCGCGACCATGTCTGGCTCGATGCGCGACCCATCGCCGATTTCGCGTCTCGTTACCCGACACTGACCGCCGTGTTGGGTGGGGTCGGACTCGACTCGGCGCACGATCTGCTGCCCGTGGCGCCGGCGGCGCATTATCTGTGCGGCGGCGTGCTGACCGATCTCGACGGTGCCACCGAGCTGCCGGGGCTCTGGGCGGCCGGCGAAGCTGCGTGTTCGGGCATCAACGGCGCCAACCGCCTGGCGTCGAATTCGCTGCTCGAGGGTTTGGTCTTCGGTGCCCGGGTCATCGAGTCGATCGATCGCGGCAAAGAGAAGGCCGACTCGACGGGTGCGATGCGCTCGAAGGTCGGGCCGACGGTCGACATTGCTCTCGACGGTTCGCGGCCGCTAGCGCACGAGGGTGCGGACCGCGCCGGTGATCGAGCGGCGCTGCAGCAATGCATGACCGACAACGTTGGTGTCCTGCGATCGCGAGAATCACTCGAGCGGGCGCTCGACCTCGTGTCGGCCGTGTCGGCCGCGTCGGCGGGCGGCGACCACGAACTGGCGAATCTCATCACGCTCGCGACCACAGTGGCTACTGCGGCATTGGCCCGAACCGAAAGTCGAGGTGCCCACTCGCGAATCGACTTCACCGAACGCGATGAATCTCAACGACGACGCCTGATCGTGCGCGGCTGAGTGCTGATCGGGTCGTAACCTGACACCCATGACGCGACAAGACGGCCCTCCAGTAACTCCTCCCGGGTGGTTCCCCGACCCGCTCGGCCGCCACGAACAGCGCTATTGGGATGGCCAGCAGTGGACCGAGCATGTGGCGTCGCACGGCCGGCAGAGCGTCGATCCCGTCGGAGCGCCACAACAGTTGCCCACGGTCAATCACTCGCCCGACAAGATCCAGCAACAAGTGCAGCAGCGGGCCGGCGTCGTCGATACGTCTGCCGGCGGGGGCACGATCTTCTCCGAGCCCGTACTGGTGGTGAACCAGAAGGCGAAGATCATCGAGATCAACAACGAGTACGCGATCTTTGCGCAGAGCGGCCAACAGATCGGTGCCGTGCGCCAAGTCGGCCAGAGCGCGGCCAAGAAGGCGTTGCGTTTGGTCTCGAGCCTCGACCAGTACCTGACGCACAGCCTGCAGATCGTCGACGCCTCCGGTGTTGTGCAGCTTGCGATCAAACGCCCGGCCAAGGTGTTCAAGTCGAAGTTCGAGGTCACGAACGGGGCCGGCCAGATGATCGGCAGCATCGTGCAAGAGAACATGGTCGGCAAGATCCACTTCGGACTCTTCGTCGACGGACAGCGACTGGGTTCGATCAATGCGGAGAACTGGCGTGCGTGGAACTTCAACATCCAAGACGCGAACGGCTCCGAGGTCGCGCGGATCACGAAGACCTGGGAGGGCCTGGCCAAGACGATGTTCACGACTGCCGACAACTACGTCGTGCAGATCAGTCCGGCGTTGCAAGATCCGCTACGCAGCCTGGTGGTCGCGTCGGCGCTATCGATCGACACTGCACTCAAGCAAGACAAACGCGGCTTCGGCTGACGATGGTCGACACCGATCCGTACCTTCATCCGCCGATACACGCGGTACGCGATGCGGTCGCTCGGGCACTGGCCGAAGACCTCACACCGATCGGTGATCTGTCGGCCGCGCTGTTGCCGCACGACGCTCGGGGCGAGGCCGAGTTCGTGGTGCGCGTCGCGGGTGTGCTCGCGGGCACCCGCTGTGCCACCGAGACCTTCCGCCAGATCGATGAACGCATCGAGGTGGAGTGGACCGTCGAGGAGGGCGCGCTGGTTGACGCGCGCACCGTCGTCGGTCGCGTGCGCGGTCCACTGCCGCCGATCCTCACCGCCGAGCGCACCTCGCTCAACTTCCTCGGTCACCTGTCGGGCATCGCGACACGGGTGCGGGCGCTTGTGGTCGTGCTGCGTAACGCCGGCGGTGACGATGCGCCGCGGGTGTGGGACACGCGCAAGACGACCCCGGGACTGCGGGCCCTCGAGAAGGCGGCCGTGCGCGCCGGCGGCGGGCGCAACCATCGCGGCAACCTCAGCGACTGGGTCATGCTCAAGGACAACCACCTCACCGGCGTCGGCATCACCGACGGCGTGGCGCGGGCGCGCGACCTGTGGCCGGGGCGCACGATCCATGTCGAATGCGAGCGAACCGAGCAGGTGATCGAGGCGCTCGGTGCCGGCGCGGACGCGATTCTGCTCGACAACATGTCGCCGCAACTCGTCGCTCAGTGTGTCGGCCTGGTGGACGAGGCCGGCCTGGGTCGCCGGCGGCCATTGCTCGAGATCTCCGGGGGAGTGACGATCGAAAGCGCGGCCGGCTATGCCCGTACGGGCGCCGACATGATTTCCTCGGGATCGCTGACCAATTCCGCCCCGGTGCTCGACATCGGCTTGGATATCCGTCCGGCGCGCGGGGCCCGAGCGGCCCCCGGCAGAGCGGGAAGTTAGGGAACGGAACCGATGCTGCTCACACTGGATGCCGGGAACACCAACACGGTGATCGGCCTGTACGCGGACGCGGCGTCGACGCAGAAGGGCGCGGGCGAAGGACTGATCGAGCATTGGCGGCTGTCGACCGAGGCGGAACGTACGTCCGACGAGTACGCGGTCCTCATACGCAACTTCCTCGACACGGTCGGCTACGACATGGACGAAGATGTGACGGGCGTGGCGATCTGTTCTGGTGTGCCTCGCGTGTTGATGAACCTGCGCATGATGGTGAGCCGTTATTTCGATTGGGCGCCGATCGTGATCGAGCCCGGCGTCAAGACGGGTATGCCGATCCTGTACGACAACCCCAAAGAGGTCGGCGGCGATCGCATCGCGAACTCGGTCGCCGCATTCGATCTCTACGGCGGCCCGACGGTCGTCGTCGACTTCGGTACCGGTACCAACTTCGACATCATCTCTGCCAACGGAGAGTTCGTCGGCGGAGCGATCGCGCCGGGTATCGAGATCTCGATGGATGCACTGTTCGGTCGCGCCGCGGCGCTGCGCGCGGTAGAGCTAATAGAACCCCGTAACGTCATCGGGAAGAACACAGTAGAGTCGCTGCAGTCGGGCATCTTGTATGGGTTTGCGTCGCTCATCGACGGCATGGTGCGTCGCTTCCAAAAAGAGCTCGACGAGTGCACGGTGGTGGCGACGGGCGGTCTGGCCCACATCGTCGCTCCGGTGTCCGAAACCATCCAGTACGAAGAGCCCTTCTTGACACTGCACGGGCTGCGTCTCGTGTACCACAAGAACAGAGCAGCATGAGCGTTCCGTACCGATTCGAGACGACGCACTCGATCGCGCCGATCGTCGATCAGTACTCGGAGATCGACGACGGGGCCGAAACGGGTGTCATCGTCACGCTGGCCGGTCGCCTCATGTTGCGTCGCGACCAAGGCAAGATGGTCTTCGGGGTGTTGCAAGACGCCACTGGGCGCATCCAGTTGTTTGCGAACCCTGGTTGGACCGATGAGTTCGATGCGTTCAAAAAGCTCTCGTTGGGCGATTGGGTCGGTGCGACGGGCGAGGTCGTCAAGACCAAGAAGGGCGAACTGTCGGTCAAGGTCACGTCGTGGAGCGTGCTGGCCGAAGCCCGGCGACCGTTTCCCGACAAGTGGCACGGCATCAGCGATGTCGACATGCGATTCCGCCAGCGCTACGTCGACCTGTGGGTCACCGACGAAGCCCGCCATGCGCTCCAGGCGCGCAGCCGCATCGTGTCATCGACGCGCCGTTGGCTCGAGGAACGTGACTTCGTCGAAGTCGAGACGCCGATCTTCCATCCGATACCCGGTGGCGCGCTGGCCAAGCCGTTCGTCACGCACCACAACGCGCTCGACATGCAGCTCTACCTGCGCATCGCTCCCGAGCTCTATCTCAAGCGGTTGATCGTCGGCGGGTTCGAACGCGTCTTCGAGATCGGTCGCGTCTTTCGCAACGAGGGGTTGTCGCCGCGCCACAACCCCGAGTTCACGATGCTCGAGCTCTATCAGGCCTATGCCGACTACACCGACATGATGCGCCTCGTCGAAGATCTGGTTGCCCATCTCGCAATCGAGATATGTGGCACGACGGTCCTCAGCTACGGCGGGCGTGAGCTCGACCTGACCCCGCCGTGGAGGCGGGCGACGCTCACCGAGTTGGTGCGCGAGCACGCCGGCGTCGAGGTCGACGTGCGGATGCCCGTCGACCGGTTGCGCGACATGGCACGCGAGTTCGAGATCCCCGTCAACGCCGAGTGGGGTCCGGGCAAGCTCATTCTCGAGATCTACGAGAAGACCACCGAGCACGCGCTGTGGGGCCCGGTGTTCGTGGTCGACTATCCGACCGAAGTGTCGCCGCTGGCGCGCGACCACCGCGAGATCCCCGGGATGGTCGAGCGGTTCGAAGGGATCGTCGCCGGGCGCGAGCTGTGCAATGCGTTCAGTGAGCTCACCGACCCGGTCGAGCAACGGTCGCGGATGGAACACCAGACCGATCAACGAGAGTCGGGTGACGACGAGGCAATGGTCGTCGACGAGGATTACCTGCGTGCGCTCGAATACGGGCTTCCGCCCACCGGTGGCCTGGGCATCGGCGTCGATCGTCTCGTGATGTTGCTCACCGATACGACGAGCATTCGCGACGTCATTCTGTTTCCGACCCTGCGACCCGAGGTGACGACCGGCGAATGAAACCTTCAGGTGCGGTCGCGGTAGTGACCGGTGGAGCCTCTGGTATCGGGCGAGGCGTCGTCGAGATGATCGTGGCGCGAGGTGGTCGCGCGGTCATCGCGGATCTCGAGAGCTCTGCCGGCAGTGACGTGGCGACGCAGTTCGGGCCGAATGTTCGTTTCGTCCCGTGCGACGTGACGCAACCGGCCATGGTCGAGGCCGTCGTCGAGGGCGCGCTCGACGCGTTCGGCCGCATCGACGTTTTGGTGTCGTGTGCCGGCATCAGCATCGGCGCGCGCGTCGTGGGCCGCGAGGGTGCGCTGCACTCGCTCGATCTGTTCCGCAAGCACATCGACATCAACCTCGTCGGTATGTTCGACATGATCCGCAACGTGGCGGGCGCCATGGCCAAGAACGAGCCCGGCGACGACGGCGAGCGCGGCCTGATCGTGAACATCTCCTCGATCGCCGGCTACGAGGGTCAGGTCGGGCAGGCGGCGTACGGCGCATCGAAGGGTGGTGTGCTCGCGATGACACTGCCCCTCGCCCGCGATCTCGGAAATCTCGGCATACGCGTGATGTGCATATGCCCGGGCACCATGGACACGCCCTTGCTCGCGGGGTTGTCGCGTGAGTTCATCGACCGGTTGGCCGAGAACAACGTGTTCCCCAAGCGCGTCGGGCAGCCGCCCGATGTCGCGAGCCTCGTTGCGCAGCTCATGCAGAACACGTACTTCAACGGCGAGGTCATCCGCCTCGACGCCGGGCTGCGCCTCGCGCCCCGCTGAGCGGGTTTCTCGCGGGCGACGCCGCTCCGCCCGTTCGACTACCAGATCGCCAAGCGGCCGCGGCGACACTCAGGTCAGCGCGAACTCGTTGACACCGTCGCCGGCGACGCGGGTGTGCCACATCACGCGTGGTTCGTGCATGTCCCACGGGTGCGCGCGGTGCAGGACGCAACGGTTGTCCCACATCACGATGTCGCCGACCGTCCACTGGTGTTTGAACAGTCGTGGGGGCTGACAGGCCCACGCCAGCAACTCTTCGAGCATCACCTGCGCGTCGTCGTCGGTCATGCCGGTGACGCGGTACACGTGGCGGCCGATGAACAACGACTTGCGCCCTGTCTCGGGATGCGTGCGCACGATGGGATGTTCGACATCGATCATGCGTGCCCGCGCCTCGGGTGTGAACACCTCTTCGAGACCGCCGACCTTGCCCTGCGAGTAGGCGTAGGAGTGCGTGCCGAGCAGGCCTTCGAGTTGTGCCTTGCGTTCGCCGTCCAGCGCGTCGTACGCCGCCCGCATATCGGCAAACTCGGTCTCGCCACCCTGCGACGGCAGCACGTGCGCGGACAGCAATGACGCCTTGGCGGTCACGGGCCGAAACGAGCTGTCGCTGTGCCAGCCCATGTTGCCGATGATCATGCGGATGTTGGGCGCACTCTGATCGGATACGACCACCCCGTCGGGGGTCACGTTCGAGATGCGGGAGATGTCGATGCGTCTCGTCGTGGTGTTGGCCTCGGCGAGCCGTTCGAGTGAGCCGAGGCGGGTACTGAACCCGACTTGTTCGTCATGCGTGAGATGCTGCCCGGGGAACACGAGCACACCGTGTTCGAGCCAGGCAGCTTCGACCGCACGCCATTGTTCATCGTCGATCGATCGCAACTCGACGCCGGCGACGTAGGCCCCCAGTGTCGCTTCGGTCGGCGTAACCGTGATCCCCATGCCGTCAGAGTACCTGCGCCGCTAGTTTCCCGCCCCATGGACGACTACAACGACGGCCCTGGGGCACTTCTCACCGACCGTGTTGCGCTGATCACCGGCGGGGCAGGGGCGATCGGGGCCGCAACGGCCCGGCTCTTCGCCCGCCACGGCGCGCACGTGATCATCGTGGACAACAGCGAGCGCCGTACGCCCGCGGTCGTCGACGAGATCAACCAATCGGGCGGCCGCGCCGAGGGGCACGTGCTCGATGTGCGCGATGCCGCGGCGCTCGAGTCGTTGAAGGACCGCGTGCTCGCCGATCACGGTCGCCTCGACGTCTTGGTGAACAACGTCGGGCACTACGTCAAGTTCCATGCGGCGTTCGAGGACACGACCGAGGATCACTGGCAGGCGATCTACGAGGTCAACTACCTGCACGTCCTGCGGATGACCCATCTCTTCCTGCCGTCGATGATCGAACGGCGATCCGGTTCGATCATCAACGTGTCGTCGGTCGAAGGCCTGCGGGGCTACCCGCTCGACCCTGTGTACGGCGCGATCAAGGCCGCGGTGGTGCAATTCACCAAGTCGGTCGGTGTGCAAGCGGGAAACCACGGCGTTCGGGTCAACGGCGTCGGCCCCGATGTGACCGAATCGATTCAAGTTCCCTACAGCAAGTTCGTGCCACCCGAACAAGAACACCTCTGGCCGATCTGGGTCCCCGTCGGGCGCATGGGTGTGCCCGACGATCAGGCGCGTGTGATGCTGTTCCTCGCATCCGACCTCTCGGTGTTCATCACGGGCCACACCATCCCCACCGATGGTGGCACCGGTGCTGCGGGCGGATGGTTCCGCACGAGCAACCGGCCGGGGCAGGTGTGGACGAACCGTCCGATCGAAGCGGACTGAAGGCGTGGCTACGATCACTCGATCACTGCCGAGAAGGGGACTCCCATGACGATCACCGACACCCGCATCGCCGACGAACTCGCGATCCGCAACACGATCGCCCGCGTCGCGCACCTCGCCGACATGGGCACTGATCCCGACGAGTACACCGAGATCTTCACCGAGGAAGCCGATTGGTTGATGCCGGGTGCCCCGCGCAGGGGCCGCGCCGACATCAAGGCCGGTTGGCTCGGCCGGCGCGAGATCAAGCAGACGGGGCCGGGTTCGAATTCGCGCCATGTGGTGTCGACTATCGCCGTCGAGACCGACGGCAGCGATGTCGCCACGTCGGATTCCTACTGGATCTTCTACGGCAACACGACGACCGCGCCCACGATCCAGCTCATGGGTCACTACCACGACACCTTCGAGCGCGGCAGCGATGGTCGGTGGCGCATCGAGACCCGCGCCATCACCTTCGGCTGATGGCGGCGCGCTGGTATCTGCATTCGGGCGGCGGCGCGCACAATCAGCCGAGCGACGGCTCGCTGTCGACAATGGTCCCGACGATGGAGCCCGTCGATTCGTTCAACTGCGGAGCGCCGAACGCGGAGACGTTGCGCTACTCGTCGCCGGTGTTCGTCGCACCACTGGTCGTGCGCGGGTCGGTGACGGTGGAGTTGTACGCGGCTTCATCGTCGGTCGACGCCGAGTTCGCCGCGACGCTCGTCGACATCGGCCCCGATCTCACGGGCGCGGTGATCGCATCGGCCACGGCCCGGACAGCAGGCGACGCCCAATACATCGTCATCGAATTGGGTGATGTCGATCACACCTTCGCGATCGCGCACCGGCTCCGTGTCGACGTGGGCGCGAAAAGTAGCTCGGGCCTGGCTGCGCAACAGGTCTTCCACGACGCGGTGCGTCCCAGTTGCGTCGCCTTCGGCGGTTAGCTCTTCGGCCCGAGCTCTGCGTAGTCGAAGAACGCGCGCAGCCGTTGGAAACGGGTGCCATCATCGGTGAGCACGATGTGGTCGACGATGCGCGGCAGATGCATCTGCGTGCCGTCGATTTCCGCGTCGACCGCGAAGAATGCCAGCACCTCATTGCCGATCACGAGTGGATCCTGCGTCTGGTAGATGCGGATCTGCACCGGATTGGCGTCGAAGAACGCCCCGATCGCGGCACGGCCGATGTTGGGCGGGGTGCCCACAGGATCTTCCTGTACCGCGTCGTCGGCGAAGCAGTCGAGCCATGATTCGCGGTCTTTGTCGCTCATCGCCTTGCAGTAGCGATCGAGCAACGCCTTCACGTCGGCAGCGGTGGCAATCATGACCCGACTGTAGACGAATCCTGATGAAGCCCGAGCGGCGTGTTGGAATAGTCGCGCAGGCTGCCGCGGCTACGTTTCGCGATCACGATGCGCTGTGGTTGCGCGGTGTAACACACACCCGCACCGACGTTGCTCTCCTGGGCATCGGCGCACGCCTCGAGGTCATGCGTTCGCGCAGGAGAGATCCATACCGCGCGTCGTAACATCTGGGCCGCCTCGGTGAGGTCGGCGTCGAGATTGCTTTCGCACCAGTCGAGGAAGCGCTTGCGCAACGCCACTCCGGCGAATGGCTCTGGGCCGAGCACGGTGGCGCCGTCGGTGAGCCAGCTCAACAACGGTTGACGATCGCGCCAGAGGTACGCGCCGAAGGGCGGGCTCGACCAATCGGGAACAACGGTGAGGTATTCGCGATCGGGCGCCGCTCCGTGTGTGACGCGCCACGCCTGCGCGATGGCGAATGCGGTGAGGTCGAACTGATGGGTGCATTGCTCTTTGACGTTGGTGTACGCACCGATCGTCGAAGCCTGCACCGTCAACGGGCAGCCGCGCAGCGCAACCAAGGCAGCAGGAGAATCGAAGCAGGTGGTCCACGGCCAGCGCACTGGAGCGCCCGTGACGTCGAGGACGCGGTCGCCGTCGTGGGTGAGCTCGATGCGGAAGTGATGCATCTCGTCTTCCATTTCGGCCTCGATGACGCCGTCGGAGACCGACCGAGCCGCGAACCGCCGGCGTGCCGCGCCGGTGCCGTGTCGATCGGCGTACATCCCCGGTTGTCGCGGCTGCAGCATCGCGGCGTCAGCGGGCCGCGGCGGCCGCCACGCGTGCCATGAGGTCGTCGGCGGCCGCGCCGAGCGACCGACCGGCGACGGTGCCGTTGAGCGGAGTGAGCGCGGCCGCGGCCTGATCGGCGTAGTGCTGCGCGACCCCGAGGGCGGACTCGATGGCGCCGCTGCCTTTGACGAGCGCCCGGGCTGCTTCTCGCGCCTCTGGCTCGAGCTTGTCGCCGAGCACGGCGCGGAGCTCGTCGCCGACGGGCGATCGCAGCGCGTGCAACACGGGCAGGTTGTAGATGCCCTCGACGAGATCGTTGCCCGAGGGCTTGCCGAGCTCTTCGTCGGTGGCGACGACGTCGAGGATGTCGTCGACCACTTGGAACGCCATGCCGTAGTGCCGGCCGAACTCGGTCAACGTCGTGACGATCGAACGCGGAAGGTCGGCCACGATCGCGCCCACTCGACACGAAGTCGCCAAAAGGGCGGCGGTCTTGCCGTTGATCGACGTGATGTACGCGTCTTCGGTGCGCGTCAGGTTGTATGCGTCGCGCAACTCGCGCACCTGACCTTCGCAGAGCCGGGCGATGGTGTTGGCGAGCAGGCCAGCGACCTCGGTACCGAGCGACGCCGCGATTTCCGACGCCCGGGCGAGTAGGAAGTCGCCGGCGAGGATGGCTTTGAGGTTGCCCCACTTGGCGTTGACGCTCTCGACGGTGCGCCGGGTCACCGCGTCGTCCATCACGTCGTCGTGATAGAGCGAGCCGAGGTGGACGAGCTCGACCGACACGGCACCCATGATGACCTCGTGCGCGGCGGCGCGATCCTCGATGTCCTGGGCCATCGACGCCACGAGGCAGAAGCCGGGGCGGATGCGCTTGCCGCCCGCCAGGATCAAATGGCTGGCGACCTCGGTCAGGAACGGGTCTTCGGTGATGACCGCCTCGCGCAACTCGACCTCGACCTTGGCCAGGTCGGCGGTCATGGTGGCCGAGAGTGCGAGCGGATGGGAAGAGGCCACGAGCCGAAGATACAGCCAGGCGGATCAGCCCAAAGAATTTTGGCGCCCCGCGGGAATAGTCCTGATGGCACCAGATCAGCCCCTCGGCGGCTCGGCGTCGGTGTTGCTTCACTCCCACGAAGAATCTGCCGACAGATACCGAACAGCGCGCGGCCGTGGACTGTCCCCGGCCACGGATACACTCACGGTCCAAAGCCGTCCTTCTCGATACAAAGCCACGGGAGGCTCCGTGTTCGAGCGATTTACCGACCGTGCTCGCCGGGTTGTGGTCCTGGCGCAAGAAGAAGCGCGCCTACTCAACCACAACTACATCGGCACGGAACACATCCTGCTGGGGTTGATCCACGAAGGCGAGGGTGTCGCGGCGAAGGCACTCGAGTCGCTCGGGATCTCGCTCGAAGCAGTGCGCAGCCAAGTCGAGGAGATCATCGGCCAGGGCGGCTCGTCGCCGTCGGGCCACATTCCGTTCACGCCGCGGGCAAAGAAAGTTCTCGAGCTGTCGCTGCGCGAAGCGCTGCAACTCGGCCACAACTACATCGGTACCGAGCACATCCTCCTCGGCCTGATCCGCGAAGGCGAAGGCGTCGCGGCACAGGTGTTGGTCAAGCTCGGCGCCGATCTTTCACGTGTGCGCCAGCAAGTCATCCAACTGCTGTCCGGTTACTCGGGCCCGGGCGCGGCCTCGTCGGGCTCGGCTCCCGGCGACAAGGCCGGCGCCACGTCCGGTGGTCAAGGTGGCGACTCGCCGTCGGGCTCGCTCATCCTCGATCAGTTCGGCCGCAACCTCACGCAGCTCGCGCGGGACAAGCAACTCGATCCGGTCATCGGCCGCGAACGCGAGACCGAGCGTGTCATGCAGGTGCTGTCGCGCCGTACCAAGAACAACCCGGTACTCATCGGTGAGCCCGGTGTCGGCAAGACCGCCATCGTCGAAGGCCTCGCGCAGTCGATCGCCGGCGGCGATGTGCCCGAGACCATCAAAGGCAAGCAGATCTACACGCTCGACCTGGGCGCGCTCGTCGCCGGCTCGCGTTATCGCGGCGATTTCGAAGAGCGGCTCAAGAAGGTGCTCAAGGAGATCCGCACCCGCGGCGACATCATCATCTTCATCGACGAGTTGCATACCCTCGTCGGTGCCGGTGCGGCCGAAGGCGCCATCGACGCCGCGTCGATTCTCAAGCCGATGCTCGCTCGCGGTGAGTTGCAGACCATCGGTGCGACCACGCTCGACGAGTACCGCAAGCACTTGGAAAAGGACGCGGCGCTCGAGCGCCGTTTCCAGCCGATCAAGGTCGAAGAGCCGACGGTGGCGCACACGATCGAGATCTTGAAGGGTCTGCGCGACCGCTACGAAGAGCATCATCGTGTGACCATCACCGATCAGGCGTTGGTTGCCGCGGCCAATCTGGCCGATCGCTACATCTCCGACCGCCACCTGCCCGACAAGGCCATCGACCTCATCGACGAAGCCGGCTCGCGCCTGCGCATCAAGCGCATGCAGGCCCCGCCCGACTTCAAAGAGGTCGAAAACGAGATCGCCGAAGTCCAGCGCAAGAAGAAAGAGGCGGTCGAGGCCCAGCGCTTCGAAGAAGCGGGGCGACTGCGCGATCGCGAAAAAGATCTGCAGGGACGCAAGTCGTCCATGGAGGCCGATATCAAGGCCAAGGGCGTCGACCTCTTCGACGAGGTCGACGAAGAAGCAATCGCCGAGGTGCTGTCGGTGTGGACGGGTATTCCCGTGTACAAGCTCACCGAGGAAGAGACGGCCAAGCTCCTGCGCATGGAAGACGAGCTGCACAAGCGGGTCATCGGCCAGGTCGATGCCATCCGCGCCGTGTCGCAGGCCATCCGGCGTACCCGGGCCGGCCTCAAAGACCCCAAGCGGCCGTCGGGTTCGTTCATCTTCCTCGGCCCGTCCGGTGTCGGTAAGACCGAGCTGGCCAAGACCCTCGCCGAGTTCCTCTTCGGTGACGAGCACGCGCTCATCAGCTTGGACATGTCCGAGTACATGGAAAAGCACACCGTCTCGCGCCTCGTCGGCTCGCCCCCGGGCTATGTCGGCTACGAAGAAGGCGGCCAGCTCACCGAGGCCGTGCGGCGCAAGCCGTTCTCGGTGGTGCTCTTCGACGAGATCGAAAAGGCACACCCCGACGTGTTCAACACGTTGTTGCAGATCCTCGAAGAAGGCCGGCTCACCGATTCGCAAGGTCGCACCGTCGACTTCCGCAACACGGTGCTGATCATGACGTCCAACCTGGGCACCCAAGATCTGCGCAAGGCCAACCTCGGCTTCACCAAGGTCGACGAGGCGGTGACCTACGAGCGCATGAAGGACAAGGTCACCGATGCGCTCAAGATCCACTTCCGTCCCGAGTTCTTGAACCGCATCGACGAGGTCATCGTCTTCCACGAGCTGTCGCGCGCCGAGGTCACCGAGATCGTCGATCTCATGACCCGACGGGTCACCACCCAGCTCGCCAGCCAGGGCATCGGGATGGAACTGACCGACGCGGCCAAGACGTTCCTCGCAGAGCGGGGCTACGACCCGACCCTGGGTGCCCGGCCGTTGCGCCGTGCCATCCAGCGACTGGTCGAAGATCCCGTGTCCGAGCGGCTCTTGCTCAAGGAGTTCCGCGCCGGCACGATCATCCTGGTCGACGTGGGTCCCGACGAAAATGGGGTCAACGCGATCCAGTTCCGCACCATCGACGGGTTCACGCCTCCGGCGGTCGAGATGGCCGAAGTCGGCGGCGACAGCTGA
>DATLFA010000024.1:0-55522 GCA_035525225.1 Acidimicrobiales bacterium
TCGGCCTCGGCATCGCGCTCGTCGCGATCGTCGCCGTGTCGCTCGTCATGCGCGGCGGAGATGAACCGAAGTTCGTCGAGAGCGACTCGCTCGCGGCACCGGTCAACGACGGCTGGCGCACCTTCACGCCGTCCGATAGCAGTTTCACGATCTCGTTCCCCGGCGTTCCGGTACGCAGCGAGAACACGGTCGAACTCAATCAGACATCGCAGATCTATTCGATGACGCAAGGCGACTTCGAGTTCGGTGTCGTGGTCTCGCCGGCGCCGGCCTATACCCCGCCGCACGAGGCGGGACGGCGACTCGCCGAATGGATACGGCCCATCTACGAAGGGCAAGGCGGCGTCATCGAAGCACAGGCGCCACTCGTCACGCCTCGCGGCGACCAAGCCTTCGATCTCGTCGTCGTCAATGGCGGCACCCGGAACTGGCTGCGATTCACCACGTGGAAGGGCAGCATCATCCGCATCTATGCCACGCTGCCCGCGGACAAAGAGCCAACGGCCGCCCAGTCGCTGATCTACAGCCGTCTGCGCGATTCGGTGCGCCAGTAGCGCACCGCTCGGGCCTAAATCTGGCCTAAATCTGGCCTAAATCTGGCCTAGATCAAGGCCTAGATCCGGCCTAGATCTTCTCGAGAGGTGTCCACGCGAGCAGGAACGAACGCTCGCCCGCCGTCGGGAAGCGAACACGGGCCTCGGCCTTGTCGCCCTGGCCACTGATGTCGAGAATCACGCCCTCGCCATACTTCGCGTGCCGCACATCGTCACCGATGCGCAACCCGAGGGTTTCCGCTCCGGTCGTCTCGGTTCCGCGAGCCCGCAATGCGGCTTCGACCATCTGCTCGCGGTTCTCGGCAACTCGCCCGCCACGGCCGAACGCGGGGCTGTAGTCGTCGTCTTCTCGACGGGACCCGCTCCAACCGTAGTTGTTGGCGCTCTGGCGTTCGCGTGTCGAACGCGAGCCTTTGGCTTCGGTCACGAGATGCGCCGGTATCTCGTCGAGGAAGCGAGACGGTGGGTTGTACATACTCGACCCGTGCAGCATGCGCGACCACGCGTAGGTCAGGTAGAGCCTTTGGCGCGCCCGGGTGATGCCGACGTAGGCGAGACGCCGCTCTTCTTCGAGTTGATCGGGCTCGCCGATCGACCGCATGTGCGGGAAGATTCCTTCTTCCATCCCCATCAGGAAAACAACGGGAAACTCGAGACCTTTCGCCGAGTGCAAGGTCATCAACACGACATAGGTTTCGTCGTCGTCGATCTCGTCGGTGTCCGACACGAGACTCACCTGTTCGAGGAACTCGTCGACCGTTTCGAAGCTGCGGGCGAAGCCGACGAGCTCGGACAGATTCTCGAGCCGGCCTTCTGACTCGATCGACTTCTCCTCGTTGAGATCCTCGAGATACCCGCTGTCCTCCAGGATGGCCTCGAGCAATGTCGCGGGACCCTTGTCGATGAGCTCCGCGAGCCGGTCGACGAGCGCGACAAATGTATGAGCACCCTTGATCGCAGGTCCGCGTACGCCGAGATCATCGATGCCACGCAGCGCCTGCAAGAACGTCAGCCCATGCGCCTTCGCATAGTTGTCGACCTTCGCGACGGTCGAATCGCCGATGCCACGCTTGGGCACGTTGAGGATGCGCTTGACATTCACTTCGTCCGAGGGGTTGACGACCGCTCGCAGGTACGCCAACGCGTCCTTGATCTCACGGCGATCGTAGAACCGCGTACCGCCGATCACCTTGTAGTTGATGCCAACCCGTACGAGGTACTCCTCGAGCGCACGACTCTGTGCGTTGGTGCGGTAGAAGACCGCAATGTCACCCCACTGGTAGCCCCCGTCACTGTGCAGGCGGTCGATCTCGTAGGCGACCCACTGGGCTTCGTCGGATTCTTCGTCGGCGTGATAGCGAACGATCTTCTCGCCGTCGCCCTGGTCGGTCCACAGCTCTTTCGGCTTGCGCGACATGTTGTGGGCGATGACCGAGTTCGCGGCGTCGAGAATCGTCTGTGTCGACCGATAGTTCTGCTCCAACAAGACGACCGAAGCCTCGGGAAACGCTTGTTCGAACTCCAGGATGTTGCGAATGTTCGCGCCGCGAAACTGGTAGATCGACTGATCGGAGTCGCCTACTACGAACACCCGTCGATGGCCGGTTGTCAACAACACGACCATCTCGTTCTGCACATGGTTGGTGTCTTGGTACTCGTCGACGAGGACGTGTTTGAAACGTTGCCGATAGTGAGCCAGCACGTCGTCGTGTCGTTTGAACAACTCGACGGTGTTCACCAGCAGGTCGTCGAAATCCATTGCTCCCGCGCGCAGGAGACGAAGCTGGTATTCGCGATAGACGTCGACCGTGCGTCGCTCGATCGGCAACCTGACACGCGTCTCGAACTCGTCGACACCGATGCCATCGTTCTTCAACGAGCTGATCGCCGCGTGAATGGAGCGTGGGGGGAACTTCTTCGGGTCGAGACCGAGGTCGCGGACCACGTAGCCACACAGGCGCACGGCATCGGCTTGGTCGTAGATGGTGAAGTTCGACGGGTACCCGAGCCGCGCGCCATCGCGACGAAGGATGCGGACACACGCCGAGTGGAACGTCGATACCCACATCTTGTGGGCGACCGGGCCGACCAGACGCGCCACCCGCTGCTTCATCTCGTCGGCGGCCTTGTTGGTGAACGTGATCGCCAAGATCTCGAATGGCGACACGCCCTCGCTGATGAGCCACGCAATGCGATGCGTGAGCACGCGTGTCTTGCCCGAACCCGCCCCGGCGATCACGAGCACCGGTCCTTCGGGGTGCGTGACTGCGTCGTGTTGTGCGGGGTTGAGCCCGTCGAGGAAATCCGCGGTCATTGCCATACTGCCCTAGGTTGGCAGCGTACGGCCGAGCAAGGACAACAATCGCAGGCCCGGGTCGGCGCCTTGCGGTGGCGCCACGGCCGGCGCGAAGAAGCCGCTGGCGGGGAGGCCCGACGCCATCGGTTGCCAGAAGTCGAGGCAGTACTCCGCGATCTCGGGATCGAGCCGCACGTCGAGGTGACGGGCGCGGGCGATGTCCCATGCATGCACAAGACTGTCGGTGATACGAAAGCCGATGATGCGCCTCCCGGTGATGTGGCCGATGGGGTGCGCGTAGCGCTCGGCGAGTGCACCAGGGCGAGCAAACGCGCGGATCGCAGCAAGCGCGGTGCCCCGCCATGCCGCGAGTGGGTTCCTACCGAGCACGCTGGGGTCGAACTCTTCGACGAGTCCGACCGCCTCGCCGTTGACCAACAACGGCAACTGCGCGTCACCGACGACGACGTGGGCAACGACCATCCGTATGTCCCAATTGGCACATGGCGTCGCCGCAAACCACTCGTCGCCGTCGACTTCGCGCACTTGCTCGCCGAATGATGCGGACGAGCGGACGAAGAAATCGAGGAGCTGTTCGTCGGTGTAGCTGCTCACTCCCACTCGATGGTCCCGGGTGGTTTGGACGTGATGTCGTAGGCGACGCGGTTGACGCCGCGTACCTCGTTGATGATGCGCGACGACATCGTTTCGAGAAGCTCGTAGGGCAGCCGCGCCCAGTCGGCCGTCATCGCGTCTTCGCTCGTCACCGCCCGGATGATGATCGGGTGCGCGTAGGTGCGCTCGTCACCCATGACACCGACGGAGCGGATGTCGGGCAGTACCGCGAAGGCCTGCCAGATGTCGCGCTCGAGCCCTGCCGCTTTGATCTCTTCACGCACGATCGCATCGGCGTGCTGCAAAATCGCAGCCTTGTCTGGCGTGACCTCACCGATGATGCGCACGCCGAGGCCGGGACCGGGGAACGGTTGGCGCCACACGATCTCGTCCGGCAACCCCAACTCGGCGCCGACCTGACGAACTTCGTCCTTGAACAAATTGCGCAGCGGCTCGACCAGCTCGAACTCCATGTCGTCGGGCAGGCCACCGACATTGTGGTGCGACTTGATCTTGGCCGCATCCTTCGTGCCCGACTCGATCACATCGGGATACAGCGTGCCCTGCACCAAGAACTTCGCATCGGTGATCCCGCGAGCCGCTTCTTCGAAGACACGGATGAACAGCTCGCCGATGACCTTGCGTTTTTGCTCGGGGTCGATGACGCCGGCCAGGCGTTCGAAGAATCGTTCACCGGCGCGCACGTGGATCAACTCGATGTGTTGATGGCGTCGGAAGGTCTCGACGACCTGTTCGGCCTCGCCCTTGCGCATCAGGCCGGTGTCGACGAAGACACACGTCAATTGTGGACCGATCGCCCGGTGCACGAGCGCAGCAGCCACTGCCGAATCGACACCGCCGGACAGACCACAGATGGCGCGACCCGAACCGACCTGCGCGCGAATGGCGTCGATGGAGGACTCGATCACCGATCGCATGGTCCACGACGGAGCCAGCCCTGCACCGTCGTAGAGAAAGTGCTCGAGCACACGTTGGCCGTATGGCGTGTGCACCACCTCGGGATGGAATTGCACACCGTAAATCGCTCGCTCGCGATTCTCGAGCGCCGCGACCGGGGCATCGCCGGTTGTCGCGGTGACGGTAAAGCCGTCGGGCGCGCGCACGATGGCGTCACCGTGGCTCATCCACACGTTCTGCTCTTCGGGGACACTCTCGCCGAAGAGCAGACCCCGCTCGACGACGCGCATCTGAGTGCGCCCGTACTCGCCGCGGCCAGTGCGCATCACGTCGCCACCGAGCTGCTGCGCGATCAACTGAGCGCCGTAGCAGATGCCGAAGATGGGGATGCCCAACTCGTAGACGCGTGGATCGATGCGAGGTGAACCGTCGACGTGCACCGACTTCGGTCCGCCACTGAGAATGAGTGCCGCCGGCTTGCGCCGTTCGATGTCGGCGGCAGTGACCGTGTGTTCGACGATCTCGCTGTAGATGTGCGCCTCGCGAACCCGGCGCGCGATCAACTGCGCGTATTGGGCACCGAAGTCGACGACGAGAACCGTGTCAGTCATCTGGCCGGCATCAGTGGCCCATGCCGATGCCTTGCGCCTTTTGCAGTGCCTTACCCTCGGTCTGCAACGCCGGCGCAACCATGACTTCGGCCTTCTGGAAGTCTTTGATGTCGATGTACCCGCACGTCGCCATCGACGTCCGCAACGCTCCGAAGAGATTCATACGGCCATCGTTCTCGTGCGCGGGCCCGACGAGGATCTCTTGGAGCGTGCCGCGAGGCGTCGTCTTGACGCGGGCACCCCGTGGCAACGTCGGATGGAACGTCGCCATGCCCCAGTGGTAGCCACGGCCGGGCGCTTCGTGCGCGGCCGCCAACGGAGAACCCATCATCACCGCATCGGCGCCGCACACGATCGCCTTGGCGACATCGCCGCCGGTGCCCATGCCACCGTCGGCGATCACGTGGACGTACACGCCGGTTTCGTCGAGGTGGCGCATGCGAGCGGCCTTGGCGTCGGCAATCGCTGTTGCCTGGGGCACGCCGATGCCGAGTACGCCGCGTGTCGTGCACGCGTGGCCCGGGCCGACACCCACGAGGATGCCGGCTGCCCCGGTGCGCATCAGGTGCAGCGCCGCCTGGTAGCTGGCGCAGCCGCCGACGATCACCGGGATGTCGAGTTCGCGGACCCAGCGCTTGAGGTTGAGCGGCTCACGCGTCTTGGAGACGTGTTCGGCCGATACGACCGTGCCTTGGATGACGAGGATGTCGATCTCGGCGGCGACGATGGCGGGCATGAACTGCTCGGCCCGCTGCGGCGTGATCGCGGCTGCGGCGATGACACCGGCAGCCTTTATCTCGCGGATGCGCTGGGTGACGAGCTCGGCCTTCATCGGTTCGCCGTAGACCTGCTGCAGCCGGCGCGTGGCTTTTTCGACGGGTGAGTTCGCGATGTCTTCGAGGATCGAATCGGCGTCTTCGTACCGTGTCCACAGACCTTCGAGATTGAGCACCCCGCAACCACCGAGGCGGCCGATCTCGATCGCAGTCGCCGGGCTGACGACGCCATCCATCGCGGCAGCCAACAGCGGAAGCTCGAACTTGTACGCGTCGAGCTGCCAAGAGATGTCGACGTCCTCCGGGTCGCGCGTGCGCCGGCTCGGCACGATCGCGATGTCATCGAAGCCGTATGCGCGGCGGCCGGACTTGCCGAGTCCGATCTCGATCTCCGCCATGTCACCCTCCCGTCAGCCCAGGTTTCATGGGAAGGTAAAACCCTAGCGCCGAATCCTGCGCCCCGGCGGGAAACGACGCGATGGCGGCAGTCACCTCAACCCATCAGCCCAAGAGCTTGCGACCCATCAGCCCAAGAGCTTGCGCATCTGCTTGGCCGCGCGGGGACTCATCGTGAACAGCATCGTCTTGCCTGCCTTCTTGGCGGTCTTCATCATCAGCCCGTCGTTGGCGCCACTGACCGAACCGAGGCCCGCGACCAATGTGGCACGAGTGAGGTCGGTGGCCCGGTAGCCCAGCTTGGTCAATGTCTTGACGAGTTCACTTTCGGCCACCGGCGCCGGCGCGGCAGCGGCGATGATGCGCAGCGCGTCTTTGGTGAGTTCGCTGCTCTCGGTGATGACATGGGCCATCGACCGCTCGCCCTCGGCGGTGGCCAGCCACTCGCGCACCTGGCGTACGAGTTCGGGGTGTGTCCGTGCGCTGAATTTGAGTTCTGGCATGGTTTATGTCCCGCTCTGCTGAGGGACCGTACGTACCCGGTAGCGGCACGTTACCGGACACATATAGGGTGCGCGCGCGTGGATTTCGACGAGAGTGACCATGTAAACACCGGCCAGCTCGAGGACCGTCGCGGCGCGGGCGGTGGTCTGCGGGGCGGTCCCATCGCAATCGGGGCCGGTGGCCTCGGCGTCGTTGGTCTCCTCATCACGCTCGTGCTGAGCCTCCTCGGGCAGGGCGCCGGGGGCGTGCCCGGCTTCGACCCCAACAGTGTCTCCAACATCGACGCCACGGGTGCGCCCGCGAACCCCGCGTCTGCCATCTCGACGTCGTGCCAGGGCGCGACCTCCACGACCGACAACGCCACGTTCATCGCGTGCGTCAACACCAACGTCCAGAACTTCTGGACGAAGCTCTTCGCCGATTCGGGGCAGCAGTACAAAGAGACGACGCTGGTGCTGTTCACGCAGGGGACGCAGAGTGGTTGCGGTCAGGCGACCTCGGAGACCGGGCCCTTCTACTGCCCCCTCGATCAGAAGGTCTATATCGATCTCGACTTCTTCAAGGTGCTCGCGAGCCGGCTCGGCGGGCCCAACACCGACTTCGCACAGGCCTACGTGGTCGCCCACGAGATCGGACACCACCTCCAGACGATCCTCGGCACTGAGTCGCAGGTACGCGATGCTCAGCAACGCAACCCTTCACAACGCAATTCCTTGTCAGTTCGCCTCGAGTTGCAGGCCGATTGTTATGCCGGGGTGTGGGGCAACTCCGCCTTCGAGACGGGCAAGGTCGCCGACGCCGAGATCAACGACGCGCTCGAGGCTGCCGCGTCGGTGGGCGACGATCGCATTCAAAAGTCGACCACCGGCCGCGTCAATCCCGAGTCCTTCACCCACGGAACATCTGCACAACGCCAGACCTGGTTCCGCAAGGGCTTCGACAGCGGAGACCCCAATGCCTGCGACACGTTCTCCGGCGGTATCTGAGAACTAGTTACCGGCGGCGCTCGATGACCCCGCACGCGAGCCGGTCGCCGGCGTTGCCGGTGTTCTTCGTAGCCGTCGTCGCGGCTTCGGAGTTCGCCGTGTACTGATTCGCCTCGGCGCCCACCGGGACATTGCCGAAGTTGTCGGCGCCCGCATGCACGATCACCGCACGGCCGACGATGGCCGACCGTTCGAAGCGACCGGTCACGAACTCCATCTCGGCGCTGCCGTCGGCGTTGACGAGCACGCTCGGCATGTCGCCGTGGTGGCCCGCGTGGTCTTGCCCTTCGGTCTTCCAATGACCGCCCGCCGACACGAACCAGAGATTTGGTGCCTGGCGGTGATCAGCCACGCAACCCGCGCCGGGTCCGGGGTTGTTGGCGTGGATGTGGAATCCGTGGAACGCATCGGTGGCCCAGTTCGCAGGGAGATGGTCCAACTTCACGCGCACCGCCGTGTCGTTGCGTTTGCCATGAAACGTGACCTGACCGATCTCGGTACCATCAGCGACACGCAACGTCGCTCGTGCCTTCCAACCCGACGCATCCACCTGGGCGGCAACGCCGACCCCCACTGCAGTCGCGGCCGCGACCACTGCCGATGCAACACCCATCTTGAGTTTCGCCTTCATCGTCTTGCTCCCGTCGCAGCCGCGGATCACCGCCGCCGATTGATTTGTGCTGTTGGTTTGCAGACGACCGAGCGAGGCTGACGGGTGACAGCGCGACTCAGGGGATTTCTCTTCGATCTGCGTCACCCGACAGTTGGCGACGATCGTCTGTCAACATCGATGGCCATTGCCGTGCTCAACCTCATGGCGCGGCTCGACGACAACCAGCACGCCGGCGATCCACTCGCGGTCGAAAGCCAACGGGTCGTGCTCGAGCTGTTCAACAGAGAAGCGCGCTCGTTGGTCCGGCTGGCCCGTGTCTTCGTGGACAATCGGGACGCGGCAGAGGACATCGTGCAAGAGGCATTCATTCGCCTCGCGCGCAATGCCCACCGCATCGAGGACCGCGACAAGGCACCGGCATACCTGCGGTCGATCGTCCTGAATCTCGCGCGAGACACCAACCGGCGCGGACTGATGTCGTTGCGGCACTACCCGCCGGCCGGGCGTGAGGTCGACCTCGAACCTGGTTCGATCGACGACCGCCTGGTGCGAAACGAGCGCCAGCAGCAGGTGCTCGAAGCCGTACGCTCGCTCCCGCGCCGTCAGCGCGACTGCGTCGCATTGCGGTATTTCGAAGAGCAGTCCATCGAACAGATCGCTGCCACGCTCGATGTCTCGGCCAATTCGGTCAAGACGCATCTGAAGCGAGCGCTGGTCTCGCTCGAACGCGCGCTGGAGCACGACTCATGACGGCGATCGAGCGCGAGCTCACCGAGACGTTCCGCGCGGCCACCGCCCGCACTGTCGAAAGCGACGATCTCTACGAACGCGTCGCCCGTGCCATCGCGGCCGAAGACGAGCGGCGTCGGCGCAATCTCCACATCGTCGTTGGTGCCATTGCCGTATTCGGCGCGTTGGGCGCCCTGGTCCTGTCCGTACTCGAAGAAGGAAGTCTCCACATGCGTTGGTACATACTCGAACTGATGGCGAATCTCGTGCTGCTCGCCACCGCCGTCGGGCTCGGCCCGCTCATCAAACGCTTCGGGAAGAGCTATGCCGGTGACGTGTTCCGGGCGAATCCACGGACGGGGAAGAGCTACCTCGCCCTCACCGATGTTGCCTACTACCTCATCTTCCTGTCGTTCATCATGTTCACGATGAGCTTCGAACGACACTCCGACTGGACGTTCAACGCCGGCGCCGAACAGATCAAGGTCGAGGTGAGCCGGCTGGGCGGCATCTTGTTGATCATCGGCCTCCTGCACGCCGCCAACATCGTGTTCCTACCGGTGATCGGCCGCCTGCTGACGATGAACAAACAGCTCGACGACTCGATCGAGGGACCGCGGGCCGTTTCGCGCGCGCCGGGCGGCAGCGAGGGCACCGGCCCCGCCCCTGGAGGCGGCGCGTGGATCTTGCGTATCGAGCCCGCGCCCGGATCCCCGCCCATCGTCGGTCCCGACGCCGACGACGAGAGTTAGCGGGTCAGCCGGCGGTCTCGGTGGCGATGGCCAGCAACTGGCGCAGCATCGCGGCGGTCGCTCCCCATACGGTGTCGCCGTCGAGTTCGAAGAACGTGATCGGCCGGTAGATCTCGTCGATGGGCCACATCTCTTCACGGAAGACATCGTCGAGCAAGAGCTCGGACACGGGTACGTGCAGGATCGCCTCGACCTCGTGGGGGGACGGCACGAGATCGGTCGGGCGACCGGGGAGCACCGCAACCAGCGGGCTCACCAACGACACGCTCGACACGGTGACGAAGCGATCGAGCTCACCGATCAACCGCGGCACCGATTGGTCGAGGCCGATCTCTTCGTAGGTCTCGCGCCGCGCGGTATGCCACAAGGATTCATCGTCCTCGTCCCGGCGGCCGCCCGGAAAGCTCACCTCCCACCGATGCTTGCGCAGATGAGGAGAACGCCGGGTCATGACGACATAGACCTCGCCTCCATCGTCATAGAGCGGCACGAGCACCGCCGAGCGATGGTCGGACTCCCCGCCGCGCCACGGATTGGCTCTCGTCGCTCCCGGTCCTCGGGCTGCGAGGGCCTCCTCGAGCCGATCGAGATCGACGCGCCGGCTGTCGGGGTCAAGGTGCGACCATGGCGACAGTCCGCCGGGTCGCCAACCCTGCGGGCGGGGAATCAGTTGTGGCCCGCCCCGCTTCATGCGTCGAAGTCGGCGCTCTGCCGCAGGCCGCTCGGGCCCTTGCCCGTAGCGACGCGGTCGGCCCATCGGGCCGGGGTCGCGGAAGGATCCTTGTAGATCGTGACGCGGCACGGACCGGCGTCGACACCGGCAGGGCATTCGATGGCAGGCCACGGCACGCCTCGACGCTCGATGGCTTGCAGATAGTGCATCACCGCGACGTGCGTCCGGTAGACGGGCATGTCGCCTTGCCCGAACGTCAGCGGGCACTTCTCGGTGACGACCGCGAGATCAACGGGCGGCGCGTAGCAGCCGTCGATCACTTGGCGGGTACACGTACCGCAGGGATCCTGCGTGATCACGAAACGGTCGTCGAGTTCATCGACGGTGATCAGAGCGAAGTTGCCGAGCATCATGCGCGACCAGTGCTTGATTCGCTCCTCGGCGCTGCGGGCGAGATCGTAGGGCATGAAGTTCAAGAGGGTTCGTTCGCCGGCAAGACGAATGCTCGACTCGACGCCCTCGACCCCCAACGTGCGATACACGTGCGACAACGCCGCGACAGCACGAACACACGCGTTGTCGTGCACGATGCGCATCGACGACTCGAGACGATCGAAGATCTCGAGGGCGCCCGAATGATCACCTTCGTCGAGGCGACTGCGAAGTGCGTCGCGCCATCGCCCCGGCGAGACGACGTCGTGCATGTGTTCCTCGGTCAGTCCGCGCCGGGCAGCGTCGATAGTCGTCGTCGTGCGCTCGGCCCGCAACAGCAGTGTGAGCGCGTCGAACCCATGTGTCGTCACCGTCCATTCGTGGATCGCTGCGGCAAACGCGTCGAACCCGTCGACGAAATTGCGATAGCTGCGTTCGAGACGATCGAAGAGCGCCAGCGTCTGGTCGGCATCACCCGCGGCGACAGAAGCGGCGAACTGCTCGGCGGGTGGCGTGGCGAGCGCGTCGAGTTCGGCCCGCGTGAACGCTCGTGCGGTCATCCGATCACCACGGTCGGTGGGCCGGCCAAGATGAACTGGATGCTCGCCGGATCGAGCATGTAGGCGACATCGGGCTCGACGACGGTGGCGTGCTCGGGCGCGTCGAGCGAAGACAACCAGTCGTCCATCGATGTGAACCATTGTTCGGTCACACCGTCGTACTCGGCACCGGGCAGATCGAGTCCGTGGTTCTGGTCGTAGGCGAGCAGCGGCGCGTTGAGCGACGGGATGTCCTGGAACAGACCGCCGTGGTGGCGCAACCAGTGGTCATGGAATGCGGGCAGTTCGAGGGCCCTGTTGCGCCGGAGGATGCAGACCAACTTGAGCCCGGCGCGTTCGCGCCCGCCGGGCTTGTCGACGATCACGGAGGCGTCGTGGGTGAGCACCGACGCCGTCTCCATCGCACGAAAGCGCGGCTGGTCGATCGCGGAGATCTCTTTACGCGCCGGGTGCGCTTCGAACTCGCGGAACGCGTCGAGTGAGTCGAACCACTGCACCGCGACGCCGTCCCATTGCGCGCCGGCCATCTCACCGGGATGTCGTTCCCGTGCGTAGTCGCGCTCGAGACGATGATTGAGTTCGTATCGCCGAATATACGGAGCCAGATCGGCCGACTCGGCGAAACGCGGCGCATGCACGTCGCGCCAATACGCCTGGAACTCGTCGGGCGTCGTGCCCGGCAGACGACGGATGAACGCCAACACCTTGATCACTGCCAACCCCCGCTCGAGCCGAGACTAGCCAGGAAAAATGGGCAAGCCGGCCTCCGGGGGGAGAGGCCGGCTCGCAAGGTCAGCGGGGGGAACGCTGATGTACACGCTTCAACCGAGATGACCGGCGGAGTATTCCGGCGGCCGGCGATCGAGCTACATCATGCCGCCCATGCCGCCCATGCCGCCCATATCGGGCATACCGCCACCCGGCATCGCCGGGGCCGGCTCCTTCTTCTCCACCACCAAGACCTCGGTGGTGAGCAAGAGAGCCGCGATGGATGCCGCATTTTGTAGCGCCGCACGAGTGACCTTGGCCGGATCGATGACACCCGCCTTGACGAGGTCGACGAGATCACCGGTCGCCGCGTTGAGGCCGGTGTTGCCCGATGCGGCTTCGATGCGCTGCACCATGACCGCGCCTTCGAGACCGGCGTTGTCGGCGATCAACCGGGCCGGGGCCTCTAGTGCAGTGAAGACCGATCGTGCACCGGTTGCTTCGTCGCCCGAAAGGCTGTCGACGACCGCCTTGACCGCGGGACGCGCCCGCAGCAGCGCCGTGCCACCACCGGGAACGATGCCTTCTTCGATCGCCGCTCGGGTTGCCGACACCGCGTCTTCGATGCGGTGCTTCTTTTCCTTGAGCTCGACCTCGGTTGCCGCGCCGACCCTGATGAGCGCAACGCCACCTGCGAGCTTCGCGAGGCGCTCTTGGAGCTTCTCGCGATCCCAGTCGCTATCGGTGTTGTCGATCTCGGCTTTGATCTGCTTGATACGAGCTTCGACTTCGCTGCGTTCACCGGCGCCGTCGACGATGGTCGTGTTGTCTTTGGTGACGATGATCTTGGCGGCGCGCCCGAGAAGATCGAGCGTCGCGCCGTCGAGCTTGAGCCCGACCTCTTCGGAGATGACCTGACCACCGGTGAGGATGGCCATGTCCTGCAGCATCGCCTTGCGGCGATCACCGAAGCCCGGCGCCTTGATGCCCACCGAGGTGAACGTGCCGCGGATCTTGTTGACGACCAGTGTCGCGAGCGCTTCGCCTTCGACGTCCTCGGCGACGATCACCAAGGGCTTGCCCGTCTGGATGACTTTTTCGAGCAACGGCAGGATGTCTTGCACCGAGCCGATCTTGCCCTGTGTCAACAGAATGTAGGGCTCGTTGACGACTGCCTCTTGACGCTCGGGGTCAGTCACGAAGTAGGGCGAGATGTAGCCCTTGTCGAACTGCATGCCCTCGACGAATTCGAGGTCCATACCGAAGGTGTTGGACTCTTCGACGGTGATGACACCGTCTTTGCCAACCTTGTCGAACGCGTCGGCGATGACGCGACCGATGCTCATGTCGGCCGCAGAGATTGCCGCCACGTTGGCGATCTCTTCTTTGCCGTCGACGTCTTTGGATTGGTCCTTGAGCGACTCGACCACCGCCGCGACCGCCTTCTCGATGCCCCGCTTGAGGCTCATCGGGCTGGCGCCGGCGGCGACGTTGCGGAGACCCTCGCGAACGAGCGCCTGTGCGAGCACGGTGGCGGTCGTCGTGCCGTCACCGGCGATGTCGTTGGTCTTGGTGGCAACCTCTTTGACGAGCTGCGCACCCATGTTCTCGAAGGGATCTTCGAGCTCGACCTCTTTGGCGATGGATACACCGTCGTTGGTGATCGTGGGCGCACCGAACTTCTTGTCGAGGACCACGTTGCGACCCTTGGGCCCGAGTGTCACCTTGACCGCGTCGGCCAACTTGTTCACGCCGGCTTCGAGGCGACGTCGCGCGTCCTCATCGAACTTCAGGAGTTTCGACATCAGCAGCTCACTTCGCGATGGCGAGCACGTCGCGCGACGACAAGATCAAGAGATCTTCGCCGTCGATCGTGATCTCGGTGCCGCCGTACTTGGAATAGACGACCTTGTCGCCGACCTTGATGCCGAGGGGGATCACCTCGCCGGTTTGGTCAGAACGACGGCCCGGGCCCGCGGCCAGAACCTCGCCCTGTTGGGGCTTTTCCTTCGCTGTGTCGGGGATGACCAAACCGCTGGCGGTGGTCTCCTCTGACTTGCTCGGCCGCACCACAATGCGGTCTTCGAGGGGTTGCAGCTTCATGCACTCGCCTCCATATGATCGGCCCTCTGCGGGCCGGTTAGCAGTCTCGATTGGCGAGTGCCAAGACTATGGGGAGTCGTTAGCAATCGCAACTCCCGAGTGCTAATGGTCCCGCTGCCGGGTCGCGGTCACGGCCAGAGGGACTCCGCGATGGTGAACGGCAGCGGCTCGCCCCACTGGTTGTGGAAGCTCACCTCGTGGACGGGGCGGCGCGCCGCCACTCCCCACTTGCCCGTCGGATAGCCGAAGGTGACGAGGCAGCTCATGACCCAACCCTCGTCAGCGGGTACGCCCAACGCCGCGAGCACGGCATCCTTCGCGAACTGCAAGACGCTCGTCAACGCCGAACCCACACCCTCGGCCCGGGCCGCCAGCTGTGCATTCCAGATCGCCGGGAAGATCGAGCTACCCGAGGTGTCGCCCTTGGTGAACCCGAACAGCATCAGCGGGTAGTCGAGGAAGTGATCGGCGAGGTACTGCGCCGAGTTGCGGACGCGCACGAACTGCTTGGACTCGGGGTTGTCCGGGTCGGCGGCGGCCGCCGCGATCATCGGCGCGTAAAAGGTCTTCCACAGGTTGCCCAAGCACTCCTGGTAGAGCGGGGCGATCTCGGCCTTGACCTTCGGCGAGTCGACGAGCAGGAATCGCCAGTTCTGCTGATTGCCACCCGAAGGCGCCCGGACCGCGGCGTCGAGGATCTTCTTTTGCACCTCGAGGGGGATGGGATCGGTCTTTACCCGGCGCATGGCCCGCGTCGTGTACAGCGCTTCGTAGACGTCCATGGCGCGCACGCTAGCGCCCCGCTCTGAAGGGCCGCTCGGGCCCTCGCTCCCCGCTCTGAAGGGCCGCTCGGGCTCTCGCTCCCCGCTCTGATGGGCGCGGCGTGCGAGAGTGAGGGGGTGGCGTACCCGACCTACGTTCCCTACTTCCCCGGCGCGTGGCGCCACAATCGAGGCCTCGTCAACGCGGCCGTCGCGCTGCATCTCGCCGTTGCACTGGGCACCATTCCGCAAGTCATCGCACTGTTGTGGTTGCACGGACGGGTCGATGACTTCCGCGGCGCCACCATCACCGGCCAAGAGTTGACCGACGCCACCCGGCATTACTTCTTGATCGTGAGCCTCCCGAGCTTGATCAGCGTGGCGAACATGATCGTGTTGATCGTGTTGTTGTGGCGGATGGCCCGCAATCACGAGACGATCGGGCGGCCGAGCACGTCGTTTGGTCCTGCATGGGCGATCGTCGGTGTAGTCGTCCCCTTTGTCAACATGGTCGTGCCCTGGCTGTTCATGAACGAGAAGTGGAAGGGAAGCGATCAGGCCCACCCGCCGATGAGTCCCGCGTGGAAGACTGCGCGGGCCTCGAGCATGGTCAATGTCTGGTGGGCGATGGCACTCGGCGCGACGGTCATCGGCCTGATCGGTGGTGGCGATGTCGCGGCGGCGATGTTCTCGGCCATCGGCGAACTCTCCGGCAATAGCGACCTCGTCGAGGTCGCCCAGGATCTGGTCGGCGGCAACCTTCGGTGGTTCGTGGCGAGCACACTGCTGTCCGGTGTCGCCGCCGTACTCGGTGCGGCCACCTTGCGCGTGCTGGTGGCCCGCCAAGAGAGCTACGCCGACCGGTTCAACCTGCGCCAAGCGACATCCGCGCCTTCTTATGTCATGGCCAACCCGGCGGCCGCTCCGGCACCGGGTTGGTTCCCCGACCCTGCGGGTCGATTCGACCACCGGTGGTGGGATGGCGAACGCTGGACCGAAACCGTTTCCCGCAACGGGTCGACGACCACCGACCCGCTCTGACGGCCGCTCGGGCCTGTTTTCCCGCTCTGACGGCCGCTCGGGCCGGCTTACAGCACCGAGAGTCGCATGTTGGGGTCAGCGCCGGTGTCGATCGGCGACGCTCCGTTGCGCTGCCAGCAGTAGTAGCCGGCCGCCGCGATCATCGCGGCGTTGTCGGTACACATCGACCGGCTCGGGATGAACGGGTGCAGCGAGTCCTCCTCGCACACGTCGAGCACACGCATGCGCAGTTGCGAGTTGGCCGCCACCCCACCGGCGAGGCAGATACCGCGAGCACCGATCTGGTGTGCGGCGCGGCGCGCCTTGGTGACGAGTACGTCGACGACCGCCTGCTGGAACGAGGCCGCGACGTCGGCCGCGCCGACATCGGGATGCTTGCGCACATAGTTCACGACCGCGGTCTTGAGCCCGGAGAACGAGAAATCGAGACCGTCGTTGAGCATCGGACGAGGGAACGCGATCGCGCGCGGATCGCCATCGAGGGACAGGCGATCGATCAACGGCCCGCCGGGGTACCCGAGGTCGAGGAAGCGGGCGACTTTGTCGAATGCTTCGCCGGCGGCATCGTCGAGCGTCTGGCCGAGCAACCGGTACCGACCATGGCCTTCCATCGAGACCAACATGGTGTGGCCACCGGACACCAACAAGACGACGAGCGGTAGCTCGATCGCCGGTTCTTCGAGAAACGCGGCGTAGAGATGTGCCTCGAGGTGATTGACCGCGACGAAGGGCACGTCCCACACCAGCGCCAGCGACTTCGCCGTACTGACGCCCACCAAGAGCGAACCGATCAGACCGGGACCGACCGTGGCCGCGACCGCGTCGATATCGGCACCACTCACGCCTGCCTCGACGAGTGCCTGCGCGACGACGGGCATGAGCATCTCGACGTGCGCGCGGCTCGCGACCTCGGGCACGACTCCGCCATAGCGGGCGTGCAGATCGACTTGGCTCGCGACCACCGACGACACGACCTGCGTGCCATCGACGACCACCGCCGCCGCCGTCTCGTCACACGACGTCTCGATACCGAGAATGCGCATTCTCACTCGTCTCCCGCGGCCCGTTCGGTGCCACCGATCTCGTCGTCGATCGTGCGAAGACGAGCGACGAACGCCGGCTGATCGATGTCGTGGGCCCACATCACCAACGCATCCTCGTTGATCTCCGAGTAGTAGTTCTTGCGCACACCAGCAGGGGCGAAGCCGAAGCGGCGATACAACGCAATGGCCCGTTCGTTGCTGACGCGGACCTCGAGCGTCAACGCGGAGGTCTTGCGGGTGCGGGCATGGTGGCAGAGTGCGGACATGAGTTGCGTGGCGATGCCACGGCCCTGCCAGAGAGGATCGACCGCGACCGTCGTCACGTGGCCTTCGTTCATCACGTACATGATGCCGGCGTGACCGACGAGGCAGCCGCCGGTCTCGGCAATGATGTAGTGACGCGTGTCGAGCATCGCGATCTCTTGCCGCCACAGCGCCAACGACCAAGGCCGTGGATACACCTTGGTGTCGATCGAATGAACGTCACGCAGATGCCAATGCCGCATGGGCGCGATGGTGACCGTCGCTGCCATCATCCGCTGATCCGACCATCACGCGTGCTCCAACCGATGTCGACGTCGGGAAGTCGCAGGTACAGCGGACGGATCTCGCTGGGTTGCACGAACTGCTCACGTAGGGCCTTCGCGTGCGCCAACTGCACCAGCGACGATGCGGTCGGGTATGCGAACCCGTGGTCGGCGAGCTCGACCTTGCCCAAACCGCGGAAGCAGTCGCGGTAGCGCAATGCGCCGTCGCCCACGAGCAGTAGGTCTTCGCCGGCGGCCATCAGCTCGATGACGAGCTCCTCGGGCGTGCCGACGTGGAAATCACGCACCCGTTGCACTCCCCCGGGAACTGTGCGATAGCAGGCGCTGAACACCTCACCGCGGCGAGCGTCCATCACGGTGACGATCAACTTGTTGGTGAACCGCATCGGGAACGCCAACAGATCGAGGCTGGGCACGCCGATCATGGGCAACGAACGGGCGTACGCGATGGCCAAGGCCGACGCGATGCCGACGCGCAGCCCGGTGTAGAGACCCGGCCCGATATCGACCGCGACGAGACTGATCTCGTCGAGCTCGACGCGTGCCTGGCGACGCACGATGTCGATCTGTGGCGTGAGCACCTCGGCGTGGCGCTTGCCTCTGCTCGAATGGATCGACGCCAGCACGCCCTCATGTCCGCCGATCGCGCAACCGACCTGCGTGCTCGAGCTCTCGATGCCGAGGATGAGCATCAGCCCTGAATTCCTTCGAGCACTCGTGACAGGGAAGTCTCACGGGCGAGCCAACGTCGGCCCACGGGCCGCACGCCGATGACGCGCTCGTCGTCATCTTCGCCATACTCGAATCGAACCTCGAGATACTCGCCCGGTAGTGCGGGGATGATGGCGTCGCCCCACTCGATCAGCGTCACCGACGCGCCGTCGAGCAACTCTGGTAACGCGAGGTCGAGCACCTCGTCGATCTCTTCGAGCCGGTACACATCGAGATGATGCATCGTGAGTCGCTGCCCCTCATACTCGCGAGCCAGCGTGAACGTGGGGCTCGTGATCGGCTCGGCGACACCCAGCGCCTGACCGAATCCTTGGGCAAACGTGGTCTTGCCGGCGCCGAGCTCACCGACGAGCAAGACGAGATCGCCCTGATCGACGAGCGCGGCGATTTTGTACGCTACCTCTTGCGTCTCGAGGGCTGACGAAGTGGTGAGCTGGATCACGTCGGTGCGATGCTATCGCCGCAGGGTGCGACAGGGGGTCTTTCGGATGGGCAAGCTCGACGGTCGAGTCGCGGTCGTGACCGGCGGTGGGCGCGGCATCGGTCGGGCGATCGCCCACGCGTTCGCGAGCGAAGGAGCGAGGATCGTCGTGTCGTCGCGCACCCCCGCCGACCTCGAAGCGGTGGTCGCAGGCGCGCTGGCGATGGGAACCGATGGTCGCGCCGTCGTCGCCGATGCCACTGATCGCCGAAGCGCGCGACTGGGAGTGCAGACCGCCGTCGACGACTTCGGACGCATCGACATCCTCGTCAACAACGCCGGCGGTTCGATCCCCGGCAACCATGACCCATACAGCGGCGACGACGAGGCTTTCGAGAGAACTCTGGCGTTCAACCTCACGTCGGCCTTCTGGACCTCTACCGAGGCGCTCCCGCACATGCGATCGGCGGGATACGGGCGCATCATCAACATCGGTTCTGGTTCGGCTCGACATGCAAGCAGCACCGTCGCGTACACGACCGCCAAACACGCACTCGTCGGGCTCACGCGCTCACTCGCCGCCTCGACGGCGCGCGACGGCATCACCGTCAATCTCTTGAGCCCCGGATGGACCAACACCACCCTCATCGATTGGGACCGCATCGCGAAGGGTCGCGGCGTGTCGGTCGACGAGGCACAAGAGGCGGCGAAGTCCGACAGCCTGCAACACCGCATCCTCGAACCCGAAGAGCTCGCACCGATGGCGGTGTTGCTCGCATCACCCGACGGCGGCGGTATCACCGGGCAGATGATCAATGTCGACGGCGGCTACCGCGTCTGAACCGATCGCACCGCTTGTTCGACGGCGACTACGGCGAGGATGCGTACCACGTCGACTGTCGCGTCGACGCCTTGGGTCGCCGCGACGACGAGTGCATCGCCATCTCCGCGCGTGTGTGCCGGGAACAGTGAACGGGCGAGACCGTCATGGCCGCTCTGCGCAACCAACTGGCAACCGAGCTTGTCGATACGCGCATTGGTGAGGATCACGCCGATCGTCGTGTTCTCTGCGGGCGCCAGCGGTTCGGCCAGGGTGGGCCATTCGAAGGTTCCGCGGGCGATCGCCGCCGCCGCGACACCGTCGTCGACGTCGCCCGCCGGGTTGACCGCGACGATCGCCGCGACGACGAGATCGTCGCGGCGTACGGAAGCGACACCCAACCCACCGGGTGTGGCATGTTCACGGCCCCGCCATTTGCCGACGGTGGCGCCCGTGCCCGCGCCGAGTCGACCGATGTCGCAGTTGTCGTCGTGTGCCGCGAGTGCGGCGAGTCGTCCTTCGCGGGCGGAGGGGCGTACCAGCGCATCGCCGGTCGCGAGGTCATAGAGCGCCATCGCCACCACGATGGGTACCTTGGCCGCGGGTGTCGCGAAGCCACGGTCGTGCTCGGCGCAGAAATCGACCACGCCGTCCGCGCTCGCGAGACCGAAGGCCGACCCACCCGTCAATACCACCGCGTCGACGTGCTGCACGAGCCGCGTCGGATCGAGCAATGCGAACTCGCGTGTGGCCGGCGCACCACCGCGAACCTCGCCGGAGCCGATCGTGCCCTCGGGCAACAACACGACGGTGCAACCGGTCTGGTGGACGTCGTCGGTCCAGTGCCCCACTCGCACCCCGTCGATCCCCAGCCTCATGACGCGTCTCCTCCCCGCTCCGAGGGCCGCTCGGGCCCGCCCGCCTGGTGCCGGGGCACCCGCACGCCGATATCGCACAGCACTTCGTAGCTGATCGTGCCCAACCGATCCGCGATCTCGTCCGCAGTGATCGCGTCGTCGCCCTGAGTGCCGATCAACACGACCTCGTCATCCACCGCGACCGGTGCCGTCGCACAGTCGACCATCAGTTGATCCATCGTCACGACACCGATGATGCGACGGCGACTGCCGCCGATGAGCACACTGCCACCCTCGAGGCCGAGATCACGCCGCACACCGTCGGCGTAGCCGATCGGCACCGTCGCCACCGTGGTTTCGCGCTCGGCGCGCCAGCGATGGCCGTACGACACTCCTTCGCCCTGCGAGACCCGCTGCACGTGCGAAACCCGCGAAACCAGACGCAACGCCGGCCGCAATTCGCGTGCGAGGTCGAGATGGTGCGATGCGGGCGGGCATCCGTACATCGATATGCCGAGCCGCACCATGTCATAGCGGCCGCGTGGGTGCAGCAACGCGACCGCGCTGTTCGCGGCGTGCAACATCACGGGGAGATGACCCTCGGCATCGAGCGCTTCCACCGCGGCTTCGAAGCGATCGAGCTGCGCAGCGGTGAACGGATCGCCGAGATCATCGGCAACGGCGCAGTGCGTCCACAGCGCCTCGAGTAGGAGCCCGGGCGCGTCGGCGATGGCCCGCGCGCGCGCGACGATCTCGTCAGGGGATGCGCCCACGCGGTGCATCCCGGTGTCCACCTTGAGATGGACCGGCCACGGCGCCGCGCCGCGCGGCCCGGTGATGGCTGCCGCCGCCGAGACGCCAGTCGCGCTGTAGAGGGTCATTCGTACGTCGAGATCACGAGCGCGCCGCATCGCGTCGGGACGGCATTCGCTCAATACGAGGATCGGGGCGTCGATGCCCGCTTCGCGCAACCGCGCCGCCTCCTCGACCAACGCCACCGCCAACCACGACGCCCCGCCGCGCAGCGCAGCCTGCGAGGCCGCTACGGCGCCATGGCCATAGCCGTCGGCCTTGACGACCGCGCACACGGTGCTCGGCGCCACGACCTTCGCGACGAACGCGACGTTATGCGCGATCGCATCGGCATCGATTTCGACGCGGGTGGGGCGCATCACGCGGAGGCGCCCTCACCGAGTAGACGCGACATGACCTTGGGCAACGCGCGCGCCACGTCACCGGCGATCATGCCGAACGGCGGGCGGGTCATCGCGGCCGCGCCATGGAGATACGCGCCGATACCCGCCGCCGTGCGCGCGTCGACGCCCTGCGCGAGCAACGCCCCGATGATGCCGGACAACACGTCGCCGGTGCCTGCCGTGGCGAGACGGGCGTCGCCGGCCAACACGATCAACGCGTCGCCGTATCCGTCTGCGACGACGGTCGTCGGTCCCTTCAGCAGCACAACTGCACCGCTGCGTCGGGCGAGCGCACGAGCGGCATCGATGCGATCGGCGCCGGGTGCACGTCCCATCAAGGCGAGGTACTCACCGTCGTGGGGGGTGAGCACGGTGGGTCTCTGGCGGCTTTGCACGATATCGCCCACCCGGTCACCGAGCGCGACCAGCGCGTCGCCGTCGACGACGAGCGCGACGTCGAGCGACGCGACGATGCGGCAGACGGCGTCGGCCAATCCCGGCGCGCGGCCGAGGCCGGGTCCGATGATCATCGACTGCACGCGGCCGACCTCGACCGGATCGACGACGAGGTCGGAGCCCACCGGCACCTGCACCGCCTCGATCGGCGTCAACCCGACCGCATGCTCGTCGCCGGGAATCGAGATGCGGACGTAACCAGCACCCGCGCGTGCTGCGCCCATCGCCGCGAGTTGCGGCGCACCCGTCATACCGGGAGATCCTCCGATCACCCACGTCGCTCGGCGCCACTTGTGCGTGCCGGGGTCACGGGGCGGCAGCGCGACCGCGACATCGTGCGCTTCGACGAGGTACGCCCGCGCGCGCGATACGTCGAGGCCGACGTCGGCGATCACGATCTCGCCGCACCGCCCCCGTGCGGGTTGGAACAACAGCCCGGGTTTCAGCGCAGCGAACGTGACCGTGAGATCTGCCGGCATGGGCGTGCCTCGCAGCTCGCCGGTAGCACCGTCGACACCACTCGGCACGTCGACGGCGACGACCAACGGCGTGCCGGAACGGGCCGGCGCATCGTAGGGACGCGTGAGCCCGGTGCCATAGGCGGCATCGATCACCAGGTCGACCTCGGGCAGCCGTGACGGCGCCGACTCGGCCGCGATCTCGATCACGCGCGCACCCCGCGCCCGCAATCGTCGCGCCGCGACCCTGCCGTCGTTGCCGTTGTTCCCACGACCGACGATCACCGCGACCGACCGGCCATAGGCACCACCGAGGAGAGCGATCGCGTGACGGGCGACGGCGGCACCGGCGCGTTCGATCAGCACCTCGACGGGTTCGGTTGCAGCGGCGTCGATCGCCGCCATCTCGTCGGGCGTGACGATCGGGATCACAGCGCGACGACGATAGCTTGCGCGACGGTCTCGCTGTGACTGAGCGTGACCAGCCACCGCCGGACACCCCGGCTCGCGGCAAGCTCGGCGGCAGTGCCGTGCAGCACGATCGCGGGTGCGCCACTTTCGGCTCGTTGCACTTCGATGTCGCGCAGCTGGATCTCACCCAGACCGACACCGAGCGCTTTCATCACCGCCTCCTTGGCCGCGAATCGAACGGCATAGCGCTCCGTGGGATCCGCGCGAGCATCGGCGTAGCTGCGCTCGGCTTCGGTGAAGAGGCGCTCACGCAACGTGGGCGTGCGTTCGAGCGCCCGGCGAAATCGATCGATGTCGACCAGATCGTTGCCGATGCCGATCACGCGGTCAGCTCTTCGGCGAGCGCCACGACTCCGCCAGCTCGGCAACGGGAGACACCAACAAGTCGATGGCGTTCATCGTGCCCAAGAGATCTTCGCGGAAGGTCGGTTCGGTCTCGGTGACGTAGTCACGGATCGCGGAATAGCGGTTGCGGTAGCCGGTGAGCACACCGCGGATCACCGCAGCCGGCAGCCGTTCGTGGAACTTGACGTGCAACAACAAGATGCCGGTCGTGTGGTTGTCCTTGACCTCGGGAACGATGATGACCGATCGGCCGTCGAAGCCACGGTTGACGAGCACGAGGCGGTCGACTGCGACCCGGTGCTTGGTACCCACCAAACGAGGGTCGCGCTCGATGCGCGATCGAATGCCCAACGAGATGCCACCGCGGTCGACGATGAACGCGCTGGCCGCACCGCCTTCGTCGTCGATGTTGTCTACCGCGTACCGGGTGTAGCCGAGCACGGCTTCGATCGCCGGATCGAGCGCGCCGAGAGTGCGCAGCGTGCGGTAGGTGAGCCGTTCGCGCGGCGTGCCGGCGGCGAGCACAGCCTTGACGAGCAGCGACTGCAGCAGCGTCTCATCGGCGCGGGAGATGCCGACGGTGACGGTCTTGGCTTGGTGCTTTATGGCATCGATCGGACGCGTCAATTCGTCGATGGCGAACGCCAGTGCCTGCGCGAGATCTTCGAGGACCACGCTCGGAGTGCCGATCTTACCCAACTCGAGTTGATACGTGTCGAGTGGGATCAAGCCCAACGCGTAGCGCAGGACTGCAGTGAGACGAACAGCGGTACTGGCATCGAGGTGGCCGTTGTACGCGCTCGCCCGCAAGCCGTCCATGAACTGACCGGCGGCCCGCTGGAACAGCGGTTGCAGATCAGCCAGCAGATCTTCGGTGGAGTCGATGTTGCCTTCCGCCGATGCGCGCTCGATTGCGGCCCGCATCTCGCGCAGCGGGCGGGCTTGCGCATCGATGGCGCGCGCCGCCTCGTAGCCGAACAGATGACCGGCGACCGTCGAGAGCACGAAGGCCAACCGGGGGTGCACCGGCGGGACCGTGATGAGATCGAGCGCGGCCGAGAACCGCGTCTCGCCCTCGCTCGCGATCACGATGGGAGCGGCCTTGTGCGCACGGTAAATCGCGACCTCTTTGGCGACGTCGTCGGCCGTCGAGCCGACCAGCCCGGCCGCGCACACGAGGATCATGGGCTCGGACGACAAGTCGATGTGCTTCTTGTCTTCGGTCGCGTCGTGGGCGATCGACTTGTAGCAGAGCTCGGAGAGCTTGATGCGTATCTCTTTGGCCGCGATGTAGTTCGCGCCGTTGCCGACAACGGCCCAGTAACGACGACTCGGCGCGAATCGCTGCGCCGCGTCGGCGATGGCCCCGCGATTGGCGAGCGTCTTTTCCATCGCCTTCGGCAGCTCACGCAGCGACCGCAAGAGGGGCTGCCGTTCGTCACTGACCACGCCGATACCGTCGGCGATGGCCACCGCCAAGAGAAAGCCCGCAGCCACTTGCGAGTAGAAGGCCTTGGTGGACGCCACGCTCATCTCGACGTCTCGACCGTCAGATGTGTAGAGCACACCGTCGGACTTGTCGCAGAGGTCGCTGTTGCGCCGGTTTACGATCGCGATGACGATGGCGCCGCGCGACCGAACGAGATCGACCGTGCGGTTGGTGTCAGTCGTGGTACCCGACTGGCTGATGGCCACCACGAGCGTGTCGACCATGTCGGGCCGGAGCGCGAACCCCGAGAGCTCGGTCGCGGGCATCGACGTGACCCGGACCGACGAGTCGGTGCCCAACTCGCTTTCGATGGCGAGCGCAACTGCGTTGCCGGCCACGGCGGCGGTGCCTTGACCGGTGACGATGATGCGCGTGATCTTGTGCGAGGCGAGCCGGACCTTGAGCTCGTCGGAGATCGTCTCGGGTCCGAGCACGACCTCCATGACACCGTCACGCTCGAGCAACTTGCCCCGCAATGTCTTGCGGAACGACGAGGGCGATTCGGTTATCTCCTTGAGCAGGAAGTGTGGAAAATCACCGCGGTCGATGTCTCGTGTGGTGATCGGCGCCGTGACCAACTCGTCGGCGGTAACGGGAAGCAGCGTGCCGTCGTAGGACTGACGCGTGATCCCCGCGATAGATCCGGCGCGCGCGGCGTCGAGCTCGACGATCTGGCCCCGGCTTGTCTGCGGGTTCTCGGGATTGCCGGGTGTCTCGCCGTCCATGCGCAGATAGATCGCAGTGTCTTCGACGACCCCGTACGGCTCGGACGCGACGATGAACGCGTCGTCGGCCAGACCGACGTACAGCGCTTGGCCGCTGCCCCGTAGGGCGAGTTGGATGCGGTCAGGGGCTTCGGCTGTGCACGCCGCGATCGCGACCGAGCCTTCGAATGCCGCCACCGTGCTGCGGAAGGCGTCGATCGGGCGCTCACCGTCGGCGAGATGGCGGGCCATCAGCGAAGGGATCACTTTGGCATCGGTGGTGATCTCGGTCTGGATACGCAATGCCTCGGTCGCGATGAGGTCCGCATAGTTGTCGACATCACCGTTGAGCGCGGCGACGACATACGGTTCGTCGCCCCCGCCCACCTGCTCGCCGTTCAAAGGATGCGCGTTGGCTTCGGACACGATGCCGACGCTCGCCCAGCGAGTGTGACCGAGCACCACAGCCTTGGCCGTCGCGGCGCCGAGGGCGGCGCGCAACAGATCGTCGCCGTTGACCATTGCCCGCAACACTGCGGAGTTGTCGCCGAGCTCGCCGATTTCGGCCGCCGCCTTGTAGACGAACGAGATGAAGGTCGAACCGTCGGCGCGGTGGCCGACGCGGACCGAGCCGTTGCGGAACAACGTGTCGGCACCGCGAGCGGCGATCTGTTGCGCCCGCGAGGGGTCGTCGAGTGTCAGGTCATGACCGGTGACCAGGATGTGCAGACCCGCCGAATCGCGTCCGCGCACTTCGAGTCGATCGAGCGCGGCCAGCGTCTGTTGGATGGACAGATAGGCGCCGAGGGCGGCTATGCCGGCACCGCGGCCCGCGAGCGCACCGACCGCCGGCGCGGTGCGGAGCCGATCGCGCTCGATGGCCCAAGTTGCATCTTTGACACGGACCAGGGCCGCGTTGACTGCTTCGAGTTCGGTCGACGACAACGTCGAGCGGTGCTCGAGGTGCGATTCGATCTCGTTGATCGCGTCGGTGATCGCGCCCACTGCGGCGAAGAGCGCCGGCGGCAGCTCGCGTGATCCGAGCAGGCACACGACACCGGGCACCCCGAGCAGCAGCTGATTGGCGGCGACGAGATCGTCACCCGCGCGACGCAAGACGCCGAGCAACTGGTTGGCGTCGGCGACGCCGCGCAGGCGCGCGGCCCACGGCGTCACCAACGCAGTGATCTCGGAGGCCTCGGGCGGTCGGCGATCGGACACACGACGGACGATGGCGATGATGCCGCACACTCAGAGACTCCTTTGCGGGACCATTCGTAGAGTGTAAGGATCCCGCAGCCGGGGCCGATGGGGCACAGACATCATTCGGCCGCGAGGGCGGTCACCGCCTCGGCCAACTCCTGGGCGAATGTCGCGGCCTCGCGCTCGGTGGGTGCTTCGACCATCACCCGGACGAGCGGCTCGGTGCCCGACGGCCGGATGAGCACCCGGCCCCGCCCCGCGAGGGCGGCCTCGACACGGGCGACGGCGGGCCGGAGGCGGACGTCGAGGCGGGCGACCGAAGACGGCACCCGAACATTGCACAGAACTTGCGGCAACCTTGTCATCGACAGGGCAGCGAGTTCGGCCAGCGAGCGGGCCGACCGGCACACCACGTCGAGCAACTGCACCGCGGTGAGCAGCCCGTCGCCGGTGGTCGCGAGTTCGGAGAAGATGATGTGACCCGACTGCTCGCCACCCAAGGTCGCGCCCTCGCGCTCGAGCGCCTCGAGCACGTGGCGGTCGCCCACCGGGGTCTCGATCACCTCGATGCCGCGATCTTGCATGGACAGGCGGAACCCGAGGTTGCTCATGACGGTGACCGCGACCGTGTTGCGGACCAACAAGCCCCGCTCGTGCCGATCGATGGCGCAGATCGCGATGATCTGGTCACCGTCGATGAGGCCGCCCCGGTGGTCGACCGCGAGCACGCGGTCCGCGTCACCGTCGAACGCGAGACCGATATCGGCTCCCCGCTCGACGACCAGACGTTGCAGATCGTCCGGATAGGTCGACCCACAATGATCGTTGATGTTGCGTCCGTCGGGCCGGTCGTGGATGACTTCGACCTCGGCGCCGACCGCCGTCAACACTGCCGGCGCGATCTCGCTGTTCGAGCCGTTCGCGCAGTCGACCACCAAGCGCAGTCCTCGTAGATCGCGGCCCTCTAGCGAATCGACGACCGCGCGGCGGTAACGGACCAGTTCCTCGGTGCAGTCGATGATCGCCGCAGCGCCCGTCGATGCGGGCGTTGTTTCGCGTCGGTCCAACTCGTCTTGGATGCGGAGTTGCGTGAGATCGCTCAGCTTCGCGCCACCTGGTGCGAACAACTTGATCCCGTTGTCGGTATACGGGTTGTGCGACGCCGAGATCATCGCCGCGGCGATGCCATCGGCAGCCGAGAGCCACGCCACCGCAGGGGTGGACGTCACGTGCAATGACTTGGCTTGCACTCCCTGCCGAGCGAGACCGTCGGCAAATGCCTGCTCGAGATCAGGGCCCGATTCGCGCGTGTCACGACCGATGAAGAACGTGTCGCCACCGAGCACCGACGCCGCGACGTCACCCAAGAGGCGAACGAAGTCGACGGTCAACTCGTCGTACGCGCGACCACGCCAGCCATCGGTGCCGAATCGCGGAATCATTTGCGCCGAAGCGGCAGGTTCAGCGCTTGGAGTACTGCGGCGCCTTGCGCGCCTTCTTCAACCCGTACTTCTTGGATTCCTTCTTGCGGGGATCGCGCGTCAGCATGCCGTTCTTCTTGAGCGCCTCGCGTGCCTCACTGTCGAGGGCGACGAGCGCCCGTGCGATGCCGAGGCGCAGCGCGCCGGCCTGCCCGCTCATGCCACCGCCGTCAACGGTGGCGTCGACGTCGTAGACCTCGGCCGTCTCGGTGATGCGCAGCGGTTCGGACAGATGCATCTGGTGAACCTGCGAGGGGAAGAAATCGCCGACCGCGCGGCCGTTGACGACGATCTTGCCGCTACCGGGACGAAAGCGCACGCGGGCCACGGCCGTCTTGCGCCGGCCGGTGGACTGAACGAGGGGCTTGGTGGACATCGAGAGGACCTCTACGGCTTTCAGGCGGACTTGGCGCGGGCGTGTTCGAACGACAATGTCTGCGGGCGTTGCGCAGTGTGGGGATGCTCGGGCCCCGCGTAGACCTTGAGCTTCGACATCTGCTGACGACCGAGCCGGTTGTGCGGCAACATGCCCTTGACACTGCGGCGCACCGTCTCGGCGGGCTTGTTGGCAAGCGCATTGCCGTAGAGCGTTTCACGCAAACCGCCGGGATAGCCCGAGTGACGGTAGATGACCTTCTTGGAGCCCTTGTCGGACGTCAGCACGACCTTGGCCGCGTTGATGATGATGACATGGTCGCCCACATCGAGGTGCGGCGTGAACGTCGGCTTGTGCTTGCCCCGCAGGATGCGGGCCACCTCGGTGGCGAGACGGCCGAGCACCATGCCCTCGGCGTCGACAACGTGCCAGGCGCGCTCGATCTCGCTCACTTTGACGGAATGGGTGGGCACGAAAGTGCTCCTCTACGTTCGAATCGAGGCCTCGGACACGCCGACACGCGCCGCCGCGAAGACCGATGGACCAGGCTAGGGCCCGATGGGTCGAACAGCAAACACACGGCGTTCGCGATCAGGAAATGGCACGGCGGCGAGGCCCGAGCGGGAAGCCAAGGGCCCGAGCGGCCTCTGCCAGAGCGGGAAGCCAAGGGCCCGAGCGGCCTCTGCCAGAGCGGGAAGCCAAGGGCGCGGCCTTCAAAAATTCACCGACCAGAGGATCAGCCCGTGCGGGGGCGCCACCGACCCGGCGACGTTGCGGTCCCGGGCGGCGATGATGGCGGGCACGTCGCTCGCACGGCGCCGCCCGAGCCCGATGTCGACCAAGGTGCCCACGATGCTGCGGACCATCTGGCGGGCGAACGACCGCGCCTCGATCTCGAAGACCAACATGCCATCACCGGCACGCGACCACTCGGCCCGGCGTACCGCCCGCACGAACGTCACCTCCGTAGTGGGGGGCCGAACGGTGCGGGTGCGTTTGCAGAATGACGTGAAGTCGTGGGTCCCCACCAACGGGATGCTGGCGTTGCGCAGGGCAGCGAGATCGATCGGTTGCGGCACATGCCAGCTCGTCGCCCGGACGAAAGGGTTGGGAGCGGATTCGTTGTACACCCGGTAGCGGTAGACGCGCGACGTCGCCGAGAACCGGGCGTGAAAGTCGGGTTCGGCGATGGCCAGGTCGCGTACCGCGATCGATGGGCGACACAGTGAGTTGAGCGCGCGCTGCAGGACCTCGAGATCGAGACGCGTCGAGTCGGCGTCGAAGGTCACGACCTGACCCCACGCATGGACGCCGGTGTCGGTCCGACCGGCGATACCCAGCGTCACGGAGTGTCCGAGGACGCGCTCGATCGACTGCCGCAGCGCGCCACCGACGGTGACAACACCCAGGTTCTCGGCAAAGCCGTGAAACGGGGTGCCGTCATATGCGACGGTCATGCGGACCCGCACCACCGACGACTCGCCGTGCGCGTCAGACGAGTTCGATCCGAGCCATCGGCGCGTTGTCGCCCTGGCGCGGGCCGAGCTTGAGGATCCGGGTGTAGCCGCCCGGCCGTTCGGCGTATCGCGGCCCGATTTCCTCGAACAGCTTGGCCGTCATCTCTTTGTCGCGAAGGAACGACACGACCTGGCGATGATTGTGCAGACCACCCTTCTTGGCCTTGGTGATCATCTTTTCGGCCACAGGACGCAGCGCCTTGGCCTTGGCCTCGGTGGTGATGATGGCTTCGGCCGCGATCAGCGATGCGACCAGGTTGGCCATCATCGATTTTTGGATCTTGGCGTCGCCGCCGAAACGGCGGCCTTTCTTCGGAGTTGCTGGCATCGTGGTAGCCGCCTCGCTCAGTCGCGCGTGCGCAGGCGAAGCCCGCGCTCGTCGAGCTTGGCGATGACTTCGTCGAGCGACTTCTGACCGAAGTTGGTGATGGCCAACAGGTCGTCCTCGGTCTTTTGCAACAACTCGCCGACCGTGTTGATCTGCGCGCGCTTGAGGCAGTTACGAGGCCGCTCCGACAACTCGAGATCTTCGATCGGCAGATCGAGATCGGGCGAGCCCGACACGCCGCCGGCAACCTCACCGAGTTCGAGTCCGAGCGGTTGGTCGCTCATCTCTTCGACCAGCTGCACCAATGCCCGCAGCGTCGCACCGGCCGACGCGAGCGCGTCACGAGGTGTGATCGAGCCATCGGTTTCGATGTCGAGAATGAGGCGATCGAAGTCGGTCGACTGCTCGACCCTTGTTGGCTCGATCGTGAAGGTGACGCGCCGCACCGGCGAGAAGATGGCGTCGACGGGGATGACTCCGATCGTGGCGGTTGACGCTCGGTCACCCGACAGGTAGCCGCGGCCACGCTGAATGGTGACATCAGCAGCGAGGCGTCCCTTGGAGTTCAACGAAGCCAAGTGCAGGTCTTCGTTGAGGATCTCGATGTCGGAATGACGCTGCAAGGAAGCAGCGGTGACATCGGCGGGGCCGCGCACGTCGAGCCGCAACGTGATCGGGTCCTCGGCGTGACAGCGGATGACGAGATCTTTGATGTTGAGGATGACGTCGGTGACGTCCTCACTCACCCCGGCGATCGTGTCGAACTCGTGCAGCGCATCGTCGAAACGAATTTGCGTCACTGCGGCGCCGGGGATGCTCGACAGCAGCGTGCGCCGCAGCGAGTTGCCGAGCGTGTGACCGAAGCCGGGCTCTAGTGGACCGATGGCAAACCGTTGCCGGTCGCCTTCCGCCTCGCCTAGCGCTTCGACCGTCGGACGTTGGATGACCAACATATGTTTCTCCTCGGATTTCGAAGTCGACCCTCGGGGGCGGCCCGAGGTTGTTTGGATGTTTCGCGTGCCGCCTCGACTGAGCGGCGCGGCGGGGGATTACTTGGAGTAGAGCTCGACGATCATCTGCTCGCGTACGGGCGTATCGATGTGCTCGCGCAGCGGCAGGTCGCGGACGGTGATCTGATGGCCCTCCTCGGCGATATCGAACCAGGGTGCGGCCGAACGGTCGAGGACGTCCATGTTCCAGCGGACCATCACGCTTTCACGCGCTTTGGGGCGCAGCGACACGACGTCGCCCTTGCGCACGCGATAGCTGGCGATGTTGACCCGTTTGCCGTTGACCTCGACGTGGCCGTGGCTGACGATCTGGCGCGCCTGAGGGCGGGTGGCGGCCCAGGCAGCGCGATAGACGATGTTGTCGAGACGCAGTTCGAGGTACTGCAACATGTTGAGACCGGTGACGCCGTCGCGCCGGCTGGCTTCGAGGTAGATGTTGCGGAACTGGCGCTCGCCGAGGCCGTACGTGAAGCGGGCCTTTTGCTTTTCGGCCAGCTGCATGGAGTATTCGGAGCCCGCGCCGCGCCGGCGCGTGCGCCCGTGCTGGCCGGGAGGGAATGGCCGCTTCTCCATCGCCTTGTTCTCGCCCTTGGTACCCCAGATGTTGGTGCCCAAGCGGCGCGACACGCGCGCCCGCGGTCCGGTGTAACGCGCCATGTCAGACCCTCCGACGCTTCGGCGCGCGGCAACCGTTGTGCGGTTGCGGGGTCACGTCTTTGATACCCGTGACCTCGATACCGGTGTTCTGGATGGAACGGATCGCCGTCTCGCGACCGGAACCCGGACCTTTGACCACGACTTCGACGCGTCGAACGCCATGCTCCATCGCCCGGCGCGCGCACGCCTCTGCGGCCATCTGTGCCGCGAACGGTGTCGACTTGCGTGAGCCCTTGAAACCGACGTTGCCGGCCGACGCCCACGAGAGGGTGTTGCCTTCTTGGTCGGTGATGGTCACGATCGTGTTGTTGAAGGAGCTCTTGATGTGCGCGACGCCGTATGTGACGTTCTTGCGTTCACGCCGACGCGGACGTCGACCCCCTGCAGCTGGCTTCGCCATGCCTTGTCTTCTTCCTGACTGCTACTTGCGAGCGATCGTTTTCTTCTTGCCGGCCACGGCCTTGCGCGGACCCTTGCGGGTGCGGGCATTGGTGTGGGTGCGCTGACCACGGACCGGGAGGCCGCGGCGATGGCGGATGCCTTGGTAGCAACCGATGTCCATCTTGCGCTTGATGTCCTGCAACACGTCGCGGCGCAGATCGCCTTCGACTTTGAGGTTTTGATCGATGAACACACGGATGCGACCGACTTCGTCGTCGGTGAGATCGCGGACACGCGTGTTCAGATTGACGTTGCAGGCTTCACAGATCTGCTGCGCAGTCGTGCGGCCGATGCCGAAGATGTAAGTGAGCGAGATCTCGACTCGCTTTTCACGAGGGATGTCGACGCCAGAGATACGTGCCATGGTGGTTGGCTCCTTCAGCCCTGACGTTGCTTGTGACGGGGGTTGTCGCAGATCACGTGAACGCGACCGTGACGCCGGATGATCCGGCATTTCTCACACATCTTCTTGACGCTCGGACGAACTTTCATTGTCAACCTTGGGTGCGCGGTGCGCCGCGCGGTTACTTGTAGCGGTACGTGATGCGACCGCGTTGCAGGTCGTATGGCGTGAGCTCAACTTGAACGCGATCACCGGGGAGTATGCGGATGTAATGCATGCGCATCTTTCCGGAAATATGGGCCAGCACTTTGTGCCCGTTTTCGAGTTCGACCCGAAACATCGCGTTCGGGAGCGGCTCGATCACCGTCCCTTCGAGGACGATCGCGTCTTCTTTTGGCTTGGCCAGAAATACCCTCCTGCAACGATGATCAGTTAGTGGCCGGCAACGGTTCGCCCAGAAGGCGAAAGAGGGACGACCCACTCGGCCGGGCACGCGAAATCACCGGCGCCGGGCCGGTCGACTACGCTAGCGCGCTTTGTTCCCACGTCCAACCTGGACTCCCCGCTCGGGCCGGACTCCCCGCTCGGGGCGGGCCGCTCGGGCCCGACTCCCCCTTCACCGGCGGGAGTCGATGGCGCCGCAGAGGCGGGCGAAGACCTCGTCTTCGGTCCCGAGGCCGTCGACGGTGACGAGCAGGCCCCGGTCGGCGAACCAATCGATCAGCGGGGCAGTCTGCTCGTCGTAGAGCGACAGGCGCCGGGCGATGGCCTCCGCGGTGTCGTCGGTTCGCCCTCGGGAGACCATGCGTTCGGTGACGACCTTGACGGGGACCTCGAGGTTGATGGCGGCATCGATGCCGCGCTTGCCGACGATGCGCTCGAGGGCCTCGGCCTGTACGACCGTGCGGGGGAATCCGTCGAGCAGCACGCCGTGCTTCTTGATGTCGGGCTTGGCCAGGCGCTCGGCCACGACGCCGTTCATGATCTCGTCGGGCACGAGGCCGCCTGCGTTCATGATGGCTTCGGCCTTCTTGCCCAGGTCGGTACCGTCCGCGACAGCCGCCCGCAGCATGTCGCCCGTCGACACGTGGAGCGTGCCGTAGTGGTCGACCACACGCAGGCTCTGAGTGCCCTTCCCCGAACCCTGCCGACCGAGGATCACCAGACGCAGCGCGCGGCCGCTCACTTCAAGAACCCCTCGTAGTTTCGCATCGTCAACTGGCTGTCGATCTGCTTCATCGTCTCGAGCGCGACGCCGACCATGATGAGAATCGAGGTACCGAAGAACGCGAAGCCTCCGCCGTCGGCGCCCGTCAGGCTTTCCGTGTCGAACAGGTTGGAGAAGATGACCGAAGGAATGATCGCGACTGCGACGAGGAACAGACCGCCGGGCAAGGTGATGCGGTTGAGGATGCGGGCCAGGTAACGCTCGGTTTGAGGGCCGGGGCGTATACCCGGGATGAAGCCACCCTGCTTGCGGATCGTGTCGGCCTGCTTGACCGGATCGAAGGTGATCGCCGTGTGGAAGTAGGCGAAGCCGATGATGAAGAAGGCGAACACGATCAGGTACAGCACCTGGTCGGGCTTGCTCAAGTGCGCGTCGATCCAGTTGCGGAAACTGTCCGACGGCACGACGAAAGACAGCAGCAGCGGCAGGTACAGCACGGCGCTGGCGAAGATGAGCGGGATGACGCCGGCCTGGTTGACCTTGAGCGGAATGTAGGTGCTCTGGCCGCCGTATTGGCGCCGGCCGACCACACGTTTGGCGAACTGCACCGGTATTCGGCGCTGCCCCTGTTCTACGAACACGATGGCCACGAGCAACACGAGGATCACCGCGAGCACGCCGGCCAGTGCCCACCATCCCGACTCTGCCTGCACGGTGGAGAACTGCGCCGGGAGACGACTGACGATCGAGGCGAAGATCAACAGCGACATGCCGTTGCCTATGCCGCGCTGTGTCACCAACTCACCGAACCACATCAACAGGGCGGTGCCGGCGGTGAACGTCGCGACGAGCAGCGCGACCCGACCCGCATTCCACACCGGGATCAAGCTCGGTGTGTTGCGGTTCAGTGCGTTGCCGCCGCCGTGCAACAAGAAGGCAAAGCTGGTGCCTTGCACCAACGAAATCGCGATGGCGAGGTAGCGGGTCCACTGTGTGATCTTGCGCTGACCGACGGCGCCCTGCTGTTGCCACTGCTCGATCTTGGGCACGACCACGCCGAGGATCTGCATGATGATCGACGACGTGATGTACGGCATGATCCCCAGCGCGAACACGGCAAGGTTGGTCAGCGCACCGCCCGAGAACAGCTGCAGGTACTGCAAGATGCCGCCGCTTTGGCTGGCCGAGTCTTTGTAGGCACCGATGCGGTCGACGTCGACTCCCGGCGCCGGCACGAACGCGCCGAAGCGATAGATCGCGAGGATCATGATCGTGAAGGCGATCTTCTTGCGTAGATCGGCGACCCGGAAGATGTTGAGAATGTTGTCCAACATGACAGTTCCTAACTCTCCGCTCTGCCGGGGGCTGCTCGAGGCCGTGGCTTCCCGCTCTGCCGCCGGTGACCGGAAACTACCGGCGACCTACCGGTTTGTGAGGGCATTGCCCTTCGCGGGCGGGCGGCGGTCGCCCCACGGCAGGGGCAGCAACTCGACCGAGCCGCCGGCTGCGACGATGGCGGCTTCGGCAGCCTTGGAAAACCGGTGCGCCTTGACGGCCACCGGACGCGTGAGCTCACCCCGTGCGAGCACCTTGACGAGGGCGCCTTTGTGGACCAGGCCGTGGGTATAGAGGGTTTGCGGGCTGACGTCGGTCATCTGCGATTCCTCGATGACGTCGAGGTTGATGCCCTGATACTCGACCCGGAACGGGTTGGTGAAGCCTCGCAGCTTGGGAATGCGCTGGACGAGGGGCATCTGGCCGCCCTCGAATTTCGCGGCAACCTGGCCGCGTGCCCCTTGGCCCTTGTGACCGCGGCCGGCGGTCTTGCCACCGCGACTGCCGATGCCGCGGCCGACTCGCTTGGCGCGCGACTTGGACCCCGTGGGCGGCTTGAGGTCGTGAATCTTGATGGGCATGGTCGTTACTGCTCCTCGACCTGGACGAGATGGGGAACCTTGGCGATCATGCCGCGGATCTCCGGGCGATCGGGCAACGTATTGCTGCGACCGATGCGCCCGAGGCCCAACGCGCGAAGCGTCCCTCGTTGCTTGGGTTTGGTACCGATCATCGATCGGATTTGGGTGACTTTCAGTTCAGTCATCGAAGCTCCCGGGTCAGTGCGCGACGCCGCGCTCGCTCTCTTGATAGGCGCGCCACAGGCCCGCAGGGACGAACTGGTCGGGGGCCAGGCCCCGCGCTCGGGCAACCTCGTCGGGACGCTTCAGGCCGCGAAGCCCTGCCATGGTCGCCCGGGCGACGTTGATGTGGTTGGACGAGCCCAACGACTTGCACAGCACGTCGTGGATGCCGGCCTCTTCGAGAATGGCGCGGGCGGCGCCGCCGGCGATGACGCCGGTACCCGGTGCGGCCGGCTTGAGCAGCACGCGCCCCGCTCCCATTTCACCGATGATCGGGTGCGGGATGGTGCTGCCCGCGAGCGGGACGCGCAGGAGATTCTTGCGCGCTTCCTCGGTGCCCTTTTGGATCGCCAGCGGCACCTCTTTGGCCTTGCCGTAGCCCAGGCCGACACGACCGTTGCCGTCGCCGACGACGACGAGCGCGGTGAACGAGAACCGTCGACCGCCCTTGACCACCTTGGCGACGCGGTTGATGTTGATCACGCGCGAATCACGCAGTGGTGCGTCGCCCGCCTGCTCGCTGTCTCGCTGCGAGCGACGGTCGCCCGGTGCCGTATTCGTCATGTTGATCCCTTCAGGATTCAGAACTCGAGGCCGGCTTCGCGGGCGGCGTCAGCCAACGCCGCGATGCGACCGTGATAGAGGTAACCGCCGCGGTCGAAGACCACGGTGCTGATGCCCTTCGCCTTGGCGCGCTCACCGAGCAATGCGCCGACCTGCTTGGCTTCGGAGATGTTGCCGTGCGCCGTTGCTCGCATCGACGCCTCTGCGCTCGATGCCGCAGCGAGAGTGACGCCGGCGCGATCGTCGATGATCTGCGCGGTGATGTGCTTGTTGCTGCGAAACACGGCCAAACGCGGACGCGCCGATGTGCCCTGCACCCGCTTGCGCACGCGCGCGTGCCGCCGTTTGCGGGCTACTCGCTTGGTCTTGGAGCGATCGCTCATGGTCTACCCATTCCTCACTTCGCCGCTTTCCCGGCTTTGCGCTGTACGTGCTCACCCAGGTACCGCACTCCCTTGCCCTTGTAGGGCTCGGGGGGCCGCGCGCTGCGGACGTTGGCGGCGACCTGACCGACCTTTTGCTTGTCGATGCCGACGACATCGACGCGAGTCGGCGCCGGCACTTCGAAGCTGACACCGTCGGGCGCCTGCATGAGTACGGGATGCGAATAGCCGAGGGCGAGCTCGATCGAATTCGGCCCCTTCGAGGTGGCGCGATAGCCGACCCCGATGATCTCGAGTTGCTTGCGATAACCGTCGGTGACTCCGACGACCATGTTGGCCACGAGCGCGCGCGTCAGCCCGTGGAATGCACGAGTCTGGCGCTCTTCGTTCGGGCGCTCGACGAGCAATTGCTCGCCGTCTTGACGCACGGTGATGTCACCCGGGAGCTCACAGTTCAACGACCCCTTGGGGCCATTGACCTCGAGCACGCGGCCCGAGAGCTTGATGGCGACGCCGGCCGGCATCGGGATGGGGGCTTTACCTATACGGGACATGGTCGCCTCACCACACGTAACAGACGACTTCGCCGCCGACGCGCTCTTTACGCGCGTCGCGATCTGTCATCAGTCCTCTGCTCGTCGAAACGACTGCCACGCCAAGACCACCCAAGACACGGGGGATCTCGCCGGCCTTGCTGTACACCCGCAGGCCCGGCGTCGAAACGCGCTTGACGCCGTTGATGACGCGCTTGCGGTCGACGTATTTCATGTCGATCGTCAGGGTCTTGGTCGGGCCACCGTTCTCGTTGATGCGGAAGCCCTGGATGTAGCCCTCGCGGTGGAGTACCTGGGCCAGCGCCTCTTTGATCTTCGATGACGGCATCGAGACGTCGTCGTGCATGGCGGTGTTGGCATTGCGAATTCGCGTCAGCATGTCCGCGATGGGATCAGTCATGGTCATTTGTTCGACACCTCCCTCACCAGCTCGCCTTCGTCACACCGGGAATCTCACCGGCGTGTACCAACTCACGTAGGCAGATGCGGCACAGGGTGAACCTGCGGTACACCGCCCGCGACCGTCCACAGCGGCGGCATCGCGTATAGCCGCGCACCTTGAACTTGGGTGTCGCTTCTTGTTTGTTTCTCAGGGCTTTCTTGGCCATTACTGTCCCTCACGTCGGAACGGGAAGCCGAATGCATCGAGCAACGCCTTGGCGTGTGCGTTGGTATTCGCGCTGGTGACGATGGTGATGTCCATTCCCCGGGTCACATCGATCTTGTCGTATTCCATCTCGGGGAAGATGAGCTGTTCGGTGACGCCGAAGGTGTAGTTGCCTCGGCCGTCGAATGCTTTGGTCGGCAGCCCGCGGAAGTCGCGGATGCGAGGGATCGCCAGACTGACCAGCCGATCGAGGAACTCGTACATCCGAATGTTGCGCAGCGTGACCTTGCAGCCGATGGCCTGACCTTCTCGCAGCTTGAAGCCGGCGATCGACTTCTTCGCGCGGGTCACGACGGGCTTCTGCCCGGCGATCAGCGTGAGATCACGCTGGGCATTGTCGAGCAGGCTGCCCGTGGTGATTGCGGCGCCGACACCCATGCTGATGACGATCTTGTCGATGCGCGGTACCTGCATGATGTTGGCGAGGCCGAGGGTCTCTTTGAGCTCGGCCCTCAACTTCTCGTCGTAGAGCTGCTTGAGACGGGGGGTGGGCGCGGGGAGCTCGGCGACCGCGGTCGCTCCCTTGCCCTTCTTTGCTTCAGCCATCGATATCAGCTCCTGTGCGCTTGCAGATGCGCACTTTTTCGCCGTCGGGCGTGAACCGGTACCCGACCCGGGTGGGCTTGCCGTCGCTCGGCGAAAGCAGCATCACATTGGAGACCTCGAGGGGCATCGCCTTTTCGATGATGCCGGCCTGCATCGTCTGACGCTGCTTGCGCTGGTGCTTCTTGGCGATGTTGATGCCCTCGACGATGACCTTGCCTTCGCGAGGCAATGCGGTCTCGACGGTGCCCTCTTTGCCTTTGTCTTTGCCGGTGATCACGCGTACGCGGTCACCTTTGTGAATCTTCATCAGATCACCTCTGGAGCGAGCGAAATGATGCGCATGAACTTCTTGTCGCGCAGTTCTCGACCGACCGGGCCGAAGATACGGGTGCCGCGAGGCGTGAGATCGTCTTTGATGAGCACCGCGGCGTTCTCGTCGAAGCGGATGTAGCTGCCGTCGGGACGGCGGCGTTCTTTCTTGGTGCGGACGACGACGCACTTGACGACGTCGCCCTTCTTGACCGCCGCGCCGGGAATCGCGTCTTTGACCGAAGCGACGAAGATGTCGCCGATGCCTGCGTAGCGCCGGCGCGTTCCGCCGAGCACCTTGATGCACAAGACCTCGCGAGCACCTGAGTTGTCGGCGACCTTGAGTCGTGACTCTTGTTGGATCATCGGACATCCACCGATTACTTCGCGCGCTCGACGACTTCGATGAGTCGCCAGCGCTTGAGCTTGGACAGAGGACGGGTCTCTTGCACGCGCACGCGATCGCCGGCGTTGAGCTCGTTCTTGTCGTCGTGCACGTAGAGCTTCTTGGTGCGCTGGACCGTTTTGGCGTAGCGCGGATGGCGCACGCGCTCGACGGTCGCGACAACCGCGGTCTTGTCCATCTTGGTCGACAAGACGAGGCCCTCGCGTACCTTGCGCCGATTCGCGCGCGGGGTGTCTTCGGTTTCGCTCACTTGGCAGTCCCTTCGGCGGCGGCGATCTCACGCGCTCGCACTTCGGTCATCAGCCGGGCCACCGTGTGCTTGGCCTTCGGCAGTTGGCTGAAGTCTTCGAGTTGCCCGGTCGCTCGCTTGAATCGCAGCTTGAACAAGTTGTCCTTGGCGGCCGCTATCTGCTCGACGAGCTCGGCGTCGGCAAGCGCGTGGATCTCTTCCCGCTCGTCTTTGATCGCCATCAGAAGCCCTCTTCTCGTGCGATGTAGCGCGCCTTGATCGGCAGTTTCTGGATAGCCAGGTCGATGGCTCTGCGAGCCACGGCGGCATCGGGATACGACAGCTCGAACATGATGCGGCCGGGCTTGACGACGGCGACCCACTTCTCTGGGTTGCCTTTGCCCGAGCCCATGCGGGTCTCGGCCGGCTTCTGCGTGACGGGCTTGTCCGGGAAGATGTTGATCCAGACCTTGCCGCCGCGGCGGACGTGGCGGGTCATCGCGATACGAGCGGCTTCGATCTGGCGCGCGGTCAGCCACCCGGGCTCGAGCGCTTGGATGCCGTAGTCGCCGAAGTTGACCGAGCTGGCACCCTTGGTGTTCCCCTTCAAGCGACCGCGTTGTTGCTTGCGGTGCGCGACCTTTCTGGGCATCAACATGTCAGTCGTCCATCCGGAAGTGAGGCGTTTCGTGGTGATCGCGCGTCGAGCGCTCGATCTCTTCTTCTTCCGCCAGCAATCGTTCGAACTCGGGATCGGCTTCTTTCACGAGTGGCGCCACGGTCTCGTCGACTTCTTCGGGAGCGGCCGTGACTTCGACGGTCTCGGATGACGAGCGGCGACGAGCGGCGGCCGAACTGCTGACGACGCGGCGCGGCTTGGGGTCACCGGTGGGGTCGCCGGCGGCGAGCGCCGCCGCCTGCGTGACGTCGGGTGGGGTCTTGTAGGGCACGATGTCGCCGCGATAGATCCAGACCTTGACGCCGATGCGCCCGTAGGTGGTCTTGGCTTCGCGGAAGCCGTAGTCGATCTCCGCGCGAAGGGTATGCAGGGGCACCCGACCCTCGCGGTACCACTCGGTGCGGCTCATCTCGGCGCCGCCCAATCGGCCACCGCACTGCACGCGGATGCCCAAGGCACCCGCCTTTTGCGCATTCTGCACGGCGCGCTTCATGGCACGACGGAACGCGACACGGCCGGCGAGTTGATCGGCGACGCCTTGCGCGATGAGGGCCGCGTCGAGCTCGGGCTGCTTGATCTCTTGGATGTTGAGCTGCACCCGGTTGTTGCCGGTGATCTTGGCGAGACCCTGACGCATACGATCGGCCTCGGCGCCACGGCGACCGATGACGATGCCCGGGCGCGCCGTGTGCACATCGATGCGCAGGCGATCGCGCGTGCGCTCGACTTCGATGCGGCTGATCGCCGCGTGCGGCAGCTGCACCATGATGAAGTCGCGTATCTTCCAGTCCTCGATGACATTGTCGGCGTACGCCCGACGGTCAGCGAACCAACGCGACTTCCAATCGGTCGTGATCCCGAGACGGAATCCGTACGGATTGACCTTCTGCCCCATTACTCAGCCCCTTCTTCGGCGTCGTCGCCGTCGGTATCGCCCTCTGAGGCGCTGCCGGGAGCAGCGAACCCGGCGCTTTCGGCATCTTCGACCGTTGCGAAATACACCTCGGCCTTGGTGACGTTGTAGTAACGACCACCGGGCACGTGGTAGAGCATCGAATCCTCGTTGCCTTTGATGTCGTAGCCCTCGGGAGCGCTGCCATCTTCGAGTGGCTCGGCGCTGCCTGGCCCGTATGGTCCGGTCTCGTCGAGGTCGACCGCGTCGTCGTGATCGTGATCTTCGTGACCTTCGTGATCGTGACCCTCGTGGTCGTGATCGTGGCCTTCGTGATCGTGATCGTGACCTTCATGATCGTGATCATGCTCGGCCGCTTCTTCGGCGACGCGGCGCTGCGTCTCGAGGGCACGGCTGCGCTCGACACGCCGGCGACGGGCATCGGCGGCACCCGAACTCGTGCGCACCCGGCCGGACTGTGTGTCGGCCGTGCGCAAGCGCGTGAGTTGCTCTGGCGTGTAGCGCGAGACGATCACGGTGATGTGGCACGTGCGCTTGCGAATGCGCATGGCGCGGCCGCGGGCGCGCGGCCGCCAGCGCTTGAGCGTGGGGCCTTCGTCGGCGTAGCACGCCGACACGAACAGCTCTTCGGCCGGGAGGCCGGCGTTGTTCTCGGCGTTGGCGATGGCCGAGTCGAGACACTTCTTGATGATGCGTGAGACACCGCGTTCGGAGAACTCGAGGATCTCGCTGGCGCGCCCGTAGGGCTCGCCGCGAATGAGATCGAGCACCTCGCGGGCCTTGTAGGCGGATACGCGAGCGTGGCGCACATGCGAACGGACGCCGGGGCGCTCGTTGGTCTTATCGCCGAATGCCATTAGCGCTTGGCTCCTCGCTCTTGTCCGGCGTGGAACTTGAACGTGCGCGTCGGTGCGAATTCGCCGAGCTTGTGCCCGACCATGAGTTCGGTCACGTAGACCGGCACGTGCTTGCGCCCGTCGTGCACCGCGATCGTGTGACCGACCATGTCGGGGATGATCGTGGAGCGCCGCGACCATGTCTTGACCACGCGCTTGTCGTTCTTGTCGTTGAGCTCGTCGACCTTCTTGAGCAAGTGCTCGTCGACGAATGGACCCTTCTTCAAACTCCGCGGCATGACTATCTCCTCGCGCCGCGTGTACGACGCCGGCGGACGATCAACTTCGATGATGCTTTCTTCGGCTTGCGCGTACGGCCTTCGGGCTTGCCCGTGGGCGAAACCGGATGGCGACCACCCGAGGTCTTGCCCTCGCCACCGCCATGCGGATGGTCGACCGGGTTCATGGCAACACCGCGAGTCTGCGGGCGCACGCCCTTCCACCGCTTGCGACCGGCCTTGCCGACCTTGATGAGTTCGTGCTCTGAGTTGCCGACCTCGCCGACCGTCGCTCGACAGTCGATGGACACCCGGCGCATTTCCGTCGATGGGAGGCGCAAGGTGGCGTACTCGCTCTCCTTGGCGATCAACTGCACTGCGGTACCCGCCGAACGCGCCATCTTGCCGCCGCCACCGGGGCGCAACTCGACGTTGTGCACGACGGTACCGACCGGGATGAACCGCAGCGGCAACGCGTTGCCCGGACGGATTTCCGAACCCTGTCCCGACTGGACGCGATCGCCCACACCCAATCCGTTGGGCGCAAGGATGTAGCGCTTCTCGCCGTCGAGGTAGTGCAGCAGCGCGATGCGGCAGGTTCGGTTGGGGTCGTATTCGATCGCCGCGACCTTGGCCGGCACACCGTCTTTGTTGCGCGTGAAGTCGATGATGCGATATCGCACTTTGTTGCCGCCACCGCGGTGACGCGCCGTGATGCGACCTTCGTTGTTACGGCCACCGGTCGACGACTTCTTCGTGATCAAGGACTTCTCGGGGTAGTCCTTGGTGATCTCGTTGTAGTCGTGGACGGTCTGGAATCGCCGTCCTGCGCTCGTTGGGTTTCGTCTGCGTACTGCCATCTCTACCGATCTCTCAGACTCAGGACTCGAACAGTGCGATCTCGTTACCCGGGGCGAGGGTGACGAGTGCGCGCTTGGTCGCTGACGTACGACCGGAGGTGTTGCGCCGCCGGTTGGTCTTGATCTTGCCGGGACGATTGAGCGTGTTGACCTTGGTGACCTTCACGTCGAAGATCTTCTCGATCGCATCGCGGATCTCGGGCTTGCTCGCATCTTTGCGAACGAGGAACGTGTACACGCCACGGTCGAACAATCCGTAGGACTTCTCGGACACGACCGGCCGCAGGATGATGTCGCGGGGGTCTTTCATGAGTCAGTCTCCCCCTTATGGCCGCGCGTGACGGTGAAGTCGCCGACGGGCACGCTGTTCTTGGTGAAGATCACGTAGTCGGACACGAGGATGTCGTACGCGTTGAGTTCGCCGGCCGACAGCACGTGCACCGACGGGATGTTGCGGAAGCTCTTCCACGCGACTTCGTCTTCGAGTGTCAACACGATGAGGACTCGGCCCTCGACACCCAGTGTCGACAACGCCTTCAACGCATCTTTGGTCTTGGGCTGGGAGAAGTTCCACGAATCGATCACCACCACACGGTCGCTGCTCGCCCGGTCGGAGAGCGCGGACGCGAGCGCGAGGCGCACCATCTTCTTGGGTGTACGTTGCGCGTAGCTGCGCGGCTTGGGCGCGTGCGTGACACCGCCACCTTCCCAGTGCGGCGCGCGGATCGAACCCTGACGGGCCCGGCCGGTGCCCTTCTGGCGCCACGGCTTGATGCCGCCGCCGCGAACCTCGGCGCGCGTCAGCGTGCTCTGCGAGCCCGAGCGACGGGCCGCGAGTTGCGCGGTGACGACCTGGTGCAGCACGGCCTTGTTCGGCTCGATGGCGAAGACCTTGTCGGATACCTCGACCGAACCGGCGCTGGCGCCACTGACGGTCTTGACGGTGAGCGTCGCCATCATCGACCGCCCTTCACTGCGTCGCGAATGATGACCGTGCCCCCGCGGGGCCCGGGGACCGCACCGCGGACCAACAACAGGCCTTGGTCGGCGTCGGTGCGAACCACCTGCAAGTTGAGCGTCGTCACCTTGTCGCCACCGGTGCGCCCGGCCATGCGCAGGCCGCGGAACACGCGTGACGGGGTCGCGCACTGCCCGACCGAACCGGGTGATCGGTGCTTCTTGTGGTTACCGTGCGACGCGCCCTGACCCTTGAAGCCGTGTCGTTTCATCGCGCCGGTGAATCCCTTGCCGCGGCTGACGCCGGTGACATCGATGAAGTCGCCGGGTTGCAAGATGTCAACGGTGATCTCTTGACCCACGGAGTAGGTCGAGACATCGTCGATGCGCAACTCGACCAGCTTCGTACCGGGGGCAACGCCCGCCTTTTCGAAGTGGCCGGCTTGCGGCTTGTTCAACTTGCCCAGGTCTTTGTTGCCGAAGGTGACTTGCAAGGCGCTGTAGCCATCGGAGTCGGGCGTCTTGATCTGCACGACGCGACAGGGCGCGACCTGTACCACTGTGACGGGGACGACGCGATTGTCGCTATCCCAAACCTGGGTCATGCCGACCTTGAGGCCGACGATCGCCTTTTGTGCCATGGCGGCTGTTCTTTCCGTTCTCACGTGTGTGGCCGGTCAAGCGAACGCTCCGCACAGGCAGGGCCCGGCGGAGCGCATCGATCGGTTGTGCTGTGCGGTTCCCTGAGGCCTGCGCAGACTTCGGTTGGCGTGCACCACCGTTGGTACACGAGCGCCATAGCTTACCGGGACTACTGCCCCCCATCCAACCGGCACCGGCAAGCCACCGCTACCGTCGCAGCTGTGGCCGACGACGAGATATCGCCACCGGGGACGAACGACACCAGCCGGATGCCGGCGTGGCTGCCCCGCGCCATCGTGTGGTTCTGGGCCGGCTTCGCGCTGCTCTGGGTCCTACGGGGCATCGTCCATTCGCTGCGGCCGTTATTCATCATGTTGCTCATCTCGCTGTTCCTGTCCTTCGCCATCGAGCCCGCGGTGAACCGCCTCGAGCGCGGCGGCATGCGCCGCGGCGCGGGCACTGGCCTGGTCTTTCTCGCGATCATTGTCGCCCTGGGCGCGTTCGGTTACGCCATGGGCCGCGCCTTGTCCGACCAGGTCAGCGAATTCGTCGACGACGCGCCCGGCTACATCGAGGACGCCGAGAGATGGTTCAACGACCACGGTATCGAGGTCAATTTCGACGATCTTCAGGAGCAGTTCATCGAGGGTGGCGACGCCCAGGAGTTCGCGCAGAATCTCGCGTCGCGGGCAGTCGACATCGGGGCGACCGTCGCCAACACCATCTTCCAGATCTTCACCATCGGGCTCTTCACCTTCTATCTGGTCGCCGAGGGTCCGAAATTGCGACGAAACGTGTGCTCGGTGCTGCGACCCGAGCGCCAGCGCGAAGTGCTGCGGGTCTGGGATCTGGCCATCGAGAAGACCGGCGGCTACATCGCGTCGCGGGCGGTGCTCGGCATCATCAGCGGCGGTGCGCATTCATTGGCGTTCGTGGCGATCGGCCTGCCGTCGCCGCTGCCCCTCGGCCTGTGGGTGGGGTTCATGTCGCAGTTCATCCCCGTGGTCGGCACCTACCTCGCGGGTGCACTCCCGCTGTTGATCGCGATCATCGACAAGCCCATCACCGGGTTGTGGACGCTGATCTTCCTCGTGATCTACCAACAGATCGAGAACTACATCTTCTTGCCGAGGGTCACCGCCCACACGATGGAGATCCACGTCGCGTCGGCGTTCGGCTCGGTCATCGTCGGCGCGGCGATTCTCGGCCCGGTCGGTGCCCTCTTGGCCCTACCCGCGGCGGCGACGATGCAGGCGTTCATCTCGAGCTATGTGAATCGCCACGAAGTCGACGAGTATGCGCTGGCCCGTGTGACATCGAAACGAAAGCGCGGGCGAAGAGCACCACCCCGGCCGAAACCGGGTTGAGGTGACTACTGGATCTTGATCTCGATGTCGACGCCCGCCGGCAGGTCGAGGCGTTGCAGCGCGTCGACGGTCTTCGGTGTGGGATCGACGATGTCGACGAGTCGCTTGTGCACCCGCATCTCGAAGTGCTCGCGGCTGTCTTTGTCCTTGAACGGACCCCGGATGACGCAAAACCGATGGCGATCGGTGGGCAGCGGCACCGGTCCCCGAACCTGTGCGTTGGTGCGCAGGACCGTCTCGACGATCTTCTTCGTCGACTGGTCGATGACCTCGTGGTCGTACGCCCGTAGACGCACCCGGATTCGTTGACCAGTTGCCATAGTTACTTCACGATCTTGATGACGGTGCCGGCGCCGACGGTGCGGCCACCTTCGCGAATTGCGAAACGAAGGCCTTCGTCCATGGCGATCGGGTTGATCAACTGGACTTTCATGATGGTGTTGTCGCCGGGCATGCACATCTCGGTGCCCTCTTCGAGGGTGATGTTGCCGGTGACGTCGGTCGTGCGGAAGTAGAACTGCGGGCGGTAGTTCGAGAAGAACGGCTTGTGACGGCCACCTTCTTCCTTGGTGAGCACGTAGACCTGCGCATCGAACTCGGTGTGCGGCGTGATCGAGCCGGGCTTGGCGAGCACCTGGCCGCGTTGCACCTTTTCTTTGTCGATGCCGCGGAGCAGGCAACCGACGTTGTCGCCGGCCTGGCCCTGATCGAGCAGCTTGCGGAACATCTCGACGCCGGTGACCACGGTCTTTTGCGTCGCACGGATGCCGACGATCTCGACCTCTTCTTGCACCTTGACGACGCCCTGCTCCACCTTGCCCGTCACGACGGTGCCGCGACCGGTGATCGAGAACACATCTTCGATCGGCATCAAGAACGGCCTGTCGATGTCGCGCGCCGGCTCGGGCACGTACTCATCGACCGCGGCCATCAACTCGACGATGCCCTTGGCCGCCTCGGGGTCGCCTTCGAGGGCCTTGAGCGCCGACACACGAACGACCGGAACATCGTCGCCGGGGAACTCGTACATGGACAGAAGCTCGCGTACTTCGAGCTCGACGAGATCGAGCAACTCTTCGTCGTCGACCATGTCGACCTTGTTGAGCGCCACAACAATGGCGGGCACGCCCACCTGACGGGCGAGCAGCACGTGCTCACGAGTTTGGGGCATGGGGCCGTCGGCGGCCGACACGACCAGGATCGCCCCGTCGACCTGCGCCGCGCCGGTGATCATGTTCTTGATGTAGTCGGCGTGACCGGGCATGTCGACGTGCGCGTAATGACGATTGGTGGTCTCGTACTCGACGTGCGACACGTTGATGGTGATGCCGCGCTCGCGCTCTTCAGGTGCCTTGTCGATGTTGTCGAACGACGTGAACGAGGTACCCGTGCCCGACTCGGCGAGCACCTTGGTGATCGCCGCGGTCAAGGTCGTCTTGCCGTGGTCGATGTGGCCCATAGTGCCGACGTTGACGTGCGGCTTGTTGCGATTGAACTTGCTCTTGGCCATGGGTCTTTCCCTCGACTCCTGAAATGCTTGCGAGAAGGATTGTTACTTGGTGAGACGGGCGGTCACTCGCCGCGGACGCGGGCGACGATCGCTTCTTGCACGAATGCAGGCGTCGGCTGATACGAGTCGAACTGCATCGTGTACGTGGCACGGCCCTGGGTCCGCGAACGCAGGTCGGTAGCGTAGCCGAACATCTCGGACAACGGGACGTGGGCGGTGATGACCTTGTTGTTGCCACGCGCTTCTTGACCACCGAGCTTGCCTCGGCGCCGCGAGAGATCGCCCATGACCTCGCCCATGAAGTCGTCGGGGGTGACGACCTCGACGGCCATGATCGGCTCGAGCAGGCAAGGCTTGGCCTTGCGCATGCCCTCTTTCATGGCCTGGATGCCGGCGATCTTGAACGCCAGCTCGGACGAGTCGACGTCGTGGTACTTGCCATCGGTGAGGGTCACGCGCACGTTTTCGACGGGGTAGCCGGCGAGGACGCCCGTGGTGATCGCCTCTCGGGCCCCGGCGTTGACGGCCGGGATGTACTCGCGCGGGATGCGCCCGCCGGTGATCTTGTCGACGAACTCGTAGCTGGCTTCGCCTTCACCTGGGGTCATCGGCTCGACGTCGATGGTTACCTCGGCGTACTGGCCCGAGCCACCGGTCTGCTTCTTGTGCGTATAGGTGATGTTCTTGACGGCCTGTGTGATGGTTTCGCGGTAGGCCACCTGCGGCTTGCCGATGTTGGCATCGACCTTGAACTCACGCAGCATGCGGTCGACGAGCACCTCGAGGTGCAACTCGCCCATGCCGCCCATGATGGTCTGGCCGGTCTCTTCGTCGGTGTGGACGCGGAAAGTCGGGTCTTCGTCGGACAGCGCGCCGAGCGCTTTGGCCATCTTGTCTTGATCGACCTTGGTCTTGGGCTCGATGGCGACGTGGATCACGGGCTCGGGGAAGACCATCTTCTCGAGGATGATCGGCTGCTTGTCGTCGCAGAGCGTGTCGCCGGTCTTCGTGTCCTTCATGCCGATGGCGGCGACGATGTCGCCGGCGTAGACGCGGTCGACATCTTCGCGCGCGTTGGCGTGCATCTCGAGTAGGCGGCCGAGACGCTCTTTCTTGCCGGTGCGGGCGTTGAGCACCTGGTCGCCCTTGTCGAGCGTGCCGGAGTAGACACGAAAGTAGGTGAGGCGACCGACGTGGGGGTCGCTCATGATCTTGAACGCCAGTGCGGCGAAGGGCTCGTTGTCGGATGGCTTGCGCTCGGCCGGCTGTCCCTTCGGGGTCTCGCCCGAAACCGGGGGGAGGTCGACCGGCGACGGCATGTAGTCGATGACGGCGTCGAGCAACGGCTGGACGCCCTTGTTCTTGAACGCGGTGCCGTTGAGGATGGGCACACACAGGTTCTCGATGGTGCCGTAGCGCAGCGCGCGACGGAGATCTTCGGCCGTGATGGGCTCTTCGGCGACGAACTTCTCGAGGATGTTCTCGTCGAAGGTGGACAGCGTGTCGATGAGCTCGCTGCGATAAAGCTCGGCTTGCTCGACCATGTCTTCGGGGATGTCGATCTCGTCGAAGTCGGCTCCGAGCTCTTCGCCCGACCACACGACGGCCTTCATGCGGAGAAGGTCGACCACACCTCGGTAATTGGACTCGCTGCCGATCGGGAGCTGCACGACTGCGGTGGTGCATCCGAGACGATCTTTGATCGTGTCGAGACAGAAGTAGAAGTCCGCGCCGGTGCGGTCCATCTTGTTGATGAAGCACATGCGGGGCACTTGGTATTTGTTGGCCTGACGCCAGACGGTCTCGGTTTGCGGCTCTACGCCGGCGACACCGTCGAATACGGCGACCGCGCCGTCGAGCACGCGGAGGCTGCGCTCGACCTCGACGGTGAAGTCGACGTGGCCGGGCGTGTCGATGATGTTGATGCGATGGTCTTTCCAAAAAGCCGTGGTCGCCGCGGATGTGATGGTGATGCCGCGCTCGCGCTCTTGCTCCATCCAGTCCATCGTGGCCGCGCCCTCGTGGACCTCACCGATCTTGTAGTTCTTGCCCGTGTAGAACAAGATGCGCTCGGTCGTGGTGGTCTTGCCCGCGTCGATGTGGGCCATGATCCCGATATTGCGGGTTCTCTCGAGTGGGTGCCGCTCGGGCATGACAGTTCCTTGTGGGTGGCAACGGGGTTAGGGACACACCGAGGTGAGCCTGAAGTCGGCGCGCAGGCAGCGGACGACCCTGAGCTTTCCGACGAAAAGCACGAGGAACAGCAGTTACGCACCACGACCGGGCAACAAGTGCCCGGTTCGGATCAGTGTATGAGTTTCGGCCGGAAAAGCGGTGGGATTAGGCCCAACGCGGGCCCGAGGATGCGCTTTCATGAACTTGCAATAGACCAAACCACGGCGAACTGCGCAGCGTGACCACCGCGACCGCGCTCCGCGCGGACCACTCGTCGCACTGCTCGCGGCTACCAGCGGTAGTGCGCGAACGCCTTGTTGGACTCGGCCATCTTGTGGAGGTCTTCTCGACGCTTGACCGAAGCACCGACGGCGTTGGAGGCGTCGATGATCTCGGCGGCCAGGCGTTCGGCCATTGTGCGTTCACGACGCTGGCGCGAGAAGCTCACGATCCACCGGATGGCGAGCGTGTTGGCCCGGCGGGGCCGGACCTCGACGGGCACCTGGTAGGTGGCGCCGCCGACGCGGCGGCTGCGGACCTCGAGTTGCGGCTTGACGTTGTCGATCGCGCGCTTGAGTGCCGTGATGGGTTCGCCTGCGGTCTTTTCGCTCACGATCGTCATGCTGTTGTAGACGATGCGTTCGGCGGTGTTGCGCTTGCCCCGCTGGAGGATCTTGTTGATGAGCTGGGTGACGACGACCGATCGGTAGATCGGATCCGCATGCACCTCGCGCCGGGGCGCCGGACCTTTGCGCGGCACGTTATGACTCCTTCTTCGCGCCGTAACGGCTGCGGGCTTGCTTGCGGCCGCGCACGCCCGATGTGTCGAGGGTGCCGCGGATGATCTTGTAGCGCACGCCGGGGAGGTCTTTCACGCGGCCCCCGCGCACGAGGACGATGGAGTGCTCTTGGAGGTTGTGCCCTTCGCCGGGGATGTAGGCGGTGATTTCCATGCCCGAGGTGAGGCGCACACGGGCAACCTTGCGAAGCGCAGAGTTCGGTTTCTTCGGGGTGGTCGTGTACACGCGGGTGCACACGCCGCGCCGTTGCGGCGCGCCCTTGAGCGCCGGTGTCGCGCCCTTACGCGCGTTCGACTGGCGGCCCTTGCGGACCAACTGCTCGATGGTGGGCAAACTGAACCTCTCTCATTTTCTTTTTTCGATCGGCTCGACACCGAGGGAACAGGCCTTCGCTGCGACACAGCGCGGGAGGCCGACGTAAAAGCCTAGGCCCGAGGGCCCCTCTTCGCAAACAGCGATGAGCGCCTGCGCGAAGAGCGGGAAGCACCGCAAACGACGTCGGGGCGGAGGGAGCTGCCGTGCCCCACCACGCGCCCCGACAATCGATTCATCCCGCGGCCTCGTCGGTGCCGTCGGGCGCGACCACATCATCGATGCGGGCCAGGTCGATGACCTCTGCTTCGGCGGCGTTGGCGTAGCTGAGCTCTTCGGCTGCCGCCGTCGCCGACATGGTGTCCACGCGACCGGCGAGCCAGTCGGCGAGATCTTGGTCTTCGTCGGTCGACGAGTAGTACTCCATCGGCTGATAGCCCGGCGCGTGGGTCTGCACCGTGCGATACGCCGGCATGCCGGTCCCCGCGGGGATCAACTTGCCGATGATGATGTTCTCCTTCAGGCCGAGAAGGCTGTCGCTCTTGGAGTCGATCGCGGCCTCGGTGAGGACGCGGGTCGTCTCTTGGAACGATGCCGCCGACAACCACGAGTCGGTCGCCAGCGAAGCCTTGGTAATGCCCATGAGCTCGGGTCGGGCCTCGGCCGGACGCTTGCCCTCTTGGAGCAAACCGCGGTTGATCTCGGTGAAGAGCCGCAGGTCGACCCGCTCTCCCGGCAAGAAGTCGGAGTCACCCGGCTCTTGCACGCCGACGCGCCGCGTCATCTGGCGGACGATCAACTCGATGTGCTTGTCGTGGATCGACACGCCCTGATCGCGGTACACCTTCTGAATCTCTTCGACGAGGTACTGCTGCGCTTCGCGCATGCCGCGGATCTCGAGGAGCTCCTTGGGATCGCGGGCGCCCTCGACGATCGGCGTACCGGCGACGATCTCTTGACCATCGCGCGATTCGATGCGAGCACCTTGCGGGATGATGTAGACGTCCTCGGAGCCGTCGTCGGCGACGATCAGCACCGAGCGGCCCTTGCCCTCGTCCTCGCCCAAACGAACCACGCCTGAAGTACGGGCGAGGATGGCCTTGTTCTTCGGGCTGCGAGCCTCGAACAACTCGACGACGCGCGGCAGACCACCGGCGATGTCGCTGCCGGCGATACCACCGGTGTGGAACGTACGCATCGTGAGCTGCGTACCGGGCTCGCCGATCGACTGGGCGGCAATGACGCCCACGGCTTCGCCGAGCTCGACCATGCCCCCGGTTGCCAACGACATGCCATAAGCCTTGGCCGAGATGCCGAGCGGCGAATCATCGGTGAGCGGAGACAGCACCCGCACGCGATCGACGGTGGGGTCGTCGCGCAGCTTGTTCATCTCTTCTTCGCCGATGATGATGCCCGCCTTGAGCACGGTGCCGTCGCTACACGTGACGTCGTCGGCAAGGCAGCGCGAGAACAACCGCGTTTCGAGGTAGTAGCGCTTGCCGGCCTCGTCGGCCTTGATGTCGTCGAGCCACATGCCGCGAACCGGACCGCCTCTTTCGAAGGGATCGTCTTCGTTGATGATCAGCTCTTGCGCAACATCGACGAGTCGACGCGTGAGGTAGCCCGAGTCGGCGGTGCGCAACGCGGTGTCGACGAGGCCCTTGCGCGCGCCCGGCGTGGCGATGAAGAACTCGAGCATCGCGAGACCTTCGCGGTAGCTCGACTTGATGGGTCGAGGGATCATGTCGCCGCGAGGGTTCGCGACCAACCCGCGCATACCCGCGATCTGACGCACCTGCAGCATGTTGCCGCGGGCACCCGAGCCCACCATCACGTCGAGCGGGTTGAACTGCTCGGCCTTGAGCGCGATCTTCATCGAGTTCTCGACCTCGGTCGTGGCCTCGGACCAGATCTCGACCTCTTTCTGACGACGCTCACCATCGGTGATGACGCCGCGGCGGAACTGCTGCTCGACCTTGTCGGCTTCTTTTTCGTGACGATCGAGGATCGACTTCTTGTCGATCGGTGTCTTGATGTCGTCAACCGAAATGGTCAGGCCCGACTGCGCCGAGTAGCGGAAGCACAGGTCCTTCATCTTGTCGAGGCTCTCGGCCACGATTGACTTGGGGTAGGCCCGGGCCAACACGTCGACCAGCTCGGTCATCACGCGCTTGTTGATGGGCTCGTTGACGAACTTTTCGCCGCGGAACTCGAAGCCCTGGGGCAATGTCTGCTGGAAGAAGACCCGGCCGGCCGTGGTCTTGTGATAGCTCGCCGGATGGCCATTGGCCGGCGTGTCGACCAGGTTGTCGGTGCGGTACTCGATCTCGCTGTGCAGCAAGATATCGCCGGCTTCGTAGGCCCGCTCGACTTGATGCACGTGGCGGAACTGACCGCCTTCGCCCTTGGCTCCCATGACCTTTTCGGTGAGGTAGAACGCCCCGATGATCATGTCCTGCGTCGGCGTCACGAGCGGCCGACCGTGGGCCGGCGACAACACGTTGTTGGCCGACAACATGAGCACCCGTGCTTCGGCTTGTGCCTCGGCGGACAGCGGGAGGTGGACAGCCATCTGATCGCCGTCGAAGTCGGCGTTGAATGCCGTGCACACCAACGGGTGGATCTGGATGGCCTTGCCCTCGACGAGGATCGGCTCGAAAGCCTGAATGCCGAGACGGTGCAACGTCGGCGCACGGTTGAGCATCACCGGATGCTCACGGATGACGTCTTCGAGCACGTCCCACACCTGGGGCCGGCGGCGTTCGACCATGCGCTTGGCCGACTTGATGTTCTGCGCCAACTCGTGATCGACGAGGCGCTTCATCACGAATGGCTTGAACAGCTCGAGCGCCATGATCTTGGGCAGACCGCACTGGTGCAGCTTGAGCGTGGGGCCGACGACGATGACCGAACGGCCGGAGTAGTCGACTCGCTTGCCCAACAAGTTCTGCCGGAAACGGCCCTGCTTGCCCTTCAACATGTCGGACAGCGACTTGAGCGGCCGGTTGCCCGGGCCGGTCACCGGTCGGCCGCGCCGCCCGTTGTCGAACAACGCATCTACCGCTTCTTGCAGCATGCGCTTTTCGTTGTTGACGCTGATCTCGGGCGCGCCGAGATCGAGCAGTCGCTTGAGCCGGTTGTTGCGGTTGATCACGCGGCGGTAGAGATCGTTGAGATCGGACGTCGCAAAGCGACCGCCGTCGAGTTGCACCATGGGGCGCAGCTCTGGAGGGATCACCGGCACGACATCGAGGATCATCGCCCGGGGATCGTTGACCCGCTTCGCGTTCTCGTCGCGACGGTTGAATGCCGCGACGATCTTGAGGCGCTTGATCGCCTTTTGCTTGCGCTGGGCCGAAAGGGGCTTGACGCCTTCGGCGGGCTCGATGAGCCGACGCAGTTTCTGCTCTTCTTCGTCGAGATCGATGCGATCGATGAGCCGCTTGATGGCGTCGGCGCCCATGCCACCTTCGAAGTAGTCGGAGAAGCGCACGGTGAGCTCGCGCCACAGCAACTCGTCTTCGATGATCTGACGGGCGAAGAGGCTGCGGAACTCGTCGAACGCGCGACCGAGGACGTCGATCTCTTGGTCGAAGCGCTCTCGGATCGCCACGAGATCGCGCTCGCTCGCGCGCTGACGGGCCTTGAGCTCGCTGTCCTTGGCGCCGCCCTTTTCGAGCTCGGCCAACTCCTTTTCGAGCTCTTCATGCCGGCGGTTGAGCTCGATGTCGCGCTCTTTTTCGATGGCTTCGCGCTCGACCACGACCTCTTGTTCGAGGTTCGGCAACTCTTTGTCGCGCTTTTCGATGTCGACCCACGTGACCAGGTTGGCTGCGAAGTAGATGACCTTTTCGAGTTGCTTGGCCTTGAGCTCTTCACGGGGCTCGGTGCCCATGAGGAGATAGGCCAGCCACGAACGCGTACCGCGGAGATACCAGATGTGCACGACCGGTGCCGCGAGCTCGATGTGGCCCATGCGGTCGCGCCGTACCTTGGATCGCGTGACCTCGACGCCGCAGCGCTCGCAGATGATGCCCTTGAAGCGCACGCGCTTGTACTTGCCGCAGTAGCACTCCCAGTCCCTGGTGGGACCGAAGATCTTCTCGCAGAAGAGACCGTCGCGCTCGGGCTTGAGCGTGCGGTAGTTGATCGTCTCCGGCTTCTTGACCTCACCGTGGGACCACTGACGGATGTCGTCAGCAGTGGCGAGGCCGATGCGCAGCTCGTCGAAGAAGTTGACGTCGAGCACTGTGCCTTCTCTCTTTTACGTGCGGGGAGTCTGTGACGAGCGAGAGGGGCGGGTAC
>DATLFA010000044.1:0-9768 GCA_035525225.1 Acidimicrobiales bacterium
TCGAAGCTATGGGCAACAAAGTCACACTCGAACCTGCCGCCTGACACCGACCCAACTCGGGCTTCCGCCCGAACGGGGGCTCCGCCCCCGAACCCAGCGCGACTACCAACCCGACACCACAAGGTGATTCACACCTCAGACACCGTGACTGACAACGTCGCGCTGGTGTCGCCGGTGGCCGACGTGGCCCGGGTAGCGTCAGGTCAATGCTTCCCGCTGGCATCGACCCGTCACGTATCCCCGCGCACATCGCGTGTGTGATGGACGGCAACGGCCGTTGGGCGACCAAAAGAGGCCTCAAACGCACCGATGGCCACGCCGCCGGCGAGGAGGCCTTGTTGGACGCCGTCGAAGGTGCGTTGACCCTCGGTGTGCAGTGGCTGACGGTGTACGCGTTTTCGACCGAGAACTGGCGCCGGCCGATCGACGAAGTGCGATTCCTGATGAATTTCAACGAGTCGATCCTCGTGCGCCGGCGCGACGAGTTGCACGAGCGCGGGGTCCGCATCCGCTTCATCGGCCGGCGCGATTGGCGCGTGCCAAAGCGGCTGCTGCGCCAGATGGACGAGTCGCTCGAGCTGACGCGCCGGAACAAGGGCATGAACCTCGTCATCGCGTTCAACTACGGCGGACGAGCCGAGCTCGTCGACGCGGTTCGCAGCATCATCGAGTCCGGTGTCGCCGCCGACAAGGTCAACGACAAGCTGCTCGCGCAGCACCTCTACTGCCCCGAGATGCCCGACCCCGAGCTGATGGTCCGCACTTCGGGAGAGTTCCGCATCTCGAACTACCTGCTGTGGCAGCTGGCCTACAGTGAGCTGATCTTCACCAACGTCCTCTGGCCCGATTTTCGCCGCGAGCACCTTTACGACGCGGTGCGCGAGTACCAAGCGCGGGCGCGCCGTTTCGGTGGCCTCGACCCGGCTGACGACTGACCGGCGATGGCTCTGTATCGCGACACCGGGGTCGTCCTGCGGACGTGGAAGCTCGGCGAAGCAGACCGCATCGTGAGCTTGTTCACCCGTGAGAACGGCAAGGTGCGTGGGGTGGCCAAGGGCGTGCGCAAGTCCGGTTCCCGCTTTGGCTCCCGGCTCGAGCCCACCTGCCATGTGTCGGTGCAGCTGTACCGGGGCAAAGGCGATCTCGACACCATCACCCAGGTCGAGTTGATCGAACGCCCCGAAGCTGTCCGCGGCGACTACGACTTGTGGGTCCGGGCCTCCGCGATGCTCGAGGCCGTCGATCACATGACGATCGACCGTGAGCCCAACGACGTCATGTTCGACATGTTGGTGCGGGCGTTGCGCACGCTCGCGGCGCGCCGAGGGCCACTCGTCGCGCCGGCGTTCTTCCTCAAGTTGCTCGCGCTCGAAGGCCTCGAGCCTCTGCTCGACCGCTGCGTCGGTTGCGGCGTCGACGAGCCACTCGTCGCGTTCGGGTTCATCGAGGGCGGCACACAGTGCCCGTCGTGTCGCACCGGCGTGTCGCTGTCCGCCGCCGCGCTGCACTTGTTGCGCCAGATCTTCAACGGACAGCTCGGCCTCGCGCTCGAAGAGACCGCAGGGTCGACGACCGCGGAGCTCGACACGCTGGCGACCCGGCTGTTCGAAGCGCATCTCGAGCGCAAGCTGCGCTCGATCGCGCTGCTCGACCATCACTGAGCTGGCGCCTGCTTCATGGCGCCGACTTCATGGCCCTACTTCATGGCCCTACTTCATGGCCTACTTCATGGCCTACTTCATGCCCTGCCACTCGTTCTTCGCGTAGTCCCACTGCATCCACGCATCGAGCTCGGGATCCCACTGGATGTAGGTGTTGCGCTTGGGGTCCCAGTGAGGGGCACCGACACCGGGCGCGGGCTCGCCGCCTTGGCCAACGGCAGCGGGCTCGGCCTTCGCGTCGACCGCAGCCTTGGGCTTGGCCGCCGCATCGTCGACCACCGGATGGGTGTCGGTGGGGCCCGACGTGTCGAACACACTGGTGGCGTCGGGATCCACGGCCGGTGTCCCGAAGTCGGGCCAACTGGGCGCGGGGGTGGGCGCGGACGGGGGTGCGGCGGGCGCCGGCGAGGCGGGCGCGGCCCACGGCGGCGGGGGAGCCGTCGAGACCGACGGTGGCCACGGTGATTGCTGGCCCGGATAGCCGTAGCCCCCCGGGGGCATCGGCGCGCCACCGGGATAGCCAGCGGGCGAATAGACCGACGGCGCGTACGCAGGACGCGCCAACGGATAGCCCATCACCCGCTTGTGCACGACGAGGGTCGCCGCCGCCATGTCGCCGACTCGACGGCGGTCGCTGCTCGACAGGGCAACAATGATGCCCACGGCGCCGAAGAAGTCGGGGACGATCAGCAAGATGGTGCGCAAGAAGGCGCGGACGACACCGCACCGTTGGCCGGTGTCCTGGTGGACCACTCGAATGCCCGTCATCAATTTGCCGAGGGAAAACCCGGTCAATCCGGTGAGCAGCACGAAATTCACGAGCATGAACCCCGACTCGGCCAAGACGATCGCCCACAACTCCGTGTCGTCGATGACGAACACCGTCCTGTCCGACACGGTGCAGGTCACCTTCGCGTTGGCGTCGTTCAAGCTGTCGCAGAACGCGGTGGCCTGGCCACCGGTCGCGAATTCCCGAGACGATGCCAACGCGAAGAACATGATGAAGAAGATCACGAACGCGATCGCAAGATCGATGGCATAGGCACCGACGCGGCGGCCCATGACATCGGTCGGACGGCTGTAGGTCACACCGAAGCCCGCACCCGGTGGGTACGGGGTGCCGCCCGCGGGCGGGAACCCCGGCGGCGGGTACGGCGAGGGTGGCGGATACGACGGGGGAGGCGGTGGGTATCCGGTCATAGACGCAGCGACGCGGCGGCCGCTAGGAGATCGGACGCCACTGCTGGCTCGTGGCGTCCCACTGCATCCACTGGTTTTGCCCAGCATCGAAGATGACATACGTGTTGCGTTGTGCATCCCACGTAGGCGTGTTCGCGGCGGGTGTCTCGGGGGCCGCATTGCTCGGTGGCGGTGGGGTCGTGGCAGAAGGTGGCGGCCACCCGGTGGGGGAGGCGGCTTGCGGCGGGGCGAGCGGCGAACCGGCCGGCGGGTAGGCGGTGCCATAGGGCCCGCCCGCGAATTGTGGCGAGGTGAGCCCGGGCACCACGGGTGCGACGCCGACGGAGCCCGCGTTGACGACGAGCGTGCCGGCCGCCATGTCGCCCAACCGGCGATGGCCCTTGGTCGTCGCGATCATGATGAGGCCGATGAGGAAACAACACGAGACATCGATCAAACCGACCAACCAGCGCAAGATGTTGGGGCCGAACGAGGCGAGTCGACCCGTGTCCTTCTTGATCACGCGCAGACCCACCGCCTTCTTACCGAGGCTCGCGCCCGTGGCGCCCTGCAGCAAGACGTGGTTCGCGATGCCGGCGAGGAAGCCGATCGCATAGATCGCCTGCGCCTTACCGCCTTCCGCGTAATACAGGCTGTCGCCGGATTCGAAGCAAAGGTTGGTGCCCCCTGCGTCGCGTACGTCACTGCACGATATGCCCAGCACAGCGCCGCGATCGATCGTGTCGTGATTGATGAGGAACATCACGAGGACCACACCGATCGTGATGAGCACGTCGATGATCGCGGCGACGATGCGCTTGCCGACGACTGCGGTCGGATCGCCGGCGGGCATGGCGGACATGGCGGGAGGGGGTGGGGAAAACGTCACGCCCGCATTCTTGCCTACTCCGGCGCCTTGCGCCGCATGCCGCATCAAGAGCACGGATATTCACCAAGACAACGTGTGAACGCCGATAGCCTTGCGCACCATGTCAGATGCGAGTTCAGAGGGCGATCCACAGCTGTTCGACAAGATCGTCAACCTCTGCAAGCGGCGCGGTTTCGTCTTCCAGTCGGCCGAGATCTACGGGGGCTTCCGATCGACATACGACTACGGTCCGCTCGGCTCGCTCATGTTGCGCAACGTCAAAGACGCGTGGTGGCGCTCGATGGTGCAGATGCGCATCGACGTGGTCGGCCTCGACGCATCGATCCTGTCGCCCCCTGCTGTCTGGGAGGCATCGGGTCACCTCAAGAACTTCAGCGACCCGCTCGTCGACTGCAAGCACTGCGGCGCCCGCCACCGACAAGACCAGCTGGCCGATCTGGTCTGCCCGGCGTGCGGCACCAGAGACAGCTTCACCGAGGCGCGGCAGTTCAACTTGATGTTCAAGACCCATGCCGGGCCTGTCGTCGAGTCGGCAGCCGAGGTCTATCTGCGCCCCGAGACCGCGCAGGGCATGTTCATCAACTTCGCCAACGTGCTCAACACGTCGCGCAAGAAGCCGCCCTTCGGCATCGCGCAGGTCGGCAAATCGTTTCGCAACGAGATCACGCCGGGCAACTTCGTGTTTCGTACGCGTGAATTCGAGCAGATGGAACTCGAGTTCTTCGTGCCGCCCGATCAAGCCCAGCAGTGGTACGAATACTGGTGCGCCGAGCGGCTGCAGTGGTACACCTCACACGGCATCCCCGAGCGACTGTTGCGCTTGCGTGCGCACGACGCCGACGAGCTGTCGCACTATTCGTCGGGCACGAGCGACGTCGAGTTCTTGTTCCCTTGGGGATGGGGTGAGCTCGAAGGCATCGCCAACCGTGGCGACTACGACCTCACGCAGCACGCGACGCATTCGGGTGCCGAGCTCACGTACTTCGACCAAGAGGCCAACGCTCGCTACGTCCCACACGTGATCGAGCCCGCCGCAGGTGCGACACGCACGATGATGGCGTTCTTGCTGGCCGCTTATGACGAAGAAGAGGTGCGCGGCGAAAAGCGCACGGTCTTGCGGTTGCACTGGCGCATCGCTCCCTACAAGATCGCAGTGCTGCCGTTGTCCAAGAACGACCGCCTCACACCCACTGCCCGCGAGGTTCTGAGCATCGTGCAACCGCAATGGATGTGCGACTACGACGAGACCCAGGCCATCGGCCGGCGCTACCGGCGCCAGGACGAGATCGGCACGCCCTACTGCATCACGGTCGACTTCGACACGCTCGAAGACCGTGCCGTCACCGTGCGCGAGCGCGACAGCATGGCCCAGGACCGCGTCCCAATCGACGGGCTGACGGCGCACCTCAGCGCAAAATTCACCTGATTTTTGCCTTTGCCGGCCCGTTCCTCAGAACCTGAGAGGACCTGCCGGAACCGTTGTCCTAGCCCGCTGGTAGCTTCCCGCGTGTGGCAATCGTCGACGAGGACATCGAGCGAGTCAAGGCCGCCGTCAACATCGCCGACATCATCGGCCAGCACACGCAACTCAAGCGCGTGGGCACCCGCATGCAGGGCCAATGCCCGTTCCCCTCGCACAACGACAAGTCGCCCTCGTTCTCGGTCAACGTCACCGAAGGCTTGTACTACTGCTTCGGTTGCGGGCGCCGCGGCGACGCCATCACGTTCCTCCGCGAAATGGAGGGTCTCGACTTCGAATCCGCGGTCGAACGGCTGGCGTCGAAATCCGGCATCGCGGTGCGCTATACCAACGGTGCCGATGGCGAAGACCGCAAGCGGCGCGCCCGACTCGTCGACGCGGTCGGCCGCGCAGTCGAGTTCTACCATCAGCGACTGCTCACCGCCGACGACGCGGGCGAGGCCCGCAAGTACCTGCGTTCGCGCGGTCTCGCCGGTGATGTGGTGCGCAACTATCGCATCGGGTGGGCACCCGACGCGTGGGATGCGCTGGCGCGTCATCTCGAGTTGTCCGACAAAGACTGGCGCGACAGCGGCCTCGGCTATGTGAATTCGCGCGGCAGCCAAAGCGACTCGTTCCGGGCGCGTGTGTTGTTCCCCATCTTCGACGATCGGGGCGATGCCATCGGCTTCGGTGGGCGCATCCTCCCCGGGCACGAGGGAGCGAAGTACAAGAACACCAGCGACGAAGCGGTCATCTATTCGAAGTCACGAGTGCTCTACGGTCTCAATTGGTCGAAGACCGACATTGCCCACGTGGGCGAAGCCATCGTCTGTGAGGGTTACACCGACGTCATCGGGTTTGCCCTCGCCGGCATTCCTCGTGCGGTCGCCACGTGCGGCACCGCGCTCACCGAAGATCACGTGCGCCTTTTGCAGCGATTTGCCAAGCGCTTCGTGCTGGCGTTCGACGCCGACGCCGCGGGACAAGGTGCGACCGAACGCGTCTACGAGTGGGAGACGAAGCACAACGTCGAGTTCGCGGTCGCCGATCTACCGGCAGGCGTCGATCCGGCTGATCTCGCGCGCACTGCGCCCGAGCAACTCGCGGCCGCGGTCGCGAACGCGATTCCGTTGCTCGGCTTTCGGGTGCGGCGGGTGCTCGATGCCGGCGACACGCGCTCACCCGAAGGTCGGGCCCGCACCGCCGAGGCGGCGCTGGCGGTCGTGCGCCAGCATCCAAGCGACCTCGTGCGTGACCAATACCTCATGCAGATCGCCGGTGCGTGCCGTATCGACGTCGACCAGCTGCGGGCCCGCATTCGCGGCGACATCCGTGGGGTCGCGGTCAAGGTGGCGGCGTCCGAGGTCGATGTTCCGGGCACCGCAACCGTAGAGGACGTGGCCTTGACGCTGTTGATCCACCGTCACGACGAGATCGCTGCACGGCTGGGCCGGGGCCTCTTCGCGTCGCCGTCGCGACGAGCGGCCTACGACGTGCTCTCAGAGCACAAGACGCTGCAGGCGGCAGTGGCGTCGGCCGACGAGTCGGTCGCTACGCTCTTGTATCGACTCGCGGTCGAAGAGCCGGTCGACGACGTCAACCAGGTCGTCGCCGATCTGGCGCGATATGCCGCACGGCGCGAGTTGAATCAATTGCAAGTGCATGCCCGACAAAGCCAAACAATCGACGAGATGGCGCAATATTCACCGGTGATCGATTGGTTGAAACACCAGGTCGAGGAGCTCGACTCGATAACCACCAGAGACCACGCCACAGACCAGTTGCTAGGGTGGCTTTCTCAGTTCGCAGAGGAGATCAGCGATGGGGGGTGACCCGCAGGTTGCGATCGCCGACAACGGCGATACGGGCACTGCGGCTGTCGCGCTCGCCGTGCTGCCTGCCGAGTTGCACAACCTGGTCGAACTCAACCGCGAAACGGGCGTCGTCACCCTCGACGCGGTGATGGAGGTCATCAAAGACGTCGACCCCACCGCCGAGGTCATCACGGCGGTCCGCGAGACCATCGAGCGCAGCGGTGTTCGCCTCGACGAGCAACTCGATCCCGCTGCGGAACCCGCGTCGCCCGCGCCGGCTCGTGCCGCGGCAGCCAAGCGCCGGCCGCGACTCTCCGAGGAGGACGACGGCGGTGACGGGTCGGGCCCTTCGACCGACGGCGTGCGCATGTACCTCAAGGAGATCGGGCGCGTTGCCCTGCTCACTGGCGACGAAGAAGTATCGCTCGCGCGCCGCATCGAGGCGGGGTTGGCCGCGTCGGCGCGCCTCGCCGCTCACACATCGGGTGAGACGCCGCTCGATCCGATCGAAGTCGCGCGTCTCAATCGCCTGCATCGCGACGGTGACGCGGCGCGAGACCAGCTGACGCAAGCCAACTTGCGTCTCGTCGTATCGATCGCGAAGCGCTATGCCGGGCGGGGTATGCAGATCCTCGATCTCATCCAAGAGGGCAACCTCGGTTTGATGCGGGCGGTCGAGAAGTTCGACCACTCGAAAGGTTTCAAGTTCTCGACGTATGCCACGTGGTGGATCCGCCAGGCGATCACTCGAGCCATCGCCGATCAGGCGCGCACAATTCGCATCCCCGTGCACATGGTCGAGTCGATCAACAAGGTCAAGCGGGTGCAGCGCCAGCTTGCGCAAGACCTCGAGCGTGAGCCGACCATCGACGAACTCTCGTTCCACACCGACCTGGCGCCCGATCGCGTGCGAGAGATCCTGCGCATCGCGCTCGACCCGCTCTCGCTCGATTCGCCCGTCGGCGACGAGCAGGACTCCAACCTCGGCGACTTCATCGAGGACGAGCGAGTCGTCGCTCCTGCCGACGTCGTCGCCCGCCACCTGCTCGGCGAGGCGGTGGGCGAGGCGCTCAACGAACTCACCGAGCGAGAGCAAGAGGTGGTGCGCATGCGCTTCGGACTCGACGACGGGCAGCCCCGCACGCTCGAGGAGGTTGGACGCTTCTTCGGAGTGACCCGTGAGCGGGTGCGTCAGATCGAGTCCAAGACCCTGGCTAAGCTGCGTCACCCGCTGCGCAGCGACAAGCTCAAGGACTACCTGAACGACGCGTAGTGCCGAATTTCGGCGTTCGAATCGAGTCGATTCTCGACAGGGGAGCCCCCGTGCCGCTGCTATCCTGCCCCGGTCCCTTCCGGGGTAGCTCAACCGGCAGAGCAGCGGACTGTTAATCCGTTGGTTGAGAGTTCGAGTCTCTCCCCCGGAGCCACCGGTCGTGACGTTTTGTCATCGCCGGCACGGGCCCGTAGCTCAGCGGTCAGAGCAGGCGACTCATAATCGCTCGGTCGTGGGTTCGATCCCCACCGGGCCCACCACTGTGACCTGCGAGTCGCCTTCTCTGCCTTGTGGATAACCGAGACGTGAGGGCCATTTGGTAGCAAAATGGTAACCATCGATGTTCATCGATATACGAATCGGCCCAAAACCCTGACCGCGTAGAGTGAGATCGAGTGAGGTTCGGGCATCTAGTCGGGCGCCCACCCAGAGGTAAACGTGAGTCACGGCGATCACCGTCGAAGAAGTCGCAGCACGGCTCAACGCCTAAGCCGCGCGTCGCGGACTGAGCAATTGCTCGATGATCTCGCGGCTCGAGCTCTGCCACGGTCCGATGGCGCGGAACGCTTTGCCTTCGCGGGGAGGGGTCACTCGGTCCGCAATGACCTCTCGGAGCGCCGCAAACAGATTCGTGATGAGCTGATTGCTGACAAACGCGCCAGCGGCGAATGATCGTTCTCGACGCGGAATCACTGCTCTACCAGTCGATCATCGACCAGACGCTGCTCATCGAGGATCTGACCGCTCGAGACTGCAAACGAATCCGAGATCTCGTAACGGCGTACCAGACGTTGGATAGTCATATGGTTCATGGATCGCCACCGACCTCGATCTACGAGCGCGGAAAAGTCGGTGCTCGGGCGATTCAAGGTCAATTAATATCGATCCAAGCTCACAATTGGTGAGCCACCTGTACCGTGGGTCTCGTCTCCGGTTGGCCCGACTCGTCCCTAGACCACGAACTTGGCCTCCCTTCCTGCGACACTGCGACCCGACGCGATAGAAGGCCAACGATGGAACACGCAAACGGGTTCAGCCTCAGCGTGAGCGCGACCCGCGTGAAGATCACCGGAGAGCTGGACGTGTCGACTACGCCGTCGATGATCGAAGCAGTGATCAAAGCGATGACCGTCGAGCTCGACATCAGCGAAGTGACCTTTGTGGATTCCACTGGCCTGCACGCGCTGATACAGCTACGCAACCGGCGCTCTGAGTTGCGCATCGTCGCCATCAGCCCGCCGGTGAAACGACTCCTCGAGATGACAGGTATAAGCTCAGGCTCTACTTTCCGAGGAGCCGCCCGCAGGCGCCTAGGGCTACGATCGTGAGGTCTGTCGCCGCGCCAGACGCGTCGTCTGTATGGGTTGCGTCGTCGTTGAGTCCGTCGCTCGCAGAATGAGCCGTCTGGCCCAGTTGACAAGTCAAGGCTCGTGGGTACTCATCGGGTTCGCGGACGGAGACCCCATACCTATGACCTTGCAACATACGTG
>DATLFA010000054.1:0-242810 GCA_035525225.1 Acidimicrobiales bacterium
CGCGACAGTGCCGATCGCGCGATTCCGCGGTCCGGCGGCGCCGGTCTCGCTCGTCGTGTGGGTCGCCCGCTCCCGCCCATCGCCGGCGAACCTCGATGCCGTGCGGAGGTGGATGGAGGTCGAAGGATCGTGCATCCTGGCGTGTCCTGACGCGGTCTCCGCATTCAGCGGATTCTCGGTCGCTGCTCGCCGCGACTTCCAGCGCACCGAAAGCGGTCGGTTCCTGCGCCTCGATGGCCGCGCCGGCACCACGACGCGCCGCGCGGACCTCTTCGTGCACCACCTGGTTGCCACCTGATCGTCGATGTCATCGCGTCGACTGTTCATCGATCTACAGGCCGCGCAGAGCGTCGACTCGGCCCACTTGGGGCTGGGGCGCTTCGCCATCGAACTCACCCGCGCGCTCATTCGCAATGGTGCTCCGATCGACAGCGTGGGCCTGAGTCCGCTGTTGCCGCACCCGAAGCTTCCCGACGACATCGTCGCCGGTGCGCGCGTTGTCGACATCGGCGCCGAGGCCATCGATAGAGCACGGGCAACAGGGCCCGTCGCCTATCAGGTGATGTCGCCCATGCAGGCACCCCACGCCATCGACTGCGTGTTGCCGAGGGCGATCGAGCGGGCCGACGCCTTGGTGATGGTGGCCTATGACTTGATCCCGTTCTTGTTCGCCGATCCGTACCTGATGCGGGACAGTGTGGAACAACACGTGGGCCGGTTGCGTCACGTGAAGTCCGCTGATCTGCTTCTCGCGATCTCGGAACGGACCCGCCTCGACTTCATCGAGCATTTGGGGGTCGAGCCCGATCGGATCGTGAACATCGGCGCCGGTGTGTCCGAATTCTTCACCCCCGCCGAGCCACTCCGCGACCCGTTCGCTGATGCGACGCGTGCCGTGCCCCCGATCAACCGGCCGTTCATCATGAGCGTGCCTTCGTCCCAGTGGCGCAAGAACGCCGACAACTTGATCCGGGCCTTCGCTCGTTCGAACGCTCGTCACGACACGCAGTTGGTCATCGCGTGCGCGGTCTCCGGCGATGCGGAACGGGTCTGGCGCTCCCTCATCCGCGAGGTCGGGCTGCGTGACGATGAGGTGGTCATCACCGGCTTCGTCCCGGATGCGACACTGCGGACGCTGTATCGAGCGACGCGTCTGTTCGTGTTCCCTTCCCGGTACGAGGGCTTCGGTCTGCCCGTCGCCGAGGCGGCCCGGTGCGGTGCGCCCTGCATCACGTCCGATCGAGGTTCGTTGAACGAGGTGCTCGATCTCGCGGTATCGACATTCGACCCCGAGGACATCGACGCGATGGCAACTCTGATCGATCGAGCATTGACCGATGAGCTTCTCCGCGGTGAACTCCTCGCGGCGAGTGCGCGATCGGTGGCAGTGCACTCGTGGGACAAGACCGCGCAGCGCACGATAGCTGCGTACGAACGACTCGACCCTGTCGTCGCGTCGCGCCGGCCACGGGTGCGCAAACCACTGGTGGCGGTTGTCGGGCCGATGCCACCGGTCGCATCGGCGATTGCGGAGTACACGGCACGCGTCCTCGACGAGATCGACGGCGACGACCTTAACATCGACGTCTACGCCGACTCCGCGCCGGTGGGCTGTTGGCCACCCGCGGTCAAAGCTCGCCGTGTGTTCCCGGCGGCTGCGCTCGGGGCGAGCACCAACCCGCACGACTACGACGTCATCGTGTATTGCCTGGGCGCGAGCGCATCTCACATCGACACGCTCCGCGCGCTGCGGCGCTGGCCGGGCATCGTCTGGGCGCACGACACGAATCTCGTGGGCGTCTATCGCGCGTGGGCAGAACGTCACCGGTGGGAGCTGAAATACGGATGGCACGGCGAGCGCGAGGAGCGTTCCGTCGATGACATCCTGCGCGACGAGGCGCGGGCCACCTATGGCGACGTCGACCACGTCCGAAAGGGCCTGGGCTTCGCGGCGTGTGCAGTCGCGAGTGCGAAGCACGTGATCGTGAATTCGCCGGCTGACCGCGATCTGATCGTCGACGATCTCGTGGCATCTTCACGCGCGAGCGACGCGGTCGTGCCGATCAGCGTGCTCGGCAGCGGGCGCCGATCGGAGTCGTTCGCCGACGTCGCGGCGCGGTTCGTCGGGATCGTCGAGTCGACGATCTCCCCCGCGTCGGTGCCGTTCGTTCGCGTCGGCTGAGCCTCCCGTCAGCGTCGCGTGCTGATCACGAGCATCTGACCGGCCAGTGGCCGCCATGGCAAACGCAGATAGAGCGGCACCAGCCGGTGCCCGAAGGCCAGGCGGCTCTTCATGGTGAGGGGCAAGAACCGGGCCTCGACGTGCTCACGGGCGAACCCGTTGGCTTCGAGCATGTCGGGCAGCGACCGATCGGTGAACACGGCGACGTGGGTGTAGTCGTCGAAGTACTCGTGCGGTCGCAGCCGAAAGTTCGGCTGCACGAGTATCAGCCGGCCACCACCGCGCAGCACCCGCCGCACCTCGCCCAGCGTCGAGATCAACGCGCCGCGGTCGAGGTGCTCGAACAAGTTGGACGCGAAGACGACGTCGAACGACGCGTCGTCCCAACGAGACAGGTCGGTGCACGGGCCGATGGCGGTCGCGACACCGGGGTCGGCAGATTCGACGAAGTTGGGCTGCAGGTCGACGGCGGTGCGCGAGCGGGCCGAGATCGTGTTGGAGAAGTCGCAATAGCCGGCACCGAGTTCGAGTACGTCGGCGGTCGGGCTGATCCAACGCTGTAAATAGGCGGACACGTGACGCCACACCGCGCGCCGCCTTGGGTCGTACGTGAAGCGTGTGGTGTGGTACTCGGAGTCACTCATGCACGTGATGACCGCAGGCGCTCGCGCTGTAGGCGGAGGCGCAACACGAGCCCGATCATGTCGACGCCGAGAGCGAACGCCTTGCGCAGATCGCCGGTAACCGCTGATTCGCCGACGCGGGGGTGGTAGTTGACGGGTACCTGAACGAATCGTTCACCGGTCGCCACGACCAGTAGCTGCATCTCGAGACCGAAGCGGCTGCCGTGCGAGCGAAAATCGGGCTGGATGCGGCGGACGCAGTCCCGGCTGAGCACCCGATACGTGCAGCCCACGTCGGAGAGATACGGCGTGTTGTAGAGGACCTCGATCAGCTTGGCGACCGCCCAGTTGCCCCAACGCAAGAACCACGTCATGTTGGCGCCGCTCCAGATGAAGGTCGACACGGTGCGCGAGCCGAACACCGCGTCGCACTCGACCGAGTAGGGCAACAGCTTCAACAGATCAGCAGGATCGAAGGTGGCGTCTGGTTCGCAGACGCAGATCAGATCGCTTTGGACTTCGCGAAGGCCGCGCTGGATCGCCGCGCCGTAGCCCTGTGTCGGTTCGAACACCTCGCGAGCGGAAGTCGTCGCGACCTCGGCCGATGTGCCGATCTCCGCGTTGTTGTTGACGACAACGATCTCGTCGACGATGCTGAGCGCCTCGAAGCCCTTGACGACCGCGGCGATGCTGTTGCGCTCGCGGTACGTCGGTAAGACAACAGCAACGGTACGGCCGTTCCACATCGCCCGGAGCGTAGTCGCAGTTCAGCAGCGGTCCGCCATGGCGGCGGCGATCATCGCAACGGGGACGGGTTGCTCCGTGCGTACCAATACGTAGTCGCCGACGGGTTCGGTCGTTGCGGTCAGATCGTTGTCCTTCAGCACCTCGAGCCATCTGACGAGGCACAGCGAGCCGCCATAGAAGAACGCCGCGTCGGCGCCTTCCGGGTGCCTACCCCCCAGGTCGTAGTAGTCGGAGGACGTCGGGATGACCACCACGTCGCGTCGGTCTTGGAACACCAACCGGTAGGCCAGCCAGTACTCCGCGTACGTCGCGTCGAGATTGCGATCGGCGATCGCGTCCCAGACCGGGTCCGTCGAGATCGGCCGCAGCACCGTGTGCTGGACCGCGAAGGCCTCGCTGTCGTCGATGACTCGCTGTACCGACAGTGCCGTCACGATCGCCGCGAGTGCGAGCACCGCGGTGATCGCGACGACGCGGGCCCGGCTGATCCAGATGATCAACGCCGAGGCAATGGTCGCGAGCGCGGGCACGAACGGAAGGCCGTAGCGGGCCTCGGCCACGAACACACTGTTGCGTGGGATCGCGAACAGCACTGGATAGCCGACGCAGATCGCGAGGAGCAAGGTGCGCTTACCGCGCCACCGGACGAGCGCGATGACCGCCGACACACCGAGGGCCAGGAAGAGGACCGTCGACCATGGGCTCAAGAACCAAGGGCCGTTCACGAAATGACGAAAACCGGTCAACCGGGGCAGCAATCCCCCGAAGAAGCCCTCGAAACGATCGCTGAACGTGCTCGGCACGGCCCCAGGCGGTTGGCGCAACGATTCCCAGCCGAAACGGGCATTGTAAACCAGCCACGGCAGCGCACCACCAACAGCCGACGCGACGAACAGCGGCGCGCGTCGCGCCAGAGCCGGACGGCAGACGACCAGCCATACGAACGTCGGCAAGAACGCATACAGCGCCATCGGATGCGTCCACACACACAACCCGCCGATGACGCCGAATGCTGCGACGTCACGCGCGGCACGCGCGCCGTCCGGACTGTCGTAAAGGCGCAGCGCGACGAGCATGCCCAGCGCGACGAGCAGCACGGCGACGGTGTAGTAGAGCCTCACCTTCGTCGACTCCCACACCGTGGCCGCGGGATAGATCCACATCAACAGTGCGGCGATCTGGCCGTGGCGTTCGCTGAACACTCGCCGGCCGATGCGCCACACCACGACACACGCCGCGGCGAACACCGCGATCTCGCACAGCTTCGCGGCGACGGTGTTCGCGCCGGTCAACTCGAAGACAACCGCGCGCGGGAACGCCAGCAGGGTGCCCCCTGCGCGCAACCCGGGGATGAGCGCCTTGATGTCGCCGTTTTGGATCTCACGCGAAACCAACGCCGAAACGGCCTCGTCACTGTCGAGGCTCCCGAGGGGACCGGCCATCACGAACCAGCGCAGCGCCACGCCGGCAGCGGCGAAGGTGGCGATCAACCAGGGCGGGAGCCCGTCGCGTCGATCGGCCGGCGAGACTTCCGTGGGTCGGGGGGTCGGCATCTGGAGAGTTTCGGCCAGTATCCGTGGGTTCGGGGTGGAATGACGCTAGTTCTGTGCCGATGCCGGCGCGGGTACGGGTGATCGTCCTCAACTTCAATGGCGGCGAGATGGTACTACGGGCCATCGCGTCGGTCCTCGACTCGCGCTGGCCCGCCGACGCGATCGAGGTCGTGCTCGTCGACAACGCGTCGACCGACGGCTCGGCCGAACGTGTCGCGTCGCAGTTCCCTGCGGTCCGTATCATCCGATCGTCGCGCAACGCGGGCTTCCCGGCCAACAACCTCGCGATGGCCGACCTCACCGGCGTCGACTTCATCGCGCTGGTGAATCCCGACGCGTTCGTCGAACCCGATTGGTTGCCGCCGCTCGTCGACGCGATGCGCGACGACGAACGGATCGGCGCGGCATGTCCGCTGATGCTGTTTGCCGCGCGCGACGACGAGGGGCGAGAGATCGTCAACAATGCCGGGTGTGAGATGCTCACCAATGGCTACGCCCGCGATCGCAGTATGGATGTCGTTCATGCCATGGGCGACTTCGTTCCGGTCGACGTGTTTGCGTGGAGTGGGGGAGCGGTGTTGCTTCGCCGGGAGTATCTCGACGACGTCGGCCTCTTGGACGCTCGGTTCTTCCTCTACTACGAGGACATCGACCTCTCGTGGCGGGGACGCTCCCGCGGCTGGCGGTACCGTTTCGTGCCCGCGAGCATCGTGCACCATCATCACGCGGCGACGGTCGGTGTGGGCTCCGCGATCCACCGCTACTACACAGAGCGCAATCGACTCCTGACGCTGATCAAGAACGCGCCGTTCGGAATGGTTGCCCGGGAGATGTTGCGATTCCCTCTGTCAACGGCGTCGTACCTGTTGGCCGACGCCGTCGTGCCGTTGGCGCGCGGGCACCGTCCACGCCTCGGCAACGTCGCGTTGCGCATACGGGCCTTCGGTGGGGTGCTTCGTCACGCGCCCTACGCGTTGCGGGCGCGGCGCCGTATCGCGCGCCGGCGCACCGTGCAGCCTCAGCGAGTGGCCGCGGAACTCGTCCGCGATCGCAGCCGCCGTCGAGCGTAGAGCAGCCCGCGGACCGGGCGCGTCGCCTTCAGCCGCCGCAATCGCGCCCGTATCCATTCGTCGCGTTCGAGCTCGGCCGCCAGCTTATCGGCGAGCACTCGAGCACCCGCGAGCTCGTCGACACGCGCCTCGAGTACGTCGCGCTCGGTGCGCAGTCGAGCTATCTCGTCATAGGCCGCGGACAGCTCGAGCCGTACCGACGTGTCGTCGAGCGCGCCCGATTCGACGAGCGAGCGCCTCGATTGCTGCCCGTGCGAGTGTGACTCGATCGCTGCAGGACTCACGGGTATACCGCAGCGACCCATGAGGATTGTCGTGATCTCGCCGACGGTTGCCGTCGGCGCGAAGCCGGCGGGCAAGCCTTCGGCGACGATCGCTTCGGCGAGCGAACGCAACGCCGCGGTCGCCCCCGCCTCGGTCGCAAAGCGAACCCCGTGCAGCCAATCGCTGAACGCGTCGAGGTCGCCGGCGCGCAGCACGACCAGCGCATGCCCCACCTCCGGCTGGCTCATCCTCTACCCTCCGCTGCGATGACGACGCGTCACACTACCGGCGGTACCGGTCCCCTCGATGGCCTTCCCGCACCGCCACCGGGAACCACCGTGGTGGCGCATTGGGGACCATTGGCAGCGGGCGCGCCGGTGCCACGCGATCGGCGAGTACTGCGCTGGGTCTCGAGTCGCGCGCGCGAGTCGACCGTATGGGTGGTGTCGCTCGAGCCGGTTATCGGATCCGCATCGACCCCCGAGCTCGACGATGCGGGAGTCGTCACGATCGCGACGGGGGTGCGCACGCGTCAGTGGCTGAACGAGCAGCGGGCCAACATCGACGCGGTGGTGTGCAGTGACATCGAGGTTGCCGCTCTGATCGGATTCGCTCGCGATCTGCCGCCCCTGTGGTTGCTCGAATGGGAGGGTGACGAAGAGACCCCGTCCGCTCCGACGATCGAGACCGACGAAGAACCGGGACGCAGGTTGGTCGTCGCGGCACGCCGCGCCCGCGACGCTGCGCTACGCACACGCATCGACCGCATCCTCACTGTCGACGAGGCGCCGGTCGAAGTGCGCGAGACCCGCGGCGACACAGAGGATGTGGTTCTCCTCGATTGCATCGTCGGTGATCGCAGCGGCGCTGCCGAGGACGGCATGCGCTGGTTCGTCGACGAGGTGATGCCCGCGTTGCGCCGTGTGCGTCCCCGATCTCGTCTCGTCGTCGCGTCACTCGATGGCAGAGTCACGCGGCGCGCGCTCGCGGTCGACGACATCTGTGGCGCCGACGATGCGTGGGCTGCAATCGATCGCGCCGCGGTCGTCGTGGTGTGCCGGCGCACCGGGCCGCTGCCCGTGGCGCTGGTTCGCGAGCTCTCGCGAACTGCAGTGAGCCCCGTCGTCGTCGATGCCACGATCGGTCGTGACAACGCCGTCGAGCAATGCCTCGCCGCACTTGCCCGGCCCCGCCGAGGGTCCGTCGCGCTCGCGCCCTCCTTTCGTGCGCCATCGCGGCAGGGCACTATGGCCGCGCACACGAGACACAACGAGCGCTTCGCCCGTGAGGTGTACGGCACGCAGCAGTTGCCGTGGGTGCAGGCGCTCATCACCAACTCGTCGCTGCCGGTGCCTGATCGGTATCGCCTCTGGCATTCGGTGCACCACGGAGCATCGGCGCGCCCTTCGACCGCCGGCAGTCGCGCTGATCGCCTCACGTACCGGCCGCTCGTCAGCGTGGTCGTACCCGTGCACGAAACCGACCCCGATGTGCTACGCGCGATGGCGGCCTCGGTACACGCGCAGACCTATCCGCGCTGGCAGCTGTGTCTCGTCGACGACGCGTCGACGCAACGCGAAACACTGACGACGCTCGCCGAGTTGGTGGCTGCCGATGACCGCGTGCAGCTGCGCCGGCTCGACGACCCGGCGGGGATTGCAGGAGCGACGAACGTCGCGCTCGCGATGGCAACGGGAGCGTACGTGGCTTTCGTGGATCACGACGATGTGCTCGCGCCCGACGCGCTGTACTGGATAGTGCGGCGGCTCGAGCTCGACGGCGACCTCGATGTCCTGTACTCGGACGAGGACAAACTCGACGAGCACGGCGATCGCGTCGAGCCCTATTTCAAGCCCGACTGGTCGCCCGACTATCTGCTGTCGCTCAACTACGTGACCCATCTGCTCGTCGTGCGTCGACGGCTGCTCGAGCAGATCGGCGGCCTCCGCGAGGGATTCGACGGTGCCCAGGACTATGAGCTGCTGCTCCGGCTCACCGACCGCACCGACCGCATTGCGCACATTCCTGCACCGTTGTATTCCTGGCGCAAGGTGGACGGATCGACTTCCGCCGACATCCACGCCAAGCTGGCCGCCCATCGAGCGAGCGAACGAGCGCTCGAAGAAGCGATTGTCCGCCGCAGCCTCGACGCAGTCCGCGAACAGGGCATCCAGCCCACGTGGCACCGCGTGCGCTACCGAGTTGCCAACCCGCCCACGGTCTCGATCGTGATCCCCACACGCGACCGCGTCGATCTGCTCGAGCTGTGCATCGAACGAGTCCGTGCGACGGGCGGCGAGGTGCCGATCGAGTTCGTCATCGTCGACAACGAGAGCAGCGACCCTGCCACCTTGCACTACCTCGCGCAGGTCGACGCGCTCGACGACGTGACGGTGGTGCGCTATCCACACCGATTCAACTTCGCCCGTCAGATGAATCTCGCAGCGCTGGCCGCGACCGGTGAAGTGCTGTTGTTGCTCAACAACGACGTGCGCCCGATCAGCGAACGCTGGGTCGAAGCAATGCTCGAGCATGCACTGCGGCCCGAGGTCGGGGCCGTCGGTGCCCGGCTCGTGTGGCCCGACGGGCGCGCACAGCACGAGGGGATCGTGCTCAATGCCGGTGGTGTCGCCCTGAACCTCGATTCGGGGCACAATGTGGCCTACGGCAGATGCATCCGCAACACCGCAGCGGTCACGGCGGCATGTCTCATGGCCCGCGCCTCCGTCTACGCCGCGGTCGGAGGTATGGATGAGCGACTGCGGGTCGCGTACAACGACGTCGACTTGTGCCTGCGCATCGGCGAACGCGGCTGGCGCGTCATCTACACGCCGTACGCGGAGCTCGACCACGCGGAGAGTTCGACCCGCGGCTCGCTGCATCCGACCATCGACGAGGCATTCTTCCAACGGCGTTGGGGTGCGCCCTACACCGCGCTCGATCCCTTCTACACGCCCAACCTCGAACTGATGCAGCCGTGGTCACCGCGCTTGTAAGCCTGCTGTCGTCGGTGTTGGTGCTGCTGTACCCGATGACTGCTGTGGGATCGGATACCGCCGACGCGACTCCGGCGCGCGTGCGCGTCGTCGTGACGACACGTGACGGGTTCGCATCGAACTACGACTTCGTCGCGCGGCAGCCGAACCTCGGCACGTTCACCATCGATGCCGATGCGGCAACGCTCGACCGCCTGCGTCGCGACCCGAGGGTCGCCGCGATCACACCGGACCTAGAGCTACGTCCCGCGCTCGCCGAATCGACTACCCAGATCCACGCCGAAGCCGCGTGGGCGAGCGGCGTGACCGGTGCGGGCCAGACGATCGTCGTGATCGATACGGGCGTCGACGGGGCCCATCCGATGTTGAGCGGTCGTGTCCTCGACGAAGCCTGCTTCACCGATGCCGGCCCGGGCGGCGCCGGTGCGTGCCCGAATGGACTTGCGCAGCAGTTCGGTGCGGGTGCCGCCGCGCCGTGCTCCGGTGTCGGATGCGATCACGGAACCCACGTGGCATCGGTCGCGGCGGGCAGGACACTCGGCTCCCTGCGCGGTGTCGCTCCCGATGCGTCGGTGGTTGCCGTGCAGGTGTTCACGCAAACGCCGAGTGGACCGACGACGAGCATCGGTGAGGTACTTGCCGCGTTGGAGTGGGCCTACGGACAGCGGACCCGGTTTTCGATTGCGGCGATCAACCTCAGCATCGCATCGGCGGGACCGGTGACGACCCCGTGCGCCGACGCGGCGGTCGAGCAAGCAGTGGCTCGACTGCGCGAGGTCGACATCGCAGTGGTTGCCGCATCGGGCAACGGTGGGTCGACGAACGATCTCGCGTACCCCGCGTGCGTGCGCGGCGTCGTCAGCGCCAGCTCGGTCAGCGCGTCCGGCGCGCCGTCCTCATTCGCGAATCGCGCTCCCGAGCTCTCGCTGTTCGCGCCCGGCGAGACCATCACGGCGGCGGCGCCGGGCAGCGGGACGCAAACCAAGTCGGGCACGTCGCAGGCGACACCGCACATTTCCGGAGCACTCGCGTTGTTCCGCCAGATCGAGCCAACGGCATCGTTCGACACGCTCGTCGGGCTCTTCGACCGCACCGCCGACGTGGTGGTCGGGCCCGACGGCCGGCGCGCCGCCGCGGGGATGCTGCGCATCGATCGGGCCCTCGACCCGAGATACCGCCAACCTTCGGTCGCCGTCTCGCGATCGTCGCCACCGATCCTGGCCCTCGACGCGTTGCGGGTATTGCCGGGTCGTGTCGAGCTTGCCGGCTCGGTGGTCGACCCGGCCAGCGTGTTGCCCGCAACATTGACCGTGGTCCTCGACGGGGCTCCCGCCGTGGCGACCCAGACGGTCGCGGGTGACGGTGACACCCAGCGATTCACGCTCACCGTGCCGATCGAAGGAGGCCGGCCGCTCGAGCTGTGCATCGACATCCGCGGTGCCCGCGCCGAGACCGCGTCGAGGATGACGTGCACGGTTGTGACCGGCCCCGATGGTCCTCCCATCGGTTCGCTCGACGTGGTGCAGGCCGGTCTGGGCGCGCTCGTGGTCGAGGGCTGGGCCATCGACCCCGATGTCTCGACACCCATCGGGGTGCATGTGTACGTCGACGGTGTGTTGATGAGCGGCATCACGGCCGACCGGATTCGCGACGACGTCGGTCGCGCGTATCCCGACTATGGCGCGGCGCACGGTTTCGGCGCGACGCTGGCGGTTGCCGGGGGGCCGCACATCGTGTGTGTCTATGGGATCGACGCCGATGACGACGAGAACGCGCTCGTCGGTTGCCGCAACTTCGAGATGCCCACGGGCTCGCCTTTCGGTGCGCTCGATGACGTGCAGACTGCGTTCGGTACGGTCACCGTGCGCGGCTGGGCGATCGACCCTGACGTGTCGACGGCAGTCGATGTCCATATCTATGTCGACGACCAGTTGGTGACGGCGACACGGGCCAACGGCACACGCGACGATGTGGGTCGCGCGTATCCCGATTACGGCGCGGCGCACGGTTTCGGCGCGACGCTGGCGGTTGCCGGGGGGCCGCACGTCGTGTGCGTGTATGGGATCGACGCCGACGGCGACGAGAACGCGCTCCTCGGGTGTCGTCGCGTCGAGACGCCGACGGGGGCACCCTTCGGTGCGCTCGATGCGGTCCGCACGACCGCGTCCGGAGTGATTGTGTCCGGCTGGGCGATCGATCCGGACGCAAGCGCTCCGATTCAGGTGCACGTCTACGCGGACGGTCGATTGGTGCGCGGCGCGAGCACCGGCAGCGCCCGCGCCGATGTGAACGCCGCGTACCCGCAGTTCCCGTCTGACCACGGTTATGACGTGACGATCGAGCTCGACGCCGGTCCTCATGTCGTGTGCGTGTACGGCATCAACGTAGGTCCGGGCCCGAACGCATTGCTCGGCTGCCGTACGGCGTAGCTCTCTGGTGCTCGACGGCTGCGGTCAGCGCACGGCGACGCGGTTACGGCTACCGCGCAACCACGCTGCAGTGAGTGACGCGAGGACGGCAGCGGCGGTGACGACGGCGACGCCGGTGGCCGGCTCGTCGGCGATCAGCGCGCGAACCGGTTCGACGTCGTCCAACGCGACGAGTGCGGCGATCGCCGCCGCGAATGTGTCGAGCGCGACATGCGCAGCCGAAGGGCGGGCATCGCCCCGACCGAAACAACCGCACGATTCGATGGGCAAGCCACGTGAGAGTGCCCACGTGACGAAGGCCGCGAACGACAGATACAGCACCGCGACGACGAGCGGAACGATCCGATGATGGACGATGACGGCCGCAGCGGCCGTTGCGATCTCGATCGCTGCCAGACCGCGCACCACGTTGGTGCCGTGGGGTAGACCAGCAAGGCGCAAACCCCGAGAAAGCGACTGTGGATCGCGCAGTTTCTGCACACCGGCGATCGCGAGCAGCAGTGCTGCCGAAGTGAACGGAACCTGAAGCAGATCCATCGGTCCGAGCGTACCGAACGGCCGGTAGCCTCTCTCGGGTGACGAGTATCGCAATCATCGGTGGCGGCCCCGCGGGTAACAGCGCCGCCACTCAAGCGGCGCGACTCGGCGCCGAAGTCACGTTGATCGAGCGCGACATCGTCGGCGGCGCCGCGCATCTATGGGACTGCATTCCCTCCAAGGCCATGATCGCGACCGGCAGCGCGCTCAGTTACGTACGCCACAGCGACGACATGGGCCTCGTCGACAGCGGCGACAGCGTGGTCGACATCGCCGCGCTACGTCAGCGCGTGCAAGCGATCGAAGCGCGCCTCACCCGCTCGGTCACCGAGTTGCTGCAGAGCCAGAACGTTCGATTGATCCGGGGTCGGGGCACACTCAAGGGCCCGCACGAGATCGTGGCCGAGACCGCCGACGGGCTCATCGAACTCAGCGCCGACATCATTGTGTTGGCGACGGGTAGCCGGCCGCGGATTCCCGAATGGGCGGTGCCCGACGGCGATCGCATCCTGACGACACGCGATGCCTACCCGCCGCCGCAAATTCCCGAGCAACTCGTCGTGATCGGTTCGGGGGTCACCGGCGTCGAGTTCGTCCACATGTTCAAGTCGTTCGGCAGCGAGGTGACGCTGATCGTCAGCCGCCAGCAGGTGCTGCCGCAAAAAGACCCCGAGGTCGCGGCCGCGCTCGAGTCCGATTTCCTCTCCCGTGGCGTTCGCCTGTTCAAAGGCGCGCGCGCACAGAGCATCGAGCGCACCGATGGCGGAGTCGTCGTGCATTGCGACGACGGGCGCCAGGCCAAGGGTTCGCACACGTTGCTCGCGGTCGGCTCGGTTCCCAACTCCGAAGCGCTCGGGCTCGACAGCGTCGGCGTCGACGTGCGCGACGGGTACGTCGTCATCGACCACAACTGCCGCTCATCGGTGCCGCACATCTATGCCGCAGGCGATCTCTCCGGCAAGCTGCCCCTGTCGTCGGTCGGTGCCATGCAGGGACGCAAGATTGCCGAACACGCGCTGGGCATGCACAAGCGTCCCCACCGCCACCTCGACTATGACAAAGCCGCGTCCGCCATCTTCACCGAACCCGAGATAGCCGACGTCGGTTTGGCCGAGGTCGACGCGTTCGCAATAGGTCGCAAGATCCGGGTCACCAAGGTGCCGTTCGCAGTGTCGGCCCGCGCGCTCATCGACGGCGATTCGCGCGGATTCGTCAAGATCATCAGCGATCCTGCGACCGGCGTCGTGCTCGGTGGATCCATCGTGGGGCGCCACGCTGCCGAGTTGATCTCGGTCATCGCGCTCGCCGTCACGGCGAGCCTCACCGTGACCGACATCGTCGAGAGCCTCTTCGCTCACCCCTCACTCGCCGAGGCCTTGGCCGAAGCCGCCGACTAGCGATTCGCGGTGACTGGACGTGCGTTATTCGTCCGCCGCGCCGCGGCTCGCGTCGTGGACAGTGCCTTGTTGACGATGCTCTCGTCGGCAGTGCTCGGTTTCTTCGTCGAGGACCGCGACGGCGGGAGGGTGCTCGACCCACCGATCGCGATTGTCGTGTTCACGATCGCGGGCGTCTTTCTGTACGAATGCCTTACGCTGCGTGCCCTCGGCGCGACGCCGGGCAAGTTGCTGCTTCGGCTGCGGGTGCAAACCGTCGATGGACGCGACCTCGAATGGCGCAACGCGATCATTCGCGCCTTGGTGCCCGTCGCCGTCATCGCGGTGTGTGTGTCGTTGCCGGCCGTGCGCGGCGTGATGCCGGCAGTTGTCGCGGTGCTCTACGCAACTGCGTTCGCGTCCCGATCCGGTCGCGGGATCATCGACGTAGCCGCCGGCACGGAGGTCGTGCGGGTGTAGCGAGTGGATGCGCTATTCGACGACTACGACGATGTCGCCCGAGCCCACCGTGTCACCCGGATTTACCCGCACCTCTTTGACGGTGCCCGCCTTGCCCGCGGCGATGTTGTTCTCCATCTTCATGGCCTCGAGCACACACACGGCTTGACCGGCTTCGACCTTGTCGCCGACGGCGACGAGCACCTTGATGATCGTGCCTTGCATCGGCACCGAGACATCGCCCGAAGTGGAACCACCGCCGCCGGCCGCGCCGGCCGCGCGCCGTGGACGGGGGGCAGCCGTTGCACCTTGGCCGACCGGCGCGCCCGCGGACTCGGGTACCCACATCGTCACCGAGAACCGCTTGCCGTTGACCTCGACGGTGGTCTCGCGCTTGACCTTGGCTTCGGCGCTACCAGAGGCGTCGTCGGTAACCGAGGGGGGCGCCCCGACCGCGGAGAGGTCGAGCACATTTTCGACCCATTTGGTCGAATGCGTGATCGCCGCGAAGTCGCGGTGTTCGAGAATGGCGAGGTCGGCGGGGATCGTCGTCGCGACGCCTTCGATCTGTGTCTCGCGCAGCGCGCGAACGGCGCGGGCAATCGCCGTCGGACGATCTTTGCCCCACACGATCAGCTTGCCCACGAGGTTGTCGTAGTACTGGCTGATTTCGTCGCCGGCCTCGTAGCCGCCGTCCCACCGCACGCCGAACCCGCTCCCGACGCGCAGCTTGGTGATGCGCCCCGGCGATGGCAAGAACTTGCCCGCGGCGGGGTCTTCGGCGTTGATGCGGATCTCGATCGCGTGACCGTCGATGCGGACGTCTTTCTGCTTCAGCGGCAGTTTTTCGCCGGACGCGACGCGCAGCTGCAACTCGACGAGGTCGAGACCGGTGACCAACTCGGTCGCGGGGTGCTCGACCTGCAAGCGAGTGTTCATCTCGAGGAAGAAATACCCACCGTCCTCGTAGAGGAACTCGGCAGTGCCGGCGTTGACGTAGCCGCATCCCTTGGCCACCTTGACCGCGTCTTCGCCCATGGATCGCAACACGGCGGCATCGATGCCCGGCGCAGGGGCTTCTTCGATGAGCTTCTGGTGGCGTCGCTGCGCCGAGCAATCGCGCGTCGCCAGGTACACACAGTTGCCGTGCTGGTCGGCCAGCACCTGCACCTCGACGTGGCGCGGCTTGGTGAGGTAACGCTCCATGTAGATCTCGTCGCGGCCGAAGTAGGACTTGGCTTCGCGCTGCGCGGACTCGATGGCGTCCGCGATCGACGCCTCGTCGGGCACGACCTTCATGCCTCGGCCGCCGCCCCCGTAGGCCGCCTTGATGGCGATGGGATAGCCGTGCTCTTTGCCGAATGCCCGCACTTGATCAGGCGAGGTGATGAACTCGGTGGTGCCCGGCACGCCGAAAACTCCGACCGCTTCGGCGGCCTTGCGGGCCGAGATCTTGTCGCCCATGATCTCGATGGCGGCCGGCGGTGGGCCGATGAACGCCACGCCGCGCTCGGTGATCGCCCGGCAGAAGTCGGCGTTCTCCGAGAAGAACCCGTAGCCCGGATGCACGGCCTCGGCTCCGCTGCGCTCGATCGCATCGAGGATCGCCGCGGTGTTGAGGTAACTCTCGGCGGCCGTTTGCCCGCCGAGTGCGAAGGCCTCGTCGGCGAGTCGCACGTGCTGGGCATCGCGATCGAGGTCGGAATACACGGCGACGGAGGTGACTCCGAGCTCGCGGCAGGCCCGAATGACACGAACGGCGATCTCGCCGCGGTTGGCTATCAACACTTTGGAGAACACGCGCCGACAGTAGCCGCCGCGCCGGCGACGGCCGTTATTGTTGGCCGGTGCCTGCGGAAAACACCGTGCTGGTGGAATATCCGTGCTAGTGGAATATCCGTGTTAGCAGAAGAACCGGGCTGGATCGGCGCTGCTCGTTCGAGGGCGGCCGCCCGCCGGTTCGCGACCATCGAATGGGTCGCCGAGACGGGCTCCACCAACCGCGATCTCGTCGCTCGCGCAACGCGGCGCGCGCCCCGTGAGCTCGTGCTCGTGGCCGACCATCAAACCGCCGGCCGCGGCCGCCTCGACCGCCAGTGGCTGGCACCTCCTGGGCAGAACCTGTTGTTCTCGGTCCTCGCCCGCCCCGGAGGTGCGTCCGATCGCTGGTCGCTCGCCACCTCCGCGATGGCCATCGCGGTCGCCGACGTTGCCGCCGCCGCCGGGTTGACCGGCGTCGGTATTCGCTGGCCGAACGACGTGCTCGTCTCCGGTGGGCGCGCGCCGGGCAAGCTGGCCGGCGTGCTGGCCGAGTTGGTCGTCGACGCAGGGCTGCCGGCGGCGATCGTCGTCGGCGTGGGTCTCAATGTCGCGTGGCCGTGCGAGCCCGACGCGCGGGCGGAGCTGGCCGCGACATCGCTCGCGGCATGCACCGACGATGTGCCGCCGCGGGAAGCCGTCCTCGCGGCGGTGCTCGCAGAGTTCGAGACGACGCTGACGAATGTCGAGACCGATCCGCGCCGGCTGCGAGAACTTCATCTCTCGCGATCGCTGACCGTCGGTCGCGAAGTGCGCGTCGCGCGTGCCGACGGCACGAGCCTCGAAGGCCGCGCCGTCGACATCGACGAGACGGGCCGCATCGTCGTGCGTGCTTCGGGCGTCGATGAAGCGTTGTCTGCCGGCGATGTCACGCATCTGCGTTGAGGCCGGCGAGCACGCGCGCCACGCGCTGTGCGTGCGGCCGGGTGCCTCTGCCGACCGCGGCGCCGTCGATCGTCGCGATCGGTTGCGCGCCGCGCAGTGCCGAGGTCAGAAAAGCTTCACTGGCCGCCATGAGCTGTGGCAGGTCGAGCGTGGCCTCGACCGCGCCGCCGTATTCGAGAACCAACGCCCTCGTGACGCCGGGGAGACAGCCGGCTGACTGTGGCGGCGTCACGAGTTGCCCGTCACACACGGCAAAGATGTTGGTGCGTGAACCCTCACACACCTCGTCGCGTGTGTTGAGGAACAGGGCCTCGGTCGCGCCCAGGTCGCGTGCGTATGCGAACGCCAACACGTTGTCGGCATAGGCCGTGTGCTTCGCCGAGGCGAGCGGGCTGCGCTCGTTGCGCGGCCATGGCGCGACGACAACCGTCGCGGTCGCCGCGACCTCGACGACGGCGTCGGCCGACACGATGACCGCGCCGCCGGCCGTGGCCGTGATCCGCAGGCGACCCGCCCGTGAACCCCAGCGCGACAGGACCGCGTCGACACCGTCCTCGACGAGGGTGGTGTCGATCTCGATGCCGACGATGCCAGCCGAGCCGTGGAGCCGTTGCAGGTGGCGACGCCGCGCGAACGCGACGCCCGTCGTTTCCCGCTCTGAAGGGCCGCTCGGGCCCGTCGCTTCCCGCTCTGAAGGGCCGCTCGGGCCGCGGATACTCATCGTCTCGAAGACGCCGAGACCGACCAGCACACCGTCATCGAGCGCGGTGACCGCGGGGGTGGTTGCCGGCGCGTCGACGAACGCACCGTTCACCCACACGATCGGCGTGTCCGGCGGCGCACTCATGATGCCGATGCCACCGACAACAGGCGCCGAGCTTTGAGCTCGGTCTCTTCCCACTCACGCATCGGATCGCTGTCGTAGGTGATGCCGCCGCCCGTGCCGAAATGCACCGCGCCATCTTCGATCCAAAAGGTGCGGATCGCGACGTTGAGCTCGCCGATCTTGCGATCGGCGTCGACCCACCCGACCGCTCCGCAGTAGACCCCGCGCGAGACCGGCTCGAGCGCGTCGATCATCGAACACGCCGCGATCTTGGGCGCGCCCGTGACGGACCCGGGAGGAAAGGTCGCGGCGATGAGGTCGATCCATCCGCATCCTTCGCGGAGGCGCCCTTCGATCGTCGACACCAGATGGACGAGGCCGGGATGATGCTCGAGTGTGAGCAGATGCGGCACGGTGACCGAACCGAAGTCGCAGACCCGGCCGATGTCGTTGCGCACGAGATCGACGATCATCACGTTCTCGGCGCGGTCCTTGTCGCTGAGCCCCTCGGGCTCGGCCGCGGTGCCCTTGATCGGTGAGGACCACACGCGTCTGCCTCGACGCGTCAGGAATCGCTCGGGCGACGCCGATGCGACGTGCACGCCCTGCCGTGGCAAGCGCACCACTGCGCTGAAAGGCGCGGGGTTGCCGATCGCGAGCGCGGCACCGAGTGCCGCGATGTCGGTAGTAGTACCGGCGCGTGGGGGCGGCAGGGGTGCGGAGAGCCGGCGTGTCAGGTTGACCTGGTACACGTCACCGCGCGCGATCGCGTGGCGGATGTCCTCTACTCCGGCGCAGAACTCGTCGCGATCGAGGCTCGACTTCCATGCGTCGAGCACGGGTCCGCTCCACGGCCGCCCCGGCCACGGTCGCGCGGGTCGGCTGCGGGCGAAGCGCGCGCACACGGCGCGTCCCGAGTAGGGGAGCACCAATGCCCAGAGCCCACTCGAGTCGAGCGCGCCGAGGTCATCGGTCACGTCGACCAACTCGGTCAAGATGCGATCGCCGACGACACACAGCGGTGCGAGGTCTCGCACGGCGAGGTCGTGCTCGGCGCGGTCATGCATCGCGCGATCATGCATCGCGCGATCCGGTGGTCTTCGAGCGTGCGGCGGGGGTGGTGCTGACACCGGGCTCCCGTCGGGCGCTGTTAGCTTGGATACCCGTGCTGCTGCGGGCGAAGAAGACAGTCGGGGCCCCGGCCGAGCCGGCAATCACCCCCACGGTCGACTTGCCCATCGCGCCCCGGCGGGTCAAATACCGGCGCACGTGGCCCCAGCGATTCGTCCTCGTCACCGGCCTCGCCCTCATCACCGGCTGTCTATACGGCGCGTGGTACATCGGCGACATCAAAGAGACCTTTGGTGACATTCCGCGAGTCGCGGTGTCGCCGGGTGTGCTGGCCGAAGTCGGCGACATCGACTTCGATGCTCGAAACATTCTCATCCTGGGCTGGACCGACAGCGGCGGCATTCAATCGGGTGACGACCTGTTGCTCGGCCGGAGTGAAGCCAAGCTCGCCGACACGATGATGCTCGTGCGCATCGACCCCACGGCCGCGACGGCAGCGGTGCTGTCGATCCCGCGCGATCTGACGTTCGACGGCTACAACAAGATCAACTCCGCGGTGGCCCTCGGTCCCGAGAACGCGGTCAACAAGGTCAAACAGGGCTTCGACGTCGAGATCCACGATTTCGTCCTGATCAACTTCTCCGGGTTCCGCAAGATCATCGACTCGATCGATGGGGTCCCTGTCTACTTCCCGTACCCGGCCCGTGACTACGGCTCGTTCTTCGGGGCGCCGCAGGGTTGCAACATCCTCAGCGGTGAGCAGGCGCTCAATTACGTCCGCGCCCGCCAGTACGAACAACAGATCAACGGCCGATGGACGCAGGACAACACGTACGACTACGGCCGCGCCGAACGTCAGCGCGACTTCCTCATCCTCGCGATGGATCGCGTGATCGCAAAGGGCGGTCGCAATCCGACGACGATGCGCAACCTGATGAAGACGACCGTCGACACGAAGTCGGTCGTGCTCGACGAGAAGCTCACGCCGCAAGATCTGCTCGACATCGGCCGCGCGTTCGGCAACTTCAAACCTGAGGCATTGCAGCGCTACTCGCTGCCCACGTATTCGGATGGCTTCAATTTGCGCGTCGACCCCGCCAAGGCCGCACCGACGCTCGACGTCTTCCGCGGCAACGTGCCCGACCTGCAACCGTTCCAGGTGCCCGTGCGGGTCGTCGATGCCCGCCCCGAGATCACCGAACCGCTGCCGACGAAGCAACTCGCCGACGTCGAGTTCGTCAGCGGGGCACCGCAGCCGTCGCCGTCTGGCCCGGTGGAACAGACCACGATCCGTTTCACCTCCGACGAGCGATTCGCGGCGATCCTGCTCGCCCGTTACCTGAACAAGATTCCCGCGTTCGAGCAGATCCAGGGATCCAAGGCCACGCTGCACAACGGCGAGACGTTGCAGCTCGTCGTCGGAGCCGACTGGGGCGGCGTGCGCGCCCAACCCCGCGGTGACGAGGACACGGCGCAACTGAGTCGCCTGGCCGACGAGTCGGCGGCCGGGCGTGTCTCCGCGACGGCTCCCAGCGCGCCGGCCACGACGCCATCAGGCAGCGGCGCGGCCACTGGCAGTGCCGCGGCCGTGACCACCGCACCGAGGGCTGCGGAGACGGGCGGCGTGTCCGACGGTGGCATCATCGGAAGGCCACCCGCGGGCGTGCCCTGCGTGCGCTATTGACATAACTGAGGCGCGAGGCCCATGTCATCGTGGACATGTGGTGCGTAGCCTGACCACGATCCCTTGCCCGCTTGCCCCACGGAGCCTCGATGGCACTCATCGCAATCATCGGGACCGGCTACGTCGGCCTTACAACGGGCGCGTGCTTTGCCCATATCGGCCACGAAGTCATCTGCGTCGACATCGACGAGGCGAAGATCGCGTTGCTCAACGAAGGCCGTATCCCCATCCACGAAGAAGGCCTCGAGAACATCGTCCGTGAGCAACTCGAGACCGGCCGGCTGCGCTTCGTCACCGATACCGCGAATGCGGTGCGCGATCGTGAATTCGTCTACCTGTGCGTGCCCACCCCGCAAAGCCCTGACGGCTCGGCCGATATGAGCTACATCGATCTGGCGGCCCGTCAGATCGCACCTCACCTGACCCGCGGGTCGGTGGTCGTCAACAAATCGACGGTCCCGGTGGGCTCCACCCGGCTCGTCGAGCAGGCGCTCGCTCGCTCCGACATCGGCGTCGTGTCGAACCCGGAGTTCTTGCGCGAAGGCTCCGCAGTCGACGACTTCATGAATCCGGATCGCGTGGTCATCGGCGCCGACGATCAGTCGGCGGCAACGAGGGTCGCGTCGCTGTATCTCGGGGTGCGCGCCCCGATCATGATCACCGACGCGGCATCGGCCGAGACCATCAAGTACGCGAGCAATGCATTCCTCGCCACCAAGCTGTCCTTCGTCAACGCGGTCGCCGCAGTGTGCGAAGCGGTGGGCGCCGATGTCAACGACGTCTTGTTGGGTATGGGTTACGACCGCCGCATCGGCCACGAGTTCCTGCGACCCGGCCCCGGTTGGGGCGGATCATGCTTCCCCAAGGACACTCGGGCGATGATTCGCATCGCCGAAGACGGCGGCTACGACTTCAGTTTGCTCAGGGGCGTCATCGCGGTGAACGACGAGCAATTCGAGCGCGTGACCGAGAAGGTCGCTCACTGCGTCGGCGGGTCACTCGAGGGTGTCCGCGTCGCGGCGCTCGGTCTCACCTTCAAGGCCGGTACCGACGACATGCGCGAGTCGCCGGCGCTCGAGGTCCTCTCCCGTCTCGTGCAGCGCGGTGCGCTGGTGCGGGCCTACGACCCCGCGGTTCGCGTGTCCCCCGACGCCCGCATCGAACTCGTCGACGACCCCTATGCAACGTGCGACGGCGCCGAGGTGCTCGTGGTGTTGACCGAGTGGGACGAGTTCAAATGGCTCGACTACGACAAGATCGCGGCGACGATGGCCAAGCGATGTGTTGTCGACGCCCGCAACATCCTCGACAAAGGGTCGCTGTTGCGGCGAGGCTTCACCTACACCGGCGTCGGACGCAACTGATCCGGTGCCAACGGCGAGGATTCGTTCATGGCGCGAGTAGTGGTGACCGGCGGCGCGGGTTTTCTCGGGTCGCATCTCTGTGACCGATTGCTCGATCGCGGCGACGAGGTGGTCTGCATCGACAACCTTCGCACCGGCGACCTCGCGAACATCGAACATCTCTTCGGGCAGGCGGGCTTCACCTTCGTCATGCAGGACGTCAGTGAGTACATCTGGGTACCGGGGCCGATCGACGGCGTGTTCCACCTCGCGAGCCCGGCCTCGCCCCGCGACTACCTCGAGTTCCCGATCCAGACGCTGAAGGTGGGCAGTCTCGGCACGCACAATGCGCTGGGGCTGTGCCGGTCGAAGGGCGCAAAGTTCTTCCTGGCCTCGACGAGTGAGGTCTACGGTGACCCGCACGTCCATCCGCAGGACGAGAGCTACTGGGGACACGTCAACCCGGTCGGGCCGCGGGGCTGTTACGACGAAGCCAAGCGCTTCGCCGAAGCGATGACGATGGCGTATCACCGCTTCCACGACGTCGACACGCGCATCGTGCGCATCTTCAACACGTACGGCCCGCGCATGCGAGAGCGCGACGGGCGGGTCGTATCCAACTTCATCATGCAGGCCCTCGACGACGAGCCGATCACCGTCTACGGCGACGGCGGCCAGACCCGCAGCTTCTGCTACGTCGACGATGAGATCCGTGGCCTCATCGCGCTGTACGACTCTGACGAGAACATGCCGACCAACATCGGCAACCCGAACGAGTTCACCATTCTCGAGCTCGCGCACGTGGTCATCGAGGTGCTGGGCTCGAGCTCAGAGATCGTCTACGAGCCGTTGCCCGTCGACGATCCGATGCAGCGGCGCCCCGACATCGAAAAGGCCAGGCAACTGCTCGGCTGGGAGCCCTCGGTCGAGTTGCGCGAAGGCGTACAACGCACGGCGGAGTACTTCCGCAGCCGCCAGGGCGGTGAGTTGGCGGACTAGGTTTCGACGGTTGAGCCTGCTTCGCGTCGCCGTCACTCTCGAGCAATGTTGGCACCGCGTGCCCGGCGGTACCGCGTCGTCGGCACTCGGTACCGTCGACAATCTGCGTGACCGTGGCGACATCGAATGCATCGGGGTGGCCGCGTGCCACCGCTCGACGCCGCCTGCTCCGTGGACGCCTTCGATCGAAACCCGGCACCTGCGGCTGCGCCGCGAGGTGCTCTACGAGAGTTGGCATCGGTTTCGATGGCCGAGTATCGAGCGTGCGACCGGTCGAGTCGACGTCATCCATGCCACCGGCATGGCGATCCCACCGAAGTCGGCGCCACTCGCGGTAACGGTGCACGATCTCGCCTTCATCGACTACCCCGAGCACGCCACTCGACACGGCTTGCGGTTCTTTCACCGGTCGTTGGTGCTGACCGACCGCGACGCCGACGTGGTGCTGTGTCCTTCGGCGGCAACCAAGAACGAGTTGATCGCGCTGGGCATCGGTGAGCAGAGAATCCGCGTCGTGCCGTGGGGTGTCGAGCCGTTCGTCGTGACCGACGACGACATCGCGCGTGTACGCGCCCGTCACGGTGTGATGGGCCGCTACGTCCTTTGGGTCGGCACGATCGAACCGCGTAAGAACCTCGGCGCGGTGATCGCGGCGTTCCGCGCGCTGCCCGACGCCGATCTGAATTTGCTCCTCGTCGGTCCCCACGGATGGAACGAGGATCTGGCGGCGCGGCTCGGCGGCGCCGACCGCCGGATTCACGCGCTGGGCTTCGTGCCGCGCGAAGAACTGCACGCGCTGTACGCAGGCGCCGCGGCGTTCTGCTACCCGAGCCTGCGTGAGGGGTTCGGTATCCCGGTACTCGAAGCAATGATGGCCGGCACGCCCGTGGTGACATCGTCGGGTACCGCCACCGAAGAAGTGGTCGGCGATGCGGGTATCTGCGTCGATCCGCTCGATCACGCCGCGATCGCAGACGCGTTGGCGTCGATCCTCGGCGACGAAGAAGTAGCTCGTCAGTTGCGCGCTCGCGCCAAGGCGCGCGCCGCGACGTTCACGTGGGCCCGCACTGCCGATCTGACCGTCGAGGCCTACCGAGCAATCGCGCGATGAAACGCACGCTCGGGGTGAACCTGCTCTACCTCGTCCCCGGCGTCGTCGGCGGGACCGAGGAGTATGCGGTGCGTGTGTTGCGGGCGGTCGCGGAACACCCGGACGATGACCTCGAAGTGCTGCTGTACGCGCGCGATTCGTTCGCGCGCGCGTATCCCGACCTCGCGAGCGCGTTCGCGACGAAGACGTTGGCTCTGCCGGCCAACCGCGCGCTGCGGGTGGCCGCCGAGAGCACGTGGCTCGCGCGCGAAAGCCGCGGTGTCGATGCCATGCATCATTTGGGCGGACGCGTACCCGCGTTCGGACCATCCCCGTCGGTCGTGACCGTCCACGACCTGCAGCCGTTGCAGTTCCCTGCGAGCTTCTCGGCGGTCAAACGCCGCTTCCTCGCGTTCTCGCTGCCGCGTTCGGTGCGCAAGGCGCAGTTGGTCGTATCGGTCAGCGAATGGGTCCGCCGTTCGATCATCGAGATGTTGCACATCCCCGAAGAGCGCACGGCGGTGGTTTCCGCGCCGTGCGAGCCGATGGACCGAGCCGAACTCGTGGCCGACGAGCGGGTGGCGGCGTTGCCCGTCGCGCTGCGACACATCGTGCAGGCGGCCGACCCGTTCTTCGTGTATCCCGCGATCACTTACGAACACAAGAACCATCGAACGATCGTGCAGGCATTCGCGCCGGTGGCGCGTGCCCATCCGGGCGTTCGCCTCGTCCTCACCGGTGGCACCGGGCCTCTCGAGGGCGAGATACGCGGGCTCATCGCGCATCTCGGCCTCGAAGGAAATATCGTGCGCACCGGTCGCATCGAACGGACCCAACTCGACACGATGCTCGCGCTCGCGCGGGCCCTCGTCTTCCCCTCGACCTACGAAGGGTTCGGTTTGCCGGTGATCGAGGCGCTGCGCGTCGGTTGTCCACCGATCGTCGCCAACGCGACGGCGTTGCCCGAAGCCGTCGGCGGCGCGGGGATACTCGTCGAGCCGTTGTCCGTCGACGGCTGGACCGACGCCCTCGACGCCGCACTGTCGTGGGACGGGCCGCGCCGTGGCCGACTCGTGGCCGCAGGTGCTCGCCGCCTCGAAGAACTGCATCCCGCTCGGGTGGGGCCGCAGTGGCAGCAGTTACACCGTCGATTGTGGTGACGGGCTGGTTCGGCGCTAGGAACAACCGGTGCACATTCTGGTGCTGTGCCCGCATTTCGCCCCTGACTCCGCTCCTACTGGTGTGGTCATGAGCGCGATCGTCGAGGGTCTCGCCGAGCGCGGTCACCGGCTGCACGTCGTCACGGCGCTGCCCTGGTACGAGCATCACGCGGTCGACGCACAATGGCGCGGGCGCCTCGTGCGCCACGAGAAGACGTCGTGGGGTCAGATCTCACGGGTCCACCCGTTTCCGACCGACAAACGCAATCTACGGGCACGCGCGCTCGGGTTCGCCGGCTTCACCGGTCTCGCCAGCCTTCGGGCGCTGCTCACGCGTCCGCGACCCGACGTGGTCCTCGCGATGTCGCCGCCGCTGCCGATCGGTCTCGCCGGTCTCGCCGTTGCCCGCATCCGCCGGGCGCCCTTCGTCTTCAATATTCAAGATGTCTTCCCCGACGTCGCGATCGAGCTCGGCCTCTTGACCGATCGTCGCGTGATCAAGGCGGCGTCGTGGGCCGAGCGTTTCAGCTACGCGCACTCCGACGCGGTGACCGTGTTGAGTGACGACCTACGCGACAACGTCGAGACGAAGTTGGCGCAACGGCACAAACGGCACCGCACCCGGGTCGAGGTCATCCCCAACTTCGTCGACACCGAGCGAATCACACCCATGACCCACGACAACGCGTATCGAAAGGAACACGATCTCGAGGACAAGATCGTCGTGATGTACGCGGGCAACGTCGGCCTGTCGCAATCGCTCGAGTTGATCATCGCGGCTGCGCGGGCCATGCGCGGTCGCGACGACGTGGCGTTCGTGATAAACGGTGGCGGCTCGGCTCTGGCCGGCTTGCGAAAAGATGCGGCAGAACTGCAGAACGTGGTATTCGTGCCCTACCAACCGCCAGAGCGACTGGGAGAGGTGCTCGCGGCCGCCGACATCCACGTGGTGCCGCTCAAGCGCGGCTTGGCCAAGGCGAGCGTGCCCTCGAAGCTGTACTCGGTACTCGCCGCCGGCCGGCCGGTGCTGGCGTCGGTCGACCCCGACACCGAAGTCGATCGGACCATCCGGCGCGCCGGTGCCGGCCTTTGTGTTCCACCCGATGACGCGGCGCGCTTCATCGCCGCGTTGCGTGCGCTGATCGACGCGCCGGACGACCGCGACGCGATGGGCGCAGCGGGGCGTTGCTTCGTCGAGGGTTGGGTGTCCCCACAGGCCGTGGCCAGCCAGTACGACGCCCTTCTCACGGCCATCGCCCTGGTCCGGCGCCGTCCGCAATGGTGAGATTCGTGGGCCCCATGACGTGGCACCGCGGCCACGGCCCGATACGTTTGTCTCCCTATGGGTAAAGCCTCTTCGGCCAAAAAGCTCGCGCGCGCCGCACGCGCGGGATCCGCATCCAGAGGTCGTGACCGTCGCGAGATGGGGTTCCCCCTCATCGTCGCCCTCGTCTTCCTGCTCGGCACCTCTCTCGTCATCTACGCCCGATCGACCCGCAGCGACGCCGTGGCCCCGAGGCTCAACGTCGGTGCCGCCGGCGTCACCGGCGACCACTGGCACGCGGCCCTCGGCATCTACAACTGCGACCGCTTCGAGATCGAACCGATTGTCCGTGGCGCCGAGTGGCCCGACCCGACCGGTATCCACTCCCACGACGACGGCGTGATCCACATCCATCCCTTCGTCAGTGCAGCGTCCGGCACCCGGGCGCGCCTCAAGGTTTTCTTCGAGACGATGGGCGTGAAGTTCGACGACGACGAGCTCGAGCTCACCAACGGCACGACGCTCAGGTCCGACACCGACTGCAACGGCAAGAACGCGACGCTTCGCGTCGCGCGATTCGATATCGACAATCCTGACGCGCCCATCGAGATCATCAGGTCCAAGCTCGGCGACGTGCGATTCCTCGCCGATCGCGAAGCGTTCACGATCGCGCTCGTGCCCGACGATGTCGACATCCCGATCCCACCGACGGCTGTCAATCTCGATGAGCTCGCCGGCGTCGACAGCGGTCAGCTTCCCATGACGACGTCGCCGGAAACGACTGGTCCCGCCGAGTCGACCGTCCCGGGCGACACGACGCCGACGACCACGGCGCCCACCGACGGCGCGGCACCGACCACAGGACCCACGACGTCGTCGAGCGGATAGAAATCCGATGAAAGCAATCGTGCTCGTCGGTGGTTTCGGCACGCGCCTGCGCCCGCTCACGCTCACCACCCCCAAACAGATGTTGCCGGTGGTCAACCGGCCGATGATCGAGCGCGTGGTCGAAGGTCTCGCTGTGGGAGGTGTCACCGACGCCGTGTTGTCCCTCGGTTACCGGCCCGACGCGTTCATCGACCGCTACCCGAGCGGCGTGTGCGCCGGGGTACGACTGCACTACGCGGTCGAGCCCGAGCCGCTCGACACGGCCGGTGCCATCCGATTTGCCGCGCTGCACGCAAAGCTCGACGACACATTCGTGGTCCTCAACGGCGACGTGTTGACCGATCTCGATCTTTCAAAGCTGGTCGCGCTCCACCGCGAGCGAGGTGCACAAGCGACCATCGCGTTGACTCCGGTCGATGATCCGTCGCGCTACGGCGTCGTGCCGACGGCCGACGACGGCTTGGTCCTGGGCTTCATCGAAAAGCCGCCCCGCGATAAGGCGCCCACCAACTGGATCAACGCCGGCACCTACGTGGTCGAGCCGTCGGTGATCGATCGCATCGCGGGTGGCCGCAAGGTCTCCATCGAACGCGAGACGTTCCCCGCTCTGGTTGCCGATCGCACGCTGTACGCGTCGAAGTCAGAGGTGTATTGGGTCGATGCGGGCACTCCGGCCACCTATCTCGAGGTGAACCTCGATCTGATCGACGGCAAGCGGGGCGTACCCGAAAGCGGCATCGACGCGCGGACCGCGATTGCGTCGACGGCCAAGATACTTCGATCCGTGATCGGTCCTGGCGCCACGATCGGCCCCGACGCCGAGATCGTCGACTCGGTCATCATGAGCGGTACGCGCATCGGTGCGCGCGCCGTCGTGCGAGACTCGATCATCGGCATGGGCGCCACGATCGGGGTCGGTGCGTCGCTCAGTTCGCTGTCCGTGATCGGCGACGGCGCCGTGGTAGAGCCCGGTGCGTCGCTCGAGGGCGCTCGGCTACCTACCTCCGGCGACAGCTAGCCGACCGAGCGCCTGCTCGTTGCGAAAGGTGAGACACCAACCCATGCGTACGGTTGTGACCGGCGGTGCCGGATTCATTGGTTCGACGCTGGTCGATCAACTCGTGGCGGCCGGGCACTCGGTGACGGTCATCGACAACTTCTCGTCGGGTTCGGCCGAGAATCTCGAACAAGCACGCGAGCAAGCGGGTTCGCGCCTCGCCATCCACGCTGTCGACATCCGTGACGCTCAGACGATCACGACGATCGTCGAAGCACAGCCCGAGATCGTGTACCACCTCGCGGCGCAAGCCGACGTACGGGTGTCGGTGAACGACCCTGTCCTCGACGCGCAGATCAATGTGATCGGCACGCTGCACGTGCTCGAGGGCGCGCGGCGTGCGGGCGCCCGCAAGATCGTCGCCGCGTCGAGCGGCGGCACCATCTACGGCGAGCCGCAGCCCAGCGCCTTGCCCGTCGACGAGTTGCATCCACAGCACCCTGTGTCCCCGTACGGCGTCAGCAAGAAGGTGCTGGGCGATTACATGTTCGCGTACCGGGCGCTGCACCAACTCGACTTCACCGCGCTCGCACTGGCCAATGTCTATGGGCCGCGTCAAGACCCGCACGGCGAAGCTGGGGTCGTGGCGATCTTCGCCGGCCTGTTGTTGACCCAAAAGCCGTGCACCATCTACGGTACCGGTGAGCAGACGCGCGATTTCGTCTATGTCGCCGACGTGGCTGATGCATTCGTCCGCGCCGCCGGACGCGGCGGGGGTCTGGTGATCAACATCGGGACCGGTGTCGAGACATCGGTCAATACGCTCTATCGCGCGATAGCGGACGCCGCGGGCGTCGATGCCGAACCCGCCCGAGCGCCGGCGCGGGCCGGTGAGCTCGATCGGTCGGCGTTGGCGATCGCCCGCGCGCAGAGTGAGCTTCACTGGCAGCCGCGGACGTCGCTCGCCGACGGTTCCCGCGCGGTGCTCGACTGGTTCCGCGCCAACCGCCTCTGACCCGTCACGACTGGTTCTCTTGGCGCTTTACCCGTGTGTACACCGGTAAAACGCCAACAGAACGGGGTCTTGGTCAGCGGAAGAGGTCTTCGTCGGGGCGGCGCACGATCTCGGTGCGCACCGCCCCGTCTCGCAGCCATGACGGATCGACGCCGCGCACGACGGCGACCGGGATACCCGCGGCCTTGCCCATGGCCAGGTCGGCCGCGCCGGCCAGCTCATCGACGATCGCGACCTCGGTGACGTGGAGCTCGCGCCCGAGCGCGTCGACCGTGCCTCTGAGATCGAGGATCGGGCCGATCCCGGCGCAGCCGAGGGCAACGTCGGTGAGGCCGCGGCGCCACGCCCGGCCGAAGGTATCCGACACGATCACTGCGACATCGACGCCGGCCCGGGCGCGCAAGCCGTCGCGCAGCCGGCGCGCGCTGCGGTCGGGATCGTCGGGCAGCAGCAGTGCCCAACCCGCCTCGATGTTGGACATGTCGATGCCGGCGTTGGCGCAGACGAAACCGTGTTTGGTCTCGCTGATGATGAGCTCGCCGCGACGACGAATGATGCGCACCGACTCGCGTTCGACGAGTGGCTTGTGGCTCAGGGGATCGTCGGGATCGATCGGCTCGAGCCGGCCCTCTGCCTTGGACACGATCTTCGATGCGACGACGAGCACATCGCCGTTGCGCAATGCGTTGTCGGGTGACATCGACGCACTGCGCGTGACTGCGTCGGCGATGATGCCGGCGAGATCGTCGCCGCGAGTGATCTGCGGAATGCCTTCGATTCCGAAGATCTCGAGGCGGCCCATCGACTCGTCAGCCTTGCACAACGATCAGTGTGCCGCGTCGAGCACACGTTGGGCGAGGCGTGCCGCTCGCGCGGGTTCGGCCATGATGGTGTCGCACACGACCGGCACCATTCCGGCGTCGCGCACGGCGCCCGAGTTGGCGTCGTCGGCGTCGTCGATCACCAAGGCGCGAGCGAGTTCACGGTAGAGGCGCGCCACGCCGACCACCGAGGATTCGTGGCCGAGCTCGGTCATCATCCGGTCGGCGGGACCTTTCAGTGCGGCTCCGGCGACGATCGGCGACACCGCCACACAGCGCGCGCGCCGCGACTCGACCGCCGCTCGTATGCCCGGAACCGCCAGCACGGGGTCGATCGAGACGAGAGGGTTCGACGGCGCGATCACCAGCACATCGGCCGACATGATCGCATCGACGACCCCGGGCGCGGGGCGGGCGTCGTCGGCTCCGACGAAACGCACTGCTTGCACCGGTACCGAATGGCGCAGCTGCACGAAGTACTGCTGAAAGCCGATCTCGTGGGTCGTATCGCCCTCGATCACGGTGACGCGCGTTTCGACGCGATCGTCGGTGACGGGAACGATGTCGACCGCGAGATCCCACGCGCGGGCGATCTCGCGGGTCACCGTCGACAAGGCCGCACCCTCGTGAAGCCGCTGGGTGCGGTACAGGTGAGTGCCGAGATCGCGGTCGCCGAGGTTGAACCAACCGACCCCGCCGTAGCGGCGGACCATGTCGAGCGCCTGCCACGTCTCGCCGCCGAGACCCCACCCGCGCGCACTGTCGATCGCGCCGGCGAGCGTATAGGTGACGGTGTCGAGATCCGGGCTGATGTGCAGGCCGTGCAAAATGACATCGTCACCCACATTGACGACAGCGGTGATCTGCTCGGGCGGGACGACTTGCACGAGCCCGGACAGGAATCGGGCGGCTCCGACGCCGCCGGCGAGCACCGTGATCACGGCACGGGCCGCGGCGTACCCTCGAGCAGCGCGAGGTCGGCGTCGACCATGAGCCGCACAAGATCGGCGAACGACGTCCGCGCTTTCCAACCCAACTTCGTGTGCGCCTTCGTCGGATTGCCGACGAGCAGATCGACCTCGGCCGGCCGGAAGAACCGTTGGTCCTGCACGACGTACTTCTCCCAGTCGAGCCCGGCGTGGCTGAACGCGAGCTCGCAGAATTCGCGCACCGAGTGTGTCTCGCCGGTGGCGATCACGAAATCGTCGGGTTCCTCTTGCTGCAGCATCATCCACATCGCTTCGACGTAGTCCTTTGCGAAGCCCCAGTCTCGCTGCGCTTCGAGATTGCCGAGGCGAAGTTCGTCGGCCATGCCGTACTTGATACGGGCGACGTGGTTGCTGATCTTGCGGGTGACGAACTCGAGACCGCGACGGGGCGACTCGTGATTGAACAGAATGCCCGACGTCGCGTGCAGGCCGTAGCTCTCGCGATAGTTGACGGTGATCCAGTGGGCATAGACCTTCGCCACGCCGTAAGGGCTGCGTGGGTAGAAAGGGGTCGTCTCGGTCTGCGGCACTTCCAGCACCTTGCCGAACATCTCACTCGAACTTGCTTGATAGAACTTGATGTCGGGATCGACCAAGCGGATCGCGTCGAGTAGCCGTGTGACCGAGAGGGCGGTGGTCTCCCCGGTGAAGACCGGCTGTCCGAATGATGTCTGGACGAACGACTGCGCGGCCAGGTTGTACACCTCGTGCGGCCGATGGATGCGCAAGGCCTCGATCATCGATATCTGGTCGAGCAAGTCTCCCGACACGAACTCGACACTGTCTTGAAAGTGGGCGATCCGCTCGAAGCTGACGGTGGAGCTGCGCCGCACCATGCCGATGACGTGGTAGCCCTTCGAGAGGAGGAACTCTGCGAGGTACGAACCGTCTTGCCCGGTGATGCCCGTGATGAGCGCGCGAGGAGTCATGAGGTAGGTTTCTACTTCCTGCGGGCACGGGTGTCTGCTAAGTGAGTTGGCAGAGCCAGATTGGCGAGTGAGACGTGACCGAGCGTAATCCGTTCGAACGGCTCGGCCACCGCATCGCCGAGCTGAGGCGAAAGCACGGCATGACCCAGCAACAGATGGCCGAGCGCCTCGCGATCAGTCGGGTCGCGGTATCACATCTCGAGTCTTGCTTGACGCCGCCATCGGAACGCACGGTCACCTTGATCGCGGGCCTGTTCAAACTCGAACCGTGGCAGCTCGTGCGCGACACCGACTACCCCGTGGCCCGGGCCGAACGGTTGCCCCGAGTCGTCACTCGCTACACCCAAGCCGAACTCCTCACCGCCGTTGTGGACGCGCTCATCGCGTCGCTCGTCGATCCCGACCGCCGCAGCGCTCATCTCGTGCTCGAACCGTGGCGGGCCCGCATCCTGGCCGAGATCGAGACGGGCGCCGACGACGGAGAGCGGGCGCTGCTGATCGATGCGCAACGACGGATCGACACCGTGCTGTTCGGGTGACCGTGCTGTTCGGGTGACCGTGCTTATCAGTCGAAATACGAAGGCGTGCCGGTAGGGATGTCGACCGCGAGCCGGCGGCGCCAATCGTCGAGCATGTCATGCAGTGTTTGCTCGAGTGAGATGGTGGGCCGCCATCCGGTTGCCTCGCGCAAACGCGTCGCGTCTCCCCGCAATATCGGTATGTCCGCGGGGCGTTGCAGCGCGGGGTCGGGAACGAGCTTCATCGGGTGCAATGCGAGGTCGACCAGTTGGTGCGCGATCTGCTCGATCGACACGTCGACGCCGCAACACACGTTGTAGGCCGCGCCCGATTTTCCGTGCAGGGCGAGCAAGCGGTACGCCTGAACGATGTCGCGCACGTCGGTGAAGTCGCGGCGAGTGTCGAGACGACCAACAGTGATCGTGTGCTCGCCAGTGCGCTCGGCCTCGGCGATGCGCGATGCGAGTGCAGCCGCGACGAATCGGGGTGACTGTCCGGGGCCGATGTGTGTGAACGGGCGAGCGCGCACGACGTCGAGGCCTGAACCGAGATGCGCCTGTATACAGACGTACTCGGCCGCCGCCTTGCTCGCGGCGTAAGGACTCAACGGGAGGAACGGGTTGTCTTCGTCGATGGGAAGGTTTTCGGGCGCGACTCGTCCGTAGGCATCTGCAGACAGAACGGCAACGACACGACCCACTCCCGCGGTGTGCGCCGCCGCGAGCAGGTTCGCCACGCCTTCTACGTTGGCGCGGTACGACTCGACGGGATTGCCCCACGATCGGTGGACATCACTTTGCCCGGCCAGGTGATAGATGACCTCGGGCTCGTTGTGCAGCACGAACTGCTGCACCGCCTGCGCGTTGGTGATGTCGGGCCCGCCGCTCGCGCGGTCGGTGGCGATCACGGTGTCGCCGTGGCCCTGCAGATAGGCGACCAGGTGCCGGCCGACGAATCCGGTCGCGCCGGTGACCAGGGCCTTCACGTTGCTGCCATCCGTCGGTACAAGTCGAGCATCCCTCGGGTCATCGCGGCCCATGAGTAGTTGGCAATTCGTGACTGTCCTCGCGTCACGAGGTCTTCGCGCACAGCGGGATCGTAGATCGCTTGCTCGAGCCCGTCGGCCAATGCGAGATCTTCGCCGACCGGCACCACGATCGCGGCGTCGCCGACGACCTCGGGCACTGCGCCCGCCGCGCTCGCAACCACAGGAATGCCGGCACTCATCGCCTCGAGTGGGGGGAATCCGAACCCTTCGTACAGCGACGGGTACGCGAACGCCGCCGCGCCGCGGATGACCGCGGCGCGTGCGCGATCGTCGATCGAGTCGAGATGCACGATGCGATCCCGGTGTCGTGCGGCATCGACGGCGCCGCGGAAGTCATCGATACCCCATCCGCAGGCGCCGACGACGACAAGGCGCAACGCCGCGTCGCGTCCGGCGAGTCGATCGAATGCGCGCACCAGTCCGGGATATCCCTTGCGTGGTTCGACCGTGCCGACCGCCGCGATGTAGCGCTCACCGCCGGCGAGGTCATGTCCGATCGCCGCATCTGCCTCGGGAATCGCGTCGAAGCCGAGCGGCACCGTCACGACGCGCTCGGGTGAGGCACCGAAGTGTTCGATCACCTCGTTGCGGATGAACTCGGCGTCGGTGTGCACCCATGCACCCTCGGCGATCGCGCGTGCGATCATCGCGGGGAACGTACGGGTGTGGGCGGTGCACATCTCGGGATGGTGCACAGCCGTGAGATCGTGCACCGACACCAGCCGCTTCGCTCGGCGGGCCGGGGGCACGACGTAGTTGGTCCCGTGCACGACATCGACGGCACCGGTCCACCATTGGATCCCGGGCCCGAACCGGTACCGCCAGAGGCGGTGCAGGGGTCGCGCCGGCATGGGCCGCCCATTGTGGCGGACCCCGGGCGGCAGCAGCGCGGCCAGGTCGTGACGGCCGCGCCACGTCACGGCGTAGACCGCCACGTCGACCGATTCGTCACCGGCCAGGCCCTCGACGAGACGGGCGGCGAAGCGACCGATGCCGGTGCGCGCTCCGAGCAAGGGCGTGGCGTCGATCGCAAGGCGAAGGGGGGCGACCGTCCCGCCAACGGGCGCTTCGCCGGGTTTGTGAGCAGGCATCTCGCGCCCAGAGGCTAACGGAAGCGGGCCCTTGTGGGCGGGCTGATCCAGAGCGGGCCGTGGGGACCGATAGGCTCGTCCCCTCGTGGAACCTGTCGACCAGGTGCCTGTCGACCAGGTGCTCGAACCGAGCGCGCCGGGCGCGGGCGCACCAGATTCGACGCCGGCGGTGCAGGCGGTGGTCATCGCCCACGACCCCGGACCATGGTTCGGCGACGTGTTGCGGGCGCTGGCGGCGCAGGACTACCCCCGCCTGAGCGTGTCGATCGTCGACGTGGCGAGCGCCAAGCCGCTCGGGCCCCTGGTCCGCCGGCACTTCGCGGCAGCCGACGTGCGTCGTCTCGACGAGGACCCCGGCGGCTTCGGCGCCTCGGTCGGCGCAGTCGTCGACGACTCCTTCCGGGCGCCCCTGCTCTTGTTGTGCCACGACGATGTCGCGCTGTCGCCCGATGCGGTGAGTCGTCTCGTCGAAGAACTGTTGCAGTCCAACGGCGGCATCGTCGGACCCAAGCTCGTCGAGTGGGACGAGCCTTCCCGGCTGCAACACGTCGGGTTCAGCGTCGATCGGTTCGCGTTCCCGCAACCCGTGGCCGAGGAGGGCGAACTCGATCAAGAGCAGCACGACGCGGTCAACGACGTCTTCGTGGTGCCGACGGCCTGCATCCTTGTGCGCGGCGACTTGTTCAGGTCTATCGGCGGCTTCGACCCCGGCATGACGTTCCGCGGCGATGACGTCGATCTCTGTTGGCGGGCGCAGCTCGCGGGCGCCCGCGTGATGGTCGTGCCACTCGCGGTGGGCCGGCACCTCGAACGGCGCGCCGCGCGTTCAGGGTCCGACGACCCGCGTGACATCGCCAAATTCGACGACGACGATCACGCGTTGGCGCTACGGCATTCGCTGCGCACGATCCTTTCCGGTTATCGCGGGCGCACTCTGCTGCGGGTCATCCCGTTGGCCATCCTGTTGTCGGTGGGCGAAATCCTGATCTGCACCGTGACCGGTCGCTTCGCCCACGCTCGCGATGTCGTCAGCGCGTGGGTGTGGAACCTGCGCCGCCTGAACGAGATCGGGGCAAAGCGACGCGCCGCTGCGGACTTTCGCGAAGTCGACGACGGCGAATTGCGTGACATGCAGATCTCCGGCAGCGCACGCATCCGCGCGTTCGTGCGCGGCCATGGCCGTCGTGAAGATCGGTTTCTGGCCGTCTCGCGTGCGGGCCGCGACATGGCGGCCAATCTGCGCACGCCGGCGGCGCGCAATCGCGTCGCCATCGGCGCGCTCATGGCCTTGGTGTTGGTGTTCGGATCACGCCACCTCCTCACCCGGCCGATCCCGGCGATCGGCGAGCTACAACCCTTGACCGGCAGCGCTCGCGACCTGCTGCGCGATTGGTGGAGCGGCTGGCACGATGTGGGTGGCGGCGTCGAGACCCCCGCGCCCACCGGTCACGGGTTGTTGGGGTTGCTCGGCACGCTCGCGTTCGATCATCTTGCGCTGGTCCGCAAGGTCTTGGCGCTGGCGCCCCTCGTCATCGGCCCCGCGGGCGCGTGGCGCGCCGCGCGCACATTCGGGTCAGCCAGAGCGTCGTTCGTGGCCGCGTTGTTCTATGCGGCGACGCCGGTCGCGTACGACGCATTCGCGGCGGGCTCGCTGACCGCGTTGATCGTGTACGCCGCGGTGCCATGGATCTTCCGCTCGTTGGCACGCTCGCTCGGCACGGCGCCTTTCGGCGACCACCACACGTATCGCCCATTCTCGTTCCGTGTGCTGTCGCTGGGCGTGCTGATCGCGTTTGTCGCGGCGTTCGTCCCCTTCGTCGTGATCGTCGTTGCGGTCGTGGCGGTCGGCCTCATACTCGGATCGCTGTTCGCCGGGGACGAGCGGGGCCTCGCCCCGATGGTCTTCGTCACAATCGCGGCAGTCGTTGTCGCCGCCGTCATGCACCTGCCGTGGACCGATTCGTTGGTGCGCGAGCCCCGCACGTGGGCGCCGTTCGGTGGGCCGGGTACGTCCGCGGGTGGTTCGCATTCCTTTGCCACCTTGCTGCGACTGTCGGTCGGTCCGTTCCGACCCGGTCTGCTCGGCTTCGCGTACGTTGTTCCGGCACTGCTGGCACTCTTCGTGGCGCAGGGTTGGCGCTATAGCTGGGTGGTGCGCGCGTGGTTCGTCGCGCTGACGGCGTTGATGGTGCAGTGGGCCGGCGAGCGCGGTTGGTTGCCCGCGGCCTTGCCCCACCCGGGCGTATTGCTCAGTGTCGCCGCGTTCGGGCTCGCAATCGGCGCTGCCGGCGCGGTGTTGGCCTTCGAGGAAGATCTTCGTTCGTACCGCCTCGGCTGGCGTCAAGTGGTTCCCTTCGTCACGGCAGCCGCACTGGTGCTCGCGGTCGTGCCCATCGGACGGGCGGCGGTCGACGGTCGATGGGGGATGCCGCGCCAAGGGTTGACGTCCACGCTGGCGTTCGTCGACACGGCGGCCACTCGCGACGGCCCGCTGCGAGTCGCGTGGATCGGTCACCGCGACGTGATGCCGCTTTCTGGCTCCACGTTCGACGCCGACGCCCGTGATGGCGTTTCTGCCGATGGCGACCTCGTCCTCGCGCTCACCGACAGCCGGAGCCCGAGGTTCACCGATCGGTGGGCGCCACCGTTGTCGCCCGTGGCTCAACGCACCGCCGATCTCCTGCGCGAAGCCGTCAGCGGCGAAACCGTGCGGCTCGGCCGTTCGCTTGCTCCACTCGGCATCCGCTATCTGGTGATCGCGGAGGAGACGTCACCGGTGGGGCGACGCGCGGGCGATGGCCGGCCCGCACCGGCGGAACTGTTGCGCGCGCTCGACGGCCAACTCGACATGGAACGCATCCAACAGGTCAACGACGCGGTGCGCATGTACGTCAACAAGTCGTGGTTCCCGGCGCGCGCCGCGCTGGCCCCCGGTGCCGACGCGAATGCACAAGACGACATCACGGGCAGCCCGGTGCTGACAGAACGACTCGGGCCCGCCAGTTGGCAGGGGCCGATTTCAGCGGACAGCGAGATCTTCGTGGCGACGCCGTTCTCCGAACGATGGCAGTTCGACGTCGATGGTGCGGTCGTGGCGCCGCGCGTCGCGTTCGGCTACGCGATGGCCTTTCCATCGACACCGGGCACAGCCACGCTGGGTTACCAAACACCCGGATCGCGCCATGAGGCGTTGCTCTTGCAGGTGGGGCTATGGGTCGCAGTCATCGCGGTGACGCTGCTGTGGCGAGATCGGCTTCGTCGTCGCGAAGCGTCGGCCGAACGCGAGTCGTCATGAAGTCGGCACGCGCGCCCGCCATCGCGGTGATCGTCCTCGTACTACTTGTCGCGTTGCTGTTCGATCCCGAACCGCGTCGCTTGGACTCCGTCGCACCCGTGTCGGCGGCCGCGAGCGTTCCTTCGAGCGTTTCCGCCGCGACGGCGCTCAGTGACGTCTGGTTCTGCGCCGGCGGCACGGCCCTCGACGATGGCTTCGCCGATCACCGCGTGCTGCTCATCAACACGAGCGACGTCGAGCGCGTCGCCTCCATCAACGCGGTGGGGTCACGCGTCGCGCCGGCGACCCAAGGACCGACGGGGACCCGCCGGGTCACGTTGCCCCCCTACGCGCGCAGCGAGTTACGCCTCGCCGAATTGGTGCCGAACTCCGCGTACGCGAGCGCGACGGTGGAGCTGTCGGGCGGCGGGGTCGTCGTCGAACACTCGGTCACCGGACCGGCCGGATTCGATCGGGCGCCGTGTGCCACGACCGCCAGCGCGGAGTGGTTCGTCCCGCTCGCCGCGACCGCGACCGAGAAGAATCCGACCGCACGCGCGGTGCTCGTTCTCTACAACCCGTTCGCGGACAATGCGGTGCTGGACGTCACCTTCACCACCGAGGACGCGAGTGTGGCTGCGCCGGGGATCGAATCGATGGTCGTCGGGCCGGGAGCGGTCGAGATCGTCGATCTCACGGCCCTGGTGCCGGTGGCCGACCAGGTGGCGACCGCGGTACGGGCACGGGCGGGCCGCGTGGTTCTCGATCGGATCCAGGTGTTCGACGATGCGCGCCTCCGGCGGGATCTGGTGTTGACCACAGGTGTGCCCGCCGTCGCACCGACGTGGTTCTTCCCGTCGGGGCGGCTCGGCGCGCCGCGCCAGGAACGTCTCGTCGTGTTCAACCCGAGCGACGATCGGGCCGAGGTTCTCGTCGAGGTGCGTCCGGACGACCGATTGCTGATCATCGAACCGTTCGCCCTGCAAGTCGGCCCGGGGCGATTCGCCGTCGTCGATCTGAGCGCCGAACAGCGCTTGAGTGACGCCGGTGTCGCGGGCTATTCGGTCATCGTCCGCTCACTCGGGCCGGCGGTTGCCGTCGATCGTCTGGTGACGCTCGCCCCCGGCCAACCGGGGGCGGGCGCCAGCTCGACCATCGGCTCGGCGTTCGCGGCGCCGATGGTGATCGTCGACGGCGGGGCCAGTGAGGCTGATCCTGGCGAGTTGATCGTGTTCAATCCGAATGCGCGCGCGATCGCCGCCGTCTCGCTCGAGGTGATCGCGAACGGAGAGCGCAGAGCGGCGCCCGCCGGAACCGATTTCGAATTGCAGCCGGGTGAGCGCAAGTCGTTGCCGTTTGCGCTGCTTGGTACCGGTAGCTTCACGGTCATCGTCTCCGCGTCGGCTCCGGTCGTCGCCGAGCGCGAGAACGCCGCCAACAATGTGCGCGCCGCGGCGATGGGCATCCCTGCTCGCGCCACTGCGCAGATCCCCAATGCAATCACGCTCGAGCTCGGCGAGTAGGATCCTTCAGCCCCGCACAGCGGGAAACTCGGTTCAGCGCGATTCGCGCGCCTCGGCCACCGCCGCCCACAGGTGCGTGGCAGAGACGGGCCCGACGAACGAGCTGCGCACGACACCGCGGTCGTCGACCACGAGCACGAGCGGGACTGCCTCGATGGTGTAGCGATCGTGCAGCCGGCGATCGCGCTGGTACTCGATCTCTTGCACCGCGACTTCGGCCGATTCGAGGACCTGTGCCTTCTTCCACGTGTCGGCGCAGGCATCGCATGTGTGCGAAGTGAACACAGCGATCAACCACGGCGCGCCCGGGTTTGCGAAGTCGGCGCGATCGAGTTGGTCAGGGCCGGCGTGACCACTGCGGGCAGGAGGACGCGGCGCCCGACGCTGCGCCAGCAATGCGACGGCGAAGGCGATCGCGACGACAACGATGACGATGACGACGCGCAACATCGAGGGCGCCGGCTACCCCTGCAGGGGGTCGTCGAAGCGCAGCGGCACGCCGGGGGCAGGCGCGGGCTCGGTCGTCGGGTTCGGCGGAAACGGCACCGGTGGCAATGGTGGAGGCGCCGGCAGGCTCGACAACGGCCGATCGGGTGTATCGGTGACCGGCGCCGCCGGAGGATTGGCGGGCCCGGTGCCGTCGCCGAAAGCGATCAGGCGGCTCACTTCGGCGCCGTCGATGGTCTCGTGTTCGAGCAGCGCGCGGGCGACGAGGTCGAGTGCGTTGCGGTGCTCGATCAACAGATCGCGGCAGCGATTTTCCATGCCGCGCAAGACCTTTTCGACCTCTTCGTCGATGACCCTGGCGGTTTCGTCGGAGTAGTCCCGGGTGTGCATGAGGTCTTCACCGAGAAACACCATGCCCTGGGAGCCCCATGCCATGGGCCCGATACGATCGGACATGCCCCATTCGCGCACCATCTTGCGGGCCAGTTCGGTCGCCGACACGAGATCGTTGTTGGCGCCTGTCGACACCACACCGAAGACGAGCTCTTCGGCCATACGCCCGCCCATGAACACGATGAGGCGTTCTTCGAGGTACGTCTGGTCGTAACTGTGGCGCTCTTCGGCGGGCAGTTGCTGTGTGACGCCGAGCGCCATGCCGATCGGCAGGATCGTGACCTTGTGGATCGGATCGGCCGTCGGCAAGACCGTGGCGGTCACCGCGTGACCGGCTTCGTGGTACGCGGTCAGTTGCTTTTCGCGCTCGGACAGCACGAGCGATTCGCGCCGCTGTCCCATCATCACGCGATCACGGGCCTCGTCGAAGTGGCGCATACGCACCTGGTCGTCACCGCTGCGCACCGCGAACAGCGCGGCCTCGTTGACGAGATTGGAGAGGTCGGCGCCCGACATACCCGGCGTGCCGCGCGCGACGATCGTGAGGTCGACGTCGGGCGCGATGCGTTTGCCCTTGGTGTGGACCTTGAGGATCTCGATGCGATCGTCGAGCTCGGGTAACGGGACGACCACTTGACGGTCGAAGCGGCCGGGGCGCAACAACGCGGGGTCGAGGATGTCGGGACGGTTGGTCGCGGCCATCATCACGATGCCTTCGGTGGCCTCGAAGCCGTCCATCTCGGAGAGCATCTGGTTGAGGGTCTGCTCGCGTTCGTCGTGGCCGCCGCCGAGGCCGGCACCGCGTTTGCGTCCGATCGAGTCGATCTCGTCGACGAAGATGATCGCCCGCCCGAGTTTGCGGGCAGTGTCGAAGAGGTCGCGCACCCGCGACGCGCCGACGCCGACGAACATCTCCATGAAGTCAGAGCCGGTGACCGACAAGAACGGCACCCCTGCCTCGCCGGCGACCGCCCGGGCGATGAGCGTCTTGCCGGTGCCCGGAGGACCGACGAGCAGCACGCCTTTGGGTGTGCGCGCGCCGATCGCCGAGAAACGGTCGGGAAAGCGAAGGAAGTCGACGACTTCGCGGACTTCTTGTTTGACCCCGACGTAGCCCGCGACGTCGGCGAAGGTCGTTTTGGGGCGTTCGGTGTTGTAGGCCTTGGCCTTCGAACGACCGATCGACATGATGTTGCCGACCTGGCCCTGCGCTCGCCGTTGCATCCAGATGAAGAATCCGATGAGCAACAAGATGGGCAGCATGTAGGGGAGCAACGCCAAAAAGACGTTGGTCTGCGGGGTGGAGAACTCGACGTTGCCGACCTTGGACAGCAACAGCGCGTTGTCGGCCTCGGGTAGGGGAATCGGCCCGGTCGTGGAGAACTTGGTGCCGTCGGTCAACTCGCCGGCGATGCGGCCGTTCGTATTGTTGACCTTGACCTTTTCGACCTTGCCTTCGTTGGCCTGCGTCAGCATCGCGCCGTAGTCGATCTTGTCGCGCTGTTCGCTCGGAGCGGCGAGCGAGGCGACGAAGATGGCGATCACTGCGCCGGCAAGGAGCCACCACAACCAGCGGGGGTACCGGTCGCGCGCGGTGCGGGGCGCGCGATCGCCGCCTCGGGGCGGCTGGGATGGCGGCGGTGGCGGCGGTGGCGGAACTGCCATGCAGGTATCGTACGGCCCCTTTGGCCCGTCTGACTCGCGACGCGATCCGCGGCATCACCCGTTGTCGCCGCTACGGTGCCGTCCGTGCACCGTTCATGCGCCCGCCCGGGGTGCAGTTCCCCCTCGGCGACGACGCTGTCGTACGACTACGCGTCGAGGACGGTCTGGCTCGAGGACCTGCGCCCGGACGCCCATCCCGCCAACCACGACTTGTGCCCGAGGCACGCGGCTCGCATGAAGCCTCCCAACGGATGGGAACTGGTCGATCGCCGCCCCGGGGTACCGGGCGGCAGTTCCGAAGATCATGGACGCGTCCAACGCGTCGGGTGAACGCTGGGGCCTGACCGACGCCTTCGTCGGCCTCGTGGTGTCCATACTGCTCGCCGGCCTCGTCGGGGGCGTGGTCATCAGCGCCCGCGGCGATTACAGCGGCAAATGGAGCGAGCACGGGGCGGCCGCGGGGCGCATCGCCGCCCAAGCAGCCGAGAGCGGCGCGCTCACCGCGCCGCAGCTCACGCCGCTGTGGTTGATCACGTTGCTCCAGGTGCCGCTGTGGGTCGGGATGCTCGGCGCGGTGTTCTATGCGGCGAAGAAGGGCCGCGGTGTCGTCGCCGATTTCGGGCTGCGGATGGAAAAGCGCGACATCGGCGTCGGCCTCGTCGTGGGTTTCCTTGCCCAGGTGGTGGTGATCCCGCTCGTGTACTGGCCCTTGTTGCGGCTCTTGGACAACCCCGATATCTCCGCCGAGGCCCGATCACTGACGGATCGGGCCGAGGGCATGGGGGTCGTGTTGCTGGTGTTGTTGACGGTGGTCGGGGCGCCGATCGTCGAAGAGTTGTTCTTCCGGGGCCTGCTCCTGCGCGCGCTCGAGCGGCGGCTGCGGGCGCCGATGGCCATCGGGGTGTCCTCGGTGCTGTTCGGGCTGGTGCACTTCCAGCCCCTCCAGTTCCTCGCGTTGGTGATCTTCGGGGCGATCGCGGGCATTTTGGCCCACCGCGCGCAGCGTCTGGGCCCCGCCATCTGGGCCCACATCGGTTTCAACGCCACGACGGTCGTCGCCTTGCTGACCAGCTGAGCGGGCCGCGAAATCCTCAAGCGTCGAAGCGCCCGGCCGATGGATGCGGGCGTCGGGCGGCGCGTGGGCGAATCGATCACTGGTCGGGCGCCTGTCATCGGAAGGGGCCACGTGGACACCTGCGAGCGATGTGGTGGAAGTCTTGTGATCATCACGATCAACGTTGCGGAGGGCACTCGTACGTTGCAGTCGTGCTCGAAGTGCGATCGGCGTAGTTGGAGGGCCGACGGCGAGCCGGTAAAGCTCGACGGGGTTCTCGCCGATCTTTCCGACGACGCCGCGAAGCGAGCCGAGGCGATGCGGCGCTGACGCCAACCCGGGGGCGGATCGTCGCCCGACAAGGCATTAGGGTGCGCCCACGGCGGTGAGCCAACCTGCAACGATGGACGGCGCAATGGAAGCCCCCACCCCGACCGAAGACGACGCCGTTGGATCCGCCGCATCCTCGAATGGCGAGGGCGTCGCCACCATCGTCGACGACACTGCGCCGGCGATAGGAACGATCGCCCCTGCGACGACCGACACGAAGAAGCCGATCGGGCCGCTCGACGACGAGGGCGAGGAGATCGACTGGGACGCGCCGGTGTGGATCGATCGTGTCTGGGACTTCGTCGCGTCGCTCGGATGGCGGCGCATCATCACGTTCCTCACGGTCGCGGCCGCCACCCTGCTCGTGTTGTCGGTGCTGCATCCGGGACTCATCCTGCGCGATACCACGCCCACGGGCGGCGACATGGGCGCGCATGTGTGGGGTCCCGCGTACCTGCGTGATTACTTGCTGACGAAGGGACGCCTATCCGGCTGGGCGCCCGATTGGTACAACGGGTTCCCGGCGTTCCAGTTCTACATGGTGTTGCCGTCGCTGTTGATCGTGGTGCTCAACGTCGGTCTCGATCCGATCCCGGCCGCGTTGATGGTCGGCGCGATGGCGATCGCGGTGCATCGGGTGTACCGCGAGGTCCGCTTCTACGCGTACCGACGCTCCGTCCTGACGGCCGCCTGCTTCGTGACGGTGCTCGTCGTCGGCATGCCCTACGGCGTGGCGTTCAAGATCGTCGCCGCGCTGGGCCTGGTATCGATGCCGGTGTCCGCCTATCTCCTGGGGCGTTTCTCCAACATGGCGTTCCCGGTGCCGGCGATGTTGTCCGTGGCCACGTTGCCCTTCGTCTTCGATCGTTCGTTCAACATCCTGGGCGGCAACATCGCGTCGACGATGGCGGGCGAGTTCGCGTTCTCCCTGTCGCTGTCGCTGTCGCTCGTCTACCTCGGGCTCATGCATCGCGCGCTCGAGACCGGTCGATCGCGCGGTTGGGCCGCCGCCGTGTTCGCCGCGTGTGCGCTGTGTCACCTACTCGTGGCGTTCGTGGTGATGGGCGTGACGCTGATCATGTTCGCCGTCCGCGTCGGGCGGACTCAGTTCAAGACGCTGTTGCTCGTCGGTGGCGTCGGGGGCGCATTGACCGCGTTCTGGGTCCTGCCGTTCTTCGTCAAACGGGTCTATGTCAACGACATGGGCTGGGTGAAGATGAAGAACTACGCCAACTCGTTGCTGTGGCGCAATTTCCCCGAGAGCGAGGCCGTGCTCAAGGACTCGCCTCCTTTCCGGCTCGTCTTCGCCTTCGCAGTCGTCGGTCTCGTGTTGTCGATCGTGCGCCGCAACCGCATGGGCGTGGTGTTGGCGTTGAGTGCGGCGGCGGTCGCTGCCGTGTTCCGGTTCATGCCCGAAGGGCGACTGTGGAACGGTCGCATCCTGCCGGCGTACTACCTGTACGTGTACCTGCTGGCCGCGATCGGCGCCGGCGAGTTCGCCCGCACCCTCGCCGACGTGTTGCGGGCGCCCGAGCTCAAGACCTTCGTGCGCAACGGAGCGCCCATCGTCGCGTTCATGTCGATGTGGTTGGTGTTCGGCCCGTCGCTGCGCGCGTTGCCGGGCGGCTATGTAGACGACAGTGGTGTGTACCACTGGCCCAAGAAGCTGTCGCTCATCTCGACGCGCGACATCAGCTTCCTGCAAGGGTGGGCCGAGTGGAACTGGCGCGGCTACGAAGCACGCACTCCCCGCGACAAGTTCGGCGGGTATCCCGAGTACTTCGCGATCAATCAGATGATGCGCTCAGTGGGCGAGCAACACGGTTGTGGCCGCGCCATGTGGGAGTACGACGGCGGGCAAGAAGCGTATGGCACCACCATGGCGATGATGTTGTTGCCGCACTGGACCGACGGCTGCATCCCGTCACAAGAGGGCTTGTATTTCGAAGCGTCTTCGACCACCCCGTTTCATTTCTTGAACCAATCTGCCTTGTCGCAGGGCCCGTCGCGCGCGCAGAGCCACATCAGCTATCCGAACTTCGATGTCGCGCTCGGCGTCGAGCAACTGCAACTGATGGGCGTTCGCTACTACATGGCGTCGAGTCCCGAGGCGGTACGGCAGGCGAGCGAGAATCCCGACCTCACCGAGGTCACGATCGGCGCGGCCGGCCCATGGCACGTGTTCTTGGTCGCCGGGAGCGATCTCGTGCAACCGCTCTCGTTCCAACCCGTCGTGTACAGCAACGTCGACGAACATCAGAGCAGTTGGTTGGACCCCGCGGTCGAGTTCTTCAACAACCCCGACCAATGGGATGTGCTGCGCGCCGCATCGGGCCCGCAAGAGTGGGCGCGATGGGCGGCGTGCCTACCGACCGAACAAGTCGGGGTGATCGCACCGAACATCAGCGACCCGAATTGCTCGCCGCCGCAGACGCCGTTGCCGCCGGTCCAGGTGAGCAACATCACGTGGGACGACGACGACGTGATCTTCGACGTCGACCAACCCGGCGTACCGGTGTTGGTGAAGGTCTCGTACTTCCCGAACTGGAAGGTCTCGGGCGGCGAAGGCCCCTACCGTGTCGCACCCAATCTGATGGTCGTCATACCGACGAGCAATCACGTCCGATTGCACTATGGCTACGTCGGCGTCGACTACGCCGCCAACGCGCTCACACTCCTCGGCATCGTCGCTCTGATTCTCTTGTTCCGCGCCAAGGTCGAAGCCGAACGACGCCCGTTGTGGGATCCGGTCGGGCGGATGTGGCGCCGTCGTCCCAAGCCGACGATCGAAGAGATCGAACCGGCTGTTGCAGATCAACCGACCGAGGCCATCGACGAAGTCGGTTCGACCGACAGTCGGCTGGAGTGAGACAACGGATTCGCCGCTATGCCGCGGTCGGCGTCGTAGCCACCGTGGTCGACGTGACGGTCTTCCTGATCGCGCATGCAGCCTTCGATCAGCTCGTCGGAGCCGACATCCTCGCGCTCGCCGTCGCCGCGCTGACTTCGGCAGTGCTGCACCGGTGGATAACGCTTCGCAACGATCCTTACGTGCGTTGGGTGCAACGACTACAGCTCTTCATCCCCGTGGTCATCGTCGCCGGTGCGGTGGACGTGGTGATCCTGCTGGCGCTCGCGCAGCCCGGGCACACTGTCTTCTGGCCGAAGGTGGGTGCGGTCGCGCTCGCGGCAGTCGTGCGCGTGGGAGCGCACCGCTCGCTGTTGTTCCGTGTGGTGCGCAGGGAACAGGACGCACCGTCGAATCGTCCCGTTGCGCCGGGCACGGTGCGGCTGTCGGTCGTCGTGCCCGCCTACCACGAAGAGGGCCGCATCGGCCCCACTGTCGAGCGACTCCGGCGCGATCTCGTCACGGTGGACGCCGCCGGTGGTCTCGAGATCGTCGTCGTCGACGACGGCTCCGGTGACGAGACCGCGGCGCAAGCGCGGGCCGCGGGTGCCGATTTGGTGCTCGTCCAACCCAAGAATCGGGGTAAAGGTGCCGCCGTGCGCGCGGGCGTGCTCAGTACCTCGGGACGCACCGTGGTATTCACCGACGCCGACCTGGCGTATGCGCCGGCGCAGATCATCACGCTGCTGACGCAGATCGAAGACGGATGGGATGTGGTGGTCGGCAATCGCCGCCACGTCGCGACGGCGACATTGGTCCGCGCCCGGCGCATTCGTGAGATCGGCGGGCGGCTCGTCAACCTCGCGACCCACGCATTGCTGCTCGGTCAGTACCGCGATACGCAGTGCGGATTGAAAGCATTTCGCTCTGATGTCGCCCGACTGATCTTCTCCGCGACGCAGATCGACGGCTTCGCATTCGATGTCGAGATCTTTCATCTCGTCGAGCGTCTTCGTTTGTCACTCGCGGAGGTTCCGGTCACCGTGGAGAACTCGGAACGGTCGACGGTCAAGATCGTGCGCGACGGTCTGCGGCTCGTCGTGGATATCGTGCGGGTGCGGTGGTGGGCTCGGGAAGGCCGTTATTTCAGTGATGCCAGCGAGTTGCCTCCCCGTGGCGCGAGTGCGACCAATCTGACCCGATAGCCATCTGACCCGATAACCATCTGACCCGATAATCAGGAGTACGGATGCCAGCGTTCGACCAAGTGTTCAAGGCATATGACATTCGGGGCATCGTCCCGGATCAGCTCGACGCATCGATGTGTCGCGCCATCGGGGCGGCGTTCGCCGTCTTCGCCCGCGAATCCGATCCCGGCGTCGATCGCATCCTGCTCGCGCGCGACATGCGGCCATCGGGTCTCGACCTTTCGCACGCGTTCGCCGAAGGAGCGATGGCGCAAGGCGTCGACGTGACGTACCTGGGTCTCACTTCGACCGACATGTTGTACTACGCGTCGGGCAAGCTCGACGCTCCTGGCGCGGTGTTCACCGCATCGCACAATCCCGCGCAGTACAACGGCATGAAGCTCTGTTTGGCCGGCGCCAAGCCCATCGGTGAGGACTCCGGTCTCCTGCGCATCAAAGAACTCGCTGCAGATGGGCAGCTGCGCGATGTGGATGGCCACGAGCGGGGTCGGGGAACCTCGCTCGATCTACTCGAAGATTTCGCCGATCACGTGCGCTCGTTCATCGACGTGCGCGCCCTTCGCCCGCTCAGGGTTGTCGCCGACACCGCCAACGGCATGGGTGGGATGGTCGTGCCTGCGGTGTTCCGCGTGCTTCCGTTACAACTCGAGATTTTGTTCGAAGACCTCGACGGCACGTTCCCCAACCATCCCGCGGACCCGATCCAACCCGAGAACCTCAAAGACCTCATGGCGCGCGTGCTCGATACCGGCGCGGACATCGGTCTCGCGTTCGACGGCGATGCCGACCGTGTGTTCCTCGTCGACGAGCAGGCTCGGCCGGTGTCCGGGTCGTTGACGACCGCGCTGGTGGCCACCAGCGTGCTCGACAAGTACCCCGGTTCGACGATCATCCACAATCTCATCTGTTCCAAGACAGTGCCAGAGACGGTCCGCGAACACGGTGGGACACCGTTGCGCACGCGGGTCGGTCACTCGTTCATCAAACAAGTGATGGCCGAGACCGGTGCTGCCTTCGGGGGCGAGCACTCGGGCCACTACTACTTCCGCGACAACTTCCGCGCCGATTCCGGCCTCATCGCCGCGCTCATCGTGCTCGAGGCCATGAGCCGCGAAGGTAAGGCGTTGTCCGAGTTGCTGCGACCGCTCGATCGCTACGCGGCATCGGGCGAGATCAACTTCCGTGTCAGCGATGCGGCCGCCGTCATCGAGCACGTCTCGTCGGCGTTCGAGGCCAACGAGCAAGACCGCCTCGACGGGCTCACCGTCGACTGTGGTGACTGGTGGTTCAACCTTCGTCCCTCCAATACCGAGCCGTTGCTGCGCCTCAACCTCGAAGCCGCGAACCCCGAGTCACGCGATGCGCATGTCGCGGAGCTGCGCCAGCTGATCAATCCCAGCTGACCGGTATAGGATCGGGCTCCCCATGCACCCGAGGAGTTGGCGGTGAGCCTCGATCCACGACTGCTCGAGATCCTTGCGTGTCCGCAGGACAAGGGTCCGCTGTATTACCTCGACGACGAGCGCGCGCTGTACAACCCGCGTCTCAAGCTGCGCTACGACGTGCGCGACGACATTCCCATCATGTTGGTCGACGAAGCGACGACCGTGACCGACGACGAACACGATCGCATCATGGGCAAGGTCGAGGCCGCCGGCCTCACTCCCACGTTTTCCGCGTGACCCCAGCGCTCGACTCGCTCGGCTTGTTCGAGCTCGCAGCATCGTTGCCAAAGCAAGCGAGTGATGCCCGCATCGTCGCGCTCGGGCTCGACATCCGATCGATCGATCCCGCTCATGGCGCGCCGGCCATCCGCAACGTGGTGGCTGTCGGCATGGGAGGGTCGGGTATCGGCGGTGACATCGTGGCGGCGATCGGGCAGCCTGTGTCGCCGGTCCCGATCGTGGTCATCAAGGATCATCACGTACCCGCGTTCGTTTCCGACGAGTCGCTCGTGATCGCCACGTCATTTTCTGGTCGGACCGCAGAGACACTCGACGCGCTGAAGTCGGCGCGCCATGCGGGTGCCCGCATCGTTGTTCTGTCGTCGGGCGGCGCGATGGCCGCGCTGGCCCGCGAGTGGAACGTGCCGCACGTCGCGCTCGATGCGTCGATCGCCATGGATCGCGCGGCGATCGCGGCGGTGTCGATGCCACCTCTCGTCCTCCTCGGACGCCTCGGCCTGCTGCCCGGCATCGACGCCGATATCGACGCCGCGATCACGCAGTTGCAGCGACGAGTCGCGCAGATGCGCGACGAGCGAAATCCGGCCCGCGAGCTCGCTCGCCGGCTCGGCCGCACGATGCCGCTGATTTACGGCGCCGGCCCGATCGGTGGGGTCGCCGCATATCGCTGGAAGTGCCAGCTGAACGAGAATGCCAAGGAACCGGCCTTCTCCAACGTCGTGCCCGAGCTCGATCACAACGAGCTCGCCGGGTGGGGTCAGCATGGTGACATGACCCGTCAGGTACTCACGGCCGTGCACCTGCGCCACGACTTCGAGCCGCCCCGGGTTGCCCGTGCGTTCGAATTCATCGGCGAGACCCAACAAGAGGTCGTCGCCTCGGTTCACGAGATACGCGCCGAAGGTGGCGGGCGGCTGGCGCAGCTCTTCGACCTCGTCGCCTTCGGCGACTTCGTCTCGCTCTTCGTGGCGGCCCAAGAAGGCCTCGATCCGGGCCCGGTCCCCGTGCTCGACGAGCTCGAGCAGCGCCTCGGGTAGCCGCGGCGATAATCCGCCGCTGCCGTACACTTGTGGCCGAGGGCTGCCTGCACGGGCGACAGAAGACCCCAGCTTTCACCAACGACGAAACGCGCGCCGGTGGGCGCGCCCAAGATTCGAGGAGTATCAGGTGGCACTGGCCCCCAACGATTACAAGGTCCGCGATCTCTCTCTGGCCGCGTTCGGTCGCAAAGAGATCCAGCTTGCCGAACACGAGATGCCCGGCCTCATGGCGATGCGGGCAGAGCACTTCGATCGCCAGCCGCTGAAGGGCGCTCGCATCACCGGCTCGTTGCACATGACCATTCAGACCGCGGTGCTGATCGAGACCCTCGTGACGCTCGGGGCCGAGGTCCGTTGGGCTTCGTGCAACATCTTCTCCACACAAGATCACGCGGCCGCAGCGGTGGCGGTCGGCCCTGAAGGCACCGTCGACAATCCCTCTGGCGTGCCTGTGTTCGCGTGGAAGGGCGAGACGCTCGAGGAGTACTGGTGGTGCACCGAGAAGATCCTTCGCTGGCCCGACGGCGGGGGTCCGAACATGATCCTCGACGACGGTGGCGACGCGACGCTGCTCGTGCACAAGGGCGTCGAGTTCGAGCGCGAAGGGGCGGTGCCGTCGGCTGACACCGCAGACAACGAAGAGTACGCGATCGTGCTTTCGACGCTCGGCTCGATCTTCGCCGAGGACAACAAGGTATGGCACCGCATCGCGGCCGATATCAAAGGCGTCACCGAAGAGACGACGACCGGCGTACACCGGCTCTATCAGATGCATGCGGCGGGCACATTGTTGTTCCCTGCGATCAACGTCAACGACTCCGTCACCAAGTCGAAGTTCGACAACCTCTACGGCTGCCGGCACTCGCTCATCGACGGCATCAACCGGGCCACCGATGTGATGATCGGTGGCAAGGTCGCCGTCGTGTGTGGCTTCGGTGACGTCGGCAAGGGTTGCGCCGAGTCGTTGCGCGGTCAGGGTGCACGCGTCATCGTCACCGAGATCGATCCCATCTGCGCGTTGCAAGCGGCTATGCAGGGCTACGAAGTGACCACGCTCGAGCGCGTGCTCGACCGTGCCGACATCTATATCACCGCGACCGGGAACAAGGACATCATCACCGCCGAGCACATGGCGCGCATGAAGCACCAAGCCATCGTGGGCAACATCGGCCACTTCGACAACGAGATCGACATCGCGGGCCTCAATCGCATGAGCGACGTGGTGCGCGTCAACGTCAAGCCGCAAGTCGACGAGTACGTATTCCCCGACGGGCATTCGGTGATCATGTTGTCCGAAGGCCGGCTGTTGAACCTCGGCAATGCCACGGGCCACCCGAGCTTCGTGATGTCGTGCAGCTTCACCAATCAGGTCGTGGCGCAGATCGAGCTCTACGGCCACAACGAGCTGTACGAACGGCGCGTCTACACGCTGCCCAAGAAGCTCGACGAGAAGGTCGCCCGGCTGCACCTCGACGCGCTGGGCGTGCGACTGACCGAGCTCAGCGAAGACCAGGCCGCTTACCTCGGCATCGCGCCCGACGGCCCCTTCAAATCCGATCACTACCGCTACTGAGCACACCCGATCTCATCCGTTCTCGCAGCACAACGTCGGACAGATCTCGACGTTGTGCTGCCAGTTCGGCTTCGGTTGTCAACAAATCGGGGGTGTCGTAGGGGGTGCGTATGGTCGAGGGGTGTTGTTCCCCAAGCGATGCCCCGCGTGTGGTGCCGTCGGCGCCGCGCCCTGCGAGGGGTGCGCCCGGTCGCTCTGCCGGGCGACCAGCGCGATCTCGGTGCCCGGCCTCGCGTCGTGTCGGTCGGCGTTCGTCTACGACGAGGGCGTGCGCACCATGTTGCTGGCACTCAAATACCGCAACCGGCGCGATGCCCTGTCGTACCTGGCATCTCAGATCGCCGCAATGGTCGATGTCGAGGCCGACGTCGTCACCTGGGTGCCCACCACGGCGGGCCGCCGGCGCACCCGTGGGTTCGATCAGGCCGAACTGCTCGCCCGCGCGGTGGGCCGCCACCGAGGCCTGCCCGTGCGGTCATTGCTGCGCCGGGCCGACGCCCGGCCCCAGACGGGGCGCGACGCCCTCGCGCGGCGGCGGGGCCCCGACTTCACGCCGCGTGCTCGCCGCCCGGTCGCGACCTCGGTGGTGCTGATCGACGACATCGGCACCACCGGTGCGACCTTGCAGGCCGCGGCGCGGGTGCTCGCCGGGGCCGGCTGGCCCGAGATCCACGCCCGCACCGTGGCCTGGACGCCTCGAAGAGGCGTCGGGTAAACCGACTCCCCGGAGGGGAGCGCAATGGTAGGGACGCCTCGAAGAGGCGTCGGGTAACACCGCCGGCGCGAATTGAGTCGATCGGACCGTGGGGGACACCCCCCGAAGTGACTAGCCTGTGACCATGCCACCCGACTTGGGTGCACGTACCACGATCGGGTCGAGGGCAGGTCCGTAAAGCGATGAGCGGTTTCGCGATGGACGAAGGCATACGGGTATTGATCTGTGACGATCACGCCTTGTTCCGGCGCGGCCTCATGATGGTGCTCGAGGAGGACCCCGAGATCGAAGTGATCGCGGAGGCGGCCAACGGCACCGAGGCCATCGAGCTCGCCCGCGAGCTGACGCCCGATGTGGTGCTGATGGACGTCCGCATGCCCGGTTGTACCGGCATCCAGGCGACCCGTGAGATTCTCGAATCCGTCCCGTCGGCTCACGTGATCATCCTCACGGTGAGCGACGAGGAGGACGACCTCCTCGAGGCGATGAAGGTCGGTGCCGCAGGTTATCTCTTGAAAGAGATCTCGATCGTCGAGGTCACCGCGGCGGTCCATTCCGTCGTGGCCGGTCAGCGTCTGGTGACCCCGTCGCTCGCGACCAAGCTCATCACCGAGTTCGCCAACATGGAGCGGGTGGCCGCCGCCCGTCCCGCCGACGCCCCCAAGCTGACCGTCCGCGAGCTCGAGGTGTTGCGATTCGTCGCCGAAGGACGCAAGAACCGGGACATCTCGGTCGCCCTCGGCATCTCCGAGAACACGGTCAAGAATCACGTGCGCAACATCTTGGAGAAGCTGCGGCTGCACTCGCGGGTACAGGCCGTGCGCTACGCGATCGACCAGAACCTGATCCAGGCCTACTAGGGGCCCGACCGGCGGGTCCATCCCTCTAGACTTCGTTGCGACATGGGAATCTTCGATCGCATCCTGCGGGCGGGCGAAGGGCGCAAGGTCAAAGCCCTTCACTCTCTCGTACCGGACATCAACGCGCACGAGGCCGAGATCTCGCGCCTCTCCGACGACGCGCTGCGGGGCAAGACCGTCGAGTTCCGCCAGCGGCTCGCCAACGGTGAGGACCTCGACGACCTGCTGGTCGAAGCTTTTGCGGTGATGCGCGAAGCGGCGCATCGTGTCATCGGACAACGCCACTACGACGAGCAGCTCATGGGTGGCGCAGCGTTGCATCTCGGTTGGGTTGCCGAGATGAAGACCGGCGAAGGCAAGACGCTCGTGTCGACGCTGCCCGCGTATCTCAACGGCTTGTCCGGGCGCGGACTGCACATCTGTACGGTCAACGACTACCTCGCCAGCAGAGATGCCGGTTGGATGGGTCAGATCCATCGTTGGCTCGGGCTGAGTGTCGGTCTCATCGTTCCTGGCGACTACACCAGTGACCACAAGCGCGCGCAATACGCGTGCGACATCACCTACGCCACCAACAACGAGCTCGGCTTTGACTATCTGCGCGACAACATGGCGATGTCGCTCGACGACAAGGTGCAGCGCGGCCCCGTGTATTGCATCGTCGACGAAGTCGACTCGATCCTGATCGACGAAGCCCGCACGCCGTTGATCATCAGCGGGCGAGTGAGCGAGGCGGCCAAGCTCTACTACCGCTTCGCCAGCATCGCCCGCGGCCTCAAGCGCGATGTGCACTACGACGTCGACGAAGAGAAGCGCATCGTCGCTCCCACCGAAGCCGGCGTGCACGAGGTCGAGCGCGCGCTCGGCGTCGAAAACCTCTACGACGAGCTGAGCGCCAACCTCGTGCATCACATGCAGGCCTCATTGCGGGCGAAAGAGCTCTACAAGCGGGACAAGGACTACATCATCAACTCGGGCGAAGTGAAGATCGTCGACGAGTTCACCGGTCGCATTCTCGATGGCCGGCGGTGGAGCGAGGGGCTTCATCAAGCCGTCGAGGCCAAAGAAGGCGTCAAGATCAAAGAAGAGAATCAGACGCTGGCCACCGTCACCTTGCAGAACTTCTTCCGCCTCTACGAAAAGCTGGCGGGTATGACCGGCACGGCGCAGACCGAGGCGGCCGAGCTCGGTGGCACCTACAAGCTCCAGGTCGTGCCCATCCCCACGCACCGCCCCATGGTGCGCCTCGATCAGAGCGATCTCATCTACAAGAGCGAAGAGGCCAAGTTCGACGCCGTCGTCGAGGATCTCGCCGAACGCTACGAGAAGGGCCAGCCCGTGCTCGTGGGCACGATCTCGGTCGAAAAGTCCGAGCGCCTTTCGCGTCTTCTCGAAAAGCGCGGCATCGCGCACGAAGTGCTCAACGCCAAGCAACACGCGCGAGAAGCAGAGATCGTTACGCAGGCCGGTCGGCTCAAAGCGATCACTGTCGCGACCAACATGGCGGGCCGGGGCGTCGACATCCTGCTCGGTGGTAACCCCGAAGGCTTGGCCCGCAGAGAGGTCGTGGCCGAGGGCCTCGATCTCGACGCGCCCGAGGGTCAGGTTCGTTTCGAGGAGTTGCTCGAGAAGTACGAACCCCAGTGCAAGCAAGAAGGCGACGAGGTCCGCAAGCTCGGTGGCCTCTACGTGCTCGGCACCGAACGTCACGAATCACGGCGCATCGACAACCAGTTGCGGGGACGGTCGGGCCGCCAAGGCGACCCCGGCGAGAGTCGCTTCTACCTCTCTCTCGAAGACGAGCTCATGCGCATCTTCGCGACCGGCGCGCTCAATTGGGTCATGTCCAAGGCACTGCCCGACGACGTGCCGATCGAGGCAAAGATGGTCACCCGCGCCATCGAACGCGCGCAGAACACCGTCGAGACGAAGAACGCCGAGATCCGCAAGAACGTGCTCAAGTACGACGAGGTCATGAACGAGCAGCGCAAGGTGATCTATCGCCGGCGCGATCAGATCCTTGCCGGCTCCGACTTGCGCGACGAGACCATGGACTACTTCGCACAGGCGGTCGATGGGGTCATCCGCAGCCATGCGGGCGAAGAGTCCGGTGACGAATGGGATTCCGAGTCGCTGCTCGTCGAGCTCCAGAACTACTGGCCGACGTCATTGAACCGCGACGAGCTCGACAACGTGCGGGGCGCCGACGAGCTCTACGAGCGCGTGATGTCCGAAGCCACGAGCTACTACGAACAGCGCGAGCAGCTGATCGGCCCCGAGTTGAGCCGAGACATCGAACGCCAGGTGATGTTGCGCCTGATCGACCAACATTGGCGCGAGCATCTCTACGAGATGGACTACCTGCGCGAGGGCATCCACTTGCGGGCCTATGGCCAGAAGGACCCCGCGGTCGAATGGCAGCGCGAGGGCTTCGACATGTTCTCGCAGATGATGTCGGGCATCGCCGACAACTACGTGAAGTACATCATGCACGTGCAGGTGGCTGTCGAGCCCGCACCGCAGGCACAGATCACCAACGTGCAGTACTCCGCACCGGAGGACCCCGTGCAGGGGACCCCCTCGGTGGTGTCGGCCCCCGCTGCGCCCGGTGCGCCGCCGCACGCCGAAGAGGTGGTGCAACAGCCCGTGGTCAAGTCCGAATGGGACAAGACCCCGCGCAACGCGCCGTGCCCCTGCGGGAGCGGCAAGAAGTTCAAACTCTGCCACGGCAAGTGACTGTTGTTCGATTTCACCGATGAGATCAAGGCGCTACGAGAGCGCTTGGCCGAGGCGCAGGTGTATCTGCGCCTCGATGCTCTGCGCGCCCGTCGTCCCCAACTCGAAGCCGAGATGGGCCGACCCGATCTGTGGGACAACACCGAAGTCGCGCGCACCGTGCAGACCGAGCTTTCCGAGGTCGTCGGCGACATCGACCTCTACGAAGAACTCGAGGGGCGTATCGACGACGCCGCGACGTTGTTCGACCTGGCACGAGAAGAGAGCGACGATTCGGTCGCGTCCGAGATTCGCGAGTCGATCGACGACACCAAGAAACGTTTCGACGAACTCGAGTTGCGTGCGTTGTTCACCGGCGAGTACGACGAGCGTGATGCGGTGTGCACGGTCAAGTCGGGTGCCGGTGGCACCGACGCACAGGATTGGGCCGAGATGCTGCTGCGTATGTACCGGCGCTGGGCCGAGCGACGAGGCTTTCAGTGCGAGATCGATTACGTCTCCGAAGGAACCGAGGCCGGCATTTCGACGGCTGAGTTCATCGTCAAAGGGCGCTACGCCTACGGCCTGTTACGTTCCGAGCACGGTGTGCACCGACTGGTGCGCATCTCACCGTTCAACAACGAAGGCAAACGCCAGACTGCGTTCGCGTCGCTGACCGTTGCGCCGTTCTTCGAGGAGATGCCGCAAGAAGTCGAGATCAACGACAAGGATCTCCGCATCGACGTCTATCGGTCGTCAGGCGCCGGAGGACAGCACGTCAACGTCACCGACTCGGCGGTGCGGCTTACCCACTTGCCTACCGGCATCGTGGTCGCCTGCCAGAACGAGCGCAGCCAACATCAGAACAAGGCGCGGGCGATGCAGATCCTCGCAGCCAAGCTGCTCGATCTCGAGCGGCGCAAGCGCGACGAGCAGATCTCGTCGATCTCGGGTCCGCAGAACGACGTCAACTTCGGCAGCCAGATCCGTAGCTACGTCTTGCAGCCCTACCAGATGGTGAAAGACGAGCGAACGAAGCTACAGGTCGGTGATGTCGACTCGGTGCTCGACGGCGACATCGACGAGTTCATGGAGGCCTTTTTGCGGGATCAACGGGCGAAACTCGCCCAGGGTGAGTGAGCAAAGTGCCACGGAAACCCGGCGGGACGCTGATACGTTCTGTGTCGGTCGTGTTGCGAAGGCCTGTGGCCTGCCGGCGTCCCCCCGAACCATGATCAAGCTCGAAAATGTCACCAAGGTCTACAAGGGCGAGGTCGTCGCGCTGCGCGGCGCCAGTGTCGATATCCAAAAAGGCGAGTTCGTCTTTCTCGTCGGCCAGTCCGGCTCGGGCAAGTCGACCTTCATGCGGCTGCTCAATCGTGAAGAGATCCCCTCCGAAGGCCAGATCTTCGTCGCGGGCAAGGACATCGGTTCGCTGTCGTCGTGGAAGGTGCCGTATCTCCGCCGGAACATCGGCTGCGTCTTCCAAGATTTCAAACTGTTGCCGAAGAAGACCGTTGCCGAGAACGTCGGTTTCGCACTCGAGGTCATCGGGCGCCCGCGCCATGTCGTGGGCAAGCAGGTCCCGGCCATCCTCGAGTTGGTCGGTCTCGGCGACAAGATGCTCAACTTTCCCGATGAGTTGTCGGGCGGCGAGCAACAGCGGGTTTCGATCGCGCGTGCCTTCGTCAACCGGCCGCTCATCCTTCTCGCCGACGAGCCGACGGGCAACCTCGATCCCGAGACATCGGTCGGTATCATGCGTTTGCTCGATCGCATCAATCGAACCGGCACCACTGTCGTCATGGCGACGCACGATCGCGGCATCGTCGACACGATGCGCCGGCGAGTCATCGAGCTCAACCGGGGCGTCATCGTGCGCGATCAACATCGAGGCGTGTATGAGTGAGGCTTGCTGATGGCTTTGCGCGTCGAATACCTGGTCCGCGAGACGGGCAACAACTTGCGCCGCAACGTGGCGCTCACGATTCCGGCGGTGCTCACCGTTGCGGTGTCGCTGGCGTTGTTCGGTGTGTCGCTACTGCTCGGTGGCGGTGCCGACCGATTCACCCAGCAATGGCGGGGAGGCATCGAGTTCATCGTTTTCATGAACCCCGATGCGAGCCAAGACCAGATCGATCTCATCGAAAACGCGGTGACGACGAGTCCCGAAGTGAAAGGGTGGAAGTACTTCGACAAGGAGATGGCCTTCGAAGAGTTCCGCGAGCTGTTCCAAGACAAGCCCGATCTCGTCAACTCGGTGACCCCCGACATCTTGCCGCCGTCGTACCGGATCGTTCCCCAAAATCCTGACGCGGACGCCGTTACGGCCCTCGCGGCGCAGTTCGAAAACCAGCCCGGCGTCAAACAGGTGCGCAAAGCGACCGACGTCATCAAAGACGTCGAGAGCCTGACCCGCTACATCAAGATCGGGTTGTGGGTCACGTCGATCGTGCTGTTCGCCGTCTCGCTGTTGTTGATCCTCAACACGATCTTCACCGCAATGACCGCCCGCCGGCGCGAGATAGAAGTGATGAAGCTCGTCGGTGCCACCAACTGGTTCATCCGCGTCCCGTTCATGCTCGAAGGCTTGATCCAAGGCGTCTCTGGCGCGATCGTGGCCGTGATCGCGACGAGCGTTTTCAACAGCCAGGTCTTCCCGCGCATCCAGCGCCTCGAGATCCTCAAGGACTTCCGCGTCGACAGCGGGCAGTTGTGGACGACGAGCATCTGGTTGATCGTGCTCGGCTGCGTGATCGGAGTGGTCGGCTCACTCTTCGGCGTCTCGCGCTACCTCGACGTATAACTCTGAAGGAGCGACGCGATAATGTCGGCGCTCCCAGACGTGGAGGGTGGTCCGTGGCACACGAGGTTCGCGCGGTAGTAGCGAAAGAAAAGGGCAAGCCGGTCTCGATCGAGACGATCGTGGTGCCTGATCCCGGTCCGGGCGAAGCACTCGTGCGGGTGCAGGCCTGCGGGGTCTGCCACACCGACCTCCACTACCGCGAAGGTGCCATCAACGACGACTTCCCGTTCCTGCTCGGTCACGAAGCATCCGGCATCGTCGAATCCATAGGTCCCGATGTCACCAACGTCGTTCCCGGTGACTTCGTCGTGCTCAACTGGCGAGCGGTGTGCGGCAACTGCCGGTCCTGTCTGAGGGGCCGACCGTGGTATTGCTTCGCCACCTTCAACGCCACCCAGAAGATGACCCTGGACGGGAAGGCGCTTTCCCCGGCGCTCGGCATCGGCGCGTTCGCCGAAAAGACGTTGGTGGCCGCCGGGCAATGCACCAAGGTCAACCCGGCCGCCAGTCCGGCCGCGGCGGGGCTCATCGGGTGCGGTGTCATGGCCGGCCTGGGCGCGGCGATGAACACGGCCGCCGTCTCGCGCGGTGACTCGGTTGCCGTCTTCGGTTGCGGTGGCGTCGGCAACGCGGCGATCGCGGGCGCGCGCCTGGCCGGGGCCCGCACCATCATCGGCATCGACATCGACGACAAGAAGCTCGTGTGGGCAACGGACTTCGGGGCGACCCACACCATCAACTCGACGCGTGAAGATCCCGTTGCCCGGGTGCGCGAGTTGACCGAAGGCAACGGGGCCGACGTGTGTATCGAGGCCATCGGTTTGCCCCAGACCTACGAGCAGGCGTTCTTCGCTCGTGATCTTGCGGGCACGGTAGTGCTGGTGGGTGTGCCCAACCCGACGATGAAGATCGAGCTCCCGCTGATCGAAGTGTTCGGGCGCGGCGGATCCTTGAAATCGTCGTGGTACGGCGATTGCCTGCCGACCCGAGACTTCCCGATGTTGATCGACCTCCATCTTCAAGGTCGTCTCGACCTCGACCGCTTCGTGTCCGAAGAGATCGCGCTCGAACAGGTCGAAGAAGCGTTCCACCGCATGGAGCGCGGCGAGGTGCTGCGCTCGGTCGTGGTGCTGTAGCGCGATGTCGACGAAACTCGACCTCGTCGTGACGCACGGAGTCTTCTCGCTCGACGGCTTCGACGTCGAAGTCGACAACAACATCTGGTTGGTCGGCGATGACGAGGAAGTGCTGGTGATCGACGCCGCCCACCACGCGGCGCCGATCGTCGATGCCATCGCGGGCCGGCGCGTCGTCTGTCTGTGCTGCACCCACGGCCACAACGATCACATCAACGCGGCCGCGGCCGTTGCCGATGCATGCGCCGCGCCGATCGGCATGCACGCGGCCGACACGATGCTGTGGGACGCGGTGTACCCGACGCGCTCGGTCGATGCAGGCATCCGCGACGGTGACGTGTTGCGCGTAGCGGGTAGCGAGCTGCATGTGGTCCACACGCCCGGCCACTCCCCGGGTGGGTGTTGCCTGTATTGGCCCGAACGCGACATCGTCTTCTCGGGCGACACGTTGTTTCGCGGCGGGCCGGGCGCCACGGGCCGTTCGTACAGCGACTACGACACCATCGTGGCGTCGATCCGCGCCAAGCTCTTCACGCTCCCCGAACGCACGGTCGTGCACACGGGCCACGGCGACTCGACGTCGGTCGCCGACGAGATCCGCACGATCGGCCGTTGATGTGGGTACGTCTCGTCGATAGCGACGCTGTCGCGCCCGGTTGCATCGTCGACGCGTCCGTGCCGGGCGAGCCCGGCGGGTTCGACCGTGACCTCGTCGTGTGGCGCACCTTCGATGGGGACGCGTGCGTCATGGACGCGCGGTGTCCGCATCAGTGGTCGCATCTCGCGGCCGAAGGTTTCGTCGACGGCGACGAGATCGTGTGCACCGCCCACTTCTGGCGTTTCACCACCGAAGGCACCGGCACGAAGCTCAACTTCGAGGGCCGCCGCGACGTGAAGGCCGACATCGATATCGTCCCGAGCGAGGAGCGCGACGGTGCCGTATGGATCTGTCTCGGTGACCCGGACGGTTAGCTCCGTGTGTCGAGTCGGCGGCTGGGCCCGGACAGGGCGAAGCCCAATGAGTTCGACGAACTGAACGAGCCCTGCACGTCGACGATGAGATGGGTCGCCGTGTCGGTGAAGATGCAGAAAGTGCCGTCGCCATGCAGGGGGACCACGCTCAGGTTGGCGATGTCCCGGCCGAAGACGAAGTTGCCGTTCGACTTCGCGTCCTTCACACTCGTCGCCGTAGCGCAGTCGCGCTCCGCCGTGATGTAGCCGCGGCCCTCGGACGCGGTCATCGTCAGGTTCACGAGTGCATACGGCGTGCCGGGGGGCAGTCCCGTGGGGATCGTGGTCGTCGATTGCGGCCCCGGCTTGAGGCCGCCGCGAGTGTCGAATCGGGGTGTCGCGCCGACGGCGAACTTCATCGAGTCCGACGGCGCGAAGCGGCCCTGCACATCGGCGATCACATGGACGGGCGTCTTCGTGAAGATGCAGAACTTTCCGTCGGTATCGATGCGAACCACCGCGAGGTTGGCGATGTCCTGACCCACGATGTAATTGCCGTTCGAGAACTGCTTGTCTGCGTTCGTGTCGGCGCGCAGGGCCGAGCACCGATCGGCGGTGACATAACCCGCCTGGTCGGCATTGGTCATCGTCAGGTTGACCAACACGGCCTGAGTGCCCCCCGGCGCATTGGTCGCCACCTCGGTGATCGCGCCCGCGCCAGGTTTGCCCGCTTGGCGGGTGTCGAATCGCGGCACCGAGAAGTCGGAGAACGACAGACTGCCACCGCCCGAAAAGACACCCTGCACGTCGGCGATCTCATGCACGGCAGCGCTGTTGTAGATGCAGAAATGGCCACTGTCGAGCGGTATGACGCTCAGGTTCGCGACGTCTTGGCCGGGCGTGTAGTTGCCGTTCGACTTGGAGTCCTTCAGCCCGACCACGGCGCTGCAGCGGTCGGCGGTGAGATAGCCGGCGCGCTGCGCTTGCGTCATCGTCAAGTTGACCAGTGCCGCCGACCCGCCGACGCCCGCGTCGACGTCTTGGGTCGACCCGCCGGGTAGCGGCTGGGGCGCGCCGACGAGCAGTGGTGCGCGAGCGTACGCCGACGATTGTCTGCCGCCACCGTCGGTCAGGCGAAGCCAGACCCAATAGAAGCCAGGGGTCAGGCCGCCGGTGAAGTTGAACGTGTTCACGCCGCCGTGTACGCCGATGCCGTTGCCGACGCGCGTTCCGCCGAAGGTGCCGCGGTTCGTGTCCAGCCAAACCTCTGCCGTCGTCCCACTGCTCGGCGCACCGATGCCCTGTGCATCATCGCGGAACTTCACCGCGAAGCCCGGTGCCGCCACATCGACGGCAGACAACTTGATGTCGTCGACGCTGAAGCAGCGAACTCCGGGATCTTCGTGTGGATCGAAGCGGATCTCCGTGATCTGCTGGCCGCCCCACCCCGGGCCGGGAGTTCCTTCCTCGAGCATCGCCCATGGCGGGTTTGTGCCGAGTTCGACGTCGATGTCGTTCCATCCAGGGTAGACCACGATGTCCTGGGAGATCTGGTACTCCGACCCCGCGGTGGCGAACAGGACGCGCGCGTTCATGCCGCCGCCGGGTGCGTTGGCGAGGCTGAAGCCCCCGTCATAGCGGATGCGCACCGTCAGCCTGTTGTACCAATTGCCGTCGATCGGCTCGGTGATCGGCAAGATGAAGCCAGGGTCGTTGGTGGTGTTGCAGGCGTGCATCGCGCCGCCGCTGAACGACACGTTGTCGATGTTGGCGAAGGCGGCGACGTCGTCGGGCCCGTTGAAGTCCCACGCGTTGCCTCGCACCGACGCCGCGTAGTCCGTGCCTCCCGCGCGATCAGGGTCGAGCACCGTCGGGATGGGTTCGACGACCGGTGACGCCGAACCACCGTTGCGCAACACGCGTATGTAATCGATCTCGAAGAAGCCCGAGCCCACCGCCGTGGGCGTGATGCGCAAGCTGTATATGTTGCCGGTCCAGGCGGGGTTCGCACTGACCGGAAAGGTGTACGTCTGCCATCCGTTGGTCGTGTTGAAGCCGATGTTGGTATCGCACGCCGCAACGGTCTCACCGCACGTGTAGAAGTTGAGTCCGGCCGCCGTGCCCGTCGGCATCGAGCTGTACATACGGATGACGACGGTGGAATAGTTCGCCGCGACGATCGGGCGTAGCCACGTGCTCGATCCCCAATGCAGCGCATTGGATCCGTAGTGCGCGCTGCCGATGAGCACATAGCCCTGACCAATCGCGTCGAACTTCAACGTGCCATTGCTGATGACCGCGTTCGAGATGTTCGCCGACTCGGCCCGTGCCTGGACATCCCAATCGGCCTCGTTGCTGAAGTCCCAGGGATCGCCGAGCTCTTCGGTGGCGTAGTCGCCCGACCACGCCCAACCGCCGGGCGTCGCGTGACTCTCCAACGCGGGCGAAAGCACTGCTGCCATGAGTGCGCCGACCAGAAGAAGCCGTCGATAACGCCGAAACACGTGGGATCCTCCGTGGGTGCCGCCCGCACGTGTGATCGACACGGAAGCTAACGCAGTTGATGGAAAAAGGGCGGTCGTGCAGGCGCTGCAGTACGTTCGGACCATGGAAACGACCGCAATAGGGCCTGATGGCGGAATAGACGCGGACGCATTGGCTGCGTTCACCTTTCACGTGTGGAACTTCAAGCAGGGTCAGATGGTGTCGCTGATGATCCAATTGGGCGACCGTCTCGGCCTGTATGCCGCGCTCGACGGTGCCGGGCCGACGACCGCCGACGAACTGGCCGATCGAACCGGCCTGCATCCGCGCTGGTTGCTCGAATGGCTGCGGGGCCAGGCGGCCGCCCGTTTGATCGATCGTGACCCCGACGATCGTTTCGAACTCTCACCTGCCGCGGCGTTGGTTCTCGCCCGCGCCGACGAGGTCACGTTCGCCGCGGCCGCTTTCGACGAAGCACGTCCTGTCGAATACGTCGATCGACTGAGCGACGCGTTCCGCAGCGGCATCGGGCTGACCTACGACGATCTCGGGCGCGGTTGCGCGCACCATGTCGAACGCATGCTCGGCCCCGTCACCCGTGCGCTGTTGGTGCCCGTGGTGATTCCCGCACTCGACGGCGTGCAGGCCAAGCTCGACCGCGGGGCCGTCGTCGCGGATGTCGGTTGCGGTGCGGGCCTCGCACTCGAGTTGTTGGCGCAGGCGTTCCCGCGTTCGCAGTTCCACGGTTATGACCTGTCGCGCCATGCGATCGAGACCGGACGAGACCGCATGGCGCGGGCCGGGTTGGCCAACGTCGAGTTCCACAACGATCGGGCCGAAGATCTGCCGCCCGATGTCGCCTTCGATCTGGTGCTCACCTTCGATTGCATGCACGACATGACCCGACCCGACCGCGCGATCGCCGCGATCCATCGAGCGTTGAAACGCGACGGTACATGGCTGATCAAGGACATTCGCAGTGCGCCATCGTTCGACGACAATCTGAAGAACCCGATGTTGGCGCTGATGTATGCGTCGTCCGTTGCGACCTGTATGTCGTCCGCGATGTCCGAGCCCGACGGCCTCGGTCTCGGCACATTGGGGTTCAACCCGGCCGTCGCCGAATCGATGGTGCGCGCGGGAGGCTTCACCCGATTCCGGGTGCACGACTTCCCCGACAAAGCGAATCTCTACTACGAAGTTCGCAACTAGGCAGTGGGGGAGAACTATGGCCGGGCGTCTCGCGGAGCGTGTTGCGATCGTCACGGGTGCCGGGTCCGGTATCGGCCGTGCGACCGCAATGAAGATGGCGAGTGAGGGCGCGTTCGTCATCGTGAACGACATCAACCCCGGCACGGCCGAGGCCACGGTGAGCGACATTCGCGCGGCCGGCGGATCGGCCGAGGCTCGACCCGCCGACGTGCGACACAGCAGCGAGGTCGACGCTCTGGTCGATGACACCGTGGCGCGCCACGGTCGCCTCGACGTGTTGCACAACAACGCCGGCGGCGGGGGCACGGTGTCGTTCCTCGATCTCAGCGACGAGGCGTATCTCGCTGACATCGCCCTCAATCAGCACTCGGTCTTCTTCGGCATCCGCGCTGCACTGCGGGTGATGGTGCCCCGTGGCCGCGGCTCGATCATCTCGACGGCGTCGGCGGCCGGCCTCGGAGCAGTGCCTCGCCTCAGCGCCTACGGTTCGGCCAAGGCGGCCGTGATCATGCTCACGCGCTGCGCCGCGGTCGAGTACGCGAGTACGGGCGTGCGGGTCAACGCCATCGCTCCCGGTTCGATGGGGACACCCGCGTTCGCGATGTGGCTCGATACGAAGCCCGTCGGTCTCGCGGGCTATGAGGCGCAGATCCCGCAGAATCGGTTGGGTCGACCCGACGAGATCGCCGACGCCGCCGCCTGGCTGGCCTCCGACGAGTCGTCCTACGTCAACGGTGCGGTCATCCCCGTCGACGGAGGATGCTGGGCCAAATTGGCCAGCCCGACCTTTGAATGAGCCCCTCGCGTCGGTCCCGGGGCGCGCCTGAGCCCGCGACCAGGGCCGCAACCTACGGCTGTTTATTATTCCTATAGTTAATCTGCCGGGGGTTTACTGGGACCAATCTGGTGGGTAGGGTCGTAACGCAATTGCAACATTCTTCGGGCCGGCGGGTTCGCGGAACAACCAAGCGGAACAACCAACCGGGCGATTTCCGACGTCCGGCCTTTGCGGTCGCAATCCGCACGGTCGTGGAGGAGTCCAGAAATGACGATCATCGACCTGCGCAACTCCGACGGGGCGGAAATCACGCCCGACGGCGGCCCTTTGCCCACGAGGGTGGACCCACTGGTCTCGGACTTCTTGGTGCTGGCCAACCGCCTGCCCGTCAGCATCGCCGACGGCGAAGCGGTGCGCAGTCCCGGAGGATTGGTGGCGGCGCTGCTGCCGGCGCTGTCCGCCGGACACGGGGTATGGATCGGAGCGTCGGGCAGCGCAAATGGCGGTGCCGTACCCAACGAATACGAGGGCGTCCGGCTGCGTGATGTCGCGATCGCGGCCGGTGATATCGACGATTATTACGACGGCTTTGCGAACAACACGCTGTGGCCCCTCTACCACGACGCCATCCGCAAACCGACGTTCAACAAGGCGTGGTGGGACGCGTACGTTCGGGTCAATCAGCTCTTCGCATCGGCCGCCGTCGAGGCTGCGTCACCCGGTGCGATGGTCTGGGTCCACGACTATCACCTGCAGTTGGTGCCCGAGATGTTGCGGGCCCGGCGTCCCGACCTGCGTATCGGTTTCTTCTTGCACATTCCCTTTCCGCCGCAGGAGCTGTTCATGCAGCTGCCGTGGCGCAAGGAGATCCTGCGGGGCGTGCTCGGCTCCGACGTCGTGGGCTTCCAAGAGCCGACGGCTGCGGCAAACTTCCGCCGTTTGGCCCGCCTCGTCGGCGCGACCGGTCGGGGACATTCCCTGAATTACGAGGGCCGCGTCGTGCAGGTCGGCGCATTCCCGGTGTCGATCGATCTCGAACCGTTCGAAACGCTGGCGGCGTCGCCGTCGGTACAGGAGCGGGCCGTCGAGATCCGCCAAGGCCTCGGCTCACCAGAGCACGTGCTGCTCGGCGTCGACCGTCTCGACTACACCAAAGGCATCGACTTGCGACTGCGTGCCTTTCGCGAGCTGCTCGAAGAGGGCGTGCTCGACCCACAGAAGGTCGTCCTGGTGCAGATTGCGGTGCCCAGCCGCGAAAATGTGCACGACTATCTGTGTCAACGGGAGATCGTCGAGCGTATGGTTGGGGAGATAAACGGATCATTCGCTCGCGTGGGTACGACCCCGGTGCACTACTTGCATCGATCGATTCCGATGGAAGAGCTCGTGGCGTTGTATTGCGCAGCAGATGTCATGTTGGTGACCCCGCTGCGCGACGGCATGAATCTCGTTGCCAAGGAATACGTCGCGTCCCGTGTCGACGGGGGCGGTGCGCTCGTTTTGTCCGAGTTCGCCGGCGCGGCTCGTGAGCTCGGCGCCGCGGATCTCGTCAATCCCCACGACATCGAGGACATGAAGGTTGCGATCACCGCGGCATTGCGCCGCAGCCGACCGCTGGCCAACCGGCGCATGCAACGACTACGGCACGCAGTGAAAGGCCACGACGTCTACCACTGGACCGAGTCCTTTCTCGGAGCGCTCCGCTCCGTGCGCTGATGCCCGAAACGGACGCGGCGCTCGACAATCGTGTACGCGAACTTGCTCGCGCTGCCGTCCTACTGGTGGGCTGTGACTTCGACGGGACACTCGCGCCGCTAGTCGATGACCCCACTCGCGCAACCGGCAATGCCGACTCGTTGCGCGCGTTGCGCTTGATGGCGGGGTTGCCGCACACCCACGTGGCGGTGGTGTCGGGCCGGTCGTTGCGCGATCTGGCGTTGCTGAGTCGCCTGCCGAGTGAGGTACATCTCGTCGGCAGTCACGGCTCCGAGTTCGACGTCGGCATCTCGATCGATATCGATGAGGCTGCTCGCGATCGTCTCGCCGACATCAGCCGAGAGCTCGACAAGCTGGCACAGCACCACGACGGCATCGGCCTCGAGGTCAAGCCGGCCAGCGTGGCGCTGCACTATCGCACGGCCGATCGCGAGACGGCATCTGCGGTCGTCGACGCGGTCCTCAAGGGGCCCGCGACGCGTGAAGGCGTCTATGTCAAGCACGGGAAAATGGTCGTCGAGCTGGCGGTCGTGCACGCGAACAAGGGTGACAGCCTGGTTCGTTTGCGCCAAGAGGTCGGCGCAGCTGCGGTGTTGTACCTCGGCGACGACGTCACCGACGAGGATGCATTTGTCACGTTGTCGGGTCCTGATCTCGGTGTCAAGGTCGGTGAAGGCGCGACGCATGCCTCATTCCGCCTCGCCGACACCGATCAGGTCTCGCACCTGCTGGCCCAGCTCTACGAGGCGCGCAAAGATTGGGTTCTCGGCACCGGTGCACTTCCGATCGAGCGTCATTCCCTGTTGTCGAACGGCAAACACACGGCCATCGTCAATCCCCGGGGGCGCATCGTGTGGCTGTGCTTCCCTCGGCCGGACTCGCCGGCGTTGTTCGCCGAGCTCGTCGGCGGAGAGCCGGCGGGCTACTTCGATGTCGCGTCGGCTCGCAACGCGGTGCCACTCTCGCAGCGCTACGTCGGCGACTCGATGATCGTCCAGACGCGCTGGCCCGGCTTCACCGTGCACGACTACTTCGACGATCCGCCGGCCGAGCGCGAAGACCAGAACGCGCCGCTGCGGTTGCTTCGCTGTCTCGCGGGTACCGAGGTCGCGCGCGTCACGTTCGCACCTCGACCCGACTACTCGATGGGTCCCGTGAGCATGACCATCGAGCGCGACGAGCAAGAACGGCCGATCGGTCTCGTCGCCACCGGGTCTTCACTGCCGATCGCATTGCGGGCGCCGGGTGTCGAGTGGACCTTCCGCGAAGATGGCGTGCACACGACCGCGTCCGCGGAGGTCGATCTGCGCAACGGGCCCGTCCTGTTCGAGTTGCGTTGTGGCACCCGCGAACTTGGCGACGACTACTACCCCGAGTCGATGCGCCGCCAGCGGGCGAAGGATGCGTGGAGTGCGTGGGCGGCGCGTCTGCGCCTGCCCGCTATCGAGGCCGACGCGGCCCGCCGCAGCGCGCTCACGCTGAAGGGCCTGTGTTACCACCCGACGGGCGCGTTCCTGGCGGCTGCGACCACGAGCCTGCCGGCGCATCTCGGCGGGGTGCGCAATTGGGACTATCGCTACGCCTGGTTGCGCGACGGCGCACTCTCGGCTCGCGCGCTCGTGCGGCTCGGCAGCAACGAGGAGGCGATGCAATTCATCGCCTGGTTGGCCGCCGTTTTCGAGAAAGTGCCCGACGCGGACCGCATCATGCCCCTGTATTCGGTCAACGGCGCCGAGCTCGGCGTCGAAGCCGTCTTGGCGCAGCTGCCCGGCTACGCCGGCAGCCGGCCAGTACGCGTCGGCAACGCGGCGCTGCACCAAGTGCAACTCGATGTGTTCGGGCCCGTGCTCGATCTGTTGTACGAGCTGTGCGAGAGCGGTGTCGTACTCGATCGCCGTCAACTCGCGGTAGCGGAGATGATGGTCGGCGCGGTGAGCCGACGATGGCGCGAGCCCGACCATGGCATCTGGGAGGTGCGAATCGCTCCTCGCCAGCACGTCCATTCCAAGGTGATGTGTTGGATGGCCGTCGATCGTGCGATCACGATCAGCGAGCGCAATGGTGGCAAAGCACGCGCCGAGTGGATCGCCCTTCGCGAAGAGATCCGCAATGACGTGTTGGAACACGGTTGGGACGACAAGGTCGGCAGCTTCGTGGTCGCCTACGGGGTGCCCGAGCTCGACGCGTCGGTGCTGCAGATCGTGTCGAGCGGGATGCTCTCGGTCGACGACCCGCGGGCGCGGGCAACACTGCGCGCCATCGAGGTGGCGCTGCGCGACGGCCCCACGGTGTTCCGCTACCGCTACGACGACGGCATCGCCGGTCACGACTCGGGCTTTCATCTCTGCACCGGCTGGCTCATCGAGGCCTACGTGCGTTCGGGCCGTCTCGACGACGCGTACGACTTGTTCAAGCAAATGTTGACGCTTGCGGGGCCGACAGGGTTGCTCAGCGAGGGTTACGACCCGCGGACCGACCGCGCGCTCGGCAACTTCCCGCAGGCGTACTCCCACATCGCGGTCGTCGATTCGGCCTACACGATCTCGCGATGGTCCGGCTGAGCGGCTGCACATCCGGTACACAGGCGACGACGGCACATACCCGTTCGCCGCTCGCGGTGTCGGGCAGCCCGATGACGGCTACGTCGCTGACCTTGGGGTGTTCGTAGAGCAGGTCTTCGATTTCCTTCGCGCTGATATTCTCGCCCTTGCGAATGATGACGTCTTTGAGCCGGCCGGTGATCACCACGTAACCGTCCGCATCGAGATGGCCGATGTCGCCGGTGCGAAAGAACCCGTTCTCGTCGAACGCTGCCGCAGTGAGCTCCGGGTCGACATAACCGACGAACATGTGTGGACCCCGGACACGCAACTCGCCGTCGACACCCGGCGGCAGCATCGCACCGTCGTCGCCGATCACGACGATCTCCATGCCGTCAGCCGCGCGGCCTTCGGTGTGCGCCAGTTTGTCGGGAAGGTCCCACACCGCGGACATGCCGAGCATCGCTCCTTCGGTCAGCCCGTAGCCGGCCACGATGCCGACACCGCCCACTTCGCGGACGAGGTCGTAGTGCAACTGCGGAGGCTTCGGTGCGGCACCGCCGGGGTACGCCCGCACGTCGGGAAAGAGCGGCACGCCGGGTTGGGCGCGCTGGGCCGCCAGATAGGCGAGGTGGAATGCGGTCGTGACGCCGGCAAGGGTCACGCCTTCGCGGCTGAGCGTCGGTATTGCGTCGGGATCGTTGAACGATTCGATCAGAATTATGCGACAGCCGCTCATCAGCGCGGCCATCAACCAGTTGATGCCGCCGAGGTGAGCGAACGGGAACGCCAGCGCGCTGCGGTCCTGCGGCGTGATGGCGAGACGGTGGCACATCGAGTGCGTCATCGACGCGACCGATACGTGGCGATGCATCGCGCCCTTCGGGTAGGCCGTGGTGCCCGACGTGTACATGATCCACGCGATGCGTTCTGTATCTGCTGGCGGTGGCGGCAAGGTCGCCGGATCGCCCTTGGGTAGTGGCTGACCGCGCTCGACACACACCACGTTGTCGCAGAACTGACGCACCATGGCCTCGTAGTCGAGCTGCGCCATTGCCCGGTGACGATGAACCACTTCGTTCGCAGTTGCGCGGCGATGAAACCGACCTCGCGGTCGCGGTAGATGTTCAGCATCGGGTTCTGTACCGCCCCGAGCCGGTCGAGCGCACCGGTCACGATGGTCGCCTCGATCCACGTGGGCAAGATCCACGACACGACATCGCCGGGTTCGACTCCGAGGTCAGCGAAGCCGGCCGCGGTCTCGAGCACGCGCCTGCGGTACTCGCCGAAGGTGATGCTCCGGCCGATTTCGTCGACCGCGAGCACGAGATCAGGGGTGGCGTCGGCCCGGCGATCGATGAGATCCCACAACGAGGTGCCCCTGTTGTACGCGCGCAGCCCGACATCCCGCTCAAAGGGCCGCTCGGGCCCCCGCTCGGGCCCGCTCATCGTTGGTCGCGGGGCAGACCCAGCACTCGCTCCGCGACGATGTTGCGTTGGATCTCCGATGTCCCGCCGTAGATCGACTGCGACAACGAGAAGAAGAACGACGATTGCATCGGACTCACGGGGTAGTGATGGATCGGCTCACGGCGCCCCAAGCCCACGGCGGCGCGGCGTTCGTCGTCCGGCTTCCCGGTGAGGATCTGACCCGCGGGACCGAGCAGACCGATTGCCATGTTCTGCGCGGCCTTGTCGTAGTCGGTCCAGTACAGCTTGTTCATGGCCTCGAGCGCTGCCGTCTCGCGCGTGTGCCGATCGTGGACGACTTCAGTGAGGATGCGCAGGCTCGACATGCGCAAGATCTCGACCTTGCTCCATGCCCATGCCAACTGTTGACGAACGACGGAATCGGTGTTGCGGCCCTGCGACTTGGCGATGGCGATCATGTCGTCGAGCTCGCTTTTCAGCCGCTCATAGCTCGAAGCCGCGCTGGTGCCGCGTTCGAAGCCAAGGGTGGTCATCGCCACCTTCCACCCGTTGCCGGTGCCGCCGACCACGTTGGCATCGGGGCATCGCGCCCCTTTGATCTCGACGCGGTTGAAGCCCCTCGTGCCGTCGGGCTGAGGCAGCGCGATGACCTCGATGCCGGGTTGGTGCATGGGAAGGAGGAAGAACGTGATGCCGGCGTGCCGGGGTGTGACCTCGGCGTCGGTGCGGGCGAGCAGGATCATGTAGTCGGAGTCTTCGGCCTCGCTCGTCCAGATCTTCGTTCCCTCGATGATCCAGTCGTCGCCCGAGCGAACGGCGCTGGTCTGCAGGGACGCGAGGTCGGACCCGGCGTCAGGCTCGCTGAATCCCTGGCACCACACGATCTCGCCCTCGAGGATGCGCGGTAGGAATTCGTGCTTCTGTTCCTCCGTTCCCCATTGCAACAGCGTGGGACCGACGAGGATCTCGCCGAGCGACGACACGCGCATCGGTGCCTTCGCGCGAGCGAACTCTTCGTTGAGCACCACTTGCTCGACGACCGACAACCCGCGACCCCCGTAGTCCTTCGGCCACGACGCGCAGACGAAGCCGCCGTCGAAGAGCTTGCCGGTCCACTCGGACATGAACGACTCGCGGTCGGTGGTGGACGGCAAGTTGTCTCGTATCCAGGTGCGTACCTCGGCACCGAATGCGATCGCTTCAGGTGGGTATCGAGCGTCCATCGGATCGGAAGTTAGTCGGCAACACGCTCAAGGTTGCAGCCAGGTCTGCGACACCGGGGCCCGAGCGGCCCCCATCAGAGTGGGGTAGCGGCATTACTTCGTAGAGCAGGGTGGTGACGCCTGCTTCGACGTACCGTTCGAGCTGCGCGCGACATTGATCCGGCGAACCGATGACCACGAGATCGCGGATCAGTTGCTCGGGGGCATCGTCGGGGTTGGCGCCCATGCGGTCGAGCAGGTCCCCGCGGCCGAGCCATCGGTGGTACCGAGCGTAGGTCGGTGTCAGCAGGTAGCGACCGACGCGCCGGCGCGCGACGGCGAGCGCGCGTTCATCATCGGCCCGATCGGTGACGACACACACGGTCACCCACGCGATGACTGCGAAGTCGCTGCGCGCGGGGGCGACACGTTCGAGCAACGGCGCGACGTCGTCGGCGCCGAGCGAGGTGAGCACCACGCCGTCGCCCTCGCCGCCGGCGAGGCGCAGCATCTGTGGTTGCAGCGCGCCGATCGCCAGCGCCGGCACGGGGTCGGGCACGAGCCCGAGCCGGAAACCACCGTCGACCTTCTCTCCGCTCAACGCGCGTCGCAGATAGCGCACGGAGTCGCGAACGCGCGCGAGCGGATCGACGAAGGGAATGCTGTTCCAGCCCTCGACGATCGCGGGTGACGACGCGCCGAGGCCGATCGTGACCCTGCCTGGCGCGGCCGACGCCAGCGTCGCCGCGGTTTGCGCGAGCAACGCCCGGCCGCGGGTGTAGACGGGCACGATCGCCGTGCCGAACGAGAGGCGAGGTTCCGACGCAGCCGCGATGGCCAGGGGAGCGATGCCGTCGGCGCGATCGCTCTCGCCCGCCCAGAAGTCGCTATAGCCGAGATCGGCGAGTCCGACCGCGAATGAGGCGAGATCACGGATTGCGACGGCGTGCGGAGCAATGACGCCGACGCGCGTCATGCCTAATTTCCCGCTCTGGAAGAGGCCGCTCGGGCCTCGCTTCCCGCTCTGGAAGAGGCCGCTCGGGCCTCGCTTCCCGCTCTCGAAACGGCTCGATCCCAACGCTGCGCGATGTCGGCAACGGAAACGACCGTCCCGAACGAGAGGTCGAGCTTGCTCAGCGCATTGGCATGCCGCGCCGCCTCGTAGTCGCCGCACGCGTCGCGTGCGATGACGACGTAGTAATCGTGCATGAACCCATCACGGATGGTCGACTCCACACAACCGGTTGTCGCGACGCCGCACACGACGAGTGTCTGTACGCCGTTGCTGCGTAGGAGCTGATCGAGCCGCGTGCCGATGAACGCGCTGTACCGGTGTTTGTCGAGGACGAACTCCTTCGGCCGTCCGTCGGGGCGCAACTCACCGTAGAAGTCGGCTCCCCAAGTGCCTTCCTGTACGCACGGTGGGCGCTCGTGACCGTGGTTGCGCCGGTACTGGGCATAGAGAGCGGGCGACAGGTACTTGTCGTCGCCGAGCATGCGTACGAAGACGGTCAACACCTCGGCTCGGCGCGCCGCGTCGAGCAGGGCCTTCGACCGGTCGAGCACGGCTTCGATGCCCGTGTCGCCCATGAACCCCGGAACCTGTTGCTGTGCCACCCAGCCGTCAGCGTGTACGAAGTCGTTCTGGAGATCGACCATGATGAGCGCGGCGCGCGCCGGGTCGGCTTGCTCGCTCCAGTCGAATAGCACGTTGGTGCGGTCGAGCACGGTTCCCCCCGGGTCGTCGGAATGACAGCGATAGTGTGCGGTCATGACGAAGTCTGCCATCTCGGTCGAGGTCCGGCCGCTCACCGCGGGTTGTGGCGCAGAGATCCACGGTGTCGATCTCACCCAACCGATCGACGACGCGACCTATCTCGAGCTTCGCGGCGCGTTGCTCGAATATGGCGCGATCTTCTTCCGTGATCAGCACATTGACGACCTCGCGCACAATCGGTTCGCGAGCCGCTTCGGCGAGCCCGACATCTTTCCCTTCGGCGAGCGCCCGACTCCCGAAGCACCCGCGGTCCACGTGATCGATTTCGACGGCGCCGCCGATGCCGAAGGCAAAGGCGCGGACGAATGGCATACCGATGTGACCTTCATCCCCACGCCACCGATGGGCACGGTGCTGCGCGCCGTCGTGTTGCCTCCGTATGGCGGTGACACCTGCTTCGCCAACATGGGTGCCGCGTACGATGCGCTGTCCGCGCCACTTCGCGAGATGCTCGACGGCCTCACGGCATTGCACGACTACCGCGTCTTTGCGCCCAAGTTGTTCCGGACGGATCCGGTCAACGGACCGAGCAAGCTCGAAGAGCGCGCGAAGGTCAATCCCCCGGTCGAGCACCCTGTGGTGCGTACGCACCCCGACTCGGGCCGCAAGGTCTTGTTCGTAAATCGCAACTACACGGCGCGGATCGTCGGTTTGACCGAGCGTGAGAACGAAGTGTTGCTGCCTTACCTGTTCGATCACGCGCGCGACCCGATGTTCCAGTGCCGGTTCCGATGGCGGCCGGGCTCGGTGGCCTTCTGGGACAACCGCCTCGTGCAGCACTACGCGGTCGCCGACTACAGCGCACGGCGGCGGATGCATCGGGTCGTCATCAAGGGTGACAAGCCGTACTGACGCAACATCCGGGACGGATCGCCGCGCCCATGTTCGAAAAGTTCTCATCCGAGTGACATCGGGCGGGGGGTGCGTCGCCGCGGCGGCGCACTGTGTACGGTCTGCTGCGGGGTCCGAATGAGCAGCACGCGCACTTCTCTCGCATGGATCTCGTCGGCACTGAGCGCGCTCGTCGTGTCGATCAACCTCACCGTGATGAGCGTGGCCTTCGACTCGATGCGCCGCGACTTCCCTGGCACCGAGCTCCGCGTGATGGGCTGGGTCTTGTCCGTGTACACCATCGTGTTCGGCGCGTTGCTGGTGCCCGCAGGGCGCCTCGCCGACCATCTCGGCCGGCGCAGGATCTTCCTGTGGGGCCTGGGCATCATGTCGGTGTCGTCGACGCTCGCCGGTCTGGCGCCCTCGGTATGGGTGATCATCGTCGGACGCGTCGGCCAGGGCGCCGCGGCCGCATGCCTTGTGCCGTCGACGCTCGGGCTGTTGCTCGAAGCCGTGCCGGTCGAGCAGCGGGTCACGGTGACGGCCTTTTACAGCGTGCTCGCATCGGTTGGCGGTATCGCGGGGCCGACCGTCGGCGCGTTGCTCATACAGGAGTCCAGTTGGCGTGCCGCATTCTTCATCGCGCCGGTGCTGGCGGTGCTGTCGTGGATCACCGGCATCCGCTCACTGCCCGAGACGAGGCGGGTCAAATCGGGTCCGTTGCCCGACCTTCTCGGCTCGCTGCTCGTCGTGGTGAGCTTGTCGGCATTCTCGCTCGGCGTTTTGCAGTCTCGTGATTGGGGCTGGGCCGACGCCCGCACGATCGGCGCGCTCGCGTTTGCCGTCGCGGCGGCAGTGTGGTTCTGGCGCCGCTCGAGTGTGCATCCCGTGCCCGTGCTACCGATGAAGCTCACCCGCAACCGCAGCTTCGCGTTGGCCAACATCGCGTCGGTGCTCTACGGCGGAGCAACGGGCGCACTCCTGTTCGGGACGGTGCTCTTCCTGCGCGAGGTCTGGGACTACGACATCGTGGACGCGGGTCTCGGGTTGTTGCCCCTGGCCGTCGCGTCGATGGTCACGTCGTGGTTCGGCGGGCGTCTGGGCAATCGGTATGGAGAACGCGCGGTTGCGGTGCCCGGGGCGCTCGTCGTCGCCAGCGGCTTGGCGTGGTTCGCGTGGCGCGTTGGCGCGCAGCCGGAGTTCGTGCGTGAATGGTTGCCCGGTGGCACGTTGATCGGTTTCGGCATGGGGCTCACGTATCCGATGATCGGATCCGCGTGCGTTCGTGGCGTCGAGGGCGCCGACTTGTCGGTCGCGAGCGCGGCGAACCGTATGACCCTACAAATCGGCAACGCGGTGGGCATCGCGCTCGTGATCGCGATTCTGGGCGACGCGAGTGGGCACGCGATGCTCGATCAGATGCGCATCGGGTGGGCGGTGACCGCGGCGATGGTGGTCGCGGTGGCCGCGACCATGGCGCTGCTCGATCGGCCCGCGCACGTCATGGGTGTGTCCGCAAGCAGGGCTCACGTCGCGGCGTCGCCGTAGACGATCAACGCCGACATGACGAGGGCGAGCGCGGCGAAAGCGGCGGCGGTCCAGGCCGAGTTGACGAACGCACCGGCGGCCGCGCTGGTACCGATCACGGCGATCAAGAGAGTCTGACCGACGCTCGACCCGAGTTGACCGGCCATGCTCAACACGCCGTTGGCGACCCCGGCGTCGCCGTCGTCGACTGCGTTGGTTATGGCGGTGACCAGACCCGGTCGTCCGTAGCCCGCGCCGAATCCGGTCAACACGATGCTGATCACGACCATTGCGATCGAGTGCCGCTGCACGCCCACCGCGGTGACGACACATCCGACGACCAGTACGACGTTGCCCGACAGCAGTACCCAGCGGGTCCCGATGGTGCGCGCGTGTCGGGCCGACATACTCGCCGCCAGTGAGAAGGCCGCGGGCCGTATGCCCGAGAGCAGCGCGACGGCGCCGGTGCCATAGCCGAAGACGCGTCTGAGCATGAACGCTCCCGTCGTCGACAAACCCATCAGCGTGACGTGCACGAGCAAGTTGGTCGCCACCGCTGCGCCCACGTCGCGACGAACGAGCCAGGAGGGCCGCAACAGCGGTTCGGCGGCGCGGCGCTCGACGAATCCGAACGCGGCCAGCCCCGCGGCGCCGAGGACCGCCGTCGTCTGGACGGCGCGATGATCGACGCCCCAGTCGCCGACACGATTCAGGGCGAACAGCAGGCCGACCACGGCGACCGTGAGTGCCATCGCGCCGGCGATGTCGAAGCGGACGTCGGGCCGGCGCGGCGTTTCGGGAAGTAGTGGCACCGCGGCGATCACCGCGACCGCCGCGATGGCGGCCTGCCCGACGAACATCGGCCGCCACCCGATGGAATCGACGAGTGGACCACCGACCACGATCGCGATCACGGGTGACGCCGACATGACCGTGACCACCCTGGCGAACGCGCGGCCGCGATCCGCGGGAGCGAGAATGCGCGCCAGGATCCCGAACGCGGCCGGCGACGTCGAGGCGCCGGCGAGTTGTGACGCGGTGCGCAACACGATCAGCGAGGCGACGTTGGGGGAGAACGCGGTGGCGAACGCGAGAACGGTGGCGACGGCCCAGCCCCAGATGAAGACGCGCCGGTGTCCGTAGAGATCGCCGAGCTTGCCGAACAACGGCATACTGACGCCGAACGCGATCGCGGGTGCGATGTTGACCCACGCGACGACGCTCGTGGGGCTGCGGAGGTCGTCGGAGATCGCAGGGAGCGCGGCAACGAGCAACATGTTGGCGAACGAGCTCGCCGCGACACCGGCCATGACGACGAACAGAACTGCGGCTTCGTAGCGGGGGTGACGCTCGATGGCCTCCCGATCACGTCCACGCAGCACGTGGAGTAGCGGGGGAGCCTCGATTGCGACATCCCCCGGCGCAGTCATCCCGAGGCAGTGTAAACAACTGCCGAGCCCCATCGAATAACACAAGAACTGTGGGAAGGGAGAGCTTCGAATGTTCGAGGGAGTGCGAGTCGTCGAGGTGGCGACCCATGTGTTCGTGCCGTCGGCTGCCGCGGTGTTGAGCGACTTCGGTGCAGAGGTGGTCAAGATCGAACACCCCGTCACCGGTGACCCGTACCGGCACCTACACACCGCGACGCTCGGTGTCGACGGGCGTGCGGTCAACGTCAAGATCGAGCACGCCAATCGCGGCAAGCGCAGCATCGGCCTCGACATCACGCGCCCCGACGGGCGCGCGTTGTTGTTGCGTCTGATCGAACGCGCCGACGTCTTCGTCACGAACCTACGGCCCCGCGCGTTGCGCGCGGCTTCCCTCGATGTGGCCGACGTGCGTGCGGTGAATGCGGGCATCATCTACGCCCGCGGCCATGGGTTCGGCGTGCGCGGAACCGGTGCCGATCGCGCCGGATATGACGCGTCGGCCTACTGGGCCCGCGGCGGAGTGGGGCTGGCGCTCACGCCGGCCGACCTCGATGACCCGATTCTGCAACGTCCGGCATTCGGCGACAACCAAGGCGCGATGAACCTCGCATTCGGCATCGCGTCTGCGTTGTTCAAGAGGGAACGTACCGGCGAGGGATCGGTGGTGGACGTGTCATTGCTGTCCACCGCGCTGTGGGGTCTCGCGTTCGATGTGCTTTCGGCGCGCAACCCCGGCTACCTCGGCCGGGCACCGACTCGGCCGTCGGGCTGGAACCCATTGACCTCGACGTTTCGCACCGAAGACGGGCGCCACATCACCTTCGTACTGCTCGAACCCGACCGCTATTGGCGGAGGTTCTGCGAGCACATCGATCGCGTCGACCTGATCGAGGATCCCCGCTTTTACGACGCGACCGTCCGCAACGCCAACGCCGACGAGCTGCTCGAGATCCTGACCGCGGTGTTCGCCTCGTTCACCTACGCCGAGTGGATGCCCCGACTGGCTGGTTTCGACGGGCCGTGGGAGCCGTTCCAGCGAGCGGGCGAGCTCTACGACGACGAGCAGGTCGTGGCCAACGGCTACATCGGTCCGGCCGGCGACGGCAGCTACCAATTGGTGGCACCCCCGGCGCAGTTCGACGAGACGCCGGTGCGTTCGCTACGGGCGCCCGAGCACGGCGAGCACACCGAGGAAGTTCTCCTCGAGTTGGGTCTCGACTGGGACGAGATCGCCCGGCTGAAGGACCAGCACGTAATCACCTAGGGCCGGGGCCGGCGCCGAGCGCTCGCGCGAGGCTGCCGACCAGCTAAGTGTGACCGATGCCCCGCGGTTGTGTACCGTCTGTCGCTTGAACTTGGGGGGTGTATGGCGACCACCAACGGCTCGCTGATCAGCGTCGAAGACGTCACCGTGCGCTTCGGCGGCGTCATCGCCGTCAATCGCGCCTCGATGGCGGTGCCGGCGGGCGAGATCCGCGGTCTCATCGGGCCCAACGGGGCCGGCAAGACCACGCTGTTCGACACGATCACGGGTATGCGACCGCCCTCGTCGGGCACCGTGCATTTCGACGGTACGGACATCACGAGCCGCAGCGCGGTGTGGCGCAGCCGCAACGGCATCCGGCGCACGTTCCAACGCCAGCAGCCCTTCGGTTGGTTGACGGTCGAGGACAACGTCTTGGTCGCGCTCGACTACCACGGCGGCGGCGGTGGGCTCATCGCCGATCTCGTCGCCTTCCCCGCCCGTAAGCGCATCGAAGCCGAGCGCCGGACGCGGGCGCGCGCCGTCGTCGAGCAGTGCGGCCTGGGCGACGTCGCCCAAGATCCGGCGGGCAGCCTGCCGATCGGCAAGATCCGCCTTCTCGAGCTCGCCCGGGCGATCGTCGACCGACCTCGGGCCTTGTTGCTCGACGAGCCGACTTCGGGTCTCGAAGAACACGAGTCGCGTCGCTTAGCGCAGATCGTGCGCGATTTCAGAGACAGCACCGGTGCTGCGGTGTTGCTGGTCGAGCACGACGTTCCGTTCGTCATGGATCTCTCCGATCGCGTCACGGTGCTCAATCTGGGTGAGGTCATCGCTGAAGGTTCACCCGACGACGTGAGTCGCAACCCCGCCGTTCGCGCGGCCTACCTCGGTTAAGGGGCAGCTGTGGAGGATCTCATCACCTACATCATCGTCGGCTTGGCCGGCGGTGCGATCTACGCGCTCATCGCATCTGGACTCGCCGTTTCGTATACGGCGACCGGCATCTTCAATTTCGCCTACGGCGCTATTGCGTACGTCGCAGCGATGATGTTCTACCAACTCAATACCGGGCTCGGATGGAATCGTCTCCTCGTCTTCATCCTGACGATCGTCATCTTCTGTCCGTTGTTCGGATTGGTGCTCAATGTGCTCGTGTTCCGTCCACTGGCGAGAGCCACCGACGAAGCCAAGATCATGTGCACTGTCGGCTTGCTCGTTGCGCTACCCGCGCTGACCAACTACATCGTGCTCGGTGGCATCAGCACCTTCGACTGGAACCTGAAGGATCCCTCGCAGGCCAACCTGCCCCCGGGCATCTGGCGATCGCCGGCGCATGTTCACAAGGCCGGCAACATCCAGATCAACGACAACCAGATCATCGTGATCATCGTGGCCGTCATCGTGGCCGTTTCGTTGTGGTACATCCTGCGCCGTACCCGGCTCGGGCTCCAGATGCGAGCAGTGGTGGACCGCCCCGACCTTGCCGCCTTGCGCGGTGTCAACGACGCGAAGACGTCGGCGGTCGCGTGGATCATCGGGACAGTGCTCGCCGGCCTCGCCGGTGTCGTCGGGGCGCCCATCTTGCAATCCCTGCGCATCGAAGTGTTCAACCTCACGATGTTCATCGCGGCCGCAGCAGTTGTGCTGGGTCGCCTACGGTCGGTGCCGCTCGCGTTCGTCGGTGGCATCTTGCTCGGGGTCGTAACCGCTCTGGTGCAGAGCTATTTGCCCGACAGCGTGAGGCAAGACTTCCCCGGCATGGCCAACGCCGTGCCGTTCGTGCTGCTCTTCGTCGGTCTCCTATGGCTCGCCCGCGACCGCACTCGTCGCGGCGGAGTCGTCGCGATCCAGACGCCGCCGACCAACTGGACGTCCGACCTGCCGGGCTGGCGCGTCGCGTTGCCGTGGGCGATCGCCGTCGGGTTGTTCATCATCTGGGTGACGTTCATCTTGAACAACTTCTGGCTCGGGCGCTTCGCCACCGGCCTGTCGTTCGCGGTGGTCTTCATGAGCTTTGTCATCGTCACCGGCCAGGGCGGCATGGTGAGCTTGGCGCAAGCCAGCTTCGTGACAGTGGCGGCAATGTTGGTGGGCCGACTGACCGTAGCCAGCGGCTGGCCCTGGGGCCTCGCCCTCATCGCGGGCATGTTGGCGGCCGCTGCCATCGGCACCATCGTTGCGTTGCCGGCGTTGCGTATCGGCGGTTTGCCGCTGGCGCTCGCGACCCTCGCGCTCGGTTTCGTGGGCGACGAGATCTTGTTCCGGTGGCAATGGTTGCGGCGAAGCCAGAGCGGCTGGTTGATCAGCCAACCCAAGCTCGGCCCCATCGAGTTGAGTGACCGACGCACCTACATCTTCACGATGATGATCATCCTCGCGCTGTTGGCCCTCCTCGTTCGCAACTTGCAGCGGTCGTCGAGCGGTCGCACGATCACCGCAGTGCGCAACAGCGAGGCGGCGGCGTCCACGTCGGGCCTTTCCATACCGCGCACGAAGCTGTCGATCTTTGCACTGAGCGCGGCCGTCGCCGGCCTCGGCGGAGTGCTGGTCGCCACCCAGAACGGCGGTATCACGAGCGTCAACTTCCCCACCGGTACGACCTTGGCCTGGCTGGCGATTGTCGTATTGTTCGGCATCCGCAAGCCTCACGGCGCGATGTTGGCCGGCGTGGCGTTCGCCGCGAGCGACCCGTTCTTCAACAACGGCTTCCACTTCGCCTTCTTTCCGTCGTTCCTTCACTGGGACGGGTTGGGCTCGTCTACCGCGACGTCGGTCTCGCAGATCCTGTTCGGTCTCGGTGCGATTCAGTTGGCCCGCCAACCCGATGGCGTGCTGGCGATCACCGCCATGCAGAATCGGGCACGTCGCGACAAACGAAGGTCGAAGGCTGCGAAACCGACGCCGGCGATCACGATCACCGAGCGGGTCGACCCGGCCGCACCGCTCCCGGCAAACCTCTACGTTCCGGATGCCGAGATCACCTTCGCGCTGCGCGACGTGCGCAGTGGCTACGGCCTCGTCGAAGTGTTGCGAGGAGTGACGCTGTCGGTGCCCAAGGGCCACATCACCGCGGTGCTCGGGCCCAACGGCGCGGGGAAGTCGACCACGTGTCTCACCGCAGCAGGACGGGTCGCAGCGACCGCGGGCTCGATCGAGTTCGAAGGCCGGGACATCACCAAGCTCGGCGCGCACAAGCGGGCGCAGATGGGCATCGTGCTCGCCCCCGAGGCACGCGGAATCTTCCCCGGTCTCACCGTCCGCGAGAACTTGCAGATGTGGTTGCCGAGTGCCGCGGACCGCGAGCTGGTCTACGAGCGGTTCCCGATCCTCGGCGAGCGCCGTAACCTGTCCTCGGGCAACCTTTCGGGCGGCGAGCAGCAAATCCTCACCCTCGCCTCGCTGCTCGTCAACCCTCCGGCCGTGCTCATCGCCGACGAGCCGTCGCTCGGTCTGGCTCCGCTCATCGTCGATCAGATCATGGGGCTGTTCGTCGAGCTCAAGAACCGGGGCACCGCGCTCTTGCTCGTCGAGGAAAAGGCCAGGGATCTCCTCGACATCGCCGATTCGGTGGCCGTGCTCAACCTTGGGCGTATCACCTGGTACGGCCCCAGGTCCGAGGTCGACGCCGAGCGCATCGCGACCGAGTACCTCGGGGTCCTCGCCTGAATACCGGCCCGGCCGCCGTGGTGTGGCGCCCGGCACTGGATCGACGAACTGCTGGGCTATAGTCGCACTATTCAAGGTGCCATTCGGCACAGCTCGAGGAGGGGAACTTGAAGCGATACAAAGTCGCGAAGTACGTCGCGTTGGCGATAGTCGTCGCGCTCATCGGTGCGGCCTGCGGTGACGACGGTGATTCGTCGACGCCCGGCGCAGCAACAGGCGAGTGTGACCCCAGCAAGCCGGCCATCAAGGTGGGCAACGTCACCACTGCCCAGAACTACGCCGGCATGGAAGATGCGATCGTTGCTCGCATCGAACGCGAGAACAAGACCTGCATCGGGGGCCGCAAGCTGGAGTTCGTCGGCTCACGCGATGATGCCGGAGACATCCAGAAGAATCTCGACGGCGCCAAGGATCTCGTGGAGAACAACGGCGCCAACCTGTTGCTCATCACGTCCGACCGCAACGTCCAGACGAACGCGTACCTCGCGACCGCAAAGGTTCCGTACTTCGGGTGGGGGTTCATGCCCGGCTTCTGCGGTGACGATGCGTGGGGTATGGGCGTGCAGGGTTGCCTCTCGGGTTTCGCCTTCAACAAGCTGGGCGCAGTGAAGCTCGACAATCCCCCGCTATCGGGTGGCTTCGTCGAGGCGCATCAGGCGATCACCGGCAAGAAGGACTACACCCTCGTCGTGCTCCAGGAAGACAGTGACGCCGGCCGCGCCGGCGGCGCGCTCTACGACCAGCTGTTCGCCAAGGACAAGGTACTGCTCGCAAACGAGTACGTCGCGGCGAAGGCGGACGGTTCGATCGACCCGGCCGTACTCACCCGGTACGTCCAGCTCGTCAACGACAAGAAGCCCGACATGGTGATGCTCTCGACGCCGTTCTCGATGGCGATCTCCATCAGCGTTGCGCTCAAGACCTCCGGCTACACCGGTGCGATCCAGAACTTCGTCTCGTACGCGCCCGGTCTGCTCGAGAGCTCCGCGGATTTGGCGGCGGCGTTCGAAGGTACCTACACGATCACCCAGTACCCACCGATCGAAGACGGCGGCGGTGACGCCATCAAGGCCGATCTCGCGGCCGCCGGCAAGCCGGACTTCGTCACGCTGGGTGCGATGATCGGCTGGTGGAACACCGACTTGGCCATCGCCATGGCCAAGGAGGTCGACGGCGACATCACCGGCGAGGCCATCCGCAAGGTTGCCCTCGACGGCTTCACCTACGAACCAGACAACGGCCCACAGGTCAAGTACCCGCAAGACTTCAGTGCCCCGGGCGGCGGTCCATGCCGCGCCGTGGTCAAGGTCGAGGCCAAGGCGTACAAGCTCGTCGACAGCTACAAGTGCTTCGCCACGGTTCCGTCGAAGTGACGCTCCCGTCGATCTGAAGAATCGGGCGGTCTCTGCGGAGGCCGCCCGATTCATTTTTGGTCCATGCTGGGTCCATGACGAGCGGAGCCCTGAGAAGATGAGCGAAGCGACCAAGGCGACGAGCGAAGCGACCAAGGCGACGAGCGAAGCGCCGAGAACAGCGAGCGAAGCGACCAAGACCCCGAACCCGCTCTGTCTCAATCTGTTCCAGTATTCGCCGTATGCGGGCACCACGAGTGTGCCGTCGCTCGATGACCTGCTCGTCGCGTCGGCCGACGCCGGCTTCGACCTCGTCGGTCTCGACATGTATTCGCTCGACCTACTCGAGGTTTCGCCGGGCACCGTCGCGCGGTCGCTGCAACGTCACGGGCTGCGTTGTTTCGAGATGCTCGGGCTGTCGGTGGACGGCGACGAGGAGGCCTCACTGGCCATGGCACGCGCCGTGGCTCGGTGGGTGGGCGAAGCGCACGCCGAGTGGGTGCTGACCGTCGTGTCGGCACCGGTCGATGATGAGCTCATCGACCGCTTCGGTCGTTGCGCGGACCTCGTCGCTGCCGAAGGCGGTCGGCTGGCACTCGAGTTCTTGCCGTTCCTACCCGTGTCGAGCATCGCATCGGCCCGCGCGGTCTGCGACGCGGTGGGCGCGGCGCGTGCCCGAGTCCTGATCGACAGCTGGCACGTTTTCCGCGGCACCGACGCGCTCGCCGACGTTGCGGCAACGCCCGTCGACGCGATCGGCTACATCCAATTCGACGACGCGCTGCCCGTGGCCGGAGCATTGCACGACGAAGTGATGACGCGGCGTATCTGGCCGGGCAAAGGCGAGTTCGATGTGGGCGCCTTCGCGGAGGCGGTCAAGGCCACGGGCTACCGCGGGCCGATCAGCGTCGAACTACTCAACGAATCGTGGCGCCTCAACGGGCTACGGCCCGCGGAGTTCGCCCGGCGGGCAATGCAGACTTCGCGGCCGTACTGGGCCTAGGCCGCGGGCTCAGGACGCCTTTTGGAAGAACTCCGCGGGAATGTCGGCAGGATCGAGCTTGGTGATGCGGTCACTGCGGAACATCTCACCGTCGCCGTAGCTGTCCTCGCCGATCAACCTGCCTTCTTCGTCGAAGGGCCAGAACAACGTGAGGCGCATCGTGACCATGTACACCGCGCTCTCGTCGTCGATCGGTGCGTTGCGGAGCTTGAGCACCCATCCCGGATAGAGCTGCTTGAACCATCCTTCGGTGACGACGCAGTCGTCGTCGACGACGATGCGTTCGATGTCGAACTCGCAGACGTGGCGGCCCTCGACGTACAGATTCTGATAGTGCGCGGTGACCGCATCGAGTCCCTTGGGTCCTGCGCCGAAACCACTGCCCGCGACCCAGAACTTGTAGTCGGGTTCGGGTGCGAGCGTGCTCAGCAACAAGTCGAAATCACTGGTCGCCTCCGCCTTCAGATGGTCGCGCAACACCTCGAGCAACCGTCGATGTCGCGGGTTCGTCGTGCGATCGAGCCGCGCTTGCACGATGTGCCAACCCTTGTTCGCGTCGAACTCCATGAGTGCCTCGCTAGTGGTCGTCGGTACGCGCATAGAGAGTAGAGCATCTACACTCCCCGCGCGATGGCCACCGTGCGCCGGCATGTTCGAATCAACCGTCCGGCCGCTGAAGTGTGGGCCATTCTGGGCGATGCGGTGGCGTTGCCCCGCTGGTTTCCCGGCATCGCCGACGCGAGAGTCGACGGCGCCGTTCGCATCGTGACGACCGGAGCAGGCTTGCCGATGCCCGAAGAGATCATCACTTGCGATCCGCTGTTGCGGCGGTTCCAGTACCGCATCACCGCGCCGATGTTCCGTCATCACTTGAGCACCATCGACGTGATCGACCTCGAGGACGGCACCACCCTCGCGATCTACGGGGTCGATGCCGAGCCCGCGGTGCTGGCCCTCACGATCGGCGGGGCGGCCGGTGCGGCACTCGTGCACCTCAAAGGCATTCTGGAAAAAGGCGAGTTCATCTTGGAACAAGGCGAGGACCGTATCGGCCCTCGAGCGAGGGGGACCGATGGGCCGCAAGATCCTGTTCGTCACGACGGACCAACAGCGCTATGACACGTTGGGTTGCAACGGCGGCCGTGTCGCACGAACACCGGTGCTCGATGCGATAGGAGCACGGGGTATCCGTTACGAACGCGCGCAGCCGCAATCAGTGGTGTGCATGCCGTCGCGCGCAACGATCCTCACGGGCCAGTACCCGGCGACTCACGGCGTGTGGATGAATGGTGTGCCGTTGCCGGTCGATGCGCCGTCGGTGGCGACCGTGCTCAGCGATGCCGGGTATCGCACCGCATTGATCGGCAAATCGCACTTCCAACCCTTCCTCGACCCGTTCGCCCGCTTCGACGAGAACCGGATGGGAATGGCGGGCGTCCACCGGGCCGAAGCGCGTCGCCACGATGGCTCGATCGGGAACTATCGCGGCTTCGATCATCTCGAATCGGCGACGCACGGCGCCACCGGGCCCTTGCACTACGCGGCGTGGCTGCGGACACACCATCGTGATGCGCCGGGCCTCTACTACAACGTCATCGACACGGATTTGGAGGTCAATGCGGCGGGTGGCGGCGACACCGGCGGTCCGCAGATCAAGCACAACACGATCCCGCGTGAGTGGTATCACACCGACTGGGTCGCCGATCGCACGATCGCCTGGCTCGATTCGCTCGGCGATGACGCGGACTGGTTCTGCTGGATGAGCTTTCCCGATCCGCATCATCCGTGGGATCCACCGAATTCTGAGTTGCATCGCGTCGACTGGCGCGATCTGGATCTGCCCGACGGCTATCCCGCCGACGGATCGAGACGGGAGCGTATCCTCGACGGCAAGCCTCGGCATTGGCGCCTCTGGTACGACGGCGCGCTCGTGTCCAATTACGAAGCACCGCGTAAATGGGTGCCGGCCACGCTCACCGCTGATCAGGTCCGCGAAGTCAATGCGCTCAACCACATCGAGGTCGAGCTCATCGACGAAGCGCTCGGCCGGGTGTTGCGGCGCGTCGACCAACGCGGCTGGACCAACGAGTGTGATGTCGTGTTCACGTCCGATCACGGTGAGCTCCAGGGCGACTTCGGCCTGTTGTTCAAAGGGCCCTACCACGTCGACGCATTGATGCGGGTGCCGCTCATCTGGGCTCACGCACCCGTGGCCGGCAAGCCGGCCGCGTCGGTCACGAAACCGGTCGGTCTGGTGGATCTCGCGCCCACATTCTGCGCGATCGCGAACGTCGATATCCCGCGCTGGATGCAGGGAAGCCCACTCCCGGTCGACGACGTCGACGCCTCCGCACGCGGCTTCGAACGCGTGCTGACGACGTGGGACAGCGAGTTGTTCGGCGTCGACGTGCACCTGCGCACGATCGTGCGCGACGGGTGGGTCTGCACGTCGTATGGACCGGGCACAGTGCACGACGGCAGTGAAGGCGAGTTGTATTCGTTGGTCGACGACCCGCTGCAGCAGGTCAACCTGTTCGACGACGGCGCGTACCGAGCGCAACGCGACGATCTACTCGCGGACCTGCACGATCACGAACCCACAGCCCGAAGCCCAAGGCTCCAACTCGAAGCGCCTGTATGACACAGTCGCGAGCGAATGCGTGCAAGAGTTAGCGCGCCGGCGAAGGCCAAGAAGTCGGTCAGACCAGGGCCGGCAGCACGTCGATGAAGAAGCGGCCGCCGCCCTGGTGCAATGAACAGTGGCTGTCGTAGCGGCCCACCGCCTTGAATCGGAAGGCGAAGGTGTCGCCCGCCGGCACGGTCCAGGGGCCGACCGCGTGGGTCAGCGTGTCCTCGTTGGCCACGACGATGCGGTCGCCGACGCGCACCTCGAGGTCGCGGGGCAAGATGTCGACGGATCCCCCGGCGTCGAGCGTCGCGGCGGTACCCGCGGGCACGACGAACTGATGGTCGACGCCCGGCGGCAGCGCGGAGTCGCGGGTCATGACCAGCGCGAGGGCGCCGGCACCGAGCACGACGAGCGCACCTAGCGCGACCAAGACGAGACGGCGGTGCATCACGGACGACGGTGCATCACGGAAAAGTGCATCCGGCCAAGTCTGGTGCATGAGCGCTGGTTTGTCCGAACAGGCGCTTCCCGACAAAGATGGTGACCCGTGGGTATCAGAGGTGAAGACGCAGGGATCGAGATGCGTCTCCCCGCAACCAGTTGGAGCCCCCGCATCGCTCGGCGGTTCGTGGCCGCTCGGCTCAACGAGAGCATGTCGGGCTGCGACATCGTCGGTGCGGCCGCATTGGTCACGAGTGAGCTGGTCACGAACGCGGTACAACACACCAATGCCACTGTACGGGTGCGCGTCGAACGGCTCGCCGATCATGTCCGTGTCGAGGTCAGCGACCGGTCGGCGCCTCGTGCCGACGGCACCGAACAGCTCGCGCTGAGCAACGGCGGCCCCCCTCTCGTCGGGCGGCTGTGCGACCGATGGGGTGTGGCCGAGACCAACGGCGAGCGTTCTGTCTGGTGCACCTTTCGCCTTGCGTAGGTCGCCGACGATCGAGATGATCCGTGTGTCGCGGATCGAAGATGGTCGAGCGATCCTGGCCGGCGTCGACTGGATCGTCGAGCCCGACGAGCGTTGGATCGTGCTCGGCTGCAACGGCAGCGGCAAGTCGACGTTGTTGCGCATCGCGTCGCTGTATCTGCACCCGTCGAGCGGCACGGTGCGGGTGCTGGGTGAGGAGCTCGGCCGCACCGACGTGCGGCAGTTGCGCCGGCGCGTCGGCTATTCGGCTGCCGCGTTCGCCGAACTCCTGCGCCCCGCGCTCAGCGTGCGCGACGTCGTGATGACCGCGAAATACGCCGCACTCGAGCCTTGGTGGCATGACTACGACGACGCCGATCGTGCTCGCGCCGTCGAGATGCTCGCACGCGTCGGGTGTGAGGCACTCGCCCCGCACTTGTTCTCCACGCTGTCGTCGGGCGAGCGCCAACGCGTGCTGCTCGCCCGGACGTTGTTCACCGACCCTGGAGTGATCCTGCTCGACGAACCGACGGCCGCCCTCGACCTCGCCGGCCGCGAGCAACTGGTCGCGAACCTCGACGCGCTGGCCGCGGACGCGACGACCGCCCCTTTGGTGCTCGTGACGCACCACGTCGAGGAGATCCCACCGTCGTTCACGCATGCGCTGCTGCTGCGCGAAGGCAAGATCTTGGCGAAGGGCCCGATCGACGAGTGCATGAATGTCGAGACGCTGTCGGCCTGTTTCGAGCTGCCGCTCGAACTCGAACGGCGCGACGGCCGGTGGCTCGCCTGGGCCAATCTCGGTTAGCGTTCCCTGGTGCTCATCGCTCAGATCTCGGACCTTCACATCGCCGAGGCCGACAACTTCATGCGCAAGTTCGTCGACGCGAACGCCAAGTTGGCGGCGGCTGTCGATCATCTCAACGCAATGCAATTGCGCCCCGACATCGTGATCGCGACGGGCGATCTCACCGATGACGGCCGCCCTGGGCAATACGAGCTGCTCGCTGCGATCCTTGCCGAGCTCGATATCCCGTTGCTGTTGATACCGGGCAACCACGACGAGCGCGAGCCATTCCTTCAGGCGTTCGCAGCGACGCACCCGTACCTCCCGCGGCAGGGCCCCGTCCAATATGTGATCGACGACTACGCCGTGCGGATGATCGCACTCGACACGACCCGTCTCGGCCACCACGACGGTGAGCTCGACGACGAGCGTCTCGCGTGGCTCGATCGCACGCTCGCGCAACGGCCGGACGACCCGACGGTGGTGTTCTTGCACCATCCGCCGTTCACCACCGGGATCTGGTGGATGGACTGCGTCGGTCTCGGCGGCGCGCGCAAGCTCGAGTCCATCGTGCGGGCCCACCCGAACGTGCAGCTCGTGCTGGCGGGCCATCTGCACCGCCCGATCGCCACCAACTGGGGGTCCACCGTGGTGTCGACGGCGCCCAGCACGACGCACCAGGTCGTCTGCAACCTGCATCCCGACCATGCGCCGGCGATGGCGGCCGAGCCGCCGATGCTGCAACTGCATTGGTGGACCGGTGCCGCGTTCGTCTCGCACACGACGGTGTTCGAACCGCCCGTCGCTCGCATCGAGATCGCCGGCCTCGTCTCGGATTGGGAGGCGACGAAAGCGCGCATCAAGCAGGGCCCGCCGTTCGCCAAGGGCGGGGCCTTCGGCTGAGCGCCGATGATTGGCACGACCACCCCGGGCATGCGACCCTACGAGCCATGACCGAACCTATCTACGACGTGCGCTCGTTCTGGGAGTTGCTCGAAAAGCGGGCTGCGGCCACCCCTGATCGACCGATGCTGATCGACGCCGTTGATCGCCGGGTCACCTTCGCCGAATTCAAAACCTGGGCCGAGCGAGCCGCGGCGGGTTTTCATGCGATGGGCATCGGCGAGAACACCGTGGTCACGTGGCAGTTGCCGACGCGTATCGAGACGCTCGTCGCGTCGTTCGCCTTGTCCCGACTCGGCGCGATACAGAACCCGATCATCCAGATCTACCGTGATCGTGAAGTCGGCTTCGCCCTCGCGCAGATGCGCAGCGAGTTCGTGCTCGTGCCCGGTGTGTGGCGCAACTTCGACTATGTCGCCATGGTCGAAAGGCTCTCGGCGGACCTTCCATCGCCGCCGAAGGTCATCGTTGCCTACGATTCGCTGCCCGAGGGCGATCCATCGACGTTGCCGTCGCCTCCGGCGGTGCCGGCGACTGCGGACGACGCGCCGATCAAGTGGGTGTACTACACGTCCGGTACCACATCTGATCCGAAGGGCGCGCAACACACCGATGGCACGCTTCTCGCGGGCGGCATCGGCTTGGCCTTGAAGCTCGACATGCAGCCGACCGATGTGGGTTCGATCGCGTTTCCGTACTCACACATCGGCGGTCCCAACTACGTGGTGATGATGTTGACCCACGGCATGCCGGCGGTGTTGCTCGAAGCCTTCGTTCCGGCCGAAGCAGTGGAGATCTACAAACGACACGACGTGACCATGGCCGGCGGGTCGACGGCTTTCTACATCTCGTTCATCAACGAGCAGCGCAAGCAACCGGGCGACAAGATCATCCCCACGTTGCGCATCCTCTCCGGCGGCGGCGCCCCCAAGCCCCCCGAGTTGTTCCTCGAGGTCGGCAGCGAGATTGGGGCGAAGCTGTGCCACGGCTACGGAATGACCGAATGCCCGATGATCGCGCAGGGCGGTCCGCGTGACTCCGACGACCAGTTGATGTACAGCGAGGGCGGCCCCGTCGAGGGGTGCGTCATCACCATCGTCCGCGAGGATGGTTCGTTCGCAGCGCCGAACGAGGTGGGTGAGGTTCGCCTCGCCGGACCGATGCTGCTGAAGGGATATCGCGACGGCGCGCTCAACGCTGATGCGTTCGATGACGAAGGACGGTTCCGTACGGGCGACATCGGCTTCTTGCGACCCGACGGCTACATAACGCTCACCGGCCGGCTCAAAGACGTCATCATCCGCAAGGGTGAGAACATCAGCGCGAAGGAAGTCGAGGACATCCTCTACACCCACCCGAAGGTCGGCGACTGTGCCGTGATCGGCCTCGTCGATCGTGAACGCGGCGAACGCGTGTGCGCGGTGGTCGAGACCGCGCCGGGGCAGGATTCGCTGACGGTCGCGGAGATGGTCGCCTGGTGCAAGGACGCCGGGCTGATGACGCAGAAGATCCCTGAGCAACTCGAAGTGGTCGAGCAGCTCCCGCGCAATCCGACGTTCAAGATCCTCAAGTACAAGCTGCGTGACGAGTACAACGCGTCGCCGCCCAGGACAGCGTCATGACGGATCGACTGCGGGGCAAGGTGGCGATCGTGACCGGTGCCAGTCGCGGCATCGGTGAGGCGATCGCGCGTGGCCTCGCGGCCGAAGGCGCACGCGTCGCGTGCGTGGCCCGCACGCGCAACGAAGGCGACAAGCGCGTGGCCGGCTCGTTGCAGGCGACGGTGGCGGCCATCGACGCGGCCGGCGGCGAGGCCGCGCCGCTGGTTGCCGATCTGCGCGATCTCGATGCATGCGCGCGCGTCGTCGAAGAGGCGCGTTCCGCGTTGGGTCCGATCGACATCCTCGTCAACAACGCGGCGTGGACATGGTTCGCGCCGGTCGCCGAGTTCCCGGTCGACCAGTGGCTCCGTTCGTTCGCGATCAACGTGCACGCGCCGATGGTGCTCTCGCAGGCTGTCCTGGCCGACATGATCCCGAGGGGGTCGGGGGCGATCGTCAACATTTCGTCGGGCTCGGCACGCGGCCCGGGTCGTGGCCCTTACACGACGCCGCCCATCCTGCGCGACGGGGTGCTCTACGGCACCGAGAAGGCCGCGCTCGAGCGCTTCAGCCAGGGGCTCGCCGAAGAGCTCTACCCACACGGCGTCGCGGTCGCCGCGCTGTCGCCGTCGCAAGTGGTCGTGACCGCCGGTGTGATCTTCCACGAGGCGGTGTTCGATCGAGACGAGGCCCACACCGAGCCGCCCGAGATGATGGCTCGAGCGGTGGTGCTGCTGGCGAGCGAACCACTCGACCGCGTCACCGGGCGCGTGTGCTACAGCCAGCAGATCCTGCGCGAGTTCGGATGGATCGACGGCGGCCGCGGGACGGGCATCGACACGACCGGTTCGGGCTACTCGCAGATGTGAGCGGCGCGGAGAAGTTCGATCTCGTCGTCGTCGAGGTCGAGTAGCTCACGCAGCACCGCCTCCGTGTCGCTGCCGCGCCGAGAAGCCGTGCCCCGCACGCCGATCGTGGCACCGTCGCTGCGCCACGGTGCCGTCGGTACCCGCACCCCGGGTTCGACTTCGTGGAATGCATCGCGGTCGACGGACCACGGAGTCGTGGAGAGGTCGCAGGTCGTGCGCAGCGACGCGGTCATGATGCCCGCGGCCTCGAATCGTGCCTCGAGCGCGGCGAAGTCGGGCACCGTTGCCGCATGTCGCTGCAGGATCTCGTCGACCAGCGCGCGGTTGGCCTCGCGCGACGCGAAGTCGAGGAGGCGCGGATCGTCGCGAATCTCGGTCGTGTCACCGCCCATCGTCTCGATGAATCGTTCGAGCATCCTCGAGCGGTTGCCGACCAACGTGGCGTAGCTGCCATCTCCCAATTGCACGACCGGATGGTTCCAGATGTCGAAAAGGCGGTCCTCGCCGCCGCCGGCGCAATCGACGGCGGCCCAGTCGTCGGCGTACGCCGCGACTTCGGCCATGGCGACATCGAGGTGCTGGCCCTGACCCGTCACGCTGCGTTGATAGAGCGCGGCGAGAATGGCGGAGAGCGCGAAGAAGCCGGTGTTGAGGTCGGCGTGCACGTGGACCTCTTGTTCGGGCGCGCGGCGGCGCAGCCGCGCCGACAACTCGAGCAACCCGGTCTCGGCATGGATCAGCGGCGCGTACGCGCGCCGTTGGGCCCACGGGCCACTTTGGCCCCATCCGCTGATCGAGCAATAGATCAGCCTTGCGTTGCGCTCGCGCAGTGCGCGAGCCCCCAATCCCCGCTTGTCGAGCACGCCCGGCCGAAAATTCTCTATGAGTACGTCGACCCGTTCGGCCAGCCGGGCGACGAGCGCCGCGGCGAGGGGATCGCGGAGGTCGAGGCTGACATTGCGCTTGCCTGCGTTCAATTGCGTGAAATATACGGATTGGCCGCCGCGTTCTGGGGCGACGATGCGCGTCGTATCACCCGAAGGTCGTTCGACCTTGACGACCTCGGCACCCAGGTCGGCCAGCATCCGCCCGACGATGGGGCCCGCCACGACCTCGGACAGATCTAGCACGCGGATGCCGGCGAGCGGCCGGGGCTCAGCCATCGCCGAATACTAATAGTTGCGTCTTTGTGAATCGTGGGGCGATTCGGGAAATGAGGCGCTAGAAAGCTTGCATGCGCTCTGCCCCGCTCTCCGCCATCGTGCTCGCTGCCGGTGACGGCAGGCGCATGCGGTCGACGCGTCCCAAGCCGCTGCATGTGTTGTGCGGCAAGACGATGCTGCACTACGTCATCGACTCGTTGTCGGAGTGCAAGCTCGAGCGCGTCGTGGTCGTGGTGGGCGCCACCGGCGATCAGGTCGAGAAGAAGCTGCGCGATCAGAGTTCGGTTCATTACATCGAATACGTCGAGCAAGCCCGTGCCCTGGGCACGGGCGACGCGGCCGCCACGGCGTTGTCCTCATTCGCGGGCGACGACGATCTCGACGATCCCGACGTGTTGGTCCTGCCGGGCGACACGCCCTTGTTGCAGGCCGCCACGGTGGCCGCACTCGCCGAAGAACACGATCGTCTGGGCGCGGCGGTCACCATCTTGACGGCGCGTCCGCCACAGCCCGAGGGTTTCGCGCGGGTGCGGCGCGTCAAGGATCGCGTCGCCGGTCTCGTCGACCACGATGAGGCGACCGACGACGAGCGCGCGATCACCGAGGTCTCGACCGGCGTCTACTGCTTCCGCCGCAGTTTGCTCGCACCGGCGTTGCGTCGTGTCGCCGCAAGACCCCGCACGGGTGAGCGTTACCTGTCCGATGTCGTCGCAGTGTTGGCCGAGACCGGCCACATGGTGGCGACGCTCGAGGCCGACGACCCGACCGAGGTCATGGGCGTCAACGACCGGGTGCAACTCGCGCACGCCGAGAGCGAGCTGCGCCGGCGCACCAACCTGCGTTGGCTGCGCCGCGGTGTGACCATGATCGACCCGGAGCGCACCTACATCGACACCACGGTTCACATCGGGGCCGACGTGACCGTGTTCCCCGGCACGTTGCTCCAGGGCCGTACCGTCATCGGCGAGGGCAGCGAGATCGGCCCCGACGCACGGCTCGTCGACTGTGTGGTCGGGCGCCGCTGCCGCATCGAGAACACGGTGGGTCGCCTGGCCGAGATCGGCGACGACGCTCAGGTGGGGCCCTACGCGTCGCTGGCGCCGGGGGCGCAATTGATCGCCGGACAGATTACCGGACCGTTCTACACTGCATGAACGCGCAGGTAGGGGCGCGAGAGCGAGGGCACGCATGGAGATAGTGACGCGCAAGCACCTGTACTTGGTATCCGGTCGCTTGTCGCGCCCGCTCGCCGAAGAGATCGCGCACGAACTCGACGTGCATCTCGGCGAACCCAATCTCGGAGAGTTCGCGAACGGCGAGATCAATTGCCGCTTCAGCGAATCAGTCCGCGGTACCGACGTGTTCATCGTGCAGACCCACGCCGCCGCCGAGGGTCGGTCGATCAACGACGCGATCATGGAACAGCTCATCATGGTCGACGCGGCCAAACGGGCCTCGGCCAAGCGCATCACGGTGATCTGTCCGTTCTACGGTTACGCCCGCCAAGACCGCAAGGCGTCAGGACGCGAGCCGATCACCGCTCGGCTTCTCGCCGACATGTTCGAGGCTGCCGGGGCCAAGCGCATGGTCAGCGTCGATTTGCACTCGGGTCAGATCCAGGGCTTCTTCAACGGTCCGGTCGATCACTTGACCGCGATGCCCGTGATTCTCGACACGCTCGCGGAATACGGCGACGACATCGTGATGGTCTCGCCCGACACCGGTCGGGTGAAGGTCGCCGAGAAATACGCGCAGGCGCTGCATTGCGATCTCGCCTTCGTCTACAAGGCTCGGCGCAAAGATCTGAAGAACGTCGTCGAGGCCAAGGAGGTCATCGGCGATGTCGAAGGGCGCACGTGCGTCCTCATCGACGACATGATCGACACCGGCGGCACCATTGTCGCAGCCGCGGAGTTGCTCGCGGAACGAGGTGCCGAGCGGGTGATCGCGGCATGTACGCACGGCGTCTTTTCCGGGCCGGCCATAGATCGCATCAAGAACTCGGTGATCGAACGGGTGGTGTGTACCAACACCCTCCCGCTCGGGCCCGAGAAGCAGATCGACAAGATCGAACAGCTGTCGGTTGCACCGATCATCGGGCGAGCGATCGACGCGGTTTTCCGTGACGAGAGCGTGAGCGAGATCTTCGACGGCAACAACCTGAGCTGATGGCCGTCGTCGGCGTACCCACCGAGATCAAGACCGACGAGAACCGCATCGCGATCACGCCGGCGGGTGTGCACGAACTCAGCCTCGGTGGGCACACCGTTCTCGTCGAGACCGGCGCCGGATTGGGCTCGGCCTTCACCGACGACAATTATCGAGCTGCCGGCGCGACGATCGTGCCGACTGCCGCCGATGCATGGGGCGCGCACATCGTGTGCAAGGTCAAAGAGCCGCAAGCGAGCGAATTCGGCTTCCTCCGCCCCGATCTCGTGCTGTTCACCTATCTGCATCTCGCCGCGTACCCGGCCGTTGCCGCCGCGCTCGAGCGCGCCGGCTGCACCGCGATCGCCTACGAGACCGTGCAAGACGATCAAGGCCGCCTGCCGCTGCTCGCACCGATGAGCGAGATCGCCGGACGGGTTGCGCCACAGGTCGGCGCGCATTTCCTCGAGCGCAGCAATGGCGGACGCGGATTGCTACTCGGCGGCGCTCCCGGCGTCGAGCCGGGCAAGGTCGTCGTCATCGGCGCGGGCATGGCGGGCCAGAATGCGGCGCTCATCGCCCGCGGCCTCGAGGCCGACGTCACCATCTTCGACACCAACCTCGACAAGTTGCGGTTCATCGATTCGATCCATCGCGGCGCGATCAAGACCCGCATGAGCAACCTGCTCGACGTCGCGACCGAGGTGCTCGACGCCGACCTCGTCATCGGGGCGGTGTTGGTGCCGGGCGGCCGCGCCCCCAAGGTCGTCACGCGTGAGTTGGTATCGCGTATGAAGCAGGGCGCGGTGATGGTCGACATCTCGATCGACCAAGGTGGCTGCTTCGAAACATCGCACGAAACGAAGCACAGCGATCCCGTCTACACCGTCGACGGAGTGCTGCACTACGCCGTGGGCAACATCCCCGGCGCGGTACCGCGCACGTCGACCATCGCGCTCACCAACGTGACGCTTCCGTTCGTGCGTGTGCTCGCCGATCACGGCGTCGACGGCGCGATCGAACACCGGCCCGAGCTGGCGTCGGGCATCAACGTCCGTGGCGGTGTCATCGTGCATCCCGCGGTCAAAGCAGCGCTTTCTTTCCATTAGTGCGGCTCCGCCGCAACGGACGCAGTGCCTGTGCTCGAACCGGGCGGCCAGTTCGTGGGCATGCGCGAACTCACCGGTGGTGTGTCGGCCGACGTGTTCGGTCTCGACATCGCCACATCTTCTGGAGAGAGGCGGCGGGTTGTGTTCCGCCGACACCGTTCCGACCACTTCAAGCAACACGGTCAAAGCGTCACCGCAAAGGAGTACGGCCTGCTCGCTGCGCTTCACAGTCGGGGTTTCGCGGTCCCAGAGCCGTACCTCTGCAACCGCACCGATGCCGTCATTGCCCCGTACATGATCATCGAGTGGATAGACGGTTCGACCGACGTAGGGATCGGCGACCTGGCGATGGCGCTCGACCAGATGGCACAGTTCCTGGTTTGTCTGCACTCCCTCGACCCGCTCTCGCTGCACCTACCGGAACTCGAACAGATCGAGGACCCGCTCATCGCGATCGTCCCTTACCTGCCGCCGACCAAAGTCGGTGATCAGGTGAGAGCGTCACTCACGTCTGGAGCGCTCGTGCGTGAGCAGAATCGTTCCGTCCTGCTGCACGGCGACTACTGGCCGGGAAACCTCATGTGGGACCAGCGCCGTCTCGTCGCCGTCATCGATTGGGAGGATGCCTGCCTCGGGGATCCACTGGCTGACGTGGCGACTGCTCGCGTCGAGTTGCTGTGTCAGTACGGCGCCGAGGCCATGGAGCAGTTCACTACCCGCTATCTCGCCATGACGGACGAGACCACCGGTCCGTTGCGACTCGACTAACTGTTGCTGTGGGAGCTGTACGTGTCGGCGTCGGCCCTGTCGACCATGGGCGGCTGGGTCTCGAACCAGCCGAGGAAGCTCGGCGCAGACTACTGACCGAGGGCTTCTTCGACCGGGCAGCCATCGAACTCGGCTAGGCCGGCGAACACACTGCGATGCGCGCCGAGGCGTCCCCGCGGGGACGCTTTTGCGCGCGGTAACGCGCACTAATCCGCACTCGACCTCTGCAAGAAACTTCCCGAATACGAACACCTGTTCGATCCAGCCGGTATGATCTCGGGGACGGATTCGAAGAGATGCGGGAGGGTGGTCATGGCGGTGGCGGCGTTGCCCAAGACCGGGTTCGAAGGGGTCGTGACCGAGCGGTTGGAGGCCGACATCTGTGAACTGTTCGGTCAGATCTCCGCCGCCGGCGCCCGGCTGGTGTTGATGATCGCGGAGTTCGACGACCGTCAGGCGTGGGCCGGGTGGGGCTGTCGCTCCGCCGCGCACTGGCTGTCATGGAAATGCGGTGTCGGCATCCACGCCGCCCGGGAGAAACTCCGCGTCGGTCACGCCCTCGCCGCGCTGCCGACCACCCGCAGTGCGTTCGAGCGCGGCGAACTATCGTATTCGCAGGTCCGGTCGATGACCCGTATCGCCGGGCCCCACAACGAAGCGGCGCTGGTCGCGATCGCCTCGACATACCTCACCACCCACCTCGCCGAAGGCACCGGTGTGGACGACTACCGCACGGTCGTGTTCGCCGACGACACCGTCACCAACCCCGACCCCGTGCGCCACCACGACCACTGCGACTGCCGCTGCAGCGAAGACAACGATGCGCCGCCGGTGCGCGATGCGCCGCGGGCCCATCTCGAAGGCGGCGCCATGTTGAGCGCGGAGACGATCCGGCGCATCTGGTGCGACAGCACCGTGACCCGCGTCGAACTCCGCGACAGCACCATCACCGCCATCGAAGAACCCACCCGCACCATCTCCGCTGCGCTACGACGCGCCCTGAAACTACGCGACACCCAATGCCGCTTCCCCGGCTGCTGCGCCAAACGCATCGACGCCCACCACATCCGCTACCGCAGCCACAAAGGCCCCACCACCCTCACCAACCTGCTGTCGCTGTGCCGGTTCCACCACAAACTCATCCACGAAGGCGGCTACAGCGTCAGCCGCGGCGCCGACGGCGACCTCCGCTTCCACGACCCCCACGGACGCCAACTCCACCACCGCAGCAACCTGGTCGCCAACGACGGCGCCGACGCCCTCCGCAAAACCCACCAACACCTCGGCATCAACATCGAACCCGACACCATCGTGGGCAACCACTGCGGCGACAAACTCGACATCCACTACGCCGTCTCCGTCCTCACCAAACAAAACCAACCAGCAAGAAGGTACGCGACGAACACCGCAGAACATCAGTGAAACAGTGACTCGTCCGATGACCTCTTGTGCGGCTCCGCCGCAACGGAGATTTGAGCCATAATCAGCGCTCCGGGGAACTGAAACGGGGGCGGGGATGAAGTTCTGGGCGTCGACGGCGTTCATGCGGAGCGACGAGCTGATCGAGGTCGCTCGAATGCTCGACGAAGCCGGGTATCACGGTGTGATGGTGAGCGATCACGTGTGCTACCCGCGTGAGCTCAAATCGCCCTACCCGTACTCGCCGCACGACGACGGCCGCCCGATCTGGGAACCCGAGACATCGTGGCCCGATACCTGGGTGTTGATCGGCGCGATGATCGGCGCCACCAAGAATCTGCACTTCTCCAACAACATCTACATTGCCGGTAACCGGCCATTGCTCGTGGTTGCCAAGCAGGTCGGGACCGCCGCGGTGCTGTCGCACAACCGCGTCGAGTTCGGTCTCGCCGCGGGTTGGATGCGCGAAGAGTTCGAGCTCAACGGGCAGGACTGGGACAACCGGGGCAAGCGTCTCAACGAGATGATCCGGGCGTTGCGCGAGTTGTGGAAGCCGGGCTGGGTGGAGTGGCACGGCGACTATTACGACATCCCGTCGATGACGCTCGGCCCGGCACCCACGGCACCCGTACCGATCTACTCGGGCGGCCACACCGACGCCGCGCTCCGGCGAGCGGCACGTTATTGCGACGGTTGGATCGGCAACGCCTACCCCTGGGAAGAGGGCGCGCACTACATCGGCAAGCTCCGTGGCTACCTGCGCGAGTACGGGCGGGAGAACGACCCGTTCGAGATCATCGTCGGCTTCTATGCCATGCCGAGCATGGACCTGTATCGGCGCGCCGCAGAGGAGTTGGGGGTGACCGGCACCATGTGCATGCCCTGGGCCGGTGTCCAGAACGTCTCGGCCGGTGAGCGGGGCGGTCTGCTCGAGGCGGCCTCGGTGTACCGCGAGCCCATCGAGCGCTTCGCCGACCAGATCGTCACGAAGCTCCGAGCCGGGTAAGCTGGCGGGCTGCCAATTGGCGGCGATTCCACGCCGCCGCTGTGCCAGGGAGCAATTGCCATGAGTGAAGACCTCGTTCTCGTCGCGGAGACCGGGCGCGAGACCGGCACCCGACCGAGCCGGCGCATGCGCCGCGAAGGCAATGTGCCCGCGACGCTCTACGGCCTCGGTAAGGATGCGGAGACGATCGCCGTCGCCTGGCGCGAGTTGCGGCGCGTGCTCACCACCGACGCCGGTGTCAACGCATTCATCCACCTCGAGGTCGACGGGCGCCGCCAGGCGACGTTGGTCAAAGAGATCCAACGCCACCCGGTGCGGCGCGACGTGATCCACGTCGATTTCCTGCGGGTCGATCCCAAGGTGACCCTCGACGTCGAGGTGGCGATCGAGCTGACCGGCGAGGCCGAGGGCGTCACGCGCGCCGGTGGCATCGTCCAGCAGTTGCTGCATGCGCTGATCGTCTCGACGAGACCCGACAACATCCCCAACTCGCTCGAGCTCGACGTCTCCGAGTTGACGCTCAACGGTGACCTGCGGGTGCGCGATCTGGTCCTGCCCGCGGGTGTGACGACCGATGTCGACCCCGACGAGGTCGTGGCGCAGGGCCTCATCACGAGCGCAGGCGCCTCGGGCGAAACCGCCGAGGCCGCAGAGGCCGCAGAGGCCGCTCCTCCGACCGAATCAGCCGAGAGCTGATTCTCCGTCGTCGTCCGCCCTCTCCGATGGCCGACCTGTTGGTGGTCGGCCTGGGCAACCCCGGCGTCGAGTACGCCGGCACGCGCCACAATGCCGGCGTGGCAGTCGTCGAGTTGCTCGCTCGACGCCACGGTGGCTCGTTCAAGAAGACCAAGGAGAAGTCGTTGGTCGCCGAGACGCGCGTCGACGCGCGACGGGTGGTCCTCGCGTTCCCGCAGACGTACATGAACGAGAGCGGGCAAGCCGTAGGGATGCTCGTGCGCCGTCACGACATCGACGACCTCCATCACCTCGTGATCGTGCACGACGAACTCGACCTGCCGGTCGGAGCGCTCAGGGTGAAAGTCGGTGGCGGGCTCGCCGGGCACAACGGATTGAAGTCGATCAAGGTGCATCTGCATTCAGATGACTTCGTTCGGGTTCGAATCGGCGTGGGCAAGCCTCCCTCGGCGGCTACGGGCGCGGACTACGTGCTCCGCCGCCCGACCAAGACCGAGCGCGCCGAACTCGACGCAATCGTCGGGCGCGCCGCCGATGCGGTCGAGAGCATCCTGCGCAACGGACCCGATGCCGCGATGGCCGCATTCAACGGTGCACCGTGACCGGACCGCTCGCACATCTCGTCGATCTCGTCGTCGACGACGACGCGTTGGTTTCCGTAGCGGGCCGTCGCGCCGGCATCGTTGCCATACCCGAACCCGCCCGCGCGATCGCGTTGGCCGCGCTGGCCGAGACCTCCGAGCGGCGTCCGATCGTCGTGGCCGTGCCCACGTCGGCCGACGCGGAGCGATTGGCGCACGACCTCGCGATCTACGTCGGTGAGGACCACGTCGACATCTTCCCGGCGTGGGAGACGTTGCCGTTCGAACGCGTCAGCCCGAGCGTCGAGACGATGGGCAGCCGCCTGCGCACGTTGGGGCACCTGCGCGAGGGGGGAGAGCGCTCCGACAAGTTGTTCATCGTTGCTCCGGCACGCGCGTTGGTGCAGCGCCTCGGCCCCGGTGCCGGCGACATCGACCCGATCATCGTCGGCCCCGGCGATCAACTCGATTCGACTTCGCTCGTCGAGCGGCTCGGTGCCATCGGCTACCGACGCGAGTACCAAGTCGAGCACCGTGGCGAGTTCGCGGTTCGCGGTTCGATCATCGACGTGTTCCCTTCGACGGCCGATGCACCGGTACGCATCGACTTGTGGGGCGACGAGGTCGATCGCCTGAGCGAGTTCGCGATCGACGACCAACGATCGACGATCGCGATAAGCGAAGTGCACATTTTCCCGTGTCGCGAACTGCTTCCCGACGACGAAGTCCGCGCACGCGCCGAAGAGTTGATCGGCAAAGAGCCGTGGGGACGCGAGCAGTGGGAGCGCCTGGCCAACGGCCACCAGTTCGACGGTATGGAATCGTGGTTGCCGTGGCTGGTCGACGACGAAGAAGTGCTCTTCGACCGCGTGGCCGCCGACGCACTGGTCGTGCTCGTCGAGCCGCAACGCCTGCGTGACCGCGCCGCCGACATCATCAGCGAAGAGGCCGATCTCGCGGCATCGCTCGCTCGCACGTGGGACGTCGAGGTCGGTGACGACGACGAGGGACTGCCGCGATTGCACGTCGGCTTCGATCGCCTGCTGTCGCGCTGTGACGCACCGGTGCTCACCGTGACCAACGCCCCGGACGGCCCCGAGACGCCGAGCATGGCCGCGGCCGGCTTCGACCCCGTGGTGGGCGACGGGTCGCGGCTCGTCACGCAGATCAAGCAGATGCTCGACACGGGCTACCGCGTGATCATCGGCACCGAAGGCGTGGGTTCGGCCGAGCGCGTGCACTCGTTGCTCGTCGAGCACGGCCTACAAGCCCCGATCGTCGAGCTCTCGGCGCGGAACCTCGCCCAGACCGGTCTGCGCATCGTGGTCGCGCCGATCCGACGTGGTGTGGTGCTGCCGCACCACAAGCTGGCGATCGCGGCCGAGACCGACGTGACGGGCCGGCGACGGCTGCATCGCCGCGCGCGGGTCCGGCGCCGGGCAGCGAACAGCATCTTCGAAGATCTGAAGGCCGGCGACTACGTGGTGCACGCGACACACGGCGTGGCGAAGTATGAGGGGATGGTGACGCGCGCGATCGGCGGCGTGCAACGCGATTACCTGCTGCTGGCCTATCGCGGCGACGACAAGCTGTACGTGCCGACCGACCAGATCGACGTGGTCCGTCATTACACCGGTGGCGATTCGCCGTCGCTGTCGCGCATGGGTGGCGCCGATTGGCAGCGCACGCGATCGCGGGTCAAGTCGGCGGTGCGCGAGATCGCACAGGAGCTCGTCGTGCTCTACCAGCGCCGCCTTGCGACACCCGGTCACGCGTTCATGGCCGATACGCCGTGGCAGCACGAGTTCGAGGCCTCCTTCCCCTACGAGGAGACGCCGGACCAACGACACGCCATCGACGATGTCAAGGCCGATATGGAAAAGCCACAGCCGATGGACCGCCTGTTGGTCGGCGACGTCGGCTTCGGCAAGACCGAGGTCGCGTTGCGCGCCGCGTTCAAGGCGATCCAAGACGGCAAGCAGGTGGCGATTCTCGTGCCGACGACGCTGCTCGCGCAGCAGCATCACCAGACCTTCAGCGAACGCTTCGCCGGTTACCCCATCAGGGTTGAAGTGCTTTCGCGTTTCCTCACGACGGGGCAGGCCAAGAAAGTGATTGTCGGCGTCGCATCGGGCGAGGTCGACCTCGTCATCGGTACCCACCGACTGCTGTCCGAGGACTTGCGGTTCAAGCGACTGGGCCTGTTGGTCGTCGACGAAGAACAGCGCTTCGGCGTGACGCACAAGGAGATGATCAAAAAGCTGCAGACGGGGGTCGACGTGTTGACGTTGACCGCGACACCCATACCCCGAACATTGGAGATGAGCCTCACCGGCATCCGTGATCTCTCACTCATCAACACGCCGCCGGCCGATCGTCAACCGATCCTGACCTACGTCGGCGAGTTCGACGAGCGCGCGGTCGGCGAGGCGATCCGGCGCGAGCTCTTGCGCGAGGGTCAGGTGTTCTACGTGCACAACCGCGTACAGGACATCGACGATGTTGCGGCCGAGCTGCGCGTGTTGGTACCCGAGGCGCGCATCGCGGTGGCCCACGGTCAGATGGACGAGAGCTCGCTCGAACGCGTGGTGCTCGACTTCTGGGACGGGGACTATGACGTGTTGGTCTGCACGACGATCATCGAATCGGGCATCGACATGCCGACCGTCAACACGCTCGTGGTCGATCGCGCCGACCTGCTCGGTCTGGGGCAGCTCCATCAGTTGCGAGGCCGCGTCGGTCGCGCCGGCCAGCGCGCGTACGCGTATCTGTTCTATCCGCAGGGTCGAGAGCTCACCGAAGAGGCGTACGAGCGGTTGAAGACGATCGGCGAGTCGACCGAACTCGGCAGCGGATTCAAGATCGCCATGCGCGATCTCGAGATACGCGGCGCAGGCAACTTGTTGGGGCCCATCCAGTCGGGACACATCGCGGCGGTCGGCTATGACCTGTACTGCCAGATGGTGAACGAGGCCATCGCCGAGCTCAACGGTGTCGACGCCGAGGAACCTCCCGAGATCGCGCTCGACCTCCCGGTCGACGCGAACATTCCCGTCGACTACATCGCCCGCGAAGACCTGCGCCTCGAGGCGTACCGGCGGCTTGCTGCGGTGACCACGACGAGCGAGGTCGACGACATCCGCTCCGAATGGGAAGACCGCTACGGCCCGGTGCCCGCCCGAGCCGAAGCGCTGCTCGTCGTCGGTCGGCTGCGGGCACTGTGTCTCGCCGTCGGGATCAGCGAGGTCTCTGTCACAAAGGGGACAGGGTTCGGTGGCCCGTCGTGGATCGTCAAGATCGGACCAGTGCAGTTGCCGGCGAGCAAAGTGGTGCGACTCGAGCGGTTGTACAAGGGTTCGACCTATCGGCCAGAGCCGAAGATGTTGCAGTTGGCGCTCCCGAAGAAGGCCGATGTCGCGGGTCAATTGCTGGCCGCGCTGGTCGACCTGCTCCCCGTCGTCGAGTCCGCGCCGGTAGCGTGAATCCTCGTGAAACGACTCGTCAGTGTCCTTCTGCTCGTCCTCGCCGCGGCCTTCGCCACCGGATGTGGTTCGAATACTTCCCCCGCGACGGTCAACGGCGCGGACATCGACCGCGGCGATTTCCTCGATCAGCTGTCGCAGATCTCCAAGCTCAATGGTGGCGATGACAAATCGGTGAGCAGCCAGCAGAGCTCGGGTCTGCTGACGCAGACCATCATCGCGGCGCTCATCGCCGACGAGGTGAAACGGCTCGGTGTGGCCGTGAGCGAGGACGAGGTGGCGGCCGTCCGCGCCGCCATCGTGAGCGACCTCGCGCAACGGGCCGAGGCCGGTGAGGCCGCCGATGTCATCAGCGACTCGTTCATCGACTACGCTGCGCGCGTACAGGTGCAACAAGACGCGCTCATCGCTCGCATCACCGACACCACCCAACCGTGGTTCAACGATGGAGACGTCCGCAGCTACTACGACTTCGTCAAGGACACGAAATTCGTCAACTTCTGCACGCATCACATCCTCGTAGCGGACGAAGCCGCCGCCACCGAGATCCTCGGCTTGTTGAAGAACGGCGGGGACTTCGCGCAGCTGGCCAAGGACCGTTCGACGGACACCGGCAGTGGCGCTGAGGGTGGCGACCTGGGCTGCACCCCGAAGGGTGGGTTCGTCGCCGAGTTCGAAGATGCCGTACTCGACGCCCGCACCGGTGACACGGTGGGTCCGGTCAGGACCGAGTTCGGCTACCACATCATCCGGGTGGACAAGGAGTACGGCCTCCAGCCGTTCGACTCCGTGCGCGAAGCGATCGCCGCGACCTTGGCGGGCCAGAACGGCTGGCTCGAGTGGAAGGTGTACAGCGCCAAGATCGAGGTCAACAAGAAGTACGGCTCGTGGAGCAATGCATCCGCCTCGGTGATTCCGCCCGCCGATCCGACTGCGAAGTGATCGCAGGCGGCCCCGCTCGCGTGGTCGTCGTCGGGCTCGGTCCCGGCGACGTCAGTTTGGTGAACGCCGGCACGCGCGATGCCATTGCGTCGATCGATCGCAGGTTCCTGCGTACGAACCGGCATCCGTCCGCCGCTGTCGTCGGCGACGCCGAATCGTTCGACGATGTGTACGAGACGAGTGACGACCTCGATGCGGTCTACCGCACCATCGTCGAGCGCCTCGTCGAGGCAGCCATCGGTGGCGGCACCGTTCTCTACGCCGTGCCCGGTTCGCCCGTGGTTGCCGAGCGCACCGTCGAGTTGTTGTCACATGATCCCCGGGTGACCGTCGAGATCGTGCCCGCGATGTCGTTTCTCGATCTTGCGTGGGCACGGCTGCGGGTCGACCCGATCGCACGAAGCGTTTCGGTGATCGACGGGCAGCGCTTCGCGACCGAAGGTGCAGGCCGCTCTGGTGCGATGTTGGTGGCCCAGTGCGACTCGCGTGAGGTGCTGTCGCACATCAAGCTGGCCTTCGACGAACCGCCGTGCGAACAGGTGACCATCCTGCGCGGACTGGGTACCGACGCCGAGCAGATCTTCACCACTCCCTGGAACGATCTCGACAGATCGTTCGAGCCCGATCACCTCACGTCGATCTACTTCGAAGCGGCCCACGCCGGTGACGCCCGCGCGTTCGTCGAGTTCGACGAACTGGTGCGAACGTTGCGCGTTCGCTGCCCGTGGGATCGCGAGCAGACCCACGAGTCGTTGCGTCGCCATTTGATCGAAGAGTGCTACGAGGTACTCGACGCACTCGATGCGGTGTCGTCGGGTGCTGCCGATGATCCCGCTGCCGGCTACGCCCACCTCGAAGAAGAGCTCGGCGATCTGTTGTTCCAGATCTTCTTCCACTCTGTGATTGCGTCGGAGAACGGTCAGTTCCGAGTGGTCGATGTCGTTCGCGGAATCGATACCAAGTTGCGCTCGCGCCATCCGCACGTCTTCGGCGATGTCGTGGCCGACTCGAGTGACGCCGTGCTGGCGAACTGGGAGCAACTGAAGAGGGTCGAGAAGAACCGGGCATCAGTGATGGACGGCATCCCCCGCACGTTGCCCGCGCTGCTCTACGCGCTCAAGGTGCAGAAGAAGGCCGAGGGCGCGGGCTACTCCGAAGACGTCCCCCGCGGTGGCGCCCAGCCGGACAGCACGAGCGCGGTGGCCGACCTTCTCTTCCGTGCGGTCGCGCTGGCCCGCGCCGGCGATGTCGATCCCGAGGATGCCTTGCGGCGCGCCGCCGACGCGTATCGCGCCCGCTTCGAGGCATTCGAGCGCATGTCGGTATAACTCGGTTCTGTTGGCGTTCTTACGGTGTATACACCTGTAAAACGCCAACAGAACGCTTACGGAACGCTTCCAGAACGGCAGAGGGACAGGGGATGAACGTGTACGTTTTCCCCTCACATCACAAGAGCAACACAGGCAACGAGGGCTGGCGTGAGCAACATCGAGTTCGTCATCGGCCGGGAGGTCCTCGATTCGCGCGGCAACCCGACCGTGGAGGTCGAGGCGGTGCTCGAGTCCGGCGCCAGCGGGCGCGCCATCGTGCCGTCGGGCGCCTCGACCGGTCAGTTCGAAGCGGTCGAGTTGCGCGACGGCGGCGAGCGCTACATGGGCAAGGGCGTGCAAGGCGCCCTCGACAATGTGAACGGTGAGATCGCCGACACCATCGAAGGCTTCGATGCCCTCGAGCAGCGCACGATCGACCGCATCCTTTGTGATCTCGACGGCACCGACAACAAGTCGCGGCTCGGTGCCAACGCGATCCTGGGCACATCGCTCGCGATCGCGAAGGCCGCCGCGGACGAGCTCGACATACCCCTCTACCGGTACGTGGGCGGGTCGAATGCACACGTGTTGCCGGTGCCGATGATGAACGTGCTCAATGGCGGCGCACACGCGGACAACAACATCGATATGCAGGAGTTCATGTACGTGCCTGTCGGCGCCGTCACGTTCCGTGAGGCGCTGCAGTGGGGCACGCAGTGCTACCACACCTTGAAAAAGGTGCTCCACGACCGCAAGCTGTCGACCTTGGTCGGCGACGAGGGCGGGTTCGCGCCGAACTTGAAGTCGAACGAAGAAGCAATTCAGCTGTTGATCGCATCGATCGAAGCCGCGGGATTTCGTCCGGGCGAAGACATCGCGTTGGCGCTCGACGTCGCGTCCACCGAGTTCTTCAAAGACGGCGCCTATCACCTCGACGGTGAAGGCAAAGCGCTGTCGTCGCCACAGATGGTCGAACTGTTGGCATCGTGGTGCGACAAGTACCCGATCGTGTCCATCGAAGACGGCGTAGCCGAAGAAGATTGGGACGGTTGGGGTGCATTGACACAGGCGCTCGGCAGCCGCGTGCAGCTCGTCGGCGACGACCTCTTCGTGACCAACACCGAACGTCTCTGGCGCGGTATCACGACCAACGTCGCCAACTCGATCCTCGTCAAGGTGAATCAGATCGGCACGCTCACCGAGACGCTCGAGGCCGTCGACATGGCGCACCGGGCGGGCTACACGGCAGTCATGTCACACCGGTCGGGCGAGAGCGAGGACACGACGATCGCCGACCTCGCGGTCGCGACCAACTGCGGCCAGATCAAGACCGGCGCACCGGCTCGCACCGACCGCGTCGCGAAGTACAACCAGTTGCTGCGCATCGAGGAGGATCTCGACGAATCGGCCGCTTTCCGGGGTCGCGCGGCGTTCGCCGGCTCGCGCGGCGGCAGCTGAGGCCGGCGCCATGACCAAGCGGATGCGGCGGATGCTGTGGACGACGCTCGGCGCGGTGACGATCCTCGTCGTCATGGCCGTCGGGGTGTTCCCGACGCGCCAGTACCTCGATCAGCGCAGCCAGAGCGCAGATCTGAGCAGCGAGTTGCGCTACATCCGCTCGGAGAACGCGAAGCTCATCGAGCGCATCGACTCGCTGGGTACCGCCGACGCGATCGAACGGATCGCACGCGAAGAGCATGGCTACGTGCGGCCCTTCGAGGAGAATTACGTCGTGGTCGTCCCGGCCGGTGTCGTGGCGCGCGTCCCTTCGGTCTGGCCATTCTGACGCCGGCCAGCGGATAATCCCTGCGGCAAAGCGAGAACGATTCGATTGGCGGGTCGTCGCCACCCCTAGGTCCTGGAGATCGCAATGAGCATTCTCGGCAACCGCGTGCTGCGAAAGGAAGACCCGAAGTTCCTCACCTCGGGTGCGACCTATGTCGCCGACCTCCGCGACGCCCGTTTGGAGAACGCCGCGTACGTCACCTATGTGAGGGCCACCGTCGCCCACGCCACCGTGAGCGCCATCGACGTCAGCGCGGCGCGAACGATGCCCGGTGTGCTCGGTGTCTTCACCGCAACCGACGTCGCGGAATTGGCCCCGATGACGGCGATGGTCCCGCTGTTCCCGCCGCCGATGATGACGAGGCCGTGGTTGTCGAACGAAACCGTGCGTTTCGTCGGCGAGCCGATGGTGGCGATCGTGACCGAGCACGCCTACCAGGGTGAAGACGCCGCCGAGGCCGTCGCCGTCGACTACGAGCCGCTGCCGGTGGTCGTCGACATGGAGACCGCGCTGTCAGGGGACGACAAGTTGTATCCCGAGCTCGGCACCAACGTCGCGGTCGACTTCGTCGCGTTCCAGATGATGAAGGGCGTCACCGACGACACCTTCTTCGATGGTTGTGACGTCGTAGTTCGCCAGCGTGTGATCAACAACCGCGTCGCCGCCTGCCCTCTCGAGGGCCGCGCCGCGGCAGCATCGTGGGACGGCGATTCGCTCACGTATTGGATGAGCAATCAGTCGCCGCACTCGATCTGGGGCACGTTGCAGAAGACCTACGGTCTCGAGCCCACGCACTGCCGGGTGATCGTTCCCGATGTCGGCGGCGGCTTCGGGCCCAAGATGGAAGGCACGCCCGAAGAGATCCTCCTGCCGTGGTTGGCCAAGCAGGTCGGCCGCCCGGTGAAGTTCGTCGAGAACCGAACCGAGAACATGACGGCAATGGGTCATGGCCGTGATCAGATCCAATACCTCGCCATCGGGGGCAGTCGCGACGGCACCGTGCAGGCGTACCGCATAGAGGTGCTCGGCAACGCCGGCGCGTATTGCATGCTCGGTGGATTCCTCCCGTTCTTCACGCACGTCATGGCGAGCGGCGTGTACGACATTCCCAAGATCGAGACCGCGGCGCGAGGTGTCGTGACCAACACCACGCCGACGGTCGCCTATCGCGGCGCGGGACGACCCGAGGCGACCGCCGCGATCGAGCGGGCGATGGATCTCTTCGCCGCCGAGATCGGCATGGACCCGGTGGACGTGCGGCGCAAAAACCTCATCAAGAGCGACGCGTTTCCGGCGACGACTGCTGTGGGCACCGTGTACGACACCGGTGACTACGAGCGCTCGCTCGATCTCGTGCTCGAGGCCGCCGACTACGGCGCGCTGCGGGCCGAGCAAAAGGCGAGGCGCGAACGAGGCGACGTCAAGCAGCTCGGCATCGGTGTTGCCGTGTACGTCGAGATCACATCGGGGCCCGCGCCGGGCACGAAGGAGTGGGGCAAGGTCGAGATCAACCCGGACGGCAGTGCCACCATCTATTCGGGTTCGCTGTCGCACGGTCAGAGCCACGCCACTGCGTTCGCGATGCTGGTGACCGAGCAGACGGGCATCCCGATGGACAGGATCGACCTCGTGCAGGGCGACACCGACGTCGTACCGAAGGGAGGCGGCACGAATGCGTCCAAGTCGCTGCAGGCCGGAGGCTCCGCGGTCTATGTGAGCGCGGCCAAGGTCGTCGACCAGGCCCGCCAGCTCGCGTCCGAACTTCTCGAAGCGAGCGTGGACGACGTCGTGCTCGACAAGGTGGGCGCGTGCTTCCATGTGCAGGGCACGCCGGCCAAGACCGTGAGCTGGGCCGAGGTCGTCCACGCCGCGGGAGCCGAAGGCCTGTCGGCCACGACCGACGACGTGCTGGCGGGTTCTTCGTTCCCCTTCGGGACACACCTCGTCGTCGTCGAGCTCGACACCGAGACCGGAGCCATCGAGGTGGCGCGCGTCGTCACGTGCGACGACTGCGGCACGATCCTCAACCCCAATCTGGTCGAAGGTCAGCGTCACGGCGGCATCGCCCAGGGCCTCGCCCAGGCGTTGCTCGAAGAGGTGCGCTTCGACAGTGACGGCAACCCGATCACCGGCAACTTCACGGACTACGCGATCATCTCGGCCGCGGAGTTGCCGAGCTACGAGCTCATCGCGCTGGAGACTCCGACGCCCAACAATCCTCTCGGCGCGAAAGGCATCGGTGAATCCGGCGCGATCGGCGCGACGCCTGCGCTGCAGAGCGCGGTGTGCGACGCGCTGTCGCAGTTCGGTGTGCGCCACATCGATATACCGACCACCTCTGAGAAGGTGTGGGCCGCGCTCTCGCATCGCACCTCGCCGTAGCCGACCCGATGCCCGCAGTCATCGAAGCCACAGGGTTGGTGCGCGACTTCGGCGACGTCCGCGCGGTGGATAGCGTCGATCTGAGCGTCGACAAGGGCGAGATCCTCGGATTTCTCGGGCCCAACGGTGCGGGCAAGACGACGATCGTGCGCATGCTCGTGACGCTGCTGCGACCAACCGCGGGCAGAGCACTGGTTGCGGGCTACGACGTCGTGCGCGAGTCGCATCACGTACGCCGCGCGATCGGTGTCGCGTTGCGAGACGCCGCGATCGACCCGTTGATGACTGGGCGAGAATTGGTGCGGCTGCAAGCGGTCCTGCACGGCCTGTCCAGGCGCCAGACGGCGTCGCGCGGCCTCGAGTTGCTCGAACGCGTCGGTCTGACCGGCGCCGCGGATCGCCTCGTCGGTACGTATTCGGGCGGGATGCGCCGCCGTCTCGACCTCGCGCTCGCGCTGGTGCACGAACCGCAGGTGCTCTTTCTCGACGAGCCCACGACAGGGCTCGATCCGACGTCGCGCGTGGCCGTGTGGGACGAGGTGCGTCGCCTCAACGACGACCACGGCACCACGGTGTTCCTCACGACGCAGTATCTCGAAGAAGCCGACCAACTCGCTGGGCGCATCGCGATCATCGATCACGGTCGCATCGTGTGTGAAGGGGTACCCGCGCAACGCAAGGCCGAGGTCGGTGGGCCCACCCTCGAGATCGACGTCGACGAGGCGCACCGCGATGCGGCCCGGGCGACGCTCGGCCGTTTCGGCAGTGAACGACCGGCGCGTCCCGGTCACCTCGCGATCGGCCTCGATTCCGGCGCCTCGCAGATGACCGATGTGGTACGCGCCCTCGACGAGGCCGGCATCGCGGTGCGCCACATCGAACTCGACGCGCCGAGTCTCGATGACGTCTTCGCGGAGGCGACCGGCCGCCGGCTCGAAGGAGCCGGCGGATGATCGCGTTCGACCAGGCCGTCGAGCTCTCACGGCGATCGGTTGTCGCGTTGATCCGTCAGCCCCAGACCTGGGCGCCCGCCTTGATCTTCCCCCTGCTACTCAGCGCCGTCTACAGCGCGCAGTTCGGCCGAACGATCAACCAGCCGGGATTCCCCCCGGTCGACTCGTTCCTGGATTTCCTGTTGCCCGCCGCGATCCTCCAAGCGGTCGCCTTCAACGCCACGAACGGTGGGTCCGACCTTGCGCACGACATCGAGACCGGGTTCTACGATCGGCTGATCGCGTCGCCCGTCTCCCGGGTGTCGATCATCGCCGGCCGGCTCGCCGGATCGGCCGCGTTCGCTCTCGTGCAAGCCGTCGTACTGTTGGCGATCTTCGTCGGCTTCGGTGCACGCGTCAAAGGCGGACTCGGTGGTGCGTTCGTCGTGGTCGGCGTGGCGGTCCTGCTCGCCCTCGCGATCGGCGGTCTTGCGGTCACGCTCGCGATGAAGACCGGGTCACAAGAAGCGGTGATCGCCACGTTCCCGCTGATCTTCGTGATGCTCTTCATCAGCTCGGCCTTCTTCCCCACGTCGACGATGACGGGTTGGTACAAGCAGCTGGCCCTGTGCAATCCGGTGACGTGGATCATCGACGCCACTCGCCGGTTGGTGATCGACGGTTTCAGTTGGGGTGATGCCGGCCGGGCACTCGGCATCAGCGCGGCGTTCGCGGTCGGCGCCATCGCCTTGGCCTTCGCGGCGCAGCGCCGGCGGTTGCGAGCCCACTGATGCATTCGCCCAGCCTGCCCATCCTGGAACGGATGACCGTCCGCGGGTTGACCCGTCTCGTGCGCCGCCCGTCGTTGCTCATCCCGGCGACGGTGATGCCGGTGTTCTTCGTCGCGGCGTTCTCCGGCACCTTCAGCGGGTTGACCCGCCTCGATGGATTCGGCACCGATCGCATGGTCAACTGGATGGCCCCCTACGCCGCCATCCAGGGCTGCTCGTTCGCCGGTGTCGGTGCTGCCGGCGCGACCGCCGCCGACCTCGAGAACGGATTCTTCGACCGCCTGCTGCTGGCGCCGTGCCGGCGCATCAACCTCATGCTCGGCCCGCTGCTGTATTCGCTCGCCAGGGCCGTGCTGCCGACCACGCTGGTGCTTCTCGTGGCGCTGTTGATGGGCGCCCGCCTACAAGAACCGGTGCTCGGTCTGGTGATTCTCTACGTGGGGTGCCTGGGTGTCGCCATCGTCTACGGCGTGCTCGGCCTCGCGTTGGTGTACAAGCTGCGCAGCCAACGGGCGATGGCCATCGCGCAGACATTGGTGTTCTCCTCGTCGTTCCTCTCGATCGGTCAGGTCCCCCTCTCGTTCCAAACAGGGTGGTTGCACGCGGTGTCGCGCGTGAATCCGCTCACCAACGTGTTGCGCATGACCCGGCAGGGCTTCCTCGAACCCGGGGTCACATGGCACGACACCTGGCCCGGTCTGGTCGCGCTGATCGCGATGATCGCCGTGCTCGGCACCTTTGCGGCACGAGGACTGCGCAAGCTGGGTCCCTGAAGGACTATTCTCCGCCCGGCCAGCTGTGGGGGACGGCCCCTTCCGCTCGGCCATGCGACCTACGGGAGGATCCGTGCAGGTATCGATGAAGATCAACGGGGCGACGGTGTCCCACGATGTCGAGCCGCGAACACTGCTCGTGCATTTCATTCGCGAGAACGCCGGGCTCACGGGTACCAACATCGGTTGCGACTCGTCGTCGTGTGGTGCCTGCACCATTCACATAAACGGCGAATCGGTGAAGAGTTGCACGGTGTTCGCTGCGCAGGCCGACGGTGCCGACATCCTCACCATCGAGGGTCTGGCCGACGGTGACACGCTGCATCCGATGCAGCAGGCGTTCCACGAGTGCCACGCCCTGCAGTGTGGCTATTGCACGCCCGGCATGGTGATGGCCTCGGTCTCGCTGCTGCGTGAGGTGCCCAACCCCACCGAGCGCGAAGTGCGTGTCGGGCTCGAAGGCAACCTGTGCCGCTGCACCGGCTACCACAACATCGTCAAGGCGGTCCTGCAAGCAGCCGGCCAGGGGGGTGGGCAATGATACCTGCGGCGTTCGACTACGTCAGGGCCGATTCGGCCGATCACGCCATCTCGCTGCTGCAAGAGCACGGCGACGATGCCAAGTTGCTGGCGGGCGGCCATTCGCTCATCCCGCTCATGAAGTACCGGCTGGCGTCGCCGGCGGTGATCGTCGACATCGGCCGGCTTTCCGATCTCAGCTATGTCAAAGAAGACGGTGCCAATCTGCGCATCGGCGCCCTCACGCGCCATCGTGATATCGAGATCGACCCGTTGCTGAAGCAACACGCGCCGTTGCTGGCCAACGCGGCGTCGCATGTCGGCGACCCTCAGGTGCGTCATCGCGGCACCATCGGTGGTTCGCTCTCGCACGGTGATCCGGCCTCTGATCTTCCCGCAGTTGCGATCGCGCTCGGTGCGACGCTCGTCATCAAAGGCGCCAACGGCACCCGTGAGGTTTCCAGCGACGACTTCTTCCAGGGCTTCCTCGAGACCGCGCTCGGTCCCGATGAGCTGCTCACCGAGATCAAGGTGCCCAAGATGAACGGCGCCAAGTGGTCGTTCCAGAAGTTCAACCGTCGGGCGATGGACTGGGCGATCGTGGGTTGCGCCGTGGTCGTCGACGGCAACAAGGCCGGGGTTGGCTTGGTCAACATGGACTCGCGACCGATCCGCGCCTCGGCGGTCGAAGCAGCGATCGGCGGTGGCGCGAACGCGACCGACGCCGCGGCATCGGCCGATGCCGGCACCGAACCACCCGCCGATCTCAATGCCAGCGTCGAGTACCGCCGCCATCTCGCCAAGGTGTTGGTGCGGCGCGCCCTCGAAGAAGCCGGCAAGTAGCCTGGGGGAATGCATCGCCCATTGACGGTCGAGTCGGTCGTCGCCGGCCTCCGCGCCAACGACTACCTCGCCGACGAAGGCCTGGCAACCGCCATTTTCCTGGCCTTGCGGCTGCATCGGCCGTTGCTGCTCGAAGGTGAAGCCGGCGTCGGCAAGACCGAGGTCGCCAAGGTGCTCTCCGCGTGGACCGGTGGCGAACTGATCCGCCTCCAGTGCTACGAAGGCATCGACATCACGCAGGCGGTCTACGAGTGGGACTACTCGCGTCAGCTGTTGCATCTGCGAGCGGTCGAGATCGTCGAAGGCAGTGCGTCCCACGGCGACATCGACAAGATCGAGAACGAGCTCTACAGCGAGCGGTTCCTCGTGAAGCGGGCGTTGCTGCGTGCGATCGACCATCGCGAAGGGCCGCCCCCGATCTTGCTCATCGACGAGGTCGACCGGGCTGACGACGAGTTCGAGGCGTTCCTGCTCGAGGTGCTGGCCGAGTACTCGGTGACGGTTCCCGAGCTGGGTACGTTCCGCGCCGCGACACCCCCGATCGTGATCGTCACGTCGAATCGCACCCGCGATGTACACGACGCGCTCAAGCGGCGCTGCCTCTATCACTGGGTCGAGCATCCCAACTTCGAGCGCGAAGTCGAGATCATCCAACTGCGCCTGCCGCACGTCCCGCAGTCGCTGGCGCGTCAGGTCGCGGCCGCGACACAACAGATCCGGTCGCTCGGCTTGTACAAGCCGCCGGGTGTCGCCGAGACCCTCGACTGGGCGCAGGCATTGTCGGTGCTCGGCGTCGAGCAACTCGACATCGCATCGACAGCTGCCACGCTGGGCACCTTGCTCAAGTACCGCGAGGACCATGCGCGCGTGATGAGCCACGGGATCGAGATGATCTTGCGCGCCGCGCAACCGCCCGCTCCCGCGCCGTGACCGACAACCCGGAAGGTGCGGCGCCCCAGGACATGGTGTTCGAAGACCCAGACGGCACGGCCATCACGCGTGCGGCGACAGGGTTCGTATGGGCGTTGCGCAACGCCGGTCTGGTCGTGCCCCTGCATTCGGCGATCGAATACGTGAGCGCTCTCGAAGCGGTCGGGTTCGCGCGGGGTTACTGGGCCGGCCGCGCAACACTGATCCATCGCCCCGAGGACATCGACCTCTATGACCGGGTGTTCGTCGCGTACTGGAAGCAGACGGGCTTCGAGCTGAGACCCGATACGCCGGTCGAACACGTCACCCTCGCCATCGACGACGAATCGGGCGCGCCTCCACCAGAGGGTGGTGAACAAGACGACAACCCCACCATCACCGTGCGCTACAGCGCGTCCGAGATCCTGCGCAACAAAGACTTCGCGGACTGCAGCGACGACGAGTTGGCCGAGGCCCGCCGGTTGATGGCACAGATGCGCGTCGTCGGTTCGCCTCGCCGCTCGCGCCGCATGGTGCGCTCGAAACGCATGCGCGGCCGCCCCGATCTGCGGCGCACGGTGCGCTACGCCTTGCGAGCCGAAGGTGAGCCCATCAAGCGGGCGTATGTCGAGACGGGAGAGCGACCGCGGCGGCTGGTGTTGCTGCTCGACGTGTCCGGTTCGATGGAGTCCTATGCCCGCGCACTGATCCGTTTCGTGCACGCCGCGGTCGTCGGTCGCACGAAAGTCGAGGCATTCACGCTCGGCACGCGGCTGACCCGCATCACCCGTGAGTTGTCGTCGCGCGATCCCGACGATGCACTCGACCGTACGGCGGCGGCGGTCGCCGACTGGTCGGGCGGCACCCGCCTGGGCGACGGCCTGCGTGAGTTCAACGACGAGTGGGGGGTCCGCGGCATGGCCCGCGGCGCCGTGGTGGTCATCCTCTCCGACGGCTGGGATCGGGGCGAGCCCGACGTCATGGCCGAGCAGATGCAACGCCTCCAGCGTGTCGCGTTCCGTGTGATCTGGGTGAACCCGCTCAAGGCATCGCCAGGGTACGCGCCGCTCGCGCAGGGGATGGCGGCGGCGATGCCGTTCATCGACGAGTTCGTCGAGGGACATTCGGTCGAATCCCTCGAGCAACTGGCCGCGCTGATCGCGGCCTGAACCGGGCAGACTAGGCAACGGGCCCGAGCGGCCCTTCAGAGCGGGGAACGGGCCCGAGCGGCCCTTCAGAGCGGGGAACTATGAAAGAGATACTCAACGACCTCGAGCGCTGGCAGCGGCAGGGCAAACGGGTGGCGATCGCACGTGTGGTCGACCTCGAGGGGTCGGGTCCACGATTGCCGGGTGCGGCGATGGCGGTCGCCGAGGACGGCGAGGTCTCGGGTTCGGTGTCGGGTGGCTGCGTCGAAGGTGCCGTCGTCGTCGAGGCGCTGAGCGTGCTCGAAAAAGGTGACCGGCGCATGGTGACGTTCGGCTACAGCGACGACGAGGCCTTCTCGGTCGGCCTCACCTGTGGGGGCACCATCCATCTGTTCATCGAACCGCTCGACTGGTAGTCGATGGCGACGCCGATCTTCGATCAACTCCGGGCATCGATCCGCGCCGAACGCCCTGCCGCGTTGGCGACCATCGTCGACGGCCCCGGCACGGGCGCGAAGCTGTTGGTTCACCGTGACGCCGCGCCGGTCGGCTCACTTGGCAACGACGATCTCGATCGCGTCGTGGCGCGCGACGCATTGGGCGAGCTCGAGGCCGGTCGCTCGCTCGTTCGCCACTACGGCGAGCACGGTGAAGCGCGAGAGGAAGCGGTCGCGGTATTCATCGAGTCGTTCGCTTCGCCGCCCCGCATGTTGATATTCGGTGCCGTCGATTTCACGGCGGCGTTGACCCGCGTTGCGAAGATCCTTGGCTACCGCGTCACGGTGTGTGACGCCCGCGAGGTGTTCGCGACCAAAGCGCGGTTTCCGCTCGCCGACGAGGTCGTCGTCGATTGGCCCAATCGCCTGCTCGACGCGGTGGGCCATACGATGGGGCCTCGTGATGCCGTCTGCGTGCTTACGCACGACGCCAAGTTCGACGTACCCGCGGTCGTCGGCGCGCTCGCCACTCAAGTCGGCTACATCGGGGTGATGGGCTCGCGCAAGACCCACGACAAGCGCACCGAGCGGTTGCGCGAGGCCGGTGTCGATGATGCCGGGTTGGGTCGTCTCATGTCGCCGATCGGGCTCGACATCGGCGCCCGCACTCCCGAAGAGACGGCAGTGTCGATCGTCGCCGAGATCATCGCGATGCGCACGGGGCGTCATGCGCCGTCGTTGCGCGACTCGAGCGGCTCGATTCACCGGTGACCATTGCCGCCGTAGTGTTGGCGGCCGGCGGCGGTACGCGTTTCGCCGGGCCGACGCACAAGTTGCTCGCCGACTTCCGCGGAAAGCCCCTCGTGCAGTGGGCCGTCGAAAACGCGGCAGCGGCGCGCCTCGACGATCTGATAGTCGTCGTGGGTGCGGTCGATGTCCGTCACGCGCTGCCGGCGGGCGTCACCGTCCTCTATAACCCGCAGTGGCAAGAAGGGCAGGCGACGTCGTTGCAAGCCGCGGTTCGCCACGGGCGCCGGGGCGGCTACGACGCGATCGTCGTCGGCCTCGGAGATCAGCCGCTGGTGCCCGCGGCAACGTGGCAGACGATCGCGCGCAGTGATGGCCCGCTGGTGTCGGCAATGATGGACGGTCACCGCAGCCCGCCGATGCGCATCGCCAGGGAACTCTGGCCGTTGCTACCGACCACAGGGGACGAGGGAGCCCGCGCGCTGATCCGAAGTAGGCCCGACCTGCTCCGCGAGATAGCGTGCCCGGGGCACGGGCTCGATATCGACACCCTGGAGGATCTGCCGTCGTGGAGTTGAACAACGATTTCGAGGTAAACGCGCCTGTCGAAAAGGCGTGGGCAGTGCTGACCGATGTCGAAAAGATCGCGCCGTGTCTACCCGGCGCTCAGCTACAAGAGGTCGAGGGCGACGAATATCGCGGCATCGTCAAGGTCAAGGTCGGCCCTATCACCGCGCAGTACAAGGGCGCGGCCACCTTCGTCGAGAAAGACGACGCGAACCATCGGGCCGTGCTCAAGGCCGATGGGCGTGATACCCGCGGCGCCGGCAACGCCTCCGCCATGATCACGGCTCATCTCCGACCGGTCGGCGATCGAACCAAGGTGTCCGTCAGCACCGATCTCACGGTCACCGGCAAGGTCGCGCAGTTCGGCCGCGGTGTCATGGCCGACGTGTCGGCCAAGCTCATGACGCAGTTCGCCGACAACCTCGAAAAACTCATGGAGGCCGAACCGGCCGCGGCGACCAAGGCTGACGATGCCGCGGCCGCTCCCGCTGCCGCCGCTCCCGCCGCCGCCGCTGCAGCACCGAGCGCGCCCTCGGACGGCGTGCGCAAGATCGATTCACCCGAAGCGAAGCCGGTCGATCTCATCGCCACCACCGGTTCGCCCGTCCTCAAGCGTCTCGCGCCAGTGCTCGGCGCGGTGGTCGGCCTCTCGCTCTTGTTGCGCCGGTTCCGCCGTCGTCGCAACAAGTGACGGCTGCCGACGATCACGCCGCGGTGGCGACCTTGTTGGGTCGCCTACCCGATTGCGACTACGAGGTGGTTGCCCGCGATGACGAGGGACGGCCCACGGTGATCCGCAACATGCCGATCATGCGCGACGGCACACCGATGCCGACGCGTTTCTGGCTCGTCGGTAAGAACGAACGGATCGCGGTGAGCCGATTGGAAACGGTCGGCGGTGTGCGAGCGGCCGAGCGCGCCCTCGATCCGGCGGTGATCGCCGAGGCGCACGAACGCTACGCGCGAGAGCGCGACGCGCACGTGCCCGCCGATCATGCCGGCCCGAGACCGTCGGGAGGAGTCGGCGGCACCCGGGTCGGGGTCAAGTGCCTGCATGCGCACTACGCGTGGTACCTCGCCGGCGGTGACGACCCGGTCGGGCGTTGGGTCGCGGCCCATCTCGGCGGTGAAGGCGAACTCGTGTGAGCTACGCGGCCATCGATTGCGGCACCAACTCGACGCGACTTCTCGTGCACGATGGTGCTCGTACGGCCGAGCGGCTGATGCGTATCACGCGTCTGGGCCAAGGCGTCGATGCGACCGCTCGGTTGGCCCCCGACGCGGTCGAACGCACGCTGGCGGTGCTGCGTGAGTATCGCGGCGTGATCGATCTCCATGGCGTTACGAGCACGCGGATGACGGCAACCTCGGCTGCGCGCGATGCGGCGAACCGCGACGAGTTCTTCCACGCAGCCCGAGACATCATCGGCGTAGAGGCCGAGTTGTTGTCGGGCGAAGAGGAAGGCCGCCTTTCGTTCATGGGCGCGACAGCGGAGCTATCGGCGGCCGACGGACCATTCCTCGTCGTCGACATCGGGGGCGGCTCGACGGAGTTCTCGTACGGGCTCACCGAGTGCGAGTACTCGCGATCGGTCGACATCGGCTGCGTACGGCTTACCGAAAAATACATCGCCCACGACCCTCCGCGGCCCGAGGAGCTGCTCTCGTGCTTGTCGCTCGTCGAGACGTACGTCGATGACATCGCCCGCGAGTTTCCGGGCTTGTCCGATGCACCGCGCTTCGTGGGATTGGCCGGCACGGTGTCGACCACCGCTGCTGTCGAACAGGGGCTGGCCAACTACGACCGCGACCGCATTCATCACTTCGTGTTGACCCGGGCCGCCGTCGAAGACGTGTTCCGGACGCTGGCCACCGAGAACCGCGCGGACCGATTGGGCAACCCTGGCCTCGAGGCGGGCAGAGCGGATGTGATCGTCGGTGGGCTGTGCGTACTCGTGCAGATAATGCGCCAGCTCGACCTCGACGAGTGCCTCGTTTCGGAAAGCGACATTCTCGATGGCTTGGTCATGAGCCTGCGGAACCAAGGCCCGAGCGGCCTCCGGCAGAGCGGGAAGTAGGCCCGAGCGGCCTCCGGCAGAGCGGGAACTAGGCCCGAGCGGCCTCCGGCAGAGCGGGAAGTAGCGTGGGCGGCGATGATTCACCGCGATCGCATCCTGATGGGCCCTGGCCCGTGCAACCCGTATCCCGAAGTGATCGAAGCATTCGCACGACCGGTGCTCGGTCACCTCGATCCCGACTTCATCGCGTTGCTCGACGAGACGAACGAACGTCTTCGTCACGTCTTCCGCACCCAGAACGCGCTGACGTTCCCGATCAGTGCAACGGGTTCGGCCGGCATGGAGGCCGCGTTCGTCAACTTCGTCGAACCGGGCGACACAGTGGTCATCGGTGTGAATGGTGTGTTCGGTCAGCGCATGTGCGAAGTCGCCGCGCGGTGCCGGGCCGAAGTGGTGCGGGTCGACGTCGAATGGGGCCGGGCGATCGATCCGCAACAACTGCTCGACGCGCACCGCAACCCCACGATCATCGCGACCGTCCATGCGGAGACGTCGACTGGCGTGCGCAACGATGTAGCTGATCTGGGCGCGAACAAAGGTGACGCCCTGCTCCTCGTCGATTGTGTGACTTCATTGGCGGGCATCCCGGTCGAGGTCGACGAGTGGGGCATCGACATCGCCTATAGCGGCACGCAGAAGTGCCTCGGTGTGCCACCGGGTCTTTCGCCTCTGACCGTGAGTGCTCGTGCGCTCGATCGGGTCGTACCGACTCCGCAGTCGTGGTACCTCGATCTCAACATGATCAAGAAGTACGTCACCGGCGAAGGTGCCCGCGCATATCACCACACCGCCCCGATCTCGATGATCTACGCGATTCACGCCGGTCTCGGCGTCATCCTCGAAGAGGGCCTCGAGAACTCTTGGGCGCGTCACGCCGAGTGCGGTGATCTGTTGCAGCGCGGTCTCCAGTCGATGGGCATGACGCTCTTCGCGCAAGAAGGACATCGACTGCCCGAGCTCACCACCGTTTGGGTTCCCGAGACACTGCCCGCGGGCACCGACGAAGCCTCGCTGCGGCGCGTACTGCTCCAGCGCTACGGCATCGAGATCGGCGGCGGGCTCGGCCCCGTCGCGGGCAAGGTGTGGCGCATCGGATGCATGGGGCACACGGCGCGGCAGCGCAACGTCACCACATTGCTCGGGGCATTGCGCGAACTGCTGCAGGGCTAGCCCACATCGGTGCAAGGGCTCGCCTGGACGAGCGCCGAGCACGCCCTACCCCGAGCGCGTAAGGTGCGCGGCGTGACGACGTTGTACGGCCGCCGCGTCACGTTGCGACCGCTCACACCGAACGACTTCGATGCGTGGCGCGAGGTGCGTCGGCGCAACTGCGCGTGGCTCACACGGTGGGAACCGACACGGCCGCCGGGGCAGCCCGACATCATCGAAGACTCCTCGGCGTTCTTCGCTCGCTGCGGCGCGCGCCAGCGCGAACGTCAACTTGGCGCCGGCTATGCGTTCGGTGTCTTCGTGGACGACAGCTTGTCGGGGGAGATGAATCTGTCGTCGGTGCAGCGCGGACCGTTCCAGAACGCATACGTCGGCTACTGGATCGACTCGGCCCGTGCGGGCTGCGGCTACACACCCGAGGCGCTCGTCGTTGCCGCACAGTTCGCGTTCGAGACGATCCGGCTGCATCGTTTGCAGATCTCGATCATTCCCCGAAACTCGGCGAGCCGGCGCGTCGTCGAAAAGCTCGATATCCGGTGCGAAGGCGTCGCAGTGCGCTATCTCGAGATCAACGGCACCTGGGAAGACCATATGCGATTCGCGGTGACGAGCGAAGAGTGGTGGGTTCGCCGCGACGAGCTCCTCGGCACCTGGGTCAGCTGACGATCGTCACTTCTTCTCGCGTGAGATCTGCTGCTGCAACTTGGTGACGAGCTCCATGAACGGTGGTTGGTCCATCGACCATGCCTGGGGGTCGAGCTCGTGGGCGACCGCTTGCTCGCTCGTGTCGAGGCCCTGCAGATGTTGGATGGTGGCCTTCGTGCGACTGGTCAGCTCGCGAGGGAACGAGGCGGCGCGCGCCGCCAACGCGGTCGCCTCGGCAAGCAGATCGGCATCGTCGATGCAACGCCATGCAAGACCGATGTCCGCGGCGCGCTCGCCATCGACCGCTTCGCCGAACAGCACCATCGCCATGACCGTCTGATGATCGGTCAGGCGTCGCAATCGCCAGGTGTGGCCACCGCCCGGATGGATGCCGATCTGCATGAAGCGCGTATCGAAGCGAGCACTGCGTCCTGCGAGGATCACGTCACACGCGAGCGCCATGTTCATGCCGGCTCCGACCGCGGCACCGTTCACCGCTGCGACAGTGGGCAGCGACGTGTGAGCGATACGCAGGAACCCGGCGTAGATCTTGCCCAACGATTCTCGGTGACGACTGTTCTTCAAGTCTTCGAGATCGGCGCCGGCGCAAAATGCCGGTGGAGCACCGGTGAGGACGATGGCGCCGACGTCGTCGCGGGCTTCAATCTCGTCGAGGGCGGCGATCAGTTCGTCGTTGAGTTTCAGGTTGATCGCGTTGCGTCGGGACGGGTCGTTGAGGGTGAGTGTCGCGACGCGGTCGGAGACGTTGACGAGGACGTAGGGCATCGCCGTAGTCTGCCACCTACCAAGCGTCGAGCGAACCGTTGTCGTCGTCGTCACGCACACCGATCGGGCCCACGTCGTCGTTGCTCGTGGCGGCAACCGCCGATTGTCCTTCGTCACAGTCGTCGAGGAGCGGACACCACCGACACGCCGGCCCCGTGATCTTGCGTGGCACTCGTGCCGAGTCTTCGAGCATCACCATCTTCTCGATGCCGGCGACGACCCGCATCACCGTGGTCTCCAGTTGAGCCACGGTGACTTCTTCGGGGATGAAGCGACCCTGGTCGAGGTAGTAGCTGGCAACACGGCGCGGGGGTGTCCCGATGCGCAGCGTCTCGATCAGCGCATAGAAACGGAGATCCTCGAGATGCGCCGGCGAGAACCGCCCGGTCTTGAAGTCGACCAGCACCTTGCCCGCGGTGGTGCCTTCGGGTTGTCCGAGTTGCAGATCGACCTTGCCCTGCAATGTCACCCGCTCGTTGAACAGGTCGTAACGCACACGGCTCTCGACGACCGGACGCCAGCGCGGCAACAGCCGTGGCCAACACTCGAAGAATTTGGTGAGTTGCTCGTTCGCGGCGGAACGCAACTCGGCACGTTCGATCTCTCGACATCCCTGCAGCCAGCGGGCGAACTCGTCGGTCCCTTCCTCGAGGCGAGCGATGGATTCGTCGACGAGCACGAGGGGTGTGAGCTCGCGGCGCCAGTGAATCGACGTCTCGATGGCCTTGTGGGCGACGATGCCGCGGGCCACCGGCACCGACCATTCGAACTCGTCCTTCGCGAGGTAACGGGCCTCGCATCCGTGGGCCATCGAGAGCTTGCGTTTCGACACGAAGAACGTGGTGTCGGGTTCGAGGTCCGACAGGATGGGCCCGAGTCGACTCTCGAGCATGTGCAACAACTCGTGGCGGAGTTCGGCGTCGAACTGCGGTCGGCCGCCGCGGCGGGCGCCGAGTTGGTCGACGACATCGCGCTGCGCGGCATTCAGCGACGCAAGGTCGGGTCCCGAAGCATGAATGTTGCTCTCCGTGTCGGACACAACTGCCACGGTAGTCCTTCGGTAACGTACGCCTGTGTCTGTTGGATCGCCGGCCGAGCGGCGGGCGATGTCGGTCTTTCGCTACCGCGAGTTTCGCGTGTGGTGGTTCAGCTCCCTCCTGTCGAACACCGGCACGATGGCGCAGACCGTCGCAGTGCCGATCGTGCTCGATTCATTGACCGGCAAGGCAACCTGGGTCGGCTTCGGCACGCTCGCCAGCACGTTGCCCACGGTGTTCGTCGGCCCCATTGCCGGCTCACTGGCGGATCGTCATTCTCGGCGCTCTGTGCTGCTGTGGACGCAGGCTGCCGCGACGATGCTCTCGGTCATGCTCGCGATTGCGTGGGCCACTGGCGTCCGTTCGCCCTGGGTGTACGTCGCGCTGATGGGTATGGCCGGCACCATCTCGGGTTTGGGACTCCCGTCGTGGCAATCGATCGTCACCGAGATGGTGCCGAGAGACGAGTTGGCGAACGCGGTGACGTTGAATTCGGCATCGTTCAACGCTGCTCGCGCGTTCGGTCCGTCGATCGGTGCGGTCATTCTCGCGTTGAGCGGGCCCGGTTGGGTGTTCGCGTTCAATACGGTCTCGTACTCTGCGGTCCTCACGACATTGTGGCGCCGCCCGGCGACGAGCCCCGCGCTGCCCTCCACGACACGTCCACGGGTCATGCGCGAGTTTCGCTCGACGCTGCGGTATGTGCGCGCGAGCAGAGGACTGACCACGGCAATCGTTCTCGGCGGCGTGCTCGGTCTTGTCGGTAACCCGCTCGCGATGATGGTCGTGCCGTTTGCCCGGCGCGTGTACGACGCGAGCGATGCGCAACGAAGCCTGCTCGCGGCTGCGATCGGCACCGGAGCGGTCCTCGTCGCACCGATCCTCACGGCGAGGACCAATCGTGTGCGGCCGAGTGTTCGCGTGCGCAACGCCATCGTGTTCTATTGCGCCGCGATGTTGCTCCTCGCGTCGGTTCCGCTGATCGTGGTGGGTGCCCTCGCGTTGTTGGCCGTGGGCGCTTCGCATATCGCCGCGAACGCCACGCTCAACTCGGTCATCCAACTCGACGTCGACGACGCGTGGCGCGGCAAGGTGATGTCCGTGTACCTGATGACGGTCAACGCGGGTACGCCGCTCGGCGCGATGGGCATGGGTGTGATGGTCGACCGTGTCGGGGCGCGCCAAACCGTCGCCGGCGCGGCGTGCGCCATGCTCGCGGTGTCCGCGATCGTGGCGCTGCGGGGGCAACTCCCATCGCTCGATGCCGGTCGAGGCCGTCACCGCGAGTAGTTCCCCACGCGCGAAGCGTGATTGTCACACCGTCGGCGCATGATGCTCTCGATGGAAGCCACCTCGATCCGTTTCTCGCACGCCGCCCGAGCGATGCGCCTCGTCGTCCAACAGCGCGGCCTCGACATGCCGTTGTTCCGCAGCCCACCCCGGCTGAAAGGTGTGCAGCGGTCGCTCACCCGCCGGGCCATCGGCGCCTCGACCGTTGCCGTGCAACTGCGCCAACGGCCCTGGCCGGCGGTGCTCGCGGACATGATCGAGGGCGTCGTCGTCGTCAACGCGTTGCAGGGCGGCGCGGCCGACGAATTGCGCCACGCGTTGTGGTCCGCGCTCGAGCCCGACTCGGTTGCCGCGTGATGTCGCTAACCTCACGACGAACGAGGGGAGCGCAATGGCGTATGACTTGGTAGTCCGCAACGGCACGGTGGTCGACGGATCAGGGGCACCGGCGTATCGGGCCGATGTCGGCGTCATCGGTGACACGATTGCGGCCATCGGGCGCATTCGCGAGCGCGGCGCGGACGAAGTCGACGCCGAGGGTCACATCGTCGCCCCGGGCTTCATCGACGGGCACACCCACATGGATGCGCAGATCTGCTGGGACCCGCTCGGCACCTGCTCGTCGTGGCATGGCGTCAGCACGGTGGTCATGGGCAACTGTGGCTTCACGGTCGCGCCGTGTCGCAGTTCCGAGAAGTACCTCGCTATTCGCAGCCTCGAACGCGCCGAAGACATTTCGGGCGCCGCGATGGAAGCCGGTATCGACTGGCGGTGGGAAACCTTCTCGCAATACCTCGACGTGGTCGACGCGTTGCCCAAGGGCATCAACTACTCGGGCTACATCGGCCACTCTGCGCTGCGCTCCTACGTGATGGGTGAGCGCTCGTTCGAACAGGCGGGCAGTGACGACGATCTGAACGCCATGCAAGCCGAGTTGCGTAGCGCGATGCACGCAGGCGCGATCGGCTTCTCCACGTCACGCTCGCACAATCACGCCACCTCCGACGACAAGCCGGTTGCCTCGCGGCTGGCGTCGTGGGACGAGGTGCGCATGTTGGTCAACACCATGGGTGAGTTGGGCACGGGTGTTTTCGAACTGGCGCAAGAGCACTACACCGACGCCGAACCGCGCCGCGAGTACTACCAGCGGTTACAGGCGCTCACGATCGAATCCGGCCGCCCTACCACCTTCGTGGTCGGCGCCGCCGGGCCCGACTCTTCCGTGTGGCGCCAGATGATCGGTGTCGTCGAAGACACCGTCGCCAAGGGTGGCCGCATGTTCGCGCAGGTGCATGCGCGTCAGTTCATGTCGATCATGGGGTTCAAGGTGGCCCTGCCCTTCGACCGGTTGCCGGCGTGGCGATCGGTTCGCAGCCAACCGCTCGATCGCCAGCGGGCACTGCTCGTCGACCCGGAAACACGGCGCACGCTCGTCGAAGAGGCCATGCACGGCCCCTACCGCGACGGCATCGGGTCCGAGGTGCGCCCACCGGTGTGGGACATGATGTTCCTCGCCGAGAGCGACCTGCCGCCGTATCGCTCCGTGGCGCAGGTTGCCTCCGAGCAGAACACCACGCCGGTCGATGTGATCATCGACATGTCGTTGGCCAACGACTTCGAGCTGTATTTCATGCAGCCCTTCGCCAATCACGATCTCGACGCGGTGCTCGAGTTGATGCGCCACCCCTCGACGGTCATCGCCGTTTCCGATTCGGGAGCGCACGTCTCGCAGATAATCGACGCCTCCATCCCGACGCACCTGCTCGCCTATTGGACCCGCCAGCAGGGGGCGTTCACCTGGGAACAGGCGGTGCGTATGTTGACCTTCGATCCGGCCCGCCTGTGGGGGTTCTCCGATCGCGGACTGCTGCGTGAGGGCTTTCGCGCCGACCTCGCAGTCTTCGATCCCGCGCGCGTCAGCCCGGGTCTGCCGACGTCGGCGGTCGACCTGCCGGGCGGGGCCAAGCGGTTGAAGCAAAAGGCCACGGGCATGCTGGCGCTCGCCGTCAACGGCAAAGTGTTGATGCGCGACAACGAGCACACGGGTGAGCTGCCGGGCAGACTCCTCAGAGGCCCTTTGGCTGCTCGTCGTACGCTTTCATAGTTTTCTCGAACGAATGTTTATGGGTCGAAGGACCCTCGCGCGTGTCCATCGCGAGGGGTAGCATTCGGGGATTCGACAACCGTAAGGAATTCGGAGTAGGGCAAGCGCCACCCGGCAAGTGGCGTCGACTCCGTTCTCACAATGTTCCTAAAAGGAGCTCCCGTGTTTGGCAAGAATCGGCGTACAAAGTTCGCAGCGTTCGGGGCGCTGATCGCTTTGGGATTCCTCGTCCTACAAGGGGTCGGCGGCGCGCACAATCCCGAGATCTCGGCCGAAGCCGAGTGCATCGTCCCCACCGACCGGGCGATCATCACGGTCGACATCCGCGCGTGGACCACCGATGAGGGCGACGACCACCGCACCCACAACGACGTCGTCGTTACGCTCACGGCCTCCAACTTCAGCCAGACGTTCAACGGGGCGTTCAACCCCGCGAATGAGTTCGCATTCACCGTGACCGTCGAGGTCCCGGCCGACGGCAAGACGTATACCGCCACCGCCTCGACAGATGAGTTCTGGGGCCCCGAGGGTGAGATCGAGATTCCCATCGGTCCCCAGTCCCGTTCGACGACGGTGACCGTGCCGCAGCCGTGTATTCCAACGACCACGACGGCTGCGCCCACCACGACGGTGGCGCCGACCACGACGGCTGCGCCTACTACGACGGCTGCCGCGACTACGACGGCGGCCCCCACGACGGTTCCGGTGCTCGTGGAGGGTGTGGTCGAGACCGCGCCGCCGACGACTGTTGTCGGCACCGCAGTGCAGGGTGTCGTGCTGGCCCGCACCGGCACCAACGCCATGCCGCTGGTCATCGGTGGTGTGATGCTCGTGCTGCTCGGCACGGCCGTCGAGATCAACGCTCGCCGCCGCCGTACCGCCTGACCTCCCGATCCAACTACTACGGTGGGCGCGCCGACCGTGCGCGCCCGGGTGGCGGAACTGGTAGACGCAGAGGGCTTAAACCCCTTGGTCCGCGAGGGCTTGCGGGTTCGAATCCCGCCCCGGGCACGGCGCTGACCTGCGGGTTTCTGCATTACTTCAAAGCGCAGTGAGTCGCCCGAGGCCCGTTGCTAACCGATTGCTAGCGGACCCCTTAGCCGTCTGCCCTCAGGAGGGGCCACGTCCGCAAGCGGGGAAGCGCCTGGGCGTACGGGATCGACGCGGCCCGTGACCAGGTCACAAAGCGCCGACGCGCGGTGGACAACGTTCGGCCCAACCTCCGTCCCACGACGTTGGCCGGCGATCGCCGCGACGTCGCCAACATCGTCGCGAAGCTCGGCCAGGTTCGACTGAGACGCGTTGGACTGTTTCGAGGTCGGGGCCGACGCCGTAGCCGACGTGTTCGCCCGGTAGGAACGAAGGCCTCCGGTCTTTGTCCTTGGGCCTCCGCCTCGTTGCACCACGCAAACGGCGCGGTGGGTGTGGCTGCGATGCCCGCGTGGTCGGCGCGCGGTTACGATCGCGCGGAATCCTGTGAGTCCTTCGGCCGAACCTCCAAGCCATCCCCGCCGCTCGGCGCAGAGGAGTGTTGTGTTGGTCGTGGGCCTTCTCTTGGCGGCGGCGACTCCTGCGGTCGTGACGGCCGCGGTGGTTGACGGGCCTAGCGCCGCGCCGAAGGACACGAGCGGGTTCGGCGCCGGGGTTTCCCAGATTCGAGCAGTTCGTACCCCGCGCGGCGATCGAATGACATCGGTCCGCGCGGACGTCGACGACTTCGCGGCGGCTGACGCGGTCCGCCATCCGTTTCCCGTTCAGCGTTTGGAATCTTTGGCCCAGCTGTGGCTACCCCTTCCGCGGGGACCTCCCGCGTCGTTGTTCGGCTGATCGCTCCGCGCGTCGGCCCGTCGTGTGTGTCGTCCTCGGATGTGCAGCGCCGCGGGCGAGTGCGTCTCGTTTCTTACTCTCGAGGAGATTTCCGTGGGTGCTGTGTGGCCGCAGTTGATTTTGGTCGGGGTGTTGGTTTTGTTGAACGCGTTCTTCGCGGGCAGCGAGTTGGCGTTGGTGTCGTTGCGCGAGGGCCAATTGCAGCGGTTGCAGCAGCGGTCGGCGACCGGTGCGGTGTTGGCGCGTTTGGCGCGCGATCCGAATCGGTTCTTTGCGACGATCCAAATCGGGATCACGTTGGCGGGTTTTCTGGCGTCGGCCGCGGCGGCGGTTTCGTTGGCCGAACCGTTGGAGGGCCCGTTGGGCTTCCTCGGCGGCGCGACGGGGCCGGCGTCGATCCTGGTGGTGACGTTGATGTTGGCGTATGTGACGTTGGTGTTCGGTGAGTTGGCGCCGAAGCGGATCGCGATGCAGCGGGCCGAGCGTTGGGGTCTGTTGGCGGCGCGGCCGTTGTCCGCGATGGCGACGGTGACCCGGCCCGCGGTGTGGTTGCTTTCGCGGTCGACGGATGTTGCGGTGCGGCTGTTGGGCGGCGACCCGACGCGACAACGCGAGGAGGTGACTGCGGAGGAACTGCGCGAGCTGGTCGCGGCTCAGCTCGGCTTCAGTGCAAAGCAGCGAATGATCATTGACGGCGCGTTCGAGATTTCGCAACGGACGTTGCTCGAGGTGGTGGTTCCGCGCCCTGACGTGTTCGTTCTCGACGCCGCTCAACCGGCGTCGGTCGCGGTGCAAGATCTGGTGGATAGCGGACACTCACGGGCGCCGATCGCGGAAGACGGCAACCTCGATGCGGTGGTGGGTGTGGTCCATCTGCGCGACTTGCTCGCAGGTGGGGACCGCCCGGTGGGAGAGTTGGCTTCGGAACCGTGCGTGTTTCCCGATGGCATCGGGGTGCTCGACGCGCTGCACGAAATGCAGGCCAAACGGGTGCAGCTCGCGCTCGTCGTGGACGAACACGGTGGAGCGGTCGGCATTGTCAGTATGGAGGACTTGGTCGAGGAGATCGTCGGCGAGATCTACGACGAGTCCGATCGCGACGTCGCTGCGGTCCGGCCGGCATCGGACGGAACGTTGACGTTGTCGGGCCGGTTCCCTGTTCATGACCTGCCCGACATCGGGGTGTACGACATTCCCGAGGGCGAGTACGCGACCGTCGCCGGACTCATGCTCGACCAACTCGGCCGGATTCCTGAACGTCCCGGCGACCGGGTCGTGATCGCCGGACGGGCCTTCGAGGTCACCGGGGTGAAGGGACATGCCATCACCGAGGTCCGCGTCAGCGCCGCACCCTCGTACACGAACGGACCGATCAGCGATGAAGCAACGAAAGAGCTCGAGGAGACAGATTGATGTTTCGTATTGGCGATGTCGTTGGGGTTGCTGGCCTCGGTACTCAGAAGTCGGGTAGGCCATCGCAATACAACCCGGCGGTGAACCCCGAGTCGACCGCGAAGTCGGCACCGGTGCAACCGCCGCTGTCGTCGGACAACAAGAACAGCGCCATCTTCGCAGTATCCGATGTCGTGACGTCGTACGGCGCGCCATCTCGATAGAGCTTCGGTGGAGGAGCGGTGCGTTGGTAGCGCTCCCAGTCGAGGCGCGGGCTGAACGGCGCGAACATCTCTGGGCTGCCGAGCGATGGGTTGATGGTGTTGACGCGTATCGCGAATCGCCCGAGCTCGATCGCGGCAGATTTGGACAAGCCGCGCACGCCCCATTTACTGGCGGAGTACACCACGATGCTGTTCATCCCGTGCATGCCGTCGATGGAGCCGATGTTGACGATCGACCCACCACCCGCATCGCGAAGGTACGGCACGCACAGCCGAATACCGAGGAACACGCCGAACAGGTTCACGTCGAGGATGCGGCGCGCGTCATCGAGCGGAATCTCTTCGAGGGCGCCCATGTGCAAGATGGCGGCGTTGTTGACGAGACCATCGAGGCCGCCGAGATGATCGGCGATCTGCGGCAGCGCGGCGGCCCAGTCGGCCTCGCTCGCGACATCGAGATGCACGTACGCCGCCCCGGCTCCGAGCGAGTCGGCAACTGCCCGACCCTGGTCGTCGCGCACGTCGACGAGTGCCACTCGCGCGCCGCCCACGATCAGTTGACGGGCGATCTCTTCGCCGACGCCGCGCGCCGCCCCGGTGACGAGGACGCGCTTGTCCTGCACCGAGGTCACAGTGACCCGAGCCATCCGTTGATCGAATCGACGAGGTGGCCGACGTCGTCACTCGTGAGACCGTGATGCAACGGAAGCGAGAGCGCCCGGTCCATCACCCGATCACAGTTGGGCAGGCCGCCGGCCGGTTGGCGATGCACGATGTTGGCGAAGCCCGGCTGACGCAAGATGTTGCCGGTCCAGACCATGCGGGTCGGGATGTTCCGCTCGAGGAAGAACTCCTGCGCCTCGGTGCGATCGATGCCGTCATCGAGGAGGAACGGGTAACGCATCCACGTCGTGTCGACGCCTTCGGTCGTGCGCGGTGGGATCACCTTGTCGGCGTGTGGTGCGAGCGCCTCGTCGAGCGCGCGCTTGGTCTGTTGGCGGCGCGCGTTGAAATCGGGAAGCTTGTCCATCTGCACGAGACCGTATGCAGCCATGATCTCGGACGGCTCGAAGTTGTAGCCCATGTCGTCGAACACGAAGATCAAGTCGTAAGGCGTGCCGTCGCTCAGCGGACCGAAACGATCGTCGCTGCCTTTGCGGCTGCCGAACAGATAGGTCTCGGACCGGCGCCCCCACCGGCGGCGCATCAACGTCTGGTCGTACCACTCGGGATCATCGATGGCGATCATCCCACCGTTGCCGGCGGCGGTCATCGAATGTGTGCGGGCGAAGCTCGTCACGACGATGTCGGCGCGCAGGCCCGTGCGCGTGCCGCGCAGCTTCGAATCCAATACGTCGCACGAATCCTCCACCACCAACAATCCATGCGCGTCGGCAATGGTGCGAATGCGGTCCCAGTCGGGGCAGTTCCCGACCAGGTTCGGCGTGAGGATGGCCTTGGTGCGCGGCCCGATCATCTCTTCGATGGCGTTCACGTCGATTTGATATGTGTCGGGCTCGACATCGACGAATACGGGCACGATGCCGTTGCGCACCAACGGGGCGACGTCACTCGAGAATGTCAATGGTGACGTGATGACTTCGTCGCCGGGCGCACAGCCCAACAGGTCGACAGCCAACCACAGAGCCGATGTGCCGGAGTTGACCATCACCCCGTGTGACTTGGCCAACAACTCGGCGCCGCGACGTTCGAACTCGGCCACTCGCGGCCCCAGATCGAGCAGACCCGAGCGCAACACCTCGAGCACTGCTTCGATCTCGCGCTCGTCGTGCACGGGGCCGGCCTCGGTCACGCGGTGCATTCGTATGTCGGTCATTGCTGATCCCCCCGTTGCCGCGAGCCCTGTCCGATCTTTGCATGCGGGCGAGATAGGGTCCACCGATGGCCGACTACGACGTCATCGTCATCGGTGGGGGTGCCGCAGGTATGGCCGCCGCGATCACCGCGCACGATCGGGGTGCCCGCGTACTGCTCTTCGAGAGTGAGACGAAGCTGGGCGGGTCGACGGCGCTGTCGGGAGGATGGTTCTTCGCGGCCGGCACGAGCGTGCAACGGGCAGCCGGCATCGTCGACGACTCGCCGCAGGCGATGTTCGACTATTACGCGCAGGTCAACCAGTGGCGCATCGATCCACCGGTGGTTCGACGGCTCTGTGAAGAGGCGGGCGCCGCGTTCGAGTGGCTGGTGTCGCTGGGCGTGGACTTCCCGTTGAAGGGCCTCAAGCGGTCGGGCATGGAGACTGTCGCGCGCGGCCATCAGCCGGTCGGTCGGGGCGCCGAGATCGCGGAGATGCTCGAGCGGGCGCTCCGTGCCCGCGCGATCGACATCGCGCTCGGCAACCGCGTCGAACGCCTCTTGCCCGATGGAGTAGTGGCGCGCGGCGACACGGCGACTGCCCGCGCGATGGTGATCGCCACCGGCGGCTTCGGACAGAACCGCGACATGCTGCGCCGCTGCTATCCGACTGCGGGCGAGAAGCACTCGTCGATGTCCGCTGCAGGTTCGCAGGGTGATGGCATCACCATGGCGGCCGCGCATGGTGCGATCATCACCGGGCACGACACCGGCCTGTTGATCCCGTGCGCGTCGATTGCCCGCGGGCAGCTCGAGCCGGGCGGTTGGGCGATGCTCGTCAATCGCCACGGTCGCCGTTTCATCGACGAGTCGTCGTACTACTCGGTGCTGAGCCTCGCGATACGCGCCGAAGGTGGCTATTGCTTCGCGATCTTCGACGAGGCCACGCGCCGTCGGGCACCACTCGACGGATCGTTCGGTGACCTCCTCGGCGATCACGACCTCGACGACGAACGCATGGCGTCGTGGTCGGGCGAGGCCGTGCGAGCGAACGACGTCGACGATCTGGCCGAGTGCATCGGCGTACCCCCTCGAGTGCTGCGCGGCACCGTCGCCCACGCACCCGCGCATCTCGCGCTGCGCAGCGCTCCGTACTACGCGGTGCGCATCACCCCTGGCGTGGTGGCGCTCACGGCCTGTGGGCTCACCATCGATGTCGAGGCGCGGGTTCTCGACGAAGCGGGTGACCCGATTGCCGGTTGGTTCGCGGCCGGCGAGACCACCGGCAACGTGGTGGGCGACATGTACATTGCCAGCGGCAATTCGATCGCCAATTGTGTCGTCTACGGCAGGATCGCCGGCGACAACGCGGCGCGAAATCAGCATCGGGGGAGACCATGACGGGGAGGCTCGAAGGACGCACGGCGTTGGTGACCGGCGCGGGCAACGGCATCGGCAAAGCGTGTGCACTGGCCCTCGCGGCCAATGGCGCATCGGTCGTGGTCAACGACCTGGGCACCAGCGAGTACGGAGTCGGTCAGAGCGCGAGCGCGGCCGACGCGACAGTGGCCGAGATCCGCGCCGCGGGCGGCACGGCGATCGCGGAGTACAGCTCGGTCGCAAGTTCGAGCGGATGCAACAACGCAGTCGCTGCCGCGGTGTCGGCGTTCGGTCAACTGGACATCGTCGTCGGTGTTGCCGGCGCGTTGCTGGAAGGCAGCATCAACGCCACCGACGAGGAGTACCAGCGCTTCATCGACCTGTTCTTCTCGCAGAAGTTCTGGCTCGCGCGCGCAGCCGTGCCGGCGATGGCCGAGCGGGGGTGGGGCCGGCTGATCACCACGACCTCCTACGGCGCCACCGGCCTGCTCGGCAAACCGATCTTCGCCGGGTCGATGGGCGGCGTTATCTCGATGACCAAAGCCATCGCCCACGAGTACCAGGGCACCGGCGTCACGGCCAATTGCCTCGCGCCCGGCGCCGCGACCCGCCTTCACTTCCTCAGCCGCGCTCGTTTCGAAGAGTTGCACGCCAACGGCCTCATCGACGACGAGGGTTGGGAGAGTTATCTCAACGCACCGCCGCCGGAGTACGTCGCGCCGATCGTCGCGTGGTTGTGCACCGATGCTGCGGCCGATGTGAGCGGGCACGTGTTCCACGCGAACGGTGGCGTGGTGGGCGTGTGGAACTCGTATGCCGAGAACGCCATAGCGTTTCGCGGCGACCATCGCACCAATCCGCCGTGGTCACTCGAGGAGCTCGACCAGATCGTTCCCAATACGTTGCTCAAACAATGAGCTCATCGGCGAACGAACACCTCGGTGTCAAAAGGGTGTCATACCCTCGGTGCTGCCGTGCGGCACGCGATCCGTTGTGATGTCGCAATCGGGTTCGCCGGCGTTGTACAACGCGAGCTCCCGGTGCAGCAGCTCGTCGTCGATCGGGTCGGACCCGCGTTGCACGAGCTTCGTGAAGTACAGCGATGCGACCCGGTCGACGATCGATCGGTTGATCCGGAGGTCGAAGCCCTCGTACATGCAGATGGCTTTCGCCAGCTGGCATGCGACGTTGGGCACGTAGGGGCGCAAGTCGCCGTCGCCGGTCGTGCGGATCAGCATTCGGAGGTGGTTCGCAGAATCGGCGTCGAGTTCGAGCCCGTGCTTGCGGGCACAGATCGCGAGAATCCAATCGAACTGCTCGTTGTCGATCGAACCCACGTACACCTTGTTGGGTAGCCGGCGGTAGAAGGCCTCGTCACCCAACGTCGCGGGATCGAGGTTCGTGGAGAACACGACGCGCGTGTCGAAGGGAACGTCGAAGCGCACGCCCCACGCCAACGTGAGATAGTCGATGCTCCTATCCAACGGGACGATCCATCGGTTGAGCAGCTCGCTCGGTGTCATCTGTTGGCGCCCGAAGTCGTCGATCACGAGGATGCCGTTGTTGGCCTTCAGCTGCAGCGATGCCAAGTGCAAGCCGCTCTGCTTATCGTAGATCAAGTCGAGCTGCGACCGTGTCAACTCACCGCCCACCACAATGCTCGGCCGTTGACAAACGACCCATCGGGGATCGATGCCCTCGGGCTGTGGGTCGATCGCGTGGTGCACCGTCGGGTCGTAGACGAGGATGAACGCGCCGTCGACCTCGATCGCCCGCGGGATGAGGATGGTGTCGCCGAGCAGTCGTGTGAGGCGTTCGGCCACCGACGACTTACCCGTACCCGGGGGGCCGTAGAGGAATATCGCGCCTTCACCCATCATCGCCGGCCCGACCTCGTCGACGAGACGGTCATTGACGACGAGGTCGTGAAACGCGTTGCCCACTGCCTCGCGCGAGACAACCGGTCGGCGCATCTGCGCGGCAACCACGCGGCGATATTGGCTCAAGCTGACGGGGGCGATGCCGGCATAGCTCATGCGTTCGATGCTGTCGTTCGCAAGCTTCTTGCCGATCTCGGTGAGGCCGACGAGCCAATCGCGCCCGACCATCGATTCGAAGTCGACATACTTCTTGTCCTCGCGCAGATAACGGACGATGCTCTCGGTGAGCTGCCCGGTGAGGCCGAGCGCTTGCGACATTCGACTGAGCAGTGTTCGTCCGTCGAAGAGAATCCGGCGAAGGATCAGATCGACGATGACAGTCTCCGCCAGGCCGAGCTCGTCGAGCGTGCGGGGAATCGGCGCGAGGTTTCGCGTGCTTTCGGGTGAGGTCACGAACAGGTGTGTCGGCGCGCAAACGACGCTGGTTGAGCCACTTGCCACCGGTGATCCGAACGACTCACCGCATCGGTGCTATTCGCGACGAGATGGTGGCAGACTGCCCAACCACGGCTGACGGAGGCGACTATGGCGAATGACGCTGCTGCTCTCGACGTGCATGTGAGCTCCCGCGGCGCGATTTCCCATGCGCAACGCGATCTGGCGCGCGACAAGATCGCCCGGCTCGTTCGACTGTGTCGTGAGCCGGTGCGGCGGGCGCAGGTGCGATTGGTCATCGAGTCGGGTCCCGCACGCGATCGCCCGGCCGAGGTCGAGGCCGTGCTCGACATCGACGGTAAGGTCGCGCGAGCGCATGTTGCCGCGGCCACGATCACCGAAGCAGTCGATCTGGTGGTCGATCGCCTCCGGCGTCGCATCGAGCGACTCGAGGACCGTCGTCATCGCCTACCCGAGCGACGCGCCGCCGCCCACGAAGCCCGTTCGCGCCACGCGGAGGTGCCGGCACAGCGCCCTGAGTACTTCCCCCGGTCCATCGAGGAGCGCGAGGTTGTGCGGCGCAAGTCGTTCGCGCTCGAGCCCCTGTCGCTCGACGAGGCGCTGTTCGATCTCGATGCTCTCGCTCACGACTTCTACCTCTTTCGTGAGCAGACCACGATGCGGGATTGCGTGTTGTCCTACGGCGCGGATGGTCTCGAGCTGGTTCACCCGGATGACGTGACACCCGATGTCTCGGCGGTCGCGGCTGCCGTCCGGCTGCGACCGGTGGCAGCGATCGAGTCGACCGAACTCGACGCGCGCGAACGACTCGATGTCGGACACGAGCCGTTCGTGTTCTTCCTGTCGCCCAACGGTCGTGGCAACGTCATGTACGCACGACGCGATGGTCATTACGGCTTGATCGAAGCCGGCTGATGCTCCGCGCCGAGGGGCCACTCGGGCCCGTCGTCAGCTGACGGTGATCGTCACGCGCCGGCTCTGGGCCGGGTCTGCCTCGGGCTGCGAGTCGCCCTTGCTCTCGACCAAGAAACGCGCGTTTGCTTGGGGAACTGCGGCGGATATGGCGTCGCGGACAATGGTGGCCCGGGTCAACGCGAGCTGCTGATTGGCAGTCGGATCGCCGGTGGTATCGGAGTGTCCGGAGATCGCGACCGGTGTCCCGACAGGCGACGTGCGCAGTCGCTCGGCCACCTCCTTGACCACCTGCTGGCCGGCCGAATCGATGGTGGTGCTATTGACGGCGAAATAGATCACCCATGTCGTGGGTGCTCGCACGCCGCTTGTCGCGGCGCCCGCCGTCGTCACCGGCGCAGTGGCCGGCGAGGCGACGGTTCCCGACGCGCCGAGCCCTGCGGTGGGGTTGACCTCCGACAGCGTTGTGCTGCTGTTCGTGGAGACGCCATTCGGATTGTCGTCACTGCCGCACTGTGAGAACACGAGCGCGAACAACAACACCAGGCCGGCGAGGACGAAGAGCCAAGTCAACGGGTTGGCCCGCCGCGCGTTGTCGCCCAAGGGGCCGGCGGGTGGATAGCCGACGGTTCGTGTGCGCGGGCGACGGGTGCCGGTTGCGCCGCCTGCGATCGAATCGTCGACTATGGCGATGTGATCGCCGTCGTCGTAGCCGACACGGGTGTCGTACCCGCCGTCGTCGTAGCCGCTACCGAGTGCAGCCTCGAACCGCTCGTCGAACGCGTAGTCGTCGGCCAAGTACGGATCGTCGACCGCGCCGAAGGTGAACTGCGTATCGAGCGGCTCGGGGTCGATGACGAACTCGTCGAGCGAATGATGGGGCGCCGTGTTCTGCTGTGTGGCATAGACCGCGTCGGGCTCGATCGACACGAGCAGCGGTTCGTCGTCGAGCGGGTACGCGCCGACGCGGCGCGTTGCGCTGCGGTACCCGAGGCGCTCGCCGACGGTGGTGTCGTCGATGTTCGACAGCGCGCGCCGCACGGCCGCCGCGCTGCCGTTGGCGAGGTCGCGGCCGAAGCGGTCATAACCGCCGGGAGGAAGCAGTTCTTGCAGCCAGACCAGCCGTCCATCCGCGAAGCGCTGTTCGATCCAGGCCAGGTCACCCCGCGCCGCGCGGCGGCGTAGATGGCGGAGGCCACTCAGGAGCTCGTCGAGTTCGGGCTGCATAGTTGAACCCATATCTTGCACTGTCAGCGCGCTCCGTGCAGGGCAATGGTTCAAACGGCCCAGGTCGGCATCGCGCCCGATCCGCTCTGCCCCACGGCGTGACGCCCAGGCCGGCTCCTCCCGGGCTGGTGTAGCTGGCCGGCCGATCCGGGTTCTTCCGCCGGCAGTTGACGGCGGAAGGCGCCGATCTGCGCTTGGCGAGCGCTCATCAGTTGGCGTTCTGTGTTTCTCGAAGCACCGTGGCTGCTGGAACACCGGCGTTTTGATGGGCCGACATCTCACCGACCAGGTCGATGATGAAGCGTCGCTCGGCAAAGCGCCACGTGTCGTCGACCCGTTCGAACCGGTCGTGATAGCGACCGGCGATGATCGGCTGCAACGGCAAGTCGGGCGTCTCTTGCATCACCAGATACCGCGAACGAACCGCGGCGCTGGTGGCCGCCTCGTCGAGTTCGATGATCACGTTGAGGCAGAGATGAGCCGTGCGGGGAATGCCGTCGTAGAGGCGTTGGCGACTGCGAAACGACTCGGCCACCGCGGCGCCGCTGATCGCCCCGATCGGTTCGGGAAAGTACACCACCGCGTGTTCGAAGAGCTGCGCACGTGTGTCGAAGTCACCGTTGTCGGTGGCCTCCATGTAGCGGTAGAGCAGGTTGCGAATCTGTTGTTCATGAGAACTTGGGTGCATGATCGCCACAGTAGGCGAGCCGGTTGTTTCCCGCACCGGGACCCCGGCTGTGTAGTACAACGGAGCCCGCGAATCGATCGTGGGGGGCCGCGATGCCGGTACAGCCAGCAGTGCAAGCAATGCTCGACGCAATGGCGACAGCGGGAGCGCCGGCTGATTCCACACTCGAGATCGCACAGCGGCGAAGGCTGATGGACGACTTCACCGTTGCGAGCTTCAACTCCGTCCGCGAATCCGGCCCGGCGATGGTCGAGGAGTTCACCCATCGCGTTCCGGTCGCCGACGGAGTGATCAGGGTGCGCACGTATCGTCCGGTGCAGGGCGGCGAACTCGCGTGCTACGTCTACATCCATGGTGGCGGATGGTGGCTGGGCAACATCGACATCTATGACGGATCGTGTCGCGCGATGGCCGACCATCTCGGATGCGTCGTGGCCTCGGTCGGCTATCGCCTCGCCCCCGAGCATGTGTTCCCGACCGCCGCCGAAGACTGCTACGCGGCGTTGCTCTGGGTCGCGATGAACGCCGACGCGTTGGGGGTCGACGGTGCGCGCATCGCGGTCGGTGGCGGCAGCGCCGGTGGCAACCTCGCGGCAGTCGTGGCATTGATGGCCCGAGATCGCAGCGGGCCGCGGTTGCGCGCTCAGGTGCTCGACATCCCCGCGACCGATCTCATGATGGTGAGCCGCTCGATCGAAGAGAATGGGAGCGGCTACATTCTGACGAAGGCGGGCATGGAGGAGTGCCGCGCGTTCTACGCGCCCGACCCCACGCAGTGGCGCAATCCCTACGCGTCGCCGATGCACGCGGAGGACCATTCGCGGCTACCGCCCGCGTGCGTCACCACGTGTGAATACGACCCGCTTCGCGACGAGGGCGAACAGTACGCGATGAAGCTGGTGGCCGCCGGTGTGCCGGTGACCATGCAGCGGGCGCTGGGTCACATCCACGGGTCGCACCACATGGTGAAGCTGATTCCCGACGCTGCCCGCTACCACGACACGGTCGTCCGCTTCCTCCGCCAACACCTCTACTGACCCACCCACTCGAGCCGGTTCTGTTAGCGTTTTGCGGGTGTATATACCGGTAAAACGCCAACAGAACGGGGCAAGAACGGGTCGCGAGGGGGTCAGGCGAGGTCGACGGAGCCGCGTCCGTGTTGGACGCGCGGCACCGACTCGTCGACGGCGATCCACTCGTTGCCGTCGAAGCGCCGGATGATGCGGGCGGGTGCCCCCGCGACGATGCAGCGCGCGGGCACTTGCCCCGAAACGATGCTGCCGGCCGCAACGACGACGTGTTCGCCGATCACCGTGCCCGGCAGCACCACGCTGTTGGTGCCGATCCAACTGTTGGCCCCGATCGACACCGGTCGTGACGCCTGCAGTTGGTGCCCGATCGGTTCATCGAATCGTTCGTATCCGTGGTTGATATCGGTGATGTAGACGCGGGGGCCGGTATAGACGTGCGCCCCAATGGTGATCCCCGCGAGCGCGACGATGCCGTTGTGAGCACCGATGCTGCATCCGTGGCCGATCACGATCGTCGGATCGTTCGCTTCGCTTTGTTGCGGACTCAGTCCGACGGCCATCGTCACGTACGGACCGATGAGCGCGCCCTGCCCGATGCGCATCCACCGCTCACCGTAGAGCGCGGTGACGGGAAAGCAGATCGCCGCGCCTTCGCCGAACGCCGCGAATCGGTGGCTGCGCGGATGTGACCGCGAGATCTTGCCGTGGTGTTCGGCCCAGCGCCAGGTGGCGTCGATCGCTCTCGCGAAGAGCCGACTCGCCCGAGGGGAACGCACAGGCGGGAACGTACTACTCAGATCGCAGACCGTCTCAGATCGTGCCGATCAATTCGAGAATGCGAGACGGAGGGAGGTACTGGTCGGTGATGGTGACATCGAACGGCGCAAGCGCGTCCTCGATGGCATTGGTCAACGCTGCCGGCGCGCCGACCGCGCCGCCCTCGCCGACGCCCCGATGATCGACCGGTTCTTCTCGCGGTGACTCGAGGTGGTCGCATTCGATCGACGGCATTTCGACCGCGCCGGGAATCAGGTAATCCATGAACGTGGTCGTCAAGAACTGGCCGTCGGCGTCGTAGACGACGCGCTCGAACAACACGTTGCCGATGCCCTGCACGATGCCACCGCGAACCTGACCCTCGACGATCGCGGGGTTGATCATCTCGCCGCAATCCTCGGCACTGAAGTAGCGCAAGATCTGTACTTCGCCTGTTGCCACGTCGACTTCGACCCAGCAACAGTGGGTGGCCTGGGCCCAACCCCCGTCGGGTACGCCGAAGTCGTAACTGCATTCGAAGCCGGGGCTCATGTCGGGTGGGAGTGAACCGGTGGTGGTGTAGCCGGTGGCGGCGATCGTCGCGAGTGGGACAGCGCTGGCGGGAACACCCCGCACCATCACTTCGCCGTCGACGAGCACGACGTCGGCGATGGCGACCTCCTTCATGTGTGCATAGATGCGCGCGACGCGATCGCGCACCTCGCGGGCAGCGCCGATCACCGCGCCGCTGCCGAGGCGCGCGGCGCGGCTGCCACCGGTACCGACGAGGTTGAATGGCGTGCGCGAGGTGTCGCCCGCGACCACGCGCACCTTGTCGAGGCCGACGCCGAGTTGATCGGCGGCCAACTGACCCAGCGTCGTCTGGTGTGACTGGCCATGCGGCATCTGCGAGGTGAACACGGTGAGCGTGCCGTCGGGCTCGAGGCGGGCGACCGCACGTTGCGCCGAGCGGGGCGACGCGGAAGCACCCATCGCAGCAGAGAAATTGGGCGGCCCTGGCGCGTGCTCCATGAAGGTGGCCATGCCGAAGCCGAGGTACCGACCCTCGGCCCGGAGCCTGCTCTGCTCAGCGCGAAATGCCTCGATGTCGACGTACTCGAGGGCGCGTTCGTGTGTCTCGTACGCGGTCAGGTTGCTGATCGTCGGGCCGGTGACCATCTCGGTGGGCAGGTCGGCCCGGGTGAGCAGGTTGCGCCGGCGGATCACATGAGGTTCGACACCGACGGCGCGCGCGACGAGTTGCAACAGCCGCTCACGGACCCACGTCTCCGCGGCCCATGGTCCGCGGTAGGCAACAACAGTTGCCTTGTTCGTCGCGACAACCGTGGACTCGAATCGGAAGTTGCGGATGCGGTACGCGTTGGGAAACACGATGCGCACGAGCGAGCTGTACGCGGTCGTCGGCAGAGTGGTCAACTGATACGAGCCCTGATCGGTGAACATGTGCAGCCGGGCGCCGAGGATGGTGCCTTCGGCGTCGACGGCGATCTCGGCTTCGAGCTGTTCGTCACGAGCATGACCGGCCGTCATCAGGTTCTCGACGCGATCCTCGATCCACTTCACCGGCCGCCCGAGCATGAGCGACGCGGCGGCAACCGCGACGTCCTCGCGGCTGATGTACGCCTTTTGCCCGAACGACCCACCGATATCGCGACAGATCACTCGCACTTTGTGCGCATCGATCGAGAGTAGCTGGGCCAGATGCACACGAAGTGCGTGCGGATTCTGATGTGCCGCGTGAAAGAGAAGCTCACCGGCGGCAGGTCGATAGTCCGCGATGGCCGCTCGTGACTCCATCGGTGCGTTGGTCATGCGCGACAATCGAAAGGTGTGCGCGACCACGTGAGCGGCGTCCGCGAACGCTCTGTCGACATCGCCGTAGGTCCACGACTCGTTGTACAGCTTGTTGGTGCCGGCGCTCTCGAACACCGCCGGCTTGTCACCGTCGAGCGCGTCCGTGATCGAGACGATGGGCTCGAGCGGTGAATAGGTGGCCTCGATCAGCTCGCAGGCATCTTCGGCGATCGCGCGTGAGCTCGCGACCACGATCGCGACCGGGTCTCCGACGAAGCGCACCCGATCGGATGCCAGCGGACCGTAGGGCGGTGTGTGATGTCCCTTGGGCCCGATGGGTTGCATGACTCCGACGCGGTCGGTGAACTCCGCAGCAGTCATGACGGCCACCACGCCCGGCAACGCGCGCGCGGGCGCGGCGTCTATCGACTCGAGCGCCGCGTGCGCGTGCGGGCTACGACAGAACGCGGCGTGGAGCATGCCGGGAACGTGCATGTCATCGACATAGGTGCCGCGCCCGGTGAGGATGCGAGGGTCCTCGACTCGGCGCACTCGCGCCCCGACCAACTTGCTCACGTCACTCTCCCTCGTGCCTCCGTCGAGCAGGCGCCACGCAAGATAGTGTCTCGGAGGGAGGTCGATCATGCTCGGCTACGTGCCTCATTGCGTCTTCATGGTTTTCGCCAGTCCGCCGCCTGACCGTGTCGAGGAGTTGGATCACTGGTATCAGGTGGTTCATGGTCCCGATGCAATCGAGAACGGCTCGTTCAATGCCTTGCGCCGCTATCGCTGCGTTTCCAATCCCGCCGCGCCCTTCTTGGCGCTTTGGGAGGGCGAGTGGCCGAATGACAAAGCCGCGTGGGACTACATCGCGCCCAGGGCGCGTCAGCTGCACGACGCCGGCCGCATCGGTGACATCCCGAGCGCCGATTGGGCGTCGATGACCTTCACTTCGACATTGCTGTCGACCCCGGTCGCCGCGGAGCCGGTGCGTTCGATGACGATGGTGCAGAGCGACTGGTACCACCCCGACCGCGACCTGTCATTGTCCGCCTGGGCGCACGAGGTCGGCATCGATGACGATGCCGTCGGTGGGCCCTGGCACTCGCGCTACCTCTACAGCGCGGATCCACTGGTCGAGGCCGGCCTCCACGTCGCGTTCTTCGAGAGCTCGGCCGAGGCCGACGCCGATGAATGGTCATCGCTCGGGGTACCGGGCCCATCGCCCACACGCCCGTTCAAAGGGCTCTTCGAGGAGCGCGGACAAGAACGCGACGCGCCGCCGCCCGAGCCGGTCTACGTCTCGCATTGGGAGCCGATCGGCACGCTCGGCTGAGCGGGGAGTCAGATGCCCGCAAGTCGGCGGGCGCTGTCGATCATGTCGCGCGCGAACTCGTGGAGATCGGTCGCCGTCGATCGAGTGTGATCCGACAGCGAGCGCTGATAGATGCCTTCGGTGAGGACGGCGAACTTGAAGCGGTACAACACGTCGTAGTACGTCAGATCGTCCAGCCTGCGTCCCGATTGCTCTGCGTAGTGCGCGAGCAATTCGTCGGCGCTCGGCCAGCCGTCACCGCTGCGGCGTTCGGTCCACGTGCGTTTGAAGCCGGCGACGTCGAGCAACGGGTCGCCGATCGTTGCCGTCTCCCAGTCGAGCAGTGCGGCGACCACCGGTGGATGCTCGCGCGCGACGAGCAGATTGTTGCCGTTGACGTCGCCGTGCATGATCGTCGCGGTCCATTCGGTCGGTGGGTGCGCTTCGAGCCACACGCCGACATCATCGATGCCGGAGAGGAGTTGCGATGGATACGAGTAGTACTGCGTCAGCCAACGCGTTCGCTGACGCGTGTGAAAGCCGTCGATGCGGCCCAGGTCTTCGAGCCCTTGCGCGCGCCAGTCGACCGCATGCAGCGCCGCCATCGCGTCGACCGCCGAGAAGGACATTGCTCGGCGCGACTCGGGCGTGGCCCACTCGTTCGGTAGCGGTTCGGTCGGCAGGAATCCGTCGACGTACGACATCACGTAGAAGACACACCCGAGCACCTCGCTATCGTCGCAGAGCGCGATCGGCGAAGGGTGGGGAACCGGCGTGCCGTCGAGCGCCGAGAGCAGACGGAACTCGCGGCGCATCCCCTCATCGGCGCGGTCGAGGGCCACGGTCGCGGGACGCCGTACCACGACGCGGTGCCGCGAATCGCCGACGACATAGGTGATGTTGGATCGACCGGTGGCTATGGCGTCGACCTCGATCGACGGCCCCGTCATCACGCCGGCGCGGTCGAGCCAGTCGACGAGCCTTGCCTGCTCGGTGTGGTCCATGTCAGGCGGGCAGCGTGCCCATCTCGCGGGCGATGTCCTGAACTTGCAGGTTGCCGCCGTTGGCGAACTCGCCCGGCGCGGCGGTGAGGATGTGGGCGATCGTGTCACCGACGACCTCGACGGGCGCGGCGTGGCGGCGAACGAACTCGAGCTTGTCGCCGGCCGCCATCACTCGCTCGGTGGCGACGGCTCCCGGCTGAAGGTTGTAGGCACGGACGCCGTCGCGCTCGTGCTCGATCAGCAACTGCGAGACGATGCGGTGGAAGCCGGCTTTCGACACGCCGTAGGTGAGTGCCCAGCCACCCTCGCCGACAGCGGCGGAGGGCTTCGCGTAGCCCGCGCCGCTCGTGACGTTGCCGACCACGCCGCCGCCGCGCTCGACCATGTGCCGGACGATCGGTTGCATCAACAAGAGTTGCGCGGCGACGTTGCCATAGAGGCGCTTTTCGATCTCGTCGGCGGGTGTGTCGAGGAAGCGTCGTTCACCGGCCGGCCCGACGTAGATCGCGTTGTTGCACAACACGTCGATGTGACCCAGGGCTTCGATCGCGTTGGTGCCGCACGCCAGCACTTGGTTGCGATCGAGCAGATCGACCGTCAGTGGGATCGCACGACGACCGATCGCTTCGATCGCGGCCGTCGTCGAATCGAGTGACCCGCTCACCAGCTTCAGTTCGGGAAGCGCGTCGGCTTCGGGTCGCCGGGCGGCGTCGCCTTCGTGATGCGTCCGTCCGGTGAAGGCCACGTTGTAGCCGCGGCGCGCGAGGCCCAGCGCGACCTGTTTGCCGATGCCGCGTGTTGCGCCGGTGACAAATGCCGTTCTTGCCGTGCTCACCGCGGGAAAGTTAGCTGCTCATCGATCCACGGCCGGGGAAGCTGCACGCCGGCCGGGACCGCGGCAATGATGGTTCCCATGCTCCCTCGCAGCCAACTGGCCCCTCACGCCATCGCCCGGTGGGCGCTCGAACGGCCCGACCAGGTCGCCGTCATGCGCGTCGACAACGGCGCCGCGTTGACCTACCGCGACCTCCACGATCAGGCGCTGCGATGGGCGTCGGCCTATCAGCGCCTCGGCGTCGGTGCGGGCAGCCACGTGGCGACGATGATCCCCAACTCCGCGGAGGCGTACATCGCCTGGCTCGGTCTCGGCTGGCTGCGGGCCATCGAGGTGCCGCTCAACAGCGGCTACACCGGCAAGATGCTGCAATACACATTGTCGCAGAGCGACTCGACGACGATCGTGATCCATCGGCGGTTCGTCGACCGATTGATGTCGATCGCGGCGGAGTTGCCGCACCTCGAACGCGTCGTCGTACTCGATGATCCTGTGAGCGCGGTGGCGGCAGACGGCGGCGGCGTCGACGACGGCGTGAGCGACTTCGATATCACGACCTTGCCGTTCGCTGTCTCGACACAGCAGCAATTCCTCGCCGGCGTCGAGCCCGCGTCGGGCCTCGACGGTCCCGAGTATCGCGACATCACGGCGATCATCTACACGTCCGGCACGACCGGACCGTCGAAGGGCGTCATCTTGCCGTGGGCGGGCATGTTGAACATGTGGTCCTGGGCGCCCGCCGAGACGTTCGGCGTCGGCGAGGCGCTCTACGGCGCGTTCCCCAGCTTCCATGTGAGCGGTAAGTCGGTGTTCAACGGCGTCATGGTGCGCGGCGGCAAGCTCGTCTACAGAGAGAAGTTCAGCGCGACGCAATTCTGGGACGACGTCCGCCGTACCAACTGTGTGTCGGCGGGCCTGGTCGGTCCCATGACCGCGTTGCTCTGGGCGCAGCCGAACCGCGATGACGATGCCGACAACCCGCTGCGCAACATCTTGCTCGGCCCGATGATCCCCGAGATGGAAGCGTTCGAAAAGCGATTCGATCTGGCGATCGGCACCTGTTACGGCATGACCGAGATCGGCGCGTCGTTCTGCGTCGGGTTCGAGCCGAAGCCGTGGCAGACATGCGGCAAGGTGCGCACCGACTATCCGTGGCACGAAGTGCGGCTGGTCGACGACAACGACGAAGAAGTGCCGATGGGCGAAGTCGGCGAGTTGATGCTGCGCACGCCAGAGCCGTGGGCCCTCAACGTGGGCTACTACAAGATGCCCGAGAAGACGGCCGAGGCGTGGCGCAACGGTTGGTTCCACACCGGCGATGCGTTCCGTTGCGATGCTGACGGCTGGTACTACTTCGTCGATCGGATGAAGGACTCGATACGCCGCCGAGGGGAGAACATCTCGAGCTTCGAAGTCGAGAACTTCGTGATCGAGCACCCGCTGGTCGCCGACTGCGCCGCCATCGGCGTGCCGGCTCAGTACGGCGAAGACGAAGTCATGGTCGTCTGCGTCGTCACCGATCGAGAGAAGTTCTCGCCCCGGGACCTCATCGAATGGCTCGAGCCCCGAATGCCGAAGTTCATGCTGCCCCGCTTCGTCGACGTCATGGATGACCTACCCCGGAACCAGACCTCGATGCGCGTCTTGAAGTTCGAGCTGCGCACGCGCGGCGTCGCGGACACCACATGGGACAGAGACGCGTGAACGAGCCATATCGCGAGGAACGTGCCCGCATCCGCGCAGAGATGGGAGGCACGGACAAGATCGCGCGGCTGCACGCCGCCGGTCGGCGCACGGCGCGCGAGCACTTGGAGTGTCTGCTCGACGCCGGCAGTTTCAGCGAAGTCGGAATATTCGCTCGATCAGAGCACGAGGTCGATCACGCGTCGACTCCTTCCGATGGCAAGATCTGCGGCCACGGAACGATCGATTCGCGGGCCGTCACGGTGGCGGTCGACGACGTCACCGTCAAGCGCGCCACGAGTTCGCTCGTCGGCGCGCGCAAGTTGGCGCGCGTCTACGAACAAGCGCGTCGTGCCGGTAATCCGTTCGTCTACATCGGCGAGACCGGGGGAGCGCGATTGCCCGACACGCTGAGTGCGGCCGGCTACTCGAGCGAGGCGGTGTTTCCCTGGTTGTCGGCGCGTCGCCGCGAGGTGCCGGTGGCCTGCGCGATCGTCGGAGAATCGTTCGGGGGTTCGTCGTTCGTCGCCGGGCTGAGCGACTTCGTGGTGCAAGTCCGGGGCAGCGTGCTCGCGATCACTTCGCCTCGTGTGATCGAAGTTGCGACGGGCCAGCAGGTGAGCAACGAGGCGCTCGGTGGTGCCGATGTCCATGATCGCCGCACCGGCCAGATCGATGTTGCGGTCGACAGCGACGACGACGCCTACGAGGCCATTCGCCGATTCCTGTCGTTCATGCCGTCACGCGCGGGCGAGCTACCGCCCCGACTGGCGCCGCGCTCGATCGCGCCGGACAACGCCATCGCCGAGGTCGTACCGGCAACACGCACGCTGACCTACGACATGCGCGCGCTGCTCGAGGTGCTCGTCGACGACGGCGATCTGCTCGAACTCAAGGCGAACTTCGGGGCGAGCATCGTCACCGGTCTCGCTCGTATCGACGGGTGGGCCGTGGGCATCATCGCCAGTCAGCCTGCATTCGCAGTCGGTTCGCTCACGCCCGACGCGTGCTCGAAGGCAACACGTCTGCTGTGTCTTTGTGACGCATTCGGCCTGCCCGTCGTGTTCGTGCAGGACACACCGGGCTTCCTCGTGGGCACCGACGTCGAGCACGATCGGCTCCTGGCGCGATCGATGTTGTTCCTCGAAGCGCTGAGCCTGGCGCGCGTGCCGCGATTGTCGCTCGTGGTTCGCAAGGCATTCGGTCTTGCGTTCTTCTCGATGGGCGGCTCCAACATGGGCAGCGATCTTCTCGTCGCGTGGCCCGGCGCAGAGATCGGGTTCATGGATCCGGTTGTCGGTGCGAACGTGTTGCACGCGGATCGATTGGCCGGCCTCGACGGCGAGGCGCGCAAAGACGAGCTGTACCGGCTCGCGGCGCAACTCGGCGCCGACTCCGATCCACGCGCCATCGCGGCCGCGATGAACATCGATGACGTGATCGAGCCGGCCGACACCCGGGTCGTGCTCGCCGATGCGCTGGCACGGTACGCGCCCAGTGCGGTGCGCGAGCCGAGTGTGCTGTCGTCGTGGCCTCACTGGTGGTAGGCAGCACCGAACAGATCAATACCCCAGGGGGGTATAATCTGCAACGCGAGCACGCCCCCACGACCAGGATCAGTGCGATACGAGGAGTTCCCTTGGCCGGGTACACACAGACCAAAGAGCAGCATTTGACCAGCCTTCGCCGTATCGAGGGCCAGGTGCGAGGGTTGCAACGACTTGTCGACGAAGACACGTACTGCATCGACGTGCTGACGCAGATCTCCGCGGTTTCGCGCGCCCTCCAGCGGGTGGCGGTGGGCCTCGTCCACGACCACCTCAGTCACTGCGTTGCGGGGGCGGTCCAACAAGGGGAGCCCGGCGCCAGCGAAAAGATCGAAGAAGCCACTGCCGCGATCGAGCGGTTGCTGCGAAGCTGACGTCATGGATGACTTCGTTGAGCGCCGCGAGCTCATGGTGCGACGCGACATCGAAGCCAGAGGTATCGGCGACGTCAGGGTTCTGGCCGCGATGCGACGGGTGCCGCGGGAGCGGTTCGTCCCCGAGCGGTGGCGCCAGGAGGCCTACGACGACGGCGCGCTGCCGATCGGCGCGCATCAGACGATCTCGCAGCCCTATGTCGTCGCATGGATGATCGATGCGCTCGAGTTGCCGGCCGACGCGCGGGTGCTCGAGATCGGCACGGGGTCCGGGTACGGCGCCGCGGTGCTTGCGGAAGTCGCGGGCGAGGTCGTCACTGTGGAGCGGTTGAGCGAGCTGGCCGACCTGGCGCGAGATCTGCTGCGCGAGCTCGACTACCACAACGTCGTCGTTGTTGTCGGGGACGGCACGTTGGGCCATCTTGAGCGCGCGCCATACGACGGCATCTGCGTGACTGCCGCCGCGCCCGAGATACCTCGCACGTTGTTGGGCCAGCTCACCGACCATGGGAGACTCGTCATCCCCGTCGGCAATCGGGAGGGGCAAGAACTGACCGTCGTGGTTCGCGACGGCGACCAATTTTCGCGCAAGAGCGTCGGTGGCGTTCGCTTCGTTCCACTCATCGGAGATCAGGGTTGGTAGGTGTGGTACCGCAGACGATCTCCGAACTGGTCGACGCGGTGGCCGACGCCTGGCCCGAGGAGTTGGCGTGCGTCGACGGCGCCCGGCGAGTCAGCTACCGCCAGTTGCGCGACGAGGCCGTCCGTGCGGGCGCCGCACTCGCGGCCAGCGGGCTGCGCAAGGACGACGCCATTGCTCTGTGGGCGCCGAACGGAGTCGAGTGGATCACGGTGTCGCTCGGTGCTGCATACGTAGGGGCCAGAGTGGTTCCGCTCAACACGAGATATCGCGCCGACGAGGCGGCAGACATACTGCGCCGGTCGCAGGCGACGATGCTGTTCACCGTCAACGGATTCCTGGGACACGACTACGCCACGTCTTTGCAATCGACCACGCACGAGCTGCCGCGACTTCGAGAGACGGTGTTGTTGCACGGCAAGGGCGATTGCACGCTGTCGTTCGACACGTTCATGGGTCGCGCCGACGGCCTTCCGCATGTCACAGTCACCGGCGACGACGTGTCGCACATCCAGTACACGTCGGGTACGACCGGACAGGCCAAGGGGGCAATGCTGTGTCACCGGGCAATGGTGGGCACCACGCGTGACTGGATCGCCAATGTGGGCTTGCGTCGGGGCGATCGCTATCTGATCGTGAGCCCTTTCTTCCACATCTCCGGGCACAAGACCGGCGTGCTCGCGTGTGTCACCGCGGGCGCCACGATCTATCCGCAGGCCGTGTTCGATCCCGTCGCCGTCATGCAGCGCGTGCAGGACGAGCGCATCACGGTGCTGCCCGGTCCGCCGACGATCTACCAGTCGCTGCTCGAACATCCCCGCCGTCGCGAGTTCGATCTTTCGTCGCTGCAGTTGGCGGTGACCGGTGCGGCGAGCATTCCGGCCGTGCTCATCGGCCGGATGTTCGACGAGCTCGGGTTCGATCGCGTGATCAGCGCCTACGGCATCACCGAGACGACGGGGGTCGTGACGATGTGCCGACCCGGCGACGACCGGGCCACGATCGCCGCGACGTCGGGCCGGGTGGTGTCGGGTGTCGAGATCAAGATCGCACCGCTCACGGACAACGAGCGAAGCGAGGGGGCCGCCGGTGAGATCCTCGTCCGCGGGTACAACGTGATGCGCGGGTATCTCGATGACCCCGCGGCAACGAGCGAAGCGATCGACAGTGACGGATGGTTCCACTCGGGCGACGTCGGGTGGCTCGACGATTCCGGCAACTTGCGAATAACCGATCGCATCAAAGACCTCTTCATCGTGGGCGGATTCAACGTCTACCCCGCAGAGATCGAGGCCATGTTGCTCACGCATCCGGCGATCGCCGAAGCTGCGGTGGTGGGGATACCCGACGAGCGCATGGGCGAGGTCGGCGCGGCGTTCGTCGTCGCCCGATACCCGATCGACAGTGACGAGTTGATCGGCTGGTGCCGCGAACATCTGGCCAACTTCAAGGTGCCGCGGCGGGTGCTCTTCGTCGACTCGCTCCCGGTCAACGCCAGCGGCAAGGTGACCAAGTTCGAGTTGCGCGCCTTCGTCGAGTGACGCTCGAACGAAGCAAGAGCTAGGGTCGCCCGCCATGGAAGTCTTCGAGAGCTTTCGCCTGACCGGCAAGGTGGCGATTGTGACCGGTGCCGGCAAGGGGATCGGTGCCGCGATCGCGGTGACGCTCGCCGAAGCGGGCGCTGATGTGGCGATCACCGCTCGGACCAAGGACGACCTCGACGGCGTTGCCGAACAGATCCGCGCGACCGGGCGGCGCGCATTGGTCTATCCCGCCGACGTGATGAACCTCGACGAGTTGTCGGCGTTCGTCGACACAACGGTCGCGGAATTGGGTGGCCTCGACATCGTCGTCAACAATGCCGGGGGATCGAACGCAAAGGCGTTCTCGCTGACGACTGTGGAAGAGCTCGAGTGGTGCTTTCGCTTCAACGTGTCGACCGCGTTCGAGATGACTCGGCTGGCCGTGCCCCACATGCTCGCGCGAGGCGCGGGTTCGGTGATCAACATCACGTCGATCTCTGGTCACAAGGCGGTCCGGGGCTCGGTCAGCTATGCCACGGCGAAGGGCGCGTTGAGCCACATGACGCGCAACATCGCGGCCGATCTGGCGCCCCGCATCCGGGTCAATGCCATCGCTCCGGGTGCGATCGAGACGGATTCGCTGGCCGGCTGGCTCGACCAGTTCGGCGAGGTGCGCGAGCAGATGATCGAACGCACGGCGATGCGGCGCAACGGCCGGGTCGCGGACATCGCGCTGGCGTGCTTGTACTTCGCGTCGCCCGCGTCGTCGTGGGTGACCGGCAAGATTCTCGAGGTCGACGGCATGGCGCAGCACGAACTGATCGACAAGCATCTCGCCGATCTCTGACGCCAGGCACCACCGAACGCACACGGACCGATCTAGAGGGGACGATCGAATGAGCCAGAACCGGGTGTACATCCACGAGTTCGTCTACATCACTGGCCACAGCCGGGCGAAGTACTTCCAGCACATCACCGCCAACTGGTCGCCGATCGGGCAGGAAGAACGGGGACAGCTGTGCTACGGCATCTGGGGCACCGTCGGCTCGACCGCTCGTTGGCCCGAAGTCATCAACATGTGGGAGTACCGCGACTGGGAGCACCTCGCCGACACGTTCCGCATCGAGTTCAACCACCCGACCCTGCAAGACCCGTCACTGGTCGAGTGGTGGGCCGCCGCCGAAAAGCTGCGCTCGGGCGGATGGGACCGCGTGCTCATCGCCGCGGACTACACGCCGAGCATCGGGGAGCTCAATGCCGCCGGCGTCAACGGCGAGCTGTACATGCACGAGATCTACGACGTGAACCCGGGCGAGAGCCGATCGATGTTGGAGTTGATCGCCGACGTCGCGGTACCCGCCTACCGCGCGCATGACGCGCGCCTGGTCGGTGCGTTTCGCACCGGCCTCGTCGACGACCGCGAGTGCATCGTGTTGTGGGCATTGCCCGACTGGGCCGCATGGGCGCGCTTCGAAACAGCGATCGATACCGCGGTCGAGTTGCGTTCGTGGCGCGAGCGCGCTCGCCGCCATGTTCGCCGCACCCACCGGTGCCTGATGGTGGACTCGCCGCTCAGCCCTCTGCGCACCGGCCGCCAGCCACAGATGAGCGACCGCGTCCCCTTCGACTAACCGCGAACGGGTCAGTAGCCGAGTTCGACGTCGACCAGGCCGACGAGCGGTTCGCCGGCGACGAAGCGAGCGACGTTGTCGCGCACGCGCGCCGCGATGAGGGGCAAGCCCATCTCGGGAGTGTTCGCGATGTGGGGAGTGATGATGCAGTTCGGGATCGACCACAGCGGATGGCCCTGCGGTAGCGGTTCGGGGTCGGTGACGTCGAGCGCGGCGCCTCCGATGCGTTGTTCGACCAGCGCGACGACGAGGTCGTCGGTGACGACATGTCCGCCGCGGCCGACGTTGACGAGCCATGTGTGCTCGGTCATGCGCGACAAGAACGCGGCGTCGACGATGCCGCGTGTTTGCTGCGTGAGCGCGAGTGCGATGACGACGACGTCCGCGTCGCGCAGCGCGACATCGAGTTGGGTGCGTTCGGTGATGACCCGTGCTCCCGCGATCGGCTCGTCATGGTGGCGGAACACGGTGACCTCGCAACCGAACGGTTGGAGCAGCGAGAGAAGTGACCTGCAGATGCCGCCCCCGCCGAGGATGAGCACCCGCGCGCCGATGAGGTTGCGCCCGATCGGTGCCGACCAACGATCCGCGCGGGCGAAGGTGGCGATGCCGCGCAAGCCGGCGAGCGCCAGCGCCAGTGCGTGCTCGGCGACGGGCGGCGCGTAGACGCCCTTGCCGCACGTCCACACGTAACGAGGGTCCAGATAGTCGACGAAGGGCTCGATGCCTGCATACGGAAGTTGGATCCAACGCACGCGCGGTGCGGTGGCGATCAACTGCGGATACATCTCCGACCGTTGCGGATCGGCCCAGATCAACGCATCGGCTTGCGCCGGCGGGCCGACAGTTGCGCCCGCCTCACGTACGGCGGCGACAAATGCCGCGTGCATCTCCGGTCGCGTGGCAGGTTCGACGGCGACAGTGACCATGGGCCTACGCTGCCACGTGATCGTCGTCGACAGCCAGCAGAGGTGTTCGTGGACATGGCCGACTCGGTGCTCGACCTCATCGGGGACACCCCGCTCGTGCGTCTCGCCCGCGTCGGCGCGGGAGTGCGGGCAACGGTGGTCGCCAAGCTCGAGACGACGAACCCGGGCGGCAGTGTGAAGGACCGGGCCGCGCTCGGCATGCTCGAAGCGGCCGAACGCGACGGCCTCGTCGGCCCCGGATCCACCATCATCGAAAAGACATCCGGCAACACCGGGATCGGCCTCGCCATCGTGAGTGCGTTGCGCGGCTACCGCTGCATCTTCGTCATGACCGAGAAGGCGGCGCCCGAGAAGGTGGCGCTGCTGCGTGCATACGGCAGCGAGGTGATCGTGTGCCCGGTCGGGTTGCCCGACGACGATCCCCGTTCGGCGACCGCGGTGACCAAACGGCTGCTCGCCGAGATACCCGACTCGTTGCGGCCCGATCAGTACGAGAACCCGGCGAACCCTGCGTTCCACGAGCGCACGACGGGCCCCGAGATATGGCGCCAGACCGACGGCACGGTGGCCCATTTCGTCGCGACCGCCGGCACCGGTGGCACGATCGTCGGCACCGGGCGCTATTTGAAGGCGATGAACCTCGACCCGACTCGACGCGACGCTGCGGTGACTTCGGTGATGGGCCCGCGACTTCCCCGCCTCGGCATCGGCGAGTCGCTCGTGCGGGCGGGTGAGGTGCTGGCATCGTCGCCGGCCGCGGTCGTTCACGACGGCGGTCGCCCGATCGCATTGATCACGAGCGCGGATCTCGGGAGTAGGAGCAGCCGGTGAATGCGGACGATCACTTCATCGATCCCGCGGAGTTCGGATTCGAAACGCGCGCGATCCACGCGGGGCAACCGCCGGACGAATCGACGGGCGCAGTGGTCACGCCGATCCATCCTGCGACCACGTTCGCGCAGGAAGAAGTGGGCAAGCACCGCGGCTTCGAGTACGCGCGCACGGGCAACCCGACGCGCGCCGCGCTCGAACGCTGCCTCGCCTCGCTCGAAGGCGCAACGTTCGGCTCCGCGTTCGGATCGGGCTTGGCTGCCGAAGATGCGATCTTGCGCGGGTTGCGACCGGGCGATCACATCGTCATGGGGAATGACGCGTATGGCGGCACGTTCCGGTTGATCGACCGCGTGCACGGGCCGATGGGCATCACCGCGACGGCAGTCGACCTCACCGATCATGCGGCGACCGTCGCGGCGTTCCGCCCATCGACCAAGCTCGTATGGGTCGAGACGCCGACGAACCCTCTGCTGACGATCGTGGATATCGCCGCGGTTGCGGGGCTCGCACACGAACGCGGCGCGAAGGTTGTCGTCGACAACACGTTTGCGACGCCGTACCTTCAGCAGCCACTCGCGCTGGGCGCCGACATCGTCGTGCACTCGACGACCAAGTACCTCGGCGGTCACAGCGATGTCGTCGGTGGTTTCGTGGCGACCAACGACGCCGACGCAGCCGACGGGATCCGCTTCGTGCAGAACGCCGTCGGGGCAGTGCCCAGTCCCTTCGACTGCTATCTCGTGCTTCGTGGCATCAAGACGCTGGCCGTACGCCTCGACCGGCACTGCGACAACGCTCGCGAAGTGGTCGCCATGTTGCAGACGCATCCGCGTGTCGGCACCGTGCGCTACCCGGGGCTGCCCGATCACCCCGGCCACGCGATCGCCGCACGTCAGATGCGGGCGCCCGGCGGCATGGTTTCGTTCACGATGCAGGGCGGGCGCGAGGCGGCGCTACAGGTGGTCAGCCGCACCAAGGTCTTCACGCTCGCCGAATCGCTCGGCGCAGTCGAATCACTGATCGAGCACCCTGGCGCGATGACGCACGCGTCGGTGGCCGGCTCTGCCTTGCAGGTGCCCGACGATCTCATCCGCCTCTCGGTCGGTATCGAGTCCGTCGACGATCTCGTTCTCGACCTGCGCCGCGCGCTGGAGTGACGACAAACAGAGTCGGTGCGCCGGTATCGTGCGCGTTGCCCCCAAACGATCGCGACCCACCAGCTGTGACCAACCAGTGGCCGCCCCCACCGCCATCGACACCCCAACCGCCGGGCATTGTCTTGGGTGGTGACACTCCGCCGTTCGGTATGCAGCCGCGTCCCCCCGTGCCGGGTCCGCCTCCGCCCGGGCCGTCTACGGTGATGATCGCGGTGATCATCGGCGTGGTCACCATGTTGATCGCGGCCGGCGTCGCCGCGCTGGTGGTGCGCGGCGACGAGCAGATCACGGCCGCGCCGACCACGACCGCGGCATCGCAGTCTCCGACCACGTCCGGCGGTGCGACGACGACACGATCGGGCTCTGCGTCCACCACGACCGCCCCGTCCGATCTCGATCGCTTCGTCGATGAAGCGATCGCGTTCGTCGAGAAGGAACGCGGCCTGAAGTTCACGACGAGACCGACTGTCATCGCGCTCGAAGAGGCCGCGTTCGTCGCCCGATTCCGTGAGTTGGTCGACGAGGATTCCAGTAAGCACAAAGACGTGTACGACGACGTGACGGGCATCTACCAGGCCATCGGATTCCTGAGCCACGACATGACCTATGTCGACGCTCAGAAACTGCTCGGCGAAGGTGGTGTGCTCGGGTACTACGACCCGGAGACCAAAGAGTTGCGTGTGCGGGCGGGACAACTGACGCCCTTCGTCCGAACGGTGATCGTGCACGAGCTGGTACACGCACTCGACGATCAGCGCTTCGACCTGAACCGGCCTCAATACGACGCCTCCGACGACGAAATCGGCTTTGGATTCGTCGCCTTGGCAGAGGGCAACGCCCGACGCATAGAGAACGCGTATCGCAACTCGATGTCGGCGGCCGAGAGGGCCAGCGCCACGGCCGAGGAACTCAAGATCGGCATGGCGGGCGCCTCGGTTCTCACCAAGCTGAACCTGTCGCTGCTCCAGCTCGAGATCGCCCCCTACGATCTCGGCGAGAAGTTCGTCGACGCGCTCGTCGACAAAGGTGGGCAAGAGGCCCTCGATCAAGCGTTCGCCGATCCGCCGCGAACCAGCGAGCAGGTGATCACGCCAACCAAGTACTTCGAGAAGGAACCACGACGCACCGTGAACCCGCCGACCGCCGACGTCACCCCGTTCAAATCAGGCGTGTTCGGCGAGATCGCACTGAGGGTGATGCTCGGGTCGGCCAACTCGGCGAGGGTCGCGGAGACCGCGGCCTCCGGCTGGGGCGGTGACTGGTTCGTGGCGTGGAACGAATCGAACCGCTCGTGTCTGCGAGCGGATTTCGTGATGGAGACCGCCGAGGACTCGACCGAGCTCCGCGACGCCCTCCGCCGGTGGGCCCAGACCCGGCCTTCGGCCAAGGTCACCAACGCCGGTGATGCCGTCCAGCTCACGACCTGTTCGCGGTGAGTTCGCCGCACACGGTTCGGTTCGCGATCCTTCACACATTGCTCATGAATCGGGCGCATCATGGCGTTCGTGAACGAGCACGAGAAGGTCCTGTGGTTGGCCCGCCGGGCAGCATTCGGCTTCGCGGCGGGCGAGCTCGAGCAGTTCGAGCCCAAGGGCTCCGAGGCCTACCTGAATCTCCTCGTCGCCCCTGACGCCCACGGCGTGGCGGTCGCACCCGACCCCTTTGCCGGGATCGTTGAGGTGACGGACCCTCAGGACAACAGGACCCGGGTCGAGTTGCTCCAGAAGTACACGTATTCGTGGATCGATCACATGGTGTCGACCCCGCGCCGACTCGACGAGATGATGACGTGGTTCTGGCACGATCACTTCGCAGTGCAGTCGTCGGTGGTTCGCTCAGGTCGCCTGATGGCCGACCACATCAATCTGTTGCGCAAGCACGCCTTGGCCAACTTCCGTGCGATGGTTCGAGAAGTCACCACCAACGCGGCGATGTTGATCTATCTCGACGGCGCCAAGAACACCAACCGTGCGCCCAACGAGAACTACGGACGCGAACTACTCGAGCTGTTCACGATGGGTATCGGCAACTATACCGAAGCCGACGTGCGCGCTGCAGCGGTGGCGCTCACCGGTTGGCAGGTGTTGCTGCGCGATGGTGCCCGCACTTCGTTCAACGCCCGGCTGCACGACACCCGACCGCAAACGTTGCTCGGCCGATCGGTCAACGACGTCGATTCGGTGGTGAACACCGCGGTCGAGCATCCCGTGACCGCCACCTTCATCGCCGCGAAGGTGGCATCGTTCTTCCTCGGCCCCGACATCGACACCTCGTTGGTCGACGGACTCGCCGCGATATTCGAAGAGTCGGACTACGAGCTGCGGCCGATGGTGAAGGCGATCCTCCAGGCGGGGTTGGACGGCAGAGGTGGCCCGATCGTGCAGTCGCCTCTCGTGTGGTGGGTGGCGACTCGCCGGGCGACGGGAACCGCGCCCGATCCTCGCACGGTGGTGCGCTATCTCGACTCCGCCGGGCAGGTGCCGGGCAACCCGCCCAATGTCGGTGGATGGCCGGGCATGACCGCGTGGCTCGGTGCCTCGCCCACTGCGATGAGGGCCACGCTCGCGTCGCTCGCGGCAGAGATGATCGCGCCCGCGTCACCGCTGTTGATGGCGGCGGCGAAGAACGATCTCGATCGTGTCGCGGCATTGCTCAACGTCGCGAACGGATTCGTCCCGGCGACGAAGAGCGCCGTCGCGATGGTGGGTAGCTGCGGCGTTCGCCCCGGCGTCGGAACGCTCACCCTGACGCTGGCGTCGCCCGACGTCCTCATCGGTTGATCGCCATGTTGTCCCGACGGAAGTTCATCGGAATCGCCGGAGGCCTCGGGGCCACCGGCGTCGCCGGCACCGCGGCGTGGTCGACGTTGCTTCGCGATCACGCCGGCGAAGCCGTCGATCAACGTGACCGCGCGGCGGACGCGACACAACCCGGCTCGTCACCGACGACGGCCAGCGCGACCTCGAAGGCGAATCGGGTGCTCGTCGTCTTGCAACTCTCGGGAGGCAACGACGGCCTCAACACGTTGATTCCGAGTGATGGGCGATACCGCGACGTTCGAACCGCGTTGGCCATTCCCGAGGCCGAGCTGGTCGTCATCGACGCCGCGGGGTACTCGCTCCATCCGTCGCTGGCGCCGATCGCTTCGTTGTGGAACAGCGGGCTCGTGACCGCGCTCGAAGGCGTGGGGTTGGAGGGTCAGAGCCGATCGCACTTCAATGCGATGGACACATGGTGGTCGGCCACGCCGGGAGCGGCCAGCCAGACGGGATGGCTCGGTCGTTGGCTCGACGCCACCGAAAACGCCAAAGCCCCGAATCCGTTGCGCGCGATCGCGCTCGGCGGTGGATCCCCGGCGCTCGTCGGAATGCGCGCATTGCCGACCGTGGTCCTGTCGCCCGCCGAGTTCTCGATCCGCGCGCCCCGTGGCTGCGATGCGAAGACGCTGACCGAGGCGTTCCTCGCGACGGCGCAGCCATTGGTTGCCGGAAACGATGTGTTTGCGGCGGCGCAGCAATCGTTCCCCGACACGCTCGAGGCCATCGAGATCTTGCAGAAGGTGCGCACGCAGGCTTTGGGCCAGAGTGCCACGGCCCGCAATGGTGCGCAGGGCGCGATCGCACTGTTGCAGTCCGCGGCGGGCATCGTCGAACAAGGCATCGGCACCCAGGTGATACTGGTGGCGATCAACGGTTTCGACACGCACGCCGATCAGCTCGACCGGCACAGCACCCTGCTTTCCGACGTGGGCGAAGGCATCGCGCAGTTCGTGAGCCGCATCGAGCAGGCGGGCAAGGCCGATGACGTGTTGTTGATCACGACGAGCGAGTTCGGGCGCCGCGTTGCGGAGAATGCGTCGGTCGGTACCGATCACGGCAACGGCAACGTCGCGTTCGTCGTGGGTGCCGGGATCAACGGCGGCAAGGTCGTGGGCGACCTCGGCCTCGGCGCGTTGGTCGACGGTGACCTGCCGGTCTCGATCGACACGAGATCGCTCTACAGCGTCGCTCTCGACTGGCTGGGCGGCCCCACCGACACCGTCCTCGGTGGCAACTTCGACCGCTACGGAATCCTGCGATAGGGCCCGAGCGGCCCTCAGAGCAGACTGGTAGACAAAGCCCGGTGCGTATCGTCGCCGGGTCCGCGCGGGGCCGACGCCTCGTCGTGCCCGAGGGCACCGACGTTCGGCCCACCTCCGACCGGGTGCGCGAAGCCGTTTTCAACGCGCTCTACAGCCTCGACGACGCGGTCGACGGCGCGGTCGTCCTCGACCTCTTCGCCGGCACCGGCGCGTTGGGCCTCGAGGCGCTGTCGCGGGGCGCGGCGAAGGTGACATTCGTCGAGAACCACCGTGACGCAGCGACCGCGCTGTCGGCCAACATCGCCGCCCTCGGCTTCGCCGACCGCAGCACCGTGATCCGCACCGACGCTCGACGATGGTTGTCGCAGGCACCCCATTTCGATGTTGCCTTTTTGGATCCGCCGTACGAGTTCGCGGACTGGGACAGCCTTCTGTCGACGCTCTCCGCGACGCTCGCCGTCGTCGAGTCCGACCGCTCCATCGAGGTACCGGGCCGGTGGGAGTTGGTCAGAGAGCGCCGTTACGGGGCTACGGTGGTGCAAATCCTCCGTTCCCTCGCCTCGTTGGAGTGACCTCCGTTGACCGTCGTCCTCTATCCAGGATCTTTCGATCCGGTCCACAACGGCCATGTCGAGATCATCGAGATCGCGGCCAAGCTCTTCGACGAAGTCGTGGTGGCGGCGATGCGCAACACACAAAAGGGCGAGCCCCTCTTCACGTTCGACGAGCGCCACGCGATGATCGAGGAGAGCACCGCGCACCTCCCCAACGTACGAGTGACGATGTTCGCCAGTCTCGTGGTCGATCTCGCCGGCAAGATCGGCGCCGATTTCATCGTGAAAGGCCTGCGCGCGGTTTCCGATTTCGAGAGCGAACTCCAGATGGCGCAGATGAATCACGCCATCTCGGGGGTCCACACCGTGTTCTTGCCGACCGCGTCGGGTTCGTCGTTCATCGCGTCGAGGCTGATCCGTGAGATCGTGCGATTCGGTGGCGACGTGTCGACGATGGTCCCCGAGTCGGTACTCAAACGACTGCGTGACAAGTACCCCGACGTAGAGTGAACTCGATGTCCGAGCAAGGCGAGCCGCGTCGCGAAAAGCCGTCGCCGTACCAGGCGCCCAAGGCCGAGGTGCTGCTGCGGCGGGCGATCGAAGCCGTCGAAGCCGCCCGTCCTGTCCCGCTGTCGTCCGATTCTCGCATCAACAAGGACGAACTGCTCGAGATGCTCACCGAGGTGCTCGGTCGTCTCCCGGACGAGCTCCGGGCAGCGCGGTGGCTGTTGAAGGAGCGCGAGGAGTTTCTGGCCAAGACCCGCCGCGAGGGCGACGAGATCCTCGAGCTGGCGCGAGTACGGGCGGCCCGCATGGTCGAGCGCACCGAGGTCGTGCGCGAGTCCGAGTCCCGGGCCCGCCAACTGATCGACGACGCAGAGGCCGAAGCAAGGCAAATGCGCTATGAGGTCGAGGACTACTGCGACCGCAAGCTCGGCAGCTTCGAGATCGTGCTGCAGCGCACGCTGAAGTCGGTCGCCACCGGCCGGGCCAAGCTGCAAGGCGTCGGGCGCCCGGGCCTTGCCGAAGGTCGGGCTCAGCACGACGCCCCCGAAGCGACGGGCGAAAGCGCGGTGTTCGACCAGGACATCTCATGATCGACCCGCTGCGTATCGACCTCATCGAGCTGCGCCGCAAGCTGGCCACGCGCCGTTCGTTGCGACGCGAGGCGATGGTGCCCGAACTCGCCGTCGGTTCGACCTTCGTTCCCGAGAACGAGCCGGTCGCCGTGGTGCTCGAACTCGAATCGGTGAGCAACGGAGCCATGGTCGCGGGCACCATCCGGGCCCCCTGGGAAGGGGAGTGCCGCCGTTGCCTCGAGCCGGTGCGGGGCGTGGTCGAGGTCGAGGTCCAGGAGTTGTTCACCGACGAGGGCGACCCGGACGAGGTCTACCCGATCGACGGCGACGAGATCGACCTGCGCCCGATGGTCCGCGACGCGATCGTATTGAACTTGCCGCTGGCGCCCCTATGCCGGCCCGACTGTCTTGGCCCCGACCCGGAACGGTTCCCGGCGCTCGTCGATGGCGAGGGCCCCGTCGATCGCCGCTGGGCGGGCTTGTCCGAACTGCGGTTCGACGACTGATTGCCGCTAGCATGCAGCGCTTGCGTCGGCGGTCCCTGCGATCGGACGCGTCTGAACGGAGAATTAGGTAGACACCCATGCCGGTCCCGAAGAAGAAGATGTCGAAGTCGAAGACCCGGATGCGCCGAGCATCCGCATGGCGCGTCTTTGCGCCGTCGCGCAGCATCTGCCCCCGTTGCGGAGCGACCAAGCGTCCCCACATCGTGTGCGGTAACTGCGGCTGGTATCACGGCCGCCAAGCCATCGACGTCGACTAGGTGAACCCCGCCGGCGCGCCTGAAGCCCCGAGCTCGTGGAGTTCGTAGCGCCGATCGCGGTGGACGCAATGGGCGGCGACTTCGCCCCCAGTGAGATCGTCGCGGGCGCCCGTATGGCCGTCGACGACGGTATTCCCGTGCTGTTGGTGGGCCGCCCCGAAGATCTCGGCGACGTCGGCGACATCCCCGTGCTCGCGGCCTCCGATGTGATCGCCATGGATGCCGACCCGGCGTCGAGCGTTCGCAAGATGCCGGACAGCTCCGTCGTCGTCGCCGCCCGCGCGGTCAAAGACGGCCGCGCCTCGGCGATGGTCTCCGCGGGCAACACCGGGGCCGCCATGGCCAGCGCGTTGTTGAAGATGGGCCGCCTGCGCGGCGTCGGCCGCCCGGCGATCGCCACACCGATCCCCCGGGTCGGGATGCAGCCGACCGTCGTGCTCGACGCCGGCGCCAACGCCGACTGCCGGCCCGAATGGGTGGTCCAGTTCGGCCAGATGGGCGCCGTCTTCGCCCGTGATCGCTTCGGGGTGGCCCACCCCCGGGTGGCGCTGTTGTCCATCGGCGAGGAAGCGGGCAAGGGCAACGAGTTCGTCAAAGAGGTCTTCGAGTTGATGCAGGCCGTCGACTGGGCCGGTACCTGTGGCTCGACGTTCATCGGCAACGCCGAGGGCCGCGACATCATGGTCGACGTGGCCGACGTGGTGGTGACCGACGGCTTCACCGGCAATATCGTGCTCAAGACCCTCGAGGGAGGGGTGAAGGCCGTGATCAACGCGCTGCTCGCGGCGTTCGACACCGACGACGTGAGCCGCGCCGCGGCCAAAGAGCTGATGCCGGCGCTCCTACCCCTCTACCAGACGTTCAACCCCGATACCTATGGTGGCGCGATGCTGCTCGGGGTCAACGGCGTGTGCATCATCAGCCACGGTTCGACCCGATCGACCGCCATGCGCAACGCCATCGGCGTCGCGGCAGAGATGGTCCAGGCAGAGGTGGTCGAGCATCTGGGCGCCGCGGTCGGTTCTGCTGGGTAAGATCGCCCCAGTCCAGCTCGGGGAACCGCCCGGGCCAGAGGAGCGGAGGCGTTGTGCCGGCAGAGACCCACGTCGGGCAGGGACCCCTCGATCGGGCCGCGATCCTCGATCTCGTCCGCGACCGACTGGCCGACATCCTCGAGATCGAGCCAGGGGGCATCAACGAGGGTGACTCCTTCCGCGACGACCTCCAAGCCGACTCGCTCGCGTTGATCGAGCTGGTCGAAGCCATCGAAGAAGAGCTCTCCGAGCGCACCGTCGGCTTCCGTATCGACGACGAAGACCTCGAAGACCTCAAGACCGTGCGCGACGCCGTGGATTACGTCGTCGCCCGGCTCGGATGACGGCCACCGCGCCCGAGCAACTCGCCGATCTCTCCGCGCGTCTCTGCCACGATTTCACCGATCCCACGTTGTTGAGTTTGGCGTTGACACATCGGTCGTATTGCGCCGAACACGACAACGCCGATTCGAACGAGAGGCTCGAGTTGCTGGGCGATTCGGTCGTCGGCCTGGCGGTCACCGACCACCTCTACCGCACCCTCCCCGACCGCGACGAGGGTGTGCTGGCCAAGATCCGCAGCTCGGTCGTGAGCGAGCCGGCGCTGGCGGAAGCGGCCGACGACATCGGTTTGGGCGACTCCTTGTCGTTGGGTCGCGGCGAATTGCTCTCCGGCGGGCGGGCAAAGCCGTCGATTCTGGCCGACGCCTTCGAGGCCGTCATCGGAGCCCTCTACATCGACGCAGGGTACGAGGCCGCGGCGCGCGTCGTCGTGCGGTTGCTCGGCTCGCAGATCGAGGCGGCAACGGTCGGGCCGGGGGGCCACGACTACAAGACCCGCCTGCAGGAGCTGACCGCCCAACGTTTCGAGCGTGCGCCGATCTACGTGCTGACCGAGTCGGGGCCCGAGCACGGCAAGCGCTTCCACGCGACCGTCATGATCGATCACAAAGCGCTCGGTACGGGGGTGGGCACGTCGAAGAAACGAGCCGAGCAGGCAGCAGCGCAGGCGGCGTGGGACGCGCTGACGGGGGGAGACAACGGTGGTGGAGTTACCCGAGGTTGAGGTTCTTCGCCGCGATCTCGAGCGCGAGGTCGTGGGCAGGAAGGTCAAGGCGGTCGAGGTCAAGAGCATGGCTGCTCTTGCGCGCTACAAGAATCGCAAGGCCTTCAGCGCGTTGCTCGAAGGCGTCAAGTTCTGCGGGGTGACCCGCAAAGGTGTGCACCTGTTGATCGCCCTCGACAACGAGCAGACACTGGTCATCGCCCTCGGCAACGGCTCGCTGCGCAAGATCTCGGGCAAAGAAAAAAACCTGCCCGTGGCCGAGATCACGATCACCTTCGTGCAGGGCGGTTCGCTCATCTATGTGATGAACGGGCCGGGCGCCGATTTCGTCGTCGTGCCGACGGAGGGTGTCGATACCGCGATCCCCGAGTTCGAGCACCTTGGCTTCGACCCGGTCGAGATTCCCATCTCGTGGGGGCTCTTCGGCGAGCTACTGCAGCGACGCCCGTCGAATCTCAAGCGTTTTCTCACCGACCAGTCGATCATGGCCGGCATCGGCGAGCTCTACGCCGACGAGATCCTGTTCAACGCAGGCGTGCGCCACGACCGGCGCTCCGAGACGTTGTCGTCGCAGGAAGTGCGCCGCCTCTACCGGGCGGTGGTCGAGACGCTGCACGACGCCATCAAGTACCGGGGCACGTCGCTGCCCGAGAACGGCTACGTCGATCTCTTCGGCAAACCGGGTGAATATCAACCGCAGGTCTACGGCCGCGACGGTCAGCGGTCGCCCCGCAGCCGCAGTTTCATCCAGAAGGTCAAGTTCGAGGGCCGCTGGACGTATTTCTGCGGTACGCAGGTATGAGATATCCGCCGCGGGTCACATTGGCGGCGATAATCCGCCGCGGGTCACATTGGCGGCGATAATCCGCCGCTAACGTCGTCGGGTGTTTCTGAAGACGCTGAACCTCAAGGGTTTCAAGTCCTTTGCTGATTCCTCGACGCTGACGCTCGAGCCGGGTGTCACCGTCGTCGTCGGACCAAACGGAAGCGGCAAGTCCAACGTCGTCGACGCGATCGCGTGGGTGCTGGGCGCGCAGGCACCGAGTGCAGTCAGGTCCCAGAAGATGGACGACGTCATCTTCGCCGGCGCCGCCAAGCGACCCGCGCTGGGGCGCGCCGAGGTGTCGCTGACGATCGACAACTCGGCGGGTCTGTTGCCGATCGACTTCACCGAGGTCACGATCACCCGCACGCTTTTCCGCTCGGGCGAGAGTGAGTATTCGCTCAACAACGTGCCGTGCCGCTTGCTCGACATCCAAGAGTTGCTCTCCGACTCGGGCGTCGGCCGTCAACAACACGTGATCGTGTCGCAGGGTCAGATCGATGCGGTCCTCAACGCTCGGCCCGAAGATCGCCGCTCGGTCATCGAAGAGGCCGCGGGCGTGCTCAAGTTCCGCAAGCGTCGCGAACGGGCCCAGCGCCGTCTCGACAGCACCGAGACCAACATGACCCGCCTGACCGACCTCTTGCGCGAAGTGCGACGCCAGCTCCGCCCGCTCGAAAAACAGGCCGAGGCGGCCCGACGTTATGACGGCGTCATCGCCGAGCTCGGGGCATTCCGCCTTTTCGTCAACGGTCGCGAGTTGGCGTCGATGCAGCGCCGGCTCGAAGGACACGCGTCGCGGCGCACCGAGATGGCGAGAGAGATCAACGACTTGCGGGCGGTGCTCGCTCGTCTCGATGCGGAAGTGATGGCGACCGAGGCACAACTCAGTGCGCACGGCGGCGACGACATCGGCGACGTGCTCACGCGATTCGAGGCCCTCCGTGAGCGGGCGCGTGGGCTGTCGGGGTTGCTGACCGAGCGGTTGCGGGGCATCGAGAAAGACCGGGCGGCCTTCGTCGACCGGGGCCTCGTTGCCAGCCTCGAGGCGGAGTCGGTCCGGGTCGCCGCCGAGTTGGCCGAAGGCGAACGAGAAGCCGAAGCACTCGCGCCGGAGATCGACACACTGGCGCGCCAAGAAGCCGAGCTGGCGGACGCACGGGCCCGCTTCGGTACCGAATGGGCCGAAGGCGTCGCCGTGCCGTCGGGCAGGGCATCGGAAGTGCGTGGAGAGCTCGGCGCGTTGCGCTCTGCCGCCGAGCGCGCGGAGGGTGAGGTCGCCCGGCTTCGCGCCCGCCGCGATGGGCTGGCCAACGATCTGCAGCGCATCGACATAGCGCTCGACACGGCGACGCGTGGCCTGGCCGCGATCGGCGATGCCGAAGCGCCCCTGGTCGCTGCGCAGGCGACCGCCGAGCGCAAACGTGACGCAGCAGAGACCGCGCTGGGCGACGCACGCGCCGCGCTGGCCGATGCCGAAGCCGAGCTCGGCTCGTGGACTGCCCGCGCTGATGGATTGGCCATCGCACTCGACGACGCGCGGGCGCGCGCGGGTGCCGAGCATCTTGCGGGCCTCGACGGCATGGTGGGCACGTTGCTCGATCTCGTCGATATCGACGAGGGCTGGGAGCACGCGTTCGAAGCAGCGGTCGGCGAAGCGATGGCGGCCGTCGTGGTCGACTCGATCGACACCGCGCGCACCGCGTTGCGCTCGTTCGCCGCCGGCAACGTCAGCGGCGCGGTCCTGGCGTTGGGCGCGCAACGCAAGTCCACGAATACGCCGTCGGTGGGCGAACCGGTGCGCCATCACGTGCGCGCATTCGATCCGTTGGTCGACGAACTGCTCGACGCGCTGTTGGGCGGGGTCGTCCGCATCGACGGTGACCTCTTCGTGGGCATCGATGTGGTGCTGCGTCATCCCGAAGCAGTGATCGTCACGCGGGGCGGCGACCGCCTGAGCTCCGCGGGTTGGCGGCTCGGTGGTTCGCGGGCACAGGCCACCCGCGTGGCGCTCGACGAGGCGCGGCGCAACGCCGAACTCGCACGCGAGCGGCGCGACGCGGCGCGAGCGGTGCTCGCACGCGCAACCGAGACGCAGCGCGTCTGCGACCTCGAGCTGCGCAGCGCCAGCAAGGCGCTCGACGATCACGACAGCCGTGTCACCGCAGCATCCGAAGCGCTACGCCGGGTCGATGCCCAGAAGGCAACACTCACCGGTGACATCGAATCGTTGCAGGCGCGCATCGACGAACTCTCCGAGCGCATCGACCGTGAGCGGGCGCGTGTACGCGAACTCGAGGCGCTGCTCCCGCAGTACGAAGCCGAAGAGACCGAGCTGCTCGAGCGAGGGCGGGCAATGGCCGCCAGCCGCAGCGACATAGAGACGAGGGCCAACGCGGTCGGCGCGATCCGCACCGATCTCGAGGTGCGTGCGGCAGGCATCGAGCAACGCCGGCAAGTCCTGCGCCGGCGGCTCGACGAGATCGAAGCGCGCTTGGCCCAAGACGCAGAGCAGCGCGCCGAAGCCGAGCAGCGCCGCCTTGCACTCGACCGCCGGCAAGACGCAACCGAACGCTTGGCCGTAATGGTCGGTGAGCGTTCGGCCGTGGTGGAATCCGAGCTCGGCGACCTCCGTGAGCGACGCCGGCGCCAGAGCGAAGCGGCACGTGCGATCGGGACCAAGCTCGAGAGCATGCGTCGCGATCGCCACGGCGCGGAGCAACGGTTGAACGAACTGCGCGAGCTCTCGTCACGAATCGAGCTCGAAGAGGCCGAGACGCGGGTGCGTCTCGAAGCGCTCGTCGAGACCGTGCGACGCGAGCACGATTGCGAGCCCGAGCACGCGATGGCGGCCGAGAGTCCCGCGCTCGCCGAAGCCATGACGGCGGCAGGACGCATACGCGAGCTCGAACGCGACCTCAAGTTGATGGGTCCGATCAACCCGTTGGCATTGCAAGAGTTCCAGGCTTTGCAGGAGCGTCACGATTTCCTCGAGGCGCAACTCGAAGACATCCGCTCGACACGTCGCGATCTCAACAAGGTCGTCCGCGCCATCGACGAAGAGATCGTCTCGGTGTTCGCGGCGGCCTTCGCCGACGTCGCCCTCAACTTCGAACAGCTTTTCGACAACCTCTTTCCCGGTGGCCAGGGCAAGCTCAAGTTGACCGACCCCGACAACTTGTTGGAGACCGGTATCGAGATCGAGGCCCGACCCTCGGGCAAGAACGTGAAGAAGTTGTCGCTCTTGTCGGGCGGCGAGCGGTCGTTGACCGCGCTCGCGTTCCTATTTGCGGTGTTCCGCAGCCGACCTTCCCCGTTCTATGTGATGGACGAAGTCGAGGCCGCGCTCGACGATGTCAACTTGCATCGGTTCCTCGGCCTCGTCGACGAGTTCCGCAACGAAGCCCAGCTGTTGATCGTGAGCCACCAGAAGCGCACGATGGAAGCGGCCGACTGCCTCTACGGCGTGACGATGCAACCGGGCGGATCGTCCAAGCTCGTCGCCGAACGCATGCGCCAATCCGTCTAGAAGTTTCGCCATCGTTCTCGCAGCACAACGTCGGCTGTGGTCCGACGTTGTGCTGCGAGAACGGTCAATTAGGGCAGGCGTTGGAACCAGGCGAGCGAGAGACCGGCGGTCATCAAGGCCGCGAGCATGGCGAGCCCGACGAACAGGCGGGTGATCTCGCGCGGTGCCTTCTCGTAGCCGACGGCGCTGCCGATGTCGGAGTAGATCGACTTGAGCTCTGCCGTCGATTGGGCGCCGAACGATGCCCCGCCGGTGGCGTCTGCGATGCTCTCGAGCGCTTCTTCGTCGACAGGGACCTGGATAAACGTGCCCGACTCGGGGCTGCGGATGCGGCCCGCTCGCGTCCCGAATGCGATGGTCGACACGGGCACACCTGCTTCGGCGGCGATGCGGGCGGCCTCGGAATCGGGTGTGCCGACGGTGGTCTTGCCGTCAGATAGCAACACGATGGCGGCCGGGGGCTGGGTGCCTTGCTCGTCGGGCGGCGCGGCCTTCAGCGATTCGAGCGACGAGAGGATGGCGTCGCCGATGGCGGTGCCGTTGCCGAGTTCCAGATTGTTGATGGCGGTGCGCACCCGATCGCGATCGATCGACGGTGGGACGAGGATGACCGCACGCGAGTTGAACGACACCAGACCGATGTTGATCTTCTCGGGCACGGCGTCGAGGAACGTCAACGCCGCCTCTTTGGCGCCCGCGAGGCGCGACGGTTCGACGTCGGTTGCATCCATCGACAGCGAGACGTCGACAGCGAGGACGACCGTTGCCCGCTCGCGCGGGATACGTGACATCTGTTCGGGGCCGGCGAAGGCGACAACCTGCAACGCGCCGGTGGTGAGGAAGAGCGCCGCGACGAGGTGGCGCCGCCAACCGGGGCGCTTTGGCGCGACTTTGTCGAGCAGGTCGACATTGGTGAAGCGAACGGCGTAGTGCCGGCGCTGCCACTGCAATGCCACGTAGACGGCGGCGAGCACGCCGACTGCGAGCAGCAACCACAATCGCTGCGGGGAGATGAAATCGAGAGCGAACACGGGTGTCATCGTGCCGGCGTGACCTCCTGGCGTTTCCGCCGCAACGCAACGAAGCGAACGATGTCGAGTAGCCAGTCGGTATCGGTCCGCAAGACGAGATGATCGGCGCCGCATTCGCGAACGGCACGGGCGTTCTGCTCGCGCTGTGCGCGTGCCGCGTCGGAGTAGCGCTGGCGCAACTTGCGATCGCGAGTGTTGACCTCTCGGATCTGGCCTGATTCGGGGTCGACGAGCGTGAGCAAGCCGACGTCGGGCAGTTCGAGTTCGCGCGGATCGATCACCTCGACGACCAGTGCGTCGTGGAGCACCGAGAGTCGGCGCAGTTCACTTTGCCAAGTCTGCGGCCCGAGCAGATCGCTCACGACGACCGCCAGCCCGCGCCGATGGCCCGGCCCGGACAGACGGCGGATGCCGGCGGCGAGATCGCCGTGTGCACCTTCGGCGACGGAGCGGGCGACGGTGCCGCGACGCGGCGCCTGTTGCACCCGATGCAGTACGCCCATCAGATGGGTACGGCCTTGGCGCGCCGGCAGTTGCGTGATCGAGTGCCCGTCGACGATCACTGCGCCGAGTCGATTGCCGACCTTGGCGGTGAGGAAGCCGACCGCCGCCGTGGCGGCCAGGGCAAGGTCGCGCTTTTCCATGCGGGTCGTGCCGAAGTCGAGGCTCGGCGACTGGTCGATGAGAATCCACGTCTCGAGTTCACGGTCGGCGATGGTGACACGCACGTGGGGAGACTGCGTACGAGCGGTCACGTTCCAATCGATGCGGCGAACGTCGTCGCCGGGGACATAGACGCGTGTCTCGCCGGGCTCGGATCCGTGACCGGGGACCAGACCGCGATAGTCACCCTGCAACAATCCGTCGAGTTTGCGCGTGATCGTCAGTTCGAGCCGGCGCAATAGCTCACGCGCGGCGTGGATGTCATAGGTGAGACCGGAGTCGGTTATTGGAGCCGCCACGCGCCCTCTCCACTTGCAGAGGGGGCGGTTGCGTAGGACGCACGCATCGGATCCTGCGTGGGTGATATGCGCGGCGCGGGCACCGTCGAGAGCACGCGCGCCAACACGTGATCGGTGGTTATGTCGCGGGCTAGTGCTTCGTAGGTGAGCACCATGCGGTGACGAAGAATCTCGGGCGCGACGTCGAATACATCTTGGGGTAGCGCGTAGGTGCGGCCGCGAAGCAAGGCGAGCGCGCGGCCGGCGCGGACGAGGCCGAGGCTCGCTCGGGGACTCGCGCCGTAGCCGATCAGCTCGGCGAGCTCGCCCATCGCGAAGGCGGACGGATCACGGGTGGCGAAAACGAGGTTGACCGCGTAGTCGACGACGCCACGATCGACGTAGATCTCGTCCGCCGCACTCTGGAGCCGCTGCAATTGGTCGGGGCTGAGGATCTGGGCCGGAACCGGAGTGCGCACGCCGACACGATTGACGATCTCGATTTCTTCGTCGCGCGTGGGATAGCCGACGATGATCTTCATGAGGAAGCGATCTCGCTGTGCCTCGGGTAGGGGATAGACGCCCTCGGACTCGATCGGGTTCTGGGTCGCGAGGACCAGGAACGGGTTGGGTGCGGGGAACGACTTGCCGCCGATCGACACCTTTTGCTCGGCCATGATCTCGAGGAGAGCCGACTGCACCTTGGCCGGCGCCCGGTTGATCTCATCGGCGAGCACGAAGTTGGCGAAGACGGGGCCGAGTTCGATGTCGAAGGTCTCGCTCGAGTTTCGGTAGATGCGGGTGCCCACGATGTCGGCGGGCAAGAGGTCAGGTGTGAACTGGAGACGAGAGAACGTGCCACCGGTGACCCGAGCAAGGGTTTCGACGGCGAGCGTCTTGGCGACGCCCGGTACGCCCTCGAGAAGCACGTGTCCCCGGGCCAGCAGGCAGACGAACAGCCGCTCGATCGGGCGATCCTGCCCGACGATCACCTTCTTGACTTCCATCAGCGCGTTCTCGACAGGGGTCGGCTCACGCAGGCTCGGCCGCGCCGACGGCGCCATCGACGGTGGCGGTGGGGGAGGGGCGTCGGGCATCGGTGGTACAGCTCCTTGGCTCGGGGTGCGAGGCGCAGTGTCTCAGGTCGGGGTGAAGCTCTGCGTAAAAAGAGGTCGCCCTGCACGATACGTTGATCCCTGTGCGGATCATGGTCGTCGATGACGAAGTAGAGCTCGCCGACGCGATCGGGCGCGGGCTCAAGCGCGAGGGCTACGCGGTGGATGTCGCGTACGACGGCACCGATGCGCTTGCCAAGGCCCGGGTTAACGCGTACGACCTCATCTGTCTCGACCTGACGCTGCCTGATGTCGACGGTGTCGAGATCTGCCGGCGACTACGTGACGACCCCGACGCCACGCCGGCGACACCGCGGGTGTTGATGCTCACCGCGCGCGATTCGCTCGACGATCGCATCACCGGTCTCGACGCCGGTGCCGACGACTATCTCGTCAAGCCCTTCGCATTCGGCGAGTTGGCCGCGCGCGTGCGGTCGTTGCTGCGGCGCGACGCCGGCCGCACCACGGCGGTGTTGCGAGTCGGCGAGCTCGCGCTCCACACGGCGCGCCACATTGCCCGCCGCGCTGACCGCGATCTTGATCTCACCGCCAAAGAGTTCGCGCTGTTGCGATACTTCATGACCCATGCCGGCGAAGTCGTGTCGCAGGAAGAGTTGCTCGAACACGTCTGGGACGAGCATGCCGATCCTTTCACCAACACGGTGCGCGTCACTGTCGGCACATTGCGACGCAAGGTCACGCTCGAGGACGAAGGGCAATTGATAGAGACGGTCATCGGCCGTGGCTATCGATTGCGCGAGCACGAGTTGGTCGACGAGGCGCTCGAGTGACGTGGACGAGCGAACCCCTTCCGGCCAAAGGTGAGCCGGCCGACGCGACTTCTCCCCGCGCGAAGCCGACTGATACGGCCGAGTTGTTGCTCACGGATATCGCGCGTGCCGACACCGACACAACCGGCGGCCATCGGCCGGCGTTGTTCAGCGAACGGTTCGCCGAGCGGCTGCCGTCGTGGTTGGGCTCGATACGCGTCCGCCTCGCATTCTTGTATTCGGTGATCTTGTTCGTCCTTGGTGCCTTCGTGGTCGTGGGCATCTACGTCGCCGTCTCGCAAAAGCTCGGCGACCCGTATGTTTCGTCCAAGGGCGGGGCACTGCTCATATTGCCCACCGAGGGGATCGCGCTCGGCGATAGGGAGACGTTCAACGCGTTCGCCAACGATCTCGAGCGAGAGATCAACCAGCGCACGCTCAACAATCTGCGCCGCTATTCGTTCATGGCCCTGGGCTTGTTGTTCGTTGGCAGCCTCGGCGTCGGTTGGTTCGCCGCCGGCATCGTCCTGCGTCCTATCGAACGCATCACTCGGGTCGCACGCGAGATCCAGGCGACCGACCTTTCGCGGCGTATCAATCTCCGTGGGCCAAATGACGAGTTGCGAAGGTTGGCCGACACGTTCGACGCGATGCTGGCGCGCCTCGACGCCGCATTCGAAAGCCAGCGGCGATTCATCCAAGAGGCATCGCACGAGTTGCGCAATCCGCTTGCGGTGATCCGCACCAATGTCGAAGTCGCGATGGCCGACCCGGATGCGTCGAAAGAAGAGTTCGCGGAGCTCGGCGCAGTCGTCGGTCGCACCGCGGAACGCATGAGCACGTTGGTCGATGACCTCCTGTCGTACGCGCGGCGGGGCGAGCCGGCCAACCGCGCGGGTCTCGTCGATGTCGCACCGATCGTGGTGGAGACCGCCGCCGAATTCCGCGTCAGTGCCGAAGCACAGGACATCCGCATCGACTACGTCACGACTCCGGGTCTGTGGGTACACGGCGACGGCATGCAGTTCCGCCAGGCGTTGGCCAATCTCGTCGGCAATGCGCTACGTCACGCACCGGGAGGTACATCGATCCGTGTCGCCGCGGGTCTACAGGACGATTGGGTTTGGATGGCCGTCGAAGACCGCGGTCCCGGCATCAGCCCCGACGATCACGAGCGGGTATGGCAACGGTTCTGGCGCGGCGACAAGCGTCGCGCTCGAGAGGAAGGACGCAGCGGCCTCGGGCTGTCGATCGTGAAGAGCATCGTCGAACGCCACGGTGGGCGCGTGCAGTTGCTGTCCGAACTCGGCAAGGGCGCGACGTTCATCTTGTGGTTGCCCTACGCGGCACCCGGATCCATGGTGTCGATCGGTCACCTCGCGCCGTGACTGTTCGGATACCGCCCTTACGAGCGCTTTACGGGCGCGTCGCTACGGTTGGTCCATGACAAGCGAGCCCTCCCTGCCCCGTCATCGGTCGTCGAACGAATCGACCGGCGATAGTCCACTACCGTCCCCGCCCCCGCCACCCGCGCCGAATGGCGTGAGCATGCCGTCGACACCCCCGTCGGAATGGGTCACCGCACCGCAGACGCCCGTTGTCACCACCACCACCACCACCATGCCGCCGCTGCCGATGAGCCCGCCGTCGGCGCCTCCCGGCTATGAAGCACCGCGATCCAATCTGCATCCCCCGGGCGTACCTCGATACGGCGCGGCGTTCCCCCCGACGACGCCACAACCGAGCCCCCCGACCGCGACCGGCGCAGGCGGCGCGGCGGCTCGCACGGCCACCGTCACTGCACCCTCGCGCGATCGCCGCGGACTGTGGGCGCTCCTCGGCGCCGTGCTCGCCACTGCACTGATCGCGGGCGGGTTCGGCCTGGCGCAAATCGTCGAGGACGACCCGTCCGCGGTCGATACCGCGGCCACGACGACGGTTACCGGGGCTGTCGTGACGACACCGCCGACCACGGCCAACACCACCCCGCCGGTGGCGGCCAATGCCGCGGAACCGGCCGCCGAAGTGGCCGCCAAGGTCGGTCCGTCGGTGGTCTTGATCAAGACCACCACGGGGTCCGGCTCGGGCATCGTCTACGACAAGAGCGGCGTGATCTTCACCAACGCGCACGTCGTCGAAGGAGACAACACCGCCGATCTCATCTTTTCCAACGGACGCGTCGAGGCGAATGTTCCGGTGATCGCGCGTGACGTCGCCCGCGACATCGCGGTGCTGCGAGTTTCGGCGCGCGAGGACCTCGTGCCCGCAGTGTTCGCGAGGACGGCCGACGTCCGTGTCGGGCAGATCGCGATCGCGATCGGCGCGCCGTTCGGTCTCGATCAATCGGTCACGCAGGGCATCGTCAGCGCCGTGGGTCGCATCGTGCAGAGCTTCGGCAACTGCGGTATCGACATGATCCAGACCGACGCACCGATCAACCCCGGCAACTCCGGTGGAGCACTCGTCGACAAGCAGGGTCGTCTCATCGGCATGAACACGTCGATCCGCACCGGCGGCGCCACCAGCAGCGGCAGTGTCGGCGTCGGCTTCGCCGTACCGGGCGACACCATCAAAGCGACCGTCGATCGCATGCTCAAAGGTGAGGTGACCGACGTTGCGTTCCTCGGCGTCGGCCAAGCAAACGTCGAGAACAATCCCGAGGGCGTGCTGGTTGGATCGGTGTCGGTGAACTCGCCGGCGAGCGCTGCCGGTATCCGCCAAGGCGACCTCATCACTGCGGTCAACGGCGACAAGGTGTCGACCTTTGCCGACATCCGGGCACGTATCCAGACGGCCAAGCCGGGTGATGTCTTCGACATCAAGATCACCCGGGACGGTCAGTCACAGACGGTCACGGCCACGCTGGCACGGTCGCAGAACTGCCGTTCATAGTCGTCCCGGCGGTGTGGACGTGGCGAGCAGATCGGTAGGGGCCTGACCGAGGCCCGGGCCCGCACCGATAGCATCGGCGCTCGTGGAGATCATCCTCATCATCATCGGTCTGATCGTCGTCATCGCCGGCGTCGGTCTCTATTTCTTCATCGGTCGTGGCTCGACCGCCGCGCCACCCGCGCCTCGTGCACCAACGGCGCCGCCGAAGGTCGAGCGACCCCCGACGAGCGTCGCGCCGGCGCCGAGCAAGGTCGCAGAACCCGATGTCCTAGCGCCCGATGTCCTAGAACCCGACCTCGTCGAGGTCGAGGTCGAGATCGCCGAAGCCGAGACGCTCGTACAGCCATCGCTGCGCGATCGGCTGGCCAAAGCACGCGGCACGTTCGCCGGTTACTTCGGGTCGGTTCGATCGCGCGCCGGCATCACGCAAGAAACATGGGACGATCTCGAAGAAGCGCTGTTGTTGGCCGACGTCGGTGTCGCCCCGACCCAACAGTTGCTCGACGCCATGCGGCTACGGGTCAAACAAGACGGCATCAAAGATCCCGAGGCGCTGCTCGACGCGATGAAGGTCGAGGTCAAGACCCGCCTGGGTGGCTTCGATCGGACCCTGCACTATGCCGACACCAAGCCGAGCATCTGGTTGTTCGTCGGCGTCAACGGCGTAGGCAAGACCACCACCATCGGCAAGCTCGCTCGCCGCGAGCTCGACAGCGGTCGCAGTGTCGTGCTCGCCGCCGGCGACACGTTTCGGGCGGCGGCTGCGGAGCAACTCGAATTGTGGGCGCAGCGCGCCGGTGCCGACATCGTGCGTGGTCAAGAGGGCGGCGACCCCGCGTCGATCATCTTCGATGCGGTCGATCGTGCCGCTTCTCGCGGCGCGGACCTCGTCTTGGCCGACACCGCCGGTCGTCTCCACACCAAAGTCAACCTCATGGAAGAGCTGCGCAAGATTCGACGCGTCGCCGAGAAAGGCAGCGGCACGATAAGTGAGGTTTTGCTGGTGCTCGACGCGACCACCGGCCAGAACGGTTTGACGCAAGCGCAACAGTTCACCGAGGCCGTCGACGTCACCGGTGTGGTGCTCACCAAGCTCGATGGTTCCGCGAAAGGCGGCATCGTGCTGGCGATCCAGCAGCAACTGGGCATACCGGTGAAACTCGTGGGCCTGGGCGAAGCCATCGGCGACCTCGTCGAATTCGACCCGGACGAGTTCACCGACGCCCTGTTCTCGTGACGCAGGAGGTCGTGACGCCCTGTTCTCGTGACGGCGAACGTCGCGAGTTGATGCGGCGGGGTCGGTAGGCTTGACGCTCGTATGTTCGACACGCTTTCCGACCGTTTCGAGGGCATCTTCAAGCGGCTTCGCGGCCGGGGGCGCCTCACCGACAAGGATGTCGATGAGGTCCTGCGCGAGATCCGACGGGCCCTTCTCGAGGCCGATGTCAACCTGATCGTGGTCCGCTCGATCGTCGGGCGTATCCGCGAGCGGGCCGTCGGCGAAGAGCTCTCCAAAGCACTGAACCCCGATCAGCAGATCATCAAGTTCGTCCTCGAAGAGCTCACCACCGCCCTCGGTGGTGAGGCGCTGCGCATCACCTACGCGTCCAAGCCGCCCACCGTGGTGTTGATGGCGGGCCTGCAGGGTTCGGGCAAGACCACCAACTCGGCCAAGTTGGCGAGCTGGTTCCGCAAGCAAGGACGCAACCCGCTGCTCGTTGGTGCCGACTTGCAGCGCCCGGCCGCGGTCGAGCAGTTGCGCACCCTCGGCCGTCAGATCAATGTGCCGGTGTTCAGCGAAGCCACCGACCCGGTGACGGTGGCCCGCCACAGCCTCGACGAAGCTCGACGCGCCGGGCGCGATGTCGTCATCGTCGACACCGCGGGCCGCTTGTCGATCGACGCCGAGCTCATGGAGCAGGTACGGCAGATCTCCGACACGGTCAAGCCGCACTTCACCTTCCTCGTCGTCGACGCGATGACCGGTCAAGACGCGGTGACCACTGCCGAGAACTTCAATGCGACTCTCGCTCTCGATGGCGTGATCCTCACGAAGCTCGACGGTGACGCGCGCGGCGGGGCCGCGTTGTCCGTCAAAGAGGTCGTTGGCAAGCCCATCGCGTTCGCGTCCACCGGTGAAAAGATCGCGGACTTCGAGCAGTTCCACCCTGACCGCCTCGCCGAGCGCATCCTCGGTATGGGCGACATCCGCACGCTCATCGAGAAGGCCGAAGAAGCATTCGAGAAGGAAGAAGCCGAGGCAGCCGCGGAAAAGCTGTTCGGCGGCCAGTTCACCTTCGACGACTTCCTCCAGCAGATGCAACAGGTCAAGAAGATGGGCTCGCTCAACAAGCTGATGGGCATGATGCCCGGCATCCCGAAAGAGCTGAAGAACCTCCAGATCGAGGACAGCCAGATCGCCCGGGTCGAGGGCATCGTGCACTCGATGACCGTCGGTGAGCGCACCCGACCCGAGTCGATCGACGGTTCGCGCCGGGCCCGCATTGCGCGTGGATCGGGCACCGACCCCAGTGAGGTCGCGCAGCTCATCAAGCAGTTCCTCGAGATGCGCAGCATGATGAAGGGCTTGGGCGGGGCGGGCACGAAGAAGCTCAAGAACAAAGGCGGCAAGGGCGGCAAAGGCGGCAAAGCCGGAGGTGGGCGGGTCACGCCCAAGGGTCCGGCCAAGGTGCCCAAGGTCGACCTGAGCCTGCCCGGGCTGCCCGGTTATTGATCCCGAACGGGCCTTCAAAGTGGGGTTTCGGCGGCTCGACCAGTAGCTTTTGTCCGACACCGACGAGAGGACCCATCAACCGTGGCCGTCAAACTCCGCCTTATGCGGATGGGAAAGACCAAGCAGCCGACCTATCGCGTGGTCGCGGCCGACTCGCATTCGCCCCGCAACGGGCGCTTCATCGAGATCATCGGCACCTACGAACCTCGCATGGAGCCGTCGCTGATCAAGATCGACAACGACCGGGCGCTGCACTGGTTGACTAACGGCGCACAACCCACCGAACGCGTCGAGAAGTTGCTCAAGATTTCCGGTGCGTGGGACGTGTTCCAGTCGACGAAGAGGAAGTGAAGGCGTGAACGAGAACGAGGTTTCCGCCCCCACCGCCGTCGCCGTGCTCGAGTATCTGGCCAAGTCGCTCGTCGACGATCCCGACGCGGTCCAAGTCGATGCCGACGACACCAAGGGTGCGCGCATCGAGTTGTCGGTTCGAGTGTCTCCGCCCGACGTCGGTCGTTTGATCGGCAAGCGAGGTCGGGTCGCGAACTCGATCCGCACCATCGTTCGCGCGGCAGCGGTGCGTGACGGCGTCGAGGTCGACGTCGAGTTCCTCGATTGAACGATTCGGCCGCGACTCGTCGTCTCGCGGTCGGCCGTATAGATCGCGCCCATGGCTTACGCGGCGAATTGGTCGTGACTCTCACGACCAATCGCGTCGAACGACTCGATGTCGGCGCGCGTTTGTACACTGATGCCGCACTCTCGACCGATGATGTGACGCTGATCGTCGAGTCCGCGCAACCACATCTCGGTCGTTTCATCGTTCGTTTCGTCGGCGTCGACGATCGCGCGGACGCCGATCGCCTCCACGGCGTCGCGCTCTATGCCGACGCCATCGATGACCCGGCAGAGTGGTGGGTGCACGATCTCATCGCTGCGATGGTGGTCGACCAGCACGGCATCGAGCGTGGGCGTGTCGTCGAAGTGCAGGCCAATCCGGCGAGCGATCTGTTGGTGCTCGACTCGGGTGCGCTCGTACCACTGCGTTTTGCCACCGGACTCGCGGCCAACGAGCGGGTCGACGTCGACGCGCCGGAGGGATTGTTCGACGAGAGCCTGCGCGGCCCGGGCCGCCGCCGCCACAGCGGGGAGGGCTCGAGCGGCTCTCGGCAGAGGGGGAACTGACGGCATGCGCATCGATGTGCTGACCATCTTTCCCGACATCGTCGAGCACTTTGCGTCGCGCAGCTTGTTGGGCAAGGCGCGCGAACGGGGCACCGTCGACATCCGTGTTCATGACCTGCGTTCGGCGGCGATCGACCCGCACCGCTCGGTCGACGACTCGCCCTTCGGCGGTGGCGCGGGCATGGTGCTCTTGCCCGAGCCGATCTTCCGCACCGTCGAGGCCGTCGATCCGCCGCGGCCGCTCTATTACCTCGGCCCGGCCGGTGCCCGATTCGACCAGGCGATGGCACGCGACCTTGCCGCGCTCGACGGCTTCTCCTTGCTGTGCGGGCGCTACGAAGGCGTCGACGAGCGCGTGCTCGACCATCTGGTCGACAGCGAGTTGTCGATCGGCGACTTCGTCCTCGGCGGCGGGGAAGTAGCGGCCATGGTCGTGCTCGAAACCGTCGGTCGGCTCGTCCCGGGCGTCATGGGCAACGCGGCATCGGCCGATGACGAATCCTTCACCGGCGGGCTGTTGGAGTATCCGCACTACACCCGGCCGGCCGAGTTTCGCGGATGGCCGATCCCCGATGTGTTGCGTTCCGGGGACCACGCACGCGTCGAGCGTTGGCGCCGTGCGCAATCGCTGGCGCGCACCCGGCTGCGTCGTCCCGATCTGCTCGAGGCGAGAGGTGGCGTATCGGACGACGAACTTCGCCTGTTGCGCGAGTTCGACTTGGAGTAGCCGCTCCGTGGTCGACGCCGAGGTCGAAATTACCCGCGAAAAGGCCGCTCGGGCCTCGTTTCCGCTCTGTCGAGGGCCGCTCGGGCCTCGTTTCCGCTCTGTCGAGGGCCGCTCGGGCCCTGGGTTTCGGGTCTGGTCGGCGTCGCCGTACACTGCCCGGTCGGCTGTGCAGCCACGGCGCCGGCCCTGCCGAAGGAGATTCGTCCCATGACACCGACCGATGTCGTCGATCAACAGAGCCTGCGCGAGGGCATTCCGGTATTCGGTCCGGGCGACACACTCAAGGTCCACGTACGCGTGGTCGAGGGCACCCGTGAGCGTGTGCAGATCTTCGAGGGCGTGGTGATCCGTCGATCCGGAGGCGGCGCGCGCGAGACGTTCACCGTGCGCAAGGTCAGCTTCGGCGTGGGTGTCGAGCGCACCTTTCCCGTCCACTCGCCGATCATCTCGAAGATCGAGTTCATCACTCGCGGTGACGTGCGCCGGGCCAAGCTGTACTACCTGCGGGATCGTGTCGGTAAGGCCGCGAAGATCAAAGAGAAGCGCGACCGCTGATTTGGGCTTCGATCCGACGCGCAAACACACGCGCACTCGTTTCGATTATTTCTACGTTGCCGCGGGCGTGATCCTCTGCATGTTGCTCGTGGTGTGGGCACTCTTCGGCTGATCGCCAACGCGATGGACGATCTCGACGCGCTGGGCCCGTACGAAGTGCGGTTCACCCAGCCATATCAGGCAACCAAGCGCTACATCTGCCCGAGTTGTAACCAGCACATCGAACCCGGCACCGGCCACTACGTCGTGATCCCGACGCGATCTCCTGATCTGCGTCGCCACTGGCATCGAGGTTGTTGGGAGCGACGCGAATTCAAGAGGTTGCAGGCCGAGTCCCCCGCTCTCGAGCGGCGTTCGGGCCCGCCTGCGAAGAAGCGAGTCAAAAGGCGGCCTCGATGATGTGCAAACGACCGCTGACGATCGACACGACGTCGAAACGCACGGTGCGACACGACGGTTTGGTGGCGGCGAGGAACTCGCCGGCGAGCGTGCGCAGCCGTCGTTGCTTGCGCCAATCGACGGCCTCGGACGGCACCCCGTAACGCTCGTTGGCGCGGGTCTTGACCTCGCAAACCACCACGCAGCCATCACGCGCGAGTACGAGATCGATCTCACCGGCGTTGCCCCTCCAGTTCTGCGCGAGTACCTCGTAGCCCGCCTGTTCGTACACGCGGCGCGCCAGCGCTTCGCCATAGTCGCCGAGGTGTTTGTTCTCTCTGCCCATGTTCGAAACCGTAACGACGACCACTGACAGGCTTGCCGCAGCTCTTGACCGCGATGCGAAAACGAGACTGTCACAGCCCTTCGTTAGGGTCGGAACACGCCTCAGAGCGGGCATGACGTGTGGCAGTTGCTGTCCACCCACCAATGCGCTCCCACGATTCTTCTAGAACGAAAGGGCCTCTTGTGCTCGCCTTCGTTTCATCGGCGTCGTTGCTCGGCGTCGAAGGTCACCGCGTAACTGTCGAAGTGCATGCGTCCAGTGGATTGCCGTCCTACACCATCGTCGGGCTTCCCGATGCCTCTTGCCGCGAGTCGCGTGACCGGGTGCGGGCCGCGCTGCTTTCCAGCGATCAGCAATGGCCGCAGTGCCGGCTCACGGTCAACCTGGCCCCGACCGGCCTGCCCAAAGCGGGTGCCGGGCTCGATCTTGCGATCGCCATCGGCATCCTCGCCGCGACCGACAAGCTGCCGTCCGAGCGCCTCACCGATCACGCCTTCATCGGCGAACTGGGTCTCGACGGTTCGATTCGCGCCGTGGCCGGAGCGCTTCCCCTCGTCGGCGCGCTCGACCGCGCGACGGTCATCGTGCCGATGCTCTGCATCGACGAGGCGCGCGTCGTCGGCCGCGGTCAGGTGATCGGGGCGCGGACCCTGCATGACGTGATCGAGGCGCTGACCGACGTGGCACCGTGGCCGTTGCAGCCGGCGTCGGTGCCGGCCGCCGCGACCCACCCACTGCCCGACTTGAGAGAGGTGCGGGGCCAGCCGCTCGCCCGCAAGGCGCTCGAGGTCGCGGCTGCCGGCGGGCACCACCTGTTGATGGTGGGGCCGCCGGGGGCGGGCAAGACGATGCTGGCCCGTCGCCTGCCCGGTCTGTTGCCGGTGCTCGACGCCGATCAATCGATCGAGGTGTCGTGCATCCACTCTGCTGCGGGTTTGCCGCTACCCGACCGTGGTCTCGTGAGCAGCCCACCGTTTCGCGCGCCGCATCACAGCGCGTCGACCGTCTCGCTGGTGGGCGGCGGCACGTTGTCGTTGCGCCCGGGAGAGATCTCGATCGCGCATTGTGGTGTGTTGTTCCTCGACGAGCTGGGCGAGTTCTCCGCGGTCGCGCTCGACTCGTTGCGACAACCGCTCGAAGATGGCGTCATCCGGCTCAGCCGAGCGCACGGATCGGCCGTGTTGCCGTCGCGGTTCGTGCTCGTCGCGGCGATGAATCCGTGCCCGTGCGGCGCGACCGGTGGTCCGGGGCTCTGTCGGTGCGGTTCGGCCGCCCGGGCGCGCTATCACCGTCGGGTGTCGGGCCCGTTGCTCGATCGGTTCGATCTTCGCGTCGACGTCCAGCGGCCCGACGCCGATCAGTTGCTGCACGGAGGGCACGGTGAGTGCAGCGAAGTCGTGCGCGATCGTGTGCTGCACGCACGCGGGAGAGCCGCCGAACGAGGCATTCGGGCCAACGTCGAGCTCGATTCGGTTGCACTCGACGAGTACGCGTCGTTGGCGCCGGACGCGGTCGAACAGCTCGAGTTCGCGTTGCGTGCCGGCAAGCTGAGCGCGCGCGGCTACCAGCGAGTGCGAGCGGTATCGCTCACGATCGCCGATCTCGCCGGCGCACCACGCGTCGAGCGCGCGCACCTCGCCGAGGCGCTGCAGTTGCGATCGCCACTTCTCGAAACCGTGTTCGCGGAGGTGGGCAATGGCTACTGACGATGGAACGATCAGCGCAGAGGCGATACCACCTGAGGCCTACGCCGCCGCACTGGCCTCGATGCCCGATGCCCATCCTTCGACGCTGGCGTCGTTGTTGTGCGGCATCGACGCGGTCACGTTGTGGCAGGGCCTGGTCGACGGCGACCGCCACGTCGTCGCGCACGCTCGGGCCGCGCTGCAGGGCAACCGTGTCGATGACTTCCTCGACGAACAACGGCCGCAGATCAGCGAACGCGTCGAGGTCGTCGTCAAGCGATGGCAAAGCGTGCTGCGAGCTGATCCGCCCGCCGCCATCTGGCAGCGCTATTGCGACGCCGCGGTCGGGGTCGCGACGCGCGACTCCGCGTCGTACCCGGCGGCGTTGGTCGATGATCTTGCCGCGCCGGCGGTGCTGTTCCATCGGGGCACGATCGACGTGGTCGCCGGCCCGCGCGTCGGCATCGTCGGCACCCGCACATGCACCCGATACGGGCGCGATGTCGCGTACGACTTGGGCGAGCGCCTCTCCAAAGCGGGCGTCGCGATCGTGTCGGGGTTGGCCGCGGGTATCGACGCCGCCGCGCATGCCGGCGCGTTGCACGGGTCCGGTCCGCCGATCGCGGTAGTCGGTAGCGGTCTCGACGTCGTCTATCCGCGTGTCAATCGGAAACTGTGGGCCGAGATCGAAACGCGCGGTGTCGTGCTCAGCGAGTCGCCGCTCGGCACGCCGGCGCACGGTTGGCGATTCCCTGCCCGCAATCGCATCATCGCGGCGTTGTCCGACGTGTTGATCGTGGTCGAGTCGCACGCGAGCGGGGGCTCGCTCATCACCGCCCGACATCAAGCCAAACGGCAAAAGCCGACGCTGGTGGTGCCCGGTCCGATCCTGTCGCCGGCGTCCAAGGGGTCCAACGCCTTGCTGCGCGACGGCTGCACTCCGCTCACCGACCTCGACGACGTGTTGATCGCTCTCGGCCTGTCGGGCGCACCGCGGCGCTCTGCACGCGAAGCCCGGCGCGCACCCGACGAGCGGGGACGCGAAGTGCTCGATGTCCTCGGTTGGCAGCCGGCCACGTTCGATCAGTTGGCCCATCGCAGCGAGATCCCTCTCGGTGAACTCGCGGTTGCGCTCGACGATCTCGTGCGGGCGCGGTGGCTCGAACAGCGCGGTTCGTGGTTCGAGCGCGTCAGCCGGGACCGCGTCACCGCGCCGTGACGATCGATGCGCCAGGGCCCATGGCGACGCACGGTGCGCGGGGGATTGCGATCGACCACGTATCGTGGCAATCGCATGTCCCCGCCGCCTTCCCCCGCCGCGTCCGCGTGGTCGGTCGATTCGTTCGTCGCCTCGTTGACCTCCCTGGCCTCCTCGTCGACCGATCTGTACCGACGCGATCTGGTGGCCTTCGTCGAGTGGTCCATCGAGGCCGGAGTGTCGAGGCCCGAGGACATCGATCGCCGGCTGCTGCGGCGCTATCTCGTCCGCCTCGACGCCGACCGATTCGCGAGGCGCACGATTGCCCGCAAAGCGTCGGTCCTGCGCCGATATTTCGACTGGTTGCGCCGCGCCGGGCGCATCGAGCGAGACCCGACCCGGGGGCTCTCCGCTCCCCGGGGCGAGGCCCGCCTGCCCCGCATCTTGTCCTCCGATGAGCTCGACATCTTGTTGTCGGGCCAGTCGGCCCGAAGCGTTGGCGACGACGAGGTCCGCCAAGCCCGCGACACGGCCGTGATCGAGCTGCTCTACGGCAGCGGCCTGCGCGTGAGCGAGCTCTGCGGGCTCACCGCTGGGTCGATCGACCTGAATCGCCGACGGGTCACCGTGGTGGGCAAAGGCGACAAAGAACGGGTGGTCCCCCTGTCCGAGCCCGCGACCGAGGCGCTGGCCGCCTGGTTGGCGGTGCGGGCGATGGTCGCCACCAGGGACGACGCGGCGCAATCACTGTTTCCGAACCAGCGGGGCGGGCCGTTGACACCTCGTGATGTCCGCCGGATACTGGACCATCGTTCAGTGGCTCCGACGCATCCTCATGCACTACGACACACCTTCGCGACTCATCTTTTGGATGGAGGTGCCGATCTTCGTGCTGTGCAAGAGCTTCTGGGTCACGCGGATTTGAGTACGACGCAGGTCTATACCCACGTGAGCCGCGAGCGTTTACAGCGGGTGCATCGTGATTCCCATCCGAGGGCTTAGGCGAGCGGGCAGTACGAACCGGGGCCTGGACTAGAACGTGGACGCCGATCTCGACGCACTATGGGAAGAGTACAAGCGCTTGCAGGATCAAAGCCTGCGAGACCAACTCATCCTGCATTACTCACCGTTGGTGAAGTACGTCGCGGGCCGCGTCGCGATCGGACTTCCGCAGAACGTCGAGCAAGCCGACCTCGTCAGCTACGGCATCTTCGGGCTCATCGACGCGGTGGAGAAATTCGATCCTCGCCGCGGTTACAAGTTCGAGACGTACGCGATCGCCCGCATCAAAGGGGCGATCCTCGACGAACTGCGTTCGATCGACTGGGTCCCCCGTTCGGTCCGCGCGAAAGCGCGGCAACTGGAGAAGTCCTACGCCAAGCTCGAGGGTTCGCTTCGACGCGCGCCGACCGACGAAGAGTTGGCGAACGAACTCGGCATCACCGAAGACCAACTCCAGAATCTGTTGTCGCAGCTGTCGTTCGTAGGTCTCGTCGCACTCGACGAACTGCTCGTCGGCGGCAAAGCCGACCGTGGCGAAACACTGACCCTCGGTGACACCATCGCCGACACCGGCGATGGTCCGGTCGGTGCGTACGAAGTCGAGGAGATGCGTCAGATCCTCGCGCGTTCGATCAACCGCATGCCCGAACGCGAGAAGATCGTGCTCACCTTGTACTACTACGAAGGTCTCACGCTCGCCGAGATCGGTCAGGTGCTCGGCGTGACCGAGAGCCGCGTGTGTCAAATCCACACGAAGGCGGTGCTGCAACTGCGATCGCGCATCAGCGCCGCCGTTCGCGAAACCGCGGTCTGATCTTCACACCATCGCTGTAGGGTTCCGCTCACTTTCCCTCGACGCTGCCAGAGCTGTTGAGAGAGTTATCATGTCCATCCGTTCCAAGAACCGTCGCGCGGTCGTCGCAGCCGTGCTCACGATCACGTTGTGTGCCGCGACATCGCCCGCCGCGGCGCAGCCACCCCGGTTCGTGCCTCCCGTCGACGCACCGATCAGCGATTCGTACCGACCACCGGCGACGTCCTATGGCCCGGGCAACCGGGGCATCGAGTATGCGACCCGGCCCGGTACCGCGGTGGGGGCTTCAGCCGCCGGGTTCGTCGCCTTTGCGGGGATCATCGCCTACGAGCGCTATGTGAGCATCGATCACGAGGGCGGCGTCCGTACGACGTATTCGTACCTCGAGACCATCGAGGTCGTGGCGGGCCAGCGGGTCGCCCGAGGGGACGTCGTCGGCGAGGCGGGCGACCTGCTGCACTTCGGCGCCCGCCGGTTCGGCCTGTACATCGATCCGGCGTCCCTGTTCGAGAGCACGCCGCCGTCGCGGGCCCGGTTGGTACCCGTGCGCGGTTCACCCTGGACCTAGCTTCCCGCTCTGCGGGGCCGCTCGGGCCTCGGGCTTCCCGCTCTGCGGGGCCGCTCGGGGCCGCTAGACTTCTCCGTTGGCCCGCCTCCCGGTTGGCCCGCCGCGTCGTCCGATTCGGTGTTTCACTCGACCAGTGCCCTCCCACGGTCGCGCCCGGTACAACCGCAGCGCGTCGGGCGCCGGTTGTGACAAAACCGTTGGGAAGGGAGAAACCGTGGCCGTTGTCACGATGAATCAGTTGCTCGAGGCCGGGGTCCATTTCGGCCATCAGACACGCCGCTGGAACCCGAAGATGAAGCGATTCATCCACGGCGAGCGTTCCGGCATCTACATCATCGATCTCAAGCAGACGCTGACGCGGATCGAGACGTCGTACACGTTCGTGCGCGACCTCGTTGCCAACGGGGGCGTCGTGCTCTTCGTCGGCACGAAGAAGCAGGCGCAGGACGCGATCGAGTCCTACGCCGAGCGCTGCAACATGCCGTACATCAACCAACGTTGGCTCGGCGGCATGCTCACCAACTTCGAGACCATGGCGAAGCGCGTCGCGAAGATGAAGGAATACGAGCGCATGCGCGACTCGGGCGAGCTCGAGGCCATGCCCAAGAAAGAAGCGCTCATGATCACGCGCGAGCTCGAAAAGCTCTCGCGCAACCTTCGGGGCATGCGCAACATGACTCGGCTTCCCGACGCCGTGTTCATCCTCGACACCAAGAAAGAGACGATCGCCGTCACCGAATCCAACAAGTTGGGCATCCCGGTCATCGCGGTCGTCGACACCAATTGCGATCCTGACGTGATCGACTACCTGATCCCCGGCAACGACGACGCGATCCGCTCCGGCGAGATCATGGCGAGGGTCATTTCCGACGCAGTGATGGAAGGTCGCTACATGGCCTCCAAGCGCGCCAGCAGTGCTGCTCCGGCGCGAAGCGAGACCGAAGAAGCCGAGATCGCAGAGCAGCAATCGCAAGCACGCGCCCAGGCTTCGGCCGAGGCCGCGGCGCGCGAAGCGCGCATTGCCGCGGCAAAGGTGGCCGCGGCGGCGGCCGGTCACCCGACAGACGACGACCAGTGAGGCACTGATGGCGGAGATAACCGCGAAAGAAGTGAAGCGTCTACGCGACGCAACAGGCGCGGGCATGATGGATTGCAAGAAGGCGCTCATCGACAGCGACGGCGACTTCGACAAGGCCGTCGAAGCATTGCGCAAGAAGGGCTTGGCCAAAGCAGCCGAACGCTCTGATCGCGAGAATCGCGAAGGAGCCGTTGCGGCCGCTGTCGACAACAACCGCGCCGCGCTGGTGCAGCTCAAGTCCGAAACGGACTTCACTGCCAAGAACAGCGCATTTCTCGCATTGGTACAGAAGATCGCCGATGCCGTGCTCAGCGACGGAGAAGACGCGGTCGACGAGCTCACCCCGGCCATCGAAGACCTCAAGTTGGTGACCAAAGAAAATATCGAGGTCGGCAAAGTCGTGCGCTTCGAAGCCGCTCCGGGCAACACGCTCGACACCTACGTCCACGTGCAAGACGGGCGCGGCGTCAACGCGGTCATCGTCGAGGGGTCGGGCGTCGACCCGGGCACCCTCCACGACATCGCGCTGCACGTCGCCTTCGCCAAGCCCATCGCGCTCAGCCGCGACGAAGTTCCCGCGGAACTCGCCGAGCGCGAGCGGGCCACGCTGCTCGAGATCACCAAGAGCGAGGGCAAGCCCGAAGCCGCGTGGGAAAAGATCGTCGAAGGCCGCATCGCTGCTTGGTACAAAGAGCGGGTACTGCTCGATCAAGGCATATTCGGTGAGAAGGAGACGGTTCGCGAAAAGGTCGGACAAGGCTCGATCGTTCGTTTCGCTCAGGCGTACATCGGTAGCTGAATGATGACCGACGCCCGCGGCAACGAGATCATCTCCATCGCTCGGGGTACCAGTAAGCCTCGGTGGGATCGGGTGTTGCTCAAGCTTTCGGGCGAGGCTTTCGCCGGCGATGCCAGCTATGGCATCGACGGACCCGTCGTCGAGACGATCGCCGCCGAGATCGCGGCGGCGTACGCCGAGTTCGATGTCGACATCGGTGTCGTCGTCGGTGGCGGCAACATCTGGCGCGGCATGTCCGGGGCGAGCAAAGGGATGGACCGCGCGCAGGCCGACTACATGGGCATGCTGGCGACGGTCATCAATGCACTCGCGTTGCAGGACACGCTCGAGCGCCTCGGCGTACCGACACGGGTCCAGACGGCGGTGCACATGGCCCAGATCGCCGAGCCCTACATCCGGCGCCGCGCCATACGGCACTTCGAAAAGGGCCGCGTGGTGATCTTCGCCGGCGGCACGGGCAATCCGTTCTTCACGACCGATACGACCGCCGCACTGCGCGCCGTCGAGGTCGAGGCGGGTGCCGTGCTGAAAGGCACGCAGGTGGATGGCGTCTATACGGCTGACCCCAAGCTCGACCCCAACGCCACCAAGCTCGACCAGATCACCTATATGGACGTGCTGCAACGTGATCTCCGGGTCATGGATCACACCGCCACCACGCTCTGCATGGAGAACCGGCTTCCGATCGTCGTATTCGACTTGATGAAGGCGGGCAACGTGCGGTCCCTGCTCGACGGCCAGGCCATCGGTACGCTGGTCTGTTGAGGGCCCGCCACGAACGCGGCGTTGCCGGGCGAATGAGGAGGTGAGCGTGAGCGAACTCGCTGACGTCGTACTCGAGGATGCGACCGAAAAGATGGACAAGGCGGTCACTCATGCGCGCACCGAATTCGCCACCATCCGCACCGGGCGGGCCAGCTCGGCGATCGTAGAAAAGCTCACGGTCGAGGTCTACGGCGCAGAGATGAAATTGCAGGATGTGGCCTCGTTCTCCATCGGTAACGACGTGCGCCAACTCGTCGTCTCTCCCCACGACCCGGCAACGATGGGGTCGATCGAGAAGGCCATTCGCAATGCGGACATCGGCGCCGCGCCGAGCAACGACGGGCGTACGATCCGGCTGAACTTCCCCCCACCCACCGAGCAGCGACGCAAGGAGCTGACCCGGGTGGTCGACAAGATGGCCGAAGAAGCCAAGGTGGCGATCCGCAACGTACGCCGCCATTCCCGCAAAGAGCTCGACGACCTGAAGAAGAACGGGGACCTGACCGAGAACGACCTGGCTCGGGCCGAGAAAGAGCTCGACCGCCTCACCCATCTGCACGAGTCGCAGGTCGACGGCGCACGCGTCAAGAAAGTCGAAGAGCTCCTTGAAGTCTGATGGTGAGTACCACTGCTCGCGCTGCTCGCTTAGCGTCGTGACCGAGGAGGCCCTGTTGTGAACGAACCCAACCGCCCCAGGTCAGGAGACGAGCGCCTCCTACGGGGTCGTCCGGCCGATGACGCCGTGCGCCCCGGACGCTCGGTATTCGACGACGACCTCGACGACGACTACGACGAGGAAGAAGAGTTCGACGACGACTACGACGATGACGACGAAGACGAAGAAGAAGACGACGACGCCGTCGCGATGCCGCACTGGACCGAACCGCCCACGGGTCAGGCGCCCGCGCCCAAGGGAGGCGATGCCGACGCCTGGACGACCTTGACGGGCTCGCAGCCCCGCTGGCGCGAATCGGCCGCTGACTACGACGACGAGCCCGAAGTCGCGGCCACCGCGGCCGCCACCGAGTACGACTCCGAGGCGGCCGCAGAAGAGTTCTTCGAATTCGACGACGAGGGTGACGCCGACTTCCAGCGGTTCATCGGCGACGAGCCGGTCATCGGCGCGGACGATGACGATGATCTCGCGTCCATCCCGATCACCAACGCCGGCTCCACCACGGCCGGGCGAGCCGGTGCCGGCGCGGCCGCGAGGACCGCGACGAAGAAGGCAGCGACCAAGGCGGGCACGCGCGCCGAGGCCCGCCCGGCGGCGCGACGCCGCAACGACATGCGCGCCCGTGTCGTCACGGGGGTAGTGCTCGGCGCGCTCGCCATCGCGGCGTTCATGAGCGGTCCGGCCGCGACAGTGGGGCTGACGTCGATCGTGCTCGGCCTCTGCGTGATCGAGCTTTCCAACGCATTGCGGCGCGCCGGGTACCAGCCGGCCACGCTGCTGGCGATCGTCGCCGCGGTGGGGGCCCCGATCGCGGTCTACCAACGGGGCGTCGACGGGTTGTTGGTGGTCATCGCCGTCAGCGCCGTGTTCTCGTTGTTGTGGTTCCTGTCGAAAGCGGGCGACGAATCACCGGTGCTCAATGCCGGCGTCACGATGCTCAGCGTGGTCTACATCGGCGTGCTCGGGTCCTATGGCGCGCTGATGCTGCGCGTATTCGGGCACTACGGCATCGGCATGATTCTCGCGGCAGTCCTCGGCACTGTGGCCCACGACATCGGTGCGTTGCTCGTCGGTCGTTCGGCGGGGAAGACCAAGCTGACCTCGGTGAGTCCGGGTAAGACGCGAGAGGGACTCATCGGGGGCATGCTGACGTCGATCATCGTCGTCGTGGTCGCCGTGGGCATGTTCAAGATCGCACCATTCGGACAGGTTCCCTCGGACCGAGAGGGCCTCTGGAACGGCGGCATGCCGCAAGCCGTGTGGCTCGGTCTCGCCATCGCGGTGACTGCACCGCTCGGTGATCTCGTCGAGTCGCTGATCAAGCGCGATCTCGGCGTCAAGGACATGAGCAACATCCTCAAGGGCCACGGTGGTGTACTCGACCGTTTCGATGCGTTGCTGTTCACGCTGCCGGCCACGTACTACATGGCGCGGTTCGTCATCCTCTGAGCCGGCTGCGGTCGAGCGAGCGACGCCGCGAAACACCCGCGAGCGCCTATCGTCGACGCCATGACCACGACACTCGCCGTGCTCGGATCGACCGGTTCGATCGGCACGCAGACCCTCGACATCGTTCGGGCCGCCTCCGACCGCTTCGAGGTCGTCGCGCTGGGCGCCGCGACGTCGGTCAAAGAGCTGGCGGCGCAGGCCCACGAGTTCCGGCCCCGGGTCGTGGCACTCGCGGACAGCACCCGCGTCGCAGAGCTACGTGAGCTCCTCCCCGCGGGTGTCGATGTGCTCACCGGGCCCGACGCGTTGGCCGCCGCAGCCCGTGAAGGACAGACGGTCATCAACGGTGTCGTGGGCTTCGCCGGGCTCCCGGTCACGTTGGCCGCCCTCGTCGCCGGCCGACGGCTCGGTCTGGCCAACAAAGAGTCGTTGATCGCGGCCGGGCCGGTGGTGGCCCGAGTGCGAACGACGCCGGGCGCCGAGTTGTTGCCCGTCGACAGCGAACACTGCGCCCTGCACCAATGTCTGCGGGCGAACGACAACCCGGCGCGGGTGACCAAGCTGGTGCTCACGGCCAGCGGGGGACCGTTTCGGGGTAAGTCGCGCGGCGAATTGGCTGTCGTCACGATCGGCGATGCGCTGGTGCACCCGACGTGGAATATGGGGCCCAAGATCACCGTTGACTCATCGACACTCATGAACAAAGGCCTCGAGGTGATCGAAGCGCACGAGCTCTACGGCGCGTCGCACGGTATCGATTTCGACGACATCGACGTGGTCGTCCACCCCCAATCGATCGTGCACTCGATGGTCACCTTCACCGATGGTGCGACGATCGCGCAGTTGTCGATGCCCGACATGCGGCTGTGCGTGGCCTACACGCTCGAATATCCAGATCGTTCGACGATGTCGTTCGGCGCCATCGACTGGACGTCGCTCAGCCGGCTCGATTTCGAGCCGCCCGACCGCCACGCATTTCCCTGCCTCGACCTGGCGTATCACGCGGGTCGCGCTGGTCAGACGGCCCCGGCGTGGCTCAGCGCGGCCAACGAGGTGGCGGTCGACGCATTCTTGAATGGCCTCATGCGGTGGACCTCGATTGCCGATGTGTTGTCAGCGGCGCTCGATCGCTGGCCCGGCTCGGTCGCCGACAGCGTCGAAGCTGTGCTCGCGGCCGATGCCGCCGCGCGCGATTGCGCACGAGCGATCATCGAACGGAGAGCAGCGTGATCGAATCGAAGGAGGTCCCCGACCAGACCGCGGCCCCCGCCGGCGGCCCGGCCGAGGTCGTGGTGCACGACGGGCCCAAGTCGAACCCGGTCGCGCTGGTGGTGCTCCTGCTCGGCGCCCTCTTTCTCGGACGCAGGCTCGGTGTCAATGCCCCCCTGATCATCCTCGGCATCGCCGTGATGATCTTCTTCCACGAACTCGGCCACTACGTCACAGCCAAGTGGACGGGTATGAAAGCCACGGAGTTCTTCTTGGGATTCGGCCCGACCCTGTGGTCGTTTCGCCGCGGCGAGACCGAATACGGCCTCAAGCTGATCCCTGCCGGCGCCTTCGTGAAGATCATCGGGATGCACAACCTCGAAGAGGTCGATCCTGCTGACGAATCGAGGACGTACCGTCAGAAGACCTACCCCCGGAGGGTTCTCGTGGCGTCCGCCGGTTCGGTCATGCATTTCATCATGGCCTCCGTGTTGTTCTTCATCGTCTTCGCGTTCATCGGGGTACCCGACGAGAACAAGTGGTACGTCGCCGAGACCGTCGAAGGGGGCGCCGCGGCCAACGCAGGGTTGATCGAGGGCGATCGCATCCTGTCGATCAACGGCCAACCGGTCAACCGTTTCGCCGGCCTCGGCCCCGTGCTCGAGCCCCTGTACGACCAGCCGTTGCAGATGGTGGTACTGCGTGACGGTCAGCAGGTCGAGTTGTCCGGCACTGCCGGTTGGCGCCTGTCAGAGCGCGGTGCAGCCGGCATCGACGGTCTCCTCCAGTACGAACAGGTATTGGCGGTCGAGGGTCAACCGGTGCAGACGTACGCGCAGTTCTTGAGCATGGTCGAGGTGGGCAAGACGTACAACGTGCGGGCGTTCGGCGCCCAACAGGCGACCGAGTTCGACACGAAGGTTGCGATCACCGCGATCTACCCCGAGCACGGCGCCACGGGTTACCTCGGCATTCTCCGCGGCGAGGAGGTCGTCCCGCAGGGAGTGGTCGAAGGCGCGGGCTCGACGGTGACCGCCATCGGTCGTACCTCGAAGTTGGCGGTGACCGGTCTCGGCGCCTTCTTCTCGCGTAAGGGCTTCGACGATACGTTCGCCAACGCGTTCGACGAGGGCGTCGGACCGTCCGCGGGCACGATACCCGAGTCGGTCATCACCGACGAAGAACGCGTGGCGGCCAACGAACGCGACAGCCACCGTGCGATCTCGATCATCGGCGCAGCCCGTGCGGGCAAGCAGATCGCCGACGAGACCGGCGTAAACGGCGCGCTGCGCTTCTATGCCGCGTTCAACATCTTCATCGGGGTGTTCAATCTGCTGCCGCTCTTGCCCCTCGACGGCGGGCACATCGCCGTGGCCACCTACGAGCGGCTGCGCTCACGCCGGGGTCGCTTGTACCACGCCGACTTCGCCAAGCTGCTGCCGCTGACCTACGTATTCGTGGCGCTGATGGTGAGTTTGATGTTGTTCACCGGCTTGCGTGACATCGTCGACCCGCTGAAGTTCTAGCGTTTCGGTCATGGACGTCAGCGCCAGCCACTCTCGCCACAAGACCCGCCAGATCATGGTGGGCTCGGTGCCGGTCGGGGGCGACGCGCCCATCACGGTGCAGTCGATGACCACCACCAAGACGGCCGACGTCGAAGGCACGCTGCAGCAGATCTATGCACTCGCGGCGGCGGGTGCCGACATCGTGCGTTGCACGTGCAACGAGATCGAGGCCGCCGAAGGGCTCGCGCAGATCGTGCCCCGTTCGCCGGTACCGATCGTCGCCGACATCCATCACCAGTACAAGATGGCCCTCGCCGCGCTCGAGGCCGGTGTGCATTGCCTGCGCCTCAACCCGGGCAACATCCGCCGGCCCGAGCACATCAAGATCGTCGCGCAAGAGGCCAAGGCACGCGGTGTGCCCATCCGCATCGGGGTCAACGGTGGCTCGCTCGACCCGACGCTCTACGAGAAATACGGCGGCCGCGTCACCCCCGAGGCCATGGTCGAATCCGCGCAACGGGAGATGGCGTACTTCGACGAGGTCGGTTTCGACGCCATCAAGATCGCGGTCAAGGCATCGAGCGTGCCGCTCATGATCGAGTCCTACCGCATGCTGGCCGAGGTCACCGATCATCCGTTGCACCTCGGCGTGACCGAGGCCGGCCCGCTGCCCATCGGGCTCATCAAGTCGACGGCGGGCATCGCTACGCTGCTGGCCGAAGGCATCGGCGACACCCTTCGCTACTCGCTCACCGCGGATCCGGTCGAAGAAGCGCGAGCCGGCCGCGCGCTACTCGAAGCGATGGGCCTGCGCGAACGCAAGAACGTCGATCTCATCGCGTGCCCGTCGTGCGGGCGCGCCGAGATCGATGTGATCGCGGTGGCGTTGCAGGCGCAAGAAGCGTTCGCGGACAAGTTGATCCCGTTGCAGATCGCCGTCATGGGTTGCGTCGTCAACGGGCCGGGCGAAGCGCGCGATGCCGATCTCGGTATCGCCGCCGGGCACAAACGGGGCCACTTGTTCGTCAAGGGCCAGAACGTGGCGGTCGTACCCGAAAAAGAGATGGTCTCCGCGCTGGTCGATTGGGCCGAGTTCATCATGGAGCACGGCACCGAAGCTGCCGTTGCCCGCGTCGACACGGTCAAGGCGGCACGCGAAGCCGAACGTGATCGCGCCCGCCTCCTCGACGAGCAGGGCACCGACGTCAATCACTCCGACGAACGCGTCGCACTCATCCGCAAGCGCAACACCCGGCCCTGAGAACGGGCGTTAGCGTGGCCGGATGCCGAGCAACGTCACTGCCGGGTGCTCGTGAACACAACTGCGCGCGTTCGGCTCGACGACGCGTTGGTGGGGCGGCTACCGCCGGTGTGTTGCATGACGGGGGCACAGGCCGATGGCTATGCGTCGCTGGTCGTACCCAAACCACTCGGCATCGCCTGGTTGTTGCTGTTGGCCGGACCGATTGGCTTGATGGTGCTTTCGTCGATCTATTCGCGGATCCGCACGCGCTACGTCGTGAAGTTGCCGCTGAGTGCGGCGGCGTTCGAGCGCCGGATCAATCTGCTGCGCCGGCGCCTGTGGTTCGCGTGGCTGGGCGTATTGGGCCTCGCCGGCGGGCTGATGTTGCGCTGGTTCGGTGGGATCGCGGTCTTGATGTTTCTCGCCGGCGCGGTCGGTGTGGTGGCGGCCATCGTCGCGCATCTGCGTGTCCCGTGGACGATGCCGTCGGCCCGCGCCGATGGAAGCTTTGTCGTGCTGCAGGGAGTGCATCCAACTTTCGCCGCGGCCGTCGCGCGTTGATGGCATTGGCTCGACCGTCTGCCCAGTAACCTCGACCGCTATGGCGAAGGCACCCATTCTCACTGCGCAGGCGGACGATTTTCCCGCCTGGTACCAAGACGTCGTCGCCAAGGCCGAGCTGGCCGAAAACGGCCCTGTGCGCGGCACGATGGTCATTCGCCCCTACGGCTATGCCGTGTGGGAAGGGATGCAAGCGGCGATGGACGAGCGCATCAAGGCCGCGGGTGCGGTCAACGTCTACTTCCCGCTGTTCATCCCCGAGTCCTTCCTGCGCAAGGAAGCCGAACACGTCCAAGGGTTCTCTCCCGAGCTCGCGGTCGTCACGCATGCGGGGGGCAAGGAGCTCGACGAACCGGTTGTCGTGCGCCCCACGAGCGAGACGCTGTTCAACACGTATTTCACCAAGTGGATCCAGAGCTATCGCGATCTGCCCCTGTTGTTGAATCAGTGGGCCAACGTGGTTCGTTGGGAGCTTCGCCCGCGGGTCTTCCTGCGCACCACCGAGTTCCTCTGGCAAGAGGGCCATACCGCACACGCCACCGAAGCAGATGGCCGCGAGTACGCGCTCAAGATCCTCCACGAGGTCTACGAGGACTTCATGGTCGATGTGCTGGCGATCCCCGTGCATGTCGGTGCGAAGACGCGCAAAGAACGGTTCGCCGGCGCGACGTTCACGTATTGCCTCGAGGGGATGATGGGCGACGGCAAGGCGTTGCAGATGGGCACCTCGCACGAGCTCGGCCAAAATTTCGCGCGGGCCTTCGACACCACATACCTCGACGACAAGGGCGAGCAACAGTTGGTGTGGACGACGTCGTGGGGTACGTCGACGCGTATGGTCGGCGGACTGATCATGGCCCATGGCGACGACAACGGTCTGCGGGTGCCCCCTTCGCTCGCGCCACACCAGATCGTGGTGCTCCTCGTACGCGACGAACCCGAGAGCGCCGCGGCGGCCGAGCGGCTCGCCCGAGAACTACGCGATAACGGCATTCGGGTCGAACTCGACAAGAAGGTCTCCGCCTCGTTCGGGCGCCGCGTCACCGACTGGGAGATCAAGGGCGTACCGCTTCGCGTCGAAGTCGGGCCCCGCGACCTCGCGAACCGTGTCGTCACCGTCGCCCGGCGCGACACCGGCGAGAAATCCACCGTCGCGCTCGGCGAGTTCGCCGGGCAGGCGGCCGGGCTCCTTGCGGACATCCAACGCTCGATGTTCGCCCAAGCCCTTGCGAGCCGCGACGCCCGCACCGTCGAGGTCACTTCGGTGGCCGACGCCGTCGAAGCCGCCACAAGCGGGTTCGCCCGCATCTCGTGGGACGCCGTGGGCGAAGAAGGCGAGACCGAACTGAACCGCCACGCCGTCTCGGTGCGCTGCCTGCAGCGCTCCGACGGGCAGGTCCCCACGTCCCAAGACGAGCCCGGGCTCGTGGCCATCGTCGCCCGCTCGTACTGACCCTGGCAGCCTTGGCTGCGGCGGGGAGTCGCTCGCCTGGGTGGATATACTTCCCCGCGCACAACAGCCATTCGTTCTCGAGCGAAGGCGTGGGCTTCGGCCCACGCCTTTCGTTTCGTCGGGAGGCTCGTGCGAGAACCCCGCAACCCAGGAGGTGAAGCGCATGGGAATCGTCGAGAGAGTCAATCAACTGGTCGAACCGATCTGCGCCGACCTGGGTGTCGAGCTCTTCGACGTCGACCACGCCGGCGGGATACTGCGAGTCACCGTCGAGCGCGAGGGCGGCGTCGACATCGGCACCATCAGCCTCATCACCCGCGAGCTGTCCCGTGCGCTCGATCACGACGATCCGATTCCCGGGCGCTACACCCTCGAGGTGTCGAGCCCCGGCCTCGAACGTCCGCTGCGGCGGCAGTCACACTTCGTTCGCTCCGTCGGTCAACGCATCAAGGTCAAGACCAAGCCCCACGTCGAAGGCGAGCGCCGCCTCGAGGGCACACTCGCGGCCGCGGACGACGATGGCATCCAACTGGTGATCGACGATGGCACGACGCGTTCACTCGCGTACGACGACATCGAGAAGGCCAACACGATTTTCGAATGGGGCCCGGCTCCGAAGCCCGGGAAGAAACCGGGCAAAGCCTCGGCAACGAAGAAGGCGGTGAATGCATGAACGTCGACCTAGAAGCGCTTGGCGCGCTCGCTGCAGAAAAAGGCATCTCGGTCGACACGCTGCTCGCGGCGCTGGCCGACGCGCTCGAGTCGGCCTACAAGCGTATGCCCGGAGCATCCGAGTACGCGTTCGTCACGATCGATCCCGATACGGGAGAGATCCGCGTCTTCGCGCAGGAACTCGATGACGAAGGCGAGCCGGTCGGCGACGAGCGTGACGTGACCCCGAAAGACTTCGGTCGCATCGCGGCGCAGACATTCCGTCAGGTGATGACGCAGCGCATCCGCGAAGCCGAGCGCGAGCTCAAATACGAGGAGTACGCCGGCCGCGAGGGCGACATCGTCACGGGCATCATCCAACAGAGCGATTCGCGCTACACGTTGCTCGACCTCGGCCGCGTCGAAGCGTTGTTGCCGCAAGCCGAGCAGGTTCCGTACGAACGCCCCGAGCCCAACAGCCGCGTCAAGGCGTACATCGTCGAGGTGCGCCGCACCGCAAAAGGCCCGCAGATCGTGGTCAGCCGCACCCACCCCGGTCTCATCAAGCGACTCTTCGAACTCGAGGTGCCCGAGATCGCCGACGGCGTCGTCGAGATCCGCGCCTGCGCGCGCGAACCGGGTCACCGCACCAAGATCGCGGTGTACTCCAACGACCCCAACGTCGACCCGGTCGGCGCCTGCGTCGGTGCCCGCGGTGCGCGGGTGCGTCAGGTCGTCAACGAGTTGCGGGGCGAAAAGATCGACATCGTGCCGTTCAGCGATGATCCCGCCGACTTCGTCGCCAAAGCGCTGTCACCGGCCAAGGTGCGCGAGGTCAACATCGACGAGGTGACCGGCACCGCCGAAGTCATCGTCCCCGACCAGGCGCTGTCGTTGGCCATCGGCAAAGAAGGCCAGAACGCCCGACTGGCGGCTCGCCTGACCGGGTGGCGCGTCGACATCAAGAGCGAGACCCAGATGACCGTCGAGGCCAACACCGTGTGGGCCGAGGGTGAGTGGATCGTTGACCCCGAGACGGGCGAACAGGTCTGGAAATCGGCCGAAGGTGGCCCCGAGGTCTCGGCCGTGGAGTACAAGACGATGGGGGAGAATGGCGAAAGCTGAACCCGTCCGTACCTGTATCGCGTGCCGCCGGTCGGGTTTCGCGCGCGAACTGGTCCGAATTACCCGTACGCTAGATGGTCGACTCGTGATCGGTGGTCCCTCACAGGGGCGCGGCGCATGGGTCGGGCCGGGGCCGGCTTGTGCCGACTCCGCGGTGACCCCACTGCGCAAGCTGTTCGGGCCATCGATCGCAACCGAATGGGGCTCTTTATGGCGAGCCTCCCAAGATGGGTCACAGGGGTCGGCGACTCGAACTCCGGCCTGGTGCCCCCGAACCGCAACAACAACCACTTCGTGCGACGCGGCCGAATCGTGCGAGGATACGTAAAGCTCGGCCCGAAGTAGAGCCAGCAGAGAAAGAGGCGAGGCACCACGTGCCAAAGAACATTCGCGTGTACGAACTCGCACGCGAGCTTGGACTCACCAACAAAGAAGCCCTCGATCTCTGCATCGCGCTCGGGATCGGAGTCAAGAGCCACTCGTCGAGCATCGTCGAGGCTCACGCCGACCGCGTCCGCCGCAAGGCAGAGCGCGAGGGCTTGATCCGCGACACGCAACCCGACGAGCCCGAGGCCGAGAAGAAGCCGGCCAAGAAGGGCGCTAAGAAGGCGCGCGTTGCCGCCGCCGACGAGGTCCAAGTGGCGGCCCCGGTGATCGAACTCACCGTGCCCGAGGCGCCGATCGTTCTCGATCCGACGCCGGCCGAGGTCTCACCGCACGAACCCGCTGCCGCCGCCGTTGCGGAGACGACGCCGATCGACGTGTCCGAACCTCGACCCGAAGTCGCCGCCGAGCCCGAAGTGCGCGCCGCTCCCACTCGCGTCATCCGCTCCGGTGGCGCCACCGCGCCGCGCGTCGCTCCGCCGGCACCACCGGCGGCACCCCCCACCCGCAGCACCGCGCCCGGTGGTCTGCGCCCGGCCGAGGCGCCTCGACCGACCGAGCAGCAACGCCCGCCCGCCGCCGCGCCGCGCCCGCGCCCCGACTCGCGTCCTCGCCCCGGCGAAGGTCGCTCCGACGTCGCGGCTTCGGCCCGTGCCACGTCGCCGCTCTCCCCGTCGGGCCGGCCGATCCCGCCACCCCCGCGCAGCCCGCACACCGGCCGCCCGATCCCACCGCCTCCCGGCGGCGGCCAGGGTGGTCCGCGTCGCGCCACGCCCCCGTCGCGCCCGTCGGTCACCGGCGGACCCCGTCCCGGCGGCGGCCCCGGCGGTCGCCCCGGCGGCCCTGGTGGCCCCCGTCCCGGTGGTGGCACCGGCGGCCCGCGGCCTCCCCGCTTCGACGGGCCCTCGCCGGCCGGTCGCGGTGGTCCGGGTGCCGGCTCTGGCGCGCCCGGGCGAGGCACCGGTGCGCCCAGTCGAGGCCCCGGTCGTCAGCACCAACAACCACGGCGCAAGGGACGTCGTCGTCGGGTGCGCGAAGAGCTCGAGCCGCTCAACCTGCCGACCTACAGCCCGACCAACGCGCCCATTCCGGAGGGCGTGGTCATCATCGAGCGCCTGTCGACCGCGCAAGATGTCGGCCCCAAGCTCAACCGCACCGCGGCCGATGTCGTGCGCTATCTCCTACAGCAAGGCGAGATGGTCACCGCGACGCAGTCGCTGACCGATGACATGCTCGAACTGTTCGCCGCGGAGATCGGCGCGCAGATCCAGCTCGTCGAGCCGGGTCAAGAGCAAGAGGTCGAACTCCAACGCATGCTGGCCATGCCGCCCGAGCCGAGCGACGACGAGTACGAGGTCTGGCCGATGCGCCCGCCCATCGTCACCGTGATGGGCCACGTCGATCACGGCAAGACCAAGCTGCTCGACCGCATCCGCAACACCAACGTCGTCGACGGTGAGGCCGGTGGCATCACCCAGCACATCGGTGCGTACCAAGTCGAACACAACGGCCACAAGATCACCTTCATCGACACGCCGGGACACGAGGCCTTCACCGCCATGCGCTCCCGTGGCGCGCAGGCGACCGACATCGTCATCCTCGTGGTGGCGGCCGACGACGGTGTGATGCCCCAGACCGTCGAGGCGATCAATCACGCCAAGGCGGCCGAAGTGCCGATCATGATCGCGATCAACAAGATCGACCGCGGCGAGGCCAACCCCGACCGCGTGCTCCAGCAGGTCTCCGAGCACGGTCTCATCCCCGAGTCGTGGGGTGGCGACACCGTTGTGGTCGAAGTCTCCGCCTTGCAGGGCATCGGTATCGACGAACTGCTCGACAACCTCGCGGTGATGTCCGAGGTCGAAGACCTCCGTGCCGAACCCGGTGGTCGCGCGATGGGGGTCGTGCTCGAAGCCAACCTCGACATCGGTCGCGGTCCGGTCGCGACGATCCTCGTGCAACGGGGCACGCTGCGGGTCGGCGATCCGCTCGTCGCCGGCGCGGCGTGGGGACGCGTGCGGGCATTGCTCGACGATCTCGGCAAGCCGATCACCGAAGCCGGGCCGTCCACGCCGGTGCAGGTGCTGGGGCTCGACGAGACCCCGCAAGCGGGCGACCGCTTCGCGGTGGCGCCGACCGAAAAGATCGCGTCGCGAGTCGCGACGACTCGTGAGCATTGGCGCCGGCTGTCGACGCTGACGCGCGATCAGCACGCGCTGGCGGGCGGCGCTCGGCTCGAAGACCTCTTCGAACAGATCAAGGCGGGCGAGGCGGCGACCCTCAACCTCATCGTCAAGGCCGACGTCGGCGGTTCTCTCGAAGCCTTGACCGAAGCGATCAAGCGCCTCGAACGCGACGAGGTCAAGATCTCGATCATCTCGCGCGGTGTCGGCGGCATCACCAAGAGCGACATCCAGTTGGCGTCGGCATCCAAGGCGACGATCATCGGTTTCAACGTTCGCCCCGATCGCACCGCGCGCGACCTTGCCGAGGTCGAACACGTCGAGATCCGTACCTACGAGATCATCTACCAGGTGCTCGAAGACATCCAGAACGCGGTCGTCGGTTTGCTGGCACCCGAGTTCGAGGAAGTAGTCACCGGCGAGGCCGAAGTGCGCGAAGTGTTCGCGGTGCCTCGCGCCGGCAAGGTCGCGGGTTGCATGGTTCTGCACGGTACGATCACCCGCGGTTCCAAGGTGCGCTTCTTGCGTGACGGGACGATCATCTGGAAGGGCGAGATCGCATCGCTGCGCCGCTTCAAGGACGACGTTCGCGAGGTGGCCACGGGCTTCGAGTGCGGCATCGGACTCTCCGACTTCCAAGACCTCAAGCCGGGCGACACGATCGAAACCTTCGAGAATCGGCTCATCCCGCGCACCTGACCCCGGGCCCGAGGAGCGGAAATTCGGGCCCGAGCGGCCCTTTGAGCGCACGCCAAACCCTCGCGCATTGCCGGAATCAGCTGGCACAATTCGGGGGTGCACGTGTTGGCCCTCGCTCTCGAACTTCACCTGCCTCAGACACACTCGCTCAAAGACAAGCGATCGGTGCTGCGGCCGTTGCTCGACGGCTTGCGCAACCGTCATCCGGTCGCGGTGGCCGAGACCGCACATCAAGACAAATGGCAACTCGCCGAAGTCGGCATCGTCGCCATCTCGAGCAGCGCAACGCTCGTGGCCCAGATCGTCGACGATGCCGAGCGGTTCGTGTGGTCGTTTCCCGAGTTCGAAGTCATCGACGCTCGCCGATCGTGGCTGGAGGATTGAATGGGTAACAAACGCGGATATCAACGCACTGACAGAGTCAACGAATTGTTGCGCGAGATCATCGCCGAGGAGTTGACCAAAGAAGACGAAGACGGGCTCGATCTCGTGACGATCACTGCGGTCGATGTCGACCGCGAGTTCGAGAAGGCCCGTGTGTACTACACCACCGTCGACGGCGAAGACGAGAGCCCCGACGTCGTTGCCGCGCTCGAGCGCTTTCGCACGAAGGCGCGGCGGGCAGTGGGCCAGCAGGCTCGCATCCGGAAGACACCCGATCTCGAGTTCCTACCCGACGATGTGCAGCGCAGCGCCGAGCGAATCGAGACGATTCTCAAGCAACTGCACACCGACGACAGTGACTGACGGCTTCGCGATCGTCGACAAGCCCGCGGGCATGACGTCGCACGACGTCGTGGGGCGAGCCCGAAAGCAGTTGAGTGAGCGCCGAATCGGCCACGCCGGCACACTCGACCCCGACGCCACGGGCGTGTTGTTGTTGGGTATCGGACGCGCGACGCGGCTCTTGCAGTTCCTCTCCGGCTGCGACAAGACCTATGTGGCCGACATCGAACTCGGGGCAGAGACCGACACGCTCGACGCGGCGGGTGTCGTGACCGCGACCCACGACATGAGCTCGGTCACCGCCGCCGACGTTGTCGCCGCGGCTGCGCAGTTCGAGGGCGACATCGACCAGGTGCCCCCCATGGTTTCGGCAATCAAGATCGGTGGGCGCCGGCTGCACGAGCTGGCCCGCGAGGGCATCGAAGTCGAGCGACCGGCGCGCCGCGTGCACGTCGCGCGCTTCGACATCGAGCCGATCGCGCCCGACCCCTCTGCTCAGAGCCTGGTGTTCCGGGCGGAGATCGACTGCTCCTCGGGCACCTACATCCGCTCGCTGGCCGCAGACCTCGGCCGGGCCTTGGGCGGCGGCGCGCATTTGCGCACGCTGCGCCGCACCCGTGTCGGTCGCTTCGGCATCGACGAGGCGTGCCCCCTCGATTCGCTCGTGGTACGACCGATGATCGACGCCATGCGCGGCAGCGCGGAAGTCCGCGTCGACGATGCGATGGTCGCGCTGATCCGCAACGGTCGGGTGTTCGCCCGCGACGAGCTCGGCGTGGGCGCCGGCGACGGTCCGTGGAGTGTGGTGTCGACGGCCGGCGAGCTGCTCGCGGTCTATGCGTCACACGGTTCGGAACGGGTAAAACCCACGGTGGTGCTGGTACCGTCATGACGCCGACCAGGCCCGAGCGGGCTGCGGCAGAGCGTGAACCCAGAATTGGGAGTGCGATGAAGGTCATTCACGACGGTGAACCGGGGCTCGGGGCGGGCGAGAGCAGCGTCGTGTCCATCGGCACCTTCGACGGTGTCCACCTCGGTCACCAACACGTGCTGCGCCACCTTCGCACCGAGGCCGAGGTCCGCGACGTGCTGTCAGCGGTCGTGACCTTCGACATCCACCCGGCGTTGGTGCTGCGTCCCGAGAACGCACCCAAGATCCTAATGTCGCTCGACCAGAAACTCGAGTTGCTCGACATCAACGGCGTCGACGTGGTCTACGTCGTGCACTTCGACCTCGACCGGTCGCTCACGACCTCCGACGACTTCGTGAGGCAGGTCTTCGCCGACGCGTTGCATGCCCGTGCGGTGGTCGTCGGCGAGGATTTCCACTTCGGCCGCAACCGCGAGGGCAACATCGAGCGGCTGCGTTCGATGGGCGAGATGCTGGGCTTCGAGGTCGACGGATTGGAGTTGATCCGCCACGACGTGACCGCCCGTGAGCCAGTGAGCTCGACGGCCATTCGCCGGGCGCTCGCCGGCGGCGATGTCGCGGCGGCGGCGGCGATGCTCGGCCGGCCCTACGAGGTGCGAGGGGTGGTGGCTCGGGGCGACGAACGTGGTCGCACCATCGGGTTTCCCACCGCCAACATCCCCGTCTCCAAGCAAATGGCGTGGCCCGCCGACGCCGTCTACGCCGGGTGGTACACGAGGGCGAACGGCGACGTGTTCCCCTGCGCGATCAACATCGGTCGGCGGCCGACGTTCTACGAGCACGCCGAGCAGTCGCTGCTCGAGGCCCACCTCATCGACTTCGACGACGATCTCTACGGCGAGGCCGCGCGCGTCAGCTTCGTCGACTTCCTCCGCAGCGAGCAGCGTTTTGCCGGCATCGACGCCCTCGGCGCGCAGCTCAAGCGCGACGTGCAACACGCGCGCGAGATACTCGGGGTCTGACCCGCAGCCCGAAGTCCCGAGCGGTAGGAGTCGGGTCGCGTTAGCGTTTCGAAACGTGCTGATCTTCCTGCGCCATGGCCGCACGGCGTACAACGCCGAGGGGCGCCTGCAAGGACAGTACGACTCGCCTCTCGACGAGGTCGGTTGGCAGCAGGCCAAAGCGGTCGGTCTGCACTTGCAGGAGAACTATGACGTCGCACGCGTGATCACGAGCGCGATGACGCGCACGCGCCAGACCGTCGAGGCGGCGGGGTTGTTGCACCTGCCGACGACGGTCGACGACCGCTGGCGCGAGATCGACTTCGGCGCGTACGACCAACGCCGGATCCAAGACGTCCACGTCGATCTCGGCGCCAAGTGGGCCGAGGACCCGGAGTGGCAGCCTGACGGGGGTGCCGAGTCGATCGCCACCTTGCACCGGCGCGTCGAGTCGGCGCTCGTCGATGTGTTGGAGGCCCACGATCGCGTCGCGTCCGAGCAGGCGATCGTCATCGTTTCGCACGCCACGCCGATCAAGTCGGCGATCGCGCATGCCGCCCTCGGGGGTCCACCGATGATCCTTCGATTGCAGATCGGGTTGGCGTCGGTGTCGACGATGGCTTGCACGAACGGCGTGTCGGTGTTGACGTCGTTCAACGAGCGTCCCTTCCCGCCGTCGCTGCGCTGACCCCAGGCGTCGGCCGGCAAGCGTTGCCCGCCAACGCCACCGGCGCCGAGTATTGACTATGGTCTGACCATCAGACCGCCGAAGACAAGCGACAGCACCAGGAGACTCGATGGCCATCTTGGGGTTGAACCACGCAGTGCTCTACGTACGCGACGCCCGGCGTTCGAGCCGCTTCTACATGGACGTGCTCGGCTTCGTGCCGGTGATCGAAGATGCGGCCGGACGGTTCGCGTTCTTGCGCGCGCCCGCGTCGGTGAACCATCACGACATCGCGTTCTTCAGCATCGGCGCGGGCGCCGGCGACTCGACCGCGGGCAAATCGACAGTCGGGATGTACCACATCGCCTGGGCTGTCCCCACGATCGACGAGCTGATGAGCATGCGCGAGAAGCTGATCGCCGCGGGTGCATACGGCGGCGAGAGCGACCACGGGGTCAACAAGAGCGTGTATGCGAAGGACCCTGACGGTCTCGAGTTCGAGGTGACCTACGTCGTGCGGCCCGAGTATTGGGGCGGCGACGAGCACGAGGCGATCATCCGCTCGCTCGACCTCGATGCCGAGCTTGCCCGTTTCGCCGGCGTCGTGAGCCACGTCGGCTCAGCGCGGCCGTGACCGAGCACATCAGCGAACTCGGTCTCGAACCGCTCGAGCGTCGTTCGCTCCCCGACGAGATCCGCGACCGGCTGCTCGGGCTCATCCGCAACGGTGATCTGACCCCCGGTCAACAGCTGCCCGCCGAACGGCTGCTATGCGCGGAGCTCATGGTGGCCCGCACTTCGGTGCGCGAGGCGATTCAAGCGCTCGTGTCGCTCGGCTACGTCGAACGCCGCGGCAATCGCGCGTACGTGGTCGAGCACCTGCCCGAGGTCGAGAGCGTGATCGTCTCGTGCAAGATGATGGTGCGCGATCTCTTCGAGACCCGCCGTGTGATCGAAACGCAGATGGCCGAGCTCGCCACCTGCCGAGCAACTGCCGCGCAGCGCAACGAGCTCGCGGAGATCGCCGAGCAGTTCACCCCTTCGATGAAGCTCGACGACTTCCGTCATCTCGACCGGCGCTTCCACTGGCTGATCGCATCGGCGTGCGGCAATCGGCTCTTGACCGAGCTCTACGGCAAGGTGCTCGACGCGCTCTTCGGCTCGACCGAGTTCCACGAGTTGCTGTACGCCGGCCACAACCGTCGCGAAGTCGCCACGATCGTCGGGCGGTCGGGCCAACATCACCGAACGATCGCGCGCGCGATCGTCGACGGCGAACCGATCGCGGTGGTCGCTGCAGTGGACGAGCACCTGAACGATGTGGGCCAACGAATCCTCGAACGCTTGCGGTGAGACCCCACCCCACGCGCGACGTACACTCCGTCCAGTCGCGGCCAAGTCCGCCACCGAAGCACTGGCCGAGGTGGTGCTGCGAGACAGGGGGCGTCCATGGCGGGCAGCGCAAACTCCTACGTGTCCGGTGCGGCGGGGGCACCTCTGCTCGAGGACACGGTCGGCGCCGCGTTGGCGAACACGGCCGCGCGTTTCCCCAAGAGGGAAGCGCTGGCGTCGATCCATCAAGGTGTCCGCTATTCGTATAGCGAATTCGCGGGCGAGGTCGAGCGAGTGGCTTTGGGTCTGCTCGCGCTCGGCATCGAGAAAGGCGATCGGGTCGGGATCTGGGCGACCAACTGCGCCGAGTGGACGATCTTGCAGTTCGCGACCGCGCGTGTCGGCGCGATCCTCGTCAACATCAATCCCGCGTATCGCCCGGCAGAGTTCGAATTCGCGATGGCGCACTCGGGTGTGCGCATGTTGGTGACGGCGCATTACAAGACCTCCGACTATCTCGACATGCTCGCGTCGGTGCGTGGGGCACTTCCCGCGCTCGAACGGGTCGTCACGATCGACGGTGATCGCGCCTCTGGCACCGATCTGGTCTGGTCCGATCTGGTCGCGGCGTCGACAGCAGCGACACCCCAGCAGCTTGCCGCGAGAGAGCAAGAGCTCGACGCGGACGATCCGATCAACATCCAGTACACGAGCGGCACGACCGGGCGGCCGAAGGGCGCGACACTCACGCACCACAACATCGTCAACAACGCGTACGCGATGGCGGGGATCTTGGGATACACCGACGCTGATCGAGTGTGTATACCCCTGCCGCTCTACCACTGCTTCGGCATGGGTGTCGGCAACCTCGGATGCGTCACGACCGGCGCGACGATGGTATATCCCGCCGCGACGTTCGATCCGGTCTCGACGATGCAGGCCGTACAAGACGAGAGCTGCACGAGCCTCTATGGCGTCCCCACCATGTGGATCGCGCAGCTGGAGCATCCCCGATTCGCCGAGTTCGATCTCACGTCGTTGCGCACGGGATTGATGGGTGGCTCGCCCTGCCCGATCGAGGTGATGAAGCGGGCGGTGAGCGACATGCACGCGAGCGAGGTGTGCATCGTCTACGGGATGACCGAAACCGCGCCGATCTCGTTCATCACACGACGCGACGACGACCTCGAGCGACGGGTATCGACAGTCGGTCGTGTGATGCCGAACGTCGAAGCCAAGATCGTCGACCCCGCCACCGGTGGATCGGTGCCGCGGGGAACTGCCGGCGAGGTGTGCACGCGGGGGCTATGTGGTGATGCGCGGGTACTGGGACGATCCCGCAGCAACGGCAGATGCCGTCGATGCCGGTGGCTGGATGCACACCGGCGACCTCGGCGTGATCGACGACGAGGGATATCTCAACATCGTCGGTCGGATGAAGGACATGATGATCCGCGGCGGTGAGAACATCTACCCACGAGAGATCGAAGAGGTGTTGTTCCAACACCCCGCGGTCGGTAGCGCGCAGGTGATCGGAGTGCCCGACACGCTCTACGGTGAAGAGTTGATGGCGTGGGTTCTGGTGCGAGAAGGAGCTACGGTCGACGAGGATGAGTTGCGCGCCTTCTGCGGGGCGAGGCTCGCGCACTTCAAGGTGCCCCGCTACTGGCAGTTCGTCGACGAGTTCCCGATGACGGTCACGGGCAAGATACAGAAGTTCAAGATGCGCGAGATCGCAATCGAAACTCTCGGGCTGCGCGACGCGGCGGAGATCAAGACGGCGTGAGTCGTCAGGCTTGTCGGATCTGTTGCAGGAATCCGAGCGCGTCGTAGTAGTCGACTCGGTGCGCAACGAGGCCGTCGCGCACCGAAAACCGCATGACACCGCGCACCGCGATCGCGTGGCCCCCATACGTCGCGCGCATCGTGTATGCCGCCATCACCTTGTCGCCCTCGGCAACCAGGTCTTCGATCTCGTAACGCAGGCCGGAGAAGCTGGCCAAGAATTCGGGAAGCCGGCGCCGGTACTCGATCTTGCTGGTGCAGCCCGAGGCCAGCGCCGCCGTGTGTTCGTTGACGAAGTCATCGGTGACGTGCGCGGCCACCGTGTCGGGATCACCGGTTGCGAACGACTGGAGGTATTCGCGAGCGACGGCGGCCGGGTCCACGGCGCTGATCTTTCCACGCGATGTGTCGCTCGATCGGGGGCCCGCCGGCGGAAACGAAGCCTCGCGACGGCATGGTATGGTCAGACCGGCAGCGCGATCTGTCCGCTGGCAGGCCCGGATACCGTTGGCGGCACGAGGCAAAGTGTGGTTGGTTTCGGGTGTGCGGAGCGTCCGCTGACAGCCATCAGTAGTCAACGGCGTCGTTACTTGGAGGGCATGTAGTGAGGAATCGGACGAGACTCGGGTTGATCGCGATGTTGGTGGCGGCTCTCGTGGCTGCCGCGTGCGGCGACGACGGCGAGCAGGCCTCGACCGGCACGACCTGTACGCAAAAGCCCAGCGACATCAAGCCCCTCGACTTCACGGGTGACGGCAAGTTCGTCATCGGGGTGGCGACGCCCGGCCCGCGCAACGACGGTGCCTACTACCAGGCTGTCGTCGATTGCGCCGAGCGCTTGGCAAAGGCCAACAACGGCAGCGCGATCATCGTCGACAACATCGGCGAAACCGACGCCGCCACGCAGATCGAAAACCTCGCGAAGCAAAATGTCGACATCATGATCGTCGGCGCGAGCAATATCGCGAAGTCACTGCCCGAGTTGTCGAAGAAGTACGCGAGTACGTTCTGGTACTGCAACTGTGGGGCGGGCCAAGCGCCTGATCCCAACTACGCGCAAAGTCAAGACGACGGCACCGAGATCAACTACGCAGCCGGCTACGCAACCGGCCTGTTGATGAAGGCCAAGAGCCAGACGAAAGCAGCGTTCATCGGCAACAGCGACGCCAACGGCTTCGAGGTCGCCTCGTTCGAGTCGTTCAAACTCGGGCTGAAGGCCGTCGACGCCAATTATGAAGCCACCTACTACGGCACCGGAAGCTTCGACGACGTGCAGAAGGCGACCGAGGCCTACAACACCGCCAAAGGTCAAGGAATCGGTGCAGTCGTCCCGTTTCTCGGAGGTGCGCACGAGGCCATCGTCAAGCTGGCCAACAAGGACGACATCATCACGATGAGTGCAGGGTCCAGCGCGGCGTGCACGCGTTCGGATCTCGACTATCAGATCGCGGTGAAGTTCGACGGGGGCGACTATCTGAGCGCGCTCATCACCAAGCTTCTCGCCGGCACCTACAAGGAGGGCGACGTCTACACGTTCCGTGTCGGCGCCGACAAGGAACCCGGCGCACAGATCTGCGACGCCACGACCGAACAGCAAACGGCTCTCGATACGGTCTCGAGTGAGATCGCGGCCGGCAAGTACAAGGACGCGTTGTTCGCAATTCAGAAGAAGGCCTACAACTTCTGATCGAGCACCCGCGGCGCGCACACCAACTGGTGGCGTAGGCGATGACTTCCTCCGCCCCACTCGTCGAACTGATCGATATCACCAAGTCGTTCGGCGCGGTCGTGGCGTGTGACCGCGTCACGTTGTCGCTGTATCCGGGCGAGATCCACGGCCTGCTGGGGCAAAACGGCGCGGGCAAGTCGACGCTGATGAAGATTCTCATCGGGCTGGTGTTGCCCGATCGCGGACAGATCCTCACACGCGGTGTCGAGCGTCGCATCGATGACCCGCTGGTCGCGGCGGCGCTGGGCATCGGCATGGTGCACCAACACTTCAGTCTCGTCGAGCCGCTGCGCGTGTGGGAGAACGCGGTACTCGGCGACAGCCGTCGCGTCGATCCGGCCCGAGCGCGAGCCGACGTGCGTGAGATCGGCGCTCGCTACGGGCTCGAGGTCGACCCTGACGCGCGCGTCGGCGACCTCACATCGGCACAGCGACAACGAGTCGAGATCATCAAGTGCCTTCGGCGCGATCCATCGATCCTCATACTCGACGAGCCGACCTCGGTGCTGACCCCGGCCGAATCGGAAGAGCTCTTCGCGGTGCTGCGGCGGGCGGTGCAAGAAGAGCAACGAGCGGTTGCTCTGGTCAGTCATAAGCTCGACGAGATCCTTCGCGCGACGGATCGGGTCACGATCATGCGCAATGGTGGGGTTGTCGCCACGGTCGCAACGAGTGAAGCCACCGCGGCCGGACTCGCAAGGGCGATGGTCGGACGCGACGTCGCGCTGCGTTCCCAGAGTGCCGCCGCGCTGGGTCTCGTCGACGTGCTCGTCGACGAGATTGCCCTCGAGCCGCAGGCCGCCGACTCGACCGTCGCCGTGGCGCCGGTATTGCGGATCGTCGAGGCATCTGCCCGCGGAGCCGACCACCGCAGACTCCTCGACGGCTTGTCACTCGACGTGCGCCCAGGCGAGATCGTCGGCGTGGCCGGGGTCGAGGGCAACGGCCAACTGGCGCTGAGCGATGTGCTGTCGAGCTTGCGCAAGCTCGAATCCGGCACCGTCGAGGTCGTTGGTTCGGTCGTGCCCACCGGCAAGGCGGGCGCCATGACACTTGCGGGCGTCGGCGTGATACCCGAGGACCGCCACGCGTCGGGTTGTGTCTTGGAAATGACGGTGGCCGAGAATCTGGTGCTCGACGCGCCGCACGCGATGGCGCGGCACGGGTTGCTCGACCGTCGTGCCATGCGAGAGCGAGCGAATCGACTCATCGAGGAGTTCGACGTCCAAACGCCGTCGCCCGACGCGCCGATGTCGTCCTTGTCGGGTGGCAACCAGCAACGAGTCGTGTTGGCGCGCGAGCTCTCACGACAGCCGAAGGTGCTCGTGGCCGTCCAGCCGACGCGCGGGCTCGATGTCGGCGCCATCGAATACATGGGGCAGCGGTTGCGCGCCGCAGCCGACGCCGGCGTCGGCGTACTGTTGATGTCGAGTGAGCTCGAGGAGATCCTCTCGTTGTCGGATCGCATCGTGGTCCTCCACCGAGGTCGCATCATCGGTGAGATGGCGCGCCACGAGGTCGACCTCCAGCGTCTCGGTTTGTTGATGGGGGGCCATACCGCATGACAGCCACCATCGGTGAGCCCGAGACGGCTTCGATCGTCCGGCAGTCGAGGCTGCCCGACGCAGCGATGGTCGGCGCGCTCTATGTGGCATCCATTGTCGGCGCGCTCGCGCTTTCGGCACTGCTCGTCGCGGCTACCGGTGGTTCGTGGACGAAGGTGTTCAGCGCATTGATCGACGGCAGTGTCCGCAACGACGGCGCGTGGGGCGACACGCTGAGCCGGATGGCGCCACTCCTACTCGTCGCGACGGGCGCCATCGTGTCGGCGCGCGCGGGGCTCGTGAACATCGGCCAAGAAGGACAGTTGCTCTTGGGCGCGGTGTTCGCGGCATATCTCGGCAATCACATGTCCGGGCCGGGCCCGTTGGTCATCGTGTGCGCGCTCGTGTTCGGTGCGCTCGGCGGCGCGCTGTGGGCGGGCATCGCGGCAGCGCTGCGCTTCGGCCGCGGTGTGCCCGAGGTGCTGTCGACGCTGCTGCTCGTCTTCGTCGCCTTTCCTCTGCTCGCGTACGGGCTTCGTTCGAAATCGCTGCTCCTCGACACCGACCCGGCGGTCAGGCAACAGCTGAACACGGGTACGCGGCTCCCGGCCGACCGACGGCTTCCCCGGCTCGATCTGTTCGGCAACCAATTCGATCTCGGCGTGGTGATCGCCCTCGTCGTCGTCGTCCTCGGCGGGCTCGTGCTCTCTCGCACGGTGTGGGGCTTTCGCCTGCGCATGTTGGGGCTGAACCAGAGGACCGCTCAGCGGATGGGTGTCGCGGCCGCCGCGGTGGGCACGGTCGCGTTGCTCGTATCCGGAGCGCTCGCCGGTGTGGCGGGCGGCGTGCTGCTTGCCGGTACGCCCGACTATCGCATCACCGTCGGGTTCTCTCGCAACTTCGGCTGGGACGGCTTGCTCGTCGCGTTGCTGGCGCGCAACCGGCCATTTCTGGTGATCCCGATGGCGTTCATATTCGCCGGGCTGCGCACCGGGTCCGGCTACCTCGCAGCGACCGGCGTTGCGAGTGACATCGTCGACGTCGTACAGGCTCTGCTCGTGCTGGCGTTGCTCATTCCGCCCGCAGTGCTCTTCGTCCGCGACCGGCGTCGAGCCATCGCTGCCGCTCACGGGAGGCCGTGATCGCATGGCGTTCTTCTCCGCGGTCTTCGACATCTTCAGCTCGAGCACGTTGTACGGCAGCACCACACGGCTCGCGGTCTTCCTCGCGCTCGCGGCGGCCGGCGAGTGGGTCGCCGAGCGCGCGGGCACCCTCAACATCTCGGTCGAGGGTATGTGTCTCGTCGCGGCGTTCTCGGCGGTCGCAGGTTCGGACATCACCGGCTCGGTGCTCGGCGGCATTTTCTTCGGCGTTCTTGCCGGGATCATCATTGCGGCAGTGCAGGGCAACTTGAGTCATCGCCTCACTGCGAACCAATTCGTCGTCGGTCTCGCGATCAACGTGCTCGCGCTCGGTTTGACGTCGTTCTTGTGGCAAGAGCTCGATCTCGACGTGGCCGCCGCGACCCAGTTCCCGGGAGCGAATCATCTTCCGGGCGTGTTGCAGCAGGTCTTCGATCAGCGCTGGACGGCATATCTGGCCATACCGGCGGTCGCCGCGTGTTGGTGGCTCGTCTTCCGCACACGTTGGGGCCTAGAGGTACGCGCGGTCGGGGAGAACCCGCAGGCGGCGGATGTGTCCGGCATCCACGTCAATCGACGCCGGCGAGAAGCGATTCTCGTGTGCGGCGCGATGTGCGGTCTCGCGGGTTCGTATCTGTCCCTCGACACGGTCGGGTTCTCGCCGAACATGACCAGTGGGCGAGGCTTCATCGCGATCGCGGCGGTTATCTTCGGTGGATGGACACTACGCGGCGCTCTCGCCGGCTGCGTCCTCTTCGGCGGGGTCGAAGCGCTCACACTCGTAGTGCAGAGCCTCGAGTTGGACGTCAACCGGCAGTTCTTGCAGGCGTTGCCGTATCTCGTGACGCTCGTCGTCATGGCGGTGTTCGCCAAACGGACCCGTCAGCCGCAATCGTTGGCGCGCCCATTCGTACGAGGCCTCACGTGACGACACCATGAAAGCGATGCTGTATCACCGGTCGGGCGGCCCCGAGGTGCTCGAGTACACCGACGTTGCCGACCCTGAGCCCGGCGCGAAGGACGTGATCGTCGCCGTCGTGGCCACTGCCCTCAACCACCTCGACGTCGTGCAGCGCAACGGTTGGTTCACGATGCCCGGATTTCGCTTCCCGCACGTCGCAGGGATGGACCTCGCCGGCACGGTGCTCTCGATCGGCGTCGAGGTCGAGCGGTTCGCGGTCGGCGATCGGGTGGTCGTGGATCCCTCGCTCGTCGGTGTCCCGGTCGGGTCGAAGCTGGCGGGAGGCGACGACGTCTTCATCCTCGGCGCAACGGTCGACGGTGGGTACGCGGAACAGTGTCTCGTGCCCGAGTCGCACGTCCATCACGTACCGGCGTCGATTCCGCTCGAGGCCGCGGCGGCGTTCCCCACTTGTTACCTGACGGTGTGGCACGCGCTGTTCGACGTCGGCGGGCTTGTCGCGGGCGAGACGGTGATGATCCACGCTGCCGGTTCGGGGACCGGCGTGGCCGCCATCCAACTCGCGAAGCAGCGAGGGGCGACGGTGATCGCGACAGCGGGCACCGACGAGAAGTGCCGACGAGCGCTGACGATCGGTTGCGATTTCGTCTGCAACAACCGCACGGCCGATGTGGCCGCGTTCGCACGCAAGGTCACCGACGGCCGAGGTGTCGACATGGTGTTCGATCACATCGGGCCGGCGCTGTTCGAGGCCTCGTTCTACTCGCTGGCGACCCGCGGCCGCTTCGTCACCTGTGGCAACACGAGCGGCGATCAGCTGACGGTGCCTTCCATCGGCTACATGTACCACACCGGCATTCGCATACTGGGCAGTGATCCGTATCGCAACGACGAGTTCGCGCCGGCGTGGAGCGCGTTCTGCGACGGCGGCCTCGACCCAGTTATCGACAGTGAGTTTCCGCTCGCCGATGCCGGCGCCGCGCAACAGAAGATGCTCAGGTCGGACTTCTTCGGCAAAATCCTTTTGCGCCCCTGACGCGCGGAGGTGCAGGCTACTGCGGTTCGGGTACGCCCTTGCGGGCTTCCATGATGATCTCTTTGGCGCGGGCGGAATTGCCCCACTCGCTGTTCTCGGTCGACTTGCCGGGCTCGAGTGCTTTGTAGACCTCGAAGAAGTGATGGATCTCCGCTCGCAGGTGCATCGCGATGTTGTAGAGGTCTTGGAGGTGATCCCATCGAGGGTCACCGAACGGCACGGCCAGCACCTTGGCGTCGGGCCCGGCCTCGTCGCGCATCTCGAGTACGGCGATGGGCCGCGCCCAGATGTGACAACCGGGGAAGACCGGCTCGTCCATGATGACCAATACATCGAGCGGGTCACCGTCGCCGGCGAGCGACTGGGGGATGAACCCATAGTTGGCCGGATATCGAGTGGCGGTGAACAGCGTGCGGTCGAGCCACACTGCACCCGTTTCGTCGTCGAGCTCGTACTTGTTGCGCGAGTCCTTTGGGATCTCGACGATCACTTCGATGCGATCGGGATACGGCGGACCGGGCTTGTGGCCGATCGAGCTCATGGTGATTCCTCCGACTTCAACAGGTCTACACAGGCATGGAGAACAGCTGACTGGGATGCCGCGATGGGGGCCCGGCCACGGTAGCGGGAATTCTGCGGACCGACTCCGACCGCCCGGCTACGGTGCCGGTGTGCGCGAGCCGATTACGCGGCGGGGATGGTTGCTGTTCGCGGCGATGAGCCTGATCTGGGGTGTGCCCTACCTCCTCATCAAAGTCGCAGTCGAGCACCTCGAGCCGGTCGTCATCGTGTTCGGGCGCACCTCGCTCGCGGCCGTGCTCGTTGTCGCGTTGGCGCGACGTTCCGGCGCGATGGCCGCCGCAGCGCGTCACTGGAAGTTGGTGCTCGCGTTCGCGGCGATCGAGATGGCGGGGCCGTGGTTCTTGCTCACCAATGCGGAAAAGAGCCTTCCATCGGGATTGACCGGCCTGATCGTTGCGTGCGTGCCGATGGTCGGCGCCATTGCCGCGTATCTCCTAGGTGATCATCGCGCGCTTGCTCCGCTGCGCATGGTCGGAATCGCGGTCGGCCTCGGCGGCGTCGCGTTGTTGGTGGCCCACGATCTCGGTGGCTCCGGTGGCATCCCGTGGTGGAGCGTCGCGCAGATGTTGCTGGTCTGCATCGGCTACGCGACTGCGCCATTCATCGTCGCTCGCCGCCTCACCGATGTGCCGGCGTTGGGTGTCGTGGCGATCTCACTCACCGCCGTCGCGCTCGTGTACGCGCCTTTGGCGTGGGTCGCGCGACCTGACGGCAGTCCACCCGCGAAAGTGTGGTGGGCGGTGGCGGCCTTGGCGGTCGTGTGCACGGCCATCGCCTTCATCGTGTTCTTCGCGCTCATCAGTCAGGTTGGTCCCGAGCGCGCGACATTGATCACGTTCGTGAACCCCGCGGTCGCGATCATCCTCGGCGCGGTCGTGCTCGACGAGAAGATCACCGCGGCCACCGCCGCCGGTTTCTTCCTGGTCCTCGGTGGTTGCTGGCTCGCCACCCGCCCCGACCGTGTGACCGAACCTCTGGTCGGACAACCGGCGTAGCTACGTCCCCCACACCTCCATGGCCTTGTCGTACACGCCCTGGTTGTGCGAGATCTCGATGACGTTGCCGTCGGGGTCGGTCACCGCGCAGATGTAGCCGATCGGATCGGGCATGTCGGTGGGTTTCCACATGAGGCAACCTTCGGCCTCGCCCATCGCGGCGATGCGTTCGACCTCGGTGCGCGAGGGCACTTCGATACCGATGTGGGCGAACGGCGCCATGATCGGTTGGGGGCCCTTCGCTTGGTCCCGGAAAAAGCTCACCAACACGAGGATGAACGGGTTGTCGGCTTGATCGGGGTGACCGAGCCACGCGCCGTACCCGTCAGGATCGGATCGACGATCGAGCAACTCGAGCGTCGTGTAGCGCGTGTACCAGTCGATCGATTTGTCGATGTCGTGACAGGGGAGCGCGATGTGCGTCCACCGTGGGCGCCTCGGCCCGCTGCGATGGACGACCTCTTCAGCCACGGCGAATCCTTCTGGGTCGGTTCCTCGCGAACCTAGCAGCGGGTCTGATGGTCGGATAGGAGCGATCAGCGTATGGGCCAGCGCGACGGAGGATCGATGCCGGCGCGGCGCAGCAGCCGTCTGGCCGCGTCGTGCGCGGCGTCTCGGAGCGCGTCGAGGTCGACCGTCGTACAGCGCCGATCTCGGACGACGATGTGGCCGTCGACGACGACATCACGGACGCTGCGACCGTCGCTCGCCCATACCAGTTGGAGCACCGGATCCGCGCTGCGCGGTGCCCAATGCGGACCGGACGTGTCGTGCACGACGATGTCGGCGCGTTTGCCCGGTTCCAACGATCCGATGCGGTCTGCCATGCCGATCGCCTCGGCCCCACCGATCGTGAGCATCTCCAGCGCGTCGTGGGCGCCGAAGCTCGTCGGGTCGAGTGTCTGGTCCTTGGCGATACCCGCCGTGAGCGCGGCGACGCGCAAAGGATCGAGCGCGTCAGCAGCATTCTCCGAATCGCATCCGAGCGCGATGCGCGCGCCCCGCCGGTGCAGTTCGCCATGGCGGCCGTGCGCGGATACGCCTTGGCCGAGGCGCAGGTACGCCCACGGCGTGTAGGCGATCGCAGTTTGGGTGCGCAATACGATCTCGCACTCCGCGTCGTCGAGATGCACCGCGTGTGCCAGCAGCACGTGCGGACCGAGCACGCCGAGACGATCGAAGTGCACGAGCGGCCGGGCACCGCAGCGCGCGAGATACGCAACCGCGTCGCTCGGCGACGGCGAGATGTGGAAGGTGAGGCCGGTGTGAAATTCTCGGGCGAGTGCGGACGCGCCGGCCAGGAGCTCGTCCGACATCGAGTCGTGACCGACGAGGGTGATCCATCCTGCGACGAGTTCATCGCCGTGCAGGCGCGCGACGAGAGCGCGCTGGAGATCGAGCACCTCTGCGGCCGGCGCGGCGAACGGGCCACCGCCGACGTCCCACCCCCACGTGCCGATCGCTCCGCGCACGCCCACTTCTCGCAGCGCTGCCGCGACTCGATCGGGGTGGGCGACCGTGCCTGCTTCGACGATCGTCGTGATGCCATTGCCGACCTGCTCGACACCCGACAACGTGGCCGACAGTTCGTCGTCGTCGCCGGTGTGCGCGGCGTGAATCGGCACCGCCCATTCGAATATCGACGCGCCCGGCGCGAGATCATCGGGGATCGCGGAGCGAACCAGGCGATCACCGGTCAAGTGCTGGTGCGCGTTGATGAAACCCGGCGTGACGACGGCACGGGTGTCGCCCAGAACTTCCGCATCGGGAAACCGCGTCAACAAAACCGCGGCCTTGTCGACCGCGATGATCGTCGAGCCATCGACCGCGACCGCGCCGTCGCGGATGATGTCGCGGCGCGCGTTCATCGAGATGACATCGTGCCCGATCACCAACAACACAGTGCATCCCAGAACACAGTGCAAGAGTACGATCATCGGCGAAAGGCTGACCAATGACGCGAAGCGATTCGTTCGCCAGCAACCCGGTGCTGCGCCGCTATTGGCACCCGGTCGCGCGCGCCGACGAGATAGGTGCCGAGCCGGTTGCAGTCGAGCTGCTGCGTGAGCGGTTGGTGCTGTGGCGCGACGGCGACGGCGCGCTCGGTGCAGCCTATGACCGTTGCCCGCACCGCGAGTCGCCGCTTTCGTTCGGCAGCGTGGTCGACGGTTGCTTGCAGTGTCCCTACCACGGGTGGTCCTTCGCCGTCACCGGTGCGTGTGTGCGCGTTCCGTCGTCGCCGCCCGATGTGCCCGTGCCACTGAAGGCGCGCCTCGCAACCGTGCACCTCGACGAGCGCTATGGATTGGTGTGGTTGTGCCTCGACGAACCTGCTGCGCCGGTACCGGTGATCGCAGAAGATGAGGACCCCGAGTTTCGCCGTATCAACAACCCCATCGAGCGCTGGCACACATCGGCGACCCGCATGACCGACAACTTCATGGACATCGCGCACTTCCCGTGGGTGCACATCGGCACGTTCGGCAGAGCGCAGAACACCGTGGTCCCCAAGATCGAACTGCAGCCCCTCGACGACTCGTTCTACGGCTATCGCTACGAGGTCGAGGTCGACAATCCCGACCTTGCCCGCTCGACCACGGGGCAGGCGGCCACCACCCTCACCCGCACGATGACGACGGGGTTCAACCTGCCGTTCCTGACGCGCAGCACGATCCGCTACGAGACCGGCCTCGACCACATCTTGTTGCTCTGCACCACGCCGATCGACGACGTCACGTCGTATTTCACGTTCGTGGTCTGGCGCAACGACGACTTCGCGGTGCCCGCCGACGAGGTCGTGGCCTTCGACCGGGCAATCGGGGCAGAGGACAAGGTGATGCTCGAACGGGTCCCGGGGGTCCTGGCCCTCGACCTGAAGGCGACGGTGAGCGTGCAGGCCGACAAGCCTTCGGTCGAATGGCGACGGCGCCTGATCGAGCTGCTCACCTGCTAGCCTGCATCTTTGGCCGGGTTGACCCCGGTCAGGCTTCGAGCCCCGTCTGGCCAGACGAGCATCGAGGCCGGGTATTCACCCCTTCCGCCCCTGGCGGGACTGCACGAGGAGAATCGCATTGGCCACCAACCTGCCTCCAAAAGACCAGACGATCGCGGCCCACCGGCTGCATGACACCGATACGGGCTCGCCCGAGGTGCAGATCGCGCTGGCGACCGCCCGCATCAACCACCTCACCGAGCACCTGAAGGTCCACGTCAAGGACCATCACAGCCGGCGGGGACTGCTGATGCTGGTCGGTCAACGACGCCGGTTGCTCGACTACGTCCGCAAGAACGACGTCGAGCGCTACCGCAGCATCATCGCAAAACACGGTCTGCGAAGGTAGAAAGACCATTGGCCTTCGGGCCAGCCAACCAAAATCCCAAATTCCGGGCCTCGGCCCGGCCAACCATCAGGGCGTCGTCAGTCGCCAGTTGCGTGTCGCTCGCCCCGAGCGGGAGGCAGACAACTGGAGTACTGAGGTCGCCACGAACCGCTCACGCTCGATTGCGTGGGCATCAGACGATGCGCGAAGGCGTGTCAACAAGGAGTTTCCATGGCGACTGTCCATACGGTTTCGGGCGGGTTCACCGAAGCGCCCGGCAAGATCATGAGTTTCGAGACCGGCAAGCTCGCCGGTCAAGCCGACGGCGCGGTGGTGGCCCGGCTGGGCGACACCATCGTGCTCGTCACGGCCACGGCGGCCAAGCACGTTCGAGAGAATGCCGATTTCTTCCCACTCACCGTCGATGTCGAAGAGCGCAGTTACGCCGCGGGCAAGATCCCCGGTTCTTTCTTCCGGCGTGAGGGCCGTGCGCCCGAGGCGGCGATCCTCAATTGCCGCCTCATCGACCGGTCGCTGCGCCCGTCGTTCCCCGACGGTTTCCGCAACGAGATCCACGTCGTGGCCACCGTCTTCGGCGCCGATCAGGTCAACCCCTATGACGTGCTCACCATCAACGGCGCGTCGGCCGCGCTGATGATTTCCGGTATTCCCTTCGGTGGCCCCATCGGCGCGGTGCGCATCGCGTGGACCCAAGAGGGCAATTGGATCGCCCACCCCACCTACCAGGAGACCGAAGACGCGTGCTTCGACATGGTCGTTGCCGGCGCGTACACCGCCGATGGCTCCGACATCGCCGTGATGATGGTCGAGGCCGGCGGCACCGAGAAGTCGTTCAGCTATTACGAGGACGGCGCTCCGAAGGTCGACGAAGCCGCGTTGGCCCGAGGACTCGACGAGTCCAAGCAGTGGATTCGTGAAGCCATCGACATCCAGCGCCGGCTCATCGACGCAGTGGGTCCGCCCACGCCGCTGGCCTACGAGCTGCTGGTCGATTACCCCGACGCCATTTGGGAAGCGGTCGTCGCCGCCGGCACCGCCCGCATCACCGAGACGCAACAGATCGTCGACAAGTCCGCCCGCCTCGCCGCCGAGAGCGAAGCGCGCCAAGCGGTTCTCGACGAGTTGCTGCCGAAATTCGCCGACAGCGAACCCGCAGCGGAGAAGTACATCAAGAACGCGGTCCGTTCGCTCACCAAGAAGGTCGTCCGCACTCGCATCGTCAAAGAGGGCAAGCGCATCGACGGCCGCGGCGTACGCGATCTGCGCCCGATTTCGGCCGAGGTCGGGCTCATCCCGACCGCGCACGGTACCGGTTTGTTCAACCGCGGCGAGACGCAGGTGCTCAACTTCGCCACCCTCGGTATGCAGCGCCTCGATCAGATGATCGACGGCATCGACCCGATCACCCGCAAGCGCTTCATGCATCACTACAACATGCCGCCGTTCTCTACCGGTGAGGCCGGCTTCATGCGCGGCCCCAAGCGTCGCGAGATCGGCCACGGTGCGTTGGCCGAGCGCGCGGTGTACCCCGTAGTGCCCAGCTTCGAGTCGTTCCCCTATACGATCCGTCTGGTCTCCGAGGCGTTGTCGTCCAACGGTTCGACGTCGATGGCGTCGGTGTGTTCGTCGTCGCTGTCGTTGATGGACGCCGGCGTGCCGATCAAGGCGCCGGTCGCCGGTATCGCGATGGGTCTCGTGTTCGCCGAAGGCGAGTACACGGCGCTCACCGACATCCTGGGCGCCGAAGATGCGTTCGGTGACATGGACTTCAAGGTCGCCGGCACCGCCGACGTCATCACCGCGCTGCAACTCGACACCAAGATCGACGGCATTCCCGCCGACGTGCTGTCCGCCGCGCTCGATCAGGCACGCGACGCACGGCTCTCGATCCTCGCCGTGATGACGGCCGCCCTCGGGGCACCTCGCTCCGATGTCGGTTCCAACGCACCGAAGATCGTCAGCTTCGAGATCCCCGCCGACAAGATCGGTGAGGTCATCGGTCCCAAGGGCAAGGTCATCAACCAGATCCAGGCCGACACCGGCGCCGACATCGCGGTCGACGACAAAGACGGCGTCGGCATCGTGTCGATCGGTTCGCCGAATCGCGACGCGGTCTACGCGGCCGAGCAGGCGATCAGATTGATCATCTCGCCGCCGCGCGCCGAGATCGGCGAGGTCTACAAGGGTCGCGTCGTCAACATCACCAAGTTCGGCGCATTCGTCAACATCCTTCCCGGGCGTGACGGCCTCGTGCACATCTCCAAGCTCGGCGGCGGCCGTCGAGTCGATCGTGTCGAAGACGTCGTGTCACTCGGCGACGAGATCGAAGTGGTCGTCGAAGACATCGATGGCAACAGCAAGATCTCGCTTACGCCGGTGGGCATGGCGCCTGCCCCGGAGACCAACGGTGACGGTCCGTCGGCGGCTCCGCGCACCGACGAGTCGGGCATCGAATACGTCTCGTTCGAAGACAACTTCGACAGCGAACTGCGCGCCGAGCACGGCGATCTCGGCCCGGCCGGTGGCCGGGGCCCGAGCGAGCGCGCCCCCGGTGGCGGTGGTCGCGATCGGGGTGGTCGTGGTGGTGGCGGCGGCGGTAGTCGCGGCGGCGGTCGTGGCGGCGGCGGTGGTCGCGACCGCGGCGGTCGGCGCTGAGCCAACGGCCCACGCCGCTGAACCCCAAACTGACCCGGTCCGCGAGCGGCTTGCGCGTCATCACCGAACAGATCGATGACGCGCACACCGTGTCGATCGGTTGTTATGTCGGTGTCGGTACGCGAGACGAGCCGGCCGCGTCGGTCGGGGCGTCGCATTTCCTAGAGCATCTGTTGTTCAAGGGAACGTCGACGCGCACCGCGCGCGAGATCGCCGAGGTCGTCGATTCGACCGGCGGCGACATGAACGCCTATACGACGAAGGAGTACACGGTCTTCTATCTGCGCGTGCCGGCGCGTCATCTCGACCTCGGCGTCGAAGTGTTGTGTGACGTGGTGACCGCGCCCGCGTTTCGCGGACCCGAGTTCGAGTCCGAGCGCCAGGTGATCCTCGAAGAGCTGCACCTGCAACAAGACGAGCCCGACGACCTCGTGCACACGGTGCTCTACGAGAGCCTGTTCCCCGGACACCCCTTGGGGTGGGAGATCGTCGGCCACGAGCAGTCCATCAGGGCGATGACGCCGCGCTCGGTTCGCGCGTTCCACCGGCGCTGGTACGTCCCGACCAACATGGTCTTCGCTGCCGTGGGCCCGGTCGATCACCGCCGTTTCGCTGCCGCGCTCCGCCGGCGCCTCGGCTCGCTCGCCGAGGGCCAGACGCCGAGCCGGCGCCGCCCGCGTTCGTCGCCGGCACCGCGTCGCATCGTGCGCCGGGCGGGCGAATCCGCTCACCTGTCCTTCGGATGGCGAGCGGTCGACCACTTCGACCCCGACCGCTACCCGCTCGCGCTCGTCAATCAGGTCATCGGCGGCGGCATGTCGAGCCGGTTGTTCCAGACCATCCGTGAAGACCACGGTCTCGCGTATTCGATCTTCTCGTCGGCCGCCGGCTTCAGCGACACCGGGGTGTTCTCGATCTACGTGGGCACGACACCTGACAGCACGCCGGTCGTGCTGCGCCACACCCGTGACATCGTCGACGATGTCGTCCGCAACGGTGTCACCGATCGTGAGCTCGAGGTTGCGAAGAATGCCTTCGAGGGCGCCACGGTGATGAATCTCGAGGACACCGGTTCACGAATGGCCCGCCTCGGTACGTCCGTGATCACGCGCGGTTCGGTGACGCCACTCGATCGATACCTGAGCTCGGTGCGCAAGGTGTCGCGCCGCGACACGCAGCGCGTGGCGGCGAAGATCTTCGGCAGCACTCCCACGGTCGCCGCGGTCGGCCCCATCAACGCCCGCGCCCTTCGCTGGTAACCGACGGCTATCGGTGTATCCGCACCGACGTGACGGGGCAAACACCGGTGGTGCGTGCCGCGCTCGTCCGTTAGGGTGCGGTCATGACCGCACCGGAACGAATTCGCGTAGGCGTCTTCGGCGCTGGCGGCCGTATGGGGGTCACCGTTTGCCAGGCGGTCGCCGACGATGACCTGCTCGAGCTCGTCGCGGCGGTGGATCCGTTCCACGCCGGGCTCGACATCGGCCAGGTCGCCAAGATCGAGTCTCTCGACATACAGGTGAGTTCGTCGGCCGACGCGTTGTTGCGGGCCGAGGCCGAGGTGGCTGTCGACTTCACGCACATCGATGCGGCCCGCGAAAACCTGCGTTATCTCGCGGAGAACGGCATCCATGCCGTGGTCGGCACGACCGGCTTCAGCGAAGACGACTACAACGAAGCCGAGAGCATCTTCACCAAGAGCAACTGCCTCATCGCGCCCAACTTCGCCATCGGCGCAGTGTTGATGATGCGCTTCGCGGAGATCGCCGCGCCGTTCTTCGAGAGCGCCGAGATCATCGAGTTGCATCACGACCAGAAGATCGACGCGCCATCGGGCACCGCGGTCATGACGGCACATCGCATGGCGGCGGCGTCCAACTCGTGGGCGCCCGATCCGACCGAGCAACTGGTCTATCCGGGGGCGCGCGGCGGCAAGGGCCCGGCGGGCATCCCCGTGCACTCGGTGCGCCTGCGCGGCTTGGTCGCGCATCAAGAGGTCTTGCTCGGCACGACCGGTCAGACCCTGAGCATCCGTCACGACACCACCGACCGTTCGTCATTCATGCCCGGCGTGCTCATGGCGGTCAAGGCCATCGGCAACTCGCCCGGTGTCACGATCGGCCTCGACAGGCTGCTCGGCATCTGACCCCTTCCGAACTCGCAGCACAACGTCGACCTCCGGCCGACGTTGTGCTGCGAGAACGGGTCAGTCAGGTCAGAACGGGTTCAGTCGAGCAGGTTGCGGGCGAGCGCGACGGATAGTCCGCACAGGCTCAGGCCGTCGCGTATGTCGTCGCGGGCGATGAACTCGCGTACGCGTGAGACGGGAACCCATTCGACACGGCTGGCTTCGCTGCGGTCGGTCGGGTCGCCGATATGGGTTGCGCCTTCGGCGAGAAAGATGTGAAACGTGTGGTCGCTCATACCGTTGGTCGGATGGAACGTCGTCAAGTGCCGCAACGGGCCCGGCTGCCATCCGGTCTCTTCGAGGGCTTCGCGCTCGGCGGCCTCGAGGGGTGACTCATCGACCTCGACCTTGCCCGCCGGTATCTCCCAGCCCCACGTGTCGGTGATGAAGCGATGACGCCACAACAGCAGCACTTCGTCGCGGCGGTGAATGACGGTACCTGCGGCGGCGCGCGGCACACGGATGACATGGTGGTCGAAGCGACGTTCGTCGGGAATCTCTACATCGACGATCGCGAGGTTCACCCATTCGCTCTCGTAGAGAGCACGTTCGCCGTGAACGATCCACTGCACTCATCGAGCCTATAGCGTGGCTCACGATGTGGGACTTCGCCCGTCGCCCTCGCTGGATCCTGTCGCACTTGCTCGTGCTCGTATTGATCGTGGTCATGATCAGTCTCGGCTTGTGGCAGTTGCGCCGATACGACGCGAGGCAAACGCTCAACGACAGCATCCGTTCGCGCGACGCGCCGCCGGCCGAATCGATTTCCGCGTTGGTGCCCACCGGTGCAACTCGCGAGTCGACTCGCGAGCTTCAATGGCGGCGCGTGCGCGCGACCGGTACCTATCGGGTGGCCGACGAGCTCGTAGTTTCCAATCGCATCGTCAGCGGTCAGCCCGGCTTCTGGGTGCTCACGCCGTTGGTGACGAGCGACGGTTCGGTCATCCCCGTCGTGCGGGGGTTCGTGTTCCGGCCCGAGTTCGAGGCGCGTGGCCTCGCGAGCGTCCCCGCGCCCGCGGGTGAGGTGACGATCGAAGGCGTCCTGCAGGCGAGCCCGACGAGCGGGCGCTTCGGCGAAGAGCGCTCGGACACCGGGATGGTGCCGGCCATCTCGCAGGTCGACACGGGCCGCCTCGCCGAGCGTTGGGGCGCCACTGTCGCACCTGTGTGGCTACGTCTCGACCGCGGGGCCGGTGCGCCGTCGCCGGAGGGCCCGCTCCATCCGGTGCCGCCACCGCCCCTGTCGAAGGGGCCTCATCTCAGCTACGCGGCGCAGTGGTTCATCTTTTCGGTCATCGCCCTGGTCGGCTATCCGGTGATTTTGCGCCGGCAGGCGTATGGTCGTGATCGGTCGGCGGACGACGACTGGCCGGCCGAGGACACCATCACGACCGGCGAGCAGCAAACAGCTCGTCACAATGGTGCAGCGCAGGGCACCATTGTGTGAAAGATCTTGGAGGCAGCATGGCCCGATTCGGACGAGTACTCACCGCGATGGTCACGCCGTTCGACCACGACGGCGCGCTCGACCTCGACGGCGCAGCCAAACTGGCGTCGTGGCTCGTCGAACAAGGCAACGAGGGCCTCGTGATCGCGGGAACCACGGGCGAAAGCCCCACGCTCACCCACGACGAACAGATCGAACTCGTTCGCACGATCTGCCAAGCGGTGTCGGTCCCCGTGATCGCCGGCGCGGGTAGCAACGACACGCGAGCCGCCATCGAGCTCACCGAGCAAGCCACCGCTGCCGGAGCATCGGCGATCTTGTCGGTGACTCCGTATTACAACCGTCCTTCGCAGGCAGGGCTGCTCGCGCACTACCGGGCGATCGCCGCGGCGACCGACCTGCCGATCATGCTCTACGACATCCCGGTGCGCACCGGGCGCAAAGTCGATACGGCGACACTGCTCGAGCTCGCGCACGATGTGCCCAACATCGTTGCGTTGAAAGATGCCGCCGGTAATCCCGCCGAGACCGCACTGGTGATCGCGAGTGCCCCCGAGGGGTTCGAGGTGTACAGCGGCGACGACGCGCTCAACTTGCCGTTGCTGTCCGTCGGCGCGGTCGGTGTCGTCAGTGTTGCGGCGCATTGGGCCGCCGCGGAGATCGGCGAGATGATCGACGCGTTCGTCGCCGGCGACGTGCGTCGCGCTCGTGAGCTCAACGCGCTGCTGATCCCGTCGTGGCAATACGAGAGCGGTGACCGCAACCCCAACCCGGTGCCCACGAAAGCGATGCTGAAGGTGCTGGGCCGCCCCGGGGGCGACTGCCGGCCACCGATGGGCCCCGAGCCCGATGACCTGCAAAGCCGAGCTCGCGCGGTGCTCGCGGGCCTCGGTCGTCTCTGATGGCCCGGCCCGTTCGAATTGCATTTCTGGGCGGCCTTGGCCGCATCGGGCGTAATTGTGCGACCCTCGAAGTCGACGGGCGACTGCTCATCGTCGACTGCGGCCAGATGTTCCCGGATGAAACCGAGCCAGGCATCGACGTCATCCTGCCCGACTTCACCTACTTGCGCGAGCAAGCCGGCCGTGTGGACGCCTGCCTGCTGACCCACGCGCACGAAGACCACATCGGCGCGCTGCCGTATGTGCTGCGCGACATGTCGTTTCCCATCTATGGCACACCGTTCGCGTTGGGTTTGGTGCGCCACAAGCTCGACGAAGCCGGTTTGCTCAACCGCACGGAGTTGATCCCCATCGGTGATCATCAGCGGCGGCGCATCGGCACCTTCGACTGCGAGTTCCTACCGGTCACGCATTCGACGCCGTCGTCGTTGTTGACGGTGTTCCGCACGCCCCAAGGCGTGATCGTGCACTCGGGTGACTTCAAGATCGACCCATTGCCCGTCGATGGGCGCACCACCGACGTCGATCGCGTGGCGGCCATCGGGCGAGAGGAGGGCGTGCGGCTGTTGCTCGCCGACTCGACCAACGCCGACAGCCCCGGGTCGACGAAGTCGGAGACCCACATCGGCGATGTGTTGCGCGGCGTCTTCCAGGCAAATCGGGGCAGGCGCATCATCGTCGCGTCGTTCGCGAGCCACGTGCATCGGCTGCAGAAGGTTGCCGACATCGCGGTCGAAGAGGGACGCAAGATCGCCATTCTCGGTACATCGATGGTGCGCAACACCAAGCTCGCTCGCGACATCGGTCTGATGCACATCCCGAGCACGTCGATCATCCCCCCCGGCGAGATCGGAGACCTCGATCCCGCTCGAGTCTGTGTTCTCTGTACCGGTTCGCAGGGCGAGTCGCGCGCGGTGCTGTGGCAACTCGTCACCGGTGAGAATCGCTACATGTCGATCAGCAAGGACGACACCGTGGTGTTGAGCGCGCACCCGATCCCCGGCAACGAGTCGTCTGTCGCGCGACTGCGCAACCGGCTCACGCTGCTCGGGGCCCACGTGGTGCACGACGGCATCCTCGAAGTGCACACCAGTGGCCACGCGAAGCAAGACGAGTTGGCGACGCTCATGCGAGCCGCCGATCCCGAATGGTTCGTCCCGATCCACGGCGAGGTGGCGCATCTCGCCGCGCACGCGGAGTTGGCTCGCCAGGTGCTGCCGATAGCGGACGACCATGTCGTCGTCTGCGCGGAGGGCGACACACTGGTGCTCTCCGACGACGGCTTGGCGATGGGTCCCGAGATCCCGGCGCGGCGTGTCTACGTGCACGGCACCGTCGATGGGGTCGATGACGCGGTGCTGCGAGACCGCAAGACGCTGGGCGATGACGGGTTCGTGGCGATCGCGGTCGACGTCCATCTCGAGGGTCGGGCCCGCGCCGACGAGCCACGGGTCATCAGCCGTGGCTGGGCCGCCGAACACGATCGCGAGATGCTGCACGAGGCGGTTGCCAATGCCGTGCGCCGCGCGTTGCGTGACCTCCTCGATGACCCGCCGGACGAAGGGACGACGCGCGATCAGGTCGAGCGCGCCGTGCGCCGCGCCGCCGGCGCCATGGTCAACGAACGCTCCCGCCGGCGTCCCATGATCGTGCCTGTGGTGACCTATCACTGATTGATACGCACCGAAAGATGGTGAAAGTGCCGACGACCCGCCGGCAACGGCTCCCACCGCGGATGCCCATGAGGCTGGTGTTAGGTTTGGGCTCATTGTGGCCCAACGTAAGAGCACCGCGACCCGACCGTCTCGTTCTCGCCCAGTAGCGCAGCCGCCCCTCGTCCAGCGTGTCGTCGGCGCCGCGTTCGATGGTCGCGGCCACGACGTGTGGGGGATGGTCTTCCTCGTCTCGGGATTGGTGTCGGGGTTGGCGATCTATCTCGACCTGGGCGGGCCCCTCGGCCAGTTCATCGACGATGCGTCCGGCTTCTTCGTGGGGCTCTTGCGGGTGCTCATGCCGCCGGCGCTGGTCGGTTGCGGTGTCCTGTTGATCCGCAGCGGCGGCGACAAAGAGCGAGAGAGGGACAACTTCCGCACGATCACCGGTGCGGTGGTCGTGCTCGTGGCGCTCGCCGGTTTCTGCCACCTGTTCGGTGGTCAGCCTTCGCTCAACGCCGATGACCGCGTCGCCAACCTCTCCGACGCGGGCGGTCTGCTCGGGGTTGCGGTCGCCGGCCCACTCGAATCGATCGCATGGATCTACGGCGCCTCGATCGTGCTCGCCGCCGTCGCGTTCCTCGGCGCGGTCATGTTCATCGGCATTCCCGTGCGCGACGCGGTCGCCATCCTGCGTCGTTCGGTGGCTCCGATCGGCACCGGAGTCCAGCGCGCCTTTCATTCGCTCTTCACGCTCGGTCGCGATCGCGACGCAGAAGAAACCGACGAATTGGAGGACGACGACGAGACCATCGACCTGCGTGATCCGCGCCCCGGCCTCTCTATGCCCTTCGACCACGCGGCGGACGATGACGACGAGGTCGAGATCCCCGTGGTCGAGTCGCCACGAAGCGCACCTCGGCCCAGGAAATCGGTCGATGCCACCGCGGTGCTGCCTGTAGTAGAGCCGACGCAGCTCGCCATCGATCTCGGCCCGGCGCTCATGGCCTCGCCGTGGAAGCTGCCACCGCTCTCGTTGCTCAAGCGCGCGTCATCGAGAGAGGTCGACACCGCTCGGGTCAGCGAGCGCGGCCACCAACTCGAGCGCGCGCTCGCCGAACACGGCGTACAGACCCGACTCGTCAACATGGTGGTCGGGCCCACCGTGACCCGCTACGAACTCGAGCTCGGTCCCGGTGTCAAGGTCGCTCGTGTCACGAGCCTCAACCGTGACATCGCGTACGCAATGGCATCGGCCGATGTGCGCATCCTCGCGCCGATCCCCGGCAAGCAGGCGATCGGTGTCGAAGTTCCCAATACCGATCGTCAGGTCGTCGCGTTGGGCGACATTCTCGCGTCGAGCGAAGCGCGCAACGCCAAGCATCCGCTCGAAGTAGCGATCGGGCGCGACATCAACGGCCGTGCCGTGCTGGTCAATCTGGCGACGATGCCGCACATCCTCATCGCCGGCGCGACCGGTGCGGGCAAGTCGTCGTGCCTCAATTCCATCATCACCTCGATCTTGATGCGCTCTACGCCCGATCAGGTGCGCATGATCCTCGTCGATCCCAAGCGCGTCGAGATGAGCCAGTACGAGCGGGTGCCCCATTTGCTCACGGCGGTGGTCACCGACCCGAAGAAGGCCGCCAACGCGCTGGCATGGGCCGTGCGCGAGATGGAGCGTCGCTACGACCTTTTGCACCACTGTGGCTTTCGCGATATCACCGGCTACAACGCCGCCTACGACAAGGACGAGCTCAAACCGGCGCTCGGTGAGACCGAACCCGATGGCAGCCCCAAGGAGTACAAGCGGTTGCCGCTCATCGTCGTCGTCGTCGACGAGTTGGCGGACCTCATGATGGTCGCGGCGCGCGACGTCGAAGACTCGATCTGTCGCATCGCGCAGATGGCTCGCGCGGTCGGCATCCACCTGGTCATCGCCACACAGCGACCGTCGGTCAATGTGATCACCGGCCTGATCAAGGCCAACGTCCCCGCGCGGCTCGCGTTCGCGGTGTCGAGTCAGACCGACAGCCGCGTCATCCTCGACCAACCCGGCGCCGAGCGACTCGTGGGCAAGGGCGACATGTTGTTGCTCGGCCCGTCGTCGTCGGCACCGCATCGCATCCAGGGTTCCTGGGTGACCGAAGAAGAGGTTCGCGCCGTGGTCGGCACCTGGCGCCGGCAAGCGCCCAAGGTCGACTACGACAATTCCGTCGCCACCGACAAGGGACCCGGCGGGGGTGACGGCAACGCTGATCCGGTCACCGGTGGGGCGGGGCGCCACGATGGCGACGACGACGACGAGCTCTTGTGGGAAGCGATGGAACTTGTCGTCGCGAGCCGGCTCGGATCGACGTCGATGTTGCAGCGAAAGCTGCGCGTCGGCTTCGCCCGGGCGGGTCGTCTCATGGACCTGCTCGAGAACCGCGGCGTCGTCGGGCCGTCCGAAGGGTCGAAGGCGCGTGATGTGCTGATGAGCGTCGAGGAGTTCGCGGAGCTCAGGGCCCGCCAGCACACATAGCGCTGAGCGCTTGCGCGAAGAGCCCGACTCGTCGGGCATGAACCGTCCGCAGGTCCGCGCCCGACAGAGAGTCAGCACACTCTGTCGGAAGGACTCGCCATGGCCAGTTCACCTACCCGCGCTCGACGCGTGTTCGTCACGGGCGTCATCGCGATCGCGCTGTTCGTCGCGGCCCGCATCGGCTACAAGCCCGCGGGAGGGATGCTCTTCGGTTTCGCGCTGTTGACCCCGCTCGAGCGGCTCCTTCGCCGTCACGACCAACCGGTGCGCCGCCCCGGCTTGCGTACCGATGTCGTACACCTGCTGCTCACCTCTGCCCTCGCGACTGCGGCATCGGTGGTCCCCGTCGTCATCGGGTTCATCGTCACCCGTCCGTTGCCCCGGCTCGACGTCGTCGACTACCTGTCGGTGCTCAAGGGTTGGCGCGATGTCCGCGCCCGTCGCCGCGAGGTGTGGCTCGCGCTCGACCGTGTGGGGCTGTCGGCGCGCGCCGGTGATCGAGTGGGCACGCTCAGCGGTGGAATGCGCCAGCGTCTCGGTCTCGCGCAGCCCATCTTCGGCACGCCACCGTTGATCATCCTTGACGAACCGTCGACGGGTTTCGACCCGGCGCAACGCCTCGAGTTGCGCACGTTGCTGAGTGAGCTGGCCCGACGATCGACGATCGTGGTTTCGACGCGCAGACCGACGACGCGGCCGTGTGCAGCGATGTCGTGTTCGTGCTCGATGGCGGCGAACTGCGCTTCAGCGGCACTCCCGCTCAGCTCGCGGCGTTGGCGCGCGGCCGCACGTGGTGCGCCGCCACGACGGCCGGCAACGAACGAGCGTGGTGGCGACTGCCCAATGGTGGCTATCGCTGCATCGGCGAGCCCCCACCGGGTGCCGACGTCGACGAGCCGACCGTCGAGGACGGCTACCTCCTGCTCGTCGAGCCGCGAGGGGCCCTCGGCAGAGGAGCGAAGTAACGTCCGCGCGATGGAACCGAGCGAGCAGCCTCCGTCATCGGCGGCCGTCGATCGCGGCCTCGACTCGATCGCCGATCTCCGGGCACTGACCCGGCTGCTGTTCTTCGGTCTCGTCGGTGTGTTGATCATCGGCACTGTCGTAATGCTGCTCGCCCGCAAGTGGTGGGTGTTGCTGCTGCTCATCGGCGCGTATGCAGTGATCGCAGTGATCCAGTGGGTCGCCGTGCGTCACCGCCTGGCCGGCAAGCGCGATCCCCGCTAGGCAGGGCATTCATCGCCGTTCCCGGGCGGGTAGCCTTAGCGGGTGGCCCAGCGTTTTTGGATAGAAACCCTCGGCTGCCCCAAGAATCAGGTGGACTCCGACAAGCTGCTCGGCACGTTGCTGGCCGATGGCATGCGACCGGCATCGGGTCCCGAGAGCGCCGATCTCGTCGTCGTCAACACGTGCGCCTTCATCGAAGAGGCCCGGCAGGAATCGATTGAGGTCGTCCTCGCGCTGAGTGAGCGGCGGCAAGCGGGGGCCGAGGTCGTCGTGACCGGATGCCTCGCCGAGCGCCACGGCGACGACCTCGCGGCCGCGTTGCCCGAGGTGTCGGTGCGGGGCTTCGGTGTGCCGGTCGTGCTCGGTCGCGGTCCGCGGCGCAGCTCGTTCGATCTGCTCAATTTGCCGCGCCCCAAGTCGGTCCGCCCGTGGGCCTACGTCAAGATCGCCGAAGGGTGTGATCGGGCCTGCGGGTTCTGCGCGATTCCCACCTTCCGCGGTAAGCAACGATCGCGCCCGCTCGACGCCATCCTCGACGAGGTCGACCAACTCGACGTGCGCGAAGTCGTCTTGGTCGCGCAGGACCTCGCCTCGTACGGCCGTGATCAAGGAGTCGGCGAGAAATCGATCGTGCCGTTGGTCGAGGCGGTCGCGGCGCGAGTCGACTGGGTGCGGCTGCTCTATCTGTATCCGTCCGAGCTCAACGACAAGCTCATCGACGCGATCTGCGCCACGGGCGTTCCCTACTTCGACCTCTCGTTGCAACACGTCTCGGCACCGCTCTTGCGCCGCATGCGGCGTTGGGGCGATGGCGAACGGTTCCTGCGTCGCATCGCCGACATCCGCCGTCGCGAACCGGCCGCGGCGTTCCGCACGAACTTCATCGTCGGCTATCCGGGCGAGACCGAAGCCGATCATGACCAGTTGCTGCGCTTCCTCGACGACGCACAGCTCGAATGGTGCGGATTCTTCTCGTACTCCGCGGAGCAGGGCACCTACGCCGAGGGGCTCGACGGGGCCGTCGACAAGGCGCTCGTCACCGACCGCCTGCGTGAGCTCGGCGAGCGTCAAGACGCAATCACCGCTGGTGCGCGCGACGCGCTGATCGGCACCACTACGACCGTGCTGGTCAATACCGACGGGGTGGGGCGCAGCCACCGGGAGGCTCCCGAGATCGACGGCGTGATCAACGTGCCCGGCCCGCTGCGACCGGGTACGTTCCACACCGTGAGGATCACTGCCGCAACGGGCCCCGACCTCGAGGCGCAACCGTGTGAGGTCGCGCGGTGACCGACTTGCGTACCGCCACGCGGTTCGCCGCCAGCGCCCGGCTCACACCGGCCAACGCGCTGACGCTGGCCCGCATCTTGCTCGCACCGGTCCTGTTCGTATTGATCTTCGCCGCCGAAGACACCCGTGGCGCGTCGTGGCCCGTCTTCACCCTCGGTGTCCTCCTGGCGTTGACCGATCACTACGACGGTCAGTTGGCGCGGCGTCATGGCACGACCCGCTCCGGCGCATTCCTCGATCCGCTGGCCGACAAGGTCGTCGTCATCGGAGCCATGGTCTGCCTGGTGATGGTCGACCGCTATTGGTGGCTCCCGGTCTCGATCGTCACCGCGCGCGAAGTGGCGATCACGGCCATGCGCGCGCACTACGCGCGCAGCGGCATGGCCATCCCCGCGCGCACGTCTGCGAAGTACAAGACCCTCATACAGGGAATGGCGTTGTTGGTGGCGGTGATCCCCCTGCTCGAAGACACGCAGACCCCTGGCGTCGTGGCCCTCTGGATCGCGGTCGCGCTCACCCTGTGGTCCGGGTGGCAATACGTTCGCGATGGCAGCACCGGGACCACCACGCGCGGTTCTCTTCACTAGCCCCAGGAGGATTCGTCATGCGCTGCGAAGTTGTCGCGGTCGGAACCGAGTTGCTTCTCGGGCAGATCGTCGACACGAACTCCTCGTGGATCGGTGAACAACTGGCATTGGTGGGTATCGACTCGCATTTCCAGGTCAAGGTCGGCGACAACTGGGAGCGCATCAAGTCCACCTTGCGGTTCGCCCTCGACCGCAGCGATGCAGTCATCGTCTGTGGTGGTCTCGGACCGACGCAGGACGACATTACGCGCGACGTGATCGCCGACTTGATGGGCGTGCCGTTGGAACGCAACGAGGCACTGGTCGAAAAGATCAGCAACATCTTCGGCGGGCGCGGCCGGCCCATGCCCGAGAACAACTTGCGGCAGGCCGACGTGCCCCGCGGCGCCGCGATCATTCCGCAGATGCCGGGCACCGCGCCCGGATTGATCTGCCCGATCGGCGACAAGGTGATCTACGCGGTCCCCGGCGTGCCCTATGAGATGGAGGAGATGGTCAGCGCCACCGTGCTGCCCGATCTCGAGCGGCGCGCCGGCATCAAAGGTGTCATCAAGTCGCGGACGCTGCGCACATGGGGCGACAGTGAGTCCGGCCTCGCGCAGAAGTTGCACGAAGAGTTCGAACGTCTCGAGCGCGACGGTGGCTGCACGATCGCGTTCCTGGCGAGCGGCATGGAAGGCATCAAGGTACGGATCACGGCCAAGGCCGAGACCGAAGCCGCCGTCGACGAGGTCCTCGCCGTCGAAGAGGTACGCGTGCGGGCCATCATCGGCCCCGTCGTGTTCGGCACCGACGACGACAACATGGAGTCGGTCGTACTTGATCTGCTGAAAGCTCAAGGCCTCACGTTGGGGCTCGCGGAGTCGCTCACCGGCGGCATGATCGCGGCGCGCCTGTGCGACATCGCAGGTGCGAGTAAGGCGTTCCGCGGTTCGATCGTGTCCTACGCGTCGGATGTGAAGTTCGACCTGCTCGGCGTGCCCGAAGGCCCGGTCGTCAGCGAAGCCGCGGTCACCGCAATGGTGCACGGAGCGTGCCGCGTGCTGGGCAGCGACGTCGGTATTGCCGTCACCGGGGTCGCCGGCCCCGATCCCCAAGACGGCGAAGAGCCGGGCACGGTGTGGATGGCGACGCTCGTCGACGGCGAGGTCGTGACGCAGCGTTCGAAGTTCCCGTTCGATCGCAACCGCACGCGGCAGTTCACCACCATCAGCGTGTTGAACAGCCTGCGCATGCGCCTGCTCGCCCGCAGCGGAGGATGAGCGAGCGCGGACGGCTGTTCGTGGCGGTCATCCCGCCGGCGAATGTCCTCGTTGTGCTGGCGGCGATTCCCCGTGAGCCGCGGCCGGACGTGCGCTACACGACCCGTGAGCAATGGCATGTCACGCTGCGATTCCTCGGCGATGCCGACATCGGTGAGGCCACGGCTGCATTGCAGCGAGTCGACGCGCCGTCGGTCGAGGCGGTCTTGGGACCGAGCGTGGAACGACTCGGGCGAAGCGTCGCCATGGTGCCGTGCGCGGGGCTCGACGAGGTCGCGGCGGCGGTTCGCCGCGCCACCACTGGTATCGAGCATCCGATGGACGCCGCGCGGGACTTCGTCGGTCACCTGACGATCGCGCGGATGAAGAACTCGCGTCGCTGCCCCGCAACGGGATTCGCGGTGGCCGCGTCGTTCGCGGTGACCGAGGTGCATCTCGTGCGCAGTCATTTGTCCCGTGACGGCTCCCGCTATGAGGTCGTGTCGTCGCGCGCGCTCGAGTCGCTGTCTACCCGCGAAGGCCAACAACCGCCACGAGCGCCAAGACCACCAGGACCAGGAGCGCGACCATTCCCATGAGGAACAACCCGCCGAACAGGGCCCTGTCTGTCTCTCTGTCACCCACGCGGCCAGACTGTACGCCGGGGTCGAAGCAACGCCTGCCTACTCATTCTCCGGTGACGAAATGGCGGTCGAGGTCGAGGTCGAGGTCGAGGTCCTCATGATCTCGTAGCCCAAAAGCACGCCTGCCGTGCTTTTCGGCCCGAAGAACGAAACGATGGCCCGTTTCACGCCTGCGGCACTCAGCGCGGGGTGAAGCGCACGGGCATCCGGTGCGGGCCCCAGATGAAGTTCGAATGCAGGGGCTCGACCGGGCCGGCGAGCTCGAGGTCGGGTAGCCGCCACAGCACTTGTTCGAACATGGCGCGGATCTCGACGCGTGCGAGGTTGGCGCCGAGGCAGAAGTGCGCACCGCCACCGCCGAACGCGACGTGCGGATTGGGGTCGCGGGTGACGTCGAAGCGATCGGGGTCGGCGAACACCGCCGGATCGCGGTTGGCCGCCGGATAGAACATCACGACCTTCTCGCCGGCGGCGATCGGCATGCCCGACAATTCGGTGTCGCGCGTGACCGTCCGCCGGAACATCAACACCGGCGGCACGTAGCGCAGCATCTCTTCTACGGCGGACGGCAACAGCGCCGGGTTGTCGCGCAGCAACTCGAGTTGATCGCGGTTGTCGAGCAGCGTGATCATGCCGTTGGCGACGAGGTTGCGTGTCGTGTCGCCGCCGGCGTTGATCAGCAACATGAAGAACAGGTTGAACTCGAGGTCGGTCAGTTTGTGCCCGTCGACCTCGGCGGCAAGCAGCGCGGATGCGATGTCGTCGCCCGGCTCATCGCGTTTGCGCGCCGCTAGTTCCTGCGCGTAGCCGAACATCTGCGCCTGTGCGTCGCCGGAACCCGATCGATTCTCGATGTTGGTGTGCATCTGCTCGGTCAGTTGGTACAGCATGCGACCGTGGTCGAGCGGTATGCCCATCAGGTCGGCGATGACCATCGACGGCAGTTCGCCCGACACCTGCGTCACGAAATCGCATTCGCCCAGTGGCGCCACCGTGTCGACGATGTCGCGCGCCATTTCGGAAATGCGATCGTGCAGCCGTTGCACGTGGCGCGGCGTGAAGCCCTTGTTGATGAGCAGACGCAGCTTCGTGTGCTCGGGCGGATCCATGATGATCATCATCATCCGCATCTGCTCGAGGCTGGCGGGGTCGCTGTCGGCGATCATCATGCCGCCCGCCCACGACGAGAACGTCTCACTGTCGCGCGACACGACGACACTGTCGCGGTGACCGGTGAGCGCCCAGAAACCGGGTCCATTCTCCTCGCGGTGCCACGACACGGGCGCGACGGCGCGCAGCCGCGCGAACGCGTCGTGCGGCACGCCCGCCATGTAGGTCGACGCCTTGGTCAGATCGGCGCCGCCGGTGTCGATCGCGTCGACGAGTGTGCGGTCAGTCATACGTCGGTCGGGCGTAGGGGTTGATGGTGCCCGCCAGCATGCCTCCGTCGATGAGGAACTCGGCACCGGTGCAGTAGCTCGACTCGTCGCTGGCGAGGAACAGCGCGAGCTTGGACACTTCCTCGGGTTGACCGACTCGACCCAGTGACACCATGTCGTACGCGGCGGCCTGGTCTTCGGCCGACATCTCGCCGAGACCTTCGGGCCGCGTCATCGGGGTATCGATACCGCCGGGGTGGATCGAGTTGATGCGGATGCCCGCCTTGCCGTACTCGAGCGCGGCGGTCTTGGTCATGCCGCGCACGGCGAACTTGGACGCGGTGTAGGCGATGGTGCCGCCGTAGCCGGCGAACCCGTTGGTGGACGAGATGTTGACGATGGCACCGCCGCGGTTGCGCATCAGCGCGGGGATCGCCGTCCTCATCCCGAGGAAGGGACCGACCTGGTTGATCTCGATGAGTCGCATGTAGTCGTCGAGCGAGGTCTCGTGGGTCAACGTGCCGAACTGCAAGATGCCGGCGTTGTTGACGAGGATGTCGAGCTTGCCGAAGCGGCTTTCGGCCTCTTTGACCATTCGTTGCCATTCGTCTTCACTGCGCACGTCGTGGTGGAGGAAGAGGGCGTTGTCGCCGAGATCGGCCGCCACCTTCTCGCCGAGATCGTCGAGGACGTCGCCGAAGACGACTTTGGCGCCTTCCGCGACGAAGAGCCGTACATGTTGTTCACCTTGGCCGCGTGCGCCGCCCGTGATGATCGCTACCTTGCCGTCCAACCGGCCCATGATGCCCCCTTCGATCGAAGGCGAAAGCATGACACAGACGCGACGCGTAGCGTCGCGGGGAATGGATGACCAACTGAGTGCGCCGGCCGATGTGTTCGTCGGTGATCTGCTTGCCGGGCAGGTTGCCTTCGTGACGGGCGGCGGTACCGGCATCGGCAAGGAGATCGCCCGGGTGCTCGGTCGCCACGGTGCCCGCATCGCGATCGCGTCGAGACGCAAGGAGGTGCTCGAGGAGGCCGCCGCCGAATTGGGCGCCGAAGGGATCGATGTGTGGATCGACACGTTCGACGTGCGCAAGGCCGACGAGGTCGAGCGGGTCACTCAGGGCATCATCGACCAGTTCGGGCGCCTCGACATCTTGATCAACAATGCCGCCGGCAACTTCCCTGCGCCGATGACGAAGATCTCGTACAACGGGTTCAAGTCCGTCGTCGACATCGATCTGCTCGGCACCTACAACTGTTCGAAGTGTGCGTTCGAAAAGAGGATGCGCGCCCATGGCGGCAACATCGTCAACATTGCGGCGGCTTTCGAGCTCAAGGGCATCGCGTTCCAGGCGCACGTCGCCGCGGCCAAGAGCGGTGTGCTCTCGCTGACGCGTACCTGTGCGGTCGAATGGGGCCCCTATGGAGTGCGCGTCAACGGGGTCAATCCGGGCAGCACCGGCAATACCGAAGGGGTGCGGCGATTCGCCGAAGCGGTCCGCGGCGGCGACAGCCGGCCGACCAACCCGATGGGCGTGATGAGCCATGGGCAGGACATCGCGATGTGCGTGTTGTTCTTGGTGTCGCCCAGCGCGCGCCACGTGTCGGGGCAGGTGATCTCCGTCGACGGCGGGGGATCGGTCGACCAGTTGAAGATGGCCCTGCCGCGCGACTGACGCGTGGTTGCTACTCCGACGTCGTCTCCGTGCTCTTAGGATCCGTGCTTTTGGGATCGAGGCGCAGCGACGCGCTGTTCATGCAGTAGCGCAGCCCGGTGGGCCTCGGACCGTCGGGGAAGACATGGCCGAGATGCGCGCCGCACGAACGGCACACGACCTCGGTGCGCGACATGCCGTGGCTGCGATCGGTGTGTTCCTCGACCGCCTCCGCCGAGAGGGGCTCCCAGAAGCTGGGCCATCCCGAGCCGCTCTCGAACTTGGTGGTGCTGTCGAAGAGCGGCTCGTCGCACACCACGCAGCGGTAGGTGCCCTCGTCGTGGCAGTCCCAGTAGACGCCGCTGAAGGCCCGTTCGGTGCCCGCGTGTTGGGTGACCTGGTACTGCAGGGCGTCGAGGCGCTCTTTGAGCTCGGCTTCGTCGAACTTCTTCTTGGGTTTGCTCTCGGCCATGGGTTCTCCTCGTGCTCCCCAATATTCTGCCGGAAGACTTGTACGAACGTCCGTTCGGAATTACAGTCATGTGATCCGCAACGGGAGCCTGTCACACCCCCTCGTTAGGGTCGACAACACCAGCTCGTCGGTGCGCCGGCCTCCGTCAACAACGAACAAGCGAGAACCAGCAACATGGCGAAAGAACACAGCACCCGCGAATCCAACACCCAAAAAGAGGGACTCGACCGCGACAAGGCGTTGCAGATCGCCCTCGGTCAGATCGAAAAGCAGTTCGGCAAGGGCGCCGTCATGAAGATGGGCGAAAAGACGACCATGGGCATCGAGTCGATCCCCACCGGTGCGCTCGCCCTCGACCTGGCGCTCGGCATCGGCGGGTTGCCTCGGGGTCGCATCACCGAGATCTATGGTCCCGAGTCGTCGGGCAAGACCACGCTCGCGCTGCACGTGGTGGCCGAGGCGCAACGCAACGGCGGGGTCTGCGCCTACGTCGACGCCGAGCACGCGATGGATCCGGTCTACGCGCGGGCCATCGGGGTCGATGTCGACGAATTGTTGATCTCGCAACCCGATACCGGTGAGCAAGCGCTCGAGATCGTCGACATGTTGGTGCGCTCGGGTGCGATCGACGTGATCGTCATCGACTCCGTCGCCGCACTCACGCCTCGTGCCGAGATCGAAGGCGAGATGGGCGATACCCACGTCGGCTTGCAGGCTCGCCTCATGTCGCAGGCACTGCGCAAGCTCACGGCCAACCTCAACAAGTCCAACACCATCTGTCTCTTCATCAACCAGCTGCGCGAGAAAATCGGCGTGATGTTCGGTTCCCCGGAAACCACCCCGGGTGGACGGGCGCTCAAGTTCTACTCGTCGGTGCGTCTCGACATCCGCCGCATCGAGTCCATCAAAGACGGCGTCGAGGTCGTGGGCAACCGCACTCGCGTCAAGGTGGTCAAGAACAAGTGCGCCTCGCCGTTCAAGCAGGCCGAGTTCGACATCATGTACTCCAAGGGCATCAGCCGTGAGGGCTCCGTGCTCGACTTGGCCGTCGACTTGGGCATCGTCAAGAAGTCGGGCGCCTGGTTCACCTACGACGGTGAGCAACTGGGTCAAGGCCGTGAAAACGCAAAGACCTTCTTGATCGAGAACCCCGAGATCATGGTCGAGATCTCCGAGCGCGTCTGGCGCACGGTGCGCCCGGCGCCCGTCGAGAGCAACGGCGCCGACGTCATTTCGCTCGACGAGCCGATCTCGCTCGACGACTGATGTGGAACGGCCTGTCAAGAGTTCGTTTCGATAAGTGTTGGGAGTGTTTTTTGGGCGCGGGCGAGCGTGCTCGCCCGCGTTGTTGGCGATGAGCAGGCGGCGGGGCCTCGGGG
>DATLFA010000056.1:0-29912 GCA_035525225.1 Acidimicrobiales bacterium
ACCCGGCTCGAGGAAACCCGTCGAAATCGAATTCTTGTGCACGTCCATTGCCAGGACAGGCACCCCAGGAGGAACATGGATCAGCACGGCCGGCTCCTTCCGTATGTGGCTCGGTCCGCCTCATCGTGGACAACCCACGCAGGATGCGGAACGGCCGGCCGTTCCATACTCACTGAGCGGTAGTAATCGCCACGTGCCGACACGTTGGGGGCCCTGACATACGGGCCCTCGACGTCGCATGTCGCAGCGCTGGCGGCCTAGCCTTCGTGTAATGGCCCGCAAGTACGTCGTGCGCACCTTCGGGTGCCAAATGAACGAGCACGACTCTGAGCGGATCGCCGGGTTGCTCGAGGCCGACGGGTACGAGGCGACGACCGTGGTCGAAGAGGCCGATGTCGTCGTGCTCAACTCGTGTTGCATACGCGAGAACGCCGACAACAAGCTCTACGGCCTGTTGGGCCATCTCAAGGTCGAGAAGGACCGCCGCCCCGAACTACAGATCGCCGTCGGCGGGTGTCTGGCCCAGAAAGACCGCGACGTGGTGCGGCAGCGGGCCGGGCACGTCGATGTGGTCTTCGGTACGCACAACGTGCATCGTGCCGGCAAATTGCTGCGCCTGGCCGCCGAGCACGGCCCGATCGTCGAGATCCTCGACGAAGCCGTTCGCAACGACGCCGAGGCCTTCCCCAGTTCGCTCCCCGCGCGACGCGAACTCGACCACGCCGCATGGGTGACCATCCAGGTGGGCTGCGACAATTCGTGCGCGTTCTGCATCGTTCCGTCGGTACGCGGTCGCGAGATCAGCCGGCCCATCGACGATCTGGTCGACGAGGTACGCAGACTCGCCGACAGCGGCGTCGTCGAGGTCACGCTGCTCGGGCAAAACGTCAACAGCTACGGGCGCGATCTCACCAAGCGGGGTCCGTTGTTCGCCTCGTTGCTCCGCGCCGTCGGCGCAGTCGACGGCATCCGCCGGGTCCGCTACACGAGCCCGCATCCCAAAGACCTGCGTCCCGACACCATCGAAGCCATGGCGACCACGCCGACGGTGTGCGAGCACCTGCACCTGCCGCTACAGAGCGGCAGCGACCGGATCCTGTCGGCCATGCATCGCGGCTACCGGGCCGAGCGCTATCTCGAGAAGTTGGCGGCGGCGCGCCAGTCGATCCCCGATCTCGCCGTGTCGACCGACATCATCGTGGGCTTCCCCGGTGAGACCGACGAAGACTTCGAGCAGACCTTACAAGTGGTGGCCGAGGCCGAGTTCGACAGCGCGTACACGTTCATCTTCTCGCCTCGCAGCGGCACCGACGCCGCGGAGATGGTCGACCGATTCGTTCCCCACGACATCTGCGTCGAGCGCTTCGAGCGACTGCGCGCGGTCGTCGAGCGGTCGGGTCGGCGCAAGCACGCCGCTCGGGTCGGGCGCGTCGAAGAAGTGATCATCGAAGGCCCGAGCAAGCGCGACGCGTCGGTGCTCACCGGGCGCACGCGGCAGAACAAGCTCGTGCACTTCGCCGCCGATCCGATCCGCATCGGTTCGTTCGCCGATGTCCGTGTAATCGATTCGGCATCGCACTACTTGATGGGCAGGCTCGTCGGCGTCACGGCGCGACCTCGTCACCGCACCCGGATCGCGTTATCCGTCGGGTAAATGACCGTGCCGGCAGAGCAGCTCGTGATCCCCGACGGTTTGCCCGATGCGGTGCTCGAAGCGGTCGCGGACGGGGTCGTGATGTCGCTCGAGCACAAGAACCGGGGCACGCGCGTTTTTCTCCTGCAGTGCAAGAAAGGATGGCCGTTCCGGCTGCTCAAAGTGGCCGACGGTAGCGACCCCTTCAGCGTGCTCGCGGAGATCGACCGGCTCGATTGGCTCGATCGCCGGTTGCCCGTTCCCAAGGTGCTCGCATCAGAGTCGCTGCCCGTCGGCGGTCACGCCACGGTCCTGGCGCTGCCCGCGGGTGTCGCGGCGACCGCGCGCGAGACAGTGCACGGTCCACCGGAGATCGTCGAGCATTTCGCGAAGGCGTTGCGATTCGTCCACGAAGTGCCGATCGATCGGTGCCCGTTCAGCAATCGGCTCGACATCCGGCTGCGATCGATCCAGCGCAAGCTGCGCGCCGGCCGCTACGAGGAGATGCAACTGTCCGAGGCGTATCGACGCTATCCACCGTCGCGGTTGTTCGAGATCCTCACCGAGACCAAACCGAGCGAAGAAGACTTGGTCTTCGCCCACGGTGCGTGGCACTTGCGTTCGGTGTTCCTCGACAACGCCGGCGTCGCCGGCATCGTCGACTGGGACCGCGCCGGCGTCTCCGATCGCTACGCCGATCTCGCGATGGGGGCCAAGGTGATTGCGGACAACATCAGCGTCGAGCTGGTCCCACTTTTCTTCGAGGCCTACGGCGTGCCCCGGCCTGATCCGCTGCGACTGGACTACTACCAGTTGCTCGCCGAGTTCTGGTGATGCTGGCACTCGTCGGGCCCACGGCGACCGGCAAATCGGCGATCGCGATGATGGTCGCACGAGCGCGGGGCGACATCGAAATCGTGGCCGTCGATGCCATGCAGGTGTACCGGCGTATGGACATCGGCACGGCCAAGCCGTCCGCGAGCGACCAGCAGCTCGTGCGCCATCACATGATCGATGTCGCCGAACCGTCGGTCGACTACTCGTTGTCGTTGTATCAACGCGACGCGCTCGCTGCGGTCGCAGCTATCGAGGCCCGGGGGCGGGTGGCGTTGCTCGTCGGGGGCACCGGTCTCTACCTACGTGCCATCGTCGACCAACTCGACATCCCACCGCAGTACGAATCGGTCCGCGTCGCGCTCGACGCGGATGCGGATACCGCGGGGCTGCACCGTCGTTTGGCCGAGGTCGACCCCGTTGCGGCGTCGAGGATGGAGCCCTCCAACCGTCGCCGTATCGTGCGGGCGCTCGAGGTGACGTTGGGCAGCGGCCGGCCGTTCTCGTCGTTCGGCCCCGGCTTGGCCGCGTATGCCACGACCACCACCCGGCTCCTCGCCGTCGGCATGGATCGAACGGCACTCGATCGTCGCATCGAAGCGCGCTACGCGCAGCAGATGGAGGTGGGTCTGCTCGACGAAGTGAGAGCGCTGCTCGACGAACCGGCGGGGCTTTCCCGCACCGCCGGGCAGGCGCTCGGCTACAAAGAGCTGATCGAGCACGTGCACGGCAAGTGCTCGCTGGCCGAGGCATTGGCGACTGCCATTGCCCGCACCAAGCGGTTCGCCCGCCGCCAGGAGCGTTGGTTTCGCCGTGATCCGCGAATACGGTGGCTCGACGGCTCAAATCCGCTGGAGGCGCGCGACTCGGTGCTGGAAGAATGCAAAACGTGCGGTTGACGAAGCATCACGGATTGGGCAACGACTTCCTCGTCGCGCTCGTCGACAGCGACGACGATGCGGGCGCGTACGACGCTGATCTCGCGCGCCATGTCTGCCATCGCACGCGCGGCGTGGGCGCCGATGGATTGATCGTGGGTATTCGTCAGCCCGATGCGCACCACGATCTGCGCATGACGCTGTACAACGCCGATGGGTCACGCGCCGAGATCAGTGGCAACGGCATCCGCTGTCTCGCGCAAGCCGAGCTAACCCGTCGTGGTGCGGGCGCGTGCGATCTTCGCATTGCGACCGACGCGGGTCTACGGGTGGTCGCCGTGTCCGCGACCGACAACCCGCTGACCGTCCAAGCGAGCGTGTCGATGGGCAAGGTCAGCGAACGCACGACAGTGCCCGCTGCGCCCCCCGGCTACGACATCGGCAAGAGCGCTGCCGCCGACATCGGCAATCCGCACTGGGTCGTGCTTGTCGACGATGCATGGTCGATCGATCTCGCGCGTCTCGGCCCGCAGTTCGAGCACGCGGGCGGCGGTATCAATGTCGAGTTCATCGCGCCGACCCCGGGCACTGCCGACGCCATCGATCTCGCCGTATGGGAACGCGGTGTCGGCATCACCGAGGCGTGCGGCAGCGGTGCCGCTGTCGCAGCGTTCGTTGCGCAGCGGTGGGGACTGGTCGGCGCGGACGTCACCGTGCACATGCCCGGTGGTGCGGCCCGCGTGGTGCTCGACGGCGCCGACGCCACGCTCATCGGGCCGTCGGTATTCATTGCAGAAGTGGAGCTGCCGCGTGGCTGAATCCGAATCGTCTCACCGCGGCGGGTTCGGTGATGTCGGTGGCGACGCTGCCGGCGCGCTCATCGAACGCAGCTTCCGCGAACGCATCGTGCTCGTGGGTGTCACCGTGCCGCCGAACCGCGTCGACGATGTCGAGCGATCGCTCGACGAGTTGGCGCTGCTCATCGACACCGCTGGTGCCGACACGGTCGGTCGGGTCAACCAACGACGCGACGCTCCCGACCCTGCCACGTATGTCGGCAAAGGCAAGGCACAAGAGATTCGTGACTTGTCCGAAGAGGTCGACAGCGACACCGTCGTGTTCGACGACGAACTGACGCCGGCGCAGCAATTCAATCTCGAGAAGTTGCTCGGCCGCACCGCAATCGATCGCACCGCGGTGATCCTCGACATCTTCGCTCAGAACGCCCACAGCCAAGAGGGCAAAGCACAAGTCGAATTGGCGCAGCTGCGCTATCGCCTGCCCCGTATCCGCGGCTCAGGTGCCCGGCTGTCGCAACAAGCCGGTCGCATCGGCACGCGTGGCCCGGGCGAAACGCAGCTCGAGATCGATCGTCGCCGCATCCAGCGCCGCATCCACAAGCTCGAAGACGACCTCGAGCATGTACGCCGTCATCGTTCGACACAGTCCAAAGCGCGCCGGCGCAGCGCCAATCGATCCGTGTCGATCGTCGGTTACACCAACGCCGGCAAGTCGACGTTACTCAACCGGCTCACCAACGCGGGTGTGCTGGTCGAGAACCGGTTGTTCGCAACACTCGACGCGACCACGCGGCGGTTGCAGCTCCCTGGTGGCGAGACCGTATTCGTGTCCGACACCGTCGGGTTCGTGAACAAGCTGCCGCATCAACTCGTCGAGGCGTTCAAGTCCACGCTCGACGTCGTGGTCGATGCCGACCTGTTGGTACACGTCGTCGACGGATCCGGCCCCGATCCCGAAGCCAACATCGATGTCGTGCGTTCGGTACTGACCGAGATCGGTGCCGGCACGGTGCCCGAGCTGTTGGTCTTCAACAAGGTCGACACCAGCGACGAGCCCCGGCGTCTCGCCGACAAGTTCCCCGGCTCGGTCGCGGTCTCCGCGATGACGGGCGTTGGTATCGACGAACTGATGTTGGCGATCGGTGACCGGGTGCGGGCCATGACCGAGGTGACCGAATTGTGGATTCCGTTCGATCGAGGCGACGTGTTGGCGGCGGTCCACCGCGAGGGCCAGGTTCTCGTGGAGACTCCCGACGAGGAGGGTGTGCGGGTGCGCGCCCGACTCGAGGCAGGGTCCGTCGGGCGCCTGCGCGAGTTCGTCGTCGGCTGACTCCCCGGTTTGCCGGGAGCCGCTCTGCCGGCAGCCGCGGCGAGCGGTCTAGGTGATCGGCCCGGTGGTCGGACTGTTGGCGAGCAGGCGGTGCAGCGCGCCGAGGGCGATCACGTACGCGAGCAGGGCCAAGAACAGGACTCCGCGAAAGCCGAACATCATTGCCAGGATCGTGCTGAGCACGGCGCCGATGACGGAGGAGAATCCGTTGACGGCCCATCCCCACGCGACGTACTCACGCGAGAACTCGGTCATATGGGCGACTGCGCCGAGGCCGAGCGGCATGAACATCCCCAGGCAGATTCCGAGCGGGGCGAGGATTACGAATACGAGCAGGACACGCGCCGGTAGTGGCCAACCCAGGCACGCGTCGGTGATCTCGGGCAGCGCGATTTGGAAGAACAACGTGAGCGCGACGATCGCGGCGAGCAGCGACGGGAGGAGTCGGCCCGAGCGGGGCTCGAGTCGGGCGCTGAGGAACGCTCCGACGCCGGTGAAGATCAGGATCGACGCAAGGGTGACCGTCAACGAATACGTGGGATAGCCGAGAAAGAGCGTGAGTCGCTGGATCAAGACGATCTCGAAGAAGATGAAGCCGAGTCCCAGCGACGCGAAGTAGAGGGCCGAGCCCTTCTTTCGTGGCAGCGCCGACCATGTCGATCGAATCGCCACGAACGGCAGTAACAAGAAGACGGCGGCGAAGAGGACGGCGACGCCGAGCAGGAGCAGCAGGACGCGCTCGCCGACCGAATTCTCCTTTTCGGTCCGGTCGATCGCCTCGTCGAAGTCGGCGATCACGTCGCGAAACGGTGTGAAGTGCCAGAAGAACGGTGCGTCGTCGCTGATGAAACTGACGTCGTAGGCGTACGTATCACTCCACCGGTCGATCTCGCCATCGGGTGTATTGAGGAGTTCGCTCACCACGTTGGTCTCGATCGGATGGTCGGGAGCGAATCGCAGTACCGATCCCGGCAACGTCCCCAGCGCGGCGGCGAAATTGTTGATCTCTTCGTCGGTGAACGGCGTCGCCTTGACGAGCACCGTCGACAGCGTGTTGCCGCCGAGCGTCGCCGGTGTCGTCGCGATCATGATGTTCTTCGAGGTGTCCTCGACCCCGCGTACGCGGAGTGCCTCGCGCACGGTATTGATGTAGCGCGCGGTGCGATTCGGTTTCGCGTTGAAGTCGAACTCTCCGTAGTGCCACGCGATGATCCCGTTCGGTGCGAGATGGTCGAGGCTCTCGGTCATCGCCTCACGCGTGTACAGGTAGCTCTCGGAGAGCACGAACGCTCCCGCGGCGGCCGCGTTGGCCGAATAACTGTCGGGCGCGGGGTACCAGATCAGGTCGTACTTCTTGTCCTGGCGCGCCAGGAACGAGCGACCTTCGCCCCGCACGTAGTTCACCTTCGGGTGCTCGGCGAGATGACCGGCGAAGTCGGCGTACTCCTTGGTGACCAATGAGTAGGTGACGGGGTTGAGTTCGATCGCATCGATATGGGCCGCGTCGAAATACAGCGAGGCGAGGACCTCGTTGCCCCCCGCGGCGCCGATGATCAATACGTCTTCGGGCGAGGCGCCGAGAGTGGCGAAGGGCAATTTGCGCTCGTCGGTGTCATAGCGAGTGAGTGACGACACGTTGCCGTCGAATCGATAGATAGCCGAGCCGAGCAAGCCGTCGTGCATCAGCAGACGCACATCGGGGATCAACTCGTTCACGTCGACACGGAAGAGGGCGCTCCATTTCGAGTAGATGACCGTCGTGTCACGAAAGGTCTTCGTCGTATCGGCGCGAAGTTCGGGAAGTATGCCCGGCGCGACGACACCGATTGCGAGCGCGACGGCGAGCAGTCCCGCCAGCGGCGATACGCGGGGGCTGCGGCGGATGCACAGACGCAGCGCGACGACGCCGAGGACGACGCCGGCGAGCATGATGGCCGCCGGTGGACCCAGATGGTTGAGCAGGAACACGACAACGAGACAAGCGATCCCGGCGCCGAGCAGATCCGCGAAGTAGAGACGATTGATCTGCTCGGTGCCCCGTGCGAAGAGGGTGGCGATGATGACGCCGATCGGGAGAAACGCGGCGAACAGGGCGAGGCAGATGAGCAGCAGGCGAAGGATGTTCGAGAAGGTCGCACGCGGGTGGTATGCCCAAATGGCGAGCGTGTCGATGGTCGTCAACGCGATGACGAGATATCCGATCGGCACGCTGACCGCGCCGATCAGCGCGCTCCAGATCAACACGGTGTCGGTGTCGGCGCGTTGCAGCCGCCCCGAGATCGCCACGAGTACCGCACCGCATCCGATGCCCAGTAACGCCAGACCGATCGTGAGATACGTGTAGTAGTAGAAGAGCTTGAACGAGACGACCCTCGTGTAGCTGATCTCCAAGAGGAGCGCGGCGAAGCTCACCAGGAATATTTCGAAGAGGTAGCCGCGACCTGGTGCAGCAACCGTTGGAGATGTTCGATTGGTGGTCATCGACGAGGTAGTTGTCACCGGCGGCAGCGCTCGAAGGGCCACGGCCCGGGCGCGTGCGATTCGGCATGCGGGGCGAAGGGGATGAGAAACTCGGGCGACGCGAGCGGTACCAAGGTATTTGTGGCGGCCGAAGGCCTGCCGATCAGGTAGAAACCAAAATGCACGGCGCAACCGTAGCGGGTGAGCTTGGGCCCGAATGAAAGGCTTCGAATGAGCGAAGGGTTTCGTCCCCCGCCGTATCCGTACGATCGCCTCGACGAACTCAAGGCAGTGGCGGACAACCACGAGGGTGGCTGTGTCGATCTTTCGGTGGGCACGCCCACCGATGCCACGATGCCCGGAGTGATCGCGGCGTTGGGCTCCTCCAACGCGGAGCGCGGCTATCCGGCGTCGATCGGTTCCCTGGCCTATCGCCGGGGTGCCGCGGCCTGGATGCAGCGCCGTTTCGACATCACCGTCGACCCCGCGCACCTCGCGGCCTGCGTCGGCACGAAGGAGTTCGTGGCGTTGTTGCCGCAACTCCTTCACCTGCGCACACCAGAGCGCGACACCATTTTGTTCCCCGCGGTCAGCTACCCGACGTATTCGATGGGGGCGACACTCGCCGGTTGCCGTTCGGTGGCGGTCCCTCTCGACGACAAATGGCGCCTCGACCTCTCGGCCATCAGCGAGGACGACTCGCGCCGGGCGCTGGCGTTGTGGGTCAACACACCGGGCAACCCCGCGGGCGGTCTCGACGACCTCGGTGCTGTCGCGGCATGGGGTCGCGCGCACGACGTCGCGGTCTTCAGCGACGAGTGCTACATCGAATTCACCTGGGACGGCGCGCCGCGCAGCATCCTCGAACACGGCCCAGACGGTGTCGTCGCGGTGCATTCGCTGTCCAAACGGTCGAACCTCGCCGGTGCGCGGGCAGGCTTCTACGCCGGCGACCCCGACCTCGTCGACTATCTCGCCGAGGTGCGCAAACATATGGGCCTCATGGTGCCCGGCCCCGTGCAATCCGCCGCCGTTGCCGCCTTCTCCGATGATGCGCACGTCGACGCGCAACGCGACCGCTACTACCGCCGTCTCGAGCGCGCGCAGCAGATCATGGCCGCCGTCGGTGCGCCGTGCGATCTGCCCCAGGGCGGCTTCTACCTCTGGGCGCCCGCGCCCGACGGCGACGCGTGGGGCCTGGCGCGGACGCTGGCCGCGCGCGGGGGTGTGCTCGTGAGCCCGGGCGAGTTCTACGGCGAGGCCGCGAGCGGCTACGTCCGCGTGGCCGTCGTGCAGTCCGATGACCAGCTCGAGCTCGTCGCCCGGCGACTGGGCGTGCGCTGAACATGCCGCTCGAGAATCCGATCCTGCCCGAGCGCGATCTGCTCGCGCTCACCGCGCTGCTCGTCGACATCCCATCGGTGAGCCACGACGAGACGGCGATCACCGACCGCATCGAGCGCGAGCTGCGTTCGTTCACGCACCTCGAAGTGACCCGCATCGGCAACAACGTGATCGCGCGCACGCAGCTCGGTCGGCGCTACCGCGTCGTGCTCGGTGGTCACACTGACACGGTGCCCGTCAACGACAACGCGGTCGCGCGTATCGAGGGCGACACCCTGTGGGGGCTCGGCTCGGCCGACATGAAGGGTGGGTTGGCGGTCATGCTCGAGCTCGCCCGCACCATGGTCGAGCCGGCGGTCGATATCACATTCGTGTTCTACGAGTGCGAAGAAGTGGCATCGAAGTACAACGGCCTGCGCACCATCGAACGCGAACGTCCCGAGTTGTTGACGGCCGACGTCGCGTTGCTCGGCGAACCGACCGCGGTGGCCCTCGAGGCGGGATGCCAGGGCACGATGCGCATCCTGGTCACGCTACGCGGTGCGCGCGCTCACACTGCTCGGGCGTGGATGGGCCGCAACGCCATCCATCGCATGGGGGAGTTGCTGTCGATCTTGGCTGCGTATGATCCGCGCCAGCCCGAGATCCAAGGATGCCGCTATCACGAAGGCCTACAGGCGGTCTACGTCGATGGCGGTGCGGCGGGCAATGTCGTGCCCGACCGCGCGACGATCACCATCAATCATCGCTTCGCCCCCGATCGCAGCGCAGCCGAGGCCGAGGCGCACGTGCGCGAAGTGCTGGGCCCGGTGCTCGAGCCGGGGGACGACTTCGAAGTCGTCGACGTCGGCGCCGCCGCCGCGCCGCATTTGACCCATCCGCTGGTCGCGGCATTGTGCGGACGGAGCGATCTCGAGGTGCGGGCGAAACTCGGTTGGACCGACGTGGCGTTCTTCGCCGAGCGCGGTATCGCGGCGGCGAATTTCGGTCCCGGCGATGCGGAGATCTCACACACCCGAGACGAGCGCATCGAGCGCCCGTATCTGACGTTCGCGTATGCGGCGCTCGCCGATCTGCTCACTAGGGGCGTGTGATCGACGGCTGAGCGCAGTTTGTCGCGAAGATCCGCCCGATACGCTCGGGCCGACGAATCTGTTGGAGGATCGAATGACTGCAGAGGTGGGCAAAGCCGCCCCCGATTTCACGCTCAAAGACCAGGCCGGCAACGACGTGACGTTGTCCGCTTTCAAGGGCACCAGCGCGGTCGCGCTGCACTTCTATCCGTTCACCTTCACCGGTACGTGTGAAGCTGAGCTCTGCCGCATTCGCGATGACTACAGCGACTTCGAGCAGGCCGGAGTGCAGGTGCTCGCCGTCTCGTGCGATAGCCGTCATTCGCAGCGCGTATGGGCCGAACAACAGGGGTTCACCTTCCCCGTGCTGTCGGATTTCTGGCCCCACGGCGCGGTGGCCAAGGACTACGGCGTGTTCAACGACCAGTTGGGTTGCGCCATCCGCGCGACCTTCTTGATCGACAAGAAAGGCAACATCGTCGACGAGTTCCGGACCGATTCGCTGGGCACGGCGCGTGATCCGCAGCGGTACGCGGCATCGTTGGCGAAGCTCTCGTAGTCGCAAACGACGGCGTCCGGGGTCACGCGAACACGCGACCCCGAACGGTCAAAGGCGACGTAATACGGTGACGACTCGCCCGTAGATCGAGATGTCGGCCGGGTCGTACTCGATCGGCTGCAACCGCTCGTTGGCAGGGCTCAACGTGATCTTGTTACGCGTGGACTTGAAGTACTTGATCGTGGCCTCGTTGCCGGGAATGCCGGCGACGATGATCTCGCCGTTGGCTGCGGTCGGCTGTACGCGCGCAACGACGAAGTCGCCGTCGAGGATGCCGGCCTCGACCATCGAGTCGCCCCGTACCCGCAACATGAACAACTCGCCGTCGCCGGTGAGATCCGCGGGGAGGGGCATGATCTCCTCGACGTTCTCCTGGGCGAGGACGCCCATACCGGCGGCGACATCGCCGATGAGCGGCACGTGGCGAACCGGCCGGCGCTCCATTGCGGCGCCCGAGTTGGGGTCGTAGCGCACCTCGATGGCGCGGGGCTTTGTGGGGTCACGCCGGAGATAGCCGAGGCGCTGCAAGGTGCGGAGATGCGCGTGCACGGTGGACGGCGACGTCAACCCGACGGCCTCGCCGATCTCGCGAACGGACGGGGGATAGCCGCGCTCACGCATCATTCGGTCGATGAACTCGAGGACCTCGTGCTGGCGGGCCGTGAGGGTGATCTCTGTCATGGGGATGCTCGCTTCGTGAGGCAGGGCGGTGGGGAAATCGGACTTGACAGGTCGAACTGTTGTTCGCCAGGATAGGCGGCGAACGAGCGTTCGTCAAACACCTGTTCGGCGAACACACAATCGACAAACAGATGTTCATCGAACGGAGGTTCCATGTCAAGCATCCCCGCTTCGCTGTCTCACCCCCTCGGGACAATGACGACCATGGCTACTCGAACCACCCAAATGCACCCCGGCGCTGCCCGGTCGCCCCGCCCGGCGCCACGACCCGACGCACACCCTGCGTCGCGCCCCCTGTCCTGGTCCGACGGCGAGCGTCGTGTGGCCCGCCCGCCGCTCGACCCTCGCCGCGTCGCCGTCTACCGGCGCCGCCGCGCGGCGGCCTGCGCCTTCCTGGTGCTGCTCGTCGGGGTCATCCTCGTGATGGCCTTCGTCGGCGGTCGCGCCAGTGCCGACGGCACGTCCGGCGCGGAGATCCGCCCGGTTGCCGTCCACGTCGTGCGCCCCGGCGACACATTGTGGGATCTCGCCGTCGCCCTCGCGCCCGATCGCGACCCGCGGGTCGTGGTCGCCGCGCTCGAGCGCGCTGCCGGCGGCTCCATGCTGCGTCCCGGCCAGCGCATCGTCCTTCCCGCGAGCCTGCAGCGGTGATGGTCCGCCGCGCTCGTCTGAGCGCGGCTGCAGTCAGGCCCGCAGGTACCGCAAGAACAACCATCCGTCCTCTTCGAGGACCCGATCGAGCGAGAGGCGTTGCAAATGGAGCCGGGCGCCGTCGATGACGCGGGCAGCGTCGCTACCGACCAAAAGCGGCGACAGCGTGAGACAGAGTTCGTCGATCAGCCCGGCGTCGTGCAGTTGTCCGTTGAGGGTGGGCCCGCCTTCGGCGAGCACGATGCCGGCACCGCGCAGGGCCAGCGCTTGCACCGCTTCGATCAGGTCGACGCGATCGCCTTCGAACCGAACCACTTCGGTGATCGCCTCGGCCCGGCGCAACGCGCTGGCGGGTGCGGCGGTGGTGGTCAACAACAGCGGGGGTTCATCGCTCGTGAACAAGTCGGCATCGAAGTCGAAGTCCAGGTGGCGCGACAAGATCGCGAGTCGTGGCAGGGGTGCCTGACCGCGGGCCACTCGCTGCGCGCGCACCGCCTCTGTGGCCCGAACCGGTCGATAGTTCTCGCTGCGCACCGTGCCCGCGGCGACGAGGATCACGTCGGCCACCGCTCGGATGGCGCGGAACACCACATGGTCGCCTTCGCTGCCGAGTGCGCCCGACGTACCGTCGATATGCGTGGCGCCGTCCGCGCTCGAGATCATGTCGAGCAACAGCCACGGCCGGTCGCGGTGCCGCGGGCGCTCGTCGGCCGCGTAGAGCGTGCTCGGGTCGACCGAGTCGAGGGTAACGGGCAGCAACTGGCGCACGCACCCGACGGTACTGCGCGGATGGCGCCCGCCCTTGATTTTGCCGCGCCTGTGGACGGCCGCCGACTTCTCCACCGACGGCGCTGTCCTGTCCACCGACAATTCACAGTGTCATCCCCTATCGCTCCACAGGCTGGGCGTCGTACCGTCCGACTCGGCATACGGCGCGGCGCGGTGGGCCGGATGGTGGCTGACGTCTCGCACTTTGGTGGGTTCGACTCAACCTGTGGAGGACGTCCGACTGGCAGGGGGGTCTTGCTCTGTCGGCCAGGCGTCCAGGCCTGGTTTGCCCGTCGCGCCGTATGTACCCATCGGGCGGCGGTCTTCGAGGGTGCGGTGTCGTGGCCGGCGCCACGCCGCCCGCTTCCGCGATATCGAGGAGCCCGCCGTTTCCACAGCTAGCGTTTTGATCCACGAGAAGGAGTTCGCCTCATGGCGATAGCGTCCGACCAGGTTGCCATCGGTGTACGTCGTTGGTTCACGACCGAAGGTGTCGATCCCTACGACATGGTCCAATGGCATTCGCGCGACGCGCGGCTGACCGACCATCGCGACGGCACGGTCATCTTCGAGCAGATGGGCATCGAAGTGCCCGTCTCGTGGTCGGTCAACGCCAGCAACATCCTCGCCCAGAAATACTTTCGTGGCGCGCTCGGCACGCCCACGCGTGAATGGTCGCTCAAGCAGGTCGTCGACCGCATCGTCGACACCATCACGGCCTGGGGCGAACGCGATGGGTATTTCGTCGATGCCGCCGAGGCGCGGGCGTTCAGCGACGAGCTCAAGTACGTCATGATCTCGCAGCGGGCGGCGTTCAACTCGCCGGTGTGGTTCAACATCGGCGTCGCGAATACTCCCCAGGTCGCGGCCGCCTGTTTCATCCTCGCGGTCGACGACACGATGGATTCGATCCTCAATTGGTATGTCGAAGAAGGCAAGATCTTCCAGCGCGGATCTGGTTCGGGAGTCAACCTGAGCAACATCCGTGCCTCGATGGAGCAACTCGGCGGGGGCGGCACCGCCAGTGGTCCCGTGAGCTTCATGCGCGGCGCCGATGCATCGGCGGGCACGATCAAGTCAGGGGGCAAGACCCGGCGTGCGGCCAAGATGGTCGTGCTCGACATAGATCATCCCGACGTCGAAGAGTTCATCTGGTGCAAGGCCATCGAAGAGCGCAAGGCGCGCGCGCTGCGCGATGCCGGCTTCGACATGGATCTCGACGGTCGCGACAACTTCTCCATTCAGTACCAAAATGCCAACAACTCGGTGCGCGTCACCGACGAGTTCATGCGCGCCGTCGTCGACAACAGCGAATGGCAGTTGCGGGCTCGTCTCGATGGGCGCGTCATCAAGAGCGTTCCCGCCCGCAATCTCTTCCGTCAGGTCGCCGAAGCCGCGTGGGAATGCGCCGATCCCGGGGTGCAATTCGATACCACGATCAACCGTTGGCACACCGCGCCCAACACCGGTCGTATCACCGCCAGCAACCCGTGTTCGGAGTACTTCCACCTCGACAACTCGAGTTGCAATCTCGCCAGTCTCAACTTGCTCAAGTATCTCCACGACGATGCCGAGGGCGTCGAGGGCTTCGACGTCGACGGTTTCCGGGCGACCGTCGCCGTCGTGTTCACCGCGCAAGAGATCCTGATCGGCAACGCCGAGTATCCGACCGAGAAGATCGCGCAGACGACTCGAGAGTTCCGCCAGATCGGTCTCGGCTACGCCAACCTCGGAGCCCTGTTGATGGCCGTCGGATTGCCCTACGATTCCGACCGCGGACGCTCCTACGCCGCGGGTATCACGGCGCTGATGACCGGTGAGGCCTACGGCACCTCCGCGCGCGTTGCGGCACGTATGGGCTCGTTCGCGGGCTTCGCCACCAACCGCGAACCGATGCTGCAAGTGCTGCAGATGCACCGCGATGCCGCCGCGCAACTCGATCTCGAGACGACGCCGACCAACCTGCGTGAGGCGGCTCTTCGGGTGTGGGACGACACCTGTTCGTTGGCACGTGAAGTCGGCGTGCGCAATGCCCAGGCCACGGTGGCCGCGCCGACGGGCACGATCAGCTTCGTCCTCAACTGCGACACCACCGGCATCGAACCCGACCTTGGCTTGGTCAAGGTGAAAAAGCTCGTCGGCGGGGGCACGATGCAGATCGTCAACGAGACGGTGCCGCGCGCCTTGCGCCGTCTGGGCTACCCGCCCGAGCACGTCGAGGCCATCATCGAACATGTTGACGCGCACGGTTCGGTGCTCGGCGCGCCGCACCTGCGCGCCGATGACGTGGCCGTGTTCGCCTGTGCAATCGGCGACAACGCGATCCACTACATGGGCCACGTCAAGATGTTGGCCGCGCTGCAACCGTTCTTCAGCGGTGGGCAGTCGAAGACCATCAACTGTCCCGAAGAGACCACCATCGAAGAGATCGAGTCACTGCTCCTCGAGGCCTGGACACGCGGGGTCAAATGCGTGGCGCTCTATCGCGACAACTGCAAAGTTGCGCAGCCGATGTCGTCCAAGCGATCGACAGCCAACGTGGTGCCGGCGGCGGCCAACACGGTGCAGGCCGCGGCGCAAGTGGTCGAACGCGTCGCGTCGCGTCCCGTGCGCGAGCGGATGCCGCGCAACCGGCGCTCGCGGACATTCGAGTTCCGTGTGGCCGACTGCAAGGGCTTCGTGACCGTCGGCGAGTACGACGACGGCCGTCCGGGCGAGCTCTTCATCCGGGTGTCCAAACAGGGTTCGACGCTCGCGGGCATCATGGACGCGTTCGCGATCTCGGTCAGTCACGGTCTGCAATACGGCGTGCCGTTGCGGGCCTTCGTCGAGGCGTTCGTCGGCATGCGCTTCGAGCCCGCCGGCATGACCGATGATCCCGACTTGCGTATTTCGACGAGCATCGTCGACTACTTGTTCCGCAAGCTTTCGCTCATGTACCTCGATCCGCTCGAACGGGGCGAGCTCAACATCTTGTCGACCGACGAGCGTGTGCAGCCCACGTTGCCCGGTGTCGAAGAGTCGGTCACCGAGACCCGTCAGGGCATGGACATGTCGCCGCACCGGGCGTCACCCCTGCCGTCACCCCAGCCGTCACCTGAGCCGACCGTGGCGCGCCGTGTCGATATTCGGGCCACCGACGCGCCATTGTGCATGGTCTGTGGCAATCAGATGGTCCGAGCCGGCAGCTGTTACGCCTGCACCGACTGTGGCGCGACGAGCGGCTGTTCGTGACGAGGCCTCTCAGCCGGCGGTGCTGCCCTGTCGTTGGGCCGCAGTGGTCCGTGCGGCCAATTGCAGCCACGCGCGGTATTGCGACCAGCTGAACTGGTCCGCGCCGCACACGAGACAGCCGTAGTCGCCGGTCGCCGTGCGCAGGCGTTGCTCCTTGTCGAGCCGCGCGTCGACGCACGGAATGCGGCACGGTTGCTTGCCTTCCGCTTCGCGTGCCAGTCGAATGCGCTTGAGCTCACTGGTATGGACCATAGGTAGTGCATCGGCTTCCTGGCCGACACGCTGTAAGACAACATCGTCATCGGTCGTCGATCGGCGGGCCTCGCCGGTCATCCGACGGCGCGATCAACACCGTGAACTGCGATTTGTCGAGAGAAACGACTAACGGCCGCCGTAGAAAGAATCTTCGCACGGCGACCGTTCGAGAGGCTCGTCGCGCCACGAGCGAGCCCTTTGCGCGGCGAAACATTCCGAGAGCGCTACTTGTCGATCGACGCCTTGTCGATGCTGGCGTCTGTACCGTGCGGTCCATCAGCGATGGCACGCGGGGAAGTGACTCTGGTCGGTCGTTTCACGCGGGATTGGGTTTCGCGCGGTGAGACCGCATTCCGTACGCGAGCGCGGTCGGCACCATCCATGCACCCAATAACACCAGGTTGACGCGTCCGTCTATGCCGGATGGATGAAACGGCTCGACGAAGTAGTGCGAGATGAAACCTGTGTCGTACGGCACGCGTCCACTCGCGCGCAACAAATCCATTTCGAGCACGGTCAGCGGACAATCACTGCCGGTCAAGTTGATCGCAGCAGTGATGGCGATCGTCGCAATGTGTGCCGGTCGCACTCGAGGGAAGCGACGACCGATGGGTCCGCCGCTGATGAGGAACGCGACGAACGCGAAATGCGTCAATCCAACGAGGCGCGCCGCGACGAGCTCCACAGATGTCAAATCTATGGCGTCGCGATCGAACCGTGCCTTCGGCTGTCAGTCGATTCCGAGCAGCGGTCGCATCGACGGTGGCACGACTCGTTCACCGCGGGTGAGTATTGCCGCGCGTTCGACGTTGACGGCATCGAACTCAGGGCAGGCCCAGCGCTCCCACGGACCGGTACCGAGACGGCGCGCGTCGCCCGCAGCGTCGACGCAGGCCCTCAGGTACTGCTGGAGGATCGCGACGTCGGCCGGCGAACCGACCGGTCCTTGCCCGGGCACGATGATGTCGCCGAGCGCGACGACGCGGTCGAGGGCGTCGGCCCACGCGGCCGGATCGCCGTCGAAGGCCAACGGCCGCACGCCGAACGAGCACATCGCGCCCGCGAACACGACGCCCGCGCCGGGCACCTGTAGGACGAGGTTCTGCTCGATCTGACCGGTGGTGGGCACCGCGATGATCGCCGGGGTCAGCCACGCCGCGTCGACCACGACGTGGCTGACGGCCCGGGCGGCCATGTCGTCGAACTCGTGGGCGACGTCGGGATAGAGCTGGCGGTAGCCGGCGATGTTGGGCGGTTGGTCGAGATGGGCGCTGATCTGACTCGTTCCGTAGACGGCGGCGAGGCGGAAACGTCCTGCTCCGCCTACATACGGGACGTGGGAGGAGGTCAGCACCACCCGGCGTACCGGCAGGCCGATCGACTCGACGGCGGCGGCGCAGGCCTCGGTGCGGCTGCCCCCGATCAACGTGTCGATGACGGTGATGCCATCGGCCTCGACGACGATCCCCGCATTGGTGACCCCTCGCGCCAACGGCTGACCGAGCCAAACCGACACCCCGGGCGCCACGTTCTGTAACACCGCGTCCTCCTTGTGCCGGTGATCGGCATGAGCGGCCGTCGGACGGGAAGCTTCCCGAGCGGCCCTTCAGAGCGGGAAGCTCTGCGCACCCAGTCTGGCGGGTCGATCGGCCCGTTGTCGGGTGCATCGTTGTGTGACGCGGCGCGAGCGCGTATATTTCAAGTGGATTGCAGAACGGTGACGCTGCGTGGCGCCGGCAGGGGCGACTCGGCCACCCTACGTCATCCAATGGCAACACGTCTCGCAGGGTCCACACGACCCCCGCGAGCAACACAGGCAACGAGAGGGAGAGCGAGGGAAGCGAGTGGTGCTTTCGGCCGTCAGTCGAGCGCGGCGCACGTCTGCCTCCGATGTCTTCTGGTCCGTCGAGCGCGCCGACCGCGTGCGGCTCGTGGCCGAGCTCGTGTCCGTCGCCTCGCCGACGATCGTGTTCACTCGCAGCTCCGCCGACGCGACTCGGGTCGCGGGCGAGCTCTCTCGCCACGGTGTTCCTGCGGCCGCGATCGAGCAGCGCGACTTCAACGCCGACCGTGTGCGCGCCCGAGTGGTCACCGACGATTCGGGCTTCACGTGCCCCGCCGGCAGCGCGCAGTTGCTCGTGCACTTCGATCCGGCGACCAACCCGCGCCGCTATCGCCGTCGATTCGAACAAGTGGCAAACCCCGCGGCGATCGTCGTCACGCTGGTCGTGCCCGAACGCATCGACGAGACCACGCAGTTGCTGACACGACTCGATGGGGCAGGCGCCATCACTTCTCCCGATGTCAGTCTCATCCGCACGCGGCGCGGCGGTGGCGCGTCGGCCGATGGCGACAGCCCTGTCGAGCGGGCGCGTACGTTCCTGCAGCAGAGCGGAGCGAAGACGAAGCATCGCTCGTCACGATTCGGGCGCTTCGTGATCGCGCGCGTTCGCGACCTCACAACGTGGTGGCGATCCCACCGTCGATCGCAATAACCGAGCCCGTCACATACGAGCCGGCGCGCGACGCGAGGAAGATGGCGGCACCCGCGATGTCGTCGCCGCGACCGATGCGCGACAACGGCGACATCGATGCCAGTTGATCGCCCATGCGCTCGAGGGTCTGCTTCATCATCCTGCTCTCGAAGGGCCCGGGAGCGAGTGCATTGACCGTGATGTGCAGCGGGCCCAGTCGCTTGGCGAGCACCGGGGTGAGATGGTGGATCGCCGCCTTGCTCGCGGCGTAGGCGTACACCTCGAGTGATTGCTCGGGCACGTGTAGGCCGTGTATGGAGCCGATATTGATCACACGCGACGGATCATCGCGGCTGCCTGCCGCGCTGAGCGCGGGTGTGAGCAGCTTGGTCAACGTGAACGCGCCACGAACGTTGAGATTCATGACGCGATCCCATGCCGCATCGGGATACTCGGCGAACGGTGCCCCCCAGTTCGCTCCCGAATTGTTGACGAGGATCGACAACGACGGCTGCTGATCGAGGTACGCCGCGACGAGGGCACGACACCCGTCTTCGGTCGAAAGATCGGCCCCGAACGCATGGCACTCGCCGAATTCGGACAACTCACGAGCGGTTTGCTCGCACTGATCGAGCTTTCGTGACGCGATGTACACCGTGGCCCCGGCTTCGATGAGCCCCTGCGCGATCATGCGCCCGATCCCTTGACCACCGCCGGTGACGAGCGCGGTCTTGCCGTCCAGGCTGAACAGCCGATGCAGCGCATCAGTCACAGCCGAACCTCCATCCGCAAGTGTTGTGACAGGTCGCCGACGAGGTCGACGAGGGAGTAGTCGCGAAAGCGCCACCGCCAACTCTCGTCGACGTATTCGAAGCTGTCGTGGTAGCGGCCGGCGATGATCGGTTGCAGGGCGAAACCTTCGAGTTGTTGGAACACCGTGTAGTACGAGCGACACGTGGCCACGCCGCCCGCTTCGTCGACATCGATGTTCGCGTTGGTGATGACGTGTTTGGTGCGGGGGGTGCCGTCGGCATGGAGGATGATGTTGTCGCGCCACACCTTCAACAATGCGTTCGAATCGATGAGGCTCGCACCCGCCGGACCGACCCCTACCTTGATCTGCGCATGGGTGAAGAGACGGGCGGCACGGTCGAGGTCGCCGGTATCGATGCACTCGGCATAGGTCGCGAGCAGATTGGTGATGGCGACTGCGGCGGTAGGCGTATCGACGGACATAGCCCTCCCTGGGTCGATGGCCCCGGAGGCCAGGGCCCGAGCGGCCCTCGACAGAGCGGAGACTAGTGCGACTGGTATGGTCGCTCGTCGTGCTCGCGTCGTTTCCCAGCCCATCGAGCAACGCCATCCACATAGGCGATCTGCAACTGCGCGCCTACGGGTTGATGATCGCGCTCGGGGTCTTCGCCGCGGTCTGGTTGAGTCAAAAGCGCTGCCCGGCGCGCCACATCGACCCGACGGCTATCCAGGTCCTGGCGTTGCGGGCCGTCCCGGCCGGCCTCATCGGTGCGCGCCTGTACCACGTGCTCACGGATTGGCGATCCTTCCAGGGCCAATGGATCGACGCGTTCAAGATCTGGCAGGGCGGCCTCGGTATCCCTGGCGGCATGCTCGCCGGCGTGGTCGTCGGCGTGTTCTACGCACGGCGCATGGGTATCAACACCCGCGATCTCCTCGACGTCGTTGCGCCCGCGCTGCCCCTTGCGCAGGCCATTGGTCGCCTCGGCAACTGGTTCAATCAAGAGCTCTTCGGGCGGCCGTCATCGCTGCCGTGGGCCGTACGCATCGACCCCGAGCATCGACCGGTGAAGTACGCCGACGAGACGAGCTTTCAACCGACGTTCCTCTACGAGATGCTGTGGAATCTGGCGCTCGTCGGTTTCTTGCTGTGGCTCGATCGCAAGAAGGTGATTCCCCGAGGACGTCTGCTGGCGGTCTACGTCGTCGGCTACGGCGTAGGTCGGCTGTGGATCGAGTTGCTGCGCATCGATCCGGCCGGACATCTCTTCGGCGTTCGCGTCAACGTCTGGGTGAGCCTGCTCGCCATCGTCGGTGGTACGGCCGCGCTCGTGATGCCGACGAGACGAGATGCGCCGGTCGAATCTGAAGAAGACGACGAGCGCGAAGACGAGTTCGACGAAGGGCTCGACGCAGAGCCCGAGGCAGAGATCAACGAGTGAGGGCGGCCGAGAATCGGGCGATGTACGAACACCCGTCGACGGTCTGTCGCATACGATTCAGTGGATGGTGCGGCGACAAGTCGCGCGCAGACGCCCGCGGTGGGAACTTCAACAACTCGCGCATGTCGAACGAGATCGAATACAACACGAGGCGCGCGCCGAGCCGAGGTACCTCGAACAGCTGTGGGTATGCCTGTGCAAGCCACCCGGGCACGTTTCGGTAATCGCGAGGATCGGCGAGTCGCTCGTATGCGGGCGCAACGTGCAAGAACGGCAACGCGCAACAACGCAGCAAGATGTCGAGATCGACGTCGCGCGGCGCGCCGTGCGCCCACTCGTAGTCGAGCATCGTGACCTTGCGGCCATCCCACAAGATGTTCTCGAACGTGAGGTCGCCGTGGACCAATGTCTTGTTGTCGAAGGGATCGAGCGCTTGCGCGTGTTCGTGAACGAGTAGCGATACATCCGACATCAGCGTGGTGTCCACGTTCGGCAATCGGCGGGCTTGCTCGATGGCGCGGGTCAACTGTTCGGTCGGTTTCGCGACGCCCGCTTGGATGAGCTGTGGAGCCTCGATCGCGGGCAATCCCGGCGGTGTGCGGGTGGAGTGGAGCAGCTGCAGTTGATGCGCGAGTTGGTTCACTGCGTTCTGTCGCGCGCTGTCGCTCATCGACGACCAGCAATGCGCGAGCGGCCGCCCGGGCAGGCGCTCGAGGATCAAGTAGTCGGCTCCGACTTCGCCGCCGTAGGCGACGATGGGCGGATACCCGAGTTCCGCGGGGAGGTATCGCGAGAGAAACGCCTCACGCCGTAGCCGTCCGTCGCCCGCCTTGTTGAAGCGCACGACATGCGTCTCGGTGAGCCACACCTCGTTGGTCACGCTGCATGCCAATTCGAACTTCGACGCGTCGAGTCCAACGCTCATCAGCGTTTTGCGGGCCTTCAGTTCGGAGAGTCTGGGCATCTCACGGATTCTTCATACGACGATTTTTCACAAGATGACATGATGTTCGTCATCACTATGCCCACTATTGATGGCAAAGCAGCCGCGTGCTCCGCCAGAGTCGAAATACCGTCGTAGGACTTAGGCCGCGCGCCCTATTCATTCAGACAGCACGGCGTCGCTGAGGCGCGGCCATTCGACACGGGCCCACTCGCCGAACTCCCGGGTGGTCAACACGATGAGGCCCCGCTCGGCGGTCGGGTCCCACCACGCGAAGGTGCCGGCGCGGCCGAAGTGCCCGTACGTCTCGGGTGAGTTGCGGCTCCCGGTCCAGTGCGGTGACTTGTGGCCGCGGATCTCGGCACCGAGACCCCAGCTGTTGTCGGCCTGGCGGCCGAAGCCGGGCAGGATGCCGGGGAGGCCCGGTTGGTGTGGGGTCACCATGCGCACGTTGGTCGTGCGCGAGACGAGCCGCGGCGCATGCAATTCGCGGAGCAGACGCGCGAGATCGTCGATAGTCGACGTCGCACTCGCCGCGGGCGATCCGGTCAGTGCGGTCGATCGCATCCCGAGCGGCGCGAATACCGCTTCGGTGAGATAGGTCTCGAACGCGATCCCGCTGCCGCGCGTCACCGCATCCGCGGCGAGTTCGTAGCCGGCGTTCGAATAGATCCGCCGCTGGCGTTCGGCTGCAAGGCGCCGCGCCGGCGAGTCGGGCGCGAGCCCGGCGGAGTGCGCCAACAGCTCCGCGATCCGCAACGGCGCGAGGTCCGGAAGGTCGAGCACCGATGCCATGTCGTCGTCGAGGGACACCGTGCCTTCTTCCGCGGCGATCAGCACCGCCAGCGCCGTCATCAGCTTGGTGAGTGACGCGAGTGGGAACTGGCGGTCCCGCGTCCCGACGGTGGTGACCTCGTCGCCGATCACACTCGCCGCCGCGACGGCATCGACGGGCCATTGGTGTACGAGCTCGATCGCGGGGGCCACGGACCCACCGTAGCGACCGGACACGGGTCAAAGGTGCGCGTCGTGGGGAGGGACGCACGGTACGGTTGTCATGAATGTCCGATATTGCAGATTTCCAAAGTGGAGGAGCCCGAGTAGACCGGACGTTCGCGTTCATCGATCTCTCCGGATTCACCACCTACACCGACGCCAACGGCGACGATGAAGCAGTGAAAGTGCTCAGTGCCTTTCGCGGCGCCGTGCGCGAGATCGCCTCGCGTCGCGCGGTACGCATCGCCAAATGGTTGGGCGACGGTGCGATGTTGGTCGCCGTCGAGGCCGAACCGGGTATCGAGGCAGTCATCGACATCGAACGTCGCATCGAAGAGATCGGCTCACCGCTACCGCTGCGCGCGGGCGTGGCCGGTGGCCCGGTGTTGCTCTTCGAAGGCGACGACTACATCGGTGCATCGGTCAACCTGGCGTCGCGTCTTTGCGACATGGCGCAGCCCCGCGAGGTGCTGGCACCGGCCGACCTCGTTTCGTCGCTGTTGGTAAACACCAAGGCGCTTCCCATCGGCTCGCGCCATGTGAGCGGGTTCGCACAGCCCATCGAATTGGTGCGACTCATCTCGGCCGACATGCGGGTCTGAGTCGCAAGGCCCGAGCGGCCTTTGAGCGGAGAGTCAGAGCCGACGCGTCTCGCTCAATTCGGTGATCAGTTCGTACATCGCGTCGAGTGCGTCGTCCGCGTTGGCCGGCGAATCGTCGGTCAGGCGCCGCACGCGGTCGCGCGACCAACCGGCAACTGCCGCGGCGGACTCGACGAGCTCGCGCCATGGCGCGTCGCGCCCGAGAAGTCGCGCGAGTGCCGGCGCGGCAGCCGCGCGCAATCGCGGCAGCCGGTCGGCGTCGGCGCAGAGATCATCGAGCGCCGCAATGAGTCGCTCGGCCTCGTGCTTGTCGAGCTTCTTGCTCATCGGTGGTGAGGCGATCGGATCATCGTGGTGTTCGTTCTACATTTCGCGGCGCATCGCGTCGAAAACGGCAACGTGAGACCGACCGATCGTTCCGCCGACATGCGACGGGCGAACGACAGGGCCGGATCACCGCGCCAGGCGCGCCGGCGCACGCTGTTCGCGCCCACGGTCGGTCCGCGGCGCCGGCCCGTTGCTGCCGACGGCGTAGCACCCGACGCCGTGGCTCCCGCCGGCGGGCTCGATCAGATCACAGATCTGGCGCTCGAAGAGTTCGTGATCGACGATGACGACTATCCCGAGGTGAGCGCCGTGCATGGAGGGGTGGCTCCCGCGGCGGCGCAACCCGACCGGGTCGACGACATCGACCAGTGGCTCGAAGAGTTCGCCGTCTCGGACTGGCTCGATCCGCTCCCGCACTGATCTTCCGCTCTATCGGGGGCCGCTCGGGCCCTGTTCCCGCTCTGTCGAGGGCCGCTCGGGCCCTACGCTCGGGCCGATGCACGACGAAGCGGCGCTTGGTCGCTACGCCCGGGACTTGGCCGCGACCGCCGCTTCGAGTGGGCTCTGCGAGATCGACATCTTGGCGACGGTCACGGCTGTACTGGCCGAACACGACCGCATCGATGTCGCCTTCGCCGATGACCGGGCCGTCGTCCGCGATGCGTCGGCATTGCCCCGCGTGCCCCATGACGTGCCGCCGGCCATCGTGTTGGCCACGACGCGCGAAGCGTTGCTCACGCCGGCGGCGCGAAGGCGCAACGGCGCGCACTACACGCCGTACGGCGTGGCCCGACGCCTGTCGGCGATCGCGCTCGACCGGTTGCCGCTGCCGGTTCGCACGATCTGTGACCCCGCCGTCGGTGGCGGCATCTTCCTCGTCGCGGTGGCCGACGAGCTCGCCGCCCGCGGCGTTGCCCGCGTCGATGTCATCGACCGGCTGTGGGGCGCGGACGTCGACCCCATCTCGGTGGCGGTGGCCCGCACCGCGTTGCGCTTGTGGGCTCGCACACCGTCGGCGCTCGACGATCGCGGGCTCGACCAGCGCGTGGTGGTGGGCGATCCGCTGCTGTGCGGCCGCCCCACATGGCCGTCGCACGACGATGGCTTCGATCTCGTCATCGGCAACCCACCGTTCTTGAACCAGCTGCAGAAGGCGTCGTCGCGAACTCGCGACGACGCCCGGCTGCTCGTCGCTCGCTTCGGTGACGCGGCGCGCGGCTATGTCGACTCGAGCGCGTTGTTCGTCCTGACCGGTCTCGAGCTCGCGACGCCGGGCGGGCTCGTGTTGTTGATCCAGCCGCAGTCCTGCCTGAGCGCGAAGGACACCGACCGAATGCGGCGAGTGGTCGACGAGCTCGCCGCGCTCGAGGGCCTTTGGTTCTGCCGCGACCGGGTGTTCGGCGCGAGCGTGCGCGTGTGCGCACCTATGGTCCGCGTCGCGAACGGCGCCCGCGATCCGGTTGGTGCACCCGACGTCGCGCGGTGGGTGGACCGAGACGTATCCCCCGTGCGGTCGGTGGCACGGCCTGCGAACAGCAACGGGCAGTGGTCGTCGCTGATCGATGATCTGTTGGGCATCCCGGCAGTCGCGCTGCCCGAAGGTCCGACCTTGGCCGACATCGGTTGCCGCGCAACTTCCGGATTTCGTGATCAGTTCTACGGATTCGTCGACGCGACACACGAGCAGGCCGACCGTCCCGGTGCAACCATGCGTCTCGTCACCGTGGGAATGATCGATCCGCTCGGGTTGGGTTGGGGCACGCGCACCTCACGTTTCGCCGGCCGCGACTTCCTCGCGCCGGTGGTCGATCGTGACGAACTCGACGAGCGGATGCGGGCGTGGGCCGACGCCCGGCGTGGCGCCAAGTTGTTGGTCGCGACGCAGACGAAGGTGATCGAGGTCGCGGTCGACGAGCGCGGCGATTGCGCGCCCCTCACTCCGGTCATCGACTTGCGCGCTCCCGACGGATCGCTCTGGCGGGTCGCGGCCGCGCTCACGAATCCCGTCGCGACTGCCATCGCCTGCAGCCTCGGCGCCGGCTCGGCTCTGGCGATCGACGCCATCAAGTTGTCCGCCCGCCAGCTGCTGCGCTTGCCCGTGCCCGTCGACGACGAACGGTGGGGCCGCGGCGCCGAGCTGGCTGCTTCCGTGGCGGCGGCGACCGGCGACCGCGCCGCGCTGTTGCGCGAGTTGGCCGAAACGATGTGTGGCGCCTACGGGCAGCCGGCCGAGCCCCTCACCAGTTGGTGGCTCGGCCGCCTGCCGAAACGGCCTTGACTCGGCCGCTGTCGCAGTGTTGAGTGGAGGCCACATCACGAGCGGCCTGGTCGCGTGCCTGCACGCGTCGAGGTCCGGCAACCTGGGACGGACAGCCAAGGTGCCAGCCCGCTTCGGCGGGGATGTGGGCCCTTTCGAGGGTCAACAAGTGTCCGCGGCGTCCCCGCCGTCGGCCGCCTGGCTCGTACGCTCTTCCGTCACCGGGTGATTCACCGGGAGGAGGCGCAATGGCTACCGAAGGGCGATCGACACCCGATCGCTCTCTCGGCGCGGTCCCGCGCCAGTTCCCCGTCGATGTGCCAGCCAGTGGCGCCTGGCGGATCGGGCTACCCGTGGGGCGGCGGCAGTTCTTCGAATTCGCCCACGACCACCCCTTCGCGCTCGAAGGTGGCGGCTCGCTGCGGTCGGTCACCGTCGCCTACGAGACGTGGGGTCAACTCGACGCCGCCGCGTCCAATGCGGTCTTGGTATGCCACGCACTGACCGGCGACTCGCATGCGGCGGGCGAGTCGGGGCCCGGCCATCCCACCGCAGGGTGGTGGGAAGACCTGATCGGCCCGGGGCGCCCCCTCGACACCGACCGCCACTTCGTCGTGTGCGCCAACGTGCTCGGCGGCTGTCAGGGCACGACCGGCCCGGCGTCGATCGACTCGTCCACCGGGCGGCCCTATGCGTCGACATTCCCGGTCGTAACGGTCCGCGACATGGTTCGTGTGCAGGCGCGGCTGGCCGACCATCTCGGTGTGGGTCGCTGGCTGTCGGTGATCGGCGGATCGATGGGCGGTATGCAAGTCATCGAGTGGGCGGTCATGTTCCCGCAGCGCGTGCGCTCGATCATCCCGCTTGCGAGTTGCGCTGCCGCGAGCGCGTGGCAGATCGGTTGGAGCGCGGTCGGTCGCACCGCGCTCGCGCTCGATCCGAAGTGGCGCCGGGGCGAGTATTACGACGCCGCCGACGGTGACGGTCCGCATGCGGGCCTCGCGGTTGCGCGCGCGATCGCACAGATCACGTATCGCAGTGACGACGTCTTCCGTGAAAGGTTCGATCGCGATCGCATCGACAGGATCGACGCGTTCGCGATGTGGGATCGCTTTCAAGTAGAGGGCTATCTCGACTATCACGGGCTCAAGCTCGCGCGTCGCTTCGACGCCAACTCGTACTTGCTGTTGAACAAGGCGATGGATCTCCACGACATCGGCCGTGGTCGTGCCGGTGTCGTCAATGCGACACGGCGTATCGTCGCGCCATCGCTGAGCGTGTCGGTCTCGAGCGACACGCTGTATCACCCACACCTACAACGCGATTTCCACGAGCAACTCCTCGCGAACGGCACACCGAGCGAATATCACGTGATCGACAGTCCGCACGGCCACGACGGGTTCTTGATCGAGTTCGATCGCCTGGCGCCGATCATCGCCGACTTCCTGAAGAGGATCGAGAAAACCGATGGCTGAACTGCATCCCGAGACGCGCGCGATCCGAGCCGGTCGAGCCGACAACGAAACCGCGCTCGCGCCCATCCTCTGGGCGACGACGACGTTCGTGACGCCGACGGTCGCCGAGGGCCGGCGCATGGCCACCATCACCGGCGCGAATCGCTTCTATTCGCGTTATGGCAATCCGACGGTGCGCGGTTTCGAAGAAGCGATCGCCGACTTGGAACATGCCGAAGATGCACGGGCGTTCGCTTCGGGCATGGGCGCCATCAGCGCGGTCATCTTGGGCCTCTGTTCGAAAGGTGATCACATCGTCGCCCAGAAGCAGATCTATGCGGGCACGCAGCTGCTCTTGCTCGGTGCGTGCCCGCGTTTCGGCATCGATGTCACGTTCGTCGACGGCACCGAGCCGGGCGCATTTGCCGCGGCGGTGCGACCGGGCAAGACGCAGTTGGTGTTCGCCGAGACGCCGGCGAACCCCAAGCTCGCCATCGTGGATCTCGAAGCGCTCGGCGCGATCAAAGGCCCGATAACCGTCGTCGATTCGACGTTCGCGACGCCGCTCGCACAACGCCCGTTGCTCCAGGGCGTCGATCTCGTGTTGCACTCGGCGACCAAAGCCATCGCCGGCCACAATGATGCGACGCTGGGCGTTGTCGCGGGTAGCAGCGATTTGTTGTCATGGCTGTGGGGCTTCGCTGTCTTGCAGGGCGCGAACGCGTCGCCGTTCGACGCGATGAACGGCCTTCGCGGATTGCGCACTCTCGGCGTGCGACTGCGACGGCAGACCGAGCTCGCGCAACGCCTCGCGGAAGTTCTCGAAGATCACGCACAGGTCGACAGCGTGAGCTACCCCGGTCTCGTGTCGCACCCTCAATACGACTTGGCCAAGCGTCAGATGGAGCTCAGTGGTGGTCTCGTCACATTCGATGTGAAGGGCGGTCTCGAGGCCGGTGTGCGATTCGTCGAGTCGCTGAAGATCGCGCAGCTCGCAACGTCGCTCGGAGGCCCCGAGACGCTCGTGACCCATCCGGCATCGACGACGCACGTCGGTCTGACTCCCGAAGAGCTCGACGACGCGGGCATCACGCCCGGGACAATTCGCGTGTCGTGCGGGCTCGAGCATCCGGAGGACATCGTCGACGACTTCGCGCAGGCACTCGCAGTCTCGGCGGGCGCGTCGTAGCGACTACGAATGCCCGAGATCCTCGAGGTCGAGTCGTATCGCCGCCACGCGGAAGCGGTGCTCGGACGGCCCGTTGTCGGTGTCGACGCGCCCGACCCGTGGTACCTGAAGGGTGGGCTCACGGCCACGGCGTTGCACCAAGCCGTCGTCGGTCGCTCGATCGTCGCCGCGCGTCGCATCGGCAAGCTGCTGTTGCTCGACACCGATGGTGACGGCCCGACCATCGGCCTACGCTTCGGTATGACGGGCCGCCTCGTCGTCGACGGCCGCGCCGCGATCGATCGTCTCGAATACGGCAGCACCCGACTCGAGCCGACGTGGCAACGGGTGCAGCTGCGCTTCGCCGACGAGCGGGCCTTGACCGTCGACGACCCTCGACGGCTCGGCGGTGTCGAGTTCGATCCCGACGAGGGGGCGCTCGGGCCCGACGCGCTGACGCTGACCAAGGCGAAGTTCATCGCGGCGATGGCCGGCGCGCATGGCCCGATCAAAGCGCGGCTCATGGATCAAGGACGCGTCGCCGGTCTGGGCAACCTGCTCACCGACGAAGCGCTGTGGCGAGCGCGTATCGACCCTGCGCGCGATGCCGGCGAACTCGCCGTCGCGGAGTACGCGGCGCTGCACCGTGCGATACGCCGGACACTGCGGGTGTTGGGGGAGCGCGGCGGTTCACACACGGGCGACCTCCAGCCGGCGCGGGCCCGCGGTAGCTCCTGCCCCCGCTGTGGCCGGCCACTGCAGCGGCGCACGATCGGCGGCCGGACCACGTTCAGCTGCCCCCGCTGCCAGCGGTGACGGGACGGACGTCTCGGTCCGCTGCGCACGGATCGGCGACATCGGCGACTACCATCGTTCGGTCAGTCAGATGAGGATCCTGTGAGTCGGCGGCCATCACTATCGCAATCACGAGCGGGGGCGGCGATCGGCTTCGCACTGCTGGTGCTGGCCAGTGTTTTCGTGGCCCCTGCATTCGCG
>DATLFA010000062.1:0-57869 GCA_035525225.1 Acidimicrobiales bacterium
CTCTGCCCTGCGGCTACCGCGCGGAGGAGCTCCGAGAACCGCGTCTTTGCCTCATGGACTCCGACACGTAGTGAGGTAGACTTAGTCATGGACTAAGTCTACCGCGCCGTCGTTGGTCAAATGGCTCGTTGCTATTTTCAATATCTTTCATAAACTCTCGGCATGTTCTCGTTCAGGCTCTGTCGGTGAGGCCGCCCGGTCGGCGTGGCTGGTTCCGCAACATCGCAGTCGGCATGGTGGCCTCGACGACCTTCGTCACGATCGTGATCGGCCCCGCCGGGCCGGCGTGGGCGCCTCCCGGCGACGGGAGTGGTGCGACCGGCTCCGGCGGCATCATCTTCGACGGCCAACCGGCGGTGTGGGCGGGTTACACCGAACGCCCTCGCCCGGTGATCGCACCGAGTACGAGTGGCACCGCGGCGCACTATTGGTGCGCGCTGTGGATCCCGCCGCTGGGGGGCGATGGCAGCGGGATCGGCAACTTCGACATCCCCGAAACACGCGAGCGAAACCCTACAGAGGGGGGCCTCTACCTCCTTCAGTGCTTCACGCGCGCCGGTGAGCACTACGGCGTGCAGCGGCTTGTCTTCTTCGAACCGCGCAACCCGAGCGACGGCACGATCACGACGCGCGCCGATGTCGTCGAATACGCCATCGATCTGCTGCCACTGACCGCGCCGGCGGTCGCCACCCAACCACCGGCGCTGCGCCTCGTCACCGGCTTCGAGACATGGATCACCATTGCACCGGCCGGTCAACCGCAGACGCGCAGCGCGCAGGCGGGCCAGTTCTGGGCCACTGCCGAAGCACGTCCGACTCGCATCCGCGTCGACACGGGAGACGGCACGCTGCTCGACTGTGCACTGCCGGTCATGCTCGACAGCAACGGACGCCCCACCTGCGCGCGACACACCTATCTCGACACTCGGCGCGCCCCGGCGGCCGATGGCCGATTCACCATGACCGCGAGCATCACGTACGAGGTGTGGGTGACCACCGACCGCGGCGGGCCCGTGTTGTTCGACACTCGGCAGGGGCCAACGACGGCGTTCGATGTGCAGTCGCGCGACGTGCAGGCCGTGCTTCGCTGACCGGCTCGCCGCGCGGCAAGGTTAGGGTCGCGCCCATGGAATATCGCACACTGGGTAAGACCGGCGTCGTCGTCAGCCGCTACTGCCTCGGCGCCATGATGTTCGGGACGATGGGCAACACCGATCACGACGACTGCGCACGCATCATCCACCGCGCACTCGACGCCGGCATCAACTTCATCGACACCGCCGACGCCTATTCACGTGGTGAATCCGAACAGATCGTTGCCAAAGCGCTCAAGGGTCGTCGCGATGATGTCGTCGTCGCCACGAAGTTCTTCAACCACATGCGGCCCGACAACCCCAACGCCCGTGGCGGCTCGCGGTTGTGGATCATGGCCGCGGTCGAAGACAGCCTGCGCCGTCTCGACACCGACTACATCGACCTCTACCAGATGCATCGGCCCGACGATCGCGTCGATCTCGAGGAGACGATCAGCGCACTCACCGACCTCGTGCGCCAGGGCAAGGTGCGCATGATCGGCCACTCGGCGTATCCCGCCGAACGCATCGTCGAGGCTCAGTGGGTTTCGGAGAGGATGGGTTTGGCTCGGTTTCGTTGCGAGCAGGCACCGTATTCGATGATGCGACGCTCGATCGAGCGTGCGGTCCTGCCGACCTGTACCCGTTATGGCATGGGCGTCATCACCTACAGCCCTCTCGCCGGCAGCTGGCTGTCGGGGAAGTACAAGTCACTCGGCGACGTGCCCGAAACATCTCGTCTCAACACGATGGCCAAGCGCTTTGGCATCGGGCTCGACTCGCCCGTCAACCGACGGCGCATCGAGGCGGCCGTGCAACTCGACGACGTCGCGACCAAGCACGGCTTGCCTCTCGCCCACATGGCAACCGCGTGGGCCATGGAACATCCTGACGTCACGTCGGTCATCATCGGCCCGCGCACGTTGGAGCAACTCGAAGACCTACTCACGTGCGTCGACACGCGTCTCGATCATGAGGTACTCGACGAGATCGACACCATCGTCGGCCCGGGCGTCGATGTGATCCCCAACGACCCGACCACCGACCCGAGTTCGCTCGCGGTGCAAAAGCGTCGCCGACCGAGCTGACGGGGCTGACCGAACTACTTCCGCTGCCGGCGGCGAAGACCGCTGCCGGGCCGCCACGACTCGATGACGAGGTGATCGGCAGGGGTGCCGACTTTGGTCAGCACGACCTCGTTGATGTCGATGAAGAAGCGGTGCGATTCGTCGTCGGGGTCGTCGTCTGGGTTCTTGTCGAGGCTCTCGACCCCGACTCCGGCGATCTTTGCGTCGCCGCTCCAACCGCTGGGGTCGCCCTCCGGCGGATCCAGTGCGGGACTGTGCAATGCGAGCCGAGGATCCCTGAGGAGATCACGCGCTTTCAGCGACCCCGACATCATCCCGAGCACGAGTTCACCGTCGACGAGGTGGGCCTCGGTCCCGCTGATCCGGGGCGATCCGTCGCGGCGCAACGTCGCCAACGTCATGTGCTTCTGTGTCTCGAACAGTGTGAGGACACGGCGCGAGAAGTCGGGCTCGGCCGCCGCGAAATCCTTCCATCTGGCCATCGACGCATCGTAGAGGCGTCACGAGCATCGCAGCTCTTCGCGGACCTCCATGAGCGCGAACCCGAGCTGGTTTTTCCCTCGCCATTGCGTGGGCTTACGGGCCCGGATGTCGTTCGCTGCGAGGCCGATCCCCCACAGTGGATCGCCGGGGTTCGCGTGCACCAAGATCTTGTCCCCGGTGTGCTGGGTCAGATACCGGCCCAACTCGGGGTGAGCGGTGAACTTGGCCCGGTTCGCCGCGACGACGATGTCATAGCGGGCGGCGATCCACACCGATTGCTCGAACCCCCGCACCTCACGCCCGAGGTCGATCGCTTCTTCTGGCGCGCGCGATTTGAGGATGTGCGCGGCCATCGCTTCGTCACCGAACAGGCGCGCTTTGCTGACCATCACATAGTGCTCGGCGGTGGCGTACAGGTCTCCATCGGCCTCGAACGGAGCGGCCCACCATTGACTCAGGCAGTTGGTGCCTATCTCGGCGTTGGGAAGCGGGCGGTGGCCCCAGAAGAACAGCAGATCGAATGACGCTCCATGGACCTCGCGCTGCCGTAGCTCATCGACGTCCACGCGCGAAGGCTATTACAGCGGACCACGCGATCGTGTTCGTCTACCGATGATCGTCGTCGTGAACCAGATTGTGCCGAACACGAGAAGCGGCCCCCAGAAATACCAGCTCCATCGTTGATCGAACTCATACGACAGGCCGCGACCGAGTGGGATCGCGGTGAGCGCGGTTGCGACTATCTGACGACGGGCTCGGTACTTCAACACGCCCAACTGCTCGGCCGCATACTCGATCGTGCCCGGGATGCTCAGCAACCAGATGAGCTCGGGATCGAGGCTCCGCGGCCACAGGAGCAGCCCGGCGAGCGTGGCGAACGCGACCGTCAGCGTCAACGGATACAAGACGAGACACCGCCGGCATACGTGGCGGCCCGCGATGACGGCGCAGCGGTCGTAGTGCTCGGGCCAATGATGGGCGAGCCACATTCCGCGGCGCGCTCGCTCCTGCGTGTTGCGGTTTTCGATCTCGACGACCTTCGCCGTGAACGCGTCTGTCACCGGATCATTGTCGGCCGATCGCGCCCGATCGTTAGGCCGAACGACTCACCTGGCCTTCAAGAACTCCCAGGCGGCTGACGACACGTATTCACCCGCCGTGAGGAGGCGCTCGCACAACGCTCGGCCGATGCCGGTAGCTGCACCGGTCACGACCGTGACATTCATCGCTCGACTACCCGGTCGCCGTGGGTGCGCAAGAAGTCGTAGTCGAGGTCGACACCGAACCCGGGGCCCTGTACCGCCAATCGTCCATCGCCATCGGGTCGCGGCGGCTCGACGAGCAGTGGATCAGACCAGTCGAACACCTCGACGGGCAACGGGTCTTCGACACACGCCATCAAGTGAGCGGACTGAGGCGTGTACACGTGCGAGCCGATACGAGCACCGTGCGCCGCGAGAGCCGTCGCCGCGTCGAGCAAGAGGAGCGGGCCGCCCAGTCGCTGGACATCGAGTAGCGCGAGTTGCATGCCGCCTCGGTGGCGAAGTTCTTCGAGATCGGCAATCGTCTCGAGCGACTCTCCCGCGGCGATCGGTGCGGTGATGCCCTTCAACTCGGCCAACTGTGCGTAGGGCGTCGCGTCCTCCATCCACAGCAGAGGCACCGGCACTCGCTCGGCAAACGCACGCGCTTCGGCAGGACTCCAACTGTGGAACGAGTCGACGGCGATCGTGCCCGGTTTCGGGAAGAACGCACGGACCGCGTCGAAGCGTTCGAGATCGTCGGTGACCGAGATGCCCGTTCGCATCTTGACCAATTGGTAGCCGTTGTCGCGATACGCACGCGCTTCGTCACGGAGCTGATCGATGGTCGAGTCGAGGAAGAACCCGCTGCCGTAGCACGGCAACGTGGTCGTGCCCTCACGACGGCCCCACAGATCCGAGCAGGCCACGCCCAGACGACGTGCCGCGAAATCCCACGCCGCGAGCGAGACGGCATTCGTCGCGCCGCGACTGGCGGTGTCGTCGCCGAGGCGTTCGACACCGAGCAGATGGGAGAGATCGGTCCGCCCTCCGACGAAACGGGCCGCGCACGCGACCGCGTCGTCGAGTTGTTGGAGCGTGGCCATACCCGACATGCCCCATCCGCTGACGTCGCCGTCACCGACGGTCACGACGAGATGAAAGTACGTGTCGTAGATGCCGGCGGCGGTCAGTACCGGACGCGGGATGGGCGTGGGCGCGCGCCACACCTCGACCGACAACACGTCGAGTCAGACGCGTGCCGCGCGCATGTCGGCCTGCGCCTTGATGGCCAGCACCTGGACCTCGTCGACGACCTTGTTGATGAGCGTCTCGTCGAGCTCATCGACCAGATGGCCGCCGAGCGCACGGGGCAACATCTCGGCGAGGCGGTGGCGCAGGCAATGGAAGGCGAACGGCATCATGTCGCCGTGTGCGAGCGTGTCGAACACGACCACGTTGTTGATGGTCTCGGGCGAGTTGAACACGTAGTGGTAGTGCGGTTCGCCCTCGAACACGTCGAAACGCAGGTATTCGTGGCCATCGGCGCTGCCGCGGACATGGATCGAGACACCTTCGTCGGTGAAGCCACCCTCGGGAGCCTTCTCGAGCATCTCCTTGAGATGGTCAGGGTTGTCCTTGTAGAGCTCGTGCAGCGACTCGGGGTCGAGGTCTCGGGTCTCGAGACCGATCGTGATCGCCCCCGCCGGGAACCATCGGGTGTTGGCTTCTTTCGGCGGCTCGGGCGGGATGTTGTACACGACGCCGATGCGTTGTTCGCTCATGACGAGCCCCCTGGTTTCGCGCTGAGTCCCCCACATTAGATGCACGAGGGACCGAGCGGCCCCAGAGAGGCCCGCGATAATCCGTCGATGAACGAATCGTTGGTAGACGCCTGGAACCAGCTCTGCGACCGGCTACGGGAGGCGGGCCAGATCCTGGCCGACCCGAGAGCACCCAAAGACGCGAGCACCCAGGCCTATGGCCTCAACTACCTGCTCAACCTGTTGAACAGCGGGCTCGAGCTCACGGTGATGTCCGTCGACCCCGATCATCCCGAGATCGGCCGGCCACAGGACGCCACCAAGAAGTGGGGTCTCGATTGTCCCGACGCGCTCTACGCCCGCACGACGATCGACGGCGCGGGCAAATACCTGCTGCGCGGCTCGCCGGGTACCGCGCACTACGTGGGCATCGCGGTGAGTGCCGGCAGCCTCGGCACCGCGAGCGTTCGCGGTCTCGGCAACCTCGCGCTGCCGGGTGACCTCGCGGTCGCGGATGACGGCAGCTTCACGGTCGTGTTCTCGCCCGACCGACACGACGGCAACTGGATCGAGACGCCACCCGAGATCGTCCACGTCAACATCCGGCAGTTCCTCTACGACTGGGAGAACGAGACCGCGTCCGTGTTGTCGATCGAACGCCTCGATCGGCCGACCGCGGGCGTGTCGTTCACCGCGGAAGGGATGATGCGACGTGTCGACGCGCTGGGGTCGTTCATGACGAGCTCCGCGACGCTCTGGACCGACTTCGTCGCGAGGCTACGCGAACGTTGCTACAACTGCTTCGCCCCGCCCAACATGCAGTCGTCGACCTACGGTGGCACGCCCGACAATGTCTACGGCTCGGGCTATTTCGAGCTCGCTCCCGACGAGGCGGTGATCGTCGAATTCACTCCGCCGCCGTGCCACTACTGGAACGTGCAGATCGGCTCGTACTGGTTCGAGTCGCTCGACTTCATCTATCGCACGGGCTCGCTCAACGGTTTCCAGGCGCGGCTCGACGACAATGGCAACTTCGTCGGCGTCATCGCTCACCGCGACCCCGGCGTGTGGAATTGGCTCGACACCGCCGGCAATGGCGTCACGCCGGCAACGTATCGATGGCAATTGCCCCGTGTACCCCGCGAGGACGTGCCTACGCCGCGGGCACGTGTCGTGCCGTTCGCTGAACTGGCGCGTGAGTTGCCGCCCACCACACCCGCCATCACCCCGGCGCAGCGAGCCGACCAACTCGATCGCCGCCGCCGCGGTGCGTTGCGCCGCTACGGCCGCTGATGCCGCAACCCGCGCCCGCCGCCAGCGTCCGCCGAGCCAGCGGGTCCACGCGCGGAACACTAACGTCCCCCTCCAACCCCCGTTCTGTTGACGGCAAAACTAGAGTAGGCGCGAGTGAGCTTTCGAGGACAGGCGGCCATCGTCGGTGTCGCCGACTACAAGTCAGAGCGGACCTTCACCGGCCCGCGCCAGTTCTCACTCGAGCAATGGGCCGATCTCTCGGCCCGCTCGCTCGCCGACGCGGGCATCGAGTCGCACGAAGTCAACGGGCTCGTGTGCGTCGGCGACACCGGCGAGTCCGCGATGTTCCATCCGGCGACGATCGCGGAGTACTGCGGATGGTCGGTGGACTTCGCCGAGCGCGTCGACCTCGGCGGTGCGTCGGCGGTCGCCGCGGTGTGGCGCGCCGCGGCCGCGATCGAACTTGGCATGTGCGACGTGGTCGTCGTGACCTGCACCGGTCGTCCCCGCCCCGATCCACCCGCGGCCACACCGCAAGCCCGTGCCAGATCGGTCAACGCGTCGAGCTGGATCTACGGCTCGCCACAAGCCGAGTTCGAGGTGCCCTTCGGCGACGTTCCGCCCAACATCGGCTTCGCGATGTACGCCACCCGCTACCACGCGCTCTACGGTGCGGATCACTGGGCGCGGGCCAAGATCGCAGCCGACCAGCGCACGAGCGCCTCCGTCAACCCCAGCGCGGTGTTCTTCGGCAAGCCGATCACGACCGACGAGGTACTCGACAGTCGCATGATCGCCGACCCACTACACATCTTCGAGATCGTGATGCTGTGCCACGGCGGCGCCTCGGTCGTGCTCGCCAGCAAGGAACGAGCACAGCGTTGCCCGAAACGCGACGTGTTCGTCACCGGCTGCGGCGAGCATCTCTCGCACAAGACCCCGACCTACTCGGTCGACGAGGTACCACTCACGCCCATATCGCACGTCGCCGACAAAGCGTTCGCGATGAGCGGATTGAGCCGGCGCGACATCGACATGGTGCAGCTCTACGACTGCTACACGATCACGGTTCTGCTCACGATCGAGCAATCAGGTTTCTGTGGCGCCGGCGAAGGGATGCAGTTCTTGCGGGAACACGACCTGTCGTACAAGGGCGACTTCCCGTGCAACACCCACGGCGGCATGCTGGGCGCCGGTCAGCCCGGGTTTGCCGGTGGCATGTCGATGGTCGTCGAGGCCGCCCGCCAGATCCAAGGTGTCAGCGACAACCGTCAGTTGCGCAGACACGACACTGCCTACGTGTCGGGTACCGGTGGGATCATGAGCGAGCAAGCCGCGTTGATCCTTCAGGGAGCTTGACCGATGACCGTGCCGGCCGCGCCAAAGCCCCGCCCCGTGCCAACGCCGACCTCGCAGCCGTTCTGGGACGCACTGCGCGACGAACGCATCGCCATGCAACGCTGCGACGCGTGCCACGGATGGGTGCACTATCCGCGCACGCGCTGCTCGCATTGTCTCAGCGACCGGCTGTCGTGGCACGAACTCGCGGGCACGGGCAAGGTGTACACGTTCAGCGTCGCCCGCCAACCGACGACGCCGCAGTTCCTCGACGAGACACCACAGGTGATCGCGCTGGTCGAACTCGACGACGGTCCGCGAGTCACCACGACGGTCATCGGCATCGATGCCGACGACGTGCGGGTGGGTCAGCAGGTGCGGGCCGTGTTCGATCACGGCGACGACGGCGTCACACTGTTGCGTTTCCGCCCGAAATAGGGCCCGCAGTAACGGGTTCAGCGACCGGTGATCTCGACCTCTTGGCTGCGGGCGGCCGGGTATGCGTGCCACCGAGTGGGGGTGTCCTCGATGAAACACACCATCTGGTCCATGCCGAGGAACCGAGAGTCGACCCGAGCGACGGTGAACTCTTGCTCTCGATGCCGGATTCGGTCGCCCGGTTTCACGTCGTCGACGCCGATGCTTCGCCATGTGTCTGCCATGCCCGACATCATGGCTCCCGGGCGATTGCGCCGCATCTCGGCTATACAGTTGCGCCGGATCCATCTGCGAGGAGTACCCGATGAGCGTCTACGACATCGATATCAAGTCACTCGACGGCGGCCCGGCGCTGCTGGAAGGGCTCAAGGGCAAAGCCGCCCTCTTCGTCAACGTCGCCTCCAAGTGCGGTCTGACCCCCCAGTACACGGCGCTCGAGTCGCTGCACGAAAAGCTCGGCCAGCGTGGCTTCTCCGTCGTCGGGTTCCCGTGCAATCAATTCGGCGGGCAAGAGCCGGGCACGCCCGAAGAGATCGCCGAGTTCTGCTCGACCAACTACAACGTCACGTTCCCGCTCTCCGAAAAGATCGACGTCAACGGCACGCCGCAACACCCCGTCTACAAGGCGATCACCGGCACGGCCGACGGCAGCGGACACAGCGGCGACATCCGTTGGAACTTCGAGAAGTTCGTGATCGATCGGTCCGGCTCGGTGGTTGCGCGGTTCGCGCCGACGGTTGCGCCCGATGATCCCAGTGTCCTCGAGGCCATCGACCGCGCACTCGCCTGAGCCTCCGTCGATGGCGGCAGATCTGGTGATCAAAGGCGGCCGCGTCGTCGACGGCACCGGCCACGGCGGCTACACCGCCGATGTCGAGATAGTCGACGGTCGCATCACACGCATCGGTCGTATCACCGACCGGGCGCGGCAAGTCATCGACGCCGACGGCCTCGCCGTGACGCCGGGCTTCATCGACATCCACACGCACTACGACGCACAGCTCTATTTCGAGCCGACCGCGTCGCCCTCGTCGTGGCACGGGGTCACCACCGTGCTCACCGGCAACTGTGGCTTCACGCTCGCTCCGTCGAAGCCGGGCGATGTGCCATGGCTCGTCAACATGTTGTCGCGCGTCGAGGGCATGTCGTACGACGCGCTGATCGAAGGTGTCGGCTTTCGCGGCGGCTCGTTCGCCTCCTACCTCGATGGTCTCGACGGACGGCTCGGCGTCAACATGGCGCTCTTCGCGGGGCACGCGCCCATCCGTCGCGCGGTGATGGGCCCTGCCGCGTCCGAGCGCACCGCGACCACCGCCGAGATCGACGACATGGTCGTCATGTTGCGCCAAGCCATGCAGGAGGGTGCGGTCGGGTTCTCGACGTCACAGCTCGACATCCACGCCGACCACGAGGGCAAGCCGGTGCCGCCCAACCTCGCCGACGCCGACGAGTTGATCGCTCTGTCGAAGGTCCTGGGCGAGTTCGACCAAGGAGTCATCGAGTTCCTCCCCCGCTCGGGCAGCGACGGCTACTCGGCCGCCGACCGTGAGTTGATGCGGGCAATGTGTGTCGCGTCGGCAAAGCCGATGAACGTCAACCCGCTCACGCGCTTCCCCGCCAACCCCGACGCATGGCGGGTGGCGCTCGACTTCGTCGAAGAAGCACAACGCGAGGGCCATCGCATCCACCCGATGTTCATGGTCAACATCAAGGGCATCCACTTCGCACTCGAATCGACCTTCGTGCTCGACGAGATGCTGTCGTTCCGTCGCGTGCTGACGCTGCCCTACGACGAACGGGTGGCGGCGTTGCGTGACCCCGCGACGCGCCAGCAACTACATCGCGAGTTCGCCGACCCCACGGGCCGCGCCCTCATCTTCACCTGGGACGAGGTCAAGATCGCCTCGGCTTCCGACCCTGCGCATCACGATTGGATCGGTCGTTCGGTCGCCGATCTCGCCGCGCGCGATGGTGTCGACGGGCTCGATTGGCTCATCGACTCCGCACTCTCCGAACAGCTCGAGACCGTGTTCGTATGGGAGCGCAAGCCTGATCCGCTCATCACCGAAACCACGCACGCGATCATCCGCCACCCGCTCACGATGGCCGGCAGCAGCGACGGTGGGGCACACCTGCAAACGTTCTGTGGCGCCGACTACACGACCCGGCTGTTCACCGACATGGTGCCCGGCGTGCTCAGCTTCGAACAGGCCGTCTCGCGGCTCACGATGCAACCCGCCGTGCTGCATGGCCTGTGGGACCGGGGCATGTTGCGCCCGGGCGCCTGCGCCGACCTCAACGTGTTGGATCCGCAGGAACTCGCCGTCGAACCGATCCGTTTCGTGCGCGACTTTCCCACCGGCGCGTCGCGACTGATCTTCGGCGCGCGCGGCTATCACCAGATGGTCGTCAACGGCGAGCTGGTGATGGACGGCGGCAAGCACACGGGAGCGCTGCCCGGTCGCACCCTGCGCTTCAACAGCGCGTAACCGCGCGGGCGGCTGTTACACGATGTTGTAGAGGCGCGCCGCGTTGTCCCACAAGATCATGCGCCGGTCGGCCTCGTCGAGCTGCCCCAGACCCGAAGCCAAGATCGCCTCACGCGAGTGCGGCCACGTGCTGTCGCCGTGCGGATAGTCCGACGCCCACAACACGTTGGTCGCGCCGATGTGAGGGAGCAACTCGATGCCCAGGTGATCTTCTTCGTAGGTGAGGAACACCTGCCGGCGGAAGTAGTCGCGTGGGCGCATCGTCAATGTCGCGTCGTGGATGAGGTCGCGATACTTCTCGTACTCGTGGTCGAGACGCGCCAGCAGGTAGGGAACCCAACCCAGCCCGGCCTCGCCGAACACGACGCGTACGTTGGGGTAGCGCTCGAGCAGGCCGGAGAGGATCATGCCGGTGATCACTTCGTCGAGCTGCATGGGCGACACCGCGACACCGGCGGCCATGCGCCAACTGCCCGGCTTGACCTCGATGCTGTGCATGCCCTTGCCGAGGTGGAAGCTGATCGGCATCGCAAGCTCGTTGGTTAGGGCCCAGAAGCCCTCCCAAGAGTCCTCGAATGCGGGATCAGGCCCGGCGAGGAAATCGACGATCGCGCCACGATGACCGACCTCGGCCACGCGGGCGAGCTCCGCGGTCGCGGCCTCTGGTGTGTGCGACGGCAACAGCGCGAGCACGATGAGGCGATTGGGATCGGTGCGATTGAAGTCGGAGGCCCAATCGTTGTACGCCCGTAGACAAGCCGCGCGCACCTCGAGATCAGGGATCGGCAGCGACAGTGGGGGGCCGTAGACAACGTGCGCATGGATACCGTCGCGGTCCATGTCTTCGAGCCGATCGCGAGGCGTACCAGGGCGGAAGCCAGGGTCGTTCTGGGTGATCAGACTCTTCGATCGGCGCCCGCTCGGGCCCAACAGCGCGCCCTCGAGGGACCACATCGGACCATCGTCGGAAGCAACGACAACCGGGACCGACTCGCGCATCGCCGACGGCACACCGGCGAGGAACAGGTCCGGCGGCAGCACGTTCATATCCATGTGATCGTCGGCCGAGATGATCCGTTCAGGTAGCACGGCGTGTTCTTACCACAACGCTTGACAGACAAGACGGTGACGGCCATAGTCCGCAGCCGGGGGTGGTGATGTTCGACGACATCGTGATCGGTGACGCTCTACCGACCTTTTCGCGCGAGACCGACTTTTCCAGCTGGAATCGATACGCCGCCGTCAATGACGAGTTCATCGACGTGCACATGAGCGCGGAGGCCGCGCAAGCGGCGGGTCAGCCCGATGTCTTCGGCATGGGCAACCTCCGTGTCGCGTACGCCCATGCGATGTTGCACGACTGGTTGGCCAATCGCGGCGACATCGCGCAGTTCGCATGCCAGTTCCGCCAGCTCAACTTTCGCGGTGACCTCCTCAGCGTGCACGCAAGCGTGACCGGCAAGGCGCGCGTCGACGGCCACATGCTCGTCGACGTCGCACTCGGTGTGACGAACCAGAATGGTGAGGAGACGATGCCCGGCAGCGCGCAGGTCGTGCTGTTCGGTGATCACGCCGCGATGCCGGCGGCGCCGGCGCGGCCTGCGATCCCCACCCGCGAGCCCGGCGTGCATCTCGACGCCGAAACCGTGTCGTGGTTGGGCCGGCCCCTCGAGCCACTGAGCTCGTACCCCATCGACGCCAACGACATCCGTCGGTGGGCCCAGACCGCCTACTACCCCGCGCTCGCACCCCGTCAACTCACCGAGCTCACCGATGCGGCTGCGGGGCCGTGGCGCGAGCTGGTCGCGCTCCGCGACTTCAACCCGTTCGCGTGGAACCACGCCTACCGTCCCGACATCTATCCGTGGATGCGCGGAATGGGCACCGAACCCGGCCGGCGCGGCCTCAACGGCGGTCAGAAGTCGTGGTACTTCGCGCCGATGCGCGTCGGCGATGTCATCACCACCGATGTCACGCTGATCGATGCCTACGAAAAAGAAGGGCGCCTGGGCACGATGCTCTTCCTCATCGACGAAGCGCGCTGGACAAATCAACGCGACGAGCTGGTTCGCATCGGCCAGCGCACGAGCATCTACTACTAGCGACCGGCACCAATGACCGAACCACCGATCGTCGATCTCGGAGCCGGCATCTTCGCGTTGCACGATCCGCATCCCGGACACGAGCGCGCCTTCAATCGCTACTACGAGCGCGACCACATGTACGCCGCGGCCATCCTCGCTCCGTGGACCATCGCCGGCCAGCGCTTCGTCGCGACGGCCGAACTCAAGGAATTGCGCTATCCCGCCGACGGTCCGTTCGGTCCGATCAAAGAGGGTTCGTACCTGACGATGTACTGGATCGTCGCCGGCAAGCTCGACGAGCAGCAGGCGTGGGTGAGCGAGCAGATGAAGCTGCTCAACGACGCGGGGCGTACGTTCAACGAGCGCTCGGTGCAGACGGCGACCAGCTACGACTATCTCGGACCGTGGCGGCGCGATCCCGACGGGGTGCCACCGTTCCAGGCGCTCGATCGCCGGTATCCGAGCGTGGTGTGGGCAGTCGTCGAACGTCGCGGCGACGCGACCGTCGCCGAGCTGTCGCAGTGGCTGGCCGGCGATTTCCTGCCGGCGACTTTTGCGTCGTCGCCGGTCGCGCTGGCGCCGATGTTCACGCCGCGGGCCAAAGAGCCGTGGTGGCCGGCCGCGGCCCCCGAAGTTCCCGGCGTCGGCGAGCGGGTCTTCATCACGATCTTCCTCGAAGTCGACGTGCGTGAGATCTGGCGCTCGCACTTCGCGGACCTCGGGGACAAGCTGGACGCCACGGGCCGGTGCCGAACGTTGATGGTGGCACCCTTCATCCCGACGATCCCCGGTACCGATACCTATACCGATCAGTTGTTTTGACAACCTAGGAGGCACCAATGGAGATGCGTGGACTCGGTTATCTCGGCGTCGCCACGCGTGACGTCGCGGCATGGCGCTCGCTCATGGTCGACGTGCTCGGAGTCGGCGAGTCCGCGGGGCCTCCCGGTTCCATCGGCGACACGCTCTATCTCAAGATGGACGATCGCACCTGGCGCATCGCGGTGCATCCCGGCGAGGACGAGCAATGTTCCTACGCCGGATGGGAGCTGCCGAGCGAAGAAGACTTCGACGACGCGGTCGCGCACCTGCAGCGCTCGGGCGTCAAGGTGCGCCCCGGTACCGATGCCCTTCGCGCTGCACGCGGCGTACAGGACGTCGCGCAGTTCGACGACCCCTTCGGCAACCATCACGAGTTGTTCTACGGCCCGATGATCGACGAGTACATGTTCGATCCGCCCAACGGTGGTTCGGGCTTCGTCACCGACGGCGTCGGTCTCGGCCACGCCCTCTACGTCGTACCCTCGTGCAACGACGCAACCGACTTCTTCGGACGGGTCATGGGCTTTCGGATAACCGACAAGTTCTCGTGGGGTCCCAACGGCGCCGTTTTCATGCGCTCGACCCCGCGCCATCACAGCCTCGCGTACATCGACCTACCGATCCCCGGCGGGCCCGGGCTCAACCACTTCATGATCGAGGCGAAGACGCTCGAAGACGTCGGGCGTGCCTACGACCGCGCGATGGACGCGCGGGTCAACATCGTCAACTCACTCGGCCAGCACAGCAACGACCCGATGCTGTCGTTCTACGTGCAGAGCCCCTCGGGGTTCAACGTCGAGCTCGGATGGAAGGGCTTGATGGTCGACGATTCGAACTGGACCGTGCGCACCTATACCGGCCGCGGCGAGATGTGGGGCCACCGCGGCATGTTCATGGACAGCATCGCTGACGCCAAGGGCGACTGACCGCCGCCATGCATGTCGTCATCCTGGGCGCAGGCGGCCTCGGCTGTGTGATCGGCGCGTGCCTCGCCGAAACCGGTGTCGACGTCTCGCTCGTCGCGCGGCCACAGCACGTCGATGCCATCCGCCGCGACGGCCTGCAGATCTCCGGCATGCGCGGCGACCGCAGCGTGCCCATGCACGCGGTCGCGGATCCACGCGAGGTCGAGGGACCGATCGACTACCTCATCTTGTTGACCAAGACCCGCGACACGGAAGTCGCGTTGGATTCCGCGGCGACGCTGCGCGACCACACCGCGGTCGCGCTGTCGCTGCAGAACTCGGTCACCAAAGACGACCGGCTCGCCGACTGGATCAGTTCCGACCGTGTGCTCGGCGCGACTACCGTCGAAGCGGGCACCATGACCGGGCCAGGGCAAGTACGCCATACGGCAACCGCGCCGACGTCGTTCTATTTCGGCGAACTCGACGGTCGCGAGTCGACGCGGGCGCAACGGCTCGCCGATGCTTTCACTACGGCCGGCATGGGCGCCCGGGCGATCACCGACATTCGCCAGGCGGAGTGGGAGAAGCTGCTGCAGATCTCGGTCGTCGCCGGGTTCTCTGCGTCGACCCTCGGCTTTCGCGAAGGGTCTGCCTTCGCGCATGGCATAGCTACCCGTAGCGGAGCCGAGCACTACGTCACGATCGCCACCGAGTTGCTCGCCGTCTATATGGCGATGGGCTTCGAGCCGCGCGACTTCTTCGCGCCGTTCTCACAGTTCCGCGCCCTGGCCGACGCAACATTCGACGAAGCCGTCGACAACGCGTACGCGCTCGGCACGACGATGGTCGCCAACGGTGTCATCGGCCGGCCATCACTGCACGAGGACATCGTGCGCGGCCGGCCGACCGAGGTCGAAGACGGCCTCGGCACGTATCTCCGAGCCGCCGACGCGCATCATGTGGACGTACCCACTGCCCGCGGCGCCTATCGTGTCATCAAGACGCTGGAGGCCTTGCAATGACGTACCGGGTTTCGACCGATGCGCTGCTGCCCCCCTTGACCCCGCAGCTCGAGGTCGTGTTGCTGGCGCGCACATTGTGGCGCGAGGGCTACGACGACCACCTCGCCGGTCACATCACGCACAAGCAGCCCGATGGCACTTTCTACACGAACCCGTGGTTCTTGCTGTGGGACGAGTTCACGCCGGACGATGTCGTGCGTATCGACATCGACGGCAATGTGCTCGAAGGACGCTGGCCGGCGGCTCCGGGGGTCAAACTGCATCTCGAGTTGCACAAGCTGCGCCACGACGTCGATGTCGCCGTGCACAACCATCCGCGCTTCGCGACGCTCTGGGCCAACGCCCGCCGCATTCCACCGTGTCTCGATCAGACGTCGGGTCTCGGGGGCGGCAAGGTCGAGATCGTCAACGAATACGATGGCACCGTCGCCGACGCCGACAAAGCGCGCATCGCAGCCAAAGCAATCGGCGACGCCGACATCGCGTTGCTCGCGGGGCACGGCTTGTTCGTAACCGGATGCGACATCGCCGAGGCACACCTGCGTTGCGTGGCCTTCGAGCAACGGTGCCGCGAGTCGTATCAGGTCGAGCATCTTGGCGGCGGGATCGAACTCGCGCCCGACGTGCTCGACACGCTCGGCAAGGCCAAGTTCGACGGATTCTGGGAGGCCATGGCCCGACGCGAGCTGCGCCTCGATCCGTCACTGATGGCGTTCGTCGCGGCCTGACAGCGCCCGCCACACCCGCTCGGGCGTCAGCGGCGTATCGATCTCGCGGCCGAGCGCGTCGCACACCGCGTTGCGCACCGCCGCGACCGCGCCGATGGTCCCGGATTCGCCGATGCCTTTCGCGCCGAGCGGATTGACGGGGGTCGGCGTCTCGATCGAGTGCAGCGTGAACGACGGGAGCTCGGCCGCCGACACGATCGCGTAGTCGGTGAAGTTGGTCGTCAGCGGTCGACCGTCTTCATCGAACGCGACACCTTCGTACAGCGCCTCGGCGAGCCCTTGCGCAAGACCGCCGTGCACCTGACCGTCGGCGAGCACTGGGTTGATGATGGTGCCGGCGTCGTCGATGGCAACGAGCTGCACGACGCGCGCGTCGCCGGTTTCTTCGTCGATCTCGACGACCGCTAGATGCGCGCCGAAAGGGAACGTCATCGCTCCGGTGAACATCGTCGTCTCGCTCAACGCGAGGTCGATGCCCTCGCGTGCCACGGCCCACCAATCGATCACCCGTGCCGGCGTGCCCACGACATGGAAAACACCGCGCGTGGCATCGAGCACGACGTCGGCCACGTCCGCTTCGAGCAGCGCCGCGGCGACGGGTTTCGCTTTCTCGACCAGTGCTTCGCACGCCTGCTTGACGGCCGACCCGGCGAGTTGCACCGAGCGCGAGGCGTAGGTGCCCAATCCCATCGGCACCTGGTCGGTGTCGCCGCTGACCACCTCGACATCGTCCATCGCGATGCCGAGCAACTCGCACGCGATCATCGACCAGGTGGTGACATGGCCTTGGCCATGCGGTGACGACCCCGTACGGACGACGACGCGACGACGATCGCCGTGCACGGTGACCGTGCCGAACTCCATCGACGGACCGGCCGCGGTCGACTCGACGTACACCGCGACGCCGATGCCGAGGCGGCGACCCTCGCCGGCATCGCGGCGGCGTCGCTGTTCTCGGCGCAGCGCGTCGTAGTCCGCAATTCGCACCAGTTCGTCGAGCGCCCGCGGGTAGTCCCCGGTGTCGTACACGGTGCCGACCGGAGTGGAGTACGGAAACGCATCGCGCGCGACCAGATTGCGGCGCCGCAGTTCGACGGGATCGATCCCGGTTGCGCGTGCAAAGACATCGACTGCTCGCTCGATCGCTCCGGTCGCCTCGGGCCGTCCACTGCCGCGATAGGCCGAGACCGGTGTCGTCGCGGTGAACGTCGCAGTTGCCGTGGCCCGCGCTCGCGCGATGGCATAGACGCCCGTCGTCATGCGCACGGTGGCTTCGGGCGCGTACGCGCCGAGGCTGGCGTAGGCACCTGCGTCCTGTTCGATCTCGAGGTGGTACGCGAGCAGGGTGCCATCGCGTGTCCCCCCCAATCTCACGCGGTGACGCTGCCCGCGTCCATGGTGCATTGCCAGCATGCTCTCGGTGCGCGTCTCGGACCAACGGGCCGGCCGGCCGAGGCGCCGCGCCACCCACGCAGTGACGACGTCCTCGGGATAGTTGCTGAACTTCGGCCCGAAGCCTCCACCAACGTCGGGGGCGATCACCCGCACCATGGCGGGGTCGAGGCCGAAAATCGACTGCAGTCCCATCTTGACGGCGTGCGGTGCCTGCACGCTGACCCAGTGGTGCAGCCGTCCCGCGCTGTCCCACGCCGATGCGGCCGATCGCGCTTCGATCGGGCAGGCAGCCATTCGTTGATGCACGAGTTCGGTGGTGACGATGACATCGCAGCCGGCGAAGAGAGCATCGATGGGATCACCGACCTCGTAGCTGGCGGCGGTATTCGTTGAGCGCTCGGGAAACAACAACGCATCACGGTCGCACGGCACATAGTCGACCATTACGTGCTCGGCGGCGTCGACTGCAGCGGCGACCGAGTCGGCGGCGATCACCGCGACCGACTCACCGACATATCGCACACGGTCCCGCGCGAGCAGTCGAGCCGACAGCGCGGGATCGAAGCGCGGCAGCACCGGCGGCATGTCGCCGATGTCGAGGTCGCGAGCAGTGAACACCGCGTGGACGCCTGGCTGTGCGATAGCCGACGAGATATCGATATCGCCGAGCTCCGCGTGCGGGTGCGTCGAACGAACGAAGTGCAGATGCACACAGTCGTCGAGCAGTGGATCGCGGACGTCGGCGACGTAGGTGCCGCCGGCCGTGAGGAATCGCGGGTCTTCTCGCCGGAGGACGCGTTGTCCGAGTATGCGCACGGGCCGAGACTAGGGCCCGAGCGGCCCCTCAGAGCGGAGGCCCGAGCGGCCTTTTGAGCGGAAAGCAAGCGCGCCTTTGTCCGCGCGGCGTGGCTCTTGCTAACTTCGTTTCGGTCTCGACCGATGATACGAGCGAGGACACGTCGGCGAACGGGGGTACGACGATGACGATGTACCTGCACCGTGTGGGCGCCGTCTCCCAACCCAAACGTCATACGTGGGAGCCCGCAGCCTGCGCGCTCTACGCCGTCGCGGTCGGCGCGGGTGTCGACGACACCCGCTTCACTTTGGATACCTACGGCGGCCACGATCAACTCGTCTATCCCACCTTCGTACTCTCGGGCGTGCTCGCGGCAGAGTCGATGTCGTGGCCCGATCCCTGCTTCCAAACAGGTGACTATTCCCCCCACGAGTTGGTGCTCGGCGAGCAGGGCATCGTCTTTCATGCGCCGATCCCGGCACGCGGCGACGTCAACGTGACGACGAAGGTCGCCGCGATCTATGACAAAGGCTCGGGCGCACTCGTCGTGCTCGACAGCCTCGCCCGCGACAACACCACGGGCCAGCCCATGTTCACCGCGTCGACCGGAGTGTTCGTCACCGGCCACGGGTCGTTCGGCGGCGAGCGCGGGCCCGCCAACGCGTTGCGCACCAACCCACCGGACCGGCGCGCCGACGTCTCCTCCTGGTCCGAAACATCGCGCGTGCAGACGCTGCTCTACCGCTACGCCGGCAACGACCGCAACCCTGTCCATGCCGACCGCGAGGTCGCGTGGAAGGCCGGCTACCGCGAGCCCATCCTCATGGGACAAAACACCATCGGCTTCGCCTGCCGGGCGATCGTGCACGAATTGGCCGACAGCGATCCCGCGCGATTGAAGTCGATCAACGGCCGGTTCGCCGCCGCCGGCTACAACGGCGACATCCTCGTCACCGAGATGTGGCACGGACGTGACCTCGGTCGCGACGAGCGCGGTCACGACGACGTGCTGTTCCGGGTACTGAACCAACGGCGCGAGGTACTCATCGATCGCGGTCGAGCCACGATCGCCCCCTGAGCGTGCCGATGCTCGAAGAACCTCGGTTGTGGGCACTGATCGAAGCGCGAGCCACTGCGTCGCCCGACAAGCTGCTCGTCGTCGACGATGGCGACCGCACGCTCACGTTCGGCGACTACCGCGCTCGAGCCGAAAGAGTCGCGGCGCATCTCCACACACTCGGGGTGCACGCGGACACGCGCGTCGCGTGGCAACTCCCGACGTGGATCGAATCGATGGTGTTGGTTGGTGCGCTCGCGCGGCTCGGAGTCACGCAGATCCCGATGCTGCCGATCTATCGCGAGCGTGAGGTCCGCTTCATCCTGCGCCAGACCGAGCCACAAGTGTTCATCGTGCCCGGCGTCTGGCGGGGCTTCGACTACCGGTCGCTGGCGGACCAGGTAGCGGCCGAATTGCCCAACCCGTGCGTCGTCATCACCGCCGACCGGTCGCTCGTCGAGGACGACCCCGCGCGGTTGCCGCCGCCCCCACCGACGATCGACGATCCGACCCGCTGGATCTTCTACACATCCGGCACAACCGGCGACCCCAAGGGAGCGCTGCACAGTGACGCGGCGATCCTCGCCGGCGCGCTCGGGGTCGTCGACTCGTATGCCATCACCGAACACGACCGCTACCCCATCGTGTTTCCGTTCACCCACGTCGGTGGGATCGGCATGCTCTTCATCCAGCTCGCCACCGGATGTGGCGCCATCGCGGTCGAACAGTTCGACCCCGAGCGCACTCCGCCGATCTTGGCGAAGCACGGGCTCACCATCGCCGCAGGGGGCACGCCCCTGGCTCTGGTGTACCTCCAGCAGCAACGCAAGCACCCGAACGAGCCATTGTTCCCCAACGTGCGCTTCGCGATGACCGGGGCGGCGACGACACCGCCGGGATTGCACGCCGAGCTTCGTCGAGAGCTCGGGGGCACCGGCGCACTCGCGTGCTATGGCCTCACCGAAGCGCCGTTTCTCACGGTGAATTCGTTCGCGGACACCGACGAGCAACGGTCGCAGACCGTCGGCCGTCCCATCGGCGGCGCGGTGCTGCGGGTGGTCGACGGAGACGGCCATCTGTGCCGGCCCGGCGAGACCGGCGAGGTGCGGGCCAAAGGGCCGCAGATCTGTCGTGGCTACCTCGATTCGACGCGTAACGCCGACGCGTTCGACGACGAGGGATGGTTCCGCACGGGCGACCTCGGCCGGCTCGACGACGATGGGTTCCTCACCATCACCGGCCGGCTCAAGGACATCATCATTCGCAAGGGCGAGAACATCGCGGCGAAAGAGATCGAGGACATCCTCTATGAGCACCCCGCGATCGCGGACATCGCGGTCATCGGGCTTCCCGACGATCTGTTGGGCGAGCGCTGCTGCGCAGTGGTCGTGCTGCGAGACGGGGCGACGCTCGGCTTGGGCGATATCGCGGCGTACTGCCGCGACGCCGGACTTGCGATGCAGAAGATCCCCGAGCGACTCGAGACCGTGGCCGAGCTACCCCGCAACGCCAGCGGCAAAGTGCTCAAGTTCAAACTGCAAGAGCTCTTTTAGTGCGGCTGCGCCGCAACGCGGGGGCGGCTACGCCGCGCGGTTAACCCTCGGCCAGCAAATCCGCCGCGGCTTTTTCGACGACGGTGCCCTTGAAGAAGTCGGGGTTCATGCCGCCGTGGAGCCGCACTGCGTTGGCGAAGGTAAAGTCGCGGAACCCGTTGGCGTCGAGCAGGCTTTGTTCGACCATTTCGAACGCCTTGGGCACGACCTCACGCATGTCGGGCACGTCGAAGTGCCCGATGTCGGAGCCGAGCATCGCGTTCAGGCGAACGCCGAAGGGGTTGAGCCGCTCGTCGAACGCAGCGGCGACCATGCGATCGTCTCCTTCGCAGCCGAAGTAATACGGCCGCGTGAAGAGATCGGGGATCTCGCTCTCGTGGTTGAGCTCGCACGCCGACCAGTCGTCGAGCACCTCGGGATGATCGGACCACAGCGAATCCTGCACCACCCGATCGCGGATGGCCTGCACGCGGGGATGGCCGAACTTGTCGATCAACTCGGCGAAGCGCGCGGTATCGAGCCGCGCCGGGTCGAGGGTCATGATCGCCTCGGCGTTGCGCTTTTCCCAATGTTCGATCATGCGGCAGTAAAGGCTCTGCCCCCAGGTGACACCGCCCTCTAGGAAGCCCAGGCGCAATTGCGGGAACCGCCGGGTGACGCCGCCGAAGAACAACGCCTTTGCCAGCGCTTCGCCCCCTTCGGCGAACCCACCGATCTGGTTGTACTGGTGCCGGGTGTACGAGCGACGCGAGCCCCAGCCGATGGGGCCGGAGTGGAACGTCGGGGCCACCTTCAGCTCGATGCACTTGCGCCAGACCGGGTCGTAGTCGAACGGGCTGTCGATGCCGAAGCAGTCTTGGTAGAGCACCTCGTGCGCCAGGTCGGGATGCGCCTTCGCGAAGTGGGGCACCGGTCGCAACACATCGCCGGCGAAGACCGCCGCCTTGAGGCCGAGCCCGCCGATCGCGAAGTCGAGCTCTTCGATGGCCTCTTCGGGGGTGTGCATCGGGATCACGGCGGCCGGCGTCAAACGATCGCTGTAGGTGCCGAAGAACTCGGCGTTGTAGAGATTGAATGCGCGCGCGCACGCACGGCGCAATTCCTCGTCGGCCATGCCGGGCAGGGTGATGACGAGAAGGCCCTGGCCCGGGTACACGATCGAGAAGTCGAGGCCGATCTCGTCCATGCGCTCGTAGAGATAGCCGGGCAGCGCAGTCGCGGCCCGATCGATGGTGTTCTCGGTCGGCACCGGCCACCACACGGGTACCGAGGTGCGTTGATCTTCGCGCTCGTCGAGGGTCTGGCGGAATGCTCGACGCGCATGCATGAAGTAGTTGATGAGGCGGTCTGGCATCTTCGGACCGCCGACGTCGCGCACGAAGTCCATGACCACTGCCAGCACTTCGAGTTGATGCGCATCGGCATCGACGATGGGATGATCGAGCTGTGCCCGAACTGCACGCAACCGCTCGTTCGGATTAGCGACACCCGTCATTTACGCCCCCGCTCATGACACCAGACTTGGGTTCTGGGTACTGTAACACCGCACTTCGATCCGTAAGAGGGGGCTCGTGGCCGAAGCGTTCATCGTCGACGCAGTTCGCACACCGGTCGGCAAGCGCGGCGGCGCGTTGGCCCGCATCCATCCCGGTGATCTCGGCGCGCATGTGCTGCGCGCGCTGGTCGAACGAAACGACTTCGACGCAGCGAGTGTCGACGATGTCATCTTCGGCTGCTGCGACACGATCGGACCGCAGTCGGGCGACATCGCGCGCACCTGTTGGCGGGCCGCCGGATTGCCCGACGAGGTACCCGGTACCACCATCGACCGCCAATGCGGCTCGTCGCAACAGGCGCTGCATTTCGCGGCGCAGGCCGTCATGAGCGGCACGCAGGACATCGTGATCGCGGGTGGCGTGCAGAACATGAGCATGATCCCGATCAGCGCCGCGATGACCGTGGCCGAGCAGTTCGGGTTCGCGGATCCGTTCGTCGGTTGCGAGGGCTGGTACGCCCGCTACGGCGACCAAGAGGTGTCCCAGTTCCGTTCGGCCGAGATGGTCGCCGACAAATGGGGCATCACCCGCGACGAGATGGAAGCGTTCGCCGTCGAGTCGCACACGCGGGCCATCCGGGCCACCCGCGAGGGACGCTTCGATGCCGAGATCGTGCCGATCGGGGACGCCACCCGCGACGAAGGGCCCCGTGAGCCCGACATCGACAAGATTCGCTCGCTAAAGCCGCTGCGCGAAGGCGGGCGTCTCACCGCCGCGTTGGCGTCGCAGATCTCCGACGCCGCCAGCGCGGTGCTGGTGTGCTCGGAAGACGCGGTTCGACAACACGGTTTGCGGCCGCGGGCGCGCGTCCACTTCCTCGGTGTTCGCGCGGCAGATCCGATCTACATGTTGACCGCACCGATCCCGGCCACCGCGCTCGCCTTGCGCAAGACCGGCCTGTCGATCGACGACATCGATCTCGTCGAGATCAACGAGGCGTTCGCCTGTGTTCCGTTGGCGTGGCAACGCGAAACGGGCGCGGATCTGGCCAAGGTCAACGTCAACGGGGGCGCCATCGCGCTCGGTCATCCGATCGGCGCGACGGGCACTCGCCTGATGGCCACGCTGCTCAACGAACTCGAACGAACGGGCGGTCGCTACGGCTTGCAGACGGTCTGCGAGGGCGGCGGTCAAGCCAACGTCACCATCATCGAACGAATCTGAGGAGACAGCGAACATGGGTATCTGTGACGGTCGAGTCGTCGTCATCACCGGCGCCGGTCGTGGCTTGGGACGGTCGCACGCGCTCGCGTTCGCGCGTGAAGGCGCCAAGGTCGTGGTCAACGATCTCGGTGGCGCGCCCGACGGCACCGGCGCCTCGGCCGGCCCTGCGCATGATGTCGTCGACGAGATTCGCGCGATGGGCGGCGAGGCAGTGGCGAACGCCGATGACGTCGCGGATTTCGACGCGGCAGCGGGCATCATCTCGACCGCGCTCGACACATTCGGCCGCCTCGACGTCGTCGTCAACAATGCCGGCATCCTCCGAGATCGCAGGTTCGTCAATGTCCAGCCCGACGAGTGGGACGCCACCATTCGCGTCCACCTGCGGGGACACTTCTGCGTGGGTCGCCACGCGGCCGCCCATTGGCGCGATCGGGCCAAAGCCGGCGAGCCGGTCGACGCGCGGCTCATCAACACCAGTTCGGGTGCGGGCCTCATGGGCAGCGTCGGCCAAACCGCGTACGCGGCGGCCAAAGCGGGCATCGCGGCGATGACCATCGTGCAAGCGGTCGAGCTCGGCCGTTACGGCGTCACGGTGAACGGTCTCGCGCCGAGCGCGCGAACGCGCCTCACCGAAGGCGTGTTCACCGACATGATGAAAGAAGTCGACAGCGGCTTCGATGCGATGGATCCCGACAACATCTCGCCGCTGGTCGTATGGCTGGGGAGCCCCGAGTCACGCGACGTGACGGGCCGACTGTTCGAGATCGAGGGCGGGGTTCTCAGTGTGTGCGACGGTTGGCAACACGGGCCTCGCATCGAAAAGGATCGGCGTTGGGAGCCGAGCGAAGTCGGACCCGCGCTTCGCGAGCTGATTGCACAGGCACCACCACCCTCGCCGGTCTACGGCGCATGATCGGAGAGCCATGAAGTTCGGACTGTTCTACGAGCTGCAGCTGCCCAAGCCATGGCAGCCCGATGACGAGTACAAGCTCTACAAGAACACGCTCGATGAGATCGAGCTCGCCGACCGGCTCGGCTTCGACTGCATCTGGACGGTCGAGCACCACTTCCTCGAGGAGTACAGCCACTGCTCGGCTCCCGAGGTGTTGCTGGCGGCGGCCAGTCAACGTACGAAGCGCATCCGTCTCGGCCATGGCATCGTGCAGTTGCCCAATGAGATCAATCCCACTGCGCGCGTCGCCGAGCGCATCGCGGCCCTCGACCTGCTTTCCGATGGTCGGGTCGAGTTCGGCACCGGCGAGGGATCATCGGTTGCAGAGCTCTTCGGCTTCGGTGTCGACTGGGACTCCAAACGCGACCAGTGGACGAACAACCTCGATGCCGTCACCCGCATGATGGTCGAAGAACCGTTCGCCGGTTGGGAGAGCAAGTGGCTCAACCTCCCACCGCGCAATGTCGTGCCCAAGCCGCTGCAAAAGCCCCACCCACCGTTGTGGGTCGCGTGCAGCCAGCCGCCCACCATCCAGCTGGCTGCGGCAAAGGGTGTCGGCGCGCTGTCGTTCGCGTTCCTCGACCCGAGCCAGGCCAAGTCGACCGTCGACAGCTACTACAGCACGATCACGTCGGGAGCATGCGATCCCGCGGGCTTCGCCGTCAACGCCAACGTCGCCATCGTGTTGCCTTTGATGTGCCACGCCGACGAGCAGACCGCGCTCGATCGCGGCTTGCAGGGTTCGATGTTCTTCGGCTTCGCACTGGGACACTTCTACGTCTTCGGCACGCAGCACCCGGGCGCGACCGACATCTGGGACGCCTTCGTCAACAGCAAGTCCACCGGGTTCGGCGACACCGGCTCCAAGCTGGCGAACCAAGACCTCGGCGACGCCAAGTCGACCGAGAAGGCCGGCGAAGATCTGCTGCGCGGCGCTATCGGTACCCCCGATCGGATCCGTGAGGTACTCGGGCGTTACGAGGCGGCCGGTGTCGATCAGGTTATCTTCCTGGCGCAGGCGGGCCGCACACGACACGAACACATCTGCGAGTCGCTCGAGTTGTTCGCCCGTGACGTGATGCCCGAGTTCACCGAACGCGAGGCGGCGCGCGAGAAGGCCAAGAACGAACGCATCGGCGAGGCGTTGCAAGCGGCGATGACCAAGAAAGCGCCACCACGCAAAGTCGACCCGAACTACTCCTTCGTCGCCGCCGGCCGGTTGTAGCGAGCGCCCCGCGCTGCCGGCGCCGCTCGGGGCCTATCCGAACGTGTCGCCGGTCAGCGCGTACGACGTCGACCCATCGGGACCGACCGGCACGTCGCCGGCGATGGTGATGCGTTGCATCGAGCGGTGATGTCCGACCGGCACGTCGGTGGGCACCAGGTGTGCAGTCGCCCGGTTGTCCCAGAACGCGATGCTGCCCGGCTGCCAGCGGAACCGGCAGGTGAACGCCGCGTTCGCGAGATGCTCGTAGAGCATGGCGAGCAAGTGCCCGCTCTCCTGGCGCGACAACTCGAAGATGTGGCTGGTGAAGTTGGGATTGACGAACAGCACCCGCTCGCCGGTCTCGGGATGCACGCGCGCCACCGGATGGACCGACCGCAACGGCTTGGACTCGAACTGGTTGCGCAGCTCGGATGACATCTCGCCGCGCGAGATCGGCAACGTGTTGTGGTGCACGGCGTGCAGCCCGTCGACGAGTTGCTTGATCTGGTCGGAAAGTCGGTCGTACGCGACCGCGAGATTGGTGAATTGCGTGTCGCCGCCATAGGGAGGCACCACGACGCCGCGCAGGATCGAGCCCATGGGTGGGTTGGGCACGAAGGTGACGTCGGTGTGCCAGCGGCTCTCGACGGTCGCCGCGCCCATCGGGGCATAGCGCTGGTTGTCGAGCAACAGGATCTCTGGGAAGTCGTCGAACATGGCCGGCAGCGTCGGATGCGCCGGTGTGACCTCGCCGAAGTACCGTCCGAATGCGACGTGCTGGGCCTGGGTGATGTCTTGATCACGGAAGAAGATCACCTTGTATTCGAGCAACGTCGCGCGGATGGCACCGACGGCTGCCGCGTCGAGCGGCTGCGAAAGATCGACACCCAGGATCTCGGCACCGATGAGACCCCCGAGGGGACGTACGTCGTATCCGAGGTCTCGAGCGGTAATGACAGGACGCGGCTCAGTGGTGGTCATCGCTTCCCTCCCCTTTGGGCGGCAAGGGTATCGCCAATTCGCCCGCGAGCTATGGTGCCACCGCACCCGGGGGTCGCACCTTGCACGACGAAGTCAATCCGACACTCGCCGGCCGCGTGGTCGTCGTGACGGGCGCCGGGCAGGGTGTCGGCGCCGATGTTGCGACGTACTGCGGCTTGGCCGGCGCACGGGTGGCGGTGACCGCCCGCAAACCCCACGCGGCAGCCGCCGTCGCAGACGCCGTCAACGACGCGGGCGGCGAAGCGGTGGCGATCCGCTGCGACGTCACGTCGAGCGCGGACATCGACAACGCGATCGCCGAAACCGTCGATCGCTTCGGCGCGCTGCACGGCGTCGTCCACAACGCGATCAGCAGCAACTCGAGCCGGCCCGTCCCATTCGAGGATGTCACCGACGACAACTGGGACGACCAAGTCGCGGTCGCACTGCGCGCGGCGTATCACCTGGCGCAGGCGAGCTTCGCTCACCTCGTCGCCGCGGGCGGCAGCTTCGTGTTCATGTTGTCCACAGCGGGGATGGAAGGCAGCCCGCCGGTACCCGCGTACTCGACCATCAAAGGCGCGCAGCGCGCATTGATGAAGAGCATGGCCCGCGAATGGGGGCCGCATGGTGTCCGGGTCAACGGCGTAGCGCCCATCGCCGTCACGCCCGCCATCGCCGACTTCTTGTCTCGCGAACCGATCGCGGCCGAGCGCCTTGCGAAGCGCGCCGCGCTCGAGCGCTTGGGCGATGGCGTGTGGGACATCGGTCCGCCCACGGCATTCCTACTCGGCTCCGACGCCCGCTTCGTGACCGGTCAAACACTGGTCGTGAACGGCGGGTCGTTCATGTTCTGAATTGATGACCAGATGGTGACCCAACGATTCTCGACCCTCGACGCCAAGCACGTGATCGTCGTCCACGGCGCATCGCCGATCGGCCGCGCGATCTCGCTCGGCCTGTCCGATCACGGCGCGACGGTCGGCGTCGTCGAGACAGGCCTGGACACGCGCGCGGACTACGAGCGCGCCTTCGCCGAGATCAGCGCGGCATCGGGGCCGCCGTCCACGATCGTGGTGCCCGTGCTACCCGGCGGTACGCGGCAACTCCTCGTCGAGCTTCCACTCGACGCGTGGATCGCCGACTGCGAGCGGCCGCTCAGGGAGACGCGCAACGCGGTGCAGGCGGCCTTCACCGCGATGGCCCGGCCTCATGGCCAAGGCGGCTGTGTCGTGTTGGTCGCGGCCACCGCCGCTCTCACGGGTGAAACCGGTCTCGCCGCGTACGCGACCGCCGCCGAAGGCGCCCGCGCGATGGCCCGCGTCGTCGGGCGGGGCTGGGGAGCTCACGGCATCACGTTGCATTGGGTCGGGGCACCGACTGCGCTGTTCACCGGCGAGGACGACGCGCCGCAGATGGCGATGTGGAATGCGGCGTTGGGGCGTGGGCCCGATCCGCGCCGCGACCTCGCGTCGGCAATCGCGGCGCTGGCATCGCCGGCGATGGCATTCACGACGGGCACGACGACGGTGGTCGATGGCGGCCTCGTCATGCCGACCTGAGGAAGGGGACTGATGGTTCTACGAGTGGTGCATTGGGGCACGGGGTCGACCGGCGTCCATGGGTTGCGGGCAATCATCGAACACCCCGACCTCGAGCTCGTCGGGCTTCACGTCCACAGCGCAAACAAGGTCGGCCGGGACGCGGGCGAGCTGTGCGGCCTGCCCGCAGTCGACGTCATCGCGACGGACGACCTGAGCGCGACGTTGGCGCTCGACGCCGACTGCCTGAGCTACATGGCCAACGGAGTAGGTCGCGAGCCGGCCGCCATCGCCGACGTGGTGCCGTTTCTCGAGCGCGGGACCAACGTCGTCAGTTGTTCGCTCATCCCCTTCGTCTTTGCGCCCGATGCGCCAGCAGAGATGCGCGACGTGCTTGCCACGGCGTGCGCGCGGGGTCGATCATCGTTCTTCAACAGCGGCATCGACCCCGGTTTCGCTACAGGACAACTGGTCACTTCGCTGCTGGCGCTCGGCACCGAGGTCGAATGCGTTCGAGTACAAGAGCTCGGCAACTTCAGCCGCTACGGCGCCGCGCCGATCATGCGCGAAGTGTTCGGATTCGGTCAGCAACCAACCTTCGTCCCACCGTTGTTCACGAGCGGGATGTTGTTGCATTGGTGGCGCGGGACCATCGCCGAGATCGCCGATCTGCTCGATGCGGAGATCGACGACATCGTGCTCGTTCATGACGTCGCGACAGTCGACCACGACGTGGAGTGTGCGTTCGGACTCGTCGAGGCGGGCACGATCGGCGCAGTGCGCTTCGAGTTGCAAGGCCTGAGCGGCGGTCGCCCCGTAGCCGTGGTTGAACACGTGGATCGCATCGCCCTCGACGCCGGCCCGCAGTGGGATCGCGCCACGACCACCGGGGGCACCGCATATCGGGTCGCGGTCACCGGCCGCCCGAGCTACACCTGCGAGTTGGGTTTCTCACTCGCCGGCGGTGTCAGCGGTGCGGTCATCTCGACTGCCACGTATCTGGTGAACGCGATCGCGTCGGTGTGCGCGTCGCGAGAGGGTTTGCTCGGCGCGCGCGACCTACCGGCGTTCGTCGGGCGCCGTCGACGCACCGAGGTGTGATCCGTTCGACCCGATTTCCGTCTGAACGCCAAAACTCCCCCGTTCCCGCAGCACAACGTCGGACGTGGTCCGACGTTGTGCTGCGAGTTCGGCGCTCTGGGCGAATTACGATCGGCGGGCGATGGGAGAGGGTCCGCGCGACGTCGGCGTCAGGGAAGCCACTGCAGACGATCTGCAGCAGATCGTCGACATCTACAACCACTACATCGTCCACACCCCGATCACGTTCGACCTCGCGCCGATGACCGTCGAGGACCGCGGGGGCTGGTTCGCGCAGTTCTCGTCGACGGGACGCCATCGTCTGTTCGTCGCCGTCGATCGCGACACAGTGGTCGGTTATGCCGGCTCACATCAGTTCCGCACGAAAGCCGCATACGACACGACCGTCGAGACAACGGTGTACTGCTCGCCGACCGCCCTCGGCAGAGGAGTGGGAACCGTCCTTTACGCGACGCTGTTCGAGGCCATCGCGAGCGAAGACATCCACGTGCTGCTCGCGGGCATCACCCTTCCCAACGAGGCCTCGGTGGCGCTCCACGAACGTTTCGGCTTCACGCTCTCGGGCGTGACGCATGCAGTGGGGCGCAAGTTCGACCGTTATTGGGATGTCGGCTGGTTCGAACGAATTCTTGGCTAGCCCCTGTCAGCGGGCCTCCGTGTAGTGGTACCCTTGCCGAAACGCCTTGACCCCGCGCAACCGCAGGATCAGGCGTTTTCGTTATGGCAGCCACTGCCAGGCGTGTGTCCGGCAGTTGCGTCGTGTCTCGCTCGATCAAGTGTGACCGGGCCTACGACAGAGGCGTTTGTGGATGGACACAATGCTCGCCGACGTCAGCTACACCCCCACATCACCCGACGCAGGCGTGATGTTCGTGCGGGGACCCATCGGCTTGACCAACGCGCGTGACGTCTGCGTCGTGATGCTGTCGCTCATCGACAACAGCGACCTAAAGCGCCTCACCGTAGACCTGCGAGACGCCGTATTCACAGATGCAGCCGGTGCGCTCGCGCTCCTTGCGGGACGTCGCTACGGCGCGTTGTCGTGCGCGGTCGAGTTGCGGCACCCGTCACCCGCGGCTCATCGCTTCATCGACATCCTGGCCCCCGACGTGTTGGATCCTCTGCCCCTCGTACCGGTGCAGTCACAATCGCATACCGACCGTGCCAATCGCGACCTTGCGATGCTCGCGCTGATGGGTGCTCGGATGCGCACCGACATCCAATGACGAAGCTGATCGCATTCGACATCGAAGCGCGACGCGAGCTGCAATCGGGCATCGACCAACTTGCCGACGCGCAGCGAGATCTTCGTCAACGTACTTGGCCGATCACGCGAAAATGGCAATCGGCGATGAGGTGGTCATCACGGTGTTGGTCGACGACTTCGCCGACGCGCACACCGAGCGCTTCTCCATCACGGGCATCGGTACGACTCCTCGTGAATTGGTCGCCGACGAAACCGTCGGCTTCGGGATCGGGGTTTCGAACTCGATGACACTCTCATCGAGGGCGTCGGGCGCGTACAGACGGCGATCCGGCCGTTACTCGCACTGCTGGTGACGTTCGGGCTCGTTCTCCTCGTCGCCACCGCCGTCGCCATGGCCCAAGTCGTAGCGCGTGGGGCATCGGTGTGGTCGGCTGATGATCGCCGTTTGCAAGTGCTCGGCTTGACACCGCGGCGCGTCCTCGCGGTCCGAGTCGCCGGCGCCATGGTCACCGCGGTCGCGGCCGTGCTCACCGCAGTCGCCCTGATGGCTGCGGCGTCGCCGCTGGCGCCGGTGGGCCCCCTGCACGGTTCCGATCCGGAAGCAGGTGTGCGCCTCGATCTCGTGGTCGTCGCCGCCGGCAGCGCCTTCATTCTCATCGTCGCCCTCGCTTCATCGGCACTCGGCGGGCTACGAACGGAGAACGCGCGCGGAACCACCGACGGTCGACCGCTCTCGGTGACCGCGCTCAGCACCAGCCCGACTGCAATGGCCGGGCTGAATTTCGCCAACCCGAGCAGTGGACCAAACCGGAGTCGAGCGTGGAACCCCCCTCGACGCGCCGACCGAGTGGTTCACCAGTGCGGCGCCGGCGGAGCTGCTGGAGCTCGAGTCGGTGCTAGGGCTACTCGCGGGCGCAGCCGCGATCACCTTCGTGATGATGATCCTGATCGTGCTGTACGCGCTGCTCTCGCAGACGCGTTTCCACCGCCGCGACATGGCCGTGCTGCACGCCATTGGCTTCACCCGTCGCCAACTCGCCGCGGTGGTTCCCTGGCAATCACTGCCGCTCGCGATCGCCAGCATATTCATCGGCATACCGTTGGGAATTCTGCTGGCACGCCAGCAATACGCCGCGTTCGCGCGCCGCCTCGGCGTGATCGAATCAACGGATGAGCGGTCACGAGACAATCCGGTGGCTGTTCCGCAATCGTCAGACGAACGAGATCACGATCGCCCAGTTCCCGAATGTGGCGTCGTGGATCTTCGTCGTCACGGTCGTGTTGCGCTGGGTCATGCCCACCGACGGCACCCCACATCGCGTCGTGTCGTGGGTCAGCGTTGCCGCGCTCGCTTGGTGGGCGGGCGATGAATTGCTGCGAGGCGTGAACCCGTGGCGACGTCTGCTCGGCATCGGGGGCTGCGTGTTCGCCGTGGTCCGTTTGGTGTCACTACTGTAAGAACCCTCGACAACGAGAGGTTCGCTCTTGCTCGACATGACAATGCGTTTCGACTTGCGCATACCGCCCTTCGCGGACACCACCTATGCCACGCAGTACCAGGCGGCGCTCGAGATGGTCGACTGGGCCGAAGCCATCGGCGTCTCCGGCATCACGTTGTCGGAGCACCACGGTGACCCCGCGGGTTTCATGTCCGCGCCACTCACCGTCGCGGCGGCAGTTCTCGCACGGACGAAGAACGTCACCGTCACCGTCTCCGCAGCCCTGGTGCCGTTGCACGACCCGGTGCGCTTGGCGGAACAGATGGCGACGATCGATTGCATGGCGCCGGGGCGGCTGTCGGTTGTTCTCGGCGCCGGCTACCGCAAGGTCGAGTTCGAGATGGCGGGCATCGATCGCGCGCAGCGCGGCAAGCTCGTCGAGGAGTGCTACGAGGTCTGCCGCACTGCCTGGAAGGGCGAACCGTTCACTTGGCGCGGGCGCACCGTGCTCGTCACCCCGACACCGAGCTCTCCCGAGGGCCCTCACCTCGCGATCGGCGGCAAGACCGAGATCGCGGCGCGGCGCGCGGCGCGCCTTGGAGCTCCATTCTCCCCCGCGACCGCGGACCGCTCCTTGGCCGACCTCTATCACAGCGAGTGCATCCGCTTGGGGTTCGAACCAAGGTTGGAAGGTATGGGCGAAAAGCCGATGACGCCTGGATTCGTGATGATCTCCGAAGATCCCGAGGGGACATGGGCACAGATCAACGAGTCTGCGTTCTACGACGCAGAGACCTACGCCTCGTGGCAGGAAGACTCTGCGCGTTCGGATTGGGTCGTGCCGCAGCTTCAGACCATCGACGATCTGCGTACCAGTGGTCGCTATCTCGTCGTCACACCCCAGCAGTGCATCGAGCAAGTCGAGCGCGACGGGGGCATCACGTTCCATCCGCTGATGGGCGGGATCACGCCGCCGCTCGCATGGAAGAGCCTTCACCTGTTCGAGTCGGCAGTCCTCCCACACTTCACCGCCTGAACAGGCGAGTCTGACGCGTCACCCACACTGAGCCCGCGCGGGTGGTTTCGGCTCGCGCGCATTTGGCTACCGACACACCGCACACCTTGTCGCCCGCGCCAGCACACCTTGTCGCCGCGCAGCAAACATCACCCATCGAAGGAGCACTATGAATAACGAAGCAGGAACCTTGAAGGATCTGATCAAGACGCTCGAGGACGGCCGCGACGGGTTCGCCAAAGCGGCGCAACGACTCGAGGGCGACTCTGCGCCCGACGTGAGCCAGCGCTTCCGTGAGTTCAGCGCCCAACGGGGCGCGATGGCTGATGCACTTCGCAGTTACGGCGAGTCAAAGGGCTAGGACGAACCGCAGAGTGGCACGGTCGCAGGAGCGGTGCACCGCGGTTGGATCGCAGTGAAAGATGCACTCACCGGCGACGATCCGGCGTCAATCATCGCGGCTGCCGAGCAGGGCGAAGACCACGCGAAGTCGAAATTCAACGACGCGCTCTCCGATTCGTCACTGAGCCCCGAAGCACGCGGTTTGGTACAGCAGGTGGCCCAGCAGGTGACGATGGCCCATGACTACGTGAGTTCCCTCAAGCACGCCACTCGCGCTCGCTGAGGTTTGGTTCTTGGCGCGTTCGCCGCGCTCACCCCATACTCATCGCGCTCAGCCGGGGAGCTCTCCGTGGAGCTCCTCGGTTGCCGCCGCGCTGACCGAATCAGAGTCCAACCTCCACCGGGACCCGTCGTATCGGACACAGTGGCGCGCGCTTCGGTTGCCAGCAGCACGCCCGCGGCACGGTGAATCGATGTGACATCGAAGCCGGAATACGCACTCACTCACTCGCCCGCGGGCGACGTAGGGCAACGACAACGTGGTGCCGAAGCGAGCGCATATCCCAACGGTTCCGAACCGATGACCGCTCGTGAATGTCGCAGCCGTCGCCCAGCGTTGTGTTGTCGACTTCACTTGCTCCACGATGACGACCTTGCTGGCGTCGCTCACCGCCCACTGCCTCCGTGTTCCTCGCCCACGCTGGGCAGACTGAGGGCATCGGTCAGCATGCTGCGAATGGCCTTCTCCACTGCGATGTCGGCGGTGGTCACCACGTCGCGCCCGTCCTTGGCGGAGACCTGATGATCCGTGGCGCGTGCCGAGGCAATCCGCATGCCGGCGGTCACCACGTCGATGGCAGCCACTGTCTCGTGACAAAGACCAGCTGTTGGTGACGAGGACATCGGCGATCACGCTAGTGAGGCCCGAGTATCGTCGCCGTCATGGCGAGCGAACTCCCCTTTGATCTGGTGTGTGAGGTCGAGCCGGCGACGACACCCGATTTGATGCGGGTGCGTCACCAGATCGGGGTGATGAGCCGCATCGCGTCGGCCTTCTTGATCCCGGACAACCACATCGGGCGCGCAACGGTGTCGAGCATCGCGGTGGCCCACGAAGTGGCACTGATGGGCGGCCGTTCGATCGCCTGCTTGAATGCGCGCGACCGCAACCTGCTCGGGTTCCGCCGCGACCTGTTGACCGCGGCGGCCTACGGAGTCGATGAGTTCCTGTTCGTGTACGGAGATCGGCCCGAATCGGGGACTCGATCCGACGATCTGACCGTCCGGTCCATGATCGACGAAGCACGCCGATTCACCGGCGGTAGCCGCAGTCAGGCGAAGCCATTCCGCGTGGGGGTGACAACGGGGCTGCGTGCGTTGCCGGCGTGGAAGCGCGAAGCCGACTTCTTGTTCGTGCAGGTTTCGTTCTCGGTCGACGATCTCCTCGAGTGGCGGTCATCGATCGATTTCGCAGGGCCCGTCTATGCCGGAGTGATGGTGGTGGCCAGCGCGGCAATGGCCCGCAAGCTCGCGGCCGATGTACCTCAGCTCGCCGTGCCGGCGCCGATCGTCGCACGCATCGAGCGCGATCCGAGTGCGGGTGTGACGATGGCTTGCGACCTCGTCGAGCAGATCAGAGACTCCGGCGCGTTCGACGGCGTGCACTTGATTCCCGTCAGCCGTTACCGGGAGATCACCAGCCGGCTCGAAGCATCGTGAGCGAATCGTCAGTTCGTTCGACGGTCTCGAAGCCGAGACGTTCGTACAATCGCACCGCAGGATTTCGTCGATCGACGCTCAAGCTGCATCTCGGGACCTCGGCGATCAACTGCGTGAGCAACTCCGTACCGAGACCCGAGCCTCGGTGCTCGGAAACCACCGCGATCGACACCTCCGGCGTCTCGTCATCGACATACCCGTTGGCCGGACCGTCGCTCGCATACCGCCGCATCCATGCTGCGCCGATCGGCTCACCGGCGACCGTCTCGGCGACGAATCCTACATCACCCGGCCTCCCGAAGCCCTTGGCGTAGTGAGCGATTTGTGGTTCGTCGAGGACCGGCCGCGGGAAGGGGTCCGCGCCCGGTGCAACGAAGAGCGCCTCGTACACCATCTCGAAGAGGAACGGTTCGTCGCTGCTCGTCGCTCGACGGATCAATCGGTCGCTCACGGTGCAATTGTGCCAGCCGCAACCCGCGTCATCCGCGTGGAGGGGCCTCGAACTCACCGTCGGTGACGAAGTTCAAAGACCCGCCGGGATCCTCAACCCCGTGACGGGTAGCGTGCGCACATGCGCTTCGCATTCACCGACGCCATGTGTGACCCGGCACATTTCGTGCCGCTGGCCAAGGCTGCGGACGCGCTCGGCTATCACACGTTCCCGATCGGCGACTCGATCTGCTATCCCGAGCAAGCCGACGGCGAATACCCGTACCTCGACGGCGGCGGCCGCGAGTTCCTCGACGGCGCGCCGTTCATCGACCCGTTTCAACTTGCCGCTGCACTCTCTACGGTCACCACCCGCCTCCGTTTCCGCACCGGCGTCTTGAAGCTGCCGATTCGTGAGCCAGTGCTGGTGGCCAAGCAGGTTGCATCACTCGCGGTATGGAGCGGCAACCGTTTCGAGTTCGGCGTCGGTCTCTCGCCTTGGATCGAGGACTTCCGCGTCACGCACACCGACTGGAAGTCTCGGGCGAAGCGAATCGAGCAACAGATCGAGATCGTCCGCGGGCTGATGAGCGGCGAGTACTTCTCGTTCCAGAGCGAGTTCTACGACATTCCCCGCATCAAGCTGTGCCCCGTGCCGAGTGAACCGGTGCCGATCATCTACGGCGGCCACAGCGATGCCGCTCTGCGCCGCGCGGCTCGGCTGTGTGACGGCCTCACCCTCGCGGGTACGACGATGGCCGAGACACTCGAGATCGCGTCGAGGGTCACCGCGTATCGGCGCGAGTACCAACGCGAGCACCCGCCGTTCATCTTGCATGCGGGCGTGTCCGATCTTCGGGGCGTCGACGACGTGCGCCGGCTCGAAGACGCGGGTGTCACCGAGCTGACATTCGGTCCCCGCAATCCGTATGCGCCGGACACGATGACGGTCGATCAGAAGATCGCCGCGGCAGAGCGCTATGCCGAAGAGATCATCGCGAAGATGGAGAACTGCTGATGAACATCGACGAGATCGTCGCTGCGTACGGAGCAGCGTGGAACGAGACCGACCAGGCGAGGCGCGCTGCGCTGCTCGAGCAGTCGTGGGCCGACGGCGGCGTCTACAACGATCCGACTGCGACTGTTGACGGACGCGCCGCGCTCGTCGACCACATCGGGGGATTTCACGCTGCGATGCCCGGCCACACGATCGATCTGGTGAGCGCCGTCGACAGTTACAACGATGTCTTCCGCTTCGCGTGGGTGATGCGCAAGGGCGAAGATGTCGCGGTCGAGGGAATCGACTTCGGGGAGCTCGCGGCGGACGGGCGCATTCAGCGGATCGTCGGGTTCTTCGGGCCGTTCCCGCCGCTCGACTGATCAGATGCTGCGTCGGCGGAAGGGATTGCCCGACGGTTGGGTGCGCATTGTCGAGGACCACGTCGCGATTTGGAGTGTGCTCGACGACGACGAGCGCCAGACGATCGAAGGCGCGAGCGACTGGCTGTTGCGACGCAAGCACTGGGAGGCCGCGGGAGGCTTCGCTCTCACCGACGAGATCAAGGTGACCATCGCAGTGCAAGCGGCGCTGGTCGTCCTCGGCTTGGGCGTCGAGGAGTACCGAGAGGTCAGCGCGATCATCGTGTACCCAACAGAGATGCAATCACGTGGCGTCTACGCGGGTCCCGTGCGAGGCACTGTGGTCGACGGTGTGCGCCCGGTTCTCGGCGAAGCGCACGACAACCGGGGGCCGGTGTTGATCGCGTGGGATCAAGCCCGCGACGCCGCGCGATATCCGGGGCGAGGATACAACGTCGTGTTCCACGAGTTCGCCCACAAGATCGACATGCTCGACAAAATCGTCGACGGCACGCCACCGTTGGCGCGTCGCGTCGACTACGAGCGCTGGGTCGCCGTGTGTACAGAGGCATACGAGGCATTGCGCGAGGGCATCGAACGCTGGCCGCTTCAGCCCTACGGTGCCACCAACCCTGCAGAGTTCTTCGCTGTCGCGACCGAAGCATTTCTCGACGTACCGGCCATTCTCGAGCAGAACGAACCGAATCTGTACGACGTCCTGCGCGACTTCTTCGAACAGGATCCAGCCGCACGCTTGCGCCGCTAGGCGGACAAGCTTCTACTATCGTGGACACATGTCTGCTGGTTTGAAGCTATCGAACGGTCTGGAAATGCGAGCGATCGGTGAGCGTGTGCGCGCCCAACGAGTACTTCGCGGCCTATCGCTCGATGAGCTCTCGAAACTCTCGGGTGTGAGTCGGAGCATGGCCTCCGAGATCGAACGGGGCCGCAAGGTGCCGACGATCGTCGTGCTCGACCGCATCACCTCTGCGCTCGGCACGAGCCTCGCACGTCTCGTGCAAGCCGAGGAACCGACACAGGTCGTCGTCCGACGCGCCGCCGACCAGCAGGTCGCCGAAGATCCTTCGGGGTGGCGCCGCCGCATCCTCTCGCCGGTGTTGCCCAACGTCGAGTTCGAGTTCATGAAGACGACGATCGGCCCCGGCGTCGACGCCGGCACGTGGTTGCCGCACGGCGTCGGCAGTCGCGAGTACCTCGCGGTCGAGGCCGGCACGCTGGTGCTGACGATCGACGGCATCGAGTATGAGCTTCGCGCCGGCGACAGCATCTATCACGACGGGAACTGCACGCACAGTTACCGCAACCCCGGCAAGAAGGACTGCACCTACTATCTCGTCCTCGACCTCGGCGATGTCGGCGGCACACCGCGGCGGCATCGATGAACCCCGAAGAGTTTCGTCGTCACGGTCATTCGGTCGTCGATCTCATGGCGGACTACCTCGGCGCGTTGCCCGACGGGCCGGTGTGGCAGCCGGTGCCCGCGGCAAGCCGGGAAGCGTTGTCGCGCGAGCCGCTCCCTGTGACAGGACGGGCATTCGATGCGTTGATGGCTCACGCACGCGAGCACGTGCTGCCGTATCCGTTCGGCAACGGCCACCCGCGCTTCTTCGGCTGGGGCAATCCGCCGCCGGCGCTCGAAGGTGTGCTGGCCGAGCTCATCGCCGCCGCGATGAACCCCAGCTGCGCCGGCGGTGACCAAGCCGCGGTGCACCTCGAGCGCGGCACGGTTCGATGGCTGGCCGAGCTTGTGGGCTTCACCGGCGGTGGCCTGCTCTCGAGTGGCGGCGCCGCGGGAGCGCTCACTGCGCTGGCCGCGGCACGGCACCGAGCAGCGATGGCCGACGGTTGGAACGACCGCGTCGAAGGATTCACCGGCGATCGCGCGTCGAAGTTCGTCATTTACGTGAGTACCGAGACGCACTCGTGCCAACACAAGGCGGCTCAATTGCTCGGCTTCGGCGAAAGGGGCATCCGCATCATTCCCACCGATGCTGACGGTCGTATGGATGTCGCCTTGCTGGAGGCCGCGATCGACACGGACCGCCAGGCGGGTTTGCTGCCGTGTTGTGTTGTCGCGACCGCGGGGATCGTCGCCACCGGCGTCGTCGACCCCCTCCGCGCGATCGCGGATATCTGCGACCGTGAAGGCGTCTGGTTCCATGTCGATGGTTCGCTGGGCGGCTTCGGGATCCTCGATCCTCGCGTTGCTCACCTCTTCGACGGTCTCGACAACGCTGACTCCCTGACGCTCGACCCACACAAGTGGCTGTCGGTCCCCATCGACTGCGCCGTCATCCTGACCCGTGATCTCGATGACTTGCGTGCGGCGTTCAGCCTGGTGTCGTCCTACTTGCGGGGCCGTCCCGGTGATGACCCGTGGTTCTCCGAGTACATCTTCGACCAGACGCGTCCGTTCCGGGCGTTGAAGCTGTGGGCCACGCTCGCAGCGACCGGCCGGGACGAGTTTCGTGCGCGCATCAGCCGCAATCGCGACCAAGCCACCAATCTTGCGGCGCAGATCAGGGTGACGCCACAACTCGCGCTCGTCACCGATCCAGAGCTCAACATCGTCACATTCCGCTACGTCCAAGGCGACGATGATCTCAACCGCGCCATCCCCGCCGCCGTGCAACGAGCGGGTGATGTGTTCCTGATCGGCACGCGTGTCGGCGGGAGGGAGGCATTGCGCGCGTGCTTCATGCACTTCGACACGAGCGATCACGATGTCGATCGCATCATTCCCGCCGTGATCCGGGCGGCCGATGAGTTGCTCGCGCGCCGTTAAAAGGTACTTCGCGAAGAATCATCGTCGGAGTAGCTCACGTCGCGGATCTCGAATCCTGCGTGAAGAATCATCGGCTCCAAGAGCCAGCCGAGGTATTCGACCGCGTCGTCGCCGTCGACCCGTCGCCGGTGATGCTGCACCTGCTCCGACAGAAGGCCCATGACCGTTTGGCGCAGCTGGAGATCGTCGAGAGCGGCTTCCTCACCTACGAGCACGCGGGCGCACCCGCCGACCTCGTGTACTCGCGCTACGCGCTACACCACCTTCCGGATTTCTGGAAGGCCGTCGCGCTCGGGCGAATGCGACGAGATCGAGTTGCCGGCGTACGACACCGACTGGAAGACCGCGATGCTGCAGCGGGGGTGCTCGCTGCGAGCGGTGCTGACGCGCCATCCGTGGGCGATCACCATCATGGAGTCACGCACCTCGCCGGGCCCGGCGACGCTGCGCTATCTCGACGCGATGGTCGGATGCTGTCGCAACGCCGGATTCTCGATCGTGATGGCCGCGCACGCGGTCTCGCTCATCGACAGCTACATCTACGGCTTCGTCGTGCAAGAGGTCAACCTGCCATTCGACAACACCGATGACCTCGAGGTGGCTGTCGAAGCGATCATGCCCAGCCTCTCGATGGAGGAGTACCCGCACCTCCTCGAGTTGACGACAGAACACGTGCTGCAGCCGGGCTACGACTACGGCACCGAGTTCGAGTACGGCCTGGGGCTGGTCCTCGACGGCCTCGAGTCCGCCGCGCACGGATAGCGACGAATCGTCCTTGTCACGCAGCACCTAGGTTGCTAGTATCCTAGGCCAATGGGCACTCGCGAGGTCAAGCAGTTCAACGTCTACCTCGCGGTCGAGACCATCCGCGAGGTCAAGCACCACGCGGTGGACACCGAGCAATCGTTGTCCGCCATCGTCGAGGCCGCGTTGACCGAGTACCTACACAAACACAAGCGCGGACGAAAGGAAGCCACCCGTGGCAACCGAAGGATTTGAGGGCTTCTACATCGAGACTCGGAACTATGGCGCGACGGGCGCGTTCTGGGCATCACTCGGTTTCGAGAACGTGTTCGAGACGGGCCACGGCTCTGGCCAGTGGCAGCACCCCGCCGGCGGGCCGTACGTATTCGTCAACGAGCAGCTCGACGCGCCACTCGAGACGCACCCGATCCTTCGAGTGGCCGACTCCACTGCGTTTGCACCGGGACGCGCCCCCGACTTCGCGACACCATTCACACCCCAACATTGGGGCGTCGTCGAAGCCATCATCCGAGACCCAGACGGACGCCGCGTCAGCCTGCAAGCACCGGTACCAGCGGGCGTCGCGGCACCCGATATCGACACGCACCACAACGAGAAATACGGCACCCACTGATGGACGCCGCGTCGAAACCGAACCACATAGGGCTCACAGTGACCGACCTCGACGCGTCGACCGCGTTCTACTGCGACGTCGTCGGGATGGAACTCGAAAAGCGCTACCCGGTTGCCGCCGACGCGTGGTTCAAGTCATTGACCGAAAATCCCGACGCGGTTGTCGAAGCGGTGATGTTGCGCCTCGGTGCACTGCGGCTGCAGCTCGTTCGCTATCACCAGGGTGGCACGGCGGGAGTTACGGGTCACGCCGCCGTCGGCGGGCTTCATCTGTGCTTCGAGGTCGATGACGTCGACGCGTCCTACGCGGCGCTCTCGGCCGATGGCCGTTATCACGTCGGCCCGATCGTGCGCCGCGAGCCATACGGTGGCCGCAGCTTCTACGTAAATGATCCTGACGGCGTGCCCGTAGAGCTCGAGCAGCGCGACGCATGACGCAAGGCGCAGTTACCGTGAACGCGTGGCTGCTACCGAATCTGGGCGGCGTGTACGAATTCTGCGCCGCGCGCTGATCGGCATCACGACGGCCTCGGCAGTGGTGTTAACGGCTCGTTGTTGATCTTGGCCGCGGTGACTCTCGGCAGATGCGATGCGTTCGGAGGCACATGCCCGGCGGACGAACCGCCACTGTTCGACGATGACGTATTCGGCTTGGCCGCCTTCGGCGCGTTCCTCATAGTGGCCGTGCCGTTCTTCCTTCACCGGCCGTCCACGAAGCGCTTGCTCATCGCGCTTCCGGTCGGTGTGGCGGCGGGATTGCTCTTCGGGCTGATCGCACGCTCATGGGTTCCGTGAAGCGTCTGCTCCCGAAGGTCGACGTCACATCACACGCTCACAATGCCACGCTGCCTACGATTGCGGCGATGGCGGTCAACCGAAGTCGTCGTGCGAAGGCCGCCCGCAAGCGCAACCGCCGCATGGCTCGGGTCCAACACGACCTCAGCGACGAGCAGTGGATCGCGCTCGAGGCGGCTTGGGGTGGCTGCGCGTACTGCGGCGCGGCCGACCAGACGCTTCAGCGCGACTGCGTGCTCGCGCTCTCGCGCGGCGGCCGTTACACGCTCGACAACATCGCGCCCGCGTGCGGCTCGTGCAACGCGAGCAAGTGCAACGAAGAAGTCACCGGATGGCTGCGACGCAAAAGACTCGACGAGCGCAGCTTCCTGTTGCGCCACCTCGAGATCAAGACGGCGCTCGCCCTGCAGTTCCCTCAGGTCAGGAGCCAGGTGCTCGATACGCCGGTGTCTTCGTCGCCGCGGCATCGAGAACCTCCGGCGACATGAGTGGCACCAAGTTGAGACTCACGGCGCCAGTGGAGTTGACCATCAACGACCACGCTGTCGCGCTTGCATCGTCGGGGAAATCGGCGATTGCAAAGATGTCGGTCTCACCGTATGCGTAGTAGAAGCAATCGAGCGTTCCGCCCACTGACGCCATCGAGGCCTGAACCGCGTCACGCCGCTTGGTCCCACCTTCGGCCATCAGTCCCTTGATCCCCTCACCTACGTAGTTGGCACGACCAAGGTACTTGGGCATTCAGTTCTCCCTCAGATTGTGGCTCCTTCAGCGGAACCGATGCTGGTCTACCACCTTCTCACGAAGCGCGTGCTGCCCGAACGCGGTTCACCCGCGTCGACGAAGCAACGCTATTGGTTCGGGATGCGGGCCATCCCGCCATCGACGGTGATCGTTTGACCGTTCACGAACGCCGAGTCGTCGGAGCACAAGTACAACAGCGCGCCCACGAGATCTTCGGGTCGGCCCTGGCGGCGAACGGTCTGTCTCGCGAGCAGTGATTGCACCTGCGCCGGCGGCATCTTGGCCGTCATCATGCCGGGGGCGATGCCGTTAACTCTGATGTTGTCCTCCGAGAACTCCGCCGCGAGAACACGAGTGACCGCGTCGATCGCATACTTCGACACCGTGTACGAACCTGCTTCCATCTGCGAGCCATTGGACGACTGATTGACGATCGACCCACCACCGCGGGCACGCATGACAGGCCGGACCGCGGCCGAGCAGCGAACCGGTGCAATCGTGTTGACGTCCATGATGTAGCGCCAGTCCTCGCGGCTGAGTGTGGACATCTCGTTCCACTTGCCGCGCGCGAGGCCCGCATTGTTGACGAGGATGTCAATACCGCCGAAGGCTTCGACCGCGGCGCGAACCATCGCGTCGATGTCATCGTCCGACGACACGTCACAGCGGACACCTATGGCTTTGCCGCCCTCGGCAACGAGACCGGCAGCCGTTCGTTCCGCGGCTTCGCCATCGAGATCGGACACGACGACCGACGCCCCGTTCGCCGCGAGCGCCTGCACGTACGTGACCCCGAGACCGCCGACCCCGGCGCCGCCGGCCCCCGTGACGATCGCGACCTTGCCTGTCAGCTTCATCTGGGTGCCTCTACCTTCGGATGCGGACGATCAGCCTCGGTTCGGGCTGAGATCTGCGAACTCTAGGTGCACGGTTCGCAACAGCGAGCGTGGGCGCGCGATCTATTCGCGGGTGAAGCGGTACGCGACGATCACGCTGGGTTCATCGGGCCCTCGAGCGAGAACCGCGACGAGGAGGTCGCCACCGACTTGATGTGCGGTTGCGAAGCCGGCTTCATCGAACGTGGCGAGGACTCTGCCGTTGCTGAGGTCGCGTGTTTGAATCGACGTGTTCGCTACGGACACATTCGACTGCGGGGAGGTCGTCACGATCACGGCCCTGGAGTCGTCGAGTACGAACCCTCGCCGGAACAGAAGCCTCTCGGCGGACAGATCGGCTAGCGGTGCGTCGACGCGGCGCGTCCCGCTGCGCGGGTCGACGACCACGAACCGGTCGCTCACGAACGCAGCGGGGCTGGCCGCGTCGAGCGGCGAATAGGCAGCGCGCAGGTCGGCGTCGCGCCAACGCGCCTGACCGCTCAGCACGTCGACACCAATCACGGCGAGCGGTAGTTGGGGAAAGTCGCGCACGCGGTCGAGCCCGACGACGGTGTCACCGATCAACACCTCGTTGCCGATCGACGAGAACCACAGCACGCGGCCGGTCGCAAGGTCGAGCCCCGCGGGACGCGCGATATCGGTCGGCACGGTGGCCACTTGCACGACGACAAGGGTGTTCTCTTAGAGCCGCGGTGCTTGCGATATCAACAACGCAGCATTGGCGGGGGCACGGTCGACTCGGCGCTCCAACGCGGAGCGCCGGCGCCCGCTTCGAAGGCGAGATACGTCCTTCACCGCACTCCGTCGATCACCGATCGCACCAACCACGACAACTTCCTCATCCGCCGCGGGTGTGGCGTGCACTTGTCCTTGCTCGGTGCCCGAAACTGTTCGTTCCCACATGGGCGTACCGTCTGCGAGCGATAGCGCAACGAGCCGCGCCGGGTCGGGCGCCAACTCGTTTCAGCGATTGTGCGAAACCACCAGAAGTTGCAGTCTGTTCGCGACCGGCGACGTCACCGACGTGCACGGCGCGACGCCTCCCAGGCGGGCTTGCCAGCGACGACGGCCGGTTCGCAGCTCGACTCGCTCGAGCGTCTGGCTGTCCGTCGGAACCACAACGTCTCCATCAACGATGAGCGGCATCAAGGGCTCAGTGGCGCCCATCGCCAAGGGCAAGGTCCAGAGCAAGGCTCCCGACGCGACGTCGTAGGCAACGAGGCTGCGGTCCAACGCGACGAGGACTGTCTGTCCGTTGATCGTTACCCGCCCACCGCCGTTGGGCCGGGACGACACGGGCTCCGTGAGCGCGACCCGCCACGCCTCGACCATCCCACTCACCGACGGCACCCTCGCCGACGTTGTCGGCGACGATGGCGTCGTCACGCCCGCCGGCGTCGCGACCGAAGTAGTGAGCGTTGGACCCACATCCCCGGAACGTTCACTCGCGCTACAGGCGAACGCTGCCACCGCCAACAACGCCAACAGCGTTCGCACCGAACCAGTACACCAGAACGCGCCCCGCGGTTCCCCGGATGATCGCTCAGCGTCCGAATTCGGTGCCGCCGTCGACCGATATGATCTGACCGCTCACCCACGAACCGTCGTCGGAGAGCAGGAAGGCGACCATCGCAGCGATGTCGTCGGGGCGACCGAGGCGGTGCGACTTGCCGAGCTTCAGGTACGCGGCCTGTTTCTCGGGTGTGAACTGCAACGGGCCGCTGCTCGGCGGTACTCCTCCCGGCGCCACGGCGTTCGCCCGGATACCTTCGCGCCCCCAGCGCCCAACGATGTGGCGCACGATCGCGGTCATGCCCGTCTTGCTCGCGGCGTAGGCCACGCGCATCGGCTCGCCCGTGTAGATCGCATCGGAGACCGTGGCGACGATGGCACCGCCACTGCGCTCGAGCATCGCGGGAATGCTGTGCCGCGCGCACAAAAGCAGCCCGGTCATGCCGACGTCGATGGCGCGCTGCCACACCTCGAGTGGGAGTGTGAGCAAATCGTGCTGACCGTCGACGCCGATGCTTCCGGCCGACAGGTCCATGGCGTTGGCATGCACGCCATCGATACCGCCGTACTCTCTGACGGCGCGCGCCATCAACGACGCCACCGACGCCTCGACGGAGGCGTCGAATTGGTGTGCCACCGCCGTGCCGCCCGCCGCCGCGATCTCGGCCACGGCCCGTTCGGCCGCCTCGAAATTCAGGTCGCCCACGACGACCCGCGCACCCTCCGCGCCGAGACGGATCGCCGTCACGCCTCCGATGCTGGCGCTGTTGCTGGAGCCGTCGCTTGCCCCCAGCCCACCCGCAGCCACCACGATCACTTTGTCCTGAAGCCCCCGCATGGCGTCATTCTCACACAGGGCGACGGCGAATCGTGCAGACCATTCGCAACAGTCAGTCCGACAGCACCGGCTCGACGGGTGTGAACTTCACCGGCAGATGCTTTATGGAATTGAGAAGGTTGTTGCGCAGTCGTTCGGCCGGTCCCGTCGCTTCGATGTCGGGTAACCGTTTCACGAGGCCTTCGAACATCACCTTGAGCTCGAGCTTCGCCAGGCTCGCACCGAGACAGTAATGCGGGCCGCCCGCGCCGAACGCCATGTGGTGATTGGGCGAACGTGTGATGTCGAAGCGGTGCGGGTCGACGAACACCGACTCGTCGCGGTTACCCGACGGATACCACAACGTGACCTTTTCGCCGGCGCGAATCGGCTGACCGCCGAGCTCACGATCGACCGCAGCGGTACGGCGGAAGTAGTTCACCGGGCTCGTGTAACGAAGGATCTCGTCGACCGCGGTGTCGATGAGCTCAGGTTGTTCACCGAGGAGCTGCCACTGATCACGATGCTCGAGGAACGCCACGAGCCCGCCGCTGATCGCATTGCGGGTGGTCTCGTTGCCCGCGAGGATCAACAGGCTGAAGAACATGTCCTGCTCGAGCGCGCTGAGCTCGACGACGGTTCCATCTTCCATCGTCGCCGTCGCGCCGATGAGCCTCGTCCACAGATCATCGGCCGGCTCTGCCCGCCGTTTGTTCGCGAGCTCGCGTGAATACCCGAACAGAGACATCATCCCCGTCGACACTTCATAGGCCTCGGGACCGCGCTCGGTCTGGAACTCGGGGTCGTTGCTGCCCAACACTTGGTTCGTCCACGTGAAGAGCTTGCCCCTGTCTTCCATCGGGACACCGACGATGTCGGCGATGGCCATCAGCGGCAACTCGCAGGCGACATCGACGACGAAATCTGCGGAGCCCTGCTGCGCCACACGGTCGATGATGATGTCGGTCCGCAACCGCATCGTCTGCGTCAGCCGGCTCACCATGCGCGGCGTGAACCCGCGGTTCACCAACTTGCGCAACTCGGTGTGCTTCGGTGGGTCGGTCATCACCATCTGCGAACCGACACCCATCTCGACGCTGACATCGTTGAGCGAAATCCCCCCTTTACCGTCGCGGCCCGGTCCGGTCTGGTGGCTGTAGTCGAGGCCCGACCGATGAACTTCGGTGATCCGGTCATAGGTGCTGACCACCCAGAACGCTTCCTCGTGGGCCGTCTCCGGATGTCGCCACACGGGCGCCTCGCGACGCAGCAGATCGAACCAATCGTGCGGCATCCGCGTCGCGAACAGGTCGAGGTCGGTGAGGTCGATCTCTGCGAGTGACGGTGCCATGGCGCTCCAGACGAGATCCGATTTGAATCCAGCCTAGATTCACCAGCGCATGAGTGAACGCAACGCCACCCGTACGGTGCCCTCGGTGTGCCGGTTCTGTCACGCCGGGTGCGCCATCCTCGTCGATATCGAGTGCCGCGATGGCCAAGACCGTCTGGTGCGGGTCCGCGGCGACCGCGACAACCCCGTGTACCGCGGCTTCACGTGCGAAAAGGGGCGACAGCTGCCCGCGCAGCACCACCATCCGGACAGGCTGCTGCAGTCGATGCGCAAGCGGAGCGACGGCACGCACGAACCGATCGCCGCCGCCGAGGCCATCAGCGAGATCGCCGCCCGACTCGGCGCCATCATCGCCGCACACGGACCGCGTTCGGTCGCGATCTACACGGGCACGGCGGGCAGCCGCAACCCTGCGGGCCGACCCATGCTCAATGCGCTCATGGATGCGATCGGCTCGCCGATGCGGTTCGACTCCAACACGATCGATCAGCCGGGCAAAGCAGTGGCTCAAGCGCTGCATGGAATGTGGGGAGCGCCACCGCAGGATTTCGACACTGCCGACGTCGCGCTGCTCATCGGGATCAACCCGTTCGTCAGCATGGCCGGTGGCCTTCCGATGCCCGACCCCATGCGACGCGTTCGTGAGGCCAAGGCGCGCGGCATGCGGCTGTTGGTCGTGGATCCACGGCGCACCGAGACCGCGTCCGCCGCCGCGTTGCACCTCCAGCCCCGGCCCGGCGACGACATCGCGATCGTCGCGGGCATGTTGCGAGTGATCCTCACCGAGGGCCTCGCTGACGACGAGTTCTGCACCATGCATGTCGACGGCGTCGCCGCGCTTGCCGACGCGGTCGCGCCGTTCACGCCCGAGCACGTGGCTGCCCGGGCCGACATCGATGCCGATGATCTTGTGGCACTGGCCCGGGTGTTCGCCACCGCCGAGCGGGGTGTTGCTGTCTCCGGTACCGGACCCAGCTTCAGCGGGCGGGGTTCCACACTGCTCGAGTATCTCGTGATGGTGCTCAACACTGTCTGCGGCCGTTACCTACGCGCCGGTGAGCCAGTGTGGAACCCGAGCGTGCTCACCGCGCCCGTTGCACATCGGGCCCAGGCCATCGCACCCTGGCCGGCCCACGGTTACGGCGAGCGCATGCGCGCCCGCGACCTCGGCGAGGCCGCGTGTGGTTTACCTACCGCCGCGCTCGCCGACGAGATCTTGTGGGACGGTGAGGGGCGCGTTCGTGCGCTGATCTGTCTGGGCGGCAACCCTGTCGCGGCCTGGCCGGATCACGACCGCACGTGGCAGGCAATGCAGTCACTCGATCTGCTCGTCACGTGCGACATCAAGATGTCGGCCACCGCCAAGGCCGCGCACTATGTGATCGCGCCACGACTCACACTCGAGATGCCGGGCAGCACCTACGTCTCCGAGGTCATGTACCACTACGCCGTGGGCTTCGGGCTGCCGGTCCCCTACGCGCAATACACGCCGGCGATCGTCGAACCACCGGCGGGGTCGGACCTCGTCGAAGAGTCGAGTCTCTTCTTGGGTGTCGCACAACACCTCGACTTGCAACTCGAGTTGCGTCCCAACTTCGCCCGCCCGACAGATGAGCCGTGGCGCCTCGACCCCGACGCGCCACCGACCCTCGACGAACTCATCGCGTTTCTCTACCAGCATTCGCGCGTCCCTCTGGACGAGGTCAAGCGCCACCCGTATGGCGCAGTGTTCGACACCGAGCCCGTGTTCGTCGAGCCGGCCGAACCGGGATGGGAAGGCCGTCTCGATGCCGGCAATGCCGAGATGTTGGCCGAGTTGGCCGACGCCGCTCGCAGCTCGTGGCCCGACGACCCCGCGTTCCCCTACCGCTTGGTGTGTCGGCGCCACATCGGCGCGCTCAACTCGTCCGGCCGAGATCTGCCACGGATGCAGAAGGTGCCCTACAACCCCGCGTTCCTCCATCCCGATGACCTCGCGGCTCTCGCACTCGAGCCTGGCGACGAGATCGAGTTGCGTTCGGCGACGGGTGTACTGCGCACCGTGGCGACTGCAGACGCGACGCTGCGTCGGGGCCTTGTGTCGATCACGCACTCCTACGGCGACGTGCCCGGCAGCGAGCTGAGTTTCCGCGTCGCCGGGTCCAACGCGAACCTACTCGTGCGGTCAGACGCCAACCACGATCGCATCACCGGGATGCCACAGCTCAGCAACATCCCTGTCGCGGTGAGCGGCGTTCGCGCACGCGCCCGTTGACGCTCAGCTGGTGCGTCTGGTCGGTCGAGCTCGCGGCGGCGTTGCCAACGCTCGCCACGCGGTGGGGCGACGACCGATCCGACGGCACATGCGACGAGCCCACGATCACACCCCCACGGTCGCAGTGCGCGAAGGCTACAAATTCCCGTCGCGTGCTGCTGTCGACCGTCGAGCGCGGCGCGGACAAGGCTTCAAGTCGGGATGTAGAGACACCGTGGACGTGCGCTACTCCACTGGCGCAGGCGAATCATTCCAGACCGTGGCCGGTCACACTCGGTAGTACAACATTGCCCAAGTCGACAGACCACTCAGGGGGAATCAGCATGCGCCCACCCGCCAACCCACTCGACTCGCTCGTCTTCCCGCCGGAGATCGATGCGCACATGCGAGCGCTGATACGTCGCGTGGGAGGTGAATTCTGGGGGCGGGAAGTGATCGAGCCGAAGACGCGCAGCTTGACCACCATGGCGGTGCTCTGCACCCGCAACCTCCAAAGTGAACTGGCGCTTCATGTGCGCCTGGGCATCGAGCGCTACGGCGCCTCGCGCGAAGAGATCTGCGAGGTCATCGCGCACTGCGCGCTGTACGCGGGCTTCCCGACCGCCGTCGCTGCCTTCCGCACGGTCGCAGAGGTGTTCGCGACGCTCGACGCGCTCGACGCCGCCGAACCATCGGACTGAACGAAACGAGAGGCACGAGTGCCCTAGCACAAGCCACGACTTCCACCTCGCTGGTTCATCCGGTGTTCCTGGTTCACGCATCGCCGTTTCTACCGTCTGACGCGCGGCCGTTTCGGTCTGTGGCGGCCAAAGCCCAACGGCTGGGGCGCGCTGCGACTCACGACGGTCGGGCGCCAGACCGGCAAGGAACGCCGCGTGATGGTCGGTTACTTCGTGGATGGCCGAAATCTCGTCACCATGGCGCTGAGGCGCACTCACGCCGGCGCGAGTGCCGTTGCGGCGAGCTGCTCGTAGGCGGTGGCCAAGTCGTTCAGCGCGCGCTTGCCGTCGCCTCGGTACGAGGACCCGTGCATGATCGCCAGCGTCGCGGGCTCGAGTTCGCCGAGCGCCCGCAACACCTGTCCGGTGTTCGGCGACAGACACGTCGCGTGGAACATCATTTCGGCGGCCATCGCCGGTGCGACCACGTCGTCGGTCGTGATCGCGGGGGGCGCGCCCACATGGCTGAAGAGGTCACCGCAAAACAATGTGCGGGTCGTCTCTTCGAACATCACTTGGGCTTCCCAGCCGTGTGGGACGTGGGGGGTCGAGATCTGACGCACCCGCTTGCCGCCGAGATCGATGACCTCGCCCTCGGCCAGCGCGCGCGGCGGGCGATCACACATGTCGTTTAGGGAAATGTCGCAGCCCAGCGCGCCAAAGGCGACTTCGCTGCGGGGCGCGGCGGCCAGCCACATGTTCACCGCGCCGCATTCGTCGGATTCGACGTGCCCGAAGCTGATCCAGCGCAACGACTCGACCGCCCCGATGGTCGCCACGGCCTCGGCCACGAGTGGGAACAAACCCCGCGCACCGGTGTGGAACAACAGAGGCTCGTCGCCTGCCACGAGGAACTGGTTGAACGTGAAGCCCTCGGGGCTCACTTCGGGGATCCAGGTCGAGATGCGAAAGATCCCGTCGGCGATTTCGTTGACGGTCGGCTGAAACGGTTCCATGGCTGCTCCTGTGGTTGGGTCCTGACCAGAGGGCGTGCCGTCCGGCGTGATCCCGTTCACTCAGGAATGAACGATCCAGCGCGCCTCGTCGGCGGCGTTCGGTTCGTACGCGCAGTAGAGGCCCGTCCGGACCCGCCGGTCGAGCACGGCTGCCTCGGGCACGGCCGCCACCAGCCCGGTGATCGCCGTGCGCAGCGCTCTGGTGACGTTGAGGCGGGCCCGCTCGGCGGCGGAGGCCGCGCGGCGGTCTCGTCCACCGAGACCGAAGGCCTGTGCGAGCTGACCGAGGAGTTGGTCGAGTTCGTCTTGCGCCGCCTCGGCCTCGTCGAGCAATCCCGCTTCGAGCGCGTCGTCGGCGGCCGCCCGCAACGCTTCGATGCGGCGGCGGTACTCGGTACGCGCTCTGGCGTCGAGCACGGTCCCCGCGTCACCCAATGCCCGCCGGTCGGGACCGTCTGCGCTGACGCCCTCCACGCTGTCGACGAGATCGAGCACGTGGCGCTCGACGCCCGGGCGCGCGACCAGCAGGGCGAGGTAGCGCAGGCCCTTGGTGTTTTGCAGGCGGACGCTCGTGCCTCCGCACGAGGCGACCCACCACTTGCCTAGAGGCGCCAACGTCGCGGTCACCGGCTCTGTGCGCGCGGGCGCGTTTCGTGCAAGGCGAGCCAGCGCGCCCTCGGCGGCGGGGGGCAACACGACGTCGAGCTCGTTGACGATTGCGGCGGCCGCCGCCGCGTCGACCTCCGCCGCGACCCGATCACCGGCTCGCTCGCGCAAGACCGCGAGATCGATGAGCAGGCTGGCCCGCAACAACGGGAGCGACCCTGCGTCGACGCAATCGACGGCTTGCTCGAGTGAGGCCACCGCTTCGGCGATCGCGCCGGAGGCCGCCAGCGCGCGCGCGTGCGCCGCGCCCGCTCGTGCCCTCAGCGACGGCACCTCGATGTCTTGCGTGCGACTCATCAGCTCGCGGCCAGACGCGATTGCGGCGTCGATGTCCCGTCCCGCGATCTCGGCGTCGACGAGCACAGTCAGCAGCTCGACGGCGCGCAGACGATCGTTGCCCATGGCACCGAGGCCGCGTCGCGCGATCGCGCGAGCGAGCGCGTGGTCTCCCCTCTCGAGGTGCAACCGCGCCGCCGGCAGCAGTGCCTGCATGGAATGGTCCTTGCCGAGCAGCAGCGACTCTGCATCGTCGAAGCGATGCTGTCGAATGCGGAGATCGGCGAGCGCGATGTCGGGATGCCAGCTCGGCCCGTGCAGTCCCCGCTCGAAATCCGAACGGGCCCGCAACAAGATCGCTTCGGCCTCGCTCCAGCGGCCAAGTTCGATGAGCAAGGTGGCCTGCACGCTGTTGCAGTGACTCGCGAGGAACAATTGAGGGCCGGGCGTGGGCGCGATGATCCCATGCTGGCGCAGCAGCGTCGTCCACGACGCGGCTCGTTCGAAGTCGACCGCGAAGTAGCACGCGGTGAAGAACGAACAGACGGCCTTCGCCGAGTTGTCGCGGTCGTCGGCTGGGCCACATGCCAACGCCATCGCCTCATCGAGCAAGGCCATGCCGTCGGCCACGCGCCCCGCTTGCACGTGCGCCAGCCCCGCGTCCGCGAGGGCCTTCGTCTCGAGGTTGAGATCGCCGAACTGTCGAGCGCGATCGAGCGCGAGCTCGGCCGCCGTCAACAACTCGGCCGGATCGTCGACGTCGCACCCCATCGCGGCGACCGCGACCCACCCCTGCTCGAGGCATGGTGGCCGGTCATCGACGAGTCGGCGGGCCCGCATGAACCAGGCGCGGCTGGCGGTGAGGTTGCCGAGGTAGTTGGCGTAGACGTTGCCGAGCTGCACGCACGCCATCGCGGCGCGGCAGTTGTCGCCCCCGGCGGTGAAGCCGCGGATCGCAGCCGACAGATGAGCCACGATGGCCTCGCCGTCGAAGCGACCGAACGCTTCGTTCGCGAGCTCGAGCGCCCGCTCGGCGTCGTCGATAGCAGCCATGGCGCAAGAATTACACAATCGCCGAAGCCCGATCCCTACTCGTCGCTCGTCGCCTGCAGAGGGCGTGGGATTCGGCCGGAATCGCGATCTCGGCTTCGACTACGTCGACGAGATCAGAGACCCGCCGCCCACAACCAACACGATCCGTCGGCGCCCGCTCACGATTGCTTCGGGAGCTTGTCCTCTCCGGCGCGTCGCTCCACCCGCTCACGCACGCTGGCAAGGAACTGAGCGTTCCGTCGAAGCGGACGTGGCTTCCTACAGGGGGCGGTAGCGGAGGTGTACGACGCCGTTGCTGAATCGGCGCTCGTCGAGGAGCGCGAGCTCGGTGCGCGTGTCGGTCGGCAGCGCCGGCTTGCCCCCACCGAGGACGACGGGCCAGATGAACAGGTGGCACTCGTCAACCAGCCCGGCCTTGAAAGCCTGTGCCGCGAGGTTCGGCCCTCCCACGATGAGATCGCTTCTGGCCGCGGCCTTCAGGTCGTGTACCGCGCCGGGGTCGAAGTGGCGTTCGAGCCGGGTGTTGGCGGTTGACACGGCGGCCAGGGTCGTGGAGTAGACGACTTTGTCCGCCGCCTGCCAGACGTCCGCGAAGTCGCTCATGAGGTCCGACTGCGCGGCCACGGAGGCGTCGGTTTCCCAGACGGCCATCGTGTCGTACATGCGCCGCCCGTAGAGGTAGGTGCTTGCGGACCGCATGAGGTCGGTGATGAACGAGAATACGTCGTCGTCCGGTGTGGCCCAGTCGAAGGCGCCGCGTTCGTCCTCGGTACAGCCGTCGAGGGACACGTTCGACGCGTAGATCAGCTTGGCCATTGCCGCTCCTACATCGCCGCCGACGCATCTCGACGACCTGGTTGTCCGACAGTAGTGGGCGGGGCTGCGCGAGGTTGATGGTGAGGTGGAGCGCGACGTCGAGGTCCTGGCCCGTCGAGCGCGGTGGCACCGGGACCGACGCGTTCGCCTGGCCCCTGGAAAAAAGAGCGATCGTTGACTGTCCCACGCGTGCCGGTAGGGGACACGCCATAGTCGGAGAACGCTTGTCGCGCCGGACCGGGCGGGTCGAATCATGTCGCAGCAAGCTCGACCGAACTCGAGAAGCGGAGCCTCGATGCCGCGATCAGGTGCGGTCAACGACGACGACACTATGCAGTTCAAGGAGCTGCTCGAGGCCGGCACGCGTCACGAGCAGTCGACGGCCGAGCCGCAGCGATGGAATCTCGCCTCGGCGCACGCACTCATAGGCCCTTGTGCGCGAAATGCCGAGCAGCTCGGCGACTTCGGTAACGGTGTAGGCGAGCTTGTCCAAGTGATTCTCCAGCGTTGGGTCACCGAGGAAATGCGCACACGACGGACAAAACGCGACACGAAAGCATCGCGTCGAGGAATCTGCTGAGGTTGTTGTTGAGGCCCAGTCATGCGCCCGGAGATGCAGCTGATCGCCCACCGAGCCAAGCAACACTCGCACGAGCACTACGGCTCGGCCCTCGACGCGCACGATCTCCGCGACCGCGGGATCCGCATCTTCGTTGCCCACGATCACGAATCGCCCCGGCGACAGCTCCACGCCTGACACGCCGTTGCGCACGTTGCCGTGCGTGAGGCCGTCGGCATCGATGCGCTGATAGTCGAGCCGTAGGTCCCAAGTCATGGCGCAACGGCAGACGCCGCCGCGCCACGCGTCGGCCAGAGATAGTCACTCATCGCGAGCGAGGCGGAAACTAGTGTCGGATCGACAAGGTGAATAGCGCGTGCAGGTAGACGACTACACGTGTATGCGATGAAGGCTGAGGAACGATCGGCGCAACGATGGGCAAGCCATCTTCGCCGCCGGCGCGCCACGGTCCCGGCGGTCTGGGCACCTTCTTCGCCCGCACATCAACTGGCGGTTGTGAGAACGCCCGTCTCGTGGATGTCTTGGAGTGCTATGAATAGCGCGGTGACGAACCGAGTCCCGAGGGAGAAGACGCGATGGCGGAGTTGCTGATTCTGGAGTTCGACGGGGTGACGGAAGCGGACTATCGCAGTGTCACCAAGGAACTCGGGATCGACCCGGACACGATGAAGGGGGACTGGCCCGCGGGGCTGATCACACACTTCGCAGGGATGGCCGAGAACGGCAGCGCCTGCGTGGTTGAGACCTGGACATCTCGTCAGGCCCAAGCTGAGTTCATGCAGAGCCGCCTCGGGGCGGCGATGGGCCGAGGCGGGGTAACCGCCACGCCGAAGGTCACCTGGGCCACCCTCATCGGGGTGCACCAACCAGGGGGATGACCCACAACCGGCGCGGCACACTGACGGGCGTGTGTCAGGGCCCGGGCCGCTTTGCGTCGGAGTCCGTGTAGTTCTGCCAACGGACCGGGTGCGCATGGGTGGTCGGCGTGGCTTGCAATCCCCGTATCCGGCGGTAGGTGATGGTGGCCTGCCGAGCTCGACGCCGTCCTTATGGGGCACCTCGTCGCTCGACTACGCGCCGATAGGGAGGGCCTCCCCCGGAGGCCGGTGAGGGGACACGACAGGTGCGCGACAGATGCAACCCGACCGGCAACTTCGGGGATGCCAGTCTGCGCGCCTACTGGGGACGCCGTCGCAACGCGCTGGGTTCTGGACTGGCGCCACAGGTCGGCACCATCCACCTCGCGGTCGAATTCGCCAAGCGACTCGCCTGACGAATCTCGGTGTCGGTTTCGTGTCTTCTGTGGCCCGAGTCCCAGGCTGCGCCAGATTGCACCAAGCACCGCGTCCGGGCTCAGCTCCGGGCGTCGTCTCCGTGCCAGCGCTCCATGTGGCGAGCATGCGTCTCGAGGTAGGCCCCGGGCTGATAGTTGTGGTCGTAAAATCGCGTGTCGATGTGCACCGCCTGGACGTAGCCCGAGAGCACCATCGTCGTGAAGGTGTTCGGGAACTTCCCGTAGGTGTCGTAGACGTACTGGGCGACATCGGTCAGACAGTCGACGAACTCCTCGGAGTATGGGGTGACGCCCTGTTTGACCGCGCTCGCGTCCTGCCACGGCCCGGGAGTCCGCGAGTCGTAGGCGCCGTCGGGACCGAACCTGCGCTCGATGAACACGTTGACCGCCTCGCGCATGTCCGACACGTACGGCGGGCACAAGCCCTCGATGTGGCCGTCGAGCCCGACCGGGTTGGGCAGCAACCAGCGGTCGTCACGCACAAACCGGAAGCCGAGCCCCTCGACCCCGCCCTCGGCGAACGCCCCGAGGATGCTCCACCGGTTGAGCCCGTTGAAGTAAAGGCCCCCAGACCCATCGCCTGCATGGTGAGCACCATGTTGTGGCCCATGAACGCGAGCTCCGCGACGTTGCCCTCGTAGGCCATCTGCTGGAGCACCGTCAACGGGACGCGCTTGCTCTCGTCCAGGAGACCGCTGCGGATGAACGGCGCCAGCTCTCCGGCCGGCCGGCCGGCGATGTCGTCGACGAGCACGTTCCCATTTGCAAGAGCCATCGCCATGAGCCCCAGCACCTGCTCGCTCGCGTCGCCGACCGGCATGAACAGCGTCGAACCCGACGCGTTCGCCATCCAGAAGTTCGGCTCGAGCATATGCGGCGAGGCCGCGGGAAGATCGAGACGGCGTTCGGAGAGTCGCACCGTTTGCGTACGGCACACGTCAACGATGTGGTCGAGCGCGTCGGAGCGGTCCCCGTCGAACTCGCGAACTCGTTCCGGGAGCCGATCGCGGGTGTTCGTGAAATAGGTACCCGAGTCATCAGTCGTGAAGAGCACCGGAGTGCCGATCCCGGCCGCTGTCGGCGCTGTACGCCCTGTGAACCGCTGGGTGTAGTGGGCATGCTCCTCGGGGCGATCGGGACCGAAGGGCACCCCAAACGTCCAGCCGCTGACTCCAGTGCCAGCCGCGATGAGGATGGAACGCTCGAGCTCGGACAGCGGGACCGGTTCAGCCCCGGAGGTGTAGGCGAGGGGACCGGACGGGAGCTCCATCCCGAGCCCGAACCGGCGTGCGCGGCGCCCAGCGATGGCATCGACGAGGGGGAACTCGATCAGGCCAGTCTGCACGCCGCCTCCTGCGCGACTCGCGTCCATTCAGCACATCGGCTCCCAACGTAGGAGCCGCTCACCATGCCGTCAAGCGTTCGGCGGTCCCCACGAAGGGGAGATCGTCTCGACCTCGGTGCGGCAATGGAGTGTGGGCGGTGTCCTCTGAGGTGTGAATCACCTTGTGGTGTCGGGTTGGTAGTCGCGCTGGGTTCGGGGGCGGAGCCCCCGTTCGGGCGGAAGCCCGAGTTGGGTCGGTGTCAGGCGGCAGGTTCGAGTGTGACTTTGTTGCCCATAGCTTCGAG
>DATLFA010000074.1:0-50113 GCA_035525225.1 Acidimicrobiales bacterium
GTCGCCATCGACGGCGAGATCGAGGCGCTTCGCGATGTCGATCAGCTCCACCACCGACGAACTCAACATGCAGATGATCGTACAGGTGTTCGACCGCCGACACAACCGAAAACCCAATAAAACCAAGGAAATCCGGCGCGCTTGGCTCGCGCTGGCGCCCGGGTGGATTGACCCAGGTAAACGTCTGAGCACTCGTTGACTAGGCATCAAAGACAGCGGCAGCAAAGAGGACAGCGGAGCCGCCGAAGTCGGCGCGCGCGAGGCGCCGGGCTTGCGGCCCGCGGGCCGCGGGTAGTTCTCAGCCCTCGAGGGCGCGGGGATCCGCCGGTACGTCGACCGCGTGCTCTTGCAGCGCGGCGAGGGGCACCTTGTCGAGCGCCCGTTCCTGCGTCGACGCCATCACCACCGGTGCCGCCACACCGTCGAGGTGAGCCCGCATCCAGTTGACCGCGGTGACGCACCACCGGTCGCCGGGCATCAGGCCAGGGAAGCGGTACTGCGGGATCGGCGTGGTCAGATCGTTGCCGATGCGGCGCTGATGGTCGAGGAACTCCGCGGTCATCACCGCGCAGATCGTGTGGCTGCCGAGATCCTCGGGCCCGGTCGAACAACAGCCGTCGCGGTGGAAGCCCGTCATCGGGTCGGTGCCACAGGGCTCGAGCTCGGTACCCAACACGTTGCGATCGGTCACCTCACCAGTATCGCGCCGCAAGGTCTCGGAACAAGCCACCGCGTAGAGTTCGTCAGATGGCAGTGCAGCTCAATCACACGATCGTCTGGTGCCGCGACCAGAAGCGCTCGGCCGCCTTCCTCACCGACATCCTCGGCCGGCCGCCGGCGACGGTGTTCGGCCCGTTCCTCGTCGTCGAGGTCGACAACGGCGTCTCGCTCGATTTCCACGAGACCGACGGCGAGGTCCCTCGACAGCACTACGCGTTCCTGGTCGGTGAAGACGACTTCGACGAGATCTTCGGCCGCATCGTTGTCCGCGGTATCGACTATTGGCCCGATCCGATGCGCAGTGCGCCGGGCACGATCAACCACAACGACGGTGGGCGCGGCGTGTACTTCGCGGACCCGGACGACCACACGCTCGAAATCATCACCCGCCCCTACGGCAGCGGCGACTGAGCCGGCGCTCTCGGCGTCCTACGCGTGTAGCGCCGCGTTGAGGCCGCCCCAATTCGGGTTGTCGCCGTTGGGCAGCGCGTCGATGCCGCCGGTCTGAGAATCACGGCGGAACAAGATCCCGCTGCGTCCCGACAGTTCACTCGCCTTGACGATCGTGCCGTCGGGCAGCCGCACTCGCGAACCGGCGGTGACATAGAGGCCGGCCTCGACGATGCAGTTGTCGCCGAGCGAGATGCCGATGCCGGCGTTGGCACCGATGAGACAGCCCTTGCCGACCGAGATCACCTCTTTGCCGCCACCGGACAACGTGCCCATGATCGACGCGCCACCACCGACATCGCTGCCTTCGCCGACGACGACGCCGGCCGAGATGCGTCCCTCGACCATCGACGCGCCGAGCGTGCCCGCGTTGAAGTTGCAGAATCCCTCGTGCATCACCACCGTGCCATCGGCCAGATGTGCACCGAGTCGCACCCGGTCGGCGTTGGCGATGCGCACTCCCGTCGGCACGACGTAGTCGGTCATGCGAGGGAACTTGTCGATCGAATCGACGAGCACCCGTCGACCCTGGGCCTCGACCCGCAACCGCGCCGCCTCGAACCCGTCGACCTCGAACGGGCCGACGTTGGTCCACACGACCGTGTTGAGCTTGCCGAACATGCCGTCGAGATTGACGCCGTGGGGACGAACCTGCCGGCGCGAGAGCATGTGCAACCGCAAGTACACATCATGGGCATCGACCGGCGGGTCGGTGAACGCGTCGAGGAACGACGCGACGAGCACCCGCTGACCTCCCGGCGGGTCGGGCTGCGCAATCACCTCGAGCATCACCCGCCATAACTCGAGATTGGGGTGGTCGACCTCGTGGCACGCCTCCGCCGGCGCCAGTTGGGCCACTGCTTCTTCGAGTTGCGCGCGATCGAGACGGTGGCTCGCGGTGCCGCTCGTGCGCCTCAGCACCTGCGCCAGAATCGCGGCCGGCAGCCAATGCATCTCGGTGTTGACCAACGGGTAGCGGGTGTCGAGGATCTGCCCCGACGGCGCGATGGTCGCGATACCGACGCCGTAGGCCGCCGGGCGCACGTACGCAGGAATGGACTGCTCGATGGATTCGCGCCACGCCGCCAGCCCGGCGAGAGTCTCGTAGTCGATCGTCATGGCGGCGCAGGCTACCGCCGTTTCACGAACGGACCGACCACACCGCATACAACGGATCACCGAAATGGTGAGCCGGCGTGCGCTGATCGACCGTGGGCTCTCTCCAACCACCAGCCTGGCGAAAGTAATCGGCCACGATCGCGCACCGTTGCGCGTCATTGGCGTACAACCACCCGGCGATGGCCTTCGTAGGGAAGCAACGATTCGAGAACGTGCACGCGAACAGTCCTCCCGGGCGAACGACACGCGCTACGTCGCGGAACACTTCAACCGGGTGCACGAGATAGTCGACCGACACACAGCACACTGCGGCATCGAACGACGCTTCGTCGAACGGCAGCGACGGATCGTCGTTCAGATCGTGGACCACCGCTGCCGTGGCCTGCGGGTTGGCTGCCAACTCTTCGGGATTCATCCCGAGCACGGTGAGTCGTGCCGGTCGCTGCCGGAAGTGCGATACCCATGAGCTCATCAGATCGAGTACGTCGCCATCGATGCCGAGTTCGTCATAGAGAGCACCGACCGCTGCTATTGCGTCGTCGTCGATGTGGGTCACCAAACGCGGCCATGAATAGAACACCGGATCAGGTGTGGGGTCGCCTCGCGCGAAGAAGCGTGACGCCTGCGATTCGTCCATGGGTCGACGATAGTGCGACGAAGGTCAGAGGATCGCCAACGGATTGACCGGCGAACCCGTGCCCGACGGGATCACCAGCGGCGCGCATACGAACTGGAACTCCCATTGCGACAGCTCCGCGCACGCAGCCGCGAGCGCCTCGAGTTCGGCATTGTCGATGATCGGCATCCCCATATACGGCAACACGATGTGGTGCACGTGCATGGGCACCGAGATCGGCATGGGATTGGCGATGCCTTGCTGATCGGTCGGCGCGTCTTGCCAATCCCAGCACAGCAGCGATGCGTCGGTCTCGAAGAGGAACTCGACCGAGGTGGCGTGCACACCGCTGGGCGAGCCGAACCCGGGCCGCTGATCGGGATGCAGCTCGTAGTACCGCCCGTGCCCACTGCGAATGAGCACGGCGTCGCCCGCCCGCGGTTCGACGCCCTGCGCGGCAGCGGCGTCGTACAGCTCCCACCCCATCACGGGTCGGCCGGGCTCGACGTAGTCGGTACCGCGCAAGCGGGGGATGTCGTAGAGCACACCTCGTGTGACGATGCCGCGATTCCAGAAATCGATCGTGCCGCTGTGCTCGGCCGGCATGCCGAGTGCACCGACAGGTTTGTCGTTCCAATAGCGATTGTCATGGGTGCGCAGGTGACACAGCGCGTCGATGTGTGTCTGCGTGAACCCATGGATGAACATGCCGATGTAGTCGAGCATCCCGCCCGACCCCTGGCACCCCACCATGTGATGGGCCGGGTATGGGTTGGCCGGGCCGGCGAACGTGTCGATCGGGCGCGCCAGACACACGGTGCGGCCCGCGCGCACGAGCCCACTCGCCGAAATCCGCACCGCATCGGTGACGAAGTTCAACGTGCCGTTCTCGTCGTCGGCGCCCCATCGGCCCCAGTTGCAAAATCGCTCGCGCCACGACAAGTACTCGTCGTCGCTCGGAATCGTTCGCTCGCGAAGGCCCATCGATCCCACCCCTGTTGCATGATCATCCTGTTACGTGATCATCCTGTTACATTCAGCGACCATGGTCGAATACGACCCATTCTCGGTCGCTGCAATGAGCGACCCGTTCCCTCTGTACCGAGCGTTGCGCGCGCTCGGCCCCGTGTACCGGCTCGAGCGATACGACGCTTGGGCCCTCCCTCGATTCGAAGAGGTCTGGCAAGTAGCGCAAGATCGCGACAACTTCTCCATCGTCGAAGGTCCGGTGTTCGGCCGCGAGAAGCTGCTGCGACACAATGACGGCGCACCCGATACGGCCGCCCGGCGACCCGTACCCAGCTTCGCCGCCGTGGATCCCCCACTGCACACACAACTCCGCCAACGCATGTACCCGTCGTTCACGCCGCGCGCATGCCGCGACCTCGCGGCTGAGGTCGAAGAGATGGTGCAGCAGCAACTCGACGCGCTCGAGGACAGGGAGCGCTTCGATGTGGTCGCCGACTTCGCCAGTCCGGTCGCGGTCGTCTCGACATTGCGCTTCCTCGGCCTGCCGCTGAGCGACGCCGACACACTGCGCCGCCTCATCAACGCATCGACGACGCGCGACCCGGGCACGCCCGGGCAATCGTCAACAGGACTCGCCGCGCATCTCGAACTGCGTTCATACCTCACGGTTGCAGTCGCGCAGAGACGCGGCGCCGGCGTGAGAGACGGCGACGGGGTGATCGAGCGCTTGCTCGAGTTCACGAACAGCGATGGTCTTCCGTTCACCGACGACGAGATCGCAGTGCAGATATCGACGCTGCTCGTCGGGGGCGGTGAAACGCTGCCAAAGATCATTGCGGGCGGTTTGCTGCAGCTCGACGCACATCGCGACCAGCGCGACGCGCTGGTCGATGACCCGGGTCTCGTTCCGCAAGCGTTCGAGGAGATGGTTCGGCTCGAAGGCGTGCTCCAGTTCGTGGGGCGTACGTTGACCCGCGATGCGGTTGTGGGCGGCCAACAGATGCGATCGGGACAGCGCGTGCTGTTGTTGTTGCAGTCGGCCAATCGCGACGGGAGAGAGTTCTCCGATCCGGACACCTTCTCGATCCATCGCATAATTCCTCGACAAGTCGGGTTCGGTCATGGTGTGCACTTCTGCATCGGCGCGCACGCCGCGAGGCTCGTCGGCATCGCCTTGTTGCGTGGGTTCCTACGCCGTTATCCCCACCATCTTCCCGACCGTACGGCCGCCACAAGGCCACCGTCAGAGTTCCAGATCGGGTGGACGACCCTGCCGGTCGACGTTCGTTCGTGACGCCGTCGCTCCCCGCCACGCTAACTACTCAAGTCCTCTGGGTCGCGACCGACTGGGGGTGAAGTGGTATACCGACCTGGCAGGGGGTGCCAGCTATGAGACCTACGACTGTGTTGCGGGCGATGCTCGCGACCGGCGTGGCATTCGGTGCGCTCGCGCTCTGTGGTTCGGCGTTCGCGCAGAACCAGGCCGATCCCAACGAAACGCTCCGCGCGCTCGTACCCGAAGGCCAGCCCGGTGATCTCGACGTCACCGAAGGGGATGCGATCTACAAACAGATTGCGAGCGCCGTCGGCGCGTCGACCGACGTTGCCGACTTCGGCGACGGCTCCGAACTCACGGGACCATGCGGTGGTTTTGCGTTCTCCTACGACGGCGACGGCAAGCTGATCGATGCCGCGGCCGATCTCGGCAACGACTCGCCTCCGGTCGACTTGCTCGAAAACCAGCAAGCGTTCACCAGTGGCAATCCGTTCAAGGTCGACACACGGGGTGTGGTTGCGTACTTCGGCTTCTCGCCACAAACCGGCGACGGCCCCCGCAATCACAAGTGGACGATCAAAACGGCGGGAGTGAGCCTCGATTCGGGCGGCGACAGCAACGGCGACGCGAAGAACCGCAACGCCGGTCTCGTCGATCTCGGCAAAGAGCTGCCACTCACGTTCAGCTTCAAGACGAAGGTCAGCGGCGAGATGACCTCGGAAAATCTCCCACCGTGCATCGGTAACGGCTGGGTGGAGTTCGAGGGTGGATTCCCACTGGCGACAGTACCGGGCATCGTCGGCACGTTGTTCCTCGCGGGCGGGCTCATCGGCCTGCTGTTCAACTCTCGCCCCGCCATGACATGGAAGGCCTAGCGATGACGACCACACTCGCCGCGACACAACCGACTGTTCGCTATCACCCCATTCGCGGCGCCGTCTATGGCCTGCTCTTCGGGCTCGGGCTGGCGCTGGTGCTGATGGTGTTCAAGGTGCTGGCTCTGTCGGTACCGATCATGATCGTGCTCGGGTTGGTGTTCTCGGTGCTCGGTGGCGTATGGGGTCGTTTCGCCCCGCCCCGCGGCGCGAAAACCCCTCCGCCGGAACCGCCCCCGTCTCCTATGGCACCGCCGCAACCGCCGCCGGCGCCGAGCCCCTGATCGGCGTCAGCCCTTCCACGAGTCGCGCATGCGACTCGAGCGGTGTACGGGATCGGTGTCGACCTTGGGGATGACGTGCTTGCCCATGAGCTCGATCATCTCGAGCGTCTCTTCTTTGGTCGCGCTGCCCGTACCGAACACCAGTTGATCCGCGCCCGATGAGGCCCACCGTTGACATTGCGTGAGCGCCTCGTCGGGGTCGCCACAGATGACCGCGCCGATGTTGATCATGTACTCGGCCGTGTCGGTGTCGAAATCGGGAATCAGCTCGGGCCAGTAGGGCACGCCCTCGGGGTGCGGGAAGGTGTCGTGATAGCGGAACACGTTGCTCTGTAGATAGTTGAGCTTCGCGTCGAGCATCGACTGCCGTGCGGCCTTCGGATCTTCCTTCACGAACGCCGCCGTCGTGATCATGATGTTGTCGTTGACGAATGCGCCGACCGGCTCGGCGTCGACGATGTGCTTCTTGTAGGTATCGACGATCGGTGCCATGTCGTTGAGATCGCCCACCGAGAAGCCCAACACACCAAGGCCGCGCTTGGCGCACATCTCGTAGCTCGCGATGTTGCCGCACGCGTACCACATCGGCGGATGCGGCTTCTTCCAAGGCTTTGGCAACACCTTGCGTGGAGGCAGCGACCAGAACTTGCCTTCGTAGCCCTCATAGGTGTCTTGCATCCACATCTTCGGGAACTCGGTGATCACGTCTTCCCAAATGGCGCGGGTCTCTGACGTAGAGCCGATGCCTGGAAGGAACCCGAGGATCTCGTGGCTGCCCGCGCCCCGGCCGGTGCCGAACTCGAAGCGCCCCTGCGAGATGTGATCGAGCATCGCGACACGCTCGGCGAGCTTTGCCGGGTGATTCACCTGGGGCAGCGGGTTGAAGATGCCCGAGCCGATGTGCAGCCGCTTGGTCGCATGCGCGAGATACCCCGCGATCACATCGTTGGCCGACAGATGCGAGTACTCGTCGAGGAAGTGATGCTCGGGCAGCCAGGCGTATTTGAAGCCCGCCTTGTCGGCGGCGATCACGACGTCAAGCTCGTCCATGATCACGGTGTGCTCCGCGTCGGGATCGTTTTCCCGACGGAAGTTCGGCACGTAGTTCTGAATGAAGATCCCGAATTCCACGGTTGGTGGCCCCCTCGGTCTGCCTGTGTGGCGCCGCAATCTAGCGTGGAACGGCAACGACCCCCGCTCTGAGGGCCGCCCGGGCCCGAACAACCGACCCGGACTACTCTCGCGACCATGCGACCCACCGATCAGAAGAACCAGCCGTTCGAGGAACCACCCCTGAGCGAGATCCCCGGCATCAGCCGCATGCACGTCGCCGGTATGGAAGCCACCAACGACGACATGGTCTGGATCGGCGCAGGCATGCACCAACTCCTGCTGCGCACCGTTGGCCGCAAGTCGGGCAACGAACACAAAGTTGCGCTGCCCTACTGGATCGACGACGACGGCCACCGCGTCGTCGTGGGCAGCTACGCCGGCCACGACAAGCATCCCGCGTGGTATCTCAACCTGACCGACCGCACTGCCAACCCTCGGGTGCAGATCAGGGTGCAGAACCGTGAGCCGTTCTGGGCCGACGCGCAGGTCCTCGAGGGCGCCGACTACGACCGCGTGTGGGCTGCCCTTTGCGCCGATCGTCCGTACTACGACGACTATCAATCGCGCACGTCGCGCAAGCTGCCTCTCGTGCGGTTCATCGAGCAGGCATAGGCGAATGGAATACCGCGTGCTGGGTAGAACCGGCGTGCAGGTGAGTCGCCTCGGCCTGGGCGCCATGGTGCTCGGGGCGTGGGGCAACACCGATCATCGTTCGTGCCAACGCATCATCCACCGCGCCCTCGACGGCGGCATCAACCTCGTCGACACCGCCGACGTCTATGCATTCGGCGAAAGCGAGGAGATCGTCGGTGCCGCACTGCAAGGCCGGCGCGACGATGTCGTGCTGGCAACCAAGTTCCACAACCAGATGGGCCCCGACCAGAACCAGCGGGGCAACTCGCGTCGCTGGATCATGAAGGCGGTCGACGACAGCTTGCGTCGTCTGCAGACCGACTGGATCGACCTGTATCAAATTCATCGCCCTGATCTGCTCACCGCGATCGACGAGACCGTGAGCGCGCTGTCCGACCTCGTGCGCGCGGGCAAGATCCGCTACTGGGGCACGTCGACCTTCCCTGCGGCGGACCTCGTCGAGGCCCATCGGTCCGCGGCATCGGTCGGCGGTATCGCGCCGCATTGCGAGCAACCGCCGTATTCGATCTTTTGCCGCGGCATCGAACGCGACGTGCTCGCCGTGTGCCAGCGCTACTCGATGGGTGTGCTCACGTGGAGCCCACTGTCGGGCGGATGGCTCACCGGCAAATACCGGCGCGGCTCCCCTGCGCCCGCGAGCAGCCGGGGCGACACGAATCCCGACCACTTCGACGGCCGCAACCCGGCCAAGTTCGACGCGGTCGACGCGCTCGCGCGTGTCGCGGCCGATGCCGGTGTGTCACTCACGACTCTTGCCTTGGCGTGGAACGTCGAACATCCTGCGGTCACCGCGGCGCTCATCGGGCCCCGCACGGAAGAACAGATCGACGATCTGCTGCGCGCCGGTGACCTGCGACTAGGTCGCGCCACGCTCGATCGCATCGATGCCATCGTGTCTCCCGGTGTCGATCTCAACCCCGCCGATCGCGGATGGGATCCGCCCAGCCTTCGGCCGGCGGCGCGCCGCCGCCGGTGAACCAACGCCGGCCGTTCAGAATCCGGTGAATCCGCCGCCGTCGGCGATGATCGTCTGTCCGGTCACGTACCGTGACATGTCGCTCGCGAGAAAAACCGCGACCGGACCGATATCGGCTTCGGGTTCGCCGATGCGCCGCAGCGGCGTGCGGTCGATAAGGCGACCTTCGAGGAAGACGGGGCTCCCTTCGGCACTGCGCTCCATGGCCGGGCTCCACGCGACGGGTCCGATGCAGTTGACGCGAATCCCGAGCGGACCCCATTCACGGGCGAGGCTCTTCGCCAAGCCGCGTTGCGCGGCCTTCACCACGCCATAGGCCGGGATGTAGGGGCTGCCTTCGACGCCGGCGGCCGACGTGATGAGTATCAGCGTGCCCGTGCGTTCGCGCAATTGTGGGAACGCGGCCTGTGCGCAATAGAACGATGCTCGCACGGCGGTGTCCATCATCTCGCGCCATGTTTCGTCGGAAACCGCTTCTGTCTCGTGGGGCCGGCCGACGAAAGAGAGCGCGTTGTGGATCATCGAGTCGAGCCCACCGAAGTGCGATACCGCCGCGCCGACCGCGGCGTACACATCGGCGCGCACGGTGACATCACAACGAACCGACAGCGCTTGGCCACCACGCGCGACGATCTCGTTGGCGACTTCGTCGCCCGTCAGGGTGCGACGTGCCGCGATGACCACATTGGCGCCGTGTTCGGCACACGACAGCGCGATGCCGCGACCGACACCACCACCGGCGCCGGTCACGATGACGGTACGTCCTTCGAGTAGACCGGCCATCGTCACAACCCCATCCATACGGCACCATCAGCGACGAGCGTCGCGGCACTGATGAAATGCGAGCCCGGATCCGCGAGGATCGACACCAACGGCGCGAGATCGTCGGTGGCATCGCCCGCCCGGCCGAACGCCGGGACGGCCAGCGAGATGGCGCGAGCAAGGGCCTCTTCGTTCTCGGCGCCCACCCACAGACCGGGCGCGGTGGCGATCGTGTTGGCGGTGACCCCGTGCTTGACCCACTGCCGGCCGACACCTTTTGCCAGCACTCTGATGCCTTCGGCGACTGTGGCGAGCATCGAGTAGTTGGCCGCGCCGGACAGGCCGACGCTGGGCACGAGGTACACGATCGATCCGCCGCGCGCTTGTCGCAGCGGCGCGATCACGCGGCGCGTAAGCCACCATGCACCCTCCAGGCTGGCCTCGCACGTGCGCACCCACTTCGCTTCGTCGATGTCCATGAATGCGCACTTGTCGACCAGACCATCGGCGACCCACGCATGCACGACCTGGTCGATGCCCCCGAGCAAATCGGCTGCTTCGGTGACTGCCTGCTCGACGCCGCGCTCGTCGGCGAACGAGCACGCCACGTGCGGCGCGTCGGTCGATCCGAGTGCCGGCGACGACGCCAGCAGTGCAACCTGCGCTCCGGCATCGACGAACCAGCGCGCCACGGCGAGCGCGAGGGAATGCTGACCGGTGACGAGCACGCGTCGGTCCGCCAGATTACGCGGGCTGCGAGAATCCGCAGTAACCGGTTGACGTTGATCGGCCACGATGACCCCCGAGCGCTCGTGCGAAGAGTCGAGAGTCTAAGGTGACCCGCATGGCTTCTGTGATTGTGGGAGTAGACGGGTCGGCCAACGGCATCGCGGCGTTGAAGTGGGCCGCCCACTACGCCAAGTCGACCGACTGCATAGTGCACGCCGTCTACGTGTGGTCATATCCCACCGCGTCGATCGTCACCGCGCCCTTGGGCTCGGTGATGGCACCGGCCGATCTCATGGAGAGTGCGGCTTCCGAGGCACTCGCCGGCTTCATCGCCGAAGCGGAGTTACCCGACGATGTCCATGTGGTGCACGTCGTGCGCGAGGGCTCCGCCTCGAAGGTGCTGCTCGACCAAGCCCGTGACGCAGAAATTCTCGTGGTGGGAGCGCGGGGGCATGGCGGTTTCACCGGCCTGCTGCTCGGCTCGGTGGCCAACGCGGTGATCAATCACGCGCCCTGCCCTGTTGCGGTGATCCCCGCCAAGTAGTTCGGGTCAGCGCTCGCCCACGCCCGACATGAATCGGCCGATGACCATGGCCAGGATCCCCCCGAGGGCCGTCAGCACGAAGATGCGCGAGTAGTTGCCCACGAGCGGGCCACTCTTTTCGCCGATGAGCGATATCTGCAGTGCCGCGCCGCCGGCGGTCGCCATTCGCTGCAGGGTCTGGTTGATGCTCATCGCCGCGCCGAAGCGCTGCGGCGGCATTCCGATCACGGCGTTGCCGAAGATGGCGGGCCATATCAGCGACGAGCCGAGGCCGACGAAGCCCATGCCCACGAACCACACCAGCAGATTGCGGTTGTCACCGATGCCGGCGATGAAGACCAATCCGCCGACGAGCTGGCAGAACCCGCCCAGCATCATCACGCGACGTTGGCCATGGATGTCGGCGAAGCGCCCGGCACTCCCGTTGAGGAGCATGCCGGCGATCGGTATGGGGAGGAACAACAACCCCGCGGCGCGCACGTCGTAGTCCCACACGTCCTGGGTGAAGCGGGGAAGCGCGAAGAACAGCGCGAAGAAGGTCGTGCCGAAGACCAACGACGAGAAGTTCGCGATTCGAAACGATCGGAAACGGAACATCGTCAGGTCGAGCAGCGGCCGACGATGACGCGCCGATCGCAAAATTACATAGGCACCGATGATCACGCCTCCGACGATGCTCGAGATCGTGCGCGTGTCAGCCCATCCCCATCGGCCACTCTGCGAGACGCCGAGGATCACGCCCGATACCGACGCCACGATCAGCGGAACACTCGCGAGGTCGGGCAGCTCGACATCCTCGCGAGGAATCTCGCTGACGAGGCGCGGCACCAACGCCAAACCGATGAGCCCGAACGGGACGCTGATCCAGAACGCCCATTCCCACCCACCCACATCGACGAGCAGCGCGCCGAGTGTCGGACCAATGGCCGTGGCCACCGATCCCGCAGCAGCCCACGCCGCGATCGCGGTGCCCCGCCGGCTCGGAGGGAACTCGCGCAAGACCAGGGCGGCGCCGGCGGGTGTGATCAACGCGCTCGACAGCGCCTGTCCCGCTCGTGCGACCAACAACACCGCGACGTTGGGCGCGAGACCGCAGACGACCGATGCGACGACGTAACCCCAGGTGCCGATCAGCAGTATCCGCTTGTGGCCGACGCGGTCGCCGATCACACCGCCGACGATCAGCGTGGCCGCCGACACGATCGCGTACAGCGAAAGCACCCACGACAGCGTCGCCGCCGACGAATTGGGAAACGCGGCCTGCAAACTAGGGAAAGCCAGATTGAGTATCGACTGCGACAGCGGATTGAGCACCGAGCAGATCGAGACGACCGCCAAGATCGTCCATGTACGCCGCGGTATGTGCTCGACGGCGTAGGCGGTGTCCACCGGCGTTGCCTAGCACAGTTGGTCGCGTGGTTACGCCGGCGTCACGTGCCTTCGGAGCCTTCTTCGATCGGCTTCACCGCGGGGATGCCGGTGCTGATCGCGGACGCGAGCACCCCCGCGTTCGGTACGTGCAATGTGCCGTCGTCGGTCTGGAGGATCACGTAGGTCAGGTTCACCGACATGACGATGCCCGAGACCTGGCCGCCATACACCGCCGACCGCAGCATGATGCGATCGCCGATGTTGAACGGATGAGCGAGCAGCAGCGCGACGCCGGCGAACACATTGCCCAAGATCTGCTGAAGTGCGATGCCGAGCACTACACCGGTGATCGCGCCACCGACTACGAGATTTTGGATCGATACCTCGAAGAGATCGAGCGCGATGACGGCCACGAAGATGTAGCCCACCGCGCTGACCGTGACCTCGACGGTCGCAGCCGCGGTGCCGCCGGTACGCGCCCGCACGACTCGGCTGGATTCGCTCGCCAGTCGATGGATCGCGGCGACGCCGACAATGACGAACAACACGGCCGCGCCGATGCCGGCTGCCTTCTTCGCGTCGTTGTCGGATTTCAGGTCGCCATAGCTCGCGCTCACCACCACAGCAGCGATGGCGATGAGACCGTAGAGCACGAGTCGCTTGAGGCGCAGGTGCCCGAGAGGGAAGTCGGTAGGCAAGGGAAACAAAATAGCGGTCCGCTACCCCAACCCTGGGGACCGCGCCGGACCAGGCTGTCGATCGGCTCACTCGGCGCGCAACACCTCTGCGGCAGGACGGCGACCGGCGGCCCGGGCCGGCCAAATCGCCAGGAGCCAACACACCAGCAATGCGCCGGGTACGACGAGCACCATGGCAGCCGTCGACAAGGGTCCCACGTAGACGAACGACAACGAGTCGGCAGTCAACCGCCAGACTGCCCGACCGACGATCAACCCAGCGGGTACACCGATGACGAGCGCGATGACGCCGATGATGGTTGCTTGCCACGAGACGCACGCGGCCGCTTGCCGCGGCGTGATCCCGAGCGCGCGCAGCACGGCCAGATCGTGGGCGCGGTGGCGAGCGCCGGTCAACAACGCGTGGCCGACCGCGCCGATCGCCAGCAGCACGAGGAACGCCGCGAGCGACAATGGCAACCGGCGCACATTGGCCAGGTTCTCGACATCGGGGACAACCGACGGCGTTTCGGTGAAGTACGACTCGCTCAACGACGCCATCACCGCATCTCGATCGGCGCCGGGGTGCAGGCGAATAAGCACCGCGCCGTCTCGATCGTTCAGAGTCAGGCCGCTCATCTCGTCCATGATCTTCGGCGTCACCCATGCGCCTTCGTCGAACGAAGAGTGCGGGGTTTGCTGGAACAAGCTGATGCCGACGACGCGCATCGGCCGTTTATCCGGCCCGACCGCCACCGTGTCGCCGACACCGGAATCGATGGTCGACGCAGTGCGGGGGCCGAGCGCGACTTCGTCGTCGGCCAATGGACCTCGGCCCTTCAACGGCACGTAGCGAACGGCCTTTCCGCTTCCGTCGAACACTGCGTAGATCGGCGCGTCGATATTTTCCACCACCGATGGCCAGCGCGAGACAACGCCCATGCCGTCGATGTCCGGGCTCGGAGCCAAACTCAGCAGTGTCGGGAGATCTGCCACGTCGTCGGAAGTCGCCTCGAGATCCCACACTGTGCCGACGCGTGCGGGTTCGCGCAGCGCGTCGTCGATACCGCCGGCCAGTGTGGTCGCGCCGACGACCGCGATCACACCGACGATCGCGGCGAGCAACGCCGGGCGCACGGTCGAGTTCTGCGCCGGTGCTTGTTCCAACGCCAGGCTGGTGCCGACCGCGGGTGGTATCGGTAGTCCCGCGCGGGTTGCCACGCTCACCAATTGGTTGCGGTGCAGCGAGCGCTGTCGCGTCAACCCGCGGGTGGTGATGATCGCGAGCACTTCGGTGCCCAACAGCAGCGACGCTGCCGCCAGTGCCAGTGCGAACACGAACGGCAAGGCATCGACGTGGACGCCGAGATCAGGGTCGAGTTGGCGCGCCAATCCGATCGGGAATCGTGCCGACAAGACTGCACCGGTGACAGCCGCGACGATCAAGGCGACGGCGACTGTCAGCAAGTGCGGGGCCACGAGCCCGGCGTAGAGCGACGCGCGGCCGAGGCCCATCGCCCGAAGGACGGGAAGACCCGTCGCTCCGGCGCGCACCGACCGCAGCAGGCTCTGCCCGACCAACACGAGCGCCGCCGCGACGACCGCTCCACCGAACAGTCGCAACGCCGTCTGTTCGAGCTCGACCGACCGTTGCACGCGCTTGATGTCGACGCTCAAATCCTTGACCGGGAGGTCATCGCGGCCGTAGAGCTGCGATACACCGGCTTTGAACTTCGGCACATCGGCGGCGCCGTTCTTCAGGCGCACCAGCGCGTTGGTGAAGAAGACCCCCGTTTCATCGAGGTGCGCCGCCGCCCAGCCCGGGCCGGTGATGAGTAGTCCGCCCGCCGCGAACGATGTCACCGGTTGCATTGGCAATCGAACGATTCCGACGATGCGCAGCTTGGTGACCGGGCCGGTGGCGGTCGTCCAGTCGAACCCCACGGGTACGCCTTCGGGAAAGCGCTCGTTATCTTCCACCGACAGACTGCGCCAGGTGAACACCGAGCCGACGCGGACGTTCTCGCCCAACTTCGTCGCCGCGACGTCGATCACCGCCTCGTCGTCGGCAGCGGGGTCGGGCAGCCTTCCCTCGAGCACTTTGGCGCGCTCGATCGTGTCGAACCACCCGTCACCGACCGCGATGATCGGGCTGCCGCCGGGCGGCTCGTCGATGTTGCTGTTGTTGAGAGCGAACCCCGCCCATGCTTCGACCTCGCCCAGCGTGCCGAGCTTGGTCACGTCGACGTCGCCCGCCCCGACCTGACTCGGATAGAAGACGACATCGGCGGCGGCCAACTGCTGGCGCATGCGCGTGTAGGCCGTGCCGCTGCGTGCCGCTCCGTCGAAGGCCGCGATCGCGAGGCCGGAGGCCGCCCCGGCCAGCAGCCCCAGTATCACCAGCGACGCCCACCGACGGCGCAGTTCACTGGCGGTCCACAACCGCAGCGCCGGGCCCGTTCCACCTCGCATGGTTGCACCGTACGCGACCCACAGGTCGCCGAGAAAGGAAGGCACCCAGGGAAAATCGGTGTGCTAACACCACCACGACGACCGAAGCGGATCAACGTCCGTCACGCGGGCGTCGAGCGCAGATACAGGTCAGTCGTCGTCTCGATCCCGGTCCTTGCCGAATCTGCCGGTTGGCTTGGACTCCTTCGTCGTGGTGACACGCGTGGTCTTCGCTCGCGTCGTGGTGACACGAGTCGTCGTAGGCGCTCTGGTAGTGGACACCCGCGTGGTTGTCGTCGCGCTCGTCGCCGTAGTCGCGACCGGCTGAGCGGCTGTCGCCGGCGGAGCCGCCACCAAAACGGCCGGCGGCGGTGGGGGCGGTGGGGGCGGTGGGGGCGCGGGGGGCGGCGGTGGCGGCGCGGTCGTCGGCGGCGGCGCGGGCTGCTCGACCGGCGCGACCGCAGCGCTCGAGAGCACCGCGACCGGAGCAGCCGCGATGTCGATCGCCTCGAGCGTGTTCTTGGGGCCCGGCACCGCGAGTGGTGGCACGGTCGACGCGGGGAAGGTTGTTTCGACACGAGCCGCGAGCACGTCGGGTGCTTTCGAGTTGTCCGCGAGCGAACTGGTGCCCGCCATCGCGCCGAGTCCGCTCTGCTCGGCGGCAGCCAGACCGCCCACGACGAAGATCATTGCGAATGCCGCGACGACCCCTGCGGTGGCCCTCGTCGTGTAGGGACGGACGATCTGGGTGACCGATGCCGTCAATTGCTGCGCAGCCGTCGCGCAAAGCGCCAGCGCCACCCGCAGACGACCAACCGCCGTTTGGCGTACGAAGGTCTCGCGAATCGGGGGCAAATACTCGCCCCGCACCATCGTCGCCAGCGACGCGGCCGACGGCCGACGCGACGCGTCGGGGTCGAGGCCCGCGCGAATGGCGTCGGCAACCGGGAGCGACGCCGACTCTGCGAGACGGACGTCGCTTTGCGCGTCGGGGTTCGGCGCGTCACCCACGAAGAGACTGAACGCGAGTGCCGATACCGCGTAGACGTCGTCTTCGGGCGTGGCGTATGAACGCTGGCTCAACGCACCGGCCAGCGACAGGCGACCGCCCGTCGGACCGGCGGTGAGCGCATTCGCGTCGATCGCGCCGTGGGTCACGCCGTGCGCGTGGAGCCAGGCCAATCCGTCGAGCATGCTGCCGATGGCCTGCGCGACGGCGAACTCATCGACAGGTTGCGTGATTTCGAGCGGCGCCGGATGGATGATCTGCACCCGGTTGCCCAACCGCACCCGCTGGAACGGGGCTATCGCCGCACTCGGGGGAATCGCCTGGATCTTGCGCGTGCGCTCGCTGCGAAGGCCCTGCTCGAGGACCACGGAGCAACCTCTTGTCCTGTCCCTCGCCCGCCGCACCTTCGCGTCGATGTCCGCTACGTCTATTTCGAATCGCGCCATGCACCCCACAACCTAGGACTTCACGATTGCCGGCGAGGTTATTTCCATCAATAACAGCGCGCTAAACATCTCTTCGTGAAAATCAGTCGAGCGTCTCGTGGAGAAACGCCAGGACCTGCGGCCAGATCTCGCCCGCAACTTTGTCGTTGAACGTGCCGAGTGCATTGTGCGGACCCATGAACGCGTGGCCGGTGCCCGGGTGCACCGTGAGGGTGACGTCCTTGCCCAGCGCTCGCAGCTTCGTCTCGAGCGCCTTCGCCGCGTCGGGGCCGAAGAAGTCGTCGTTCTCGGCCATGTGGCCTCGGACCTTGGCCGAAAGCTGCGTCCAGTCGGGCTCGCCGGGGCCCTGGGGGAATCCGTAGAACGGCACCGCGGCGGTGATCTTGTCCGGTCGCATCGCGGCGATGATGAACGCCAGCATGCCGCCCATGCAGAAGCCGACGACGCCGATCCCGCGGCCGGTCACACCCTCGAGACCGGCCAAGTAGTCGATCGCGCCGCTCATGTCGCGCCCGGCGCGATCAGGCGGCAGGCTCTGCATCAGCTGGCCTGCTTTGTCCATCTCGTCGTGCGCCGCGAGATCGCCGTGATAGAGGTCGGGCGCGAGCGCGACGAAGCCGGCGGTGGCGAGACGGTCGGCCATCTCCTTGACGCTGCTGTCGAGGCCCCACCACTCTTGGATCACGAGGACGCCGGGCCCCGATCCGCCCTTGGGTCGTGCCAGGTACCCCGTCGCGGTCCCACCATTGCTCGCGAAACTCACTGTCTCTGCCATGGCGCGACCCTACCGCGACCCTCGTGACGCCGCCGCACGATCGGCGCCGGCATCCACATCCGCGCCGATCACCGTGCCGACAACCGTACGAACGCCTAGCCCCAACATTCTCGGGACGGACCCGACGCGCCTATTGTTGTGGACCTTCGACAACGACTCTCGCCTGCAGACGCTCGATCTCGACTCGGGGGAACTGCGTCCGCTAGGGGTGCGCGGCGGCATTGCGTTGTTCCCACTCTTTCGACATGTCGTCGTCTTCGACGGCGACAACGGGTCGAGCATCGTTTCCGCGATCGGCGCGACGTCGGTCGAGGGTCTGGGCCCGGGCGCATATTCCATCGTCGAGCGCAGCGGTCGCAACTGTGGACTCTCGCCGAGGACGCGCCGCGACGATGGCAACGACGTGCCATCGACGGCACCATCACCGACGTACTACCCATCGACACGAGCGTCGGCCTGCTCCCTCACAGCGACGCCTCGGTACTGTTGATCTCGCGAGAAGGCACGTCGATCTACTACCTCGTCGGAGGCCATCAGATCCTGCTCACGTCGGCCCACGCATTTTCCGCGGGCGGCAACATCATCCTCACTCGAAGCTGCACCGAACGAGTCTGCAGCCTCACCGTGATCGACATCGAGACCCGGTACGAGCGAGTGCTGCTGTCCGATGTACCGCTGGACGACGCGGCCAATGCACCGCTGTCACCCGACCGCGCGTACCTCGCGATCACCAACAAGGGCGATGGCGGTCGTCATTCCGAAATCGTCGCGGTCGACAACGGGACGACCGTCTGGAAGAGTCCGGTCGGTGCGTATGGGTCCGGCGCGTGGTCATGGAGCCCTGATTCGAAATGGTTCTTCGTCGCCATGTCCGGACTTCAGGTACTCGCGGTCAGCATGCGCAATCCGTCGGCGCACACCGAGATCCCGCTCTCCTTCACACCGTTGCACGGTCTCGCCATCACCTACCGCTGATTGCGATGCGCGCCGGCGGCGGATCAACGGAAAGCGAATGACCGGCGTACCCTTGAGTGGTGACTCATTCCACGGACGGACGCATCCGCATCCCTTGCCCGGCCTGCCGGCGCAACCGCGTGTTCTCGACCACGGAGCTCTTCTCGCCGACGAGATCGTTCGTGACGTTGCGCAAGCCGTGCCCCCATTGCGGCAGCGACGCTCCGCTGCCAATCCAAGCTCCGCCGCCCGGTCCGGCGAACCAGAGCAACTAGTACCGCGATTCGGGGAGCAAGAACGCACAACGGTCGCAGTCGCGTCGGCAACCACGATCGCGCCGTCGACGGTCACTTCGTAGCGATCGCCGCCTGCGCCGCGGCGAGACGCGCGACCGGAATGCGAAACGGTGAGCACGACACGTAGTCCAGCCCGGCCTCGTGAAAGAACCGTATGGAGTCCGGATCACCGCCGTGCTCGCCGCACACGCCGATCGATAGGCCGGCGAGCACGGAGCGTCCCCGCTCTACGCCCATGCGCACCAACTCGCCGACACCGCGTTGGTCGATCGATTCGAATGGATTGCGGGCAAGAAGACCGTTCGCGAGATAGCGGGCCATCAACCGGCCTTCGACGTCGTCGCGGCTGAAACCGAACGTCATCTGCGTGAGGTCGTTGGTGCCGAACGAGAAGAAGTCGGCCACCTCGGCGATGTCATCGCCGCGCAACGCCGCTCGGGGCGTCTCGATCATCGTGCCCACGGCCACGTCGAGCGGTGCCTCGAGTGTCGATTGAATCGCCGCGATCTCTTCGTCGATCCAACCGCGCACGAGTGTGAACTCCTCCTTCGTCACGACGAGCGGCACCATGATCTTGATCACCGGGTGGCCGCCGGCGCGCTGACGGTTGGCGGCAGCCTGCATCACCGCGCGCGTCTGCATCGCGTACAGCCCGGTCTTCAACACACCGAGGCGCACACCCCGGGTGCCGAGCATCGGGTTCTCCTCGTGCCAGCTGCGCGCCGCCCCGAAAAGGGCGCGGGTGTCGTCGTCGAGGCCGCCCTCTGCTTCACGGGCGATGATCTCCTCGAGTCGAGGCAGGAACTCGTGCAGTGGTGGATCTAGCAGACGCACCACCACGGGTAGGCCATCCATCGCGGCGAAGATGTCCTCGAAGTCGGCGCGCTGCACCTCGAGCAAGTCGGCCAGAGCCGCCGTCTCTGCTTCGGGTGTCGACGCGATGATCATTCGCCGCACGACCGGCAGGCGCTCACCGAGGAACATGTGCTCGGTCCGGCACAGACCGATGCCGGCCGCACCGAACGAACGAGCCCGTGCCGCGTCCGCGCCGGTGTCCGCGTTGGCCCACACCTCCATGCCCCCGAGCTCACCGCGAATCTCGTCGGACCATGCCAGCACTTGCTCGAGTTCGGGCGGGGTCGACGCTGCGACGAGGGGTACCTCGCCCACGAACACTGCGCCGGTTGTGCCGTCGACAGAGATGATGTCACCTTCGCGGATCACGGTATCGCCGACGGTGAAGCAGTCGCCGTCTGCGGCGATGTGCACTTCTTCGGCACCGACGACCGCGGGGATGCCCCAACCGCGCGCGACGACAGCGGCGTGGCTCACGAGGCCGCCTCGCGCGGTGAGTATGCCCGCGGCGACCTGCATGCCGTGCACGTCTTCCGGTGAGGTCTCGCTGCGAACGAGGATGACGGACCGACCGTCGCGGTGCCTTTGCACGGCATCGTCCGCGGTGAAGGACACCTCTCCGACGGCAGCACCCGGAGAAGCAGATAGGCCTCGCGTGAGCGCGGTACGTCCCTGCGCGTCGAGTTGCGGATGCAGCAGCTGTTCGAGATGTTCGGGACGAACGAGCGACACTGCCTCGGCCGGTGTGAGCGCGATCGCAGTGTCGTGCGCCATGTCGACCGCGATACGCAGTGCTGCTGGCCCGGTGCGTTTGCCGGCGCGCGTCTGCAACATCCAGAGGTGGCCGCGCTCGATGGTGAACTCCGTGTCGAGCATGTCGCGATAGTGGAGCTCGAGACGGCGGAAGATGTCGAGCAACTCGAGGTGGATCTCGGGGAAGAGCTCCTCCAGCGCGGCGATGGGCAGCGTGGCGCGCGTGCCGGATACGACATCCTCGCCCTGGGCGTTCACCAGGAAGTCGCCGTACGCGCCCGGCGCGCCGGTAGTGGGATCACGCGTGAAGCCGACGCCGGTCCCCGAGTTCTCGTCGCGGTTGCCATAGACCATGACCTGAACGTTGACCGCGGTGCCGAGGTCATGGGGTATGTGCTCGCGGGTGCGGTAGGCGACGGCCCTCGCTCCGGACCACGAACGGAACACGGCCTCGACCGCGAGGCGCAGTTGCACGCGCGGGTCAGCGGGGAACGGAGACCCGGTCGCCTTCTCGATCACCGCGCCGAATCGCGCCGCCAGTTGCTCGAGTACCGGCGCGGGGAGATCGGCATCGGACGCCGCTCCCGATTCTTTCTTCGCCCACGCGAGTTCATCCTCGAAGCGTTCCCGAGGAACGCCGAGCACCACCGAGCCGAATAACGACAAGAAACGACGGTAGGAGTCGTACGCGAAGCGACGATCGGTGCGGTCGGCCAACCCCTCGACGGACTGATCATTGAGGCCGAGATCGAGGACGGTGTCCATCATCCCCGGCATCGAAAACTTCGCGCCCGACCGCACACTCACGAGCAGCGGATCTCGCGGATCGCCGAGACCCAATCCCATACGCCGCTCCAACTCCGCAACGTGCTGCTCGATCTCCTCGTCGAGACCTGCGGGCCAGCCACCGACGAGCCACGCGCGGCACGCTTCGGTCGTGATGGTGAACCCCGGTGGAACGGGAAGGCTCAGCACGGACGTCATCTCGGCCAGGTTGGCGCCCTTGCCGCCGAGAAGATCCTTCAACGTCATCGGATTCGTGTCGTACTGATGGTCGAACGGAAACACGAAGGCCACAATGCCTCCTCGATTTGGTCAAATCATGTCGGACACCGCAGCGTAGTGGCGCCTCGCGCGCCGCGGTTCCGCTCACCTCCGATGCGCTACGTCCGATGTGCTTTTGGATCATCAATCGCCGCCTCGTGGCGGCCTGACAAAGTAGGCAACAGCGTGACGACCGATCGCTCCCGGCAACGCCAACGTGCGCGCCTCGCGGTGATCTTCGTCGTGGCCGAGGACGAGGCGATCGCGGCTGTCGAGGGCAACCTGTGGAGCATGTGGTCGGCGTTCGGTCGCGGTGAGGGTTGTCGCCTCGTCGATGAGCCGGGACTCTTGCGTTTCGAGACCCCGCTCGGTCATACGCCGTACAACTCGGTGATGAGATTCCGGTGCAACGATCGCGTCGACGAGATGATCGACTCCGTGATGGGTTCGTACGAGCAGCGCGAGGTGCCGGTGATGTGGGTCGTGCATCCCACGACCCAACCAGCCGACATACATGAACGACTCGTTGCACGCGGCCTCGTCGAAGCAGAGATCGTGCCGGGCATGGTGGCACGGCTCGGCGACATCCCGTCCGAGGACCCGGCGCCCGCAGAGGTAGAGATCGCCCCGGTCACCCCCCAGGAACGAGACTCCTTCCTCGAGCTCACCGCCTGGCGTTATTCGCTGCCGACCGGCGCAGCACCGACACTGCGGTCCATCCTCGAGACCGCTCGCTTCGGCGAACCGGGCGCGGCGACGCTGGGTTGGGTGGCACGCCTCGACGGAGCAGTGGTGTCCAAGGTCGTGCTCCATATGAACGCCGGCGTTGCGGGAATCTACGGAGTAGCGACCAAGCCCGAGGCGAGGGGTCTCGGCCTCGCTCGCACCCTCACGCTCTGCGCGCTGCATGCCGCGCGCCGGTCCGGCGTCGAGATCGCGGTCCTGCACTCCACGCCGATGGCGCGCCGCTTGTACGAGGGCATCGGGTTTCGAACGGTGGCCGACCTCGTCCTCTACTCGACCCCCGACAGTCTGCATCTCTGACGACAATCAGTAACGGGCACATGCCGTCCCGCGGGGGCCACCGCGTCGACCTACTCTGGCGTCGCGAACCATCGCTGCCGATCTACCCGGCTGCACGGCGACGGACCCGTTTCGAATGCCTGGATCGTGTCTCGTTCCTACAAGACTGTTCCTTGCGAGCGGCACGACTCCTTGCGAGCGGCACGACGATTGCGATGGTCAGCGACGTGCCGAACTCGGCCCCGGTGACGCACCGGTGCCGTGGGCCGAAGCGATACGCGCCAAGGCGCTGGCCGATCAAGTGATGGCGGGCGCGGCGTCGCGCGTGTTGCTCCACGACCGTGATCGCGCCCAACTTCGGTGAACTCTCCGCCCGCCTCGACGAGATGTCGGCGACGGCCGCGACGGGCAAGGTGGCGGCGTTCAACCACGCGGGCCGTTGAGCCGGCGCGATGTCATCTCGTTCGTACGCAAGGGCGGCCGCATCGGCGCGGCTGAGCCCGCTATGCCATGACCTCTGCGAGCGCGCCCGCGAGCTGCGCCTTGGTCATCGACGACGCGCCATCGACGCCCGCGGACTTTGCTTCGGCGAGCAACTCTTCCTTGGACGACGCGGCAGCCAGAGCGTCAGCGCCCATCGGCAAGCCCAGCTCGAGGCGCTTCTTCATGAATGGTGTCGCCATTTTCTCGAGCACCTTCGAACCATCCTTACGGAGCTTCGGGAAGATCTCGGTCTCTTCCTCTTCCACGTGGTGCGAGATGCCGGCCTTGACCGACTCCAACGCCCCGTCGAAGCCGGGCTCATCGGGCGCGAGCCGCACCACGTCTTCGAGGCCCTTACGCCCGAGTTCGTGCTCGGTGGTGGCCTCTTCTACGGCTTCTTTGCCGGTCACCGGCTCGATCACCGGGTAGACGACCTTCTCTTCGAGTTCCATGTGCGCGTGCAACGACTTGACGAGTTCGTCGATGAACGGTTGGCGCTTTGCGCCCTTCGCTTTTTCGATCTTCGCGAAGAGGTCTTCCACCTGGCGATGATCAGCCTCGAGCACCTTGGTGACGTCCATCGTTGTCCTCCTTGGGCAGTCGGCCCGGCTTGTGTCGGGGGCGCCGGTTCCCCGTCACGCGCGAGACGAAACAACGAAAACGCGCCGGTCGCGGCCCACACCGCTTATTCACCCTGTGGGTGACACAACGTTCGCTCGCGGTGTGACAGTGTTGTGAAGCGGGCACGAGGAGTCGTTGTGGCAGAGCTCATGGCCTATCGCGGAGAACTGGTCGAAATCTTCGCGTGGACCCCAGCCGGTCAGGCGGTGCCGCGGCTACCTGCTGACGTCGACGGCGAACGTGTCGGCGACCTCGCGTTTGTCAACGGCGTGGCGATGGAATGGAACGGTCAATCATGGTCTCCCGCGCCGTGGAGAGACTTCGCCGCGTGGAAGATGGCTGACCGCTAACGCGGGTCGGTGTCTTCGGCTGCCGCTTTCGCATCATCGGCAGTAGCGAGGTCGTCTTCGTTCTCCGTATCGACCCCGTCGCGGACTTCTCCGTGTGCGCGGCCAACCGCAAGCTTTGCGGCCTCCTCGTCGACCTCGTCGCCAGCCCGATCGGCAAGTGCCTCCGCCTCGGCATCGCGATCATCGGTCGCCCAGTGCAATCTTTGGCGCAAGCTCGGCTTGTCTTCGCCATCATCGGTGTCGGGATCTGCTTTTTGTTCGACTTTTTCGGCCATAGGCGGCTCCGTACCCGGCGGACAGCCCCGCCAAACAGCACGAACGGCTCGGACGCCGCCGCGGGCTAGTGCACTAGGTTTCGGCTCGTGCAGCATCGCTCGATCAAGGATCTGTCCGTGTCGGTCGTCGGCATGGGGTGCAACCAGCTCGGCGTCGCGTGCGATGAGCAAGGCGCGGCCGCGCTCGTGCACGAGGCCATCGACGCTGGCATCAACTACTTCGACGTTGCCGACGAGTACGGCCGCCGCTATTTCGATCCCACCGATCCGTCATGGGGCGTTGCCGAGCAGTACCTCGGCCGGGCCCTGCACGGCAAGCGCGACCGCGTCGTCATCGCGACCAAGTTCGGTGTTCGGCCACCGACACAACCCGAGCTCGGCGGTGCGAGCGCCGCATGGATCGCGCGCGCTGTCGACGAGAGCCTGAGCCGTCTCGAAACCGACTACATCGATCTCTATCAGTTGCACATACCCGATCCCACGGTGCCGATCGCCGAGACACTCGGCGCGTTGCACGATCTCGTGCGCGTGGGCAAGGTCCGCGTGATCGGTTGCAGCAACCTTTCGGCTACCGAACTTCAAGACGCAGACGACGCCGCATCCGAGTTGGGCCTCGAAAAGTTCGCCAGCCTCCAGACCGCGTTGAACATCTTCTCTCGTTCTGCGCTCAACGACCTCATGCCCGCGTGCGAACGGCTCGGGATGGCGTTGATCCCCTACTATCCGCTTGCGAACGGCGTGCTCACCGGCAAGTACGGCCGCGGTCGTCCACTGCCGACCGGCACTCGCCTCGTCGAGCAGATCGACGACGCGACGCGCGAGAAGATCCTCTCCGACCGCACGTTTGCCCGACTCGAGGTACTCGAGACCTATGCGAACGAGCGAGGCCACACCGTGCTCGAGCTCGCGTTCGCGTGGCTCCTCGCGTATCCCGCGGTAGCGACGGTGATCGCCGGCGTCGCACGTCCCGGTCAAGCGAGCGCCAACGCGGCGGCGGTGGGTTGGCAACTCGGCCCCAACGATGCAGACGAGATCATCCGTCTGGTGACTACGGCGACCTGAAGCCCTTGCTGCGTTGTTGCGTCGATCAGCGGCCGAGGGTGGGCAACTGTGCGAGTACTTGGTGAAAGGTGATCACGTCGTCGTCGCTGATCGGCGCGATGACGTCGCCCCGCTCATAGAGTTCGCGAGGCAGTCGCCAGCGCTCCACCTGCGCGCCGGCACGCACCAATAACGCCACCACGCTCGAGGCCGCGTTGTTCACGGTCCACGTCGCGCACAACGGGCAACGGAACCGATACGAGTGCTCCATCGTGTCTTCACAACAGCGAACGGTCATGTCCGCGACCGCCAGGTCGATCCGCCCACAATTGGGGCACGAGGCACCTACATGGCCGATCACCGATGAACGATCGGATCTGTTGGGCAATTCGTGAGGACCCGGACGCACAGTTTCGCACCATACCCCGGCGTCTCGACACCGCCCTATCCGGTATGCATACTCAGTATGTAACCAGGAGGTTTCGATGGCGGTGCGCGAAGGCTTGCTGGCCCTGCTCGACGATGGTCCGTCGCATGGCTACCAGCTCAAGACAGGGTTCGAGGCAGCCACCGGCGGCGCGTGGTCGCTCAATGTCGGCCAGGTCTATACGACGCTCGAGCGCCTCGAGCGCGACGGGTTCGTGGCATCGGCCGACGAGGACGGGCAGCGGTCATATCGGTTGACGGAGGACGGCGTGGGCGAGCTCGGCGCATGGTGGGACGCGACGCCCGACGACGAGCCGCCGCCGCGCGACGAGCTCATGCTGAAGGTGCTGCTCGCGATCGTGCATGGACGCCAGCACGCCCTCGAGGTGATCACGCGCCAGCGCAACGCGCTGATGACGCTGTTGCAGCAACGAAGACGTGGCGCTCGCCGCGGCCGCGGTGCCGCCGCACCGAGCCTCGCCGCGTTGCTCGTCGCCGATGCACTCGTGATGCGAGCAGAGGCCGATCTGCGGTGGCTCGACCTCTGTGAAGAGCGACTCCAGTCGGAGGCCCACGCGTGACACCCATTCTCGAATTCCACGACGTCGTCAAGAGCTACGGCACGGGCCCGCTCGAAGTTCGCGCACTCACCGGTGTGTCACTCACGATCGCGCCCGGCGAATTCGTTGCGGTCCGCGGGCCATCGGGATGCGGCAAGTCGACCTTGTTGCACCTCGCCGGAGGGCTCGAAGATCCCAGCGCCGGTCGCGTGATCTTCGATGGCAACGACCTCGACACACTCGATGCCGCCGCCCGTGCCGAATTGCGGCGGCGCAATGTCGGCTATGTCTTTCAGCGCCTCAACCTGGTGCCGGCACTGACTGCCGTCGAGAATGTGATGCTGCCCCTCGAGCTCGACGGCGTGCGTGGGCGCTCGGCGCGTATCCAAGCGATCGACGCACTCGGATCGGTCGGGCTCGACCACCACGTCGACCGCTATCCCGACGACTTCTCCGGCGGACAGCAACAGCGCATTGCCATTGCGCGCGCCATCGTCGGCTCGCGCCGCCTGGTACTGGCCGACGAGCCCACAGGCTCACTCGACACGTGCACCGGCGACTCGGTCATCGAGCTGCTCGCGTCGCTAGGGAGTGAACGGGGCACGGCCATCGTGCTCGTCACGCACGAGCCGCGATTCGCGTCGTTCGCGGATCGCGTCGTATCAATGCGCGACGGACAGATCGTCGACATCGCGGTGGCGCCACAATCCGACGACGACCACGTGCTCAGCACGACACGCTGATTGATGAGCGCCGCACCAGCTGCCTACGCCCTCTCTGCCCGGCTTGCCCGCCGTGAGGTGTTTCGGCGTCCGTGGCGCACGCTGCTCGTCGCGCTGTTGATCGCCATTCCCGTCGCCGGCATGACCGTCGCCGCGGTGTTCGCTCGATCCGACAGGCTGAGCGCCGCGGACTCGTGGCAGCTGACCAACGGCCAGGCTGACGCGATCCTGCAGAGCGACGGCGGGAACACCAGCACCGTGACGATCCCACCCGGATCGAAGACAGTGGTCGGGCGGGCCGCCTACTTCCGGCTGATACGCACCACGGATAGCGGTCGTACGCGCGCCTCTATGTCCGACCTTGCCGCCAATGACCCGATCGTCTCCGGCATCATCACGCTCGACGACGGACGGCTGCCGACGGCCGACGGCGAAGTGCTGCTTTCGCCTTCAGCCGCGCGTGACCTCGGCGCGCACACCGGTGACACCATCGAGCTCACACGACCGACCACCCGCACAGTCGTCGTCACCGGCATCGGCCATTTTGCCGCCGACCGCTCTGAGAGTCTCGTGCTCACCGCGCCCGGAAGCGACTTCCTGGGCGTGTCCCCCGACGTCATCGCCAGCACGACGTATCTGCAGTTGCCGGCGTCGATGTCGCAGGCCGAGCGCGATGCGTGGGCACGGGCCTCCCGCAGTCCCGGATTCGCACAATCGCCCGTCGCGTTTCCCGACTTGGTCGAGGTGTCGGCCGGCAGCGCCGACGCCGCGGTGCGGTGGACGTGGGTCCTCGGTGGTCTCGTGCTCACCGTGGCGGGCATCGTCATAACGTCGGCATTCGCTTCCGGAGCGCGCCGGCAACTCGCGACGCTCGGTCAACTCGCCGCCAACGGCGCCGGCCCGCAGGTTCTACGCCGAACGCTGCTGCTGCGAGGCACATGGACAGGCATCGTCGGATCGATAGCCGGCCTTGGCCTGGGCTTCGCGACGCTGCAGATCCTCGATCGGTACCGCGATCGCCTGTTCGATCGCGACTCGAGTGCGTACGTCTATCGATTGATCGACCTCGTACCGATCGTTGTGATGGGCATCGTCGCGACGACGATCGCCGCGCTGATACCCGCCCGCTCCACCAGCCGTATACCCGTCCTCGCAGCCTTGGCCGGCCGTCGTCCGCTCGGCCGGGTGCCCCGTCGCCTCACGGTGAGCGGCGTCGTTGCGGTCGCGGGCGGACTCGGTTTGCTGGCACTGGCGGTGATCGGCTCGACCGGCGACGACCAAGCCACGTTGTGGACGGCGATGGCCGCGATGGGCAGCATCGCCGTGCTGTTGGGCGCGTCGGCGATCGCTCCGGCACTGGTGGGCTTGCTCGAACCACTCGCCTCACGACTGCACGGACCATGGCGGTTCGCGGCGCGCAGTCTCGTCCGCCAACGCACACGCACCGGAGGTGTCGTCGCTGCGGTTTGCGCAACGTCGGCGCTCGCGATCATGGCGTCGGCGCTCGTATTGGGGATCATCGCCGGCGACGAAACACAATTCGGCGGCAACCGTGACGACGAGGTACAGCTCGTCTCGCACGAAGTCGCGGCGCCACCGAGTTTTGCCCCCATATCGGAAGGGCCGTCGAGGGTGCCCGTCGGTAGCGTCGTTGCCGTGCCGGAGGATCTGCTCACGGCAATGCAGAGCGCCGTTTCCTCGTTGCGAGCGATCCACACGACTGTGCTCGCGGTCGAACCCACGGTGAACAAGAAGGGGATCTCGTCTGGTCCCATGATCAGTCGCTTCCCCGCCGTCGCCGACGCGTCGACACTCGACGCCTACGACTTCGATGACGCCGCTGCTCGCGCGCTTCGTCAATACGGCGCCATCTATCTCGATGACGGCATTGGTGACGCGGTACCCACCACCGTCGAGCTCGGAGGGCGCACTATCGACTTGCACAAAGTGTCCGCCGGTGAGGTCGGTCTGCTACCGCGTATCCTGATCACGCCCGCGCTGGCCGAGGAACTCCACCTGGCAACAGTGACTGGCCCGACGGTTCTGCGTGCACCGCACGACCTGACGAGTAGCGAACTCGATCTCCTATCCGAAGTCCGCGACGACTACATGACCACCGCCAACGCCGACGGCAAGTACATCATGACAGGAGCGGCAATCTTCTCTTCGGGCGACGCCCCGCCGGCCTTCGTCCTCGAAGCACTTCTCAGTGGCATCGCGCTGGCGTTCGCACTGTTCGTCGTCGCGGCCAGCCTCGCGCTCGCCGCCGCCGAAACGCGCGACGAACGCGACGCGCTGGCGGTCATCGGCGCTGCTCCTTCCACAATGCGGCGCACCAGCGCGCACAAGGCGGTCTTGCTGGCCGTCCTCGGCGCCGCACTCGCGATCCCCGTCGGGTTCCTGCCGGTCGTCGTGTTCACCGCGGCCGACGATTCGGCGACACCGTTCCTCGTGTTCCCTTGGCGCACCGTCGCAATGTTGCTCCTCGTCGTTCCGGCCGTCATCGGCCTGTTCACCGGCGGCGCCAGTTCGGTTGCACTCCGGCTGCGCCCGGTGCGGGTGTCGACGATGACCTTCGACTGAAGGCCCGCGGTTCGCCTTGATCACACCGGGTCGGACACCGTCGGCTTGACGCCTAGGTCGTCGAAGCGCCGCAACCAACGCCGCTTGACGGGCGACGGCGCGGGGTCGTGATACCAGTCAGGTGACAACCACGTGGTATACCAGTCAGGTGACAACCACGTGGTGCCCGATGGGTACGGGCTACCGTCCCACGTCGGTCCTTCGTCGAACCATCCCGACAGCGCTTGGCGATTGGCATCAGTGGTGTGATGCTCGGTGATGTCGCGAACGTAGACCACGCTCCAGCACTCACCATCTAGCAACTCGCGCGCGGTGGCGTCGAGGCGTTCATCCTCGACGATTGCACAAGTCACTGGTGCAGCCGAGTCGAGCATCGGCACGTAGCGACCCATCCCGCTCTGCCACGGCCGCTCGTCGAATCGCCGGACCGTATCCCGGGCGCAGACACTGCAGCGCTTCGTCGCGCAACGCGGCCGTCTCGGTTTGTGTCAACCAACCCCGCAACACGACGAAACCGAACAGCTGATACTGCTTCCACTGATCGGTCGTGAGTCCGCATCCGATACGCATCCCGGCCCCCTTCACTCCTCGGCGAGATTACCGGCGACGCGCAAATCGTCCGAACGCGTTTCCCTCAGATGCACGTGCGCGCTAACAATTGTCGGTGCGAAGCGGTGGGGACTGCTGGCGTTGGTCGTTGCCTTGCCCGGCGCATGCTCCGATGGTGCGTCGGGCCGCGTCGAGACCGTCGCGACCACCCGGGGTGGCGCATCTCTCGCTCGAGCCTTCGGATACCGCGAATGCGCCGCCCGTGATCGACGTGTCACAGACGGACGGACTGCGCGACGGGGCCGACCTGGTCGTCACCGGCGCCGGTTTCGTCCCCGGCGAAACGGTGCAACTCGGCGTGTGCGTACTCGGCGGGATCAGCGGCTACGAGCTGTGCTGGCTCCGCAACCAGATCCGTACCGTCGCCGCGGACCCCGACGGCACGTTCGCGACGACGATCACTGCGACGCGCTACGTCAAGACCGCCGACGGACCGGGCGACTGTCGCACCGATCCGTACGGATGCCGCGTGCTCGTGCGGGCGAACCGGTCGCCCAACGATCACAGATCGCCACACCACTCGGAGCGATCACGAGTTGGTGCACCTCTTGTCGGCCGCGCTGACAAAACGAGCAAGCGTCAGTCACCATGAGAGTCAGGATACGGTCGGGTTCGTTGCGGTCGGCAGCGGCTTACGACCGGTGCGCGACCAAGGTGAACGAGAGCGGGATCCGTGGTTGCGTCGCGGGCGCCGACCATCGCCCGTCGTCGCCGACCGCGAGCCACGGGAAGCGCGGGTAGCTCGTCCAGTCGTGTTCGACCAGCGAATCGAGCACCAGGCCCTGAGCGAGCAACGCGGTCACGATCTCGCCGATGCCGTGGTTCCACTCGAATGTCTGTCGATGGTCGACCAACGCACCACCGTCGGTGTACATGGCGCCGTCGTCGAACATCACGCCGTCGGTCTCCTCGAAATACGAACGCTCGAGGATCGCCTCTTCGTCACCAAGTGCACACGACAGCGGATGCACGTCGTGCACGAACAGTCGACCACCGGCGGCGAGCAACGCGGCCACTTGGCTCGCCCACCGCGTCACACTCGGCAGCCAACACAGCGCGCCGAGGCTGACGTACACGATGTCGAAGCATTCGCCGTTCAACGCCGCCGCCGCTTCGTTCACATCCGCACAAACGAACCGCGCCCTATCGGCCAACCCCGCCCGACGCGCCAGATCTTGTGCGGCACTGACGGCTGCAGCCGAGAAGTCGAGCCCGACCACTTCCGCACCCACGCGTGCCCACGCCAGCGTGTCGAGCCCGATGTGGCATTGCAGGTGCACGAGATGCAGCCCCTGAACATCGCCCAGGGCCCTCGCCTCTTCGGGGCGCGGGCCTCGAGCATCAGCCAGCCAGCCCTCGACGTCGTAGAACTGCGACGCGAGGTGCACCGGAGTCCGTGCGTCCCAGTTCGCCCGATTCGCCGCCACTCGCTCGTCCACGCCACTCCCCTCGACCGATCCAACCACATCTCCGGCAGCTCTCGCGTACCATTGCGCGATGCCGCTCGCATTGGTCGGATCAGAGCATCAGCCTCCCGAACCTAGATGCGTGGTCATACGCTCGGTGGCCGAAATGCCGGCGGTACTCGCAATCGCGAGCGCGGACATCGCGGTGCTCTTGGTGCTTCGCGTGGACGGCGGCGAACGTCAGCGGGTCACCGATCTGGTCACGGGCTGGGCCAGCGGGGCAGCAGCGTCTCTCGACTGGCTCGGTGACAACACCGTTGCGCTTCGTTCGCCCCGCGCGGTGGCGCCGAGGTTGATCGGTCACGGTCTCGCCGGTGCGGTCGAACACGCCCTCACTTTCGACGGCACCGGCCCGTTGACGCGTGATGACGAACAGCGGCTGCGGACGCAGGCCGCCGCGGGCTCTCCCGATGCGCGCCGCCGGCTGATCGACGCCTATGCCGAGATCGCGACGCTGGTCGCTCTGTGGCTGCGACCACGACATCTCGCCGCCGAACTGGCAGCGCGCTACGCCCACGAGGAACTCGACCTGCTCGTCACCCAGCCATCGACGACACCACTGCTCGTCGTCCTCGTGAACCATATCGCGACCCGCCTCGCGTAACCGCACTCAGGTTGCAACCAAGGTCTCGGTCATTCGCGGAGGTCGACAAGTCACGTCAGGGCAAGGGCGGGAGCACGCCATCGCGCTCGTAGGCCGCGAGCATCGCGATGCGACGCTCATGGCGACTGTCTCCGCTGAACGGCGTGGCGAGGAACGCGTCGACGAAGGCCAGCGCTTCGTCGGCCGCGTGCATGCGAGCGCCGATGGAGAGCACGTTCGCATCGCCGTGTTGGCGACTCAGTTTTGCGGTCTCGATGCTCCAGCCGAGGGCGGCGCGGACGCCTTTTGCCTTGTTGGCCGCGATCTGTTCTCCGTTGCCCGAACCGCCGATGACAATGCACAGACTGCCTGCGTCATCGACGACGGCGAGCGCAGCGCGCAGGCAGAATGGCGGATAGTCGTCGTCCGGCTGGTACTCATGCGCGCCGTGGTCCACGACGTCGTGCCCCAACCGGCGGAGGTGCTCGGTGATCTGCTGCTTGAGATCGAATCCCGCGTGGTCGCAACCCAAGTGCACGCGCATGGAAGTCATTGGCGCGTCAACGCGATGCCGAGGCGAAGATACGGGCCACGTTGTCCTCGGCGAAGAACTCTGCCGGTGACGTGACACCCGCGTTCACTCGCGCAAACCCGTCCATAGCCTCTTGATTGCCGTGCACGGCGGCGAGCAGCTGTTGGAACTCGGGCGGCGGCGGCTCCATCGCCGCGAGCTGCAGGGTGAACTCGTACATCGGCAACACATGGTTATCGCGGGTGGTCTGATAGTCGACCATCGCGTCGTCGAAGGAGCGAGCGCCAGAGAGCCATTCGTCGATCGCCGTCGTGAGGAGCTCGGAGTCTCGGAACGCGTCGGAGATACCTTGCGCGGTGATGAAGTCTTTGTTGTATCCCGCGTCGCCGACGAGCGCCCAGCCCGCACCGAACGGCTTGCGGAAGAAGTTGGGCACGGCGGTCCCGACCACACGTGTCTCGCGCCTGGCGCCATTCAGCCGCTCGGCGAACTCCGGCACGAACTCGAACATTCGCGAGTAGCTGCCTTCGATGTCGGACTTGTTGGCCTCGAGTTGCGCATACGGCCAGCCGCCGATGATGAGCGTCAGCCCGTCGTTGGTCGGTGCCGTCGCGAAGCCGCGGTCATCTCGGATGTACGTGGAGAACCGGCCGTCGTCGGTCAGCCCGCTCCAATAGCTGTAGTACCCACACAAGCGCGGCGCGTGTTCGTTGTATTGCTCTGCGTTGACAGAACGAGCCACGAACGAACGCAGCCCGTCCGCGCCGATGACGATGCGCGCTCGTTCGGTGACCGACGTTCCGTTCTTACCGCTGCCGCGTATGCCGGTCACGTGACCGTCTTCGATGATGACTTCATCCACTCCGAAACCTTCGCGCACCTCGACACCGGCCTGAGCCGCCGCTTCTACCAACAGCGGGTCGAGCACGGTACGTCGTGGGCAATACGCCACCGGTGAGTCGGCTGTGCCCGGGCTGCCTTCGATGGTGAAGGGACCGAAGTCGAACGCGTACGTGTGGATTGGCGGGCACCCCGTGGCCGCAACGATGTCGCGCAGGCCCCATCGTGCGAGGGCCGCGACGCCTTGGGGATGCACGATGTGCGTGGAGATCGTGTCGCTCGGAAATGACGTCCGGTCGACGACCAGCACGCGGTAGCCCTTTCGGGCGAGCAGCATGGCGGTCGGCGACCCCGCGCAGCGAGCACCTACCACGATCGCGTCGTATTCGTTGTCGGCCATTGTTCTCCCCTCGCTGCTACCGGGCCACGAAGGCCCGCCCCCGATGTAAGAGTCCGCGACAGCGACGAGCGTTACACATCAGCGCCGGTTGCGCACGGGTGCGCGCAACAGGGTCGCTTGTAGGCTCTCGTGGTGAACAAACCTGGCTCCATTCTCGGCAACCGTGTGCTTCGTTCCGAAGATCCAGGCTTGCTGCGGGGCACGCGCAGCTACGTCGCCGATCTCGATCTACCGGGTAAGCTGCATGCGGCGTTCGCGCGCTCGCCTGTCGCACACGGGCTACTCGTCGAGGTCCATGTCGACGATGCTCGACAGATGCCCGGTGTCGTGGCGGTGTGGACCGCAAACGAGCTCGGTGTGGCGCCGCATCACGGGTTCGTGAAGGTCCACGACGACTTCGCCCGTCCGCCGTTGGCCACTGGTCGCGTCCGTTTCGTCGGCGATTCGTTGGCAGTGGTGTTCGCCGAAACGGCGGCGCAAGCCGAGGACGCCGCCAACGCAGTGTGGGCCGATATCGAACCGCTGCCGGCGATCGTCGACCCCGAGGCCGCGTTGCTACGCGATGCCGAGGCCATCTTCCCCGACCACGGCTCGAATCAGGCGATGATGATTCCCGATGGCAATGCCATCGATCTCGACGCGGTGTCCGACGTGGTCGTGCGGGGTCGTTACGTCAATCAGCGCATGGCCGTCGCACCCATCGAAGTCGACTGTTGCGCGGCGGCGCCCGCGGACGATGGTCGTGTCACTGTGTGGCCGTCGACGCAGATGCCGCACGCCCTGCGCGATCAACTTGCGCAGGCGCTCGGGTGGGACCCGGCCGACATCCATGTCGTCACGCCGCAGGTCGGTGGCGGCTTCGGCGGCAAGGCCGGGCTTCATCCCGAGTATTCGGTCGTAGCCAAGGCCGCACGCGACCTCGGGCGACCCGTCGTGTGGGTGCCCGGTCGCAGCGAAGACCTACAAGCGCTACCGCACGGCCGCGGTCAGATCCAATATGTCGAGCTCGGCTGCAAACGCGACGCACCTTCACCGGTTTGCGCGTCCGGCTCGTCGGCGACGCAGGGGCCTACCCCACTGTCGGCGCGTATCTGCCGGGCGGCACGCGTCGTATGTCACACGGCACCTATGACTTCCCGGCCATCCAATTCGACGTGGCCGTCGCGGTGACCAACACGACACCGGTCGGCGCGTATCGCGGTGCCGGTCGGCCCGAGGCCACCGCGCTACTCGAACGCATCGTCGACCAAGCCGGCCTCGAGCTGGGCATCGATCCGATCGAGCTACGCGAACGCAACTTGCTCGGTGACGATCGCTTTCCGTTTCGCACCCTCACCGGTAACACCTACGACTCGGGCCGCTACACCCTGCCGTTGCGCACCGCCGCCGATGCCATCGACTACACCGGCCTGCGCGCACAGCAACGCGCGCGCCGCGACCGCGATGACCGCAGCCTTCTCGGCATCGGCGTCGCCGTCTACGTCGAGATCACCGCGGGTGGCGGGTCGAGCGAGTTCGGCGCGGTCGAGGTGCATGCGGATGGCTCGGCCACGGTTTTCGCCGGCACGTCGGCTCACGGTCAGGGCCATCAGACGTCGTACGCGATGCTCGTGTCAGAACAAACCGGCATCCCGATCGAACGCATCACGCTCGTCGACGGCGACACCGACCGTGTGCCGCGCGGCGGTGGTACCGGCGGATCGCGATCGCTGCAGATCGGTGGGTCGGCCGTGCACAAAGCGACCGAGGCACTTGTCGACAAGGCGAAGCAGTTGGTCGCCGATCTACTCGAGGCGGCGATCGACGATGTCGTCGTCGACACCGCGGCCGGAACGATTGGTGTGGCGGGCGTGCCGGCCATGGACCTCACGTGGGCCAAGCTCGCCGAGCTCTCCACCGAGCCCCTCGCGGCCGAGTTCATCTTCGATCAGGGTGGCGCGACGTTCCCGTTCGGCGCGCATATCGCGGTGGTCGAAGTCGATGCCGACACCGGGTCGGTGCGACCCGTGCAACACGTGGCCGTCGACGACTGCGGCACGGTGCTCAATCCGCTGCTCGTCGAAGGGCAACAACACGGCGGCATCGCGGCCGGCGTCGGACAAGCGCTCTACGAAGAGGTGCGCTATGACGACGACGGCAACCTGCTCACGTCCAACTTCGCCGACTATGGCATCGCGTCGGCCGCGGAGTTCCCCAACTTCGACACCCACTCGACCGAGACACCGTCACCGCTCAATCCACTCGGCGCCAAAGGCATCGGTGAGGCCGCCACCATCGGCGCCACCCCGGCCGTGCAAAACGCTGTGATCGACGCGCTCTCACATCTCGGCATCCGCCATCTCGACCTTCCGTGCACACCCGAGCGGGTGTGGTCCGCCATCGAGGCCGCCCGGGCCGGCCGTGCTCCATCGCCGTGGCGCGAGCCGCCCGATGTGTTCGGATCGAGCGCCCCGATCGACGAAGCGGGCATCGACGCCGCCGAAGGCATCTGAGTCTCAAGCGAGATAGGTGTTGATCTCGGTCGCTTTGATCGACACCCAAATCGCGTCGCCGGGGTGTCGACCGAGCGCGGCAAGACCTGCTGTGGTGAGCTCTGCGGTGATCGGCAAGGGGTCACCGAGGCTGACGCGCACGCGGTCGAAAGCGCGATCGATATCGGTGATGGTGGTTTGCCATACGTTGCGCGGGCTGCCATCGGGTGGTGTTCGGTAGAGCGCGATCGCGCTCGGCGCAATCGCCGCATACGCGGCACCGCCGACCTCCGCGTCGACGACGAGCGTTGCGCCGCTCGAGGCGGTGAACGTGGTGCCCGAGATCATGCCCGCGAGCAAGTTGGTGCCGACGAGCTGCGCGACATAGCGGCTGCGCGGGTGAGCGGCGATGCTGGCCAGTGTGCCCGTTTGCGTCACCGTGCCTGATTCGACGATGACGACACGGTCGGCCAGTGCATAGGCATCGAGTGGATCGTGGGTGATGAGGATGCGGACGCCGTCGAATCGCGCGAGATGGTCGCGCAGATCGCGGCGCACGGTCGTGCGCGTCGCCGCGTCGAGCGCGGCCAGAGGCTCGTCGAGCAACAACAGCTTCGGGTTGGTGGCGAGCGCGCGCGCCAACGCCACGCGCTGTTGCTGTCCACCCGAGAGCGTCGCGGGCCGATGCTGCGCGTGGTCCGCGAGACCGAGCCGTTCGAGCCATTCGGTGGCTTGCTCGCGAGCCTTGTTACGGGGCACCCGACGGGCTCGCAATCCGAAGGCCACATTGTCGACGGCGCTGAGGTGCGCGAAGAGCAGATAGTCCTGAAATACCACGCTGACCGGTCGGTGCTCGGCCGCGACGAACGTGTCGGACGCCGGTTCGTCGAGGAGCACGTCGCCCAGCGAGATACGGCCCTCGTCGATGGGCTGAAGGCCGGCGAGACAGCGCAAGAGCGTGGTCTTGCCCGCACCGTTCGGGCCGAGGATCGCCACGACTTCGCCGTCCTCGGCTTCGAGATCGACATCGAGCACGAGCGAGCCGAGACTGAGTCGCACGGTGGCAGCGAGATGCATTCGTGGGAGTCAGTTCTCAGCCCGCCGGCGGCCGGATGAGGCCGCCGAGCCATCGTTCACGCAATGCGATGAGCACCGCGAACGACACCGCCATCAACACGAGGCTCGTGATGATCGCCTCTTGTGGGTTCGATTCGAGCTTGAGGTAGGTGAGCAGCGGCAAGGTCTGCGTGGTGCGCGGGAAGTTGCCGGCGAAGGTGATCGTGGCTCCGAACTCGCCCAACGCCCGTGCCCACGCGAGCACCGCGCCCGCGATCAGCGCCGGTCGAATCGCGGGGAGCGTGACCCGACGGAACGCATACCAACGCGACGCGCCGAGGGTATGCGCCGCATCCTCGTAGCGAGGGTCGAGCTGACGGAGTGCACCCTCCACGGTGATGACCAGGAACGGCATCGCGACGAATGTCTGGGCGACGACGACACCCGCGGTGGAGAACGGCAGTTGGATGTCGAACCATCGGTCGAGCCACTGCCCCGCGAATCCCCGCCGTCCCAGAGCGAAGAACAATGCTACACCGCCGACCACGGGCGGCAGCACCATCGACAGCGTGCACAACGCCCGTACCACGCTGCGACCCGGGAATCGCGCACGCGCCAACAGCCACGCCAGCGGCACGCCGAACACAACCGAAAACGCCGTCGACCACAACGAGCAAACGATCGACAACTGCAGCGCATCGAGTGCGTCGGATGACCGCAACAGCGACCAACTGTCGCGCCAAGGCGCCCGCCAAAGCAGGCCGATGAAGGGCAGCGCGAAGAAAGTGATCGCCACCAGCGCGAGCGCCATCACGGGCAGCGGAAGGCTGCGATGCCGGCCTCGGCGTCGCTTTGGTGGCACGTTGGTGGTCGAAGCCATGCCTGCAAGCATCGCACGAAGTCACGAAGCGTTCGGTGTTGCCCGCCTACGGCTGGGTGGCGTAGCCGCAGTGAGCGGCCACTTCGGTGGCTTCGCCCGAGACGCGCGTGTGCTTCATAACCCGGGGCACCCCGTAGTCGTAGGTGCACGCGTGATGCAACACGCATCGGTTGTCCCACACCGCCACATCACCGGGGGTCCATCGATGCCGATGGACGCGCGGCGGTTGGCACGCGAACGCCAGAAGGTCGGCGAGAAGCCGTTCGGACTCCTCCGCCGACAGCCCGGTGATGGCGTGCGCATGACGACCGATGTAGAGCGCCGGCCGTGCCGTGACCGGATGTACCTTGACCAGCGGTCGCAGGGGCGGATCCTCGACGTCATAGCCGTAGGAGTTCACGTTTTCACTGAAGCCGAGCCGTGCCTGCGAGTAGCGAATCGAGTGGAATGCACTCAGCGACGCAATGCGCTCTCGGATGGCGTCGTCGAGCGCGTCATACGCGGCGCGCATGTCGGCCCATTCGGTCTCGCCACCCGACTGCGGTACGACATGCGCGGAGAGTATCGACGCCTTTGCCGAGAGCGGCATGTACGAACTGTCGGTGTGCCAGCCTTCGTTGCCCCGCAGCATCTGCATGACCACACCTTCGGCGGGTCGCACTTCGCCTTGCGGTGTGACATTGCTGAGCGGCGCAAGGGTGAGGCCCGGTTCGAGTTCACCAAAGCGCCGACCGAATGCCATCTGCTCGTCATCGCTCAAGTGCTGGCCGGGAAAGACCAACAGCGCGAAGGTGTTGAACGCGTCGTCGATCAGCTTCCATCCGGAATCATCGAGAGACGCGAGCCGTACACCGCGAACCGTTGCCCCGAGAGTCGCCGGCAGCGCTTCGATGATGATCTGCGACGTCACCGCCATCTTCCCCATCCTTCCCGCCCTGCAGTTGCCCGCCCTGCCTCGCAACGCTATAGCGCAGTGCCAAGGTGCGTTGGCAGGCCGAATAGGGTTAGCACAATCGAGGAGATACGCGAGACCAGGCTCGACGCAGGCATCGACGACTACCGATGAGGAGCTAGTGCGAGTCGAGGAACGCTCGCGCTCCGTCGATAGGCAGAGTGACGAGGTCGATCTCGCCGTCGAGGCTGAGCACCTCTACGAGTTCGATCTGGAGATCGTCGACATCTGACGCACGTCGCCTCGGCGCGGCTTCAGCCTTCGTCCAGACCGCGAAGTCCTTCCACAGCAATGGCTGCCATGCGTCGCCGTCCCAATACATGGCGTGGTCGTCCACGAACGCGTGATCACCGACATGCTCGCCGATGACGTGTGAACGCAGGCGCGGCACCTGCTGACCTGCGGGTGTCGTTGCGAAGATCTCGACTGCCTCGCCCGAGTAGCGCATGTAGTCCGGCATAGCGTGACAATTGCCGACGCGATGCTGCCCAGTCGAGATTCAGCGCCACGATGCAAACCTCATGCAGTTTCGATGATGCCTCGCGGTGTCGATCGATGAAAGACTCGGTCGCCGTGAGTGAACGTACGCGTCGCATCCCAACGTTGTTCCGCGGCGCCGTCGACGACGCGTCGAGCAAGCTCTGGCTCCTCGCCGACGATCGCACATGGACCTTCGGGGAGGCGCTCCATCAGGTCGAACGCGCCGCGAGTTGGTTTCGCGCCAACGGCATCGTCGGGGGCGATCGTGTCCTCGTCACCGCGCGCAACACACCCGATTACCTGTTGACGTGGTTCGCGCTCATGGAAGTCGGTGCGATACAGGTCCCGATCAATCCCGCCAACTCCCCCGCCGAGATTGCAGGTTTCGTCGGTCAGGTCGATCCGCGGCTGGTCGTCACCGATGCGCAACTCGCGCCGTCGTTCGGCTCGACCGTCGCCATCGTTGCGGTCGATGATCTCTTCACCGCCGCTGCAGACGGTCACGGGCCGGTCGACCTCGACCCCGATGCCGTCGCGGTGATGATTCCCACCTCAGGCACCACGGGGCGCTCAAAGCTCGTGATGCAGACGCACCGGGCCTATGTGATGGCCGGCGAAGGGTTCCCCTACTGGTTGCGACTGATGTCCGACGACCGACTCATGACATCGCTGCCGCTGTTCCACATCAACGCCCCCGCGTATTCCACGCTCGGATCGGTGGCGGCCCGCGCCAGCCTGGTGCTGCTGCCCGCGTTCTCGGCAAGCACGTTCATCGATTCGGCGCGTCGCTACGGCGCGACGGAGTTCAACTCGATCGGCGCCATGCTCGAGATCCTCATGCGCCAACCCGAGCGACCCGACGACGCGGACAATCCGTTGCGCCTCTGCTACACCGGTCCCTCGCCGGAACGCAGTCGCCAGGAAGAGATCGAGCGTCGCTTCGGTCTCGAGATCGTCTGCGGCTACGCGTTGTCGGAGACTCCATACGGGTTGGTCTGGCCGCACGGCACCCGGCCATTCGGCACCCTCGGTGCCGCGCGCCAACACCCGACGCTCGGCCACGTCAACGACGCACGGGTGCGTGAAGTCGACGACGACGGCATCGGTGAACTCGAGCTGCGCAACCCGGTGATCATGCGCGGATATTACGAGATGCCCGACGAAACAGCGGCGGTTGTCGTCGATGGCTGGCTGCGCACTGGAGACCTCGTGACCGCGAATGACGACGGCACGTTCACGTTCGTCGGCCGCAAGAAGGAGGTGATTCGCCGCCGCGGCGAGAACTTGTCACCGACCGAAGTCGAGGCGGTTCTCGAGCAACACGACGACGTGGCAGAGGCAGCAGTGATCGGCGTCGCGTCCGAGCTGTCCGAGGAGGATGTGAAGGCGTTCGTGATCCCGCGCGGTGGGCGTACGATCGACATTGCCGCGCTCGACACGTTCGCCCGCAGCCGCTTGGCCCGTTTCAAAGTGCCGCGCTATTACGAGGTGGTGTCCGACCTGCCACACACGCCGACGGGCAGGCTGGCGAAGCACAAGCTCCCTGCGGATCACACCTCCGGCGAGATCGATACCAAGAAGTGAGGACGCAATGACCGAGCGCGCCGATTGGTTACGCAGCTCGATCGGATCGTCGACGCCCGACAGCATCACGCTCGCGGGCCGAGACCTGCCAAGCGACATCATGGGCCGGCTCTCGCTCACCGAGCTGGCCTACTTGCTGCTCGCGCACCGCGAGCCAACGCCGAACGAGCGTCGCCTGCTCGACGCCGTGCTCGTCTCCCTCGCGGATCACGGATTGACGCCGAGCGCGCTCGCGGCGCGGCTCACCTACACAGGGGCGCCCGAATCGATTCAAGGTGCGATCGCGGCCGGGCTACTCGGTGCGGGCAGCGTCTTTCTCGGTCCCACCGGCGACACCGCGCAGTTCCTCCACGACATTCTCCGCGACCATGGTGAGGGGCCCACCGATGACGACACGCTGCGACGCATAGCGCACGTTGCCGTCGAGACGCTCATCGCGACGGGGCGGCGCGTGCCCGGGCTCGGCCATCCCGTCCACCGCGACGAAGATCCCCGCACGCCGCGCCTGTACGAACTCGCCGAAGCCGAGGGACTTCTCGGGCCACACATGCGGCTGCTGCGATACGTCGCGGATGCACAGGCCGAGATCCGCGGGCATCGACTCGTGATCAATGGCGCCGGCGCCGGCGGCGCGATCCTCATCGACCTCGGTGTACCGCCGGGCAGTGTGCGTGGGTTCGTACTCATCGCGCGCACCGCCGGGCTCGTCGCCCATCTCGCGGAGGAAGCGCAGCACCCGATCGGTCTGCCGCTGTGGCTCGAGGTCGAAGAGCGCTCACAGCCGTTGGATTGAACAGTGTCTCAGTTGGTTGGCGATGCGTCGCTGCCTGTGTCGCTCGATCGCCAACCCGGCCGCAAAGGCCAGTGGGTATCTCAACTCCGGCAGTTGATCGTCACCGATCAGGCGCCCGTTGAGCGTGCCCACATGCTCGAGACCCAACCGGCGAGCCGCGCGCAGATCGACCCTGCGCGCCCGCATCCGGTCGATGTTGACCCTCTCGAGATCTGGACTAGCAAAGCTGACATCAGTACTGAAGAGCGATCTAGAGCGATGTTCGCGGAACTGCGTCGGTTCCGTAGGCCAACACGGTGTGCCACAGATACTTCAGTCGCTGGAGTTCGCCTTCTGGTGGGTCGCCGTGCGGCAGAGGCGGTTCGACGTGCACGCGTCGTGCGGCGACGCCGATCGAACGCGCATCCACCACACCGTCGGGACGAGCGACTCGTCGAGCGAGTGGCGCCATGGTTGGCCCTCGGAAGTCGGTCGGGACATCGTCTACGGCAAGGTTCGATCCTGCGTGCCAGCCGATCTCGAACCCGTAGCGCTGCGCTGCAGCGGTGAGATCGTGTTCGGTGTCGGTGCCGGCGAAGGACGGGTCGAGCACGATCGCCTCGACATCAGCGGCGAGATCGACACCCCCGTGCACCTGCGCTTCGATGTAGCCGTCGAGGGAACGACTCGGCACCGCGGACACCTTGTCGCCATCGAGCGCGCCGACGAGATCCTCGAGACCGAGCGAGCGATCGAGCAACGACCCGGCGGCGGCCTGCTCGGCGAGACCGGCAAGCAGGCACCACGTCGCATCGAAGGTGCCGACGTCGCGCGGCCCCACATGGCTGTCACCCACGCACAAGGTGGTGCGCGTGCGCACGTCTGGCGACAGGACGAGATAGCTCGATCCGAACCGGGGCGAGCCGCCGTGGGGATCCCACAGAAGGTCCAGCGCGCCGTAAACGGGAAACTCGTGCGAGCCTGGTTCCGCGGTGTCGTAGGCGCTGTCGAACAGCGCCCGTTCGAACCGCTGCCGCTCGCCGCCGGCAATTGCGGATCGGCTGCCGTTCGAGATGCCCGTCACCCACTGGCTGCGATACCGGCCGTCGGCGAGCAATCCGGCCGAGACAGTCGGCGCGCGCGCCGTCACGCGATCGGGATGGAAGTTCAAGGTGATCCGGCCAACGGCGGCCAAGCGCGAAGCCCACTCCTCGACTTCTCCGAATCGGCTCGCGCCGATGAGCTGGTGCCAGCGAGCGAGCGCATCTGAGCGACCGTGTAGCGCTCGCCGCCTGACCACCTCGACCGCCGTGCTTGTCACGGCAACAAGTTCAGCAGATGCGCAAAGTGGCCGGGATCGATCAGGCGAGCAAGTCGAGCAGCGCGAGGTGGTAGCTCGGTCCACTTGCCGATGCCGTGGATGTGGACCACGAAGCCGTCGCGGATCTCGAGTGCGATGGCCGCAACGATTCGCCCGGCGACCGCGACCACGATGCCCGCCAGATCACCGTCGCGCAATAGGCGGGCTCAGCACCGGCCGAGCCACCGATCCCAGAGTGTGCAACGAGTCGTCGTTGGCGCTGCGGTTGTGGTGGGGGGCCGCGTCGAGGCGAGTTCGCTCGACGCACTCGAGGTGTTGCTTGACGGTCACCCTCACCTCCAACTCGACGGCTCGGCCATCGAGGTCCACCAATTCTTGCCGATCCCCGGCATGAAGTGGCCGGCCTAGCCCGTGAGAACGAGATCAACCATTCGTCCTCAGGTGTTGGGTGGTGCGGGGCTGGCGCGTCGAGCGTTGTTCCGCGTGCTATAGCGATCAGCGAATCGTGCCTCTGCGACTGCGTCGCCGATGAGGACGAGGTCTCCTCCGGCGGGCAAGACGGCTAGTGCGTCGGGGTTCGCGTGCAACAGAGCTCCGTGTTCGATCGCGACAACATTGCACCCGGTCTCGCTTCGGATCTGCGATGCACCGAGCGTATGCCCTTCTAGTTCACGCGGAACCTTCCGACGAAAAAGCGTGAGGCCCTCTGAAACGAGGAGTATGTCATTCGGCCGGAAATGGTTCCATATTGCGGCGGCTCCCATTGACGCGTACGAGAGCACTGCGTCGGCTCCGGCTCGATAGAGCGTGCTCACATTGCGGTCGAGGTTTGCGCGCGCGACGATACGAATGTCTGGCCGGAGCTTTCTGCAGTAGAGCGCAAGATATACGTTCACGTCGTCGTCGTGTGTTGTGATCAGGACACCGGAGGCGACGCGTATGCCAGCGGTCTCGAGCACCGACAGGTCGGCGGCATCGCCAAAGATGTATCGACCGGAATCACGTATGCGTTCCCTGCGCTGTTCGACGATGAAGTATTCCAAGCCCTCCGCTTCGAATGCACGCGCGGCCTCTCTGCCGACACGGCCACCCCCTAAGACAAGCATCGGCCGCGAATCTGTCACAGCGGAGCCGTAATAGTCGTCGTACGCCGCGAGTTGCTCCCCAGTCGCCGCGAGGATCACCACAGTCGCGTCCGTGACGAGCGTGTCAGCGTTCGCTGTCTCGAAATGACCGCGGTTCCATACGCCGATCACACCCACACCCAGCCGACCCCGCAGCCTCGCGTCGCCAAGGCGCTGGCCGACTAGAGAAGTTCCGGCTGCGCTCGCCTCGGCGATCTTCAGGTCGTGAAAGTCGCCGATCACGTGTGTGTGGCCGTCCGGTCGCAGCGTACGCTGCGCCATGGCAACCCCGAGAATCGCCCCCAACTGCAGCACTTCATTCGCCCCCGCCAACTGCAGTATGTCGACAGACGCCGGCGAACTGGCGGTCGCAACAACAGGTACGGCTGTGGTGATCTCACGGACCGTGAACGCGATATTCGTATTCGTCGTGTCCGCACGCGTGGCCGCGACGATGCGCGCTTTCTTCACGCGTGCATTGCGATAAGTCTCCGGTTCGTCGAGCGCTCCGAGCATTACCTGATACCCGCTGTCGAATAAACGCAGCGCCTCGGGAAGGTCGCCGACCAACACAACGTGAGGAACTCCCGCGCGGTCAGCATGACGGATCAGCGCGTCCTCTATCGGACCCGACGCGGTCAACACCAAATGACCCTCGGTGCCTTCGGGAAGAGATCGCGGAGCACGACTCGCTTCTCGCATCTCCATCCACGGCGTGAAGATGAATTGTATGAATGTAAATGGAAGCAAGACGAGCAAGAACGCGAAGCCCGTCAAGAGGACGATGACCGAGAAGATACGGCCCAAGTTGGATTGGAAGGTGATGTCACCGAACCCGAGCGTGCTCATCGTGACGATGGTCCAGTAAAGGCCGGAGAACCAACTGTGTGACTGGCCCTCCCTCTCCATAAGCAGATGGAACAAGACCGTGTAGCTTGCACTCATCGCGCAGAAAACCAACAACAGAATCCACACCACGCGAAGGTTCCGCTGGCGCAACGATGCCCCGAGGTAGCTCAGGAAAACGGGGATGATCTTCATCTCAGTCGCGTTCGGCGGAGTGGTCCACCGCCTCCATCGCTCGCGTAGCACTGATCCCATGGGCCGCGATCGAGATCAGCATCGTCAATGCGACGATAGCCCATACTTGTGATGCGCCGTCGAAGTCTGCCTCTCCGAGCGCGTACGACAGGTAGTAGACAGAGCCGAATCCGCGGATTCCGAAGAAAGCGATTGCCCATCGTTCCGCACGCGTGAGGCGCGTGCCTATGAGACCGACGTGCCCACTGAGAGGACGGATCACCACCACGATGATGACGGCGGTCAACGCGCCCTGCCACGTCAGGTCATCGAGGACTCCGGTGACGGCCGCACCACCAAGCAACAGCAGCAGCCCGACGACGAGCATGTTCTCCATCTGTTCGAGAAATCCGTGCATCGCCGCGTGAAATTCGTGGCGAGGAGCAGATCCGCGAATGCAGACTGCGGCAACGAACACTGCGAGAAATCCGTAGCCCTGCAGCAGTTCAGTGGTGCCGTACGCGAGCAGGGTGGCCGCCACGGCGACGAATCCCTGAGGCGTTTCGGCGAGGGCGCTGAGACGACCCGGCGGACGGAACGAGACGACGCCGATCAGACGTCCAACGAGCCAGCCGATCCCCACGCCGATCGCTATTCGACCCACCAGATCCCAGCCGACCCATTGCGCAAGCCAGCCCTCGGGTGCCCAGCCATGCTCGGCGATGCGTATCGCGGCATAGACGAACGGGAACGCGAGGGCGTCGTTCAACCCGCCTTCGCTGGTGAGCGTGAAACGAACGTCTTCCTCGGCGTCGGGCACGATTTCCTCGTCGAGCGTTGGCTCGCCGACTTGCACATCTGAAGCCAACACCGGATCGGTTGGCGCAATGACCGCCCCCAAAAGCAGCGCTGTCACAACCGGAAGCCCGCCGACGACCGCACCGAGCGCGGCCGTCAAGCCGATCGTCAGGGGCATCGCGATGGCGATCATCCGCCAAGTCGTCGACCACGTTCGCCAGCCGAACGGCCGGTCGATTTTTAGACCGACCCCCATGATCGCCACGATCACGGCGAACTCGGTGAGGCGCTCGGTGAGATCGAGATGAGCCCGAGGGTCCGGGTCGCCCAATCCCATCGGAATCAGAAACATCACCGCGCCGAACGCCACCAACACTACCGGAAGCGAAAGAGGGCGTCGCTCGGTGTATGCCGGCACCCACGCGCTGACGAGCGCAGCGAGTCCCACTATTGCGAGGACAAGCTCGTAGCGATCGATCGTCATCCGCTGCTCCAGATCTCCGCGGATCGACACGATCGTCCGACTGGCCGCTCGACGAACAGCCGCACGTTTTACCCGGACTAGCTGGCAATCAATCGCCCGTGTCACGCGCTGCTGAATGCGCGCCGTGGCGACGCGTCATCAGCAAGCCAGAACTCGGTCGTCTGGGGAGGCTTCGACGTGGATCCGTGGCAACAGTCTGTCGAGCCATGCGGGCAGCCACCAGTTGCGGTCGCCGAGCAGCTCCATCGTGGCGGGGACGAGTACGAGTCGCACGATGGTGGCGTCGACGAGCACGGCGACTGCGAGGCCCATGCCGAACAGTTGCAACGCGCGATCGGCAGAGAAGACGAAACCGGCGAATACGAAGAACATGATCGCGGCGGCCGCGGTTATCACTCGCGCCGTCGACGCGAGGCCGTCGGCGACCGCGCGGGCGTTGTCGCCGGCGCGGTCGTATCCCTCCTTCATGCGCGACAGGAGGAAGACTTCGTAGTCCATCGACAATCCGAACACGATGGCGAAGAGCATCATGGGGGCCCACGATTCGACGGGACCGGGATCGCCGACACCGAGCAGGTCGGCGCCCCATCCCCACTGGAACACGGCGACGATCACGCCGTAGGCGGCGCCGATCGACAGCAGGTTCATGATGACGGCCTTGAGAGGCACGAGGACACTGCGGAACGTGGCCATCAACAACAGGAAGGAGAGCACGAGGACCGCAGCGATGAACCACGGGAGACGGACCGCGGAGTAGTCGGCGTAGTCGACGGCGGCAGCCGTGAACCCGCCGACGAGCACGTCGACGCCGGTGCCTTCGACGACGGGAGGGATGACAACGTCGCGGAGACTGTGGACCAGATCACTCGTCGCCTCGTGCTGGGGCGAGGTGGTCGGGAACAGCTGCATGATGGCAACGGTTCCTTCGTCGTTGAGAATCGGTGCCGTCACACCGGCCACTCCGTCGGTGAGCTGTAGAGCGGCGGCGAGCTCTTCGAGCACTGCCAGATCTGTAGTGCCTTTGGGGAGCTCAGCAGCGAGAAGGAACGGACCGTTGAATCCGGGTCCGAACCCTTCGGCGAGCAGATCGTACGCGTCGCGGGTGGTGTCGCCTCGCTCCCGGTTGCCGTTGTCGGCAAACCCCAGGCGGATGGCGAAGAGGGGCATTGCGAGGGCGATGAGCACCACGAGGCTCACCGAGAGCGCGGGCACGGGACGGCGCTGCACCACCCGACTCCACCGGTGCCAAAAGCCGTCACGGCTGTCCGCTCGGTGGCGGCGATGGGGCAGGCCCAGCCGGTCGATGTTCGTGCCGACGAAGCCGAGAATCGCAGGCAACAATGTCACCGACGCGAGCATGGTCATGAGCACACCGGTGGCGGCCGCAACCGCGAGCGCGCGGGTCAGGTTCAGCCCAATCGCGAACAGCCCCATGACCGAGATGATGACGGTGCCGCCCGCGAACAACACGGCACGTCCGGCGGTGTCGATGGCCTGCACAACCGCAGGCTGCGGATCGAGCCCCGCGTGGAGTGCCTCTCGGTAGCGGGTAACGATGAACAGCGCGTAGTCGATCCCGACCCCGATGCCGAGCATGAGCACAATCTGCAATGTGAAGGTGGGCATCGTCATGGCGTTGGCGAGCAACTGGACCACAGCGGAGCCACACGCGATACCGAAGACGGCGGTGATGAGCGGCAGCCCCATGGCCAGCAGCGAGCCGAACGCGACGAGCAAAATCACTACCGCTGCGAGCAAGCCGAACGCCTCGCTGCCGAACTCCGCCTCTGCGCCCACGATGACCGGATCGCCGCCCAACTCCACCTCGGCGCCAAGCACGGCAAAATCGGCGACAGCAGCTTTCAGTTCGTTGCCGGCTTCCAGGAACTGTTTGTCCGTGCGGTCGGCGAGGTTCACCTCGGCGTACGCCACACGACCGCTCGCGGCGATCTGTTGCTCGGAGCCCGGCTCGTACGGGCTCACAACCTCCGCGTCATCGAGGCGACCGGCAATGTCCGCGAGCAGCGCCTCGAAGCCCAGTCGCACCGACGCTTCGTTGACGCCGGCGTCGGCCTTGACAACGACCTGAATCGAGCTGCCCGACCGGTCGGCAAATCCGCTGGCTTCGAGGAGATCGAAGGCGTCCTGGGATTCCGACCCTGGCAGGTCGAAATCGTTGTCGAACTCGCCCGCCGCCGCGCCCGCCGCCACCAGCAATCCGACCAGCAGGATCACCCACCCACCAACCACGGCCCGGCGGCGGCGGTAGCACAGATCGGCGAGACGGCGAAGCAGCGGAGGGTGGGCGGCGTTCATGTCGGACACAATGCGTGAATCCGGTAACGACCGAAATCACGGCTACCGGTGTCTTCGTGGTAGGGGCAGCCCTACCCTGCCTGAAGAGTGACCGCGCCGTCGCAGGGGCGTGAGCACGCCACCTGATCCGGGTCTCGGGGGCGACCACGCCGTAATCGATGAGCGAACGGGACAGCTCAAAAAACCCGATCCGTCGCTGCACAGCTCCTAGCTAAGGCATCGCACGACGAGTCTCGACAGGGTCGATCGGTCGTCGCGACGCTGACGACTATCGTCGAGCCGTGGGTTACGACGTCGTGATCGTTGGTGGCGGTGCCGCTGGATGCGCGCTCGCCTCCCGCTTGAGCGAGGATCCCGTTCGCCGGGTGTTGTTGACCGAGGCCGGGCCCGATCATCCCGATCCGGTCACATTGCCGCACGACGTACGCGACTCGTCCCAGCCGACCGTCGACCACGATTGGGGCTACTTCGCGGACCCAGACCTCGACCGAGGGATACACCTTCCTCGTGGCCGGATCATGGGCGGATGTTCGGCCACCAATGCCTGTTTCGCCCTGCGCGGCGCACCGCAGGTGTACGACCAGTGGGCCGAACGGGGCAATCCCGGCTGGGCATTTGCCGAC
>DATLFA010000094.1:0-116839 GCA_035525225.1 Acidimicrobiales bacterium
TCGAAGCTATGGGCAACAAAGTCACACTCGAACCTGCCGCCTGACACCGACCCAACTCGGGCTTCCGCCCGAACGGGGGCTCCGCCCCCGAACCCAGCGCGACTACCAACCCGACACCACAAGGTGATTCACACCTCAGACGGGGAAACATGCAGCGGTGTTCCTGTTCTTCTCCAACCGTCTGGGCTGCCTCGGCTCGCTACTTGCGTCTGCGGTGCTCACGATCGTTCTGCTGTTGGTGATCCGGCTAGCCGTCGGGTAATCGTGCTTGTCGTACGAAGACGAACGCGGAGATCGAGCCGAATCCCCCAGGGCACCGCGCGCCGAGGCGGGAGGGCAATTCCTCGCGCTAAGGCAGGGTGAAATCGTCGGGATCGACGGCATCGAGGAACGAACGGAATTCGGCCACCGACTCGTCGATCGAAAGCTTGTCGCCGATGACGCCCTCGTCTTCGGACTCCTCGATGATCGCACCCGCTTCGTCGAGCACGGTATCGCGCACGAAGAGAGGCGCGCCGACGCGCACGGCCAGAGCGATCGCGTCGGACGGTCGCGTATCCAAATGGTGCCCACCCGTCGGACCGCTCAGATTGAGCGTCGCAATGAATGCGCCATCGACCATGTCAGTGACTTCGACTGAGTCGACATGCACGTCCAAGCGGTTGACGAGAGTGGCCATAAGATCGTGCGCGAGCGGCCGGGGTGGCGTTTGTCCGCTCAATGCGATCGCAATCGACGCTGCCTCGAGTTCGCCGATGAAGATCGGTACGACACGGAAAGGTGACTCCCGCTCGCGTAGCAATAGGAGGGGCGTACCACTTGTCGCTTCAACGTGAAGTCCCACGAGTTCAACGGAAATCGCTCTCATGTCGGTGAAAACAATGATTCAGGCAGCCACATTCCCGTTGCGGGGATCGCGGGCCGAACGAAGGAGATCATGTCCGTTCACAACTACTTCTTCCGCCTGTGCGATCAGCCTTCCTCGTGGGCGATGAGATTCCCCTCGCGGTCGAACATTCGCTGGCGGAAATTCGGGAGCACGTTCAAAGCGCGACGAATCTCCTCTGGGTCGTCGGTGTGGACACCGACGAGCACCAGGCCCTCTTCGATGTCGTGGAAGACTTCGTTCCACGCTTGTCACGCGCCCATCCTGTTGAAGCCGCCCCAAATACCGCCGAGGACACCACCGAAGAATCCACCGCCCAGTGCCGCGCCGAGCACCCCTGCGCCCACCACTGTGCCGATACCAGGAATCAGCATCAGCGCGCCTCCAATCGCAGCTCCGCCGACGGTGCCTATCGAACCCCCTTTGGCCGTGCCTCGGCCGACGAACGACAGTTTCGCGCTGTCGAGTTCGGCCGTTCGCTCGTCGGTTGTCTGGTCAGCCGACGGCTCGATGCCAAGGTACGACAACTTCGAGCCATCGATATTGGCCCGTTCTAGCGCAAGCAACGCTTCTCGAGCGTCCTTCGAATCGTCAAAGGCAATCACGACGTTGTGCGCAGCAAAGGGTGGCAACGTGGCAGCGGTGACGTCCGCGTCGGTGTCGACCCGTGTATCGACCAACGTCGCCATTTGTTCGGCGACATCAGGCAGAGTAACGGCGTTCGAGGCCGGGTCGAGAGGCTCTTGGTTCGGCATGGCGGCCCTCGAATCGGGGCCTCAGTGGTCCTCGTCCTCGTCCGCCTCGGCTTTCGTGCGATGGATTGTGCCAGCGGGATGCTCGGGTGGCGAATAGAGCGAGTAGAGCTTGACGTCGGTCGATCCTGTGCTGATGACGTTGTGCCACACCCCGGCAGGAACGATGATCGCCCAATCATCGGACAGTTCGTGCTGCTCATCGACCTCTGCCTCGTCACGGCCGAGATCGAGCCGCGCGTCACCTTGCTCGATTCGCAGGAACTGATCGAGATGGGGATGAACCTCCCATCCGATCTCCTCACCGGGGCCGAGCCGCATCACTGTCAATTGCGTGTGCTCGCCGGTGTAGATGACCGCGCGGAAGTTCCCGTTGTCGAGGGTGACACGTTCGATGTCGTCGACCCAGGCAAGCGCGGCGACCCCACTCTCCGGTCGGTCCGCCGTAGGGGCCTTGCGGTCAGCCATTGTTCCTCCTCGAGTTCAGGATGATCAGAGTCGCACGATGCCGCAACCTTGGCCTGGCCGCAGCCGGGACGCGTGTGCTCTACCCAGCCCGACCATTCGACGAAACCTCTTAGAGGCAAGCTGGCGGCGCCCAGCTCCGCGACATGGCGTCGTGTTGTCACGACGTCACCGTCGACGAAAGTCCCGATGAAGATCGTGCCCGGCGCGACACCGTCCTCGGGCTGGTCCCCGACGACACCGGTGGTCGACACCGCGACGTCGGCGTCGAAGAACTTGGCTACGGCGTCTGCTTTGTCCCGTTCCTGCGACACGATCGATCTCTACCCGTCGAGGCCCGAATCAAATGGTCATCGCCTGGCGGACGCGGCCTCGAGTTCAGTCGTCACCGGCGACGTACTCCACCGTCACGGGACACGGCCGCGCGAGTCGATCCCACCGCTCGATCGGGGATGCCCTATCGGCCAAGCGCGCCCCTGACGTTTGTCCACCGATTCGATGGGTATCGTACGTCGTGGCCTCGCCGATAGCTTCCCGCGTCGAAGGCCCGTCTCGACTTCCGCGGTTGCATCGCGCAGATCTTGCGCTGTATCGCCGCGCGACCGAGAAGCCCGCTCCCCACATCGATCGGGTGCTGTATCCACTCAGCCGAGCGGCCAACCACTCGAAGCTGTGGATCGGCGTGGCCGCACTTCTGGCCGCGCGCGGCGGTAGGGCGAATCGGCGCGCGGCGATACGCGGCATGTTGTCAGTGGGCGCGACGTCGGCGCTCACGAACGCGTTGATCAAGCCGGTGGCTGCGCGAAGACGACCAGCGCCATTCCATTCGGCGTGGCTATCGCGAGTCGCGCGAGTACCGGCTTCGGCTTCGTTTCCTTCGGGCCATGCGGCATCGGCGGCGGCGTTCGCCGTCGGCGTGAGCATGGAGGCGCCACACTTGGCGGCGCCGCTCGGGCTTGCAGCCACTGCGGTGGGCTGGTCGCGTGTACGGACGCGGGTGCACTACCCCGGCGATGTCCTCGCGGGCTTTGCGATCGGCACCGCGGTCGCATACGCGACGCGTCGCATCTGGCCGCTGCGTCCGGGTGAACCGGCGGCAGTGCGGCCGACGCCTAAGCGCATCGCACGCGCCGAAACCGATGGCGCGGGGCTCACCGTGGTATTCAACCCCGCTGCGGGGTCAGCGAGAAACGGTCATTCCGTCGAATCCCTCCGCGAGGAACTGCCGCATGGTTCGTTCATTGTTCTCGACGAGGGCGGCGATCTTCTCGAGGCACTCGAGACCGCATCGAAGGGCGACGTCATCGGCATCGTCGGTGGTGACGGGTCGGTCAACGCTGCCGCGTCGGTGGCGCTGCGTACCCGCAAAACGCTCGCGGTGTTTCCCGGGGGAACACTCAACCACTTCGCGCGTGACCTTCGTCTGGAAAGCTTCGATGACACGATCGAAGCCATCAGATCGAAATCACTCGGTTCGGTTGACGTGGGGCTCATCGACGGCAAGCCATTCCTCAACACCGCCAGCTTCGGCGCGTACGCCGCGCTCGTCGACATGCGCGAGAGCCACGAGGAGCGTCTCGGCAAATGGTTGGCGATGGCAGTCGCGTTGATCAACATTTTGCGAAAGGCGACACCAGTCGACGTCACCCTCGACGGCACGCGCCGATCGATCTGGCTGATCTTCATCGGCAACAGCGAGTATGGCCCCGCGGGGCTCGCGCCGAGTTGGCGCGAGCGCCTCGACGACGGGTTGTTCGATGTGCGCTATGTGGAGGACACCGGCCCCTACAGCCGGCTGCGACTCATCGCCGCGGTGCTGACCGGTCAGCTCACTCGAACCAACACCTACACCCGCGAGTTGTTGCGATCGATCGCGATCGAATCGCACGACGGCCCGTTGCGCCTGGCTCGCGACGGCGAGACCTTCGACGGCCCTTCGGTGTTCACGATCGAAAAGAGCAGCATCCCACTTTCCACCTATGTCCTGCCGAAGAACTGACAACAGTCGGACATTGAAGCACTCGCTGCTACCCGATAGTCTCGCACTGTGCTCGTACCCGGTGACCTCGCCCCCAACTTCGCGTTGCCCGATCAAGACGACAACGTCGTGCGCCTCGATGACCTACGTGGCTCGTGGGTCGTGCTCTGGTGGTACCCCAAAGCCTCTACCGCCGGTTGAACTCGCGAGGGCCAGGGCTTCCGTGATCGAAGCCCACAATTCGCCGAACTCGGCGCCACGATCATCGGAGCGTCGTTCGATACACCGGCCGACAACAAGACGTTCGCGACAAATGAGCAGTTCGGTTTTCGGCTCTTGTCCGACGTCGATCGCCGGGTCGGGCGCGAATATGGTGTCGAGCGGGGCCCCGACGAAGCAAATCCGCTCTATCCGAAACGCGTCACGTTCTTGATCGATCCCGACGGCGTCATCGCCCGCATCTATGAAGTCACCGACGCCGGAGCGCATCCAGAAGCGCTACTCGAGGATCTACGTCCGCTCGCGTCGTCCGCCTGACCTTTCGGACGCGCCTACACGGGGTCGTTGAGCCGTTCGTCTGAGTTCGTCGCGGACTGGCGACGTTTCGCGAGAAATCGCGCTTGGGCTGCTCTCGTTGCCCAAACCTCGGTCACCACAGACCCGGAAGCCGTCTTTGCGCCGGTGTAGCTGACGAACCCGGCGGACCCTCGGCCGCGTTTGTCGTCCTCGAGGAGTTCGGTCGCTGCGTGAGACTCCTGGGCAGTCACAACCTTGCACACCCGCACCAAGCCGAATGACATCGCGCTCCCCTTCCACGATCGAGATCGCGGATCCGCGTCCGATCGTTGCCTATGTCCTTGCCTTCCGGCGCAGAAGCTGACTCTACTCTTACGCGAAGTACGGTCCAATTGCCGCCGTACCGCTATCGACGAGAGGGGAAGCTTTCATGCATCCGGCGCCGCCCTGGCCCGCGCCGGACGACTTGCCGCCGGTGGTCACCCCCGAGCCGCACATCGCCGAGTCGGCGTAATCCCGCTCCCGGACCTCAAGTCGAGGCACCGATCGGTCGATAAGACACCAACGGGTGCCGACATCGCACCCTATTGCCGGGTCTGCCGGATGTGACCTGACAACGAGATCAGGCCCTCCCTCACAGTCCGTTCAGAAGATCGTCTCGTACCGGGGAGCACCCTCTACGGCGGCGGTGCTGCTGGTGGCGATGCCCTGCACGAATCGAGATTCCTTATGAATACCTCCGTTGCGCTGGCGCGCCGGTTGGTCGCGGCCTTGCTCGCCGTCACCATGACAGGGGCGGTGCTCACGATCGGAGGCAGCGCGTACGCCGCCGATGTGGCGACCGTGCCGTTGGGAACTTCGGCCGACTATTCGGTGCTCGGTGGATCGACCGTCACCAACACAGGCGGCACTGTGCTCCCCGCGAGCCTCGGGCTCTCGCCGGGCACGTCGATCACCGGATTTCCACCGGGGCAGGTCATCGCTCCCGGTACGACGCAAGCGACCACGCCGGCAGCGGCGCAGGCGCAAATCGACCTCACGGCCGCGTATGTCGACGCCGCCGGCCGATCGGTCGATGGAACCACGACCGCCAACCTCGGCAACCTCGTGCTCATCGGCGGCGTCTACGCCGGCCCGGGCAAGTCAGCGTTGAGCCTGACGGGACCCCTCATTCTCGACGGTGCCGGCAACGCAGATTCGGTCTTCATCTTCCAGACGAACTCAACGCTGACCACCGCGTCGAACAGCACCATCACGCTGATCAACGGTGCCCAAGAGTGCAACGTCTTCTGGCAGGTCGGCAGCTCGGCCACACTGGGAACATCCTCGGTGTTCGCCGGCAGCATCTTGGCCTTTTCGTCGATCACCGTCACCAGCGGCGTCACCGTCCGCGGGCGTGCGCTCGCCCGCAATGCCGCGGTCACGCTCGACAACGACACCTTCACCACGCCGACCTGCGCGCTACCGATCAGCGGCGGGCGCCAGGATCCACCCACAACGACATTGGTGACACCGACGACACCAGGTGCTCCCACCGCGCAACCGTCCGGCACTCCCGGACAAGTTGGTGGGCCACCGAACAGCCTCGCGTTCACCGGCCCCCGGGTCGTGCTGCCGCTCGTTCTCGCCACGCTGAGCCTCGCACTCGGCGCCGTGACCATGGGCATCGACCGCAGGCGCAAGGTGGCGAAGGTCTGAGCGGCGAGCGACTCGACGGCCGGCACAAATACACGTGCCGGCTCGCTCGAGTTGCGTCACGATGTTCTCCGGTTGCTGATTCCGGAGGACGACGTTGGCTGATCTCGAGACATTCATCGCGGTCACCACCGAGGCCGAGTTACGCGAACTCGTGGGCCATCCGTCGCCGGGCGTCGCCGCCAAGGATCGACTCTCACTCGATGACTACGACCGGCAGTGGCTCGCTCCTTCGCCGTTCTGTCTGGTCGCGACGTCGCGAGCCGACGGAACGTGCGACGTATCACCCAAGGGAGACCCTCCCGTCTTCACGCTCGTGCTCGACGACACCACCATCGCGATCCCCGAGCGCCCCGGCAATCGGCGCGCCGACGGGTTCCTCAACATCTTGTCCAATCCTCACATCGGCCTGATCTACCTCGTGCCCGGCCGCGCCGACACGCTGCGCGTCAACGGCGAGGCCACGCTCGCACGTGACGCGCCTTTCTTCGACCGCATGACCGTGAAAGGCCACCGTCCTGTGCTCGCAATCATCGTCCAGATCGAGCAGATCTTCTATCACTGCTCGAAGGCGTTTCTCCGCTCCGACTTGTGGCAACCGTCGTCGTGGATTCCATCGGCGCTGCCTTCGCGCGCCCAGATCTCGCACCGTCTCGAACGGCCCGACGAAACTCTGGACGCGCTTGAGCAGTACTACGGCCCGCTCTACGCGGAGGGCCTGTACAAGAACGCTTGATGCGGCTCGCTACCTCGCCACGCGCACGCGGAGGGCCGCGGGTGGTGAGAGGATCGGCTCGCGATGTGTGAACTATGCTCACCCCGCTCGGTGTAGTCGGGCAGGTTTGGGGGCACGATCATGGATACTGCGATGACGCGTACGCAGTTGGTCAGCGAGCACGACTTCGCACTCGACGTACCCGGTTTCCACGACGAGTTGTCACGGCTGCGACGCGAACACCCTGTCGCATTCGTTCCATTCCACGGCGGCACCGCGTATCTCTTGACGAGCTATCGCGATGTCGAGCGCGCATTCCTCGACGAGGCCACCCTGCCGGCCGAGGCCGCCTATCGACTGCACAGCGAGCCGGTGATGGGCCGCACGTTGCAGTGCATGACCGGTCGCGAACACACTCGCAATCGCGCACTCGTATTTCCTGCGTTCCGCGCCCGACTGATGCCGGACTACGTCGATCCGATCCTCGCTCCTGCCGCGCACCGGCTTATCGATCAGTTCGTCGAGCGCGGTCATGCCGACCTCGTGGCCGAGTTCACCAAGCAGTATCCGTTCACCGTCATCACGCGCCTGCTGGGCATTCCACCGCGCAACGAAGGTGACATCCAACGGTGGGCCCTTGCCCTGCTCACGTACCCGTGGGATCCCGACAACGCGCTCGCGGCGTCGCACGAGTTCACCGAATACCTCACGCCCATCGTGGCGAGCCGGCGCGAGGATCCGGGCGACGATCTCATCTCGACACTCGCGACTGCATTCGTCGACGGCGAACAGCTCAGCGACGAAGAGATCTTCTCGTTCATCCGCGTGCTGTTTCCCGCCGGTGCCGACACCACCTATCTCGGCCTCGGCAGCTTGCTCTACGCGCTGATGACGCATCCCGACGCGATGGATCGGGCACGGCGCGATCCCGAAAGCCGCCGGCTCGCGATCGAGGAGGCACTGCGGTGGGAGCCTCCCGTGTCGTTGATGCCCCGCTTTGCACCCGTCGATACCGATCAGTTCGGATCGCTCATACCCGCCGGCAGCCACGTGCTGTTCGGTATCGCGGCGGCCAACCGCGACCCTGCGGTGTTCGCGGATCCCGATCGATTCGAGATCGACCGCGAGAACAAGGGCACGCTCACCTTTGGGTTCGGCATGCACTTCTGCGTCGGCGCGCACCTTGCCCGCGCCGAGTTGGCAACCGCACTCGACGTGGTGCTCGAGCGACTCGACGACCTGCAACTCATCGGCGACGCGCCGACCCGGTTCGTGGGCTCGGTCCTGCGAGGCCCAGACACCCTGCCCGCGACCTTCACCGGTCGCTGAGAGTCGACAGAGGAGAGCCCGAAAATGATCGTGATCGCGGGTCACATGAAGATCGACCCAGCCAAGCTGCAACACGCACTCGACATCATCAGGCCCGTCGTCGAGCAGACGGCGAGCGAGTCGGGCAACGTGGCCTATCGCTACTATGCCGACCTCGACGACCCGTCGACATTGTTCATCTTCGAAGAGTGGCAGTCAGAGGTCGCTCTCGACAATCATTTCCAGATGCCGTACATGGTCGACTTCCTCGACAAGCTTCCTACGCTCGGCATCATCGACGCATCGGTGCATCGCTACGGCGTGGCCGACAAGACATTGATGGGGTGATCGATCATGCCGCTCAGCAGACTCGACGAGTTCCTGGCCCACCAGACGTCCGACACGTTCGACCATGTCGTCACGTCGGACCGCAACTTCTACGACCGCTATTACTTCAACATGCACTCGAGCAGCGCCGAGCTCTTCGTCATCACCGGGCTGGGGCAGTATCCCAATCTCGGGGTGACCGATGCATTCATCACCGTGTCGATCGGTACAGAGCAATACACGGTCCGTTCGTCGCGCGAGCTAGGCCACGACCGTCTCGACACGAGCGTCGGACCCTTGTCGGTCGAGGTCATCGAAGGCCTACGCACGTTGAGGATTCGCTGCGACAAGAACGAGTGGTGCATCGAAGCCGATCTCACATTCACCGGCACCGTCGCCGCGTTGGAAGAACCGCGTACGTTCGTGCGCCAGTACGGCCGCGTCATACAGGACGTGACGCGTTACGCGCAGGTCGGCGTGTGGCAGGGTCAGCTGACGGTCGCCGGGCGTACGTTCGATGTCACGCCCGATAGGTGGAAAGGCGCTCGCGACCGGTCTTGGGGGGTGCGCCCCGTCGGCGAACCCGAGGCTCCGGGCATCCGTTCGAGACAACGCCAGGACGGCTACGGGTTCCGTCACGACTGGTTGCCCATGCAATTCGACGACCACATGCTCAAGGTGCAGGTCGATGAAGACGCCGACGGTCACCGCATCGTCGAAGAAGCAGCGCGCGTGTGGAACATCGAACACGATCGGCCCGTCGAAGAGCTCGGCCGGCCGCAGATCGACATCGAGTACATCAGCGGCACGCGCGAGATGCGATCGGCAGTGGTGCGCACGACTGATCCCGAGGGGAAGCCCATCGTCGTGACGAACACGCCATTGCGCACGCTCTATCTCGCCGCCGGTTCCGGTTACGTCAACGTCGACGGCAAGTGGGGTCACGGCATGTACCAGGGCCCGCTCGCGGTCGAGGGGGTCGTCCACGATCTGAGCGACCCCGAGACGCGCCGCCGTTACGCGATCCTCAACGAAACCTTGTGCCGCTTCGAGCTCGAGACCGGCGAAGTCGGCTACGGCATGCACGAGAATTTGTTCCGGGGCATTCATCGCCCGAGCGGGTTCCTCACCGCCGACGCAGTCGCACCGTAGGGGCGTGCCATGGTGGATCTCGTGTTACGTGGCGGCACGGTCATCGACGGATCGGGGCGGCCGCGCCGCGTCGCCGATGTGGCGGTCGACAACGGGATGATCGTCGACGTGGGCCGCATCAACGACTCTGCTCGACGCTCGATCGACGTGTCGGGTCTTGTCGTCGGGCCGGGCGTCATCGATGTGCATACGCACTACGACGCGCAGCTCTTCTGGGATCCGGCGGCCACGCCGTCGTGTTTCCATGGCGTCACGACGGTGCTCGGCGGCAATTGCGGATTCACCCTCGCGCCGTTTGCCGGCGGCGACTACCTGATGCGCTTGATGTCGCGAGTCGAGGGCATTCCGCTCGCCGCTCTCGAGGCGGGCGTGCCGTGGGACTGGACATCGTTCCGCGAATATCTCGATCGCCTCGACGGGCGCATCGCACTGAACGCCGGCTTCTTGTGCGGGCACTCCGCGCTGCGTCACCACGCCATGGGTGCTGCCGCCGTCGAGCGCACCGCCACTGCCGACGAGATCTCCGCGATGGTCGCCGCGCTGCACGATGCGCTCGATGCCGGCGCGTTGGGGCTGTCGTCATCCGACACGGTCAACCACAACGACGGTGACGGCCGGCCGGTGCCGTCGCGCTCGGCCGACGACCACGAGCGCCTGGCGCTGGCGTCCGCAGTCGCCGCGCACCCCGGTACCTCGCTCGAGTGGATCCTCACCGGCGTGCTTCACGGTTTCAGCGATCATGACGTCGAGATGTTGACGTCCTTGTCGCTGGCGGCCAACCGTCCGATCAACTGGAACGCGCTCGGCGTCGTCTCGTCGGATCCCGAGGGGCACTGGCAACGATTGCACGCGTCGACCACGGCGGCGACGCGCGGCGCCACGGTCGTTGCGTTGGCAGTGCCCGACGCGGTGAAGGCTCGACTGTCATTCATCAGCGGCTTCATCCTCGACGGATTGCCCGGATGGAACGCAGTGCTTTCGTTGCCACTCGACGAACGGCGGCGCGCACTGGCTGATCCCGAAGTGCGCCGCAGTCTCGCCGCAGGAGCAGCGTCGCCCGACGCGGGTCTGTTGCGCGACCTCGTCGATTGGGAGCGGATGACCGTCAGCCAGACGTACTGCGATGCGAACAAACCGGCGGAAGGCAAGACCGGCGGACAACTCGCGCGCGAGCGGGGGGTCACCGCGCTCGACGCCGTGCTCGATGTGGTGGTCGCCGACGATCTGCGCACCGGTCTCGACACTGCTGCGATGGGCGACGATCGCGAGACCTGGCGCATGCGCGCCGAGACGTGGCACGACCCGAGGGTGCTCGTCGGGGGTTCCGACGCCGGTGCGCACGTCGACATCATGTGCGGCGCGGTGACAAGCACTGTGCACCTCGGCACCAACGTCCGTGAGCGCCAACTGTTGACGCTCGAGGCAGCCGTACACCAACTGACCGACATGCCCTCACGGCTCTACGGCATCCGCGGGCGAGGGCGTGTCGCTCCCGGCTATCACGCGGACCTCATGGTGTTCGACCCCGAGCGCGTCGGGCCCGGTCCGGTTCGAACAGTCGCCGACATGCCCGCGGGCGCGGCACGACTCGTGGCCGAGGCCATCGGCGTGGCGCACGTGTTCGTCAACGGCACCGAAGTTGTGAGCGCCGGCCGCCTCACCGGCGATTCGCCGGGCACGTTGTTGCGTTCAGGGCGCGATACCTACACCGTCGAAGCAGGAACGTACGCGCCGTAGATGCCTACTGAAGAGAGCCTCATCGTCGAGCGCGAGGGGCCGATCGTCGTGCTCACGATGAACCGGTCAGAGCGCAAGAACGCGCTGACGATCGACATGATCGTCCGCATGGCCGACGCGTGGGACATGATCGATGGCGACGACGAGATCCGCTGCGCGATCCTCACCGGTGCAGGAAGCTCGTATTGCGTCGGTGGCGACATGTCAGACGGTTGGATGGCGGGCGGTGGGCAACGCGATCCGGCGATCGCGGCGCGACTGAAGGACGACCCTTCGGTCATCGGCAAAGGGTTGTTGCTGACACGCTGGCTGCGCAAGCCGCTTCTTGCCGCGGTCAACGGCGAGTGCCTCGGCGGCGGGTGTGAGATGTTGCAGCAGACCGACATTCGCGTCGCCGAAGAGCAGGCCATCTTCGGCGTGCCCGAAGCGCGGCGCGGGCTCATCGCCGGCGCCGGTTCGACCATGCGCCTCAAGCGGCAGATCCCCTACTCGATCGCGATGGAGATGCTCATCACCGGTCGCATCCTCAGCGCCGACGAAGCATTGCGCTGGGGCCTTGTCGGCCACGTCGTCGCGAAAGGTGCCGCGCTCGACAAGGCCAGAGAGATCGCCGCGGTCATCTGCGCCAACGGTCCGCTGTCGGTCGCGGCCTCGAAGGCATCGGCCGTCGAGACCGGGTGGCTCCCCGAGGAAGAAGCGCAGCCGATCGAGGGTCGCTACGCCGGACAGGTGAGCCGCAGCCAAGACGCCCGTGAAGGCATGAAGGCCTTCACCGAAAAACGGCCCCCGAACTTCACCGGCACCTGACCCGCACCTAACCCCACACCGCACCGCACCCGTTCTGTTGGCGTTTTACAGGTGTCGACACCTGTAAAACGCCACAAGAAGGCGATCGTCGGAGGTCAAAAGCCGGGGGGCGGGGTGTAGGAGACGCCGCCGCCGACCGGGATGCAACACATCGGACCGTCGATGGCCCCGCCGCTCCAGATCAGGATTGCCCCGTCTACCCACACGAACGGCGTGTCGTCGAACTTCCCCTCGCCCCGCGATGGCGCGCCGACATGCCACGTGTTCGTCACCGGATTGAACAGCACCGGCGTGCCCGCGCGGTCGATGGTCGCAACCGAGTGACCGGTCCACACTTCGTCGTAACGGCCCGAGGCTGCGAACCCGATAGGTGCCGCTGGCGCTTCGCGCCACACGCCCGTCACCGTGTCGAGCAGATCGGCCGAAGGCGAAGGCTCGCGGGTGTCACCACACATACGTCCGCCCCCGACGAACAGCTCCGACCCTGTCCAGGCGACGACCGGCGAGAGACGATCGGCGACGGGACCGGCGGGCAACTCGCGCCACGTGTCCGACGTCGGTTGGTACGCGAGCACTATCGAGCCGCAGCGCTCCTTCATGTTCGGCCGCTGCGCCACGACGATGATCTCATCACCAGCGATCGTCGCGGCGAAGAACGATGCGAACTGCTGCACAGGAGTCTCGCCGGTCGTCCACTGCGAGGTCGCGAGGTCGAGTCGAGCAATCTGGGACGGCGCGTTGCCGTCACCTTCGCTCGCAACGCCGATCACGATCACGGCGCCGTCGACGAAGAACGCACGATTCATCGCGTTGGCCGCATTCGCAAGCGGTGGATCGGGTAGCGCACGCCAGGTGAAGGCGACAGGATCGAACGCCGCCGCACGCACCGGGCCTACTCCGTTCACTACCACCACTTCGCGGCCGGTCCAGACACCGATTGCATCGCCACGATCCGAGTCGAGCGGCGCGTTCGGCAGCTTGCGCCACGTGTTCCTAGTCGAGTCGAGATACGCACCGTCGGACTCGAAATCGGAGCCGTAGCCACCCCATACGAAAAGACCGGTACCGGTCGACACCGCGAGGTGCTGGAAGCGCGGCGAGATGGGGGCCTCTGGCAACGCCGTCCAACCCTCGTCGACCGATGTTTGGCTTACGGTCGTCGAATTGTCGGTTCGATCGTAGATGACCGCACCGATGAACGCGAGTGCACACGCAAAGACGCCCACACTCGCCAACAGTGGTCGGCGACGCGACGGTCGCGGCGCGGGTGCCAAGTAGCCCGGCACTGTCGACGGTTGCTCAGTGTGTTCGTCGAGCACTCGAGCGGCACGAGCGAGTCGCGTCTCCAAGTCGATGTTGTTCATGCGTTCTTCTCCAAGATCGATCGGAGCGCGCCAGACCCCGGTGGACGTAGTTGGTGACCGCAGCTTCGGACACACCGAGCAGATCCGCGACTTCGCGGTAGGTGAACGAGTAGCCGTGCACGAGCAACACCGCGACACGGTGGTCGGGCTTCAAGCGGGCGAGCGCGTCGAAGACGTCGCCCTCCATCGCGGGCGCGTCGTCCCACCGAGGCTCGATCGGCAAGTCGACGCGGCGGCGCGACCAGCGCACGTGGCGCCGAGCCGCGCTCTGACCAACTCGGTAGAGGTAGCCAGAAGGATTTTCCATCGCGGCGATGCGTTCCGAGTGCTGCCAGGCCCAGCCGATCGTCTCGGCGGTCACCTCGGCGCCGACGTCGAGGCCGTAGCGGGCGACGAACGCGCGGTGCAGCGTGCGCTCGAGCGACGGGATGTCGCGTTCGAACTTGCGGCGACCTTCGTCGCGCCCGCTTTCGTCGACCACCAGCACGCCCGCATTAGACCACGCACCCCTCCGATTCCTTTCAGCTCCCCCTACTCCCCTCGTACCCCTCGTCCGATGCGCGGCGGGCGGCGAGCAGGGTCGGGCCGACGGCGAGCAGCAGTGCGGCCTCGCGGGCCAAGGGCATCCACGCCGCGCGCGATCCGTCGGGGGAATGTGCCACGGACGCGGCGGTCGGCGCATCGGGTCCGACGCGCAGCGTGCTGATCAGTGCCCGAGCCCCGCCCATCACCGCGGCGCCGTCCCATCCGGGCAAGCCCGGCCCGAGGTCGAGGTCGTGGGCGAGCACGCTCGCGCCATCACGCGAGACGCGGCAGCGCACACGGATGCGGCCCGATGGTTCGCCGGCGCGGCCCAACACGATCTCGTCGACCAAAGTCAGCCGTGCGGATCGGGCCAACGTCACGGTCGTGTCGACGAGATGGTCGCTGCCCTGCACCGATATCAGCGGCTCGGGATGCCAATCGACAATAGCTGCGTCGCCGATGTCGAGGCGCACCGTCGTGCGCGACGGTGACGCCTGCGGACCGGGCTGCGCCAGTGTTGCCGCCGCGCTGCGCACTGCGATGCATGCGCCGCACCCGACCGCGAGGTCGAGCGCGAGGTCGTCACCCCCGAGAGGCCCGGCGGCGCCACCGACGAGATACAGCGCGTGCGGTGTTGCCCGCAATACGAGCGGCGCCTCTGAACGGAGCTCGACCAGTCGCGTCTGACCGCCGATGTGCTCGGCGCGCGCCGACGCGTACGCTCTCAAGGAGCCGCGAGCGCGCGCCCACGCCACCGCGCGACGCGCTCGCGGACCCAATCGGCCACCTCCGCCGCGCCGTCGGCGTCGACGAGCGAAGTGAACTCGATCGGCAGCGCACCGCGACGGACGATGGCGTCACGGCGCATCACCTCGAGGTCGGCACCGACGAGCGGCGCGAGATCGGTTTTGTTGACGACCAACAGATCGGCGGTCGTCACGCCCGGGCCGCCTTTGCGCGGCACCTTGTCGCCGCCTGCGACGTCGAGCACGAAAATCTGATGATCGACCAGCGCTCGGCTGAAGACCGCAGTGAGGTTGTCACCACCGCTCTCGACGAACGTGAGGTCGACCGGCCCGTGCAACGCTTCGAGTTGCTCGATGGCGTCGAGGTTGGCAGAGATGTCGTCACGGATGGCGGTGTGCGGGCAGCAACCCGTCTCGACGGGCATGATGCGATCGTCGGCGAGGACCCGCATGCGGCGCAACGCCTCCGCGTCTTCGCGTGTGAAGATGTCGTTGGTCACGACGACGATCGACAGCTCGGGTGCCAGCAGCCGGCACAGCGCCGCGACCAGTGCCGTCTTGCCGCTGCCCACTGGCCCGCCGACGCCGATGCGCAACGCTCGCTCGCGAGCGTCGCCGGGCGCGGGATGGTCATGATCGTGTGAGTCGTCGTGCGCGTGGTCATGAAGCAAAGAGCCGTACCTCCCAGGTTGCGTGATCCTCCGCGAGGATCTCGACGAGCGGTGCGCTCGTCGCGGGCAATATGTCGAGTGGATCGTGCGCCCCGGCCGCTGCCTCCGCGGCGATCTCGTCGATGATCGGCGCCAGTGCCGCCAGGCGCGCGTAGACATCGAAGGGGTCGAGCCCGAGCAGGCGCAATGCCGAGGTTGCGACCGTCGACGCGAGATGATGCAGCGCCGCGGTGGCCGCCTCGATCTCGTCGAGCTGTGCCGCGCACGCAACTGCGCCTAGTGCCAACGGATGATGGGCCCCCTCCGCCGGCGATGCCACCCGTAGCGCGTCCAGTACGGCACAGGGCCACACCCGGTGACCGCTGCGCAACAGTTGCCGGCCGAGCGAGCGAGACACCGCACGCAGTCGTGGCGACACCGTGCGCGCGTCGTACGCCGCGTCGAGGTCGGCCCAACCGTGCCGGCCCCCGCACGCGGCGGCGGCGAATGCAGCATCGACCCGCCCGGTGCTGTGCAGCCGGCCGAGCGCGAACGCGTGCAGAGAGACGCCGTCGACGACTCCGCTTGCGGCACATGCTGCCTCGGTGCCCGCAGAGTGCGCGTGGCTGCCCGACGGGAAACGTCCATCGGCGAACAACAACAACGCAGCGCGAGTCATGGCATCAGAACAGGAAGTAACGCTGGGCCATCGGCAGCTCGGCGACGGGGGCTTCTTCGATGAGTTCGCCGTCCACGCGCACGGCGAACGAATCGGGATCGACTTCGATACGAGGTCGCGACCGGTTCTCGGGCATGTCGTCTTTGCCCAGCGAGCGCGTGTCACGAGTCGCTACGAGGCGCCGGTTGACGAGGAGCCGGCTCGCAAGATCGGCTTCGATCGCGGCCGGCGCCACGAACGTGACACTCGTACGCGCCGCAGTCACCGGCGACGCTCCGAACATCGGCCGCTGCCAGACGGGCTGCGGGCTGGGTATCGACGCGTTGGCGTCGCCCATCTGGCTCGACGCGATGAAGCCACCCTTGACCACCACATGTGGTCGCACTCCGAAGAACCGAGGGTCCCACAGCACGACGTCCGCGAGCTTGCCCACCGCCACCGAACCCACTTCGTGATCGATGCCGTGCGCGACCGCGGGACAGATCGTGTACTTCGCGACATAGCGGCGAGCGCGGGCATTGTCCGCGAGGCCGTCGCCGGGCAGCGCGCCGCGGCGCGCTTTCATCAGGTGCGCTGTCTGCCACGTGCGCAGGATCACTTCCGCGACGCGGCCCATCGCCTGTGAGTCCGACCCGATCATCGAGATCGCACCTAGGTCGTGCAACACGTCCTCGGCGGCGATGGTGCTCGGTCGGATGCGGCTCTCGGCAAACGCGAGGTCTTCGGGGACCGACGGGTTGAGGTGATGGCACACCATCAACATGTCGAGGTGTTCGGCCACCGTATTGACCGTGTGTGGTCGTGTCGGGTTGGTCGACGACGGCAACACGTTGGGGTACGACGCGACGGTGATGATGTCGGGCGCATGTCCCCCACCCGCACCTTCGGTGTGATAAGTGTGGATCGTGCGACCGGCGATAGCCGCCAGCGTCGAGTCGACGTAGCCCGCCTCGTTGAGCGTGTCGGTGTGAATGGCGACCTGCACGCCGAACTCATCGGCGACGGTCAAGCAGGCATCGATGGCCGCCGGCGTCGTGCCCCAGTCTTCGTGCAGCTTGAGACCCGCAGCACCCGCCCGCAGTTGTTCGCGCAGCGCTTCGTGCGACACGGTGTTGCCCTTGCCCAGCAAGACGATGTTGACGGGAAAGTGATCGGTCGCTTCGATCATGCGAGCAAGGTTCCACGCACCAGGCGTCACGGTTGTCGCCTTCGTTCCCTCGGCCGGACCGGTACCCCCACCGATGAACGTCGTGATGCCCGACGCCAAACCCTCGTCGATGATCTGGGGACAGATGAAATGCACGTGGCAATCGATGGCACCCGCCGTGAGGATCTTGCCGTTGCCCGAAAGGATCTCGGTCGAAGGACCGATGACGAGCGCGGGGTCGATGCCGTCCATCGTGTCGGGGTTGCCGGCCTTACCGATACCGCAGATGCGCCCGTCACGCACACCGACGTCGGCCTTGATCACGCCCCAATGGTCGAGGATGACCGCGCCCGTGATGACGAGGTCGGGGGCCCCGTCGGCGCGCGTCGCTCGCGACTGGCCCATCGATTCGCGTATCACCTTGCCGCCACCGAAGATGACTTCGTCACCGCCGACGCATAGATCGCGTTCGACCTGAACGAACAGATTGGTATCCGCGAGACGAATGCGATCGTCGGTCGTCGGCCCGAGCAATCGACGGTAGGCGCCGCGGCTGATCTCAACCATCGATCGCTCCTGCGACATCGCCACGGAAGCCGGCCGCGATCCGCGCGCCCGCATACGCCACGAGATGCACCTCGACGCTGATGCCCGGTTCGAAACGAACCGAAGTGCCCGCGGCGATGTCCAGGCGGAACCCGCGCGCGGCGACGCGATCGAACGACAGCGCCGGATTGACTTCGGCGAAGTGATAGTGCGAGCCGACCTGCACAGGACGGTCACCGGTATTCTCGACCAGCAGCGTCACCGTCGGCCGGCCGACGTTGAGGGCGATCATGTCGTTCGGACCGACGATCTCTCCGGGAATCATGCGAATCGGTTTCCAGCGTCAGGGGATCGGGTGGTGGAGTGTGACGAGCTTGGTGCCGTCGGTGAACGTTGCTTCGACCTGAACCTCTTCCAACAGCTCGGGCACACCTTCCATGACATCGTCACGTGTGAGCACGGCGCGACCGTGTTGCATCAGGTCGACGACACTGCGGCCATCGCGGGCTCCTTCGAATACCCATGATGAAAGCACGGCGACCGTTTCGGGATAGTTGAGCCGTAAGCCACGCGCTCGACGTTGACGCGCGAGCTCCGCGGCAACGTGGACGAGGAGCTTCTCTTGCTCGTGCGCGGAGATCAACATGCGCGCAGTATCGCGTGGGGTTCGCGGCACTGGCCACGTGTTGACATGTTGTTAACACTTTTCGAAGAACTGCTGCCAGGTTTGGTTCAGGCGCTCTTCACACGCGGGAAATGTCGCGGCAAACCCACCGAAACCCCGTCTTCCTAGTTTCAGCCGCCACCAACCCAAGGGAGAAGGTTTTGATGCAACGACGACAATGGCGATGGCTCGCGGTTGTTCTCACTGCGGTCGCATTGGTGACAGCGGCGTGCGGTGATGACGGCGGCGGAGCCACCACCAGTGAAGGCGGATCGACTGGCGCCGCGACCAGCGGTGACACCATCAAGGTGGGAATCCTGCATTCACTGAGCGGCACGATGTCGATCAGCGAGGTGACAGTCAAGAACTCGGAGCTGATGGCCATCGACGAGATCAATGCCGCCGGTGGCGTGCTCGGTAAGCAGATCGAGCCGGTCATCGAAGACGGAGCGTCCGACTGGCCGACCTTTGCCGAAAAGGCGAAGAAGCTGATCGAGGTGGACAAGGTCGCAACCGTTTTCGGCGGTTGGACGTCGGCGAGCCGCAAAGCGATGTTGCCGGTGTTCGAGGAGACCAAGGGTCTCTTGTGGTACCCCGTTCAGTACGAAGGTCTCGAGGCGTCGCCGAACATCTTCTACACCGGCGCGACCACGAACCAGCAGATCATCCCGGCGCTGGATTACCTCAAGGCGCAGGGCAAGACCAAGATCTACCTCGTCGGCAGCGACTACGTGTTCCCGCGCACGGCGAACAAGGAGATCAAGGCGTATGCCGCCGCCAACGGCATGACGATCCTCGGCGAGGAGTACAAGCCACTCGGTGACACCGAGTTCGAGACGATTGTCAACAAGCTCGTGGCGGCCAAGCCCGACGCGGTGTTCAACACCCTCAACGGTGACAGCAACGTGGCATTCTTCAAGCAGCTCGACGGTAAGAACCTGAAGGCCAAAGACATGCTCACCGTTTCGGTGTCGATTGCCGAGGAAGAAGTCAAGAGCATCGGCCCGAGGTACCTCACCGATCACCTCGTTGCCTGGAACTACTACCAGACGACCGACAACCCCGCGAACAAGAAGTTCGTCGAGGCGTTCAAGGCTAAGTACGGCAGCGACAAGGTCACGTCTGATCCGATGGAAGCCGGCTACACCGCGGTCTACCTGTGGAAGTTGTCGGTCGAAAAGGCGGGCAGCGTCGACGTCGAGAAGGTCAAGGCAGCAGCGAAGGGCATCACGTTCGAAGCACCCGAAGGCCTGGTCACCATCGATGGCGAGAATCAGCACGTCTACAAGACGGCTCGCATCGGTCTCATCGGCAGCGATGGCCAGATCAAAGAGGTATGGAACTCCGGTGCCCCGGTCAAGCCTGATCCTTATTTGAAGGGTTACCCCTGGGCGGCGGGTCTCTCGTAGCGCACCGGCATCAGGGAACAGTGGTCGTGCGATGAGTAGCTATTTCTCGCAGTTCTTCACGGGTATCAGCCTCGGTGCTGTGCTCCTCCTGATCGCCATGGGGCTGACGTTCACCTTCGGACAGATGAACGTCATCAACATGGCCCACGGGGAGCTCATCATGGCCGGCGCCTACACCGTGTTCATGCTGCAAGGTCCGCTCGGCGAGACCGGATCGCTGCTCATCGCACTACCCGTTGCGTTCGCAACCGCGGGCGCGATCGGCTTGTTGTTGGAGATCGTCCTCATCCGACGGTTGTACGGACGCCCGCTCGACACGTTGCTCGTCACGTGGGGCATCAGCTTGATGCTGCAGCAATTGGCGCGTGACTTGTTCGGCGCCCCCAACGTGCAGGTCAACGCCCCCGATTGGTTGCGCGGCGGTGTCGAGGTGTTCGGCACCGTCGTCGCGAAGTCACGATTGTTCACCATCTCTCTCGCCATTGCATGCCTGGCGATGATCTGGTTCTTCCTCAATCGCCTCGCGCAAGGCCGGCGAATGCGTGCAGTCATGCAGAACCGCCCGCTCGCCGCGTGTGCCGGCATCCCCACGGACCAAGTCGACCGCCTGACGTTCTTCATCGGCTCGGGTCTCGCCGGCGTCGCTGGTGTTGCGCTGACGCTGCTCGGCTCGATCGGTCCGACTCTCGGCACCAACTACATCGTCGACGCGTTCCTCGTCGTAGTCGTCGGGGGCCTCGGGCATCTCCGCGGCGCGGTGATCGCCGCGCTCGCACTCGGCCTGATGAACTCGTTCGTCGAGTACTGGACATCAGGCAGCATCGCGAAAGTAGTGGTGTTCGTCGGCATCGTCGCCTTCCTACAGTTCCGTCCGCAAGGAATCGTCGTACTCCGAACGCGAGGCTTGACATGAAAGCCAGATCGTTGCGCAGTCATACGCTGTTCGTTCTCGTCGGGCTCCTCTTGGTGTTCGGTGCGCCGTCGATGCTGTCGGATTTCCGGCTCAGTCTCTTGGCGAAGTACCTGTGCTTTGCCATCCTCGCGATCGGCGTCGATCTCTCGTGGGGATACGGCGGCATGCTCGCGCTCGGCCAAGGAGTGTTCTTCGGGCTCGGCGGCTACTGCATGGGCATGTATCTCAAGCTCAAATCGGCCGGGCCCGGACAGTTGCCGGACTTCATGACGTGGAGCGGGGTCGACAATCTTCCCGCGCTCTGGAAGCCCTTCCGCTACGCGTGGTTCGCGTTGCCGATGGCGGTGCTGCTACCCGCATTCGTTGCTTGGGTGTTGGGTTCACTGGTTTTCCGTCAACGAGTGCGAGGCGCGTACTTCGCGATCTTGACGCAAGCACTCGCAGTCGCATTCGTGACGCTGCTCGTCGGTCAGCAGGGTCTCACCGGTGGCACCAACGGCCTGACGAACGTCCGCGAGTTGCTCGGTCTCAACCTGCGCGACAGCGGCGACCGGCACTTGCTCTATCTCATCGTCGTCGGGATCCTCGGCGTCGTGTTTCTCATCGCCCGCCAATTGGTGCGAAGTCGCTACGGACGTTTGCTCGTGGCAGTGCGCGACGGCGAAGACCGCGTGCGGTTCCTCGGCTATGACCCGGCCAAGGTCAAGACGTCGGCCTTCGCCATCTCGGCCGGAATAGCCGGCCTCGCCGGAGCGCTGTTCGTGCCCGTCGTCGGCATCATCTCGCCCGCGCTACTCGGTGTGGTGCCATCGATCGAGATGGTCATCTGGGTCGCAGTCGGCGGCCGCGCCACGATCTATGGCGCGGCGCTCGGTGCAGTGGTCGTCAACTGGGCGAAAACGAACCTATCCGAGCAGTATCCGTCCGGGTGGCTCTACTTCCAGGGTGCGCTTTTCGTCACTGTGATGATGTTCGCTCCTCGCGGGCTCGCGGGCATTCGCACCACCGTTGGCGCCACTTTGGCCCATCTACGGACCCGATTCGATCGGCGCGAGCGCGCTTCGGGGACGACCTCGGCCACCAGCGACGTCATCGATCGGGCCGAGGTCGTCACGTGACCGTTCCCCTTCTCGAAGTGCGCGGGCTCGAGGTCGTCTTCGACGGGTTCCGCGCCATCGACGGCGTCGACTTCACCGTCAACGAAGGCGAGTTGCGTTTCTTGATCGGGCCGAACGGTGCCGGCAAGACCACGCTCATCGACGTGGTCACCGGGCTCACCAAGCCTGCGAGCGGCAGTGTCAACTACAACGGTGGACGGCTCAACTCCGTAACCGGCTCGGGCATCGAGCTCATCGGGTTGCGCGAGTTCGACATCGTCCGCCTCGGCATCGGGCGCACCTTTCAGACCGCGTTCGTATTCGAACAGTTGAGCGTCGTCGACAACTTGGATCTCGCCGCGACCTATCGCGCCCGACCCCGATCGCTGTTGCGACGTCGACGCCATATCGACGATCGCATCATTGCGACGCTCGAGACCACGGGGCTCACCGATCTGGCCGAGCGGCCAGCGGCAGTGCTGTCACATGGGCAACGGCAATGGCTCGAGATCGGCATGTTGTTGGTGCAGGATCACCAACTGCTGCTCTTGGACGAGCCGGTCGCCGGCATGAGCAAGAGCGAGCGCAGCCGCACCGGCAAGTTGCTTCAGCAGATCGCGCAGGACCGCACGGTGGTGGTCATCGAACACGACATGGACTTCCTTCGCGACTTCGCCAGCGTTGTCACCGTGCTCCACGAAGGCCGGCTGCTCTGCGAGGGTTCGGTGAGCGAAGTACAGGCCGATCCGCGCGTGCAAGAGGTCTACCTCGGCCGCAACAAGAGCCACGCCGCAGCAGAGGCGGTCTGAGGTGCTCTCGGCAGAAGGATTGCATGTCTCGCGAGGGCGCACCAGGGTGCTCTTCGGTGTGTCGCTCGAGGTGCCGACCGGCGCGCTGGTCTGTGTGATGGGACGCAACGGCGTCGGCAAGACGACGCTGCTGAACACACTGATGGGCGTGCTCACGCCCACTCGAGGGCACGTCAGCTTCGACGGGCGCGACATCACTCGGGCCAAGACACACAAGCGCATACGCGCAGGCATCGGCTACGTACCACAGGGCCATGGAGTATTCCCACAGCTCACGGTATGGGAGAACCTCGCCGTGGTGCTCGAGGCGACAAAGCACCGCGACTCCGCCGCGGTGGACGAAGCGCTCGAATTGTTCCCCCGCCTCAAGCCCATGCTGAAGCGCAAGGCCGGCTTTCTCTCGGGCGGACAACAGCAGCAACTCGCGATCGCCCGTGCACTCATCACGCGGCCCCGGTTGCTCGTACTCGACGAACCGACCGAGGGCATCCAGCCGTCGATCATCGACGAGATCGAAGAGGCCATCGCCGCGTTGCATGCCGGGGGCCTGTCGATCTTGCTGGTCGAGCAATACCTGGACTTCGCATTGCGGCTCGCCGACAGCTTCGTCATCCTCGAACGAGGAGAAGTCGTCCGCACCGGCTCACAGAGCGACTTGCACGACGAGTCGGTGCGTCGCCTGCTCGCCGTCTGAATCCCGCGCGCGACCGCTCTTGTCAGGCCGGCATGTGCTTGCCGCCGTCGACGACGAGCACTTGGCCGGTGATGAACGCCGCTTCGTCGGTGGCGAAGAACACGGCAGCGCCGGTGAGATGCTCGGGACCGAGTTGTCCCCGCACCGCTTGGCGCTGTGCCAGCATCGCCAAGATCGACGAGTCGATGACGGTGCGGGTGGCCTCTGTGTCGATGACGCCGGGTGCGATGCAGTTGACCGTGATGTTCCATTGACCGAGCTGCGCCGCCATGTACTTGGTCAGACCGACGACGCCCCACTTGCTCATGGCGTAGTTGTACGAGTTCAACCCGGTGAAGGTCTCGGTGACGCTCGGCGTGTAGTTGTACGCCGCGCCCGACGATTGGTTGATGATGCGCCCACCGCCCCGCTCGACCATGAACGGCGCAACGGCTTTGCTCATCAACCACACGCCGGTGAGGTTCACGTCCATGACACGGTGTAGGTATGCCAGGCTCTGGTCGTTCGGATTCCAGTCGCCGTAGATCGCCGCGTTGTTGACGAGGATGTCGATGCCGCCGAAATGCTCGACCGCCGCACGTGCTGCGGCATCGGTGGAGGCTTCGGAGGCAACGTCGGTGGCAACCACGTACACGTCACCGAGTGACGCCAGTGCGGTCGCCGCGTCCGCGGCGCGATCCTCGCGTAGCTCGGCGATGACGACGCTCGCGCCTTCACGGACGAAGCGCTCGGCGTACGCGTAGCCGATGCCGCGACCTGCTCCGGTGATGACCGCGACCTTGCCCTCGAGCCTCATGTGGCCTTCTCTCCCCGTCCGGAGTGAAGTGTTACACGCGGGCGAGATCGACGTCGTCGAGCGCGACCTTGTCGCCTCGTACTCGGATCGCGCGCAAGACCGGTGCGGGAGCGATGGGGTCGCCGGTGATGCCCTGGGCTACCGACGAGAGCACCGTGAGCCCTACGAGCAGCGCGATGCCCAGCCACGCTTGGAATTGCGCCAACCCGAGCTGGGTACCGACGCTGGTCGGAAACACGAAGAGCGAAATGGCGACGGTCCAAACCACACACGCCGATCGGACTCGTGTCACATCGGAGGCCGCAAGGACGGTGAACGCCATCGCCGCATACCACGGCCAGAGCACTGGCCCGAACAATACGGCGAGAGCCATCGAGAGCCCGAGCGCGCGCTCCATCGTGCTGCGTTCGCTGCGGCGCAGCAGCCACAGGGCGATGAGTCCGGCGCCCAATAGCCCCACGAGACGCGACATTGCCACCGCGTGATCGGGATCGACCTCGATCCCGACGAGCGAAAAGGCGTCGCTCAGCGACAACCCCAACATCGTGGTTGGCGCGAAGGTCGACATGACCTTGCCCGTGCCCTTGAGCGCGCTCACCCAGCCGAGACTCATGCCCCAAGCGAAGGACAACACGACCGAGCTGACAAGACCGAAGAACAACGCGAGCGCAGAGGTGACGAAACGCTGCGCTTGGGCTCTCACATAGGGAGCGTGCCAACCGAGGTAGACGAGGCCCGCCGCGGCCGGCAGTTTGACGGCGGTGGCCAACGTCATGAAGACGATCGACGTCAAGAACCAACTGCGCCGCGCGCATGCCAACGCAACCATCATCAACGCGACCATGACGGCGTCGTTGTGGATGCCACCGACGAGGTGAATCAAAACCACCGGATTGACGATGCCCATCGTCAACGCGAGTGCCGGATTGCGGGCGCGGGTCAAGTCGTAGAGCGCGAAGGCCGCGATGATCACTGCGACGAGCACGACGCCCCGCAAGGCCCACACGCTGAGCGCAGCATCGTGGTCGGTGGCGACGACCACCGTCTCCGCGATCTTGTTCCAAGCAGGGCCGTATGGCGCGGGGTTGTTCCACCAGATCGGGTCGGCCGCCCGCATGAACGGGCCGCCGCCGAGCGCATTCGGGCCGACCACCGTCGGGTCGACACCGCGGCTGGCAAGCTCGCCCTGCGCGGCATAGCTGTACACGTCGTTGGACAGGAGCGGCGGGCCGAGCAGGATCGGCGCGGTCCACAGCGCGCCGGCCGCCAGGACGACGCACAGCCGCCGACGCGTGGTCTGCGACCGATCAGTCGTGAACGCACCGAGGCGAATCCAGGCCACGGACAGCATCGTCATGCCCACGATGAAGCTGGCGGCCGAGAAGAGCGCGTGGCCCGGATGGGGCACGAGGGGCAGCGTCAGCCGCCACGACGCGACGGCCTCGCGCCGCACGGGCGCGGTCGCAACGACGATCAGTGTCCCCAGGAACCCCGTGAGCAACATGAGTCGCAGCCGCAACACCGGTGGCAACAGGAGGCGCCGAAGCCCCACGACCATCAGCGATCGTGAGTTGCCAGTTGCCGTGGTCGCCGGACGCGCGGTGCCGAGCGGAGCTGAGTTGAACGGTGGGGGAACGAGAATCGAATCCATAGACCAGACGAGACCGCTGGGGAAGGGGCAACGGTAGCGCCGACCTGCCGCGATTCGACGTCAGGAGGGCGTGATCCATATCACGCGCAGTAACGTGATCGTCATGTCCGGCCAACACGCCGACCTTCCGATGTACGCCGCGCCACACGCTCCCTCGACTCGAACACCGTGGCGAGCGACACCGACTCGCGTGACATCGCTCGTCGACACCTGGGTGCCCTACGGGCGCATCGTCGCTCGCGACCATCCGTGGTTCGACCGCAGCGAACGCGCGCTGAACGAGTTCCGTCTCCTCTCTCAGCGCTACCAAGTGCGCGTCACCGAAGCCAACGCGCCGATCTGCTTGCGCGTCGCGTTACCCGCTGACGAATTGGCCGTGGCTTTGACGCGAGTCGCCGGTCTCGGCGCAATCGAGATCGGCGACTGCCGCTTGTCGCTCGACGCGGCCTCGTTGCACAACGGCGACGAGAAGGCGATCAAGGTCATCGAGGGCTCGCTGTCGATGCCCTGGATGCTTGGCCGTCTCGACGTGCGCGCCGCTGCCCGACCGTGGTCGTCGACGCGCGCCGATCTCGTCCTCACACCGGCCCGGCACCGGCTGCACTATCCCCGTCGTTGGTTCACCGTCGGCTTCGCATTGGCCGACGAACTGCGACGTCTACTTAGTGCGGCTCCGCCGCAACGGATCGGCGGCTTCGCGGCGGAAACGATTGAATCCCGAGCGGCGGAGCCGCAGAACTAGGCGTCCGCTTTGTGCGGCGGCCGGTAGAAGATCGCCATGAGCAGCAATCCGGCGCCGATACCGATCGCGCTCGACAGGATGAAGCCCGTCCATCCGCTGAGGTCGTCGGCGATGTCGAGGGCGTTGTCGAGCGACCACTCACCGGGGCCGATCGTCGACACCGTGATGCAGGCCACGATGATGAGGGCCACGTACTCCCAACCCTCTTTGATGATGAAGAAGCCGTTCTTGCGATGCCACGTCCCGATCGCGACCGTCATCGTGCCGATGAGGCCGGCGGCGGCGAGGGGTGTCAGCAGCCCGGCAGCGAACATGAACCCCGCGCCAATCTCTGTGACCGAGGCCAGGATCGCGTGCAGCTTGCCGGGCTTCATGCCCAGGCTGGCGAACCACCGACCCGTGCCCGCGATCTTGCCACCACGAAAGAAGTGGTTGTAGCCGTGCGCGGCCATCATCAGCCCGAACCCGACGCGCATCATCAACAGCACCAGGTTTACCGAATCGACATCCTTCATGGCTCCCCTTCCGTCGCGGCGGGGAGCATAACCATGCTCGGTCGATCAGGTCAGTTGTAGCTGTGCGATCACTCGGTTGAACCGCTCCTTGCGTCGCGCCCGCCGCAACCGCTCGTCGAACGGGCGGCGCTTCATCACTTCACCCTCGGGATCGAGGGCGAGCACATCGAGTGTGCGGGCTCTCCGGCGCAACAGCAGCACGCTGCCTTCTGTGGCATCGTGCGGGATCACATCCATCGGGAAGTGCCATGGCTCTTGATCGTGGCCAACGAGCACGACCGCGACATCGCCGTCGATGGTGTCGATGACGCCCACCGGGCGGGGATGATTGACGTGTAGATCGGCCATGACATAGTCCTCCAGACTCACCGCGATGGACTATCGACCTGTGCGCCCCCCGGCTTTAGCAACCGTTTGTCAGCGGTACATGGCCTCGATGTCGGCTGCGTACTTCTCCACGATGATCCGCCGTTTCAGCTTGGAAGTCGGCGTCAGTTCGTCGGAATCGGGGAGCCACTCGTCGCCGAGAATGGTCCATTTCTTCACACGCTCCGCGTTGTTGAACTCCCGCATCACCTCATCGATACCGGCGGCGACGGCCTCGATGACCTTCTGCTCCCCCACGAGATCAGAGACGGAAGCATAGGTGATGCCTTCTCGGGCGGCGAAGGCTGCGGCAGCATCGGGCTCGAGCACCACCAGTGCGGACATGAACGGTCGGGCGTCGCCGACGACCGCAGCCTGACCGATGAGCGGCACGAGCTTCAACTTCGCCTCGAGGTTGGCCGGGCTGATGTTCTTTCCGCTGGCCGTGATGATGAGCTCCTTCTTGCGGTCGACGATGCGGAGGTAACCGTCGCCGTCGAACTCACCGATATCGCCCGAATGCAGGAAGCCTTCGCTGTCGATCGACTCCGCCGTCTTTTCCGGATCGTCGAGGTAGCCGGCGAACACATTGCCGCCCCGACACAGCACTTCGCGATCGTCGGCGAGGCGAACCTCGCAGCCGGGAATGGCGCGGCCGACCGTGCCCGGACGGACCTTCCATGGGTCCCAGGTCATCGGACCGCTCGTCTCGGACAGGCCGTAGATCTCTGACAGCGGTACTCCGATCGCACGGAACCAGGACAACAGCTCACGCGGTATCGGCGCGGCTCCGGTGACTGCACAGATCAGCGCATCGAACCCGAGCAACTCGCGCAGCGGCGCAAATGCTGCCGCGTCGAGGAACTCCAGTGTCGCTTCTTGTTCGGCGGTGGCGCGCCCATCAGTTCGCGCTTCGACGATCGGCGAAGCCGCCTCGACCCCTGCGTTGAACTTGGCCGAGCGGTCCGGGTCGGCACTGAGACTGGCGGTGATGCCGGAGTAGAACTTCTCCCACACGCGCGGGACACCGAAGAGGATCTCCGGGCGCACTTCGCGGCAGTAGGGCGCCAAGAGCGATGGATCGGGACAGGTGACGACCTCCAAGCCGAAGAACATGCCCTGATAGTGCGACGTGATCCGTTCCGCGATGTGAGCCATCGGTAGATACGAGATGACGCGCTTGCCCGCGAGGTCGTCTCGAGCGATCGAGCGGCGAAGGCTCTCGACGGTCCACGCGACGTTTTGATGCGTGAGCATCACTCCCTTGGGTGGCCCGGTCGTGCCCGAGGTGTAGATCACCGTGGCGAGCTGGCTCGGGTCGATCGACGCGGCCGCAGCCACGAGGTCGATCGGCGTGTGCGAAAGCAAATCGTCGTAGTTGAAGTCGGCCGCCCCTCGCACCACCCCCAGTCCGCGCAGACCGGTGAGATCCGCGCGAACTTCGACCCACCGGCGGGCGAAGCCTTCGTCCTCGACGACGCCGATGACGGCATGGCTGTGGTTGGCGAGGTACCTGATCTGCTCGCGTGACGACGAGTTGTAGATGGAGATCGGCGTCGCCCCGCAGAAGTACGCGGCCGTGTCGAGCACGTGGAACTCGGGGATATTGCGAACCATCAGCATGACGCGATCGCCGGGACCTACCCCCAACGCGCGGAGGCCGGCGGCGACGCGGGCGACGCGATCGGCGTAGTCGAGCCAGTTGAGCGAGCGCCACTGTTCGCCCTCTTTCCAGCGCAGCGCGGTCGCGGCGCCGACGCGCTGAACCGCGCCGAGAAAGGCCGACGCAACGGTCTGACCCGCCACCTTTGCCGCGAGCTCTTCGGACGTTGCAGTGCTCACCCGTCCCCCCTTCGGCGAAACTCTCACCGAAGGTACTCCTCCGAGGGGGCGACTCGTCGTCGGATCGATTCGCGGGCGAGGATGGCACGATGGCGTCGGACTTGCCGGTGATCGCAGCTGCGCTTCGCACGCCGATCGGCGAGGTGCACGGTGCCCTGTCGGCATGCCATCCCGCCGAGTTGCTGGCCTCGGTGCTCGTGGCGCTCACCGAGCGCACGGCGACCCTGGCCCGCCAGGTCGACCAGCTCATCGTCGGATGCGCGATGCCGGTCGGTGCCCAAAGCGACATCGGGCGGGCGGCGGTACTCGCGGCCGATTGGCCGGACACGATCCCGGCCGAGTCCCTGGCGCAGCACTCCTCGTCGTCGATGGCCGCGTTGTTGCGAGCGGCCCACGCCGTGCGATCAGGGGCCGCCGAAGTCGTCGTTGCCGCCGGTGTCGAAGTGATGAGCCTGGTGCCGATGGGCGCGACTGCGATGGCCCGCCACGCCTACGGCAAACCGTGGGGCGATCGCGTCGCCGCGCGCTACGCGTCGGTGGGCGGCCTACTACCCGACGACGTGCGGGCCGACGAACTCGCCCGGTTGCACTCGATCGAGCGGGGCGCCCAAGACGCGTGGGCCCAACGCTCGCACTCCTATGCCCGGGCCGCCATCGCGCGGACCGCGGCCCAGCTCGTCACCATCGACACCGGCTTCACCCGGTTCGACAGAGACGAGCGGTGTACGCGCGAGATCGGCGACCTCGCGGAGCTCAGCCCGATGTTCGACGAAGGGGGCTCGGTGACCGCGGCAAACCGGGCAGCGATCGCCGACGGTGCGGTGGCGATAGTGGTCACCACCAGAACGCGCGCGGTCAGCCTGGGTATGACGCCGCTGTGTTCGATCCGCAGTGGCGGCGCTGCCGCACGCGGCCCACGCGACATCGAGCCCGCCTCGGTCGCCGCCGCGGCGCGAGCACTCGCCAACGCGGCCGTGACCGTCGCCGACCTCGACCGCATCGAGCTGCACGAAGGGCACGCCGCCTCCGTGTTGCGCGTCATCGAACAATGCGCGTTCGCGGTCGATCGGGTCAATCCCGACGGCGGATCCCTCGCGCTCGGCCATCCCACTGGCGCGACCGGCGGGCGATTGATCACGGCGCTCGCGCATGCGGTCTCGACTCGGGATACCGTCGGGCTGGCGGTCGTCGAAGGCGAAGACACTGCGCTCGCGACCGTCTTGGGAGGTTGACGATGATCGGCACGGTCGCGAAGGTCCTCGTCGCCATCGTCGCGATGCTCGTCATCGTGCGCATCGGGCTCGTCTTCTTGCGCGCGTTCGCTCGGCCCCTGCCCGGCCCGCCGCCGCCCGGAGAGTTACGCAAGGTCAAGATCATGTATCGCTGCTCGATCTGTGGCACCGAGGTGCGCATGACGATCTCCAACGACGAGGTGCCCGACGCACCGCGGCACTGCCAGGAAGACATGGATCTCGTTGCCCCCATCGAGTGACTCGCCGACCCTGCGCACAGCCCTCACATTGGCAACAGAGTTATCCACAGACTGTGGGCAAAGCTGTGGGGAATCACACCGCTGTAATTACCAGCGGATACCGCCGCTCAGCGACCAATCCGCTGCTCATCACATTGGCAGCGATAATCCGCTGCTATCGGAACTGGGTAGCGGTGATGATGCCCCCGAGAATCAACACCAGTCCCATCACGAGGTACCAGTTGTTGACCTCGCCGCCGGGCAGCAACGACACGTAGTTGAGCACGATGACGAGGATGCCCAGGCCGAGCAGGGCGAACATCAACACCGGCACCCACATGGGGCTCGGCATGTCCTGCTTGCGGGTCACCGGAGGCGTGTAGCGCGCCGACGGCGTGGCCGAGGTGCCTCCCTTGGGGGTCACTCGACCGCCTTCGATCTTGCGCTTCTCGGGTTTGGCCATGGCAACAGGTTAAAGCCTGGAGGCGTGCCGTCGCGCCACGGCTACTGTGCACGGCGATGCCGAGCCCTCGCGTTCTCGTGATCGACAACTACGACTCGTTCGTCTACAACCTCGTCCAGTACCTCGGAGAGCTCGGCGCGGATCCCGTCGTATACCGCCACGACGCGCTCACCGTCGACGACATCGACGAACTCGCGCCCGACGGCATCTTGATCAGCCCGGGGCCTGGGCGCCCCGAAGACGCCGGAGTGTCCAACGACGTTCTCACGCACCACGCCGGGAAGATCCCGATCTTCGGCGTGTGCCTCGGCCTGCAGTGCATTGGACAGGTCTTCGGCGGCAACGTCGTGCGCGCGCCACAAGTGATGCACGGCAAGACCTCGCTCATCCGCCACGACGAGTCGGGAATGTTCGCCGACCTACCCAACCCACTCGAGGCGACCCGCTACCACTCGCTGATCGTCGACCGTGATTCGGTCCCCGCTTGCCTGGAGATCACCGCCACCACCGACGACGGGCTCGTGATGGGCTTGCGCCATCGCGAGTACGCCATCGAAGGCGTGCAGTTCCATCCCGAATCGATCTTGACGACGGGCGGTCACGACATGCTGCGCAACTTCCTCGCGCTGATGTAGGGCCAGGGTTGTAGGGCAGGGCTGTAGGCCTGCCGGTCTTCGCGCCCGCGACTACGGCTTGGTTGTGGTCCCAGAAGGCCGAGTCGTGGTCGTGGTGGTGGTGGTGGTGGTGGTCGTCGTCGTCGTCGTGGGGGGCGGCGCTTTGCCGACCGTGAGTCGCACGGTCGTACCCTTGCGCACTTGCGTTCCCGGGGCCACGCTCTGGCTGATCACTTTGCCCGCCCTCACGTCGTCGGCCCCCACATTCGTCGTTTCGACGGACACCAGCAGTCCCCTGCCCGTCAACTGTGTGTTTGCTTCATCTTCGGCGAGGCCACGTACGTCGGGCATCTCGAATTTGGGGAAGCCATCGGACACGTACACGGTGACGCGGGCGCCCTCTTTGATCTTGCCCGCCGGAGGTTCGGTGCGTATCACGCGGTCCGCTTCGATCGTCTCGGACGCCTCGCGCACCTGGTCGACCTTCAACTTGAGGTTGGTGAGATTCGTGAGCACCTGATCGATCGGCTGGTTGACCACGTTGGGCATTGTGATCTCTTGGCCGCCGGTGGAGATACGGATCAAGACAGGCTTGCCCTTTTGCAGTTGGCGATCACTCGGCGGATCCTGCGAGATCACTATCCCTTCGGGCACATCGATGCTCGTCTGCGACGCTCGCTGCACGCCGAAACCGAACTCTTTCAGCAACTTCTCTGCCTCGTCGGCGATGAGGCCGACTACGTACGGCGGGAACTCGCTGCCCGCACCCAAGCTGATCTGCAACACGATCGGGGTCGTGGGTTTGACGAACTTGCCCGCGGCCGGATTCTGTTCGAACACCAGGCCGGACGGTTTGTCATCGCGTGCGACCGATACGACCTGCGGTGTCGGAAAGTTCCTTTCCAAGATCGCGGCGATCGCGTCGGCCTCGGTCATGTCGATGACGTTGGGCACCTCGACATCGGCTACGGCCGGGGGCCCGTCGTCGTTGTTGAGCACCTTGACGAAGGCGAACACGAGGCCGGCGATCGACAACAACAAGAGCATCGTGACCGCGACGACCATGCCGACGCGGTTCTCGGGTGGTGGCTCGTAGTAGTTCGTCGAGGGCACACTCGGCATCGCAGTCGTTTGTTGCGACTGCACGCCGGTGCCAGTAGCGGAATGCACCATGCCGACCGCTTGGGTGGGCGCGGTACCCGACGCAGCCGCGGCCGCGACCGCATTTGCCCGGCGCAATGAGTGCATGCCCTCGCGATAGCGACGGAGGTCGGCGCGCAGGTCATCGGCGGTCGGGTATCGGTTGTCGGGATTCTTGGCCAACAACTTGAGCGTGATGGCTTCGAGTGACTCGGCGATGTTGGCACCCAACGCGCGCGGCGACGGCGGCTGATCTTGCACATGCTTGATCGCAACCGCGAGCGGTGTGTCGCCCTTGAACGGAGGACGGCCCGCAACCATCTCGAAGAGAACGGCGCCGAGCGAATAGAGATCGCTGCGGGCGTCGACGGATCGCCCTTGGGCTTGCTCGGGTGAGAAGTAGGTTGCCGTGCCCATCACGGTGCCGGCGCGCGTGAGATCGGTGTTGGTGTCGCTCAGCACTGTCGCGATGCCGAAGTCGGCCACCTTGACTTGCCCGTCGCTGGTGATCAATACGTTGCCCGGCTTGACATCGCGATGGATGACACCACTGCGATGCGCTGCGCCGAGCGCGGCTGCGACATCGCCCGCGATCTCCGCGGCCCGATCGGCGTCGAGAACACCCTGCGTGCGGATGAGGTCGGCCAAGCTGCGACCGTCGATGAACTCCATGACGATGAAGTACGTGTCGTCCTGCTGGCCCCAGTCGAAGATGCTCACGATGTTGGGGTGGTTGAGGTTCGCGGCGGCTTGCGCCTCGCGCCGGAACCGTTGCACGAATGCGGTGTCGGCGGCGAGGTCGGGGAAAAGCACTTTGATCGCCACCGGCCGATCGAGCAGGCGATCACGAGCGAGGAAGACGTCGGCCATCCCACCACGCGCCAGTCGTCGTTGGAGCTCGTACCGCCCGTTGAAGACGGTCGGTGAGACTTGCGACATAGGGTTCGTAGTGTATCTATCGGTCATCGGAGGGCAGCCTCAATCACACTGCGAACGATCGGCGCAGCGACCCGACCTCCAGTTTGTTCGCTCGCACCTGGCTGTGCCTCGATGATCGCCGCGACCGCGATCGACGACGGCTGGCCCGGTAGGCCGGAAAAGCCGATGATCCAGGCGTGCGAACTCGGCTCAGGGGTGCCGAGCTGCGCAGTGCCAGTTTTTCCGCCAGTTTCGAGGCCGTCGACGAACATCGCCGTCGCGGTGCCCGCGTCGACGACTCCGCGCATCGCGTCGCGCAGGGTGGATGCAGTTTGGGAGGTCATCGCGCGACGCCACGCCGCCGGTTCGTAGCGCGAGACGAGATTGCCGTCGAGGTCACGGATCTCTTTCATGACGTGAGGTTTCATCATGACACCGTCGTTGGCGACTGCGGCCGCGACCATGGCCATTTGTAACGGTGTTGCAGCAACATCGTTCTGACCGATCGACGACTGCGCCAGCGGGCCAGAACTTTCGGTGACATAGACTGGATCAGGACTTTCCGGGATTTCGATTCCGCGCGAAGCGTAATACGAACGCAACGTTTGCAGACGCGCGCCGAACGATGTCGGGAACGTCGACGCGGCCGGAGCGGGCAGATCGATGGGTGGTTTGCTGTTGAAGCCGAACGCTTCGGCGGTGCGGATCATCCGATCGGGCCCGACGTCTTCGGTGCCCATGCGGGCGAAGGCCGAGTTGCACGAATCACGCAGAATCTGGAACAGCGAGCCGCCACAGGTCTGCCGGTTGAAATTCGAGATGGCGAACTCGTCGCGCACGTTGGGGGGTGTGTACCCAGTCGCCGCCGGATACACGGGTGCTTCTGGCGTGACAACGCCGGCGTCGAGACCGGCGGCCGCAGTGACGACTTTGAACGTCGAGCCCGGAAAGAAGATCTCGCGATAGCTGCGCGCGAGGAGAGGCTTCTGCGGGTCGGCGTTGAGCAAAATGCTGACCGCTTCGGCGTTTTGTGTCGATAGATCCGCCAAGAAGGTCGGATCGTATGCCGGATTGCTGTACATCGCGAGGATCTCGCCGGTGCGCGGATCGATCGCGACCACCGATCCTCGCTGATCGCCCAGCGCCTCGACCGCCGCGAGTTGCACCTTACTGTTGACACTGAGGACCACGTTGGCCGTCGTGTCACGGTCAACGAAGAGATCGGTGAAAGACCGGTAACGCTGCTTCAGCGTTTGTCCCGAGAGCTGGTCGTTGTAGGTCTGCTCGACGCCGGCCGAGCCGAGCACCGACGAGAAATGCCCGGTTATGTGCGCGAACTTCCACGACTGCGGATACTCGCGGCGGTAGGTCCGCTTGCCTTCGTCGGTCGGAAGCGACTGCGCCAGCAACATGCCATCGGAGGTGATGATCGCGCCGCGCGGTTTGCCGAAGTCGCGCAAGATGTCGCGCGTATTGTTGACATCGTCGTTGAGACGTTGCGCGCCGAAGACCTGGATGCGATTGAGCTGCACGAACAAGACCGTGTAGAGCAACATGATGGCGAGCCCTAGTCGGCGAATCTGGCGGTTCATCCTGCGACCTCGCCGATCGCCACCGGGTCGGCCGTGCGCACGCGCCGACGGCGGGGGGTGCGCCCACGCGGCGACGGCGACGACTCGTCGGAGATTCGCACCAAGAGTGCCAGCAACACATAGTTCGCGAGCAGCGATGAACCGCCATACGACACGAACGGCAACGTGATGCCGGTCAGGGGCACGACACGCGTGATGCCGCCGATGATGATGAACGCCTGAAAGCCGATGAGCGCGGTGAGGCCCGTCGCCAACATCTTTTCGAACGGATGGCGAGCGCGTACGGCGATGCGCAGGCCCGACGCCACGATGAGAAGGAACGCAATGAGGACGGCCGCCGAGCCGGCGAGACCGAGTTCTTCGCCGATCGCGGCGAAGATGAAGTCGGTTTCGACCCGCGGCACTTTGTAGGGCCGCCCTAGGCCGAGACCGGTGCCCGTCAAACCACCTTCGGCCATCGCGAACGACCCTTCGATGATCTGAAAGCCTCTGCCCTTCGGATCCTGCCACGGGTCGACCCATGCCTCGACGCGCGCCTGTACGTGGTCGAACCTCTGATAGCTGATGTACGCACCACCGGTGAACAACAGCAAACCGATCAACAGGTAGGACGCGCGCTCGGTGGCGATCCACACCATCGTGACGAAAACCGCGAAGAACAGCAGCGACGAGCCGAGATCGCGCTCCAAGACGAGCACGATCAACGAGACGGCCCACGCGAGACCGACGGGGCCGAGGTGTTTCGGTTCGGGCAGATGCAGCGGCCCCAACTTGAAGCTGCCCATGCGCAGCACTTCTCGGTGCTCGACGAGGTAGGACGCGAAGAAGATGGCCAGCGCGATCTTCGCGATCTCACCTGGCTGAAAGCTCAGGCCGGCGAAGCGGATCCAGATGCGGGCACCGCTCACTTCGACACCGAGCTTGGGCGTCAGCGGTAACAACAGCAGGCCGACGCCGATCGCCATGAAGATGTAGCGATAGCGGTCGAGCACGCGCACGCGGCGCAGCACGAACAGCGTGGTGATGTACGCCGTCACGCCGAGCAGCGTCCAGGTGGCCTGAAGCCCCGGAAGGTCTTTTGCTCCCCTGACATCGTTGGCGACACGCACGATGAACACGTAGCCCAAACCGTTCAACAACACGGCGAGGGGCAAGAGCAGCGGGTCCGCATTGGGTGCCAGACGACGGGTGGCGAAATGCGCGCCGATGAACAAGGCGAGCACGACACCGAAAAACGGGCCGATATTGGCCGGCACCGACGCCTCGCTGCCCATGCTCACCAAGGCATAGGCCGCGACCGTGATGAGCGCGGCCAAAACGACCAATCCGAGCTCGACGCGTCGCTTCATCGCGAGCTGTCGGCAACTGCGGTCGAGGCCGTGGGCACTGTCGTGGTGGTAGTGGTGGTCGACACGCCGCTGGTCTCGTTCAACGCTGCCTGCCGTGAGATCTCCTGGCGCAGGTTGGACAAGTAGCGCCGGCCGGCGGCGAGCGAACTCACGTCATGGCCCCGTTCGAGCGTCGGCACCAACGCGTCGGGGATCTGGGAGCGGTTCAAGTCGGCTGCTACTTCGGCTTCGGTGGGGTCGATCCAGAGCAGCCCGCCCGGGCGACCGCGATAGATGGCGACCTGATCCGCGTCGTTGAAAGCCACGTAGTAGGTGCGTCCCCCGATCCAATAGACCGCGCCGGCTGCGACGAGGAGCACGAGCACCACAGCGAAAAGGAACAGCACCGTCCGGACCGTGAAGATCGGCGGGCGCGGCTCCCGTACTTCCTGGCTGGCATGAGCAGCGGGCTCGGCGACGGCGGCGCGCACTGTGGTTCCGTCGACCGTCTGGTGGTCCATCGCGGTCTCGAATCCGGCCATGTCCGGGACCCGCTGTTTCGTGGCCGACACCGCGAGCCCGTCGGCCCGTTCGTCGCCCAAGATGTCCACGACCACCACGGTGATGTTGTCGCGACCACCATTGTCGTTCGCCAGACGGACGAGCTCGTTCGCGGCCTCTTGCGGTTCGGCCAGTCGCCGCAGGACCGCCGCGATCTGATCGTCGGTGAGCTCGTTGCTCAATCCGTCGCTACACAGCACGAAGCGATCACCGGCGAAGGGCAGGACTTCCCAGGCGTCGACCGTCACCTCGGAGCCGATGCCGAGCGCGCGGGTCAACACGTTTCGCTGTGGGTGGCGATCGGCCTGGCTGGCAGTGAGAGTGCCGTCGCGGACCAATTGCGCGACGAGGCTGTGATCTTCGGTGAGTTGCTCGAACTCGTCGCCGGCGTGGACGTAGATCCTCGAGTCACCGACGTTGGCGATCGCGAGGCGCTCTTGTTCGCCACTGACAACGAGGGCCAGCGCGCACAAGGTCGTGCCCATGCCGCTGAGCGCAGGCTCGGCTTCGGCCCGCGCCATGATCGCCGTGTTCATCGCGTGGACCGCCTCGATGAGATCGCGCGTCGAGACGATGGCCTGTTGCTCTTCGAGCACCTCGACCGCGATCTCGGCGGCGAGCTCGCCCGCGGTGTGACCACCCATACCGTCGGCCACTGCGTAGAGGCCGAACCGCGCGACCAGGCTGTCCTGGTTGATATGGCGCACGCGCCCGACATCGGTCGCTGCCCCCCAGGCGAACGACGTCATTGCAGTTCCATCACGAAGTTGCCGATGCGAACGTGGTCGCCCTTCCTCAGCAGCGCCGGGCTCGTGACCTTGTCGTCGTTGATGAAGGTGCCGTTGGTCGAACCGAGATCTTCGAGAAAGCATTGATCGTCACTGCGAAACATGCGCGCATGCAGTTGCGACACGAAGCGATCGTCGAGCGCGATGTGACAACCGGCGGCGCGCCCGACGGTGAGCTCGTCGAGCAACTCGTACGAGCGGCCGCGCTGTTCTTCGGGGGCGACGACGACGAGATGCGAACGCGCTGGCTCTTTCGCGGGTGCCACGGGAGCGGGGGCCGGCACTGCGGGCGCGGGGTTTGCGGCAACGGCCGGCTTCGGTTCTTTGAGCTCGGCCCATACCGCCCGCAACACGCGCAGGAAGAACAGGTACAGCACGATCAAGAGGCACACCTTGAAAACGTTCAGCAGCTGTTCGGACACTCAGGACGCCTCGAATGTGATCTTCGCCGCGCCGCCGAATGTGATGACGTCACCGTCGGCTAGCTCGTGCTGTGTGATCCGCACACCGTTGACGAACGTGCCGTTGGTCGAACCGAGGTCGCTGAGCACGAACCCTGCGCCGTCGGGACGAACCTCTGCGTGCTTGCGGCTCACATTCGTGTCGGCCAGGGTGATCGTGCACTCGGGCAGCCGGCCGATCGTGAGCACGAACTCACCGAGCACGACCCGCTGGCCTGTCGGCAGCACCAACGCGCCGACCGTGCCCGCGCCTTCACCCTCGGCCAGACGACCGCTCACGCGGAACTGGCCCGTGTGCAGCAACTCGTCGGGTTGCATGTCGAAGGTGATCGGCCCGAGGAAGCCATAGCCCTCGTCGCGGGCGTGCTCGCGCGCCGCGTTCGAGAGCTCGCGGATGAGCGACTCACGGATGGCCGCCATCTGCTCGTGGTCCTCCGAGGACAGGCGCAAGGTGAACGCGTTCGGCGCGACCGTGCGACCGTTGACCCCGATCGAGCGGCGATCGTCCATCTCGCGCACCAGGCGGCGGCCTATCTCGACGGGCCTCACCCCCGACTTGAACACGCGGGCAAAAGTGCCCTCGACCATCTGCTCGAGGCGGCGCTCGATCCCACGAAGTCCCACGCGGGACCACATTAGCGGCGCCCGGTGGGCCGCCGATCCCACCCCAGCCCCGGTTTTCACGCGGTGATACTCGTGGCGTCGACCCCGCCGCCAGGCGCTAGCCTGCGCACTCGCTGTAAGTCACGCGCGAGTGGCGGAAATGGCAGACGCACAGGCTTCAGGTGCCTGCGCCCGCAAGGGTGTGGGGGTTCAAGTCCCCCCTCGCGCACTTCTCTCGGATTCAGGGCGGCCGGTTGCGCTGGCAGACAACTCGGCAGTTCAGTTGAGGCCGAGAACCGTCATGAGCGCTTCGTCAACGGCCCACATCTCGTCGGCGGCCAGACGCCCGACACGCTTGCCGAGTCGTCGCACGTCAACCGCGCCCACCTGCTCAACCAGTACTCGGGTGTCGCCACCCGCGACGGTCACCTCCGGACGGAACGACGCCGCCCGCGCACTCGTCGACGTCGGAGCGACGAGCACCACCGACCGCGGGGGCAGTTCGTCCGCCTGGACGATCACGCCGTAACGCTCACCCCTGCTGATCGTGACCCACGCCCTTCGGAACGTGATACTCAAATCAACGGGCGCTCGAAACGTATGCCAACGACCACTGACCCCTACTAGATGTGCGGTGACTGAGTTGGCGGGGCATTAGCCTCACGAACCTCACAAGGGGGAACGAGTGGCCGCAGCACCCGAACAGGGCAGTCCACCGCCGGGACCGCCGCCGTGGATCAACGACACGATCCAGCAGCGGATCGAGTGGCATGATGGCGACATCGTGGTGTCGGTGCCGCCCAAGAGCGGCACGACCTGGACGATGAACATCGTCCACCAACTCCGATCCGGTGGCGACTCCGCGTTCGCCGACGTCTACGCCGAGGTGCCGTGGCTCGAGTTCGTTCCCGGTCCGAGCCGCATCCTCGACGACCTCGTCGCCGCGTTCGACGCAATGCCCCGCGACAGGCGCCGCGCCTTCAAGAGCCACGCCGCGCCACCCACCCTGCCCTATCAACGGTCGGGATCGGGCGTCGATGTGCGATACGTCGTCATCGCCCGCAACCCCGACGAGGCGCTCGCCTCGTTTCGCCCGTTCATCGCCGCGCACTCCGACGCGTGGTTCGACCTGTGGGAGCTCCCGCGGGAAGGTCTCGTCGGACAAGACGTCGAGACCTTCTTTGCCGGCGTAGGGAGCCAAGGCATCGTGCCGATGATCTTCGGGTTCCTTGCCGCGTGGTGGCCCCTACGTCACGAGCCCAACGTCATGCTGTTGCACTACGCGGATATGAAGCGTGACCACGAAGGATCCGTCCGCCGTATCGCAGAGTTCCTCGGCTTCGACGTGCTCGACGAACAGTGGCCCGCGATCCTCGAGTACACCTCGTTCTCGTGGATGAAAGCGCACGAGGACAAGTTCGAGCTTCGCACCGTTGGCGAGATCCCGATCCTCGATCCCGGCGCGATGATCCGCAAGGGTCAGGTCGGGGCGAGCGCCGACGACGGGATCACCTCTCAGATCTCCGAAGCCACGGCCGCCATCGGCCGAACGATCCTCACCGATCCGCAGGCATTCGATTGGTGCTACTACGGAGGGCCCGAAGCGACCACGGCGCGCTGAACGCGCCGCGTGACGCGGCGAGGTCACGCGATCCGTGTCGCGAGACCTTGCATCCCCGAGCCCGGGACGAACAACGCGCCGGCGCCATCGATCGAAGCGAGGTAGTTGGGGTTCGCCCGGAGCGCATCATTGGCCGCGTCGACGGCAGCGAGGTCGGCGTGAGGGGTGATCCACGTCGGCTGACCGTACGAATCGGCGAAGAAGGACGCCGGCGAGCCCGTGATGCGGGAGTACATCGTGGTGATCTCCACACCCCAGGCGAGTGCCTTGGAGATTTGACCCGAACTGGGGGTCGCGGTGATCAATGGCCATGAGCTTCTCGGTCACCTGAGCCAGCGCAGCTCGTGAATCGACCCGGGCACTCCACACGACGGTACCCAGAGGGAAGCCGAAGACCGAGGACCACAGGCCGACCTCGACACCGCCGAGGTCGCTGACGAGCTTGTTGATTTCGATCGCCCACGCGATCGGCTTTCGCGCTCCGCCCCGAAGTGACCGTGCGTTGAAAGAGGTACATAGCGCAACCACCATCCCCATCGTTTCGCCAGTCCACATGAGCCGACGACCCGGGAGTGTTGCACATCGAGTCGCCGACCGCCGATGGAGTGGCGAACGGCTACACCAACGCCTGCACCCCGTCGCGTGATTCGTCGCCGCTCTCTACGAAGTGGTCGATGCCACTGCAGGCTTGTCGGCGGGCGCACTTCTGAGATCGATCGCGGCCGCAGCGGTCGCGGTCGACGAAGTCTCGCCCTCGGCTTGCAAGGCGCGGCGCGTGGACTTCACCAGATCGCTCTGCGCTTCGAAGATCACCTTCGCGAGGCCCACCTGAAGGTCGAACAGCTTGTGAAACAGGTCGAGCTGGATCTCGAGCAACTTGTCGTAGGGCGCGATGCGCTGGCCCGTGCTGATCACATCGCCGGCCATCGCGAACGTCTTGCGCACTGCGTCGGTCATCGGCTCTTGCATCGTCATCGCCGCCTCGATCAATTTCCCCTGGGTCTTGACGAGTTGGTCTTGCGCTTGCTGCATCAACGCGTCGGACTCGGTCGGAGAACGACTCCCCTGCCTGCGGTTCGAGTTCGCGGCCATCCGCTGCCTCCTAGCGTCCCTTTGCTGCACGGAGAGGAGATCAGGACGGTCCTGGGGACCCCGGCAACATGAGCGACCGGCGGCGGATTTCTACCATGGTTCCGCGACAGCCAAAAGGCTTCACGGATGAATTCCCGGTCACGAAAGTCTTGCGACATCATCGACCGTGGGAGAGACTCCGGGCGGACGCATCGAGGCAGCCAACGCGTCGATGCGTGAGCGGAGGCAACGTCGTGGCACGGGTTGTCGTTGTGTGCTCGGCCAAAGGGGGCGTCGGCAAGACCACTACGGCGGTCAACGTCGCGGCGCTTTTCGCGGAGACGCTCCGCGTGCTGTTGATAGACAGCGACCCTCAAGACGCGGGCAGCGCGTCATGGTGGGTCGCGGATCCGTCCCTCTGGTCGGTCACGATCGTCGAGGAGACAGACCCGGCACGGCTCGTCGAGCTATGTGAGACGCATCGACATGACCTCATAGTTGTCGATACTCCACCGCAAGCGAACAGCCCCGCGGTGGCGGCGCTCGCCAACATCGCCGACCTTTTCGTCTGCACTGCGCCGCCCGAGGGAGCCGAAATCGTGTCCGCATTGCAGACGATGCAGGCGTTCGTCGACCGGCGCAAGGCGTATGTGCTCCTGACGATGGTCGACGTTCGTTCCATGAACGAGGCCACCGAGGCACTTGCGGCGCTCGAAGCCGCCGGCGTTCCGTGTTTTCGATCGATCGTGCGCCTCTACAAAGCACATCGGCGAGCGCGGGCACAATTCTTGCCGGTGTCACAGACGGTCGGAGAAATGGCGAGCGAGTCTGCAATCGACTACCGCCAGGTGACCGCGGAGATCGCTCGGGTGTTGGCCACCCAACTGCATCCCGTCGCCGCGGCGAGCGGGTAGACGTTCTGATGGGGCGACGGACCCCCACCATTGCATCGCTGGTCCACGCCGAACTGACGCGCCAAGTCAACGACGTCATCATCGACTTGCGCGACCCGATCGCGCTCCGCATCGAGCCTGGCGAACGCGATGTCAGAACTCCGACGTATCGTCATCTCGCCCGCAGCTACGACACCGCAACCACACTCTTCAACGCGTTTCGAGCCAGGGCCGTCGAGCTTCTCCAGCTGACTTCCGGACAGGTCGTGCTCGACGTCGGTTGCGGCACTGGTCTGTGCTTTTCGTATATGCAGGAACGCATCGGTCCAACTGGATGGATCATCGGTATCGATCGATCCGCCGAGATGTTGGCGCAGGCCGATGTTCGCTGCGCTCGAAAGGGCTGGCGAAATGTGACGCTGATCGAGTCCGATGCAGAATCAGTAGACATCGGCGCCTCGGCCGACGCGGCGTTGTTCTGCGCCGCGCACGACATCCTCCAATCACCTAACGCCATCCGCAATGTTCTCGGCCACGTTCGTCCGGGTGGCCGTTGCGCCGCTGTCGGCGCGAAATGGGCCCCGCCCTGGTTCGCCGGTCTCAACGTTCTCACCGCCTTGGCTCATCGACCATTTGTGGGCAGCTTCGCCGGCTTCGACAAGCCGTGGGCGGTGCTGATCCAGTTCGTGCCGCAGCTGCACGTCACGGAGACGGCCTTTGGGGCCGGATACACAGCCGTGGGATGTCTAGGCCCCGACTAGGCCCCTTCGGCGCGATCAGCCACGTTGCGGCACGCAGTCGCGAGAACCGGAACGAACGACGCCGGAGCAGTCACGCAGACTCCGTGATCGCCTTCGAGGGTGTACACCGATGCCGCCGGGATCGCGTCCGCCAGTTCGCGCTGGCGCTCGACGGGAACGACGCGATCGGATTCGGGAATCAGTACTGCAGCGGGCACGTCGATCGCACTCGCCCATTCCTTCGAGCTGAAGCGCACCACTGCTTCCATGGCCGAGAAAACGGTGACGAGATCGTTACGCCGCATCTGTCGACGAGCCCAGCTCCGCAGGGCTTGATCACTGATGGTTCCGAACAGGCGCTCGCCGATCAGATCCGCACTTGGTCGAAGGGCGCGCGGAACGAAACGGAGCGTGGTCGTCGCCGCGCCAAGTGTCTGATACGTGAGCCAGTGCCGGTTCCCGTCGACTCGGGCCGCGGTGGCGCACAGGACCAATCCCGACACACACCTTCGGTGGAGGCGCCACAGAAGCTGCGCCACGAAGCCGCCCATCGAGTAGCCGACGGCGATAACCGGGCCGACATCGAGCGCATCGATGAGCGCGGCGATGTCGTCAGCGCACTGCTCCAGATCGAATTTGATCGCGCGAACACTCCCGCCGTGACCGCGTAGATCGGGCGCCACCACTCTGAACGACTGGCTCAACTCGTCGAAGCACGCGAACCAGTTGAGATCTGCCGTCGCGGCAAGGCCGTGCAACAAGAGCAAGGCGGGCGCACCGGGCGGCCCTTCGACCTGTCGCACGTACGTCGATCCGCGACCGCCCAACTCGACATTGCTGCCCGGCGGAAGCACGGGTACGTCAGTGCGGTGTTCATCCATGTGCGGGCGACAAGACTGTAAGGGCCCCGCTCATGTGTTCGGTGGACCGGCACAACAACCGCACTTCGTGTGGTTACAAATCGTCTCGCTGACTTCGATGTGATCGAACCCGCGAGGACCTTCTGCGGTTGCACGTGCAATACCAATCGGCCGCGTTTTCGACAAGAATCACCCCTTCGTTCACAACGGAAGGAATCGATATGTCGATCAGTCGCAGAACGGTCCTGGCGGGATTGGGCGTCGGTGCGGGTGCCGCTGCCGTGGGGCCGGGGATCGCGTCAGCCGCCGCCGACGCGCCGCGGGCCCGCGCGGTTGCCGCGGCGCAGTTGGCGCCGGCGGCGATATCCGCGGGGCTCGACTACCTGATCCTTGGCGGGTCGTCGTTCATCTCACAAAACAACACCCTCTTCTTCCAGCCCGGTTCGACTGGTGTGTACGCCGGCACCGCAATCGACGCCCACTTCGGCCTTCCCGTCGGATCCACGCTCAGAGAGGTCGAGATCTTCGCGTCGGGCGACCCGGGTCCGCTAACCGCCGAAGTCTATCGAGTGCCTGCGGGCGGAACTTTCGTTGCGCCCGCGCTCGCGACGACACCAGTCGCGGGTGGCGCCTCGGCCACGATGACATTGAACGAGTTGACCGACGGCAACAGCCTCTATCTGATCGAGGTCACCGGCACGACCGCGACACTTGCATTGCAGATGGCCCGCGTCGGGTTCATCCCGCCGTATCGCCGCGTAGTGACCGTCAATCCGCAGCAACGCGTCTACAACAGCCGCGACAGCGTGGGTGTCGCAAAGATCGTCGACAACGAAGAGCGTGTCATCGACCTCTCGTCGGTTGTCCCCGCAGGCGCGACTGCGGCCATCGTCAACCTGACCACCACGCTGCAGAGCGCGCTCGGGTACCTCAGTTTGTTCCCCGATGGCACGACGTGGCCCGGTACCTCGAGCATCAACTACTTCACGGCGCAAGACATCGCCAACAGTTCGATCGTGGCTGTCAGCACCGACCGCAAGATCAAGGTGCGCTGCGGCGGCGGAGCGACGCACGTCATCATCGACGTCACCGGTTATTTGATCTGAACCGGTGAAACTGCGGCTACTCAGCTCACCGCGCCGCTCGATAGTGCAGGAAAAGCGTACCTTTGGGCGTTCTCTGGACGTCGATCAGATCGAATTGCTGGAGTCCCATATCCGCGTCAGCCGAAAAGAGGCGTTTGCCGTGGCCGGCTACTGTCGGTGGCATCACCAGTCGCAACTCGTCTACGAGTCGGTCGGCAATCAGGGACCGGGCGAGTTCAGTACTGCCGTGTATGCCGATGTCACCGTCCGGCTCCTCTTTGAGGAGCCGGACGTAGTCGGCCACCGGCGACGTCATCCGGGTGGTGTTGTTCCACTGGCCGGTGAGGTCGGTCGACGTGGCGACGTGCTTGCGGGTCGTGTTGATGAATGTCGCAAATGGTTCGACATCCGATGTCGGCCAGTAGTCGACCCAGTAGTCGTACGTACCTCGGCCCAAGAGCACGTCAGTTTGCGTCTCGACTACGCGTGCAATGTGCTCGAACAATTCGGGGCCGTCGTCGAAGAACCAGTCGCTCGGCTCTTCGGCGACGCCGTCGAGCGAGAGGAATTGCATGAGGACAACATTGCGCATGTTCATACTCCTTGCGTGAAGCGCCCCGGTCACATCGTCGGCGCGTATGCACCGAGTTGATCGAGAACCGTGCCCCAGCCGTCGTAGAACCCCATGTCCGCGTGATGATTCCGCTCGGCTTCGTTGCGATGCAGCGCGACGGTCCTGCACAAGGTCACGTCACCCTGCGGTTCGAGCGTCATCACCGCGGTGAAGAAGCCGGTCGGCGCGGGCCGATAGCCGGGACGCAACGCGTCGGTCCACACCAATCGGCGATAGGGCTCGACGACGAGATAGCAACAGGTGACCGCATTCTCGACCCCATCGGGTTGCCGGATCACAAAGCGAAATACCCCGCCGGCACGCAAGTCGATGTCGCATTCCGCGATCACGCCCGGCGCAGGTGCGTACCAACGACGAAGGTGATCGGGATCGGTCCACGCCGCCCACGCGCGCTCGGGAGAGACACTGACGGCACGCTCGACCATCAGATCGAGCCTGGCATCGAGTGTCGGAGATTCGGGCGACGTCATCGATCGTCCTCCATGCTGTTCGCATAGCGTTCGAATTGGTCCATCCGGCGTTCCCAAAAGTCGCGCTGCGCGGCCAACCAGTGCTCGGCCATCTGCAGGCGCTTCGGGACGAGTTGATACGTTCGCACGCGGCCCGTCTTGGTTGAGCGGACTACTCCGCTCGACTCCAACACTCGAAGGTGTTGAACGAACGAGGGCAGGGCCATCTCGAACGGTTCTGCCAACTCACTCACCGACGCGGGGCTGCGCGTCAAACGAGCGATCACATCACGACGAGTCGGATCGGACAGCGCCCGAAACACCCCGTCAACCGCCGCGCGATTCATCGTCCGGGTCACAGACGTGACCATACCGACAGTTTATACTTAGGTCAATACCTAAGTGACTGAGAACACGCGGGCATGCCTGCCCGCAACCGTCACGACGCGCCCGCCGGATCACCCATAGGGTTCGGGCCCGATGCTCACGACGAACGACCCTGCGTCCGAAGAGCTTCCGGAACACATCCACCTCGTGATGTTGGCGGTGGTGTCGGGGATGTACCTGGCCGCCGTCGACGGCACCATCGTGAACACCGCGCTGCCGACGATCGTCGGTGATCTCGGCAGTCTGAGCCAGGCTCCCTGGATCGTCGTCGGCTACCTCATGACCCAGACCATCGCCACGCCGATCATCGGCAAGCTGAGCGACATCTTCGGGCGCCGCCGCACCTACCAAGCGTCGATCGCGCTGTTCGTGCTGGCATCGCTGCTCGCCGCGACGTCGCAATCGCTGTGGCAACTCGTCGCGTATCGTGCGCTACAAGGCATCGGAGCCGGTGGCCTGCTCTCGCTACCCATGGCGATCGTCGGCGATCTCTTGCCGCCAACAGAGCGAGCCCGCTATCAGGGGTACATCGCCGCGACGTTCGCGGTGGCAGTCGCAACCGGCCCACTGTTCGGCGGGCTCATCGTCGACCACCTCAACTGGCGGTGGATCTTCTTCGTGAATCTGCCCATCGGAGGCTTGTCCATGTTCGCGGTGCAGAAGCTTCTGCACATCACTCGAGTTCCGACACGCCGGTCGATCGACTTCATCGGAGCGATGGCGCTGTCGGCCGCAGTCGCCCCGCTCATCGTGGCGTTGCTGTGGTCGGCTCAACGCTACGGCTGGGGATCAGCGACAGCGGAAGGTTTGATCCTCGCATCACTGGTCTTCACAGTCGTGTTCGTTCTCGTCGAGCAACGTGTCGCCGAGCCGATCATGCCCCTGTGGTTGTTCACGGACAGGGTCGTGCGGCTCGCGTGCGCCGGGGGATTCGTGATCGGTATCGGCATGTACGCAGTCAACGCGTACGTTCCACTGTTCCTCCAAGTCGTGAGGGGAGCGAGCGCGACGAGTTCGGGCTTGCTGACAGTCCCGAGCGCGGTTGGTATCACGATCGCTTCGATCGTCTCCGGTCGGCTCATACAACGCTTCGGCAACTACCGACCGTATCCGCTGATCGGCTGCGCACTCCTTGCACTCAGCGCGTACTTGTTGTCGACGATGGGACCCGGTACCAGCCGATTCGACGTGGCGTTCCGCCTTGCCATCGGTGGCTTCGGGATGGGCCAGCTCGGTCCGTCCATGGTGCTCATCGTGCAAAATGCGGTGGCGCACAAGGATCTGGGTGTCGCCACCGCGGGCCTCTCGTTTCTGCGCAGCCTCGGTGGGGTCATGGGGTCGGCGGCGCTCGGCGCGATCTATTCGAGTCGAGTCGAGACCCTCATTCCTCGCTACGTCGGTCCCGATGCGCTGGCTGCCGTTCCCGATGTCGACGCCCTGCAGGGTCGACCGACCGTGATCCGTGCGCTCGACGAGCCGATCCGCTCGCAGGTCATCAGCGCATTCTCTGATTCGATCACCACGGCCGTGCGCTGGGCGTTACCGGCGATTCTCGTCGGATTCATCGTGTTCTTGTTCTTGCCCAACGTGCCATTGCGCTCGCGCTTCGATTCACCGAGTGGAGCGACCCCCGACAGTTGAGAGTTACGTCCGCAACTCGTCGAATCCCACGAGTCGACACGTCGGCGCAGGTGGTCGAGCACTCGGGCACATCCAACGGATGAAGAAGGTTCCTTGCCGTTCTCCGGAGGTGCTGATCCAGTCGAGGCTTAACACCTTCGGATCCTCCATCGCAAGCGCGACGCGAAACTCACCATTGGGACCGAGGCGAGCTTGCGCGTTGTTGATCGTGACGCGATGGCGCCGATAGTCGCCCGACCCCAGAAACGGCGACCACGGCTGAATCCCCCAATAGTCACACGCCACGACCACGCCCTCGACGATGAGCGCCTCGGACGGTTGCAGCGCGAACACACCCAAGGCGTACACGTTGTCGAGCGCGGACCACATGCGGCTCGGGCCTGTTGCATCCGTCTGCCATAGCTCACCGACCGTGTTCGGGTTGTCCAGCGGTTGCGGAATCGCTCGGGTCATATCGCGGACGAGGCGAGTCATCTCTCGCAGGCGTTCTGCGACGGTCTCTCGATCCAACCGCGTTGCCCGCGGCGCATCCAATGGCTCGATGTCGTAGGTCGCCCGCCGGTCGTTCTGTGGATCGAGGTGGTAGGCGCGGGCGTAGATCTCGTTGGCGTCCGCGCTGGCCCGCAACCAGTTGTCCCCTTCCGGCTCGGGCGACACGATGATCTCGAAGCGGCCTTCGGCATCGGTCTTCAGATCATGGTGGTTGATGTGACTGTCGAAGAACTGCTCCTGCCCCGAACCGCGCACACCGCGATGCAATGTGAACGACAGGTACGCTTCGTCCCCCCGGCGGCCCGTGATCCGGTAGCGGCGTCCACCGCGGACCGCCGCCCACTGGTAGTGAACGTCGGGATGCTCGCCGAGGGTCTTCTCACCTGGCGGGTCCTTCCACGACGCGACGAACTTCGGCCACTCCGGATCGGCGTTCATGTACATCCCGGTGGCGAAGGTCAAGATGTGCATCAGATTGCGATAGCCGTAGCCGATCTCGCGTTCGTCGAAGGAACCGCGGCCGGCGTCGATGAACGAACGGTCGCTCGCCCGCAACACATCGAGCAACTCGCGCCACGCCTCTTGCGCCGGGCCAGGATCGTTGTCACCCACGGTCTCCTCCATCGACGACGGTCAACGTAGTCCGCGGCGTGACATCGACGCTCCTAGCCCGGATCGCGACGGGCGCGGGCGCGGCGCTTGCCTTCGTGCATGGCCTGCACGCGAGCCAGGGGGATCGCGTGGCCCTCCTCGATGAGCTCCGCGCTCAATCTCTGCGGGCCCGGCATCTGCGCTGCCCATGGGTTGCGGTCGCCGAGATGTCCGAGCGCAGTGTGTACGGTGAAATCGGACGGCATGACGTCGTCGAGGTCACCCCAACCGACGGGGAACGACACGGGAACGCCGGGCCTCGCCCGCGGGCTGTACGCGGCGATGACGGTGGCCGCACCGACCCGCGTCGAGTCGACGAACACCTTGCCGCCACGGTCCTCCTTCATGAACGCCGTCGTGGCGAGCTTCGGATCGAACAGTTCGGCGCGCGCCGCGATCGCTCTCGTCGCGGCAGCCGCATCCTCCATCGGCGCGTGGTCGTCGATCGGCACGAACACGTGCACACCCTTGGCCCCGCTGGTCTTGACCGCACCTTCGAGTCCCAAATCGATCAGCACTTGGTGGACGAGATGGGCTGCTCGTACCGCCAGCGCGAACGCGTCGGACTCGGGCGGGTCGAGGTCGAGCACGAGATGGGTCATGCGGTCGGGGTGGTCGACGCGTATGAGCGTCGGGTGATACTCCACGGCGCGCTGGTTGGCGAACCACAACAGTGTGCGCCGGTCGTTGCACAGCGCGTAGTTCACCTCGCGCTTCGACGCCTCGGCCCAGTACGGCACCGTACGCACCCACGACGGCGTGTACTTCGGCACGTTCTTCTGCATGAACGGTTCTTGACCGGCATGGACCCGGATCACCGACAACGGCCGGTCTTGCAACTCGGGGATGACCCGGTCACTCACCCCATCGAGGTACTCCAGCAGGTCTCGCTTCGTCGCGCCCGCTTCGTCGAACAGTGGTTGGTCGAGGTTGGTGAACGTCACCCCTTCGCGTGACTCTTCACCGCTCTTGCCGCTCATCTATCGTGACGCTAGCGACAACAGACGACCGAGACCTTCCGGCTCATACGAAACCTTTGACAATCGCAGCAACTGCTCCGCATCCGGCGAGCAGCAATGTGCCGAGCTGAAGATGTCGTGCATCGATGCGGCCGCGCAGCACGACTCCTGCGGCGTAGCCAACCACGAGCGCGATGGCGCATGCGATGAGTAGACCGGACGAGATGTCGGGCGCGCCCCGCACCGCCACCGAGATCGCGTTGCGCGGCAATCGCAGCCGGTACCAACAAGGAGAACGCGCGGCGGAAGTCGGCGTGGCGTCCCTCTCGGCCGAGCACGAGCACGTTGACGCCCAACGCGAGAAGGTTCGCCAGCCGCACGCCATCGCGGCCGCCGTACACAACCGTGAGCGCGGGCACACAGACAATCGAGAACCCCAGCCCCGTGACGGCGTGCGTCGTGGCGCCAAGGGCCACCGCCGCGATCGTCAGTGCGTTGCCCGCATCCATTGACTACCTGGGGATTTGAAGAGCACGGGCCATTGTCCCGTCAGACTGCCCGATGATGGCCCGGCCGCCGGCAACCGACGACCAATTCGAGCCGGGATACCCTCGCGCCGTGAACGATCCACCGACCGGCGTGAGCACCTTTCGGGTAGAGCGAGGTCTGCGGGCGGTGATCTGCGGCTTGGGCGCGGTGCGCGAACGGTTGGCCGCGGAGGTGGACGCCCAGCAACTTCGCCGGCCGATGATTGTCTGCGGCGCAAGTGTCGCGCGGTCTCCGGCACTCGACACGGTCCGTCGCGCGCTCGATCGTGACGTGCTGGTGTTCGACGGTTCGCGGCCGCACACACCGGTCGAGACGGTCGACGCCGGGGCAGCATTGGCGCGTGCCAATGACGCCGATGGCCTCGTCGCGGTCGGCGGCAGCAGTGCCGTCGATTGTGCGAAGGGCATCGCCGTCTTGCTCGGAACCGACACCGCAACCGTGGCCGATCTGGAACCGGTCATGTTCGGCCGACTATCCGAGCAGTCGGACGCCACGGCGCGTCGGACGATCGGCGTCGTCATGGTGACGACCACGCTGTCGTTCGCAGAGTTCTTGCCGTTCTGGGGGGCGCGCCACGGCGATACGGCGCGCAAAGTGCCCTACGGCGACAGCAACTGCGTCGACCGCACCGCGTTCCTCGACGGTGAGATCGCAGTCCACACTCCCACCCGAGTCTGGAACGAGACCGCGGTCAAAGCGCTCGACGACACGATCTTGGCGTTCTGCCGAAGCGACGGCGAACCCTTCTGCGACCCGATCCTTCTCAGCGCGACACGACAGCTCACCGAGTCGCTTCGGGGCACTGGTGAGATCGATCTTGCCGCACGTCGACAGAGCGAACTCGTTGCCACGTGGATGACCAAGATGGCGCTGCCCCGCCTCGCAGCGCCGCGTTTCGGCGGGTGGTTTTCGACCGCCGCGAGGCACGCGCTGGGTGCCGTCTTCGAGCTGTCGCACGGCGTCGGATCATGTGTCGCGCTTCCCCACGCGCTCGAGTACCACCTCGACCTCACAGGGGCTCGCCAAGCAGAGATGGCCGATGCGCTGGGATGGCCCGTGGGCAATGGTGCGCCCCTCAGCGCCGGCCTCGCCGAATTCCTCACCGCGTTGGCGGTGCCGACGAGGTTGCGCGATGCCGGCATCGGCGCGGCCGAACTCGACGCCGTCGTCGACCGCATGCTCGACGAGTCACCGACCTTGGCGCCACGCGATCGGCTGCAACGCGCGTGCGAAGCCATGGTCTGAGACAGTCGTCGAAACGATCTCCGGGTCGAAGAGCACGCCCACCGTGCTTTTCGGCTACCGAGTTGGCCGAGAAGTTGACGCGGCGCACAACCAGGTGCGGCACGCGCTCGCTCCAAAACGTCGCCGCGGGGACGCTTTTGCGCGCGCTAGCGCGCGGCTTGGATCGCGGACCACACGCACTCGGCGGTGCACGGCATGTCGATGTGCATGACACCGAGGTGCGATACCGCGTCGATCACCGCGTTTTGGATCGCGGGTGTCGAACCGATGGTGCCCGACTCGCCGATGCCCTTTGCTCCGAGCGGGTTGCGAGGGCTGTCGGTCTGCGTGTTCGACGTCTCGAAGCTGCACAGCTCGGACGCGGCCGGGATGCCGTAGTCGGCCAGGTTCGACGTCACCGGGTTGCCGTCGGTGTCGAACTGCACCCATTCGTACAATGCCTGCGCGGCGCCGTGCGCGATGCCGCCGTGTTGTTGCCCGGCGACGAGCAACGGGTTGAGGATGCGACCGCAGTCGTCGACGGCGACGTGGCGCAGCATCTGCACGGCCCCGGTTTCGATATCGACCTCGACGACCGATATGTGCGCGCCGAACGGGAAGGTCGAGCCGGTGCCGTCGAAGTCGAGTTCGTGACGCAAGACGCCGGGCTCGACGCCGTCGGGAAGCTTCGCCGCCTCCTTCGACGCCGCCGCGAGATCGGCCCACGACACGCGCTTCGCCGGCACGCCCGCGACGTGTAGGCCGCCGCCGCCGACCACCATGTCGTCGGCGGTCGCTTCGAGTAGGTGCGCGGCGATGTTCGTGGCCCGATCGAGCACCTCGAGCGACGCCAGATGGACCGCGCTACCGGCAGTCTGCAGCGACCGCGAACCCAACGTGCCGTTGCCGCGAGGCACGGTGGCCGTGTCGGAGTCGACGAGCTTGATCTTGTCCATCGGGATGCCGAGCACGTCGCTGGCCAACATCGCGAATGCGGTGTGATGGCCCTGCCCGTGCGCGCTCGTACCCGCGAACACGCTGGCGCTGCCGTCGTCGTGGATCTCGACCGCACCGAACTCGATGTGCAGACCGACCGGCGCGGTGATCTCGACGTAGGTCGACAAGCCGATGCCGAGCTGCTTGACGTCGCCGTTGGCGCGACGCGTGGCTTGCTCGGCTCGCAATGCCGTGTATCCGGCGGCAGCAAGCGCGGCGTCAAGCGACTTCTCGTAGTCGCCCGAGTCGTAGTTGGCACCAACGGGCGTGGTCATCGGAAATGTGCCGGGCTGGATGAAGTTGATCCGCCGGATCTCTGCCGGGTCCATGCCGATCTTGTCCGCGGCCACATCGAGCACACGCTCGATCAGTTGCGTAGCTTCGGGCCGGCCCGCCCCACGAACCGCGCCGATCGTGGTGTTGTTCGTCATGACGCTGGCGGTCTTGAAGCGCACCTTGGGCACCGCGTACACACCAACCGACATCATCTGGGTGAGCATCGGCAAGATCGCGCCGATCGCCGGATACGCACCCGCCGAGGCGACCACATTGGCATCGAGGCCGACGATCTTGCCCGCCTTGGTGACTCCGAGCTTGGCGCTCATCACGTAGTCGCGGCCCTGCACGAGCGACACCATGTCCTCGGAGCGGGTCTCGGCCCACTTCACCGGACGGTTCAGCGCCAGCGCGACCTTGGCCGCGACGAGGTGCTCGACATAGCCCGCGGCCTTGGGCCCGAACCCGCCGCCGACCCACGGGCACACGACGCGCAACTTCTCCGGTTCGAGCCCGAGCATCGGCGCGTAGGAGCCGTGGATGGAATGCGGCGCCTGATGCGATACCCAAAGCGTGAGCCCACCGTCGCTCGGTACGGCGACGACACCGTTGTTCTCGATCGGCACCCCGGCGAGTCGCTGGCTCACCATCGTGACCTCCGCGACCACATCGGCGCCCTCGAGCGGGTCGGCGTCTTGGCCGATGTCGGTGCCGAAGCACACGTTCGACCCGTGCTCGGGGAACAACAGTGGCGCGTCGGCGTCGAGGCCCGCCATCGCCGTGTTGACCACGGGCAACTGTTGGTACTCCACGATCACCGCATCGGCGGCATCACCGGCTTGCGACTTGGTCTCGGCGACGACGGCCGCGACGATGTCGCCGACGAAGCGCACCTTGCCGGCGGCGAAAATCGGCCGGTTGAGTGCAGCCGGCATCATCGCAAACCCCTGGAACGACGCCAGACCGAGATCGTCGCCGCCTGCGTGATACACCCCGACGACGCCCGGCATCGACGTCGCCGCACTGATGTCGACCGAGACGACGTTGCCGTGGGCAACCGTCGAACGCACATAGCTCACATGCAGCATTCCCGGCTCGACGAGGTCGTCGACGAACTTCCCTTCACCCGTGAGAAGTGTCGGGTCCTCCAGGCGCAGCACCGCGTTACCCAGGATCGAACCGGAACCAGCCATGCCAGACCCCCGTCTTCGAGCTTCCCCGCGGCGGATCCTACTCACGGAAACGAGCCGTCTACGTGGTGAAGTGCCGCGACACGTTGGCCGCCTCTTGCGTGAGGGTCGTCGCGCTGACGAGGTCACTCGCTTGCGACTGCAGCACCGCGGTCCAACGACTCAAGATCTCCGCCGCCTCGCCGCTGGCGTAGAGCTGAGTCTCGAGCTCGGCCAACGACTTCTGGTACAGCGCCTCGAAGGTGCTGTTGGCCAGGAATCGCGTCACCAAGACATTGCTGCGGCCGCCGAAGCCACCACCGCCCCCCAGGCGCGGCGCAGCCGCAGCCCCGGGGCGGGCTGCGCCGCCGCCGCCAGCGCCACCACCCATGCCGCCGAAGGACAGGTTGAGGTCCCATGACACGACCGTCATGAGGCCAGTCTTCTCGTCATAGCGCAGGTAGGAGTTGTTGCCGGGCCCGTCGATGTCATCCTGATTGGCGACGAGCTCTTGGCCGGCGAGGTACTTGGCGAACGCGGCGATGTCGAGGTGTTGCGACAGCTCGGCCGCGAACGTCGCGTCGTCGGCAGTGTTGATGAACTTCAGAAAGTCGGTGAGGGGCTTGAAGTTCTCTACGTCGGTGTCGGTCTCCTGATCGAAGATCTCGTCGTACGCGTCAGGGTCGTCGCCGCGGTAGCTGTAGTCGCCACCACTCTCCGCCTTGTAGAGCACGCCGTCGTTGGCGAAGTTGTCGTCTTCCCATTCGTCGTCGGGGCTCTCGATCGCGAGGCGCAGCACCTCGGCGCCGCCGTTGACGCTGAAGCGTGTCGCGATCGCCTTCTGCGTCGCTTGGCCACTGAGGCCGATCAGCTCGAGGGCGACCGCTTCGTTGAGGGAGGTCGTCGTGTTGTTGGACCGGATGACGAACTCGGTGTATCCCTCGTGGCTTTGGCCGTCGACGAACTTGTCCAGACGCACCAACCACGGAAGCGTGGCGGGGCTCTCGGCCGAGGCGTTGCCGCCCGGTCCACCGGCACGGTTGGCCCCGCCGTTGTTGTTGCGCAGGCCCATCAGCGACGAGTTGCCCTTGAGCCGCAGGCCGACGTTCTTCAGGGTCACGCCGTCGATGGAGATGGTCGCCGAGATCCAGTCCTTGTCCCCCGATGACCGGAACGTGGCGATCATCGCGTCGTACTCGGCTCGAGCGAACGTGACCTCGATGTCGTGCACGACGGAGCTGTCGAAGAGTTCGCCGCCGTCGTCGGATCGTTCGCTCGACGAGCTCGACCGGGCCACGGACCCTCCGGAGGACGACTCTGCCGACGACGGGTCGCTTCGGGCCGGCTCGCTCGCATCGCCCGAGCTGCACCGGGCGAGCAACGAGACGACAACCGCAGCGCCCGCCCATCTGATGCGCCGAGTCCTACATCGCGGGGCATCGGGGAACGCGGTGAACATGGTGGCAACCTCCGGTCGAGGTCATTGAAGGCGGCGCACCTAAGGGTTCGACATGAACCAGGTGAGAACCACGTGAGAAGGCGCGTGCCGGGGCGGATCTCACGCAGTTCACGTCGTGTTCACATGAAGTTCTTACCTTGGTCACCCAGCATACGAGCCACCTACACCCATGGAGGATCTCATGCCGGACGCGCTCGCCATCGCTACCGATCTCGTCGCCATCATCGTGCTGAGCTACGGCATCTACTTCCGGAGGCACCGTCGCCGCGACATGCTGCTCGCGTACGTCGCGCTCAATGTGGGCGTGATGGCCGTCGCGATGGCTCTTTCGTCGGGTGCCGTCGGCGTGGGCCTCGGCTTGGGCCTCTTCGGCGTCTTGTCGATCATCCGACTTCGATCGTCGGAGATCACGCAAGAAGAGGTCGCCTACTACTTCATCTCATTGGCAATGGGTCTGCTGGCGGGCGTCGATCTCGACCGGGTCTGGCTGAGCCCCTCACTCATGGCCACCATGGTCGCGGTGATGTTCGTCGCCGACCATCCGCGGTTGCTTGCGCAGTACCGCCAACAGATCGTCACGCTCGACGCGGCGCACACGAACGAGGCAGAGCTGATCCGTCGGCTCGAGCATTTGCTGTGCGCCGAAGTACGACACGTCGTCGTGTCCCGGCTCGACCTGGTCCGCGACACGACGACTGTCGATGTGCGGTACCGACTGCTCGATCCCGAAGCGCCACAAGCACATGTACATACCTCCTCGTTCGAGCCGCAGGTGGAGCTCGATGTCGTGGAGAGGCGGGGCACGACGCGATGACCATGGCGCTGCACGCCCTGCACGCGGTCGCCACTCGGCTCGACTCCGCGTCGCTCGACGACACGATGGCAATCGCCGAGCTGCAGACCCGCGTCGACCGAAAGTACATCCTCACGCCGCGGGCATTCCACCAGCTGACCGTCGATCTCCACGACCAGATGGAGGTGCTGGAGATCGACGGCCATCGGTGCTTTCGCTACGAGTCCGTCTACTTCGACACCGAGGACCTCGCCTCCTACTACGACGCGGCCCGGGAGCGGCGGCGCCGCTTCAAGGTGCGCACCCGCGCCTACCTCGATAGCGGTCGATGCGCGCTCGAGGTGAAGACCGCGGGCGGCCGCGGCGAGACGACGAAGGATCGGTCGGCCCACCCCTTCGAGCGGCGCGATCAACTCACCGACGACGCGCTCACATTCATACGTGAGAAGCTCCCGCTGTTGGGCGGTGGGCCGACGTTCGCTCCGGTGTTGACCACGCGCTACCGGCGCGCCACGCTCGTCGACCGCCGCGCCGGCAGCCGGGTGACTTGCGATGCCGATCTCGAATGCGTTGCGCCCGACGGTTCGTGCGTCTCTCTCGACGGCTATCTGTTGGTGGAGACCAAATCGACGGGCGCGCCGACGATCGCCGACCGTCTGTTGTGGTCCGCCGGTGAGCGGCCGGTCACGATCAGCAAGTTCGGCGTCGGCATGGCCGCGCTGAACCCGCACCTTCCTGCCAACAAGTGGAACCGCACGCTGCGCCGCTACTTCGGCTGGACACCGCTCGCTCCCCTGTAATCAAACCTGCTCGACGCCGAGCTACGCGTCCCGCACGTCGCGCATGTCTTCTATTCGCAGGGCATCGAGGATCAGCCACCACGAAGCCAGACCGTGTTCGCAGTGTCCCAGGGGTACGACCAGGCAATGGTCGGGGCAGCGACACACACCGTCGGCCACCCATTCCGCCAGCTCATCCTCGTCGGGGGGAGCCCAGCCGCTGTTGTGCTCGAACCATGAGTGGGCGTTTCGGATGGCTTGTTCGCGCGTGAGCTTCACCCCTTCAGCGTGCCACAGTCAGCGGCGTGCCTCCGGGGAAGCGGCCGTTCGGCCCAGCGCTCGTCAGCGCGTGCGCGACTCGATGCGCTGCTGTCGTAGCTCGTTGGCCCGGGCGGGTACATCAGTGCCGCACACGTTGACGAGCGCCGGCGCGTTCTGCAGCGCTTGGTGGATGCTCATGTACTGCGCGGTCCAGATCGCCTTGACGGTGCTCTCGATCGCTTGAGAATCGGGGGCGGCGGCGATCACCTCCGCAGACCAACGTGCGGCCTCCAACAACTTGTCGGGAGTGGTCACTTCTTGCACAAGACCGATCTCGTACGCGCGCTTGGCGCTCATCCGCTCGAAGCGACCCAACAGCGAGAGCCGCATGATCTCGCCGATCGGCATGCGTTGGAGCATCAGCATCGGCTCGTAGACGCACGGCATGCCGTGGGTGACATGTGGGTCGAAGAAGGTCGCCGTATCGGACGCGATGATGAACTCGACTTCGCCCAAGATGTAGAACGCCCCGCCGAGCGCCATACCGTTCACCGCGGCGATGACCGGCTTCCAGTAGTCGTTTGTCTTGGGCCCGATGCGCATCATCGGGTCATCGAGCATCAGCTTGGAGGACGGTTGCGGATGCGGGAACGTCAAGTCGATGCCGGCCGAGAACGCCCTGTCGCCCGCGCCCGTGATGATCACGCAACGCACGTCGTCGTTGAAGCGCAACGACTTCCACACGTTTTGTACTTCGTCGATCAGGGTCGGGCTGAACGAGTTGTGTTTGTCGGGCCGGTTCAAGGTGATGGTCGCGATGCCGTCGCCCTCTTCGTAGATCAAGCTCTCGTAGTCGGCCACCCGAACCCCGTTTCGTGTCTGCTTCTCGTCTTGTCGAACGGAGCGGCAGGTTAGTCCGCCTGCTTGCGCTGCCGGAACTGACGGCCGTATTCGACCGGATCGATCTTCATGTGCCGCGACCGATCGCCGGTCAGATCGGCGAAGATCTTGCGGGCGACCACGTGCCAGTCGCCGTCGATGTACTCGAAGCGGTCGATGTAGTGGCCCGACGCGACGACCTGCAACCCGAACCCCACGCCGCCCACATGATCGAGATGCGCGGGCACTGCCTGGGTCACGAAATAGTACGAACGCACTTCGGCGCGGCCCGCGTGGACGTCGATGTCATAGATCGAGTTGGTCGTGTGGTAGTGGGTGCGAGGCCCGCCCTCGTCGAACACGTGGCACATCGCACGGAACCCCTCCGCTATCTCGGCGGCGCCTTGCTGCACACCGTGGCCGGAGGGAGCGTCGGGATAATCGGTGTCGAATGACGAGCGGGCGAACAGCGCCGCCATCCCTTCGAAGTCGCCGGCGTCGCGCCGCTCGGCGATGGTGAACAGGATGCGATCGATTGCCACCCGCGCCAGATGCTCCGATTCGGTCGTCACCGGCATCTCCCCCACTCGATCGGCTCCGCTACCGTGGGCCGGTTGGCACTCGCAGGCCGCTCGGACCGAGGTCCGACGCTAACTGCCGAATCGGGGGACGCAATGTCGGAGATGGAGTTCATCCTGTACAAGGTCGTGGACCGCGTCAGCGTCATCACGTTGAACCGGCCCGACCGCCGCAACGCTCAGAACCCACAGCTGTTGCGCGAGCTCGACCAGGCGTGGGACATGGCCGCCGCCGACAAAGACGTGCGGGTCATCGTGATCAAGGCCAACGGGCCCCACTTCTCCGCCGGTCACGACATCTCTGCGTCACGCGACCGCGCGATCGTGAGCGAGATCGACATTGCCAACGAGGGTCTGGCTGCGCTCTACAACTGGGAGCGCAAGCACTATCTCGGCTTCTCCCGCAAGTGGCGTGATATCCCCAAGCCGTCGATCGCCGCGGTCCAGGGAGCCTGCATCGCCGGCGGGCTCATGTTGTGCTGGCCCTGCGACCTCATCGTCGCAGCGGACAACGCCCGGTTCTCGGACCCGGTCGTGCGCATGGGCATCGGCGGTGTCGAATACCACGGACACGTCTGGGAGTTCGGCGCCCGCAAGGCGAAGGAGATGCTCTTCATGGCATCGGTCATCGATGCCGAAGAGGCACACCAGTTGGGCATGGTCAACCGTGTGGTCCCCGTCGACGAGCTCGAGAGCCAGACGATGGAGATGGCCAATCAGATCGCCCTGATGCACCCGTTCGCGCTGGCCATGGCCAAGCGAGCCGTCAACCAGACCCTCGACATCATGGGGCAGTACGTTGCGCAGCAATCGGTGTTCGACATGCACTCACTGGCGCACGGCAACGCGCTGTCGCTCACCGGCTACCCGGTGATGGCGAACCTCGACGAGATGAAGACCGCACAAAAGGACAAGTGACCAACATCTATGCGTGCAGCCATATGTAGAGGCGTCGGCGACATCTCGGTCGAAGAGATCGACGAGCCCACGCCCCAGGCGGGCGAGATCAAGATCAAGATCGCCGCCGTCGGCGTCTGCCATACCGACCTGTCGATCTTGACCGGCCACCTTCCGTCGCCTCGCCCCATCGTGCTCGGCCACGAAGGCGCGGGGGTCGTCGTCGAGGTCGGCCCCGGCGTGCGCGAATTCGCTATCGGCGACCATGTGGTCTGCTCGATCATCGGTGGATGCGGGCGATGCCGCTATTGCCTCACCGGCGACCAACCGCTGTGCGAGGAGACCCTTTTCTTCACCGGCAAGATGCTCGACGGCACCACCCGGCTGTCGCAGGGTGGCGAGGCGATCCACTCGCTGCACTACCAGGCCTCGTTCGCCGAGTACGCGGTCGTTCCCGAGCGCTTCGCGACGAAGGTCGACGACGCCGCGCCCCTCGACAAGGTGTGCGGGTTCGCCTGTGGCGTCAGCACCGGCATGGGGGCCGCGATGATCCGGGCCAACGTCACGCCGGGCTCGTCGGTGATGGTCGTCGGCGCCGGTGGCGTGGGCTGCTCGGCCATGCTCGGCGCAAAGGTCAAAGGCGCGACACAGATCATCGCCGTCGACATCGCCGCCAACAAGATCGCGCGGGCGAAGGAACGGGGCTGGGCGACGCACGTCATCGACGCGACCGACAACGATGTGCTCGCCGCGGTGCGCGACCTCACCGGGGGCCGCGGAGTGGACTACGCATTCGACGCGGTCGGCACGAGCGCCACTGCCGAAGTCGCCATCGCGGGCACTCGCCAGGGCGGCACCTGTGTGATCATCGGCCGCGCCGATGCCACCGTGTTGGCGTCGATCGACACCTCGCAGTTCCTGCGGCACAAGTGGGTCACGGGGACCTTCGGCGGCTCGATCATCCCCAAGGTGCACATCCCCCAGTTCGTCGATCTCTACCAGCAGGGCCGGCTCGATCTCGACGGTCTCCTCGACGCGCGCTACTCGTTCGACCAGATCGGGACTGCGCTCGACGATCTGCACCACGGACGCATGACTCGCGGCGTCGTCGTCATGTAGCCCCGCACCCGTTCACCCGTCGATGACGCCGGGAAGGTGCGTCTCGGTGTAGAGGCCGTTGAAGAGTTCGGTGATGCGCAGTGGGCGATCGTTCTGGCGCTTGGCCCGGCTCTGCATGATGCCTTCGCGCTGGCCGAGGTGGTGCATCGACTCGCGCCAACCGGTGTACGGCAGGGGTTGGCGCAGCATCCAGACGATGCCTTCGGCCGCCACCTCGGCCGGCTCCCACGAATCGTGATCGCCATCGGGGACGTTGGCCATGAAGCCCTCCGTGGCAACCGGGATGTCGATGCGGAAGCAGTTGACTGCGATGTTGTCGGGATACAACTCTCGTGCCGCGTCGAGCGTGACATGTTCGAGCGCCAACTTCGACACGCCGTAGACCGACATGTGAGGAACCGGCATCAACGCCGCGGCCGACGACACGTTCACGACCGAACCGCCGCCGGCCGCGCGGAGGTGCGGCACCGCTTCTCGAATGGCGATGAACGGCGCCCGCACGTTGACGTCCATGATGAGGTCGTAGCGCTTGGTGGGCATTTGCAGGTCGCCGACGAATGTGATCGCAGCGTTGTTGATCAACACGTCGAGGCGGCCGAAGTGCTCGACGGTGCGCGCGACCATCGCCACGACGTCGTCTTCACTCGCCAGGTTGGTCGGTATCGCTAGCGCGTCGCCGCCCGCGGCTCGGATCTGCTCGACAACGGCGTCGATGGTGCCCGGCAGCCGTTTCGGTGCCGCGTCGGTGGAACGCGCCGCACATACCACCGCGCAGCCTTGCTCGGCCAAGGCGATCGCCGTTGCCGCGCCGACACCGCGGCTGGCGCCGGTGACGATGGCGACCTTGCCGTCGAGCGCGCCACCGCTCATGCGTTCACATCGACCACGACTCGGCCGCGCACGGTGCCTTCGAGGAGTTCGTTGGCGACCCGGATCGCGTCGCCCAGCGGCACGACCGTGGTCATCGCATCGAGCTTGGCCGGATCGAGGTCGGCCGCCAGTCGGTCCCACGCAATGAGCCGGCGCTCGTAGGGAACGGTGACCGAGTTGACCCCGGCGAGGGTGACGCCGCGCAGGATGAACGGCGCGACCGAGGCCGGCAGATCCATGCCCTGCGCGAGACCACAGGCGGCGATGCAACCGTTCTCCTTGGTCATCGACAAGATGTTGGCCAGGATGCGGCTGCCGACCGCGTCGACGCCACCCGCCCACCGTGTCTTGCCGAGCGGTCGCGGATCGCCGTTGAGCTCGTCGCGGGAAATGATCTCGGACGCGCCCAGCGCGTGCAGGTAGTCGGACTCCTCGGGTCGACCGGTGACGGCGTGCACTTCGTAACCGAGCTTGGCCAGGATGGCGACCGCCACGCTGCCCACGCCGCCCGCGGCGCCCGTGACGACGACGGGGCCGGACGCGGGCACGATGCCGTGGGCCTCGAGCGCGAGGACGCACAGCATCGATGTGTAGCCGGCGGTACCGATGGCCGCTGCTTGCCGCGTGGAGATCGAGGCGGGCAAGGGCACGAGCCATTGCGATGTCATGCGCGCCCGTTGGGTCAAGCCGCCCCAGTGTTGCTCGCCGATGCCCCAGCCATTGATCGTCACGCGAGCACCGACGCCGCAATCACCTCCACCACCGCTGGCCACCGTGCCCGTCAGATCGATACCGGGCACCATGGGGAAGCTGCGAAAGATCGGCGAGCGGTTGACGATCCCCAAGGCGTCCTTGTAGTTGATGGTCGAGTATTCGACGGCGATGGTCGTGTCACCATCGGGCAACTGCGAATCATCGAGGTCGGTGATCTGAGCCGCGACCGTACCGTCACTGTCCTTGTCTACAACGAGTGCGTGGAACATGCCCGGAGCCTCGCACACCGCTCGGCGATCCGCCATGTGCCACAGTGGACCGATGCGGCTCGAGTCGGCCTTGATGATCCGTGTCCGGGTGCCGTTGCGCCAACCCTTTCGCACCGCGCACGGCGTGACGACCGACAAAGAGTCACTGCTGGTCCGTTTCCACACCGACGAAGGTGTCGGTTGGGGCGAATGTGCGGCAGAGCTTGCTCCGAGCTACACCGCCGAGTTCGTCGACGGTGCGTGGCTGGTGCTTCGCGATCATCTGATCCCTCGACTGCTGGCGCACCCGTGGTCGTCATACGAAGAGTTGGACGAACGCCTTGCCACGGTGCGGGGGCACCCGATGGCAAAGGCGGCGATCGAGACCGCGCTACTCGACGCGCACCTGCGCGAGCGCAAGAAGAACCTCGCGTCGTATCTCGGCGCCACACGACGGATCGTGCCGGTCGGTGTCGTCGTCGATCTCGCCGACGACCCGAGAGAGACCGCCGCGACCGCGCAGTCGCGAGTCGACGCGGGCTACGGGCGAATCAAGCTGAAGATCGCGCCCGGTCGCGACGTCGACGTCGTACGTGCGGTGCGCGAGACGATCGGCGAATCGGTCGATCTGTGGGTCGACGCCAACGGTACGTACACCCGCGACGACGCCGCGTTGCGACGCCTCGACGAGCTCGGTCTGGGCCTCATCGAGCAACCGCTCGACCCCGACGCATGGCTCGAGCACGGCGCGCTCGCCCGCGAGCTCACCACTGCCGTTTGTCTCGACGAGTCGATCCGCTCGCCGTCGGACCTGCAGTTGGTTCGCCACTTCGGCGCGGCCGATGTGGTCAACGTCAAGCCCAGCCGCGTCGGAGGCGTACGCGCCGCTCGGCAGATCGTCGAGGAATGCGCCGCCGCCGGCATCGGCGCCTGGGTCGGCGGGATGCTCGATCTCGGCATCAACCGTGCGGTCAACCTCGCGGTTGCCGCGCTCGACGGCTGCAACCTGCCCGGGGACATCAGCGCGACCGACCGCTACTTCGACCGCGACATCACGGAACCGTTCGTGCTCGACGGCAACGGCTCGATGGCGGTGCCCAGCGGGCTGGGTCTCGGTGTCGAGATCGATGTCGAGGCGGTCGCCTCGTGCACCGTCGCCGAGATCACTCTCCGTTGATCATCCAGTCGCGACTCGGCTCGGCGGCGGAGTCGTTGCCCATGAACGAGGTGAACGCACGGTCGAAACTCTCGTCCGCGAGCATCTCGTCGGTTTCGAAGTTGCGGTAACCGTCCGCACCGGCGTTCTCGCCACCCGCCGCGGTCACGTCTTCCGCCTCGCCCGCCTCGACCGTGTCTTCGGCACCGTCGACCGCGTCCGGCTCTACGGGATAGTCCGCAACAGCATCCGTGCCGGCGCTGACGACGGTGTCGCCGGGGTCCGCCACGGTGGTGTCCTCGTCGTCGTCATCATCATCATCAGCTACGGGGGCTTCGGCATCGAGGGCTTCGGCCCGACGACGCGCCGACCGCGACGGTGCGAGTTCGGGCGAGATGATGCCGCCGATCGCGGCCAACTCGTGGATCTCGTCGTCGTTGCTGTAGTTGACGATGGAGGTGACGATCTCGCGCAACCGCCCGTTGAGATCGGAATGGAACGAGAGCAACGCGTCGCGCTCGGCCACGACCGTCTCGCGCACGATCGCAAGCATCTCCAACTCGTCGGCGACTCTGCGCCGCTCTTCGGACACGAGGGTCTTGGCGTCGGCGCGCGCGACGATGACACGCTCTTGGGCCTCTGAACGCGCTCCAGAAACGATGTCGTGCGCTTCTTGACGCGCCTCGGCCACCATCTGCTCGCCGAGGCGTGCCACATGGTTGATCATCTGCGTCAGCGCTTCGTTCTCATGGCTCAGCTGGTCGAGTTGGTGCTCCAGCAGTTGCATACGTTGCTGCGCCGCGTTCAGCTGAATGCCGACGTCGGTGACGAAGCGATCGACTTCCGCGATCTCGTAGCCCTTGCGCGAGTACGTGAATCGACGCAACGGCGCGCGCTGACTGCGCTCAGCTTGTCGCATCGAATCGTCTCCTGCCATGAGTGGTCCCGATTGTCTTTTCGGCGTGGCTAGCACGAAGTTGAGCGCTCGCCGGTACCGCATGGGTCGTTCGACCCATAGGGGTGACACGCCTTGGTCATGGTCAGGCGAGTCACCCCGCCTCATGACGTATCAACGTGCGCTGCGTACCGTGGGCTCACCCGGCTTTATGACATCAAGGGAGTAAGTGGTGAACCTGTCCGAGCGTCTCGCGAAAGCGGCCATGGAACGGCGCAGACAGCCGGAGGCCAACGCGCAACAAGTCCCCGTCACATCGATCGAATCGCATCCGTCCTCCGCGCTACTGCCCGATCGCACGGCGGATCCTGTCGATGCGGGCCGCGTCGCCGTGATGAAGATGCGCCTCCCCGACCCGACCAACCCTGAGACGACCACCGAGTCGAGTACGGGGCTCCCCTTGTGGCAACGACCATTCGTCGATGTCATGCGCGAGGCCGGCCTCGCGACAGTGACTTCGCTGCCGATTCAACCGCGCGGAGAAGCAGCGATCGACGATGATCTCGACGACTTCGAACTGGCGCAGACCATTCCGATGCCGGGTGTTCGGATGTCCGAACCCGTCATCGATATCGACCGCGATGAACTCCATCTCCCCCGCCTTGCAACGTCCGAAGCCGTAGACCTGGCCAGTGGCACGCTTCCCTGCGACCACGACCTTGTCAACTTCGACGACGTGGCGATCGATGCAGAGATCGTCTTCGACGGTCCATCGGCAGATGCGTTGCTCGAACGTTGGTCAGAAGACGTGAGTGCCGATGTGCACGACCGCGAAGAGCAGGTCGACGGCCTCTACCGCCGCATGGTCGACGCCACACAGCAGCAACCACGCATCACGTTCGGTCCGATCGACCTATGCGACGAGATCACCACTCCCACCGAAGAACCGGCACCGCTGCCCCGCGCCGACGCCGAACACAGGTGTCCCCAATGCGGGGCCGTGGCCAGCGTCGATATCCACGATCCGATGCGAGGCCGCGTGCACCTGAGCTGCGACTCCTGCTTCCAGATGTGGCAGGTGCGTGTCGAATCGACGGTGCACTCCGACGAACCGTTCATGCGCGACTGACCCGGCCCGTCGAGCGCCCGGTCACTCGAGCACCTCTCAGCCGCCGAACATCGCCATCCACTGCTCGACGTTGCGCGGGCGGAAAACGAAGTTGTGCTGGCGCGTCTCGCCCATCGGCGCGGACGCCTCGGCCGAATACAGATGTCCGGGATACAGCACCGCATCGTCGGGCACCTTCGCGAGGCGTTGCGTAAGGCTGTAGTACATCTCGGTTGAGTCGCTGCCCGGGAGGTCGGTACGTCCGCAACCGTCGAGGAACAACGTGTCGCCGGCCACCAAGCGGTTGGCGACCAGGAAGCATTGACTGCCCGGCGTGTGCCCGGGCGTGTGGATCAACTCGATGTCGATCGCACCGACGCTGACCACATCGCCACTGTCGTGCAACTGCAGGTCGTGGTCGCCGACACCGGTGGTCTTGCGCACATAGTCGGCTTCGTCGCGTTGGATATGGATCGGTACGGTCACGCGCTCGAGTAGATCGGCGATGCCGACGACGGCGAACCCCATCATCGATCCGCCGATGTGATCGGCGTGATAGTGGGTACCGAGCGCGCCGACGAGGCGCATGTCGTCGGCTTCGAGCACGGCCAAGATGTCGTCGACGTTGTAGGCCGGGTCGACGACCACGGCTTCACCGGTCTCGCGGTCACCCACGAGGTAGGCGAAGTTGACCATCTGGCGGGCCATCTGGTCGCTCTTTGCGATATCCCGGCCCGACAGCAGTTGGCGGAAATACAAGCGATCGTCCATAGCCGTATCGTAGGGGCCATGACCCCGGGTCAAAGCACGGGACGGCGCAGCGTCGTACCCCCGGCCGAATTGCTACCTGACGTGTTGCCGACGGATCGGCTGCGCGAAGGGGCCCGGCTGCGCACCGATTTGCGAGCCGATCTGCGGCGCATCCCCGACCTCGCGAACGCGGCAACCGTCGTGTCGTTGTGGGTGCAGATCGCGGCAGTGATCGGCGGCGCGATCTGGCTGCACCATCCGGCGATCTGGGTGTTGGCGTTCCTTCTCATGGGGCGGGCTTTTTCGCAGCTGCTGATCCTCGGTCACGAAGCGGCGCACCTGTTGTTGTTCTCGAATCGCACGGTGAACGACTTCGTGGGCAAGTGGTTGCTCGACTACCCCGGGCTCGTTCCCTTCGAGATCTATCGCAAGGGCCACATGGCGCACCACAAGGACGAGATGGGCCCCGACGAACCCGACAAGGCGCTGTACGCGCCGTATCCCGTCACGCGGGCGTCGCTGCGGCGCAAGCTCACCCGCGATGCACTCTTCATGAGCGGATGGAAGAACTTGCGACCCCTGCTCGCCGCGTTGCGTTCACGTACGGGACGGCCGATTGCGTTGAAGATCCTGGCGACTCAGGTCGTGATCGTGGCGATGTTCACCGCGCTCGGACGCCCCGAGCTCTACCTGTTCCTCTGGCTCGCGCCGTGGTTGACGGTGTGGCGCGTGATCAATCGTCTGCGCGCCATTGCCGAGCACGGCGGCATGATCCGCTCGACCGATCGCCGGCAGACGACGCATCACGTGAGGCAGTCCGCAGTCGCGCGATTCGCGCTCGTGCCCTACAACACGGGGTGGCATCTCGCGCACCACGTCGACATCGGCGTCCCGTATCGCAAGCTCCCCGCGTTGCACGACGAGCTCGAGGCCGCGGGTTGGGTCACGCCCGGCCTCGTCTATCCGAGCTACCGCGCACTGTGGCGCGCGCTGGCGAGCCGCCCCGCTCAGTGATCGTGATTGCGATCGTGCTCGTGGGTATCGGCGTCGGCATCGTGCTTGTGACGCCACGCTTGTTCGGCGAGCGACACGACTTCGCGTAGTGGACGATGTAACGCCCGCGCCGCGCGGGCCGCATCGTCGTGTTCGATCTTGGCCCGTCCAGGGCTGACCTTGACCCGGATGGGTTGGCCGTCGACGTCGACCTGATCGACGAAACGCGCCTGCGGCCAACGCTCGAGCCGCTGCCCGCGCACACCGAAGGACCCCGTCTCGCGCGTGAGTGTCGCCGCGATCTGTTCGCTGACCGATTGGTCGCAGAGCACGCTCACTACATGACCGGGACGGCCTTTCTTCATGAGCGCCGGGGTGATCCACGCATCATGGGCGCCCGCATCGAGCAGCGCGGTGATCGTGTGGGCCAGCGTTTCGCCGGTGGCGTCGTCGACGTTGGTTTCGAAGAGCGTCACGGGCTGGCCTCGGTCGCGCGTCGCCGCCGGGGCACCGACGATGGTCTGCACCGCGTTGACGCGACCGTCGATGTCGCGAGAGCCGGCGCCGAAGCCGCTGGCGCCGATGGTCATCGAGGGCAACGGACCCCACTCGACGACGCTGGCCGCGAGCAGCGCGGCACCCGTCGGCGTGGTGAGTTCGACGGTCGTGTCAACGCCGTAGGTCGGCGCGTCGTGCAACAGGCCGACGACCGCCGGCGAGGGGTTGGGAATGAGGCCATGTGCGGATCGCACCATCCCGCGACCCACTGCGACAGGACTGGCGTAGACGGTATCGACGCCGAGCAAGTCGAGCGCGGCGCACGACCCGACGATGTCGATGATCGAATCGACGGCACCAACCTCGTGGAAGTGCACCTGCATCGGGGCGACGCGGTGCAGTCGACCTTCGACCTCCGCGAGCGCCTCGAATGTGCGCAGGGCGCGCGCTTCGACTGCCGGCGGCAAGGCGGCGTCGCGGATCATGGCGAGAATGTTGGCCGCGGTGCGCACCACCGTCGTCTCTTGGGCATGCACGTGGGCCTTTGTGGCCGCGATGCCACCGCGTAGCACCGGTTCGAACTCGAGCGACCATCCGTCGAGGTCGAGACGCCGGCACGCCGCGATCACTTCGTCGGGGTCGGCGCCGGCGTCGACGAGCGAACCGAGCGCCATGTCACCGGCGATGCCGGAGAAACAGTGGAACCACGCGATAGCCACGTCAGCATCCTCGCAGGCGCAGCACCCGCAAGACGGCGCAGGCCGCGCCGAAACCGTTGTCGATGCCCACGACCGTGACGCCCGACGCGCACGATGCGTGCATCGCCAACAGTGCAGTCACGCCGTCGAGCGCGGCGCCGTACCCGACGCTCGTGGGCACGGCGATGACGGGCCCTGCGGCGAGACCACCGACCACGCTCGCGAGCGCACCTTCCATGCCCGCGGCCACGACCACCGCGTCGGCCGACACGATCTCGTCGAGGTGCGCCAACAGACGGTGCAACCCGGCGACGCCGACATCGGGGACGCGCCGGGCGGCGACGCCGTGCGCCTCGAGGATCGTCGCGCACTCGTCGGCGACGGTCAGGTCCGCGGTACCTGCGGTGACGACGGCGACGGTGGCACCGCGACGTTCGGCGGGGCGCCAGACGAGTGTCGCGCCCTGCTGCCGCGCGCCGGGGTTGGCGGCCATCGCCGCGGCGGCCTGCGCGTCGTCGGCGCGGCTCAACACGACGGGACCCGAACCGTTGGCGCACAGTTCGGCGACGATCTCCGCGCACTGATCGGGGGTCTTGCCCGGCGCGTAGACCGCCTCGGGGAGGCCCTGGCGCAGCGAGCGGTGATGGTCGATCTTGCTGTGACCCAGGTCGGCGAACGGCAGGCGGCGCAGAGTGGCGACGGCGTCGTCGGGATGCACGCGACCGGCAGCCACATCGGCGATCAAACTGTGCAGGGAGGCCTCGTCCACGTCACTATCCTCCCCGTTCATGGCCTCGTCCGCATCACCCGCCCGTCCCGTCATCGCCTTCCTCGGGCCGGCCGGCACCTTCACCGAACAGGCCCTGTTCACGCAGCCCGATCTCACGAAGGGACAATTGCGCTCGATCGGGTCGATCCCCGAAGTGCTGCACACCGTCGCCGACGGCGAGGCCGACCTCGGTTTCGTCCCCATCGAAAACGCCATCGAAGGCACGGTCAACCTCACGCTCGACACGTTGGCCTTCGACCTCGACCTGTTGATCCGGCGAGAGGTCGTCATCAACATCAGCCTCAATCTGCTGGTGCCCCCGGGTGTTCGCCTAGCCGACATCACGCGGGTCGTATCGATACCGGTCGCGACCGCTCAATGCTGGAAGTACCTGCACGATCACCTGCCGGGAATACGTATCGACGCCGCGAACTCGACCGCCGAAGCCGCCGAGACCGTCGCTCGCGAGGCCGATGGCCATAGCGCCGCGCTCGCACCGGCCCGTTCGGCAGTCGTCTACGGGCTCGACATCGTGGCTGCCGATATCGAGGACCACCCCGAGAACAAGACCCGCTTCGTCGCCGTCGCCCGCGAGGGGGTGCCGTCACCGAGTGGCCACGACAAGACGTCGATCGTGGTGTTCCAACGGGCCAACGTGCCGGGCAGCCTGCTTGCCATCTTGCAAGAGTTCGCGGCACGCTCGATCAATTTGACCAAGCTCGAGTCGCGGCCCACCAAGGTGTCGCTCGGCGACTATTGCTTCATCATCGACCTCGAAGGGCACCTCGCCGACGAATTGGTGGCCGACGCGTTGCGGGCGATCCATGCGAAACAGGCGCAGGTGAAGTTCCTCGGGTCGTACCCCGCGGCGGGTGAGCATGGCGCCGCGGTTCGCGAAGAAGTGCAGACCTCGTGGCGCCTCGCCGACGAATGGATCGCACGCTTGCGCGGACAGATCGACTAACTGTTGCGACCACGTGTCCGGGACCGTTTGTAGCGCGCAATAACTGCGCGCTCATCGATTCTCGCACGCCCGCATGGCCGCCGCGAACGCATCGCCGCGGTCGCGATAGTCGTGAAATCGGCCGAAGCTCGGCGCGGCCGGTGAGAGCAGCACGACACCGTCGGGTTGCGTCCACACGAACCCCTGCCGCACCGCGTCGGTGAGATCGCCGCACTCGTGCACCGCGATCGAGCGCGCACCGAGGATCTTGGCGATGCGGGCACCGCTGTCGGGCACGGTCAGTACGAGCAGCGGGTCGGCTCGCCGCGCCAGCCCGGCCGCGAGTGGCTCATAGTCGATGCCGCGGTCTTCGCCGCCGACGATCAGTGCGATGCGGCGACCCGAGAACGAGTCGACGGCGGCGAGGGTCGGCAACACGTTGGTCGACAAGCTGTCGTCGACGAACTCGACACCGCGCACGGTGCCGATTCGCGTGAGCCGGCTCGGCAGGGGGACGAATCCACGGGCTGCGTCGCGCAGCGCGGCGGGGTCGTTCGCCGCATCCACGCCGAGTAGCTCGATGGCGGCGCGGGCGATCTCGGCGTTGACGCGGTTGTGCTCGCCGATGAGACCCAGTTCGCCCGCCCAGTCGAGCGAGGGAGACCGATCGTCGGGCACCCACCGGATGCGAGGGCCGAGCAGCTCCGCGTGGGTGCGCAGCGTCTCGCTCGCGGCGTTGGCGACCGTCCACTCGGCTCCGGGTTGCGTGCAGACCGACAGCTTGTCGCGGTAGTAGTTCTCGACGGTGCCCCCGTGCCACGGCAGATGATCGGGGTGCAGCGAGGTGACCGCCACGACGCGCGGCGACACGGTGAGATCGGTCGCTTGGTAGCTCGAGACTTCGAGCGCCCAGTAGTCGTAGTGCGATTCGTCGACATCGGCGGCGTACGGCACGCGGCCGATGTTGCCACCGATGAAGCACCGGTGGCCGAGGCGTTCGAGGAGATGGCCGAGCACCGCGGTGGTCGTGCTTTTGCCTTTGGTGCCGGTGATCACGACGACACGATTGAATGGTGCGCTCTGCAACCAGAGACCGAGCCCCCCGACGAGGGCGACGCCGTGTTCGACCAACGCGCGCGCTTCGGCGCGGTAGCGACTGATACCGGGCGACTTGACGACGACCTCGCACTCCATGAGCGACGCGAGACCTCCCGCCGCGAGGTCGCGTTCGTCGGCGACCACGACCGGCTCGACATCGAGGGCGCGTAGCTTGTCGACGTTGGCGCGGCCTTCCATGCCGAGGCCCCACACCCCGACGGTGCGGCCGCGAAGGTCAGTCCACGAGAGCGGATATCGCATATTCGCCGGGGGTGAAGTGCGCGCCCATCGGACGCAACAGCTGCGGGATGTGCGCCGCGATGCGATCGCGTTGTGGCGCGAGTTCCTGCGCGAGATCGTGCAGCAACGCGGTGGTCGTCCGATCGGGCCGGTCAGCGGCGAGTATCACTGCGGCCCTACATTCGTCGACATCGCCCACGCATTCGAACGGTTTGAAGTCGGGCGTGCGACCGATCAGCGTGCGGAACTGTTGCGTCAACGCGGCGTTCTGCAGGGGCTCTCGTCCATCGAAGATCGCGTCGAGCTCTGACGCCGCAAGGAAGGGCGCGAGAATGAGATCAATGAAGCAGCACTTGTCGCAGACGCCGCACCAGTGGTCGAGCCGCTGTGCGCGATCGATGTGGAACGCGCGGTTGCAGCTGCGAAAAACGCGGTGATACTGCGGCATGTCGACGAAGAGCTGGGCGATCCGCAATTCGGACAGCGGTCGCAGTAACGAGAAATAGTCGGGCCCCGCCGCGAAGTTGTCGGTGAGCGCGGCCCGGAAGGCAGCTTCGAACGCGTGGCTCTTCGAGTACTGGTGATTGACGACATGCCCGTCGACGGCGATGTTGCCTTGCGACGCGGACCATTCGTTCGACATCACGACCGCGCCGCGACCGTCGAGCACTGCCGCCGTCACCGCGATCGCCGAGATGATGCCGGTGACCGGAATGTGGCCGTTGCGAAAGCCGAGCGCCTTCGAGTCCAAGATCTGCGGATCGAGTGCGCGGCCGGCGCGGATCACTGGCAGCCCTGTGGCCGCCGCGGCATCCTCGATGGCGTCGAAGCGGTCACCGGCGCGGCTGACGACGAACAAGGCCGTGTCGCGGTGCTGCGTCCGTACGAGCTCGGTGGTCACGATCGAATCGAGCCCACCACCGAAGGGCACGAGCGGTCGGTCCGCATCGACCGCCGCGTGCACCGGCTGTGGCTCCGACGACGGGGCCCGCAATTCGATCGACGAGAGGTCGAGCCCGTTGCGGTAGGCGTACTCCCCGAGACCGTCGACGTAGAAGGCATGCAGCAACGCTCGCTCGTTCGGCGTCAAGGCGTCGTCGGCGAGGTCGATGAATTGCGGTGCCGCGGCCTTGTAGTACGAGACGCCGGCGACCAGGTACACGAGGCGCGCCGCTCGAATCGCCGCGGGCTGCGACCAGTCGCCACCGGGGTCGAAGTCGATGCGCTCGGCGAAGTGCCAACCGTCGAACGCGTAGTGACAGGTCAGCGTCGACGACGACGCGTGGATCTCGAATCCCTCGTAGCGGAAGCTCTCGATGGTGGCGGGGTCGAATGACATACGGCGGGCCCGATCGTAGGTCGGGCGCCGCAATCCTCCACCGATGGCGCGCTACCCGGGTGCGCGGAAGAGCCAACATCCGCCGCACACGACGCCTATCGACCGAGGTGAGCACGCAGTTGAGGCGCGACGAACCACAATGGATGCGATGGGGCTGCAACTATCGATTGGTGCCGCCGCCTTGGCGGTGCTCTTGACGGCCACGGGCTGTGGGGGAACTTCGCCGGCAGCCGCACCCCCGCCGCCTCTGGCGGAAGCGTCATACTCACTTTGGCTGAGCGCGAGTCGCGTCAATGACAAGGAGCCGACCGAACTTGTGGCGGCACTCGTCAATCACAACGGGCCGGATGCGACGTTCGGTGTCGCCGCGAGCATCGACCGATGGGATGGTGAAGAGTGGGTGCCCCACCGCCGACTCGTCATGTGCCTCGACCACTGGTTCTGTACCGCCGAACCGCAAGGGCTCGATGAGGAGTTCGCCGTTCCCTTGATCGGGCTGGGGGCGCGAGTTGGCGCCGCCGGACCAGCCGAGCGGTTCACGACGAAAGGCCTCGCGCGGGGTTGGTACCGCATCTCGCAGACGGCACACGAAGGCTTCGTCGCTGCTGCGCTCCTACAGGTTGTCGACGGCGTCGGTCAGATTGCGCCGCTCGTGCCGCTTGGCGAACCGGCAATCTCGATCGCGCCCGCGCTCGTGGCGCCGGCAGGTGCGACGGTTCACCTCTCGCCCTGGTGCCGCGGCGCAACGGTGCGCTCTCTCTCAGCGATGTCGAGCGCGCGGTAGCGGGTCTCGCCGAAACCGCCGCCGTCGAACGATGGGACGGACGCAATTGGCAACCGTCGGCTGAGGTGACACTGCAGCCTTTGGACGTGAACCCGTTGGAACGCACCGCCGAGATACCCCCGCTCGCCGAAGGCGACTACCGACTGGTACGTGTGGGCCCGGATGGCGCGCACACCGGCCGATTCTGGGTCACTGACGCAGCCTCCTGACGCGACACGACGCCCCACCGAGACGCAGAAGTTGCGTGAGCGCGTGGAGCCATTGCTCAAGCCGCCGCAGCGCGGCCGCGAACACGTCGCGACCAGTCCTGTCGGTGTTCGATAAGAATGCAGGTCGTGGCGGCACCATCAACCACCGACCGCGGGCTCATCCGTGTGGTGAGCAGCAACCAAACCGACCTCGCCGACGTTGCCGAAGAGATCATCCGTCGATACGGCGCGGACTACGACGTAGCTGCCAGGTCCGATCCCGATGGTGCGCTCGAGGAGCTCCGCCGGTTGCGGTCGACGGGCAATCGCATTGCGTTGGTAGTCGCCTTCCAGAGCGGCGAAGACAACGGTGTCGGCTTTCTCAGCAGCGTGCGCGATATCGACTCGCACGCGAGACGTGCGGTAGTGGTGCGCTGGGGTGACTTCGCGTCGAGCCGGCCCGTGATCGACGCACTCGCGCGGGGCGAAGTCGACCGATGGATGTTGCGGCCCGAGTATGCGGGCGACGAAGAGTTCCATCGCGCGATCACTGAAATGTTGGGCGACTGGTCGTCAGACCTGCAACCTGGTTACGAGGCCGTGCAGATCATCGGCGAGACGTGGTCTCCGCGAGCCGTCGAACTCCGCGATCGGATGAGCCGCAACAATGTGCCGTTCGGGTTCTACGACTGGGCCACCCAGGGGGGAAGCGACTTGCTCGCTTCTCATGGTGTCGATGCCGCGACGACCCAGTTTCCGGTGGTCATACTGCGGTTCCGTCCTGACCTCGGGCCGCTGCTGGACCCGTCCGACGAGATCCTGGGCGAAGCGTTCGGCGTCAACGCGGAAATCGGCAACGACCGGGTCGACGTCACGATCATCGGCGCGGGCCCTGCTGGCCTTGCGGCTGCTGTCTACGGCGCTTCCGAGGGCCTCGACACGCTCGTCGTCGAGCACCAGGCCGCAGGTGGTCAGGCTGGGACGACGTCGTTGATCCGCAACTATCCGGGTTTCCCTGTCGGGGTCAGCGGGACGCGCCTCGCGAACACGATGTACCAGCAAGCGTGGGGTCTGGGAGCGCGGTTCCTGTTCATGGTCAGCGTGACGGGCATACGTGTCGTCGATCCCGACGAGCTCGTCGTGGAGCTGTCCAACGGCACGACGATCCGAACCGCCGCGGTCATCCTCGCCACGGGTGCCGCGTACCGTCGGCTGCATGCGCCAGGGGTCGACGAGCTGTTCGGCAGGGGCGTCTTCTACAGCCCCGCCGTCACCGAAGCCAACGCGATGAGAGGTCGGCCGGTGGTCGTCGTCGGTGGCGGGAACTCGGCGGGTCAGGCCGCCCTGCACCTCTCGAAGTATGCGTCCACGGTCACGCTTGTCGTTCGTGGTCCGTCATTGGCGGCAAGCATGTCGGAGTACTTGATCCGTGAGTTGGAAGTGGCGGCCAACGTAATGATTCGCTACCGCTGCGACGTTGTCGACGCCAGTGGCGAACAACGCCTCGAGCGTGTCGCGATCAGGGACTGGAGCGCCGGCGATCCGGAAACCCTCGACGCCGCGGGACTGTTCGTCTTGATCGGGTCGCAGCCTCACACGGAATGGTTACCCCCATCGGTGAAACGCGATGAGTGGGGTTTCATCCTCACCGGCCGCGAAGCAGGCGCCGACCCTGCCTCGACGGCGGCAACGAGCATGCCTGGTGTCTTCGCCGCCGGTGATGTTCGACGCGGATCGATCAAACGCGTTGCCTCGGCGGTGGGCGAGGGCGCGATCGTGATCAGCCAGGTTCACCAATATCTCTCTGAGCGAAACACCTGACGCCGTTTATTCAGCGACACGCGCCCCGCGTTGGCGCGCAAGGCGCTCAGCCGTAGCGACAACCTGTTGGCGGAATTCCGCCGGCAGTGGCGCCGCCTCAGGTGTCCTTGAGTGCGTGAATCCCGCCCCGTGTTGTCCGCGACGCCTTACGATTGTCCGGCGGTATGGAGGGATGGCAGAGCGGACGAATGCGACGGTCTTGAAAATTTCATTCGCTGGTCCGAGGGGGTTCGGCGGGTGTTGCCTCATACCGTTTGATCAGGACATTTCGTGATTTCGAGTAATCGCGCGTGGTTGCTCGTAGTGGCCAGCTTTCACTCGTTCGTGACCAATCCGTGACCACGAATCGGTCGATTCAGACGCGGCGCGAACTCAGACCTGTTCGGTGATTGTCCCGTACCGTTGTTGTGCTGCTTGGGCGGAGGTGCCGAGCAGTGCACCAATTCGGCTCCATGTGATCCCGTCGGCGCGCGCAGCCGTTACTGCGTCGATGATTTGGCGTTCGCTACGCGCGCGTGCGAGCGCGGCGCGCTGAAGTAGATACTCGGTGACGGGTCGTTCGTCGTCGGGTCCTGGTTCGTAGTCCTCGAATTGTTGGGCGAGTTCGTCGGCGTGGTCGAGGATTTCTTGGATGGATCGGGGCATGGGTGTCACCTGAGGAACTTGGAACGCGCGGGCATGGCGTGCACGATGAACTCGACGCCCTCGGCGCTCACGAGCCCGATCTCTAGGAGTCGACCGGCGGCGTCGGCGCCGATGAGCATGACGAGATCATCGAGTTCGAACACCCGGCTTGGGTTGCGGTAGGCGTGAAGCATGTCGTGGTCGAGGACCCCGTGTTTGCGTGCGCTGGTGAGGATCACCGGGTCCACGACCATCAACTTACCTTGATATCGTCGTCAACTCAACGCCGACCTCCGACAGCTCCGCCAGCGCGGCGATGACAGTCTCGCAATCCTGTGCAAGCCCGTCGATGATCGTGGGCTGTTGAGCAGCAGAAAGTCAACGGTCGACGGCTGTCCGCAGGACGCCCGCTCTTGCGGGAGTAGTTCGTCGAGCCGATCGAAGAAGGACTGAGCGACGCGAACCTGACGTCGTTCACTCACTCAGCGACACGTGCCTCGCGCTCGCGCGCCAGGCGCACCGGTCGCGACAACGCGCTGACGGAATCCCGTCGGCAATTCGTCGAGATCAGTCACGATGTGCGCTCTAACGGCAGCGGCGCGCTCGTCGGGTGACATGGCGTCGAGGGCTGTGGCCGTGATGAGCTCTGGTTTCTCAGCCATGCGTCGATGTTACTTGCCCCCTGCGCCAGAGATCGCCCGTCGGACGACCGCAAGCACCTGGGTTCGAGCGGCACCTCGCCATCAGAAGTCGCGGGCAGGCAGGTCGGCCGTCTGTTCGGCGCAGATCTCGCGGTGGCGTCGCGCGAGATCGCCGCGACCGGAATGGCCGATCCCAATGAAGCTCAACCGAGAACTGCGGCGCGGGACCTCGACGGGGAGCTGCGCCGCGAGTTCGGCGATGACTACGTCGATGCTGACGTTGCGGCGCACCGCCTCGGCCCGGAGCCGGGCCAAGGCGTTCTCGGGTAGCTCGACGGTCACCAACATGGGCTCCAGTGTAGGAACGACCCGTGACGGTCAATAGCCCCCTGTCCGAGCTTTCGGGACAACGAGTGTGCGTGATCTGACATCGACTACGAGGAACGCTGTCCGGATTCTTCGGACAAGCGTGGCGTGTGGGGCGATGGCAATCCTTCTGACACTCACACGCGTCCCTTTGATTCGGATCGACACCCAACACCGAGCGTTCAACTCATCGTGAACTCATGTTCTTCACTCGCACCATGCGAGTGTTTCGCACCAGTGTCTTCTGCTTCTAGTTCTCGCTTCGCTGGTGTCAATGCACAGACGGGTGCACTCCTTGCGGAGTGAGGTGGAGCGTGCGGCGATGACGACGCGCGTGACAACGCTGAGCGGCCTTGACGAAGGGCTGCGCGTAGGAGCCTGGGCCCGTCGATGGCCCTCCTACCGGCACAGTCACCTTTTTGTTCTCTGACATCGGTTTCGGCGCCGACGCATTCAACACGGCGCAACAGCGCGTACGAAAAGGACGCCGTCGCGCTTGAACGCATTCGACGGATCTGTTTCGGGTTCGCTGGAGCCGAAGAAGCGGAGCTGCAAAGCCGCCGCAAATCGGGCTACCGGCGACACGCCCAGAAATCGGCGGGTTCGACGACCTGATCGACCGGTACATTGAGCCGATGGAGTTTGAGCGGATCACGATCGACCCAGACAAGATGCGGGGTGCACCGTGTATTCGCGGCCTGCGGATCCCGGTCGCGACTGTGCTGGGGCAGCTGGCTGCGGGTCGCACCAACGATCAGATCCTTGCCGATTTCCCTGACCTCGAGGCGGACGACATCACCGCCTCCCTCGAATACGCCGCCGCGGCAGTCCAAGAACGCGAGCTACCGCTCAAGCGCCTGGCGTGAGATTCCTCATCGACGCCAACCTCTCACCGCGGCTGGCCGAGCGGTTGCGGGCGGTCGGGCACGACGCGGTCGCGGTTCGCGACGTGGATTTGGGCCGCGCTTCTGACAACGAAATCCTTGATCACGCGATCGCGGACAATCGGATCGTCGTCACGCATGACACTGACTTCGGCACGCTGCTCGCGTTTCGGCGTCTGAGCAAGCCGTCGTTGATCCTCATCCGGTCGTCGGATCCAATCAGTCCCGGCGAACAAGCCGACCTGATCCTCGCCAATCTCGACACCATCTCCGACGACCTCAACGCTGGTGCCATCGTCGTGTTCACACGCGGCCACCTTCGAAGCCGACGACTCCCGATTCGATAAGCCCCAAAGGCCACCGATGCGCCGTCGGAATGGCTACCAACCTGATGCACGAACTCAGCGATCGCCGACTTCACGGCGCAAAGAGATCGCCCGCGACCGCGGACGCGGCGTCCGCATCCATCTTGGGCAACACGCGGCTGTACGTGTCGAGCGTGATGGCGATCGTCGAGTGTCCCAATCGTTCGGACACGATCTTCGGGTGAATGCCCTTTTCGAGAGCGAGCGTCGCCCAAGTGTGACGCAGCCCGTGGATCGTGATGCGGGGCAAATCGAGCGTCGCGACTCGTGCGTCGAAGCGGTTGCTCAGCACGTCGGGGTGCAGCAGGGTGCCGTCCTCGCGGGTGAAGACACGACCGGTATCAACCCACGATGATCCGAGCGCGAGTCGGCGCTCGGCCTGCGCGACGCGATGCCTGCGCATCACCGCGACTGTGCCCGCATCCAGCGCGACGGTACGAATGCCCTTCTTCGTCTTCGGCGGGTTGAACACCAACACCCCGTACACGGTCGACACGGACTGCTCGACGCGCAGGCGAGCGTCGTCGAGGTCGATGTCCTGCCAGCGCAGCGCCGCCACCTCGCCTCGTCGCATTCCGGTGGTAGCCGTAAGTACGAACGCTGCGTGCAAGGCATCGTTGCGTGTCGCTTCGAGGAAGTGGCGCAATTGATCTGCCGTCCACACCTTCGACGCGTTCGACGGCGCCGGCACCGATGGCAACAAGACGTGTCGAGCCACGTTGCGTGCGACCAGCCCGAGGCGCTCGGCATCGACGAGCGCCTTGTGTAGAGCTCGGTGCGAACGCACGACCGTGCCCGGATGCGTCGGCCTGCCCCTATGTGTGTCCCGAGCCAGCAGCACCGCGTAGGCCTCTTCGACGTGCACCGGCCGCAAGGCCTGCAGCGGCACCGCACCGATGAGCGGCAACAACCGAGCAAGGCTCTCGCGATAGCTCTTGACCGTCGTCGCCCGCACCCGCTGCGACAGCCGCAGGGTCTCGAGCCAGCGCGTCAGATACTCGCCGACGGTCTCGGTGCTGCGCTCGACATAGGTTCCCTCCGTCAGCCGGTCGATCGTCTTGCGCAGCGCGGCCTCCGCCTCCTTGCGGGTGCGAAAACCGGACCGCCGGAGCTGGCGGCGCTTGCCGGTCGCGACATCGATGCCGTAATCGACGACGAACGTCCACGACGACTTACGCTTGACGACCGAGCCGCGCATGGCCACAGAGTAATGACGCGCTGTGACAATCCGTGACCAATCCGTGACCAAACGGTCTAGGATGCGGCCCGTCAAGACCAGTTATGTTGATAAAGATGCTGGTCAGAGGCTATGGAGGGATGGCAGAGCGGACGAATGCGACGGTCTTGAAAACCGTTGAGGTGCAAGCCTCCGGGGGTTCGAATCCCCCTCCCTCCGCAGAGAACAGGGTTCGGCGCGGCGTCGAGGCGTTCGGCGACCGCGTCCTGCTCGTCGGGTACATGTGGCGTCCTACCCGTTGTTCTCGGGAAGGTTGATGCGACCATTCAGCTTCACCGTTCAGCTTGACACACCTTGCCGAGTGGCAACCTTGGACACAGGCCTCCCTCCGCAGACAACAGGGTTCGAGCCATCGGGCCCATGACAGACAGAACCCGTGACCGTCCCGTCGTGCGATTGTGGGCGAAGAGGATCTCATCCTCGGATCGACATGCGGGCCGAGCGTCCGTCACATTGGTCGGTTCCTGATCGCCTCGATGTCGTTGTTGACGTTGGCCGCGTGCGGAGGCAGCACGGGCGACGACGAGGCGACACCGGTGACCACGGCGGCGCTGGGCGTGACGCAGTCGACCGTCGCGCCCCTCAGCGCCACGGGCACCGAATGCCGCCGCGGCCAGGAGCCGCTGCCTCGCAAGCCCGGACGTACCGCCCTCGTGCTCCGACGCGATGCAGCGTCAGCGTGTCGATCGCGAAGTTGACTACGACAACGTCGAGTTCGTGTCTTCGTACACCGCGGACGGCGAGGCCTCGACGCTGTGCCGGCTGAAGCTGCTGAAATCGATCTGATCGGCGGCCGGCGTGCACCGCACCGCCCGGTATTCGACTCAACGAGGTCGTGACCCGACCGATAGCATCCCTGCATCTCTGGAGAGGTGGCCGAGTTCGGTCGAAGGCGCTCCCCTGCTAAGGGAGTAGGGTCCAAAAGGCCCTCGCGGGTTCAAATCCCGCCCTCTCCGCCAACGATTTCCTGCCAACTCACGCCCGAGGTTTGGTTCTCCTTCGGCGTGCTGATTCGCCGCTCGCGAACTACACCGCTCGGCCGGTGAACGCCGCCAGCTTCGCCGGCGGGCTTGCATCGTCGGGCGGCGTGACCTCGTCTTTGAAGGTGTCGCCGTCGCGCGCCTCGGGCGGCAGACCCCGGCGGGCGAAGCCGTCGGCAGTTGCGACGATGTCGCGGCTCGGCGAGGGCGGCGACGAAATCCGCGCTGGCAGCGCGCGCGGCGGCAGGGTCGGAGCCGAGCATGTCGGGGACCGGGCCGTGCATATCGGGCATCGGCTCGCCGCGATACAGCGTCGCGAACATGTGGCCTCCCCCGACGAAATGGATCAGGTCGCGCACCGTCCATTTCTCACACGGAGTGGGCATCGACAGTTGGTCGTCGCGGGTGTTGGCGATGAGATGCTCCATCGAATCGAGGGCGTAGGTGAGTTGTTCGGAGATGTCGTGTACCTCCGACTATCGGTGTGCGGCCCATTCGATGCCGTAGTGCGCGCGGATCACCGCAGTTCCAACCTCTCCTTTCGCACGCCACAGCGACCGGCGGGCCGTACCCTGACCACGATGAACCGGCGGCTACTCACGATCGACCTCGTGTTGAAAGCCGCGCTGGTGCTGTTCTTGCTGCACGCCGTGGTGTTCCCCGACTTAGCGCAGTACCAAGGCAAGGGCATCGGTTGGCGGCTGCTGCTCTATCCGGTGTCGTCCATCCTGGTTCCGTTGGTGTGGTTCGTTCTGCGGCGGCGCGGCGGGGCCGGCGGGGAGTATCCCTACATCATCGACATCTGCGTGGGGCTGCCGTTCTTGATCGACACCGCCGGCAACGCCGTCAACTTCTACGACACGATCGACTGGTGGGACGACGTCATGCACTTCGTGACGTGGGTCCCCTGGGTGATGGCCTTCGGGCTTGCCGTTCGCCCCCGGCCGAACCTGCGCCGCTTGGACGTGGCCGCGATCACGATCGGGTTCGGAGCGGCGACGCACATCGTGTGGGAGCTGCTCGAGTACGTGGCGTTCATCAAGGACAACCCGAACGAATCGGCAACCGCCTACCGCGACACGATGGGTGACCTCGCGATGTCGCTGCTCGGGTCGATCACTGGCGGACTGCTGGTCGCGACGGTGCTCTGGGGCTTGAGCGGTGCGCCTACTTCCGTTCGGCGACGCACCACCTCATGAGGGCTCCTTGCGGGTGTGCTCGTCGGGCACGAGCCTGACCCACATCGATCGGGGCGCGCCGGCGTCGCGAAGGCAGACCTGCACTCGACGCACAAGGTCACCCGTTGCGGTGCTGCGATAGAACCACGACGTGCTTGCGCCCGCGGGAGAAGTCGCGGCGAGGGAGAGCGACGCCTCTTCGTAGTAGGCCCGCACGTCGGCAACCGCGTCGAACGGCTGGCCAGGGAAGCCCGCGTCTTCCCACCGAGTTCCGGCCGACACTCGGATCAGCGCGGCGACCACGTTCTCGACGCCGGACGGGTCGACTACACGTCCGACATTGGTACGCCCGAGACGAGCGAGGGTGCGCTCGTACGCGGCGCGCAGACCACGAGCCTCGTCGATAGGTACAGGCATCGACGGATCATGTCGCGGCGGTAGCGGACAAGCCGCCGGCTCGGTAGTCGTCTCGACTCGACCCGGGAACTCGCGCAACACCGGGCCATTGGGCTCGAGCAGCAGATCGAACGCGGCGGCGAGCACTGCGTGCTGCAGTGCGACGTCGTCGGGGTCACCGAGCGGTCGGCCCCGGGGGAAATCGCAGTGCAGCACACGAGGCGCGCGCGCCCGTGTTGCGAGCCCTCGCGAGTTGCTGATGGCCACTGTGGCCAGTCCATGCTGCTCGAGCACGTGCGCGATGGTGAGGAGGGTGCGCGTACAAACAGGACACACCGGTGTCATGAGCACGACGTCTACGCCGTCCTCGCGCAACATCGCCGCCGCTGCCGGCGCGGTGTCGTAGCGAATCGTGCTCAGCGCCTCGGTCGGCTGGGCGCCCATGAACGACAGATGGTGAGTGGCAATCGATCCGATCTGCCCCCGGTCGACGAGTTCGTCCAAACGGTCGACCGGGTAGATCACATTGACGTTCTGCGCGAAGCCGAGACGGTCGTAGTTGGTGCTGACATGCGTGAGGTGTACGTCACGGCGCCCGTGTTCCAACACGCTGAAGTCAGGTCCCTCGAAGTCCCAAGTACTGTCGCCGATTCGCAGGCCGGCGGTGGTCACGATCGCGACGCGGGCCCGATCGAGCGGTGGCGGTACCGTGAAGGCCGATGGCCCGAAGTCGGGCATCGGGAGCTTCTCGTATTGGTCCATCATGCGGCCTTCCGAGACGGTTCGAAGGAGTGGGGTAGATCATGACCGAACTCGAGTCCGGCGCGGCAACGGTGACCGGGAGTGCGGGGCCGCTCGACGCGTATGTGTCCCGACCCGCGGCGCCGGGTCCCCTTCCATATTTGATCCTGGTGCACGAGGCGTTCGGATTGACCGACCACATCCGGTCGCAGGCCCGCGCTTTCGCAGCGCAGGGATACGACACCGTCGCGCCGGACTTGTACTCGGGCGACATCGATCGCGCCGCGCTGACCACGCAGGACATCGAGGACAGCTTTGCCGTGTCTGCGGCGGCCGACATGGAGGTCGCGCTCGCGTCGCTACCTGACGACCGCCGCGTGCCCGTGCGCCGCGCGGTGACCTGGCGTAACACCACCCGCCAGTTCGTGCCGCGATACGTGGACGACCTGGCGGCGATCGCCGCGGAGCGGGCGCGGCAAAACGGCGGCTTCGTGGGTGTGGTCGGCTGGTGTATGGGCGGCTATCTCGCCGGCCTGCTCGCGGCGCAGGGGGCCGACGTGTCCGCCACCGTGATCTACTACGGCGGGGCGCCGCCGCTCGACACCGTGAACCGGATCCGGGGACCGGTGCTCGGCCACTATGCCGGCGAGGACATCGGCATCACGTCCGCCGTGCCCGAATTCGCCGCCGCCATGCAAGGCGCGGGCAGGCCGTTCGAATACCACGTCTACGACGGCGCGCGGCACGGGTTCAACAACGACGACCGCTTCACTTACCGCGCCGATTGTGCGTCGCTAGCCATGGCGCGCACGTTGGCCTTCCTCGCTCGGACGAGTACGTCGGCCTGAGTCACGTCCGCGCGGCGGCAACTCGTCCGAGGAACGGTTCGAGATCGTCGGCCCGATCGATGAAGGCCGAGGCCTGGACACCGACTGAGGTGACACCCAGCGATTCGAGGTGCGGGATCGTCTCGAGCATCGCTGCGAGGTCGAGACGCCCATCGTCTCGCCGAATGGGACGCAGCAGGGCCTGCACCTGCAACGTCGATGGTTCGCGACCCACCTCTCGGAACGCGGCAGAGATGAGCTCGATGCCCCGGCTCAAGTGCTCAGGTGTCGGGTCGAAGGGCAACCAACCGACGCCGAGCTCCGCGATGCGACGCGCGGTAGCCGCGTTGGCACCACCGCCGAACCAGATCGGTACGCCGCCTGGTTGCGCGGGCAAGGGCAAGCTCCAGATGTCATTGAACGTGATCGTCGGCGACGAGAAGCTCACCGGGGCACCCGACCAGAGCGCTTGGCAGGCGCGGACGACGTCGTCCATCCGGCGATTGCGGCCCTCGTAGGCAACCCCAGAGGCCTCGAACTCGGCCCGCAGCCATCCGGCGCCGACCCCGAGGTCGAGCCGGCCGTGCGACAGTACGTCGAGAGTGGCGGCTTGCTTTGCGAGCAGCGCCGCCGGGCGCAGGGGGGCGAGTAGCACCGACGTAGCGAGCCGGACCTGCTTGGTCACTGCGGCCATTGCGGCCAGGGTGATCAGCGGTTCGGGCCACGGCTCGTCCATCGGGTACCCGTATCGACCGGGGAACGGATAATCCTCCGTGCCTGGCCCCACCGCGACATGGTCGGCGGCCACGATGTGGTCGATGCCGAGCTCGTCGGCCATCGTGGCCGCGTCGAGCGCGGCCCGGTGGTCTCCCCCGGAGAGCTGGTGCAGCCCGAAGAACGAGACGGCCACCTTCATTGTGTCTTCCTCCTAATTGCTACCTGCGAGCGCTCCATTTGCGAGCGCCCAGCGAGCTTTCCAGGTCGCTCCCCGCTTGACGGCACGGGAGCACCGCCGAGTGGGGTGCGTACCCGCTTTCGAATCGACATCAAGGCCGACGCCCGGCCAGGAGGTCAGCATCACGGGCTGCTCCGGTAAACTTCGAGCGGTCGTCACGCCGTCGCGAATTGCCGAATCATCCTGTTCGAGCAGTGCGCTAGGTTGCCGATCGGACCGGCGGAAGAACCAAGGGTCACCGCAATAACGCAAAATGCGCTCGTAGCTCAATTGGATAGAGCATCTGACTACGGATCAGAAGGTTGGGGGTTCGAGTCCCTCCGAGCGCGCTGAGTTTGTGCAGGTCAGCGGCCATTTGTTATCCACAGGTGGTGCTGGGCCCGGTTCCGTGAGAACATTTTGAGAACATCCGGTGTTCTCAGGGGTCTCATTGCCGAAAACAACGGGCGTGTATCGCGACTCGAAAGGTCGCTGGTACTTCAAGGTCCGCACGCGGGATCGGCTCACGGGCGAGTGGCAGCAAGTGACCCGGAGAGGCTTCGCAACGGCGGCGGATGCGGGGCGGGCGAGGTCGGAGTTGCTGGACGAGGCCGACACGGCTGCGGCCGCGCCGGCGCTCTCGGCGTTGACGGTGAGCGAGCTGCTCGAGCTCTACCTGGACGACGCCTCGGTCACCGGCCGGCTCGCGGCGAAAACGCTGTTCGACTATCGGCATTTCGCCGACGACTACGTGTCGCCGTGGCTGGGCGAGAAGCTGGTGCGGGAGCTCGACGCCGAGATGATCGCGGCGTGGCAGCACCGGTTGGCCAAGGAGGGCGGGACGAAGGACGGGCGGGCGTTGTCGGCGAACACCATCCGTCTCGCTCGAGCTCCGTTGGCCGGCGCACTCAAGTACGCGGTGGCGCGCAACATCGTGCCCGGCAATCCGTTGGCGAGCGTTCCGCCGCCGCGGGCGCGGCGGAAGATCCCGAAGCACTGGTCTCCGGAACAAGCGCGTCAGTTCCTCGCGCTGTGCGAGGGCGACCGACTGAGGCCGTTGTGGGCGTTCCTTCTCGGATCCGGACTGCGTATCGGTGAAGTGGTGTGGTTGCAGTGGCACAACGTCGACTTCGAACGAGGGCTCGTGCGTATCAACGAGTTCGCGACGGTGATCAATCACGAGGTCGTCGCGTCGGTCGGCAAGAGTCGAGACGCGATCCGTACCGTCGACATCGATGAACACCTCGCTCAAGTGCTGCGCCAGCAACGCAAGACGCAAGCGAGTGAACAACTCGCGTCGGCGGACTATGAAGTGACCGACTACGTGTTCACCAAGCCCAACGGCGGGGCACACCATCCAAATCATCTGTCGAAAGTGTTGGCGCAGCTGACGGTGGAGTGCGGCTTGCCTCGCCTCACTGCGCACGGGTTGCGGCACACGAGCGCAACGCTGATGCTCGCGAGCGGCGTCGCACCGAAGGTCGCCGCCGAACGCTTGGGCCACGCGGATGCAACGCTTTTCTCGAACCTCTACAGCCACGTGACACCAACGATGCAGCGCGAGGCTGCGGAACGGATTGGTGCCGCGTTGTTTGGTGAGTAGCGCGAAACGTACGTTCAGAAAGGGGCGTTTCCCGGCGAAAAGATCTCTATGCCGCGACCCCAGGGTCGATGCCGGTGTCAGCGAGCGCTCGCAGACGACGCACCGCGTCGGCGGCCTTGAACTCCTGAATGGTATGTCGTCCGTTGAGGGTCGCGAGAAGGTCAGCGCCGAACGCCCCGCGCTCGACGCCGACAGCGTTCCACGAGACAGCGCGCCGATGCCGGGCCCGGGCCTTCACATCGCTCACGTAATGATAAGGACCCACGAACTCGCCGATGGCTACATCGTGCCTTTGGGTCGGGAGGACGACGAGGTCACCAGCGGTGGCTTCCCAGAGAAACCGTCGCCAATAGCCGACAAAGAGCGGAATCGCACGGGCCGGGCGCTCTGGCACCGCCTCGGTCAACAACGAGCGGATGATCTCGGGGTCGCCGACGGCAGTGAGGTCACCGATCTCATCTCCGCCCATGCTGACGAAGCCGTTGGCGAGCATCTCGTCTTCGAGCTGCGGGTCCAGCCAGGCGTGTATCCGGTAGGCACTCACATCGGATGAGACCGAAGCGGCGCGAACCGGCGCGCGCGTTTCGCTCTGCTCACGAGCCGCCTTGGTCAAGATCTGATGCTGTCTAAGGAGGTAGGCGCGGTTGACGGGTTCGCCGTGGGCCATCGCGTTGCGTAACTGGCGGGCCATGCGCAGCTTCCCAAAGCTCACGCCGGTGGCGTCCGCAACATCTCGGAGTGCATCGTCGTGCATCTCGCGGTGCCCGTACCGCTTCCGCAGTGTCTCGAACGCTGTGACGAACTCGTGGTTGATGCGTAGTTCATCGTTAGTGATCATGAACTCACCGCCTCCATGTTTGGATCATCTGCAGGCCGATGGTGAAGGCTACGTCGGCCATCGCGCCGATCACCGATGCGTTCAGACTGATTGATTGCACCGCTGACACGACGTCATGTCGCTGCGGCCGTGTGGTCGCCGAAATAGTTCGCGTCCTGAGTGTGAATCCAACTCTCGGGGTCGTTCTCGTCCTCCAGCTCGATGGGTTCGCGACAGAGACGACAGCGGGACCGCGTGTCCCGGTCGCCCTCAAAATGCTGATTGCCGGCGACGGGGTACGGGCCGAACGCGACATGATCGTCGACGCCGTCTAGGTGGTTGTAGAGCTCGACCGCCGCATGGGTATCGGCCGGTATCGGCACGTGGTCGTGGGGCCACAATCGTGCCAGGTGGGCATGTACCGCCTGCAATGCGTCGCTCTCGTGCCAGAAGAGAGCGACGTCGCCTTCCGCGCGAACCACCCACACGACCTGCCTGCCACCCACGATTGCTGTCACGCTTCTCCTTCGCTTGTTCCATGATGTCAAGTTGGTGTGACAGTCGGGTCCCGGCATCACGCTTGCGTTCGATCCCGACTCAGAGTGGCGTTCTGCGCCAAGCTGGTCGACGTGGATCTCGTGCCGGGCCTCTACGAGACGCTCATTACGGAGCAGTTGCGCGAGGTGCTTGACGCGCTGATCGCCACCGGTCATGTCAGCGATGAGCGCAATCTGGACGACGCCGAGGTGAGTGAGGTCCTGGCATATCACGTCGGCGCGACCGTCGAGCAGCTCCTTCAGGCACTACCGGCCGCACGCCGCCTTCAGGCCGCCAACGACCTGCTGAGCGTTGCGCGGGCCCACGAGCCGCAGGCAAAACAGCTGGTCGATCTCGTCACCGATGGACCGAAGCAGCTTTGGGAGCTTCGGCGATCGGCGGCCAACGTCGTTCCTTTGCGGCGACCCCGCATTCCGTTGCGCGATGCGGATCTTCTCGTCAACGCTCGCGGTGAGCCAGGTCTCGCGGCTGAGCTTGCGGCCGAGATCGAGTCGGCAGACCAGATCAATTTGTTGTGCGCATTCATCAAATGGCACGGCATCCGATTGATCTGGGATCAGCTCGAAGCCTTCGTGCACTCGGGTCGGCAGTTGCGCGTTCTCACGACAACGTACGTCGGCGCGACCGAAGCACGCGCGGTCGAAGCACTGGCTCGACTCGGCGCGGAGATCCGGGTCTCCTATGAGACGCGGTCGACGCGATTGCACGCGAAGGCTTGGCTGTTTCGGCGGAACACGGGTTGGGACACCGCGTACGTGGGGAGCTCCAACCTGTCGCGTTCCGCCCTCGTCGATGGACTCGAGTGGAACGTCCGCCTCTCCCGTCAAGCGACGTCAGCCTTGATCGAGAAGTTCGGCGCCACCTTCGATGCCTATTGGGTGGAGCCGCATTTCGAACACTTCGATCCCGATCGAGACGGCGAACGTCTGCGCGCCGCGCTCGGATCGGCTCGAACACCGCAACCGTCATTTCTCTCCGGCCTCGAAGTGCGCGCATTCCCCTACCAGGAGACGATCCTGGACGATCTCGATCGAGAACGCCACCGTCACGACCGCTGGCGCAATCTGGTCGTAGCGGCAACTGGCACCGGCAAGACCGTGATCGCTGCCTTCGACTACAGGCGACTTCGCGAAGAACTTGGAGGTGATCCGAGCCTCCTGTTCGTCGCTCACCGCAAAGAGATCCTGCAGCAGAGCATCCGAACGTTCCGCGAGGTTCTCAGCGATGGTTCCTTCGGCGAACTCTACGTTGATGGTGAGCGCCCAGAGCGTTGGCGTCACGTGTTCGCCTCTGTGCAGTCGCTTCATCGGCTCGGCGCGACCAGCATCGATACGCAACATTTCGCCGTCGTGATCGTCGACGAGTTTCACCACGCCGAGGCCGCCACGTATCGGGCGCTATTGCATCACTTGGAACCCAAGGTGCTGTTGGGGCTCACGGCGACCCCATTTCGGGCGGATGGCCAAGACGTCACCCAATGGTTCGATGGGCACATCGCGTCGGAGTTGCCGCTGTGGCAGGCGCTCGAGCGCGACTTGTTGTGCCCGTTCCACTACTTCGGTGTCGCCGACGGCACCGACCTCTCCGGCATCGAATGGCGGCGAGGAGGTTATGAACTGTCCGGTCTCGACAATCTCTATACGGGCAACGACGCCCGGGCACGACTCGTCATCGGAGAAGCACGCGACAAGGTCAGCGACATCACACGGATGCGGGCGCTGGGATTCTGCGTCTCCGTCGCCCACGCTCGTTACATGGCACGCGTCTTCAACAACGCCGGCATCCCGGCTGAATCCGTCGATGCCTCGACGAACACCGAAGTCCGTGAGGCCGCGCTTCGACGGCTTCGACAACGCGAGATCAACATCGTCTTTGCGGTCGACCTGTTCAACGAAGGCGTCGATCTGCCCGAACTCGACACCGTGCTCCTACTGCGCCCCACCGAGTCAGCCACTGTTTTCCTTCAACAGCTCGGACGAGGGCTGCGGCGCGCCCCGGGCAAGGACTGCCTCACGGTGCTCGATTTCATCGGGCAACAGCATCGGCGCTTTCGATTCGACACGCGCTACCTGGCGCTCAGCGGAGCGACGCGTGCAGCGCTCCCAGATCAAATCGAGGCGGGATTCCCGTTTCTTCCCGCGGGTAGTCACATCCACCTTGACCGCGTCGCGCAACGAACCGTGCTCGACAACGTCCGCTCGCAGATCCAGATCAACCGGCGCCAGCTCACAATGGACGTGCGCTCAGTCGGCACGCCATCGCTCGTCGAGTACTTGCGGCAGAGCGAACGATCGCTGACCGACATCTACCGAGCTCGATCAAGCTGGACCGAGATCAAGCGAGCCGCTGGGCTACCAACGACGGGAGCGGGCCCCGATGAAGAGGCACTCCTGCGGCGCGTCGCGAGCTTCAGCCACGTCGATGATCCGGAGCGCACCGCGTTTCTCCGAGAGACACTCACCTCGACGACGCCGCCCGAACACGATCTGCTGCCACTCAGGCGGCAGCGCCTCCTCACGATGTTGTTCTTCTCGCTCTGGCCGAACGCCGGAGAATTCACATCGTACGAAGCCGGACTACGCAGACTCTGGGAGCACCCGGCAGTACGCGAAGAGATCGTCGAACTTCTCGACGTCACCGAAGCAAATGCCGAATTCACACCGCGCCGATTGTCAGAACACTTCGCGGACGTCCCGCTGTCAGTGCACTGTCGATACAGCCGTGAGGAGATTCTCGCGGCCGTCGGGTACGCATCGCTCGATCGAAAGCCCCGCGCCGACATGGCGGGCGTTCGATGGGTACCGGACTTGCAGACCGACGTATTCACCGTCACCTTGCAGAAAACAGAGCGGCAGTACTCACCCACGACGCTGTACAAGGACTACGCGATCTCGGCCGACCTCTTCCATTGGGAGTCGCAGAACGCGACCTCACAGAACTCGCCTGTCGGCCGGCGTTACCTCGCCCAGCGTCGCACCGGCACCCATGTGCTGCTGTTCGCGAGAGAAACACAGAAAGCGGAGACGGGCGGGGCGGGTGCGTATCTCCTGCTCGGCGAATGTGACTATGTCAGCCACAAGGGAGAGCGGCCGATCGCGATCACTTGGCACCTGCGTCAACCGATGCCCGCGGCCTTCTACGCAAGGGCCGCCTTGCTCGCCGGCTGAGACGAACGCGGTTCGGATGGCTTGATTCGAGCCGGCGGCCTCGAGATGATCGTCGTATGGATCCCAGCGACGACGTCGTGCTGCGCTTGACTGTCGACGAGGTCGACCTACTCGTCAACGCGCTGGACAGTCACGAGTACTGGCAACTCGGCGACTGTCTGCCTCGCAAGGACGGATACGTCTTCCTGCCCGGCGACATGGAACGTGACACGATTTGGGAAGGCCGCGTGCCGGACGCCGACCAGCGCGTAGCGATAGCCGAAATAGAGCGATGCCGACTGCTTGCCGACGTCCTTCAAACAGCGCTGCGTTCAGTTGTCGAAGCGGCTGATGTCGAGCGCTGACTCGCCGTGCGTGGGCGGCCAACCGACTCTCGCGCTCGATGCCGCCACCGATACCCGACCGGTGCAGTCCCGCAGAGGTAGCCGATGTCGCTGGACGTCAGGGGGCGCTCGGCGGCGCAACGCCGCGCTGCCGCCTTCGCTGCTATCCCTCACGCTCCGCCGGCAGGGGTTCCATTCATCATGCCGGCTCAGCACCTGCCTGACCGAAACCACGGCGCGTGAACTCACACTGTGCGATGGCCCTAGCGTTGCGCCGAAGACGGATCTCGGTCTTGAACGCGAGTAGCGATTCCTTCACACAGTTGCACCACAGTTGCGAGGGCCAAAGATCGCCTCGACCGTGATATGGCGCAGTCGAGGGGTCGACCACTCTCGGTGAGCACGACGTGGCTGCGACCGCTCGAAGCACGACCATGGCCAAACGATGTCATCGTCGAATCAGACTGCGATTCGCCAATGACAGCCTCGGTTCGGTTCCGCCGCTGCCAGTATTGACCCTCGCTGTCGCCCGGCGTCAGCTCAACTCACTGTCCCGCAGGCACTCACGGTCGGGCGCTTTCTCGCTGATCAACTCGACCGTGAGTTGGAACGTGAGTTGGACCGTGAGTTGGAACGTGAGGTGCATTTGCTTCGATCGACCGCATGAACGCCCAACCGAATCATCCCAGGAACATCCCGCACCTGCTCAGCATCGAGCAGGTTGCCGAACGGCTGGGCGTGACCGTCCGCCACGTTCGGCGCCTTGTGTTCGAGCGCCGCATCACGTACGTGAAATGGGGACACCTGCTGCGCTTCGAACCCGAATCTGTCGATCGCTTCATCGGGGCAAACACTTACGAGTCCGGGCGCCGTGGCGCCAGCGGTGCGCGCGGTAACGCCCCCTCCGGGCAGAATGTCACAGGTGCTCCGTAGGGTCGTCGCCGTGCACCGGCGGTTGCACGCGACGACGCAATCATCTTCGCCGAGAACCCGCGGGTGCCGTGCAAGACTGTCCCGGTGTTGCAGCTGTCCTGCCCGTCGGTTGTCGGGCGCGCTGATGAGACAGCGGCTCTCGGGGCCGCACTCGACCGGGCCACAGCCGGGGCCGGCAGCTTGGTCTGGGTCACAGGCGAAGCGGGTGTCGGCAAGTCGCGGCTCGTCAACGAGCTCTGCGATGCTGCGGTAGCTCGGGGGCTGCCGGTGTTGGTGGGAAGGGCCGTCGACACGGGCACGCCCGTTCCATTCCGTCCGCTGTTCGAAGCGCTGTCGGGCTACGTCAGGAGGGTCGGCACAGTCGGCGGTACTTCGGTCGACCGGCGGGCGTTGGTCCAGATCGTTCCCGAGTGGCGCGTCGCGGGCGAGGAGACATACCAGGCCAGCACAATGGAGATTGGCGAGGGTCTCCTGCGCTTCTTGACTTCTGTCGCCGACGACGCGTGCCTGCTCGTGCTCGAGGACCTTCACTGGTCGGATCCCGACACCGCGGCCGTGGTCGAGTATGTGGCGGACAATGTGGCGACCGCACCGGTGCTGTGCGTGGTGACCACCCGACTCGAGGGCTCTGACCACGCCGGCCGTCTCCTGAGCGACCTCGTTGCCAGGAGGTCGGCGACGAGGGTCGAGCTGCGCCGTCTCACCCGGGATGAACTGTCGACGATGACTTCGATGTGCCTCGGTGCCGAGCTGGTGGATGCGAGCGTCACGTCCTTGATCGACAACTTTGCCGATGGTCTGCCGCTCCTCGTGGAGGAGCTTCTGATGACCAGCGTCGCCGACGGCACGATCACGGCATCCACCGACGGTTGGCGGGTTGAAGCGGCGGGTGCACCTGCGGTGCCCGAACGCTTCGCCGAACTCGTTCGTCGACGGATGGTCGCTCTCGATGATGGTGCTGCACGTGCGATCCGTGTTGGGGCGGTACTCGGCCAGCGCTTCGACAGCGAACTGCTCCGGGCGGCGTTGGGCGTGCCGATCGGCGCGGTTGCTCACGCAATGCGTGCTGGAGTTCAGGCTCAGCTCGTGACGGTGGACCGGTCCGAGCCGACGGCATTCGAGTTTCGGCATGCCCTCACACGGGAGGCGATTCTCGAAGAGCTGCTGCCGCTCGAGCGGATCGAGATCGCCCGTGGCGCGCTAGCCGCGCTGGAGCTCGTTTGGCCGAATCTCGGCGACTCGTTCGGTGAGCAGGCCGGTGCGCTTGCGGAGGAGGCGCGTGACATGAAGCGGGCAGCCGAACTCCTGCTTCAGGCCGCCCGCCGGGCGCAAAAGCGAGGGGCGCTGTCGAGCGCAGTACCGATGCTCGAACGTGCGTGGTCGTTCGTGGATGAGGCAGAACCCGAGTGGTTCGAGATCGGCGAAGTCCTGCTGTCGGTTCTGGCGACCACGGGAGCCGTCGATGCGGCGCTCGCCGCCGGGGAGCGAATGCGCGCGGCGGCGAGGCCGGAGCAGCGCGCGAACATCCACCTGGCGATGGCGCGGGCGGCTGCCGAGGCGAGTCGCTGGGACACCGCCGGCGCACACGCGGCGGCGGCACGCGATCTCGTCGAGCACGTGCGGGGGTCGGTCATCGGGGCGCGAATCGACGCAGTGAGCGCCGAGGTCGCCGTCGGGCAGGGCCGTTTCGACGACGCCGCGGTACTGGCCCGGAGTGCCATGGAGATCGCACAACAACGTCAGGACCACGAGTTGCGGGCGGCAACCGCGCTCGTGATCGGCCGGTGCGAGCGGGGCTGCGGCGAGGGCAACCCCGCCGCGACGTTCGACAGCGTGGTGAGGATCGGACGGGAGCACGGCCTCCCGACGTGGCAGCTGCGGGGGTTGATGGAGCGTTCGTCGCTCGCCCTCTGGGAGTACGAGCCGCCCCACGGCATCCTCGCCGCGCGCGAGCACGCGGCGAGCGCGGGCGCTCTCGTCGTGGTCGCGCACCTCGACAACTTTCTCGCGTTGCAGGCGCACGACCGTCACAACACCGACCAGATCGAACCCGCCGCTCGCCGCTGCATCGACCTAGCCACTCGCCTTCGGCTGCCCGTCCTGCACGGCGTCGCGACCGTCGCGCTGGCGGTCGGCGCGGCCCATGACGGTGACAGGGAGCGCATGGAGCGACTCCTGGTCGAGGCCGAAGCGATCTCGGACGGTCACCCGGACGTGGTCGCGTTCGGTGCGATGGCCCGCGCCACGTATTGGATCGACCGTGACGATCTCGGCAAGGCCGGGACTGCGCTCGAGCAGATGATGGAACACCTGCGACGAACGCCTGCGCTGGCGTGTCCCGAACGAGGGATCTGGGCGCTGTATCAAGCCCTCGATGGAGACGAGCCCGGGAACGCGGCGATCGATGAGCTCGATGCGTACGTCGGTCCGAACCACGTGATGATCGATAGCTACCGGAACTACGCGCGCGCGGTCCTGCTCGGCCGGCGCGGAGCACTCGACGACGCGAACCGCCATGTCGCACTGGCCGAGCGTGTGCAACCGACCCCGTGGTTCCAGCATCATGCCCGCCGACTCGTGGCCGAGACAGCACGCGCACATTGCTGGGGAGACCCGGTCACCTGGCTGCGCGATGCCTACAGCTACTTCGAGACACGAGGCGACGACCGTCTCGCGTCCTCGTGCCGATCGCTGCTGGGGACGCTCGGCGCCTCACTCCCACGCCAGCGACGAAGCGACGAACGCGTCCCATCTCGGTTGCGGACGCTCGGCATTTCCGCCCGCGAAGCCGACGTGTTGGAGTTGCTGGCCGACGCCCGTTCGACCCGGAGCATCGCCGAGACGCTGCACGTTTCACCCAAGACCGTCGAACGCCACATCGCGAACCTCGCGACGAAGCTCGGTCTCGAGGGGCGCACGGCCGTCGTCGCCTTCGCGGCGCGTTCGGCCCGGGAGCGCATCGACTGATCGACCCCCTCGAAAATGGGGGTGACGCGAATCTGGAATGGGGGCCGCCCCGATGCGCCGCCAGCCGGCGACGCGCACGATGCGATGACCGGGAATCCCCGGAACCGCAACCAAACGAAGGGAACGACCATGCAGGTCATCGCAGTCCACGACGTCGACGACGTCAAGCACTGGTTCAACTCGACGGCACGCTCGGAGTTCTTCGAGGCCCGTGGCATGAAGGCCACCGCCTTTCGCGACCCGGCAGGCAACGACAACACCGTCGCCGTGCTGATCGAAGCACCCGACTTGGAGTCGCTCCAGGCCGCGCTCGCAACTCCCGAGGCGAAGGTCACCGAGGAGCACGACGGCGTCCACGTCGACACGATCAGACTCTTCCTGGACGCGTAGAGCAGACCCCACCCACAGCCCGCGACAACCGGAACTCACCGCTGTCGCGACACGAACAACGCAACAACCCAAAGGACTTCACCATGAGTATCCAGGAGTACGAGATCGCAATCGCCACGTTCCGCCAAGTGCTTTCGGGCGTGGCACCCGAACAGATCACTTGCACGACGCCGTGCGCCTCGTTCGATGTCGCTCAACTCATCGATCACACCATCGGCACCCAGCACATGGTCACCGACGCGCTGCAGGACAAGCCCTTCAACATGACCGGCGTCGAGGTCGCTCGTGGCGAACAGGCCAGTGCCTTCGACCGTGCGGCGGCCGACGCCATCGCCGAGCTGCATCGAGAGGGCGCAATGGACAAGGCCGTGACCTTGCCGTTCGGCACCTTCTCGGGCGAGAAGCTGATGGGCCTGGCGGTGCTGGACACGTTCCAGCACGCGTGGGACCTGGCCAAGGCAACAGGGCAGGACACCGACCTGGATGCGGAGCTGGCCGAGTCCCTGATGGGCCTGGCAGTTGCGCACATGGCCCACGCCCCGCGCGGCGAGGAGCCCGCCCCGTACGGGCCGGAGCAAACCGCCCCGGCAGGAGCGCCGGCTGCAGATCGACTGGCGGCGTTTCTGGGTCGAGTCGTCTGAGTCGCCGACGTCGGCGTTATGCGTTGGAGAAGATCGACACCTATCCGTCCGCGCTGCGGGACAGCACCTCGAATCGACGACGTATCACTTCTGAAAGTTCCGACTTCGGGACAGTGATGCGAGTCGGTTCGCGGCCATGAGCTCCTCGTCCACTGGCGCTTCGAGAGAGTTGGCGAGCGCCTTGGAAAACTCAAACAGCGCAGGAGCGAGCCCAGCTCGGATCCCATCATCTGGCTGACGCTTGTACTCGGTCATTGGCACCCCAAACGAGTAGCGGCTTGGCTTCGACAATACGCAATGGATCAGTCTTCTCCGACAAGAAGCTCGACCGGACCGCTCTCGGGGAACTGAACGATGAGATGCAGTTCGCCACCGGACGCTTCGACGAAGCGCTTGAGCGTCGACAGCAACATGTCAGAGCGACGCTCGAGGCGGGAGACTTCAGATTGATCCATCTCCAGCAACTCGGCGACCGTCGATTGCGTGAGCGCTCGTGCTTCACGGAGACGACGTAGCGTCGTCTGTCGCGCGTTGATCTCCGCCATCACGGAGTCGTAGCGAGCCTTTGCGCGCGGCTTGGTTTCCAGGAGGTCCTTGTAGCGCTGCTGCGCGCCCTCGGCGCGCTTCCAGTCCGCCTCGCTGAGACGAGCAGACTTGGCGGCGATCTTGTCTATGGGAATGGTTCGTTTGCTCATCGATTGCCTCGTTTCACGATCGGGGTGAGTTCGGGGTACTTGCGGCAGTACTGCTCGAGTCGAGCTTCGGCCTCGTTGATGTTCGTCGGATACCACGTGTTGCCGAGCGCCGTCTTGTCGCCGCCCAACAACACGACGCTGTCGCATATGGAGTCGACTGCGTGGGCGGAGTCCGTCGGAGCGCGTGAAGGTCGAAGCGAGATGAGACGATCGGATGCGATTCCTCTCGACGTTCGTCGTCGAGACTGCGGCCGTAGGTTTCGAGTGCGATCATCAACGCCATCACGTCACCGAACACCTCCTCGTCGCCGGTGGCCAACATGCCCAGCCAACGGTCGAAGAGCGGGTGATAGCGGACATCCACATATGCACTCTACCACATTATGTGCTCAGATGCATACCACGGATGATCCGGTGGCGTCGATCGCGAGTGCCGTGAGAACATCGTGAGAACATCCCGCAGACAAAGCCGGTTTGCAGCGCGCAATGACGCGCAAAGCGCTTCGAACGAACAACCAGATCGGCAGCAATAACGGGCACTTCCGGATCGTTGTGGACAACAGCGCGTACACACCAAGGCCTCACTACGGATCAGAAGGTTGGGGGTTCGAGTCCCTCCGAGCGCGCTGAGTTTCTCAAAGCCGGGCAGCGCGCCAGTCGGCGTGTCGACTTACCCGAGCAGTACGCGGTACCGCGTGCCGTACGGAAGCCGGCGGGGACCGTCGACTGATCGTCGGCCTTCCGGTGAGAATAGGGCTCGTGATTCTCGAGCAGCAGCGGTTGACTGCGAGCAACTACGGGCCGGACTCTTGGCACAGCCGGCAAACAGTCTTTCCAGCCTTGCGTTCGTGGCTGCGGGAATCTGGATCGTGGCGCGTGCGCTCCGTCACGAGCTCAATCTCGACGGGATCGCCGTCGGGCTCGCAGCGGTCGCGACAGGTATGGGCAGCCTGGTGTTTCACGGAGGGAACGAGGCATCGGCTCACTGGCTGCACGACACCACACTGCTCGTGGTCTTCACGCTGGTTGCAATCAGACACATAGGTCGAAACCAGCTTTCCCTCGCGCAGGCGGCACCGTTCGTCGCCGTCGTGGCAAGCGCAATTGTTCTTGCCATCCCGACCTGGACGACACTTGTTACCTCGTTTCTCGTTCTGGGCGTCGTCGTCGGCGGGTTCAACGAGCGGCGTCGGGGCGAGTCGGTCATTCACCTACCGCTCGTCGGAACGATGCTCTTCGGCCTTTCGGCGTCATGGTTGGGTCGAAAGGCTCCGTGTTGTGCTCACCCGAGAGCGTTCTCCAGCCGCATGCGCTGTGGCACATCGTGATGGGCCTGTCGATCGTGTGGTGGGCCACAGCGCTCGTGCAGCGCCTCGATCAGTACCGAGCGATCGCAACGGCAGCGCTCATCGACCTTCACTGGGACCAGGCCTCGACGCGTTTGCTACCCGCGGCAGATCTGACGATCGCCGGCATCGTCAAACACCTCGCATGGGCAGAGGACCGCTGGTTCCAGGGCCGCCTGCTTGGTTCGAAGATGCCCGCACCATGGGGCGCGCCCGGCGCCGACGACGCCGACCACTCGATGCGGCTGGCCCAGGGTGACACCGTCGACGGGATTATCCAGCTCCATTGTTCCGCGTGCGAGCGCAGCCACGCCGCGCTCGGTCAGTGCGACTCGCTCAGCCACGTTGCCGCGGTTCCGTCGTTCGGAATCGGACCGGTCAACGTGCGCTGGATCCTTGTTCACATGATCGACGAGACGGCTCGCCACGCAGGTCACCTCGATGTCCTTCGTGACTGCCTTAAAGAGGGGTCTGTGAAACGCTGAATTGGACGGTCGCAGAACGCCAGTTGGGCGACTGGCTGACGAAAGTTTCTACTGCAGCGTGGCTTGGGACAGTGCCCGCCAGATCCGCTCGGGGGTCAGCGGCATGTCGAGATGGCGGATACCGAAGGGTGCTAGCGCGTCGATGACGGCGTTCACGACGGCCGGCGGTCCGCCGATCGCGCCCGCCTCCCCCGCGCCTTTCGCACCGAGGGGGTTGCGGTCGGTGAGCGTCTCCATCGTGGCCGTCTCGAAGAACGGCAGCTCCGCCGCTGACGGAATCCCGTACCCAAGGAAGGTGCCGTTCAGTAGCTGGCCATCGGTGTCGTAGATCGCCTCTTCGAGGAGAGCTTGGCCGATTCCCTGTGCGGTACCGCCGTGGACTTGGCCTTCGACGATCATCGGGCTGATGCGCTTCCCGCAGTCGTCCACCGCCACCTGTCTGAGGAGCTGGACACGGCCCGTCTGCGGGTCGACTTCGACCACAGAGATCTGCACGCCGAACGGGTAGTTGAAATCCTCGGGATCGAACGACGCCCATGCCTCAAGCCCCGGTTCCATCCCCGCAGGCCGGTGAACACCCTGGGAGGCGATTCGCGCGAGGTCGTAGAGGCCGAAGCCTTTGGATGGCACGCCCCGCACCGCCACCGTGCTGCCGGTCCACTCGAGATCCTCGATCGCCGCCTCGAGATGGTGGGCGGCCAGTGCCGTCGCCTTGTCCCGCACCCGCTGGGCGGCGATGTGCACGGCGGATCCGGCCGTGACCAGCGCACGGCTGCCCTCGCTCCCGATGCCGTACGGGGCGATGTCGGTGTCGCCATGAAAGACGGTGATGTCGCCGCGAGGGACGCCCAACTGCGCTTCGACAATGGCCGCCAGCGCGTTGCCCAGACCCTGCCCGTGTGGGCACGCGCCGGTTCGTATCGTCACGCCCCCTGATCGCTCGATGCGCACCAACGCCGACTCCCAGCCGGCGGGCAGAAACTCGATGTCCGCGGTCATCGCCATGCCTTTGCTCGGAAAGCTGGCCCGCCACACGTACGCCGAGATCCCGATACCGATGTAGCGGCCGTGTTGGCGGAGCCGCCGCTGCTCGTCTCGAACCTTTGCGTAGTCGACCAGTTCCACGGCGGCGTCGAGGGCGGGCCCATAGTCGCCGCTGTCGTAGAACTCACCGGTAGCAGTGCGGAACGGGAACTGGTCGGGCTCGATAAAGTTCCGCCGGCGGATCTCGACGGGATCGATACCCAGCTCGGCCGCCAAGAGATCGACCATGCGCTCGATGAAGTAGGTCGCCTCGGCCCGGTAGTAACCGCGGTACGGCTCCACAGGAGTCTTGTTGGTGAACGCGACCTTGAAGTCGAAAGTGACCTCTGGGATCCGGTAGCAGCCGGAAATCATTTGGCACGTGAGCAGACCGCCGAAGGGAGGAATCGGCCCGAAGTGCGCACCGATGTCCGACAGGACACTTACGTGCAGGGCGCTGATAACCCCATCGACGGTGGCGGCTGCTTGCAGATCGCCGATCAGCGCTCGGCCGTGGCTCGTGGCCACCATGGCTTCACTTCGCTGTTCGATCCACTTGACGGGTCGGCCGTGCTTCCGTGACAGCACGGCGGCCAACACGTCCTCGGGGTAGATGTTCAGCTTCGACCCGAAAGCACCACCAACGTCGCCGGCGATGATGCGGATCCTGCTCTCGGGGATGTCCAAGATGCCGGCCAGCATGCTCCGAACGATGTGGGGTGCCTGCGTCGACAGGTGGAGCACGAGGCTGCCGTCGAGGCGCCGGTAATCGGCCACGACTCCCCGGGTTTCCATAGCGGCCGGGATGAGCCGCTGATTCACCATCCGCTGCCGCACGACCACATCGGCCTCGGCGAAGCGTTTGCCCGGCCCGCCGCTGGCGAGGCTGAACGCAACATTGGTCCCGAACTCCTCGTGCACCAACGATGCGCCCGCCACCGCGGACGCCTCCGGATCGACCACCGCAGGAAGGGGCTCATAGCTGACCTCGACGAGGTCGGCGGCGTCGGTCGCTGACGTTAAATTCGTCGCCAGCACAACGGCGACCGGCTCGCCGGCCAGCCGGACCCGTTCGACAACCAGCGCAGAGTGTTTCGGAACGAGCAAGCCGGGAACGTTGGCGCTCGGCATCGGCTTCAGATCGTCGATCAGATCACGACCGCAATGAACCGCAACGACACCCGGAAGCGCACTGGCATTCGCCACGTCGATGTTTCGAATCACGGCGCTGGCATAGGGACTGCGCACCACCTTCATGTGGAGCATGCCGGGCAACACGACGTTGCCTACGAAGGTGCCCTCCCCCGCCAACAGACGACCGTCCTCCATACGAAGTGGCTCATTTATCGCAATGTGCGCTCTCGCTCGATCCATCAGGTTGACCCATTCGACGGACGGTTGGTGGTACGGCGATGCCGTCACCGCGACGGTAATGCAGGTTCTCCCGGGTCCTGTGCCGTGCCGGCGTGGTCCGGCTCCCGACGGGACCGGGCCCGCGTGAGTCGAGCTTGGACGGCGGTACGTGCACGCTCGAGGGTACGCGGGTCGTCGTGTAGGAGGAGGCCATATTGGCCATGAGGAGGTAGGCATCGAGTTCGAACGCGAGCTGGGCGGGGCGCGACGCTAAGACCCAACTGCTGGCGGCCAACCCGACGACATCGTCACCGAGGTGGACTCACTCTTCCGGAAGGACGGCCGCATCAGACCCCGGGAAGAAGATCCCTTCGTGGGTAGTGTCCTCCCATCGAACGCGGTACGGCGGTTCGCCGCCTTCTCCTTCGACTTCGAGAATCATTGCGTGGCGGTCTGGCATCCCAACACGATGACTCCGCACGACTATACGATCGCCTACTGCTGCGTGCATCGGTGCCTCCTTGAGAGATTCTCTGCTTCACACAATCGTGCCGAAGAAACCTCGACGGATCAAGGGCAATCCAACTTGCTGATCGGCCATCGCTTGTGCGTGCACTCGGACGAATGTCATCAACGATCCGAGTCCATGACTTGCCGCAACCGACCGGCGTTGTCGCGAACGAACATGGCCTTGCGTTCGGCGACGCCGGCCGGTTTCCCATCGATCCCAATCCCGTACGAGAGTCGCCGCTTCTCTTCTACGGTGTTGAGCGAGCCGTCACGGCGACGAAATAACCGGCGATCTATGTACTCGACCGCATCTGGCAAACCGTCGCCGCTCATGTCGAGATAACGAGTTTCGTGCGTCTCCGTGCGGAGCGGTGCGCTGCGCTCCAGCTCGGCGTCGAGGTGAATCGTTGTCGTGTGCGTCATGTACGCCCCTTTCACTTGCGGTCCGTGGGGGCCGCGGCAGATGCTGAGAAAGGCCAGAAGCACGCTGAAACTGATGCGCCAAACGAAAGAGATACTTGGTACCCAGATCGTTGGATGAACAAACGACACTCCCCTCGCTACATGCGACGGTGTGGTGGCATCACGGATCGGAGGGTGGTCGCTTCGTGTCGGATTAGGTCCTCAACGGCGAAACTGAACGAGTGACCGCGTTCGTTGCGTACCGGTTGTGGGCAGACCTTCGCCGCTGGGCCACCGCGCTCGGCCTCACCGTGCTCGTGGCGGTACTCGGCGGAGCTGTTCTCGCGACTGCAGTTGGGGCGAGGCGTACGTCGTCCGCCTACGACCGCTCCTCGAAGTTGCGAACCCGCCCGAGTTGCTCGTGTCGCCGCCGGGAGAACAGGGGTCGGACCCCCTTTGCTGGGCAGTCATCGTGCGACGTGAACATTTCGGCGGGACGGACTGACCCTCGTCACCGCGTCGCCCCCCATCGCCGGGCTACCGTCCCAGCATGATCGAGTTGGCGTTCGAGCGGACCATCCCAGCCTCGCCAGCGGAGGTGTTCGCTCGTCTCGCCGACCTCGTCGGCTACGAGGACTGGTTGTCGGACGATGCCACCTCGTCAGGGTGCACGCTGACGTCGGCCGGCACGGTCGGTCGCGGCTCCACCTACCTCGACAGGACGAAGATGGGGACGATGGTGGGTGAGATCACGGAACACGATCCACCCGCGCTGCTGGAATTTCGGCAGCGACTCACGAGGTTCGGCATTCCCGTCTTCGAAGCGACGCAGACGAACGAGCTCTGGGCATGCAATGGCGGCACGTTGCTTCGCCACCGGTTCAAGGCCACGACGTTCGGCCCGTTCCGGCTCATGGAGCGCGTGGCGGCCAAGCAGGCGACCGCCGAGCGGGTGCGTGTGCTCGACGCACTTCACCGGTCGTTCGTCTGAGGATCCTCCCGGATCCTGCACATCTGAGCGTCACCGACCGCGACTCGAAGCCGCCAACGACTGCTGAGCGCGACGCTGAGCGCACGATCGAGGTCGACGCCGCGAGCCCTTCGGCCACGTTCGCCTAGGAACCTCGAAGATGGACTATCTCCACGACGGTACGCCGTCTCATCGACGCGGGCCTCGTCGGCAACGACCGACTAGCGATTGTCCCCGAACTCTTCTGGGAGCTGGCGACGGTATGGCGAGCCGATCGCACATGGCTGGCGACCGAGCCCAATCCCGATGGCCACACTCCGCTCGAAATCACTGGTTGTTCGTCGCCTCACACGCTTGGGCGCTCGACACAGCCACGCCCCTGACCGTCGTCGCTTCATCCGACGCAACCGCGAAAGCCTCCGCTCCATTCGCCACCGCAGGTGCGCTAGTGGCAATGAAGCTGCACGCCATCGAAACTCGGGCTGCTGCGGGACTCGACAAGCGCGGCGGCGACGCCTGGGACATCTACCGACTGCTAGTAGAGCTCGACGACACTGGCGAGGTGCGCGCCGAGTTGGCACGAGCACCTGCACCTCTCCGCAGGCTTACAGCCGACGAGCTCCGCTTCCTAGCAGCCCCGCTGATCGCGTCGGTCAGATGATTGTCGCGTGGTCGGTGCGGACAGCTCAAACTGTCACTAAAGCGGTCGTGTTGTCAGTAGTCGATGTCGGTGCCCGTCACCGATGCGACGTCGGACAGTGACACGCGCCGGCGCGTGTGATCGTCGCCGAGGTGTTGCGGGTCGTTCAACGTCAACACTCCCTGTCTTCATCGACCTCGACCACGCCGGTGAGCACTTTCGGCATCCCGAAGAAGTGGACCTCGACGGCCTTGTTGGCCTGTTGGGCGAAGCGCAGATCATCAACCATCACGCTCATTTGTTCCTCCGTCGTCGGACAGCGGGCCACTTTGAGCCCGATCACTCCCATTCTGCAGATGGGCTGTGACACGAAGTGCTACGGCGTCGTAGCGATTCACGATGCTGAGCGCGGAGGGCTAGGCGATTCGAGCGCACGTCGATCGGACGACTTGGTAGTTAAGAATTGCGCGTGTGATGCCGACGAACGTGCGACGATCGGTTCGCCTTGAGAACATCGTGAGAACATCCCGCAGACAAAGCCGGTAAACAGCGCGCAACCACGCGCAAAGCACCTCACATGCGGTATGACGCTCCCATCGGGCGAGACTCATCGCTCGGGACCTCAGCCCGGCGGCGCAAGTGAAACGGGCGAGAGGCCAGACAAACCCTGGGTGCGGGCCCATTCGGCGGTCGCGGTGCGCTCCAATTGGATGCGTGCCTCTAGATCGGGCGCCGATCGCGGCGTGAATCTGAGCGACGCGGGCGAGAGTCCGGTCAGACCCTGTGTTCGGGCCCACTCGGCGACCGCATTCGACTCGGCCGCGACGTGGGAGCGTTGCCCTTGCGGCTGATCGTCGACGCGAAGGGCGATGCCGGCGATCAGTGCGAGTCCTGCAGCAGCCCCGAGGGCGATCGTGGTACGGGTGGATTGGGTGTGCTTTGTGTGTGTCATGCCGCCAACGTGCACCGACCGACCTACGGCGCCATTTCCAACGCCCTACGCAGGGCTCCTAGCAATTAAGTTGCGTGTAAGTCCGCCGGAATGGACTGGAGGCGCATGATGGAGTTCCGCATCCTCGGCCCTCTCGAAGCGCGGGCGGGCGATCAGCCCGTCGACCTCGGCCCGCACAAGCAGCGCGCACTACTGGCCCTTCTACTGATCCACGTCGACCGGGTGGTACCGACGGATCGCATTCTCGACGCGCTGTGGGGTGCCGATGCGGCCGGCAAGGAAAACGCCCTGTGGGTTCACATCTCGCGACTGCGCTCGGCCCTCGAGCCGCACCGCGCAGAACGCGGCGAGAGCAGCGTGTTGATCACCCGAGACCACGGCTACCTCATCCGCAGCGACCCTAGGTCGGTCGATGCCCGACGATTCGAAGCGGCCGTCGCCGAGGCCCGCGCCCGACTCGCCGACGAGCCGGGCACCGCTTCGGAGATCTTGCGAGCCGCGCTCGACCTCTGGCGGGGTTCGGCGCTGCAGGACTTCGCCTTCGACGACTTCGCGAACGCGGAGATCGCCCGGCTCGAGGAGCTGCGACTCCAAGCAGTCGAGACCCGCATCGAGGCTGACCTACGACGGGGCCTCGCCGGCGAGCTCGTCGTCGAGTTGGAGACGTTGGTGTATCAGCATCCGTTGCGAGAGGGCCCTGTGGTCCAGTTGATGCACGCCCTGTATCGAGCGGGGCGACAAGCTGAGGCGCTGCGTGCATTCCAGCGGTTCCGCCGCGGACTCGGTGAGGTACTCGGGATCGAGCCGTCTCCCGAGCTGTGCCGGCTGGAGGAACAGATCCTGTTACATGATCCCCGAATCATTCCGCCGTCGGTCGCGCGCAGCGCCAAGCCAGCAAGGTCGACCGTCAATCCGTTCAAGGGTCTACACGCGTTTCGCGAGGCCGACGCCGAAGACTTTTTTGGTCGCGATCGCCTTGTCGCCGAAGTGGTTGGCCGCGTCGGCAGTGGTGCCCAACTGGTCGCGCTTGTCGGCCCGAGTGGTTCGGGCAAGTCGAGCGTCGTGCGCGCCGGCGTGATACCGGCCTTGCGCAAAGGCGCGGTTACGGGGTCTGAGCAGTGGCTGTTCGCATCGATGGTGCCCGGCGCCCATCCATTCGCCGAACTCGAGGCCGCGCTCCTGCGCTCGACGATCGACGCGCCCGACAGCCTGGCCTCGCAGCTCGAGGACGAGACCCTCGGAATGCTGCGCGCCGTGTTGCGCGTACTGCCCGACGACATGTCGCGGCTCGTGCTGGTCATCGACCAGTTCGAAGAGCTGTTCACGTTGGTCGAGGACGAGGCAGAGCGGCGCCGCTTCCTTGTCAATCTCGTCGCTGCGATGGACGACCCGCACGCCCGCGTAGTCGTTGTCCTCACACTGCGGGCCGACTCGTACCACCGACCGCTCGCGTACATGGATCTCGCGGCGCGACTGGCATCGAATGTCATCAACGTCTTGCCGTTGACCTCCGACGAGCTGGAGTCGGCGGCGCAGGAACCAGCGGCCCGCAACGGTGTCACCCTGGAGCCGGCACTGCTAGCCGAGCTGTTGGCCGATGTGATCGGCGAGCCGGGGGCTCTGCCCATTTTTCAGTACGCGCTCACCGAGCTCTTCGATCGGCGAGAGAGCAACGTCCTCACGGTCGCGGCCTACCGTGCGATGGGTGGAGTGCGGGGAGCGCTGAGCCGACGCGCGGACGACCTGTACCACCGACTGACCCTCGATGAACAAGAGGCAACCCGTCAGTTGTTCTTACGTCTCGTGTCGATCACCGAGCACGACGACTGGGGGCGCCGGCGCGTACCGGCGTCGGAGATCGTGTCGATGGGCGTCGACGTGGTGACGATGGAGTCGGTCATCGACCGACTGGGCCGGCACCGCTTTCTCGCGTTCGACCGCGACCACAGCTCGGGGGCACCGACGGTGGAAGTCGCTCACGAGGCGTTGCTGTGGGAGTGGGACCGCCTCCGCGACTGGATCGACGATGGACGCCACGACATCGCGCGCCGGGCATCCCTCGATGCCGCCGTCGCCGAGTGGGCACAGGCGAATCGCGACGGCGACTACCTTCTCGTCGGCAACCGGCTTGCGGGGTACGAGCGCTGGCGGGCCACGACCTCGATGAGCCTCACCGCCGCCGAGCTGGACTACCTCGATGCGTCGCGAATTCGCCAGGACGATATCGCCGCCACCGAATCGGCAAGAGCCCACCGCGAGGCCACAACAAACCGACGCGCCCGCCGCCGTCGATGGGGCCTACTCGTTGTGGGCGTCATCCGTCCGGACAACCGACCGAGCGTCGCTCTCCTCAACTATCATGCGGGACGCGGCGCGGGTGTCGTCGACACGCTCGTCGCCGACGGTCTTGATCGCGCCACCGCGGACTTCGACATCGACGTGCGGGAAATTACGTCGCCCATGACCGATATCGACGATGCAATCGACACGGCCACCGACGCAGGGACCGACTTGATCGTCGCCCTGTTCGATGTCGCCGGCGAACCCAGCCCGCCGATCGGCGCCCGCCACCCGCAGTCAATATGGGGGTATATCGACGTCGTGGTGCCGGGCTCGCCGTCTCTGATGTTCGCCGAGCACGAAGGCTCGTTCCTCGTCGGCGCCGCCGCCGCGCTCACCTCACGGACCGGCACGATCGGGTTCGTCGGCGGCTTCCAGATCACCACCGTCGAACGTTTTCGCGCCGGCTTCGAAGCCGGTGCTCGCGCGGTGAACCCGTCGATCGAGATCCTGGCCACCTACCTCGGCTACTACAACCACGCCTTCTCACGCGACGATCTCGCCCGCGCCGCCGCGACCGCCATGTACGCACGCGGCGCCGACGTCATCTTTCACGCGGCGGGGTACGCCGGATACGGCGTCTTCGCGGCAGCCCGCGCCGCAAGCACCCCCGAGCGGCGCCTGTGGGCGATCGGGGCGGACTCCGATCAATACCTCGATGTCGATCCGCTGGTGCGACAACACGTGCTGACGTCGATGATCAAGAAGTTCGACGTCGCGGTGTACGAGCTTGTGCGAATGCTCGTCAACGACGAACTCCGTCCGGGTGTACGGCAGCTGGGCCTCGCGGACGATGCCGTTGACTATTCGACCACCGGCGGCCACCTGTCCACCGCGACGATCGAGGAGCTCGAGCGTTACCGCAATGAGATCGTCGCTGGTACGCGCATCGTGCCCAGCGCCCCCGACGGGCCGCTCGAGCCCCCTGCCGGGTCTACCGTGACGAGCACGCTCACCGTCACCTTCGACGGCGCGACATGCCGGCACGACGCGCCGGCAGCGATAGGGCGAGGAGTAGTTCGAGTCGTGCTCGTCAATACGGGCCACGCCGACGGGTCGGTGGAGGTGAGCGGCGGGGGCGGGAATATGGTGCAGGTCCCCGCGAATGCAGGAGGTACGAACTCGGGCTACGCCAAGCTCGACGACGGGCTCTACGACGTGCAGTGCACCTCCGGGTTCGAGACGACGTTCGCCGGCGCCCCCTTCAGAGTGGGGTCATAGGCAATCAGCACGCGATCGTCAGCGCGGTCAGCGCGGTCAGCGCGGTCAGCGCGGTCAGCGCATGGAATCAGGATCGTTCGAATGTCGTCGACCAACGAACGCATCGGCGCAGCGTTGTTTGGTGAGTAGAGGGTCGAGGCGTGCCCAGCTTCACGTGTTCTCGCCTCTTGATCGGCTCGCTGAGCCTCAACGCGATATTGGACTGCAATTGCTCGACGGTGGCGACATCGTCGCGGTGATCGGCAAGTACGGTGGCAACCCCGAGCTCAGGTTCACGAGCGAGCAGCGTGCGAGGCCGCGTCCAGTTCGCCTTCGAGTCCCGTTACCGGAGGGAGGTGTGGGGTGATCGTCGTTCGCTTCAGAGTTCAATGCCGGCCCGACCGGGCGGATGAGGTCGCTGCGGCGATGGGCGACGTCGTCGGACCCAGCCGCAAGATGGCGGGCGTCCTTCACTTCGATGTCGCGCGCGACGTCGTTGATCCAACCTGTCTGCTTGCGCTTGAAGCGTTTGAGGATCGAGCAACCCTCGACCGCCAAGAACAGCTACCGGAGGTGGCAAAGGCGATGAAGCTCTTCGAGAGGGGAGCCCTCGTTGCTGACCCGGAGTACACCATCTACGAGGTGTCCTCAGCCGAGTCGCCGAGCTGACCTCGACAGTCCTAGCGATTGCCGGAGTTCGGGTCAAAGAGTTCGGACGCGATCTGTTGCGCCAGAGCGGCGCACGCAGCCGTCGTTCTGTCGCGCTCACGAAGGGGAGCGGTCGGCGAATCAGCCAGCCTCTGCAGCGCTACCTTGCCGGCGTTCTGGAACGCCGCCGTTCACTGCGCGCTCGGCCGCAACCACGTGGGGTCGTCTGCGTCGCGCAGCTCACTCGTCGTGGATGCGGTACTTCTCGTTGAGATCCGTGACACGTTCCACCTCCTCGATCAGGCGATCCAGCGCTCCACGGTCGACCAGCGCGCGGCCGTAGGTCGGCAGTCCGTCGACCGGACCCCACAGATCTGGCTCCACATGTGCGACCGGATCATCGACTTGCCGCAGTCGAACATCGCTTCCCGCACCCTTCAAACAGGCACCTATGGGGCACCTACGCGGCGAAGAATGCGTTGCTCGAAGCCGCGACTCGCTCAGGTAGTTCGAGGGTCATGAGGTGACCCGCGCCGTCGACGATCTCGGTGGTTGCCGATCTCACTCCGTGGAAACGGGATACGGCGGCTTCCGGCTTGAGGAGGTTGTCGGCGGAGCCCCAGAGAACATGCACGGGAACCGTCAGTCCAGCCAACTCCTGGTCGGTGAGCAGCAAGTTCTTGCGGACACCTGTGAGCGGGTTGACCAGCGCGCGGCAGAAGTCGTGTGCGCTCCGCGCTGCGCCGGGGAGCGCCGTCGCGGCCAGGTCGGCTTCGAGCACATCCACGGGCAGGCGATCTGCGTCGGAGACCAGCTTGGAGAAGACTTGCTTCCTATTCGCCTCCGCGTCTCGGGGCTGCTGGCCGAGCATCAAGCGGCCGACGAGGGGAGTGGCAAACAGGCGGAAGATGAACGGCGTCGCTGACGTGAGTCCGGGGAAGGAGCCGACTTGGACCATGCGGTTGACGTTCTGTGGTCGGGCGAGGGCGTAAAGCAGGGCGAGGTAGCCGCCAGCGGATGAACCCAAGATTCGCACCGGGGCTCCGATGGCCTCGATAACCGAGTCGAGCCACTCCAACGCGAAGCGCCGGATTCCCATGCCGCGGATGTCGACGGGGGGCGTGAGTCCCGACCCCGGCCAATCGACGGCAACAACGCGCCCCTCGAGATGAGGAGCCACCAGCGCCCACTCTCCCGCATCACTGATGGCACCGTGTATGAGCAGCGTCGCCTCACCTGTGCCGCCGACGACCGCAGCCGTGCGGCGTCCGGATCGATCCACCAACCAGTCCGCAGCTACTTCGAGGCCGTGCCGTGAAAACAACGCAAGCCGTGACTGCTCGAAGTCCTGCTGATCCGAGTCGTCCCCCATTGCCAGAACGGTACCCATGTGAATCACCAAACGCCGGGTATGCGCCCGAGTCGGGTCGTCACGCTGCGCGGCCGCCGTGTTTGTCGCCTCCGTCGTGTTGCTCGCGATGGTTTCGGTGCGATTCACCGTCGTCGCGATGTCAACTGAGGTCGACGGCTGACGTCCGCGTCCCAGCGGCGACGTGTTTGGGCGTGCTGTCGGCTCCGTCCACTAGGTTCGCAACCCAATGAGCACGATTCAGGCCAACGGCCGCCCGGCGCAGCTCTCGCTCTATCTCACGACCTACAGCGCGCAAGATCCCGGTGGCTGGCAGCACGCGTGCGGCTCCGGCTGGTGCTGCCGGTCGCTCCAACAACTACGCGGTGTGACCTCTACGATCCGTGTGTGATCTATGGCAGGACCGACGAGCGGGCGGCGCTGCGCTCGGTGGTCGATAGGGCGCGTGGATCTCGCAGCGGTGTCGTCGTGGTTCGCGGTCAGCCGGGTGCGGGCAAGTCCACGTTGTTGAGGGACCTCTTTGATTACGCGGTCGACGGCCGATTATTGATTGCCCGCGGTGTCGAGTCGGAATCGGAGCTGCCGTTTGCCTCGCTCCACCAGCTTTTGAGACCGATAGAGCGTCATATCGACGACATCGCGCCGCCGCAGGCGCGCGCTCTGCGCGCCGCGCTGGGAGCGGAGCACACATCCGGGAATCCGTTTCTCGTCGCGCTGGCAGTGCTCAGTCTTCTCGCCGAGGTCGCGGAGCGTCACAGGGTGCTGCTGTGTGTGATCGACGATGCCCATTGGATCGACGAGGCGTCTGCGAGAGCGCTCGTCTTCGTGGCGCGGCGCCTCGAAGCCGAAAGGATCGCGATGGTGTTCGCCGCACGCGAAGGCGACGGTAGCGGCTTCGACGCCCCCGACCTATCGGAGTTGCGCGTCGAGGGCCTGGACCAAGGATCGGCGATGGCCTTGATCGCCGAGCACTCCGGCATGGAGGCAGCCTCCGACGTATGCGTCCGGCTCGTCGAGCAAACCGACGGTAATCCACTCGCGCTCGTCGAGTTGGCGACGGTGCTGACGCCGCAACAGCTATCGGGGCACGCCGCGCTGCCCGAACGGTTGCCGTTGACCGCCGGCGTGGAACGGGCCTTTCTCGACCGTGTCCGCCGTTTGAGCGATGAGGCCCAGACGCTGTTGGTCGTCGCCGCGGCGGAGGATACAGGGCGGCTGCTGACCATTGCCGAAGCAGCGGGCGGTCTCGGTGTTGGCGCCAAGGCTTTCGATTCGGCCGAGAGGTCGGGTCTGATCCGACTGCGAAACATGAACCTCGAGTTCCGCCACCCGCTCGTGCGAACCGCGATCTATCAGGGAGCAACGAGCAGCGAACGCCGTCGCGCGCATCAAGCGCTCGCCGATGTGTTGACGGGCGACGCCGACATCGATCGCCGTGTCTGGCATCGTGCGCTTGCTGCGGGTGAGTCCGACGAATCGATCGCAGACCAGCTCGAACAAGCTGCCGAACGAGCGCGCGCGCGGGGAGCGTTCCAGGCAGCCGCGACGGCGATGGCTCGTGCGGCAGAGTTGACTGTCGATGGGCACCGTCGCGCGTGGCGGTTGTTCGCTGCGGCCACCGACTCGTGGCACGTGGGCCAATTGATGCGAGCAGCGGAGTACTTGCGCGAAGCGGGCGAAGTTGCCACTGATCCGGTGCTGACGGCCGACATCGATCGGCTACGCGCGTGGATCGACCTGACGGTGGGATCTCCGACCACCGCGTACGAGCTACTCGTCGGCGCGGCCCGTCGGGTCATTCACTTCGATCGGCGGCGGGCAATCGAGATGCTCAAGGAGGCGGCCGAGACTGCGGCAACCCGTTCGATCGCGCAAATGGCGCACGGCGAGATCGAGCTCGGTGCTGGCATTGAGCCGGATGATGACGTTCGCACTCGCGTGTATCACGCAATGCTCCTCGGCTTCGACCGCCACTGGAGGGGCGACCTCGCGAATGCGCTACCTGCGCTCCGCGACGCGATACGACTGGCCGAGCAGTCGGCAGTAACCGACCTCCTTTCGGCCGCCGGGCATGCGTCGCTGTATTTGGGCGACGACGCCGTGTACCGACGAATGTTCACAGAGGTACTCGCTCGCGCGCGTGTCGCGGGCGGCGTGACCGACGTGGTGACGTCGTTGCAGCGCTTGGTGCTGTCCGAGATCCATCTCGGTCAGTGGATCAATGCGGAAGCGACCGCGAACGAGGCGCTGCGCTTGGCAGAGGCAAGCGGACAATTGGCGTTGACGGGCATCCCCATGGCGTGGCTCGCGCTGCTGGGGGCGCTAAGGGGAAAGCCCGAGCAATTCGAGGAATGTGCACGCGCCGCGGACAGGATCTGCGCCGCACACCCGATGGGTGTGTTGGCGGTCATCGCCGACGACATCAGATTGTGGGCGAGGGGCATCCACGAACTCAGCGCGGCGCGACCGGGCGCAGCTAGTGCGTCCTTCGCAAAGTTAACGCATCCCGCGTTCTCGATGATCGCGACGTTGGACCGGATCGAAGCCGCCGAGCAAGATGGACAGCGCGCGGCGTCGCTTGCGGTGCTCGACGAGCTCGATGATTTCGCGCAGCACAGCGGCGCGGCGTGGGCAATGGCGCGCCGAGATCACTGCCGGGCGCTGCTCGAACAAGGCGATGACGCGGAGCGCCTTTTCGAGCAGGCGCTGAATCTTCATGATCAGTGCCAGCGTCCGTTCGACCAAGCGCGAGCCGAGCTGGCCTACGGAGAGTTCCTGCGCCGCAAACGACGTCGCGTCGACGCTCGCGTCCACTTGCGGACTGCGCTCGGGTTGTTCGACGAGCTGGGGGCGACGTCTTGGGCGAAACGGGCGAGCAATGAACTGCGGGCGTCGGGGGAGACCGCCCGCAAGCGGGACGTGTCCACGACACTGCAGCTGACGCCGCAGGAGACGCAGGTTGCCCGCTTCGTCGCGCAGGGGCTTCCCAACCGCGAGATCGCAGCCCGTCTGTTCCTCAGCACGCGCACGGTCGACTATCACCTGCGCAAGATCTTCACGAAGGCGGGCATCACGTCGCGGACCGAGTTAGCTCGCCTGCCGCTCGACTGACCCACAGGGGTGCCGGTCGCTCTTTGGGGACGTACTGGCGATTTTGCTGATGCGACGACGCTCGACGATCGCGGACACTCAGGGCACCTACTGCCAGCCAACCGAGGACCACAATGCCCGCGTTGCCATGGACCAAAGTAACGGATGTCGAGCCGAACATCGACTGCACAGTGATGGCATCGCGGCTGCCGCTCGAGTCGTATCGAGACATTCCCCGGTTCCTGCGATGGACGCTGCGAATCCGTCGCCAGCTCGCACACACGCCCGGGCTCATCGGTTACGCCCTCGACGCCCAGTTGCTTCGCAAGACGTTCTGGACCGTATCCGCGTGGACCGGGCGCGCCGATCTGGGCCGCTTCGACCGCAGCGAGCCTCACGCGGACGCCAAAGGCGCGATGCGGCCGAGGATCCGACCGTCGACCTTCGTCATGTGGAGCAGCACCACGGAAGAGCTGCCGGTCAAGTGGAGCAACGTTCGTCGCCGCATCGAGGCCGCGCACAACGCCGGCGAACGCGAGTAACACGATGAACGCGTACGAATCAGCGCAACCAGGCAGGGCGTGATCGTCGCCACCGAAACGATGTGATTCACACCCCAAGAGAAGAAAGGAACTTCAATGCTGTTTCTCGCAGTCCTCGTTCCGTCCACTGCAATCGCGTGGCTACTCGGCCGCCACACCGGCGGGATGCGTGACCATGCCCGTCGAGGGCTGGCCGCAGCCATGGTCATCGCCGGCGTCACGCACTTCACGAAAGCCGACCCGTTCGTGCAACACATGCCGGACTGGGTTCCTGCCAGAGAACTGATCGTCTATGCCTCCGGCGCGTTGGAGATCGCCTTGGGCATTGCCCTGCTCCTGTGGCGTGAACATCGTGGCAGCATCGGTCGACTTCTGGCGATGTACCTCGTTGCAGTGTTCCCGGCCAATGTCTACGTCGCCATCGCAGACGTCGACGTCACTGGACAACCCGGCGGGTTCTACGCGTGGATTCGGCTGCCCCTTCAGGCCCTGTTCGTGACGTGGGCACTCTGGAGCACGACCAGCGCGCACGATGTTGACGCTGTATATGAGGCACGACCGCCTCGTTGGAATGTCGCGAACACTCCGACCAGCCGCTGACACAGAGGGAGCGGTCATGCACGCTGTCATCACGCTGTCCGAAGATGCACGCCACACCGCGGCATCCTGTTACTCACGATCGTGGCGATCGAACTCGGTGGCATCGGGCTGCTCACCTCGTAACGAACCGATTCATTGGAGGTCACAATGGAACACTCGTTGGCAGGTTGGTCAGTTGAACGCTTCAACCAAGTCGCCTGGGTGCCGTGGGGCGGTTCGGGCGCGAATGCCCGCGCAAAGGTGCTCGGCAACTCCGATGGCTACTTCTTGACGCTCATCGAAGCCGAGGCTGGCTATCGGGGCGACCCCCATGAGCACGCTTACCCGGAGTTCCTCTATGTCATCGACGGCTCAGTCCGGACGCAGGGTCACACGATGACGAGCGGCGACGGCTACGCAGCGGCAGCCGGCTCGTCACACACCGATTTCGCGACCGACTCGGGTGCAACCTACGTCGTGCTCTTCAAGCTGTGATCCCGCTCCAAAGGAGAATGCTGTGAGTACCTACGAGCTGCTGTTGTACCTGCACATATTGGGAGTCTTCGGCCTCATCGCGGCGGCCGGAGTCAGTACCGCCGTGGGCATTCGAACCGGCTTTGCACGCGACACGCGCGTCATCGCGACACTGCTCGACCTTCAGCACAGAACCGAATGGTTCGTCACGCTGCCCGCCGGCGCGCTCACAGTGATCGCGGGATCGCTGCTCGTCGACGAGGCGGGTTACCAGTACTCGGCCGATTGGGTGGAGACCGCGTACGCGTTGTTCATCGTGGTGTTGGCGCTCGACTTCTTCGGGCTGCTACGACGCAACCGCAAACTCCGCGCCCAAGCACAGACACTGATCGACCACGGCGTCACCGAAAGCCACGACCTCCGACGCGCCGCGGGCGCGCCGATCGGCATCGTCATGGGTGCACTGCTCGACATCAGCTTCCTCGTCTTCCTCTATCTCATGGTCGCTGAGGTGTGAATCACCTTGTGGTGTCGGGTTGGTAGTCGCGCTGGGTTCGGGGGCGGAGCCCCCGTTCGGGCGGAAGCCCGAGTTGGGTCGGTGTCAGGCGGCAGGTTCGAGTGTGACTTTGTTGCCCATAGCTTC
>DATLFA010000086.1:0-37014 GCA_035525225.1 Acidimicrobiales bacterium
CTCGCGGCGATTGCGTTCGCGATGCGGCCGAAAGTCTCCCGCAACATGGTGGCTGCCGCGGTGTTGTTGTTCGGGCTGGCCGTGATCGCCGGCGGCATCGTGTCGGCCGCCGTAGGCCAGCGCGAGATCCACCACGAAGAGCATCCGTCGGCCCCCAGGATCGGCCCCCCGACGACCGCTGGCGCGACAGAAGAGCCCGGCTGAAGTGGCTGACATCGACCGCGCCCGTCCGCGACGGGTCAAGGAGAACGTGATGAACAAGCCGCATGGTGCGGGGCGTTGGCGACGCCTGTCGTTGAGGCTCGGTGCATGCGTCGCGCTCGTGCTCACCCTCAGCGGATGCGCGGGCGAAGACGGCGAACTCAACACCCTCGAGCCCAGGGGCACCTACGCCCGCAGCATCGATCGCCTCTTCACGCCGGTCGGTTACATCGCGATCGCCGTAATGATCTTCGTGTTCGCTGCGGTGTTGTACATGTGGTGGCGCTTCCGGGTGGACGAGCACGTCGAGGGCGAGTGGCCCGTCCAGAACCATGGCAACACCAAACTCGAGATCGCGTGGACGATCATCCCGTTGGTCATCCTCGTCGTCATCTCCGTGCCGTCGCTGGCGGTGCTGCAAAAGGTCAACAAGGACGTCGACGAACGCGACTTGACCGTCGTCGTCGTGGGTCAGCAATGGTGGTGGGAGTTCCGTTACTACCTCGGTGACAATGCGGCGAGTTACGACCCCAAGGTCGACAAGATCGACGGCAAAGAGCCCGATCTCGTGACCGCGGGCCAGTTGGTGATGCCGACCGGCAGAGACGTCCGCCTCGTCGTGACGTCGCGCGACGTCATCCACTCCTTCTGGATCCCCACCCTCAACGGCAAGCGCGACGCCGTGCCCGGCCGCTTCCATCCGTGGAAGATCCAAGCCGACAACCCCGGTGTCTATTTCGGCCAATGCACCGAGTTCTGCGGCTTGTCCCACTCCCGCATGCGCATGCAGGCCGTCGCGGTGACACCCGCGGACTTCACGCAGTGGGTCGCCGATCAACAGGCGCCCTACGAGCCGGCCGAGGCCGACAAAGCGTGGCTGGACCAGCAGAGAGAGATCGCCGAGGGCAACAGACCCGCGGCCGGCGCGGCGATTGCCGATCCTCAGATCACCCTCGCCAACGGCACCACCGCGGCGGCCGGCATCGTGACCTTCCGCAACATCTGCACGCGCTGCCATTTGCTGCGGGGCGTCAACGACGACATCTTCACGGTGGCCGATCAGGTTGCCGGCGCCGCTCCCGATCTCACCCACTTCGCCAGCCGCACCACATTTGCCGGTGGCATCTTCAATCTCTACAACGCCGACGGCACCTGGAATCGCACGGCGCTCGAAGCATGGCTACGAGATCCGCCCGCGGAGAAAGATGCGTACGCTGAGGGGAAGCGGGGCATGCCCAACCTCGGCCTCAGCGCTGACCAGATCGAGGGCCTCGTCGAATTCTTGATGTCCACGGGTCAAGTCCCCAACCAAGACGTGACCATCCCCGCGACAGAGGTGGAGTGATGACCGCGGTACAACCGGGCCTCGAGCTCACCACCGGCACCAACGGACACACGACCAACGGTCACGCCAAGCGTCCGCTGGGCGTGTTCTCCCGGCCGCAAGCCAAGACCGGCTGGAAGAGCTGGCTGTTCACCGTCGACCACAAGCGCATCGGCATCATGTACGGCGCGGCCGCGCTGGTCTTCTTCCTCATCGGTGGCGTCGAAGCGCTGATGATCCGCATTCAACTCGCGCGGCCCGACGGCAAGTTGCTGTCGGGCGATCTGTACAACCAGATCTACACGATGCACGGCGTCACGATGATCTTCCTCGCCGCGATGCCGCTGGCCGCGGCCTTTGGCAACTACCTCATCCCGCTGCAGATCGGTGCTCGCGACGTCGCGTTCCCGCGCCTCAACGCGCTCAGCTTTTGGATTTTCCTCGCCGGTGGCATCTTCTTGAACTCGTCGTGGATCTTGGGTGGCGGCGCCGATGGCGGCTGGTTCAACTACGCCCCCAACAGCGGACTGCCATTCTCACCCGGAACCGGCATCGACTTCTACGCGCTGGGTCTGCAGATCACTGGCTTCGCGTCGTTGATGGGTGCGATCAACCTGGTGGTCACCATCATCAACATGCGAAGTCCCGGCATGACGATGTTCCGCATGCCGGTGTTCACGTGGATGATGCTCGTCGTCCAGTTCCTGCTCGTGTTCGCTATGCCCGTCATCTCGATCGCATTGTTCCTCTTGACCTTCGACCGGCTGTTCGACGCCAACTTCTTCAACACCGCTGCTGGCGCCGACCCGTTGTTGTGGCAGCACCTGTTCTGGATCTTCGGTCACCCCGAGGTCTACATCTTGGTGTTGCCCGCGTTCGGCATCATCTCGGAGATCATCCCGGTCTTCGCGCGCAAGCCGATCTTCGGTTACCACTTCATGGTGTTCTCCGGCATCGCCATCGGCTTCGTCGGATGGGGGGTGTGGGCGCACCACATGTTCGTGTCGGGTATCGGCCCGGTCGCCGTCACCGCGTTCTCGATGTCGACGATGATCATCGCCGTTCCGACCGGCGTCAAGATCCTCAACTGGCTCGCCACGCTGTGGGGCGGCAAGTTGAGATTCACCACGCCGATGCTCTACGCGACATCGGTCGTCGCCATGTTCACCATCGGCGGTCTCTCGGGCGTTACACACGCCATGGTGGCTGCCGACACCCAGCAGACCGACACCTACTACATCGTGGCGCACTTCCACTACGTCATCTTCGGCGGCATCGTGCTCGGGCTGTTCGGCGGCCTGTTCTTCTGGTGGCCAAAGGTGTTCGGCTTCATGCTCTCCGAGCGCGGCGGCAAGATCACGTTCTGGACGATGATCACCGGCATGAACCTGACATTCGGGCCGATGCACATCCTCGGCCTCGAGGGTATGTCGCGCCGCATCGACACCTACTCCAAGGGTTTCGGCTTCGACTTCTGGAACCTCGTCGTGTCGATCGGTTCGTTCATCATCGCGCTGTCGGTCTTCACGTTCCTGGTCAACGTGGTGGTCAGCACGGCCAAGTATCAGCGGGCCAAACGTGACGGCACCTACGTCAACCCCGGTCCCGACCCGTGGGACGCGCGCAGCCTCGAGTGGATGATCCCGTCGCCGGCACCCGAGCACAACTTCGACGAGGAGATCGAAGTGCACGGCCTCGACGAGTTCTGGCACCGCAAGTACGGCTACGACGAAAACCACCGTGTCGTGCGCATCGCGACCGCTGAACAGGTCGCCCAGAAGGGCGACGCCACCAATGTGCATCTCCCGTCGCCGAGCTATTGGCCCATCGTGATCGCGGCCGGTTTGCCGATCATCGGCTACGGCCTCATCTTCAATCTGTGGCTGTGCGCGCTGGGCGGCCTGCTCACCGCCGGCGGCATCTTCGGGTTCGCGCTCGAACCACCCGACGACCCCGATGCGCCCGGACATCACGATGATCACGATGATCACGATGATCACGGCGGCGAGCCCGACGCGGTCCATACGAGCGAGATCGAGGAGGCGAGCCATGGCTGACGCGGCCACCATCGAGACGCCGGCCGCGCCGGCCGCGCCGGCCGAGCATGGCGCTCACCGCACGAGCACCGGGGTGTCCAACAACAAGATGGGCATGTGGCTCTTCCTCGCCTCGGACTGCCTGCTGTTCGGCGCGCTGATCTCGACCTACCTGCTGTATCACGATCGCATCAGCGAGCTCGAGCTCGGGCCCAAAACGGTGTTCGACATCCCGTTCACGTCGGTGAGCTCGTTCGTGCTGCTCTTGAGTTCGCTCACGATGGTGCTGGCGCTCTCGGCACTGCAGCGCGGCGACATCGCCCGTAACCGGCTGTGGCTGTTCGTCACCGCGATGCTGGGCGCCACCTTCGTCGGCGGGCAGGTCTACGAGTTCACAACCTTCTACCACGAGGGTCTGGGCTACACGACGAATCTGTTCGGCTCGGCGTTCTACACGCTGACCGGCTTCCATGGCATCCACGTCACGGTCGGCATCGTGATGTTGATGTCGTTGCTCATCAAGTCGCTGCGGGGCAACCTCACGAAGGAGAACGCCGAAACGGTCGAGATCGTCGGCCTCTACTGGCACTTCGTCGACATCGTGTGGATTCTCATCTTCACGGTCGTCTACCTGATCGAGGTGGGTTGATGAGTTCCGAGACGCTTGCCAATGAGGTGACCCATGCCGGTCACGACGAGCACGCCGAAGGGCACGCGCATCCGGCAGACAGGCAGTACGTCGTCATCGCCTTGATCCTCGCATTCTTCACGGCCGTCGAAGTCCTCACCTACTTCGTCGATTTCGGCGCGGCCGCCGTGCCGACATTGCTCGGCCTGATGGTGATCAAGTTCGTGATGGTCGTGCTGTATTTCATGCACCTCAAGTTCGACTCGCCGGTGTTCATGCGGCTCTTCGCCGTCGGGCTCCTGTTGGCGGTCAGCGTGTACTTCATCATGTTCGCGGCCTTCCAGTTCGGGGAGTAGTGCGTGCTCGCGGCAGTGGGCACCGCGGCGGCCGAACCGTGGAAGTTCAACGCACACCCTGAGGTGTGGTTGCTGGTCGCCGGCATCATCGCCGTCGGCTTCTATTCGGTGCGGGTCATCGGTCCCAAAGTCGTACCGGCGGGCACGCCGATCGTCACCACCAGGCAGCGCGCGGCGTTCGTCGCCGGCGTCGTTTTGCTCTGGACGGTGTCCGACTGGCCTCTGCACGACATCGCGGAGCGCTACCTCTATTCGGCGCACATGGTGCAGCACATGGTGATGATGTTCGCCGCCGCGCCCTTGTTCCTCTTGGCCACGCCGCGGTGGCTCGCCGATCTGTTGCTCGCCGATCGCAGCCGACCTGCCCGCGCCGCACTGTGGTTGACTCGGCCCGTCCCCGCGGCCGTGATCTTCAACGCGGTCATCATCGTGTTGCATTGGCCATCGACGGTGCGCCTCGCCGTGGAGTCGGGGCCGATGCACTATGCGATGCACCTTCTGCTGTTCGCCGCGTCGTTGCTGATGTGGATGCCGATTTGTGGGCCCATCGAAGAGCGCCGCCTGATCGCACCGGCCAAGATGATCTACCTCTTCTTGCAGTCGATCGTCCCCACGGTGCCTTCGGGTTTTCTCGTGTTCGCCGAGCGTCCGATCTACAGCGTGTACGACCACGATCCCCGTCTGTGGGGCATCGGCATCCTCAGCGATCAGCAAGCGGCGGGTTCCGTCATGAAGATCGTGGGCGGCTTCTTTCTCTGGGTCGTCATCGCGGTGGTGTTCTTCCGGTGGGCGAGCGCGGAAGAACGCAAAGACCGGCGGCCGATCGTCCGCGCCGCGGCGCCGCTGCCCGATGATCTGACCTTCGAAACGGTGACCGATACCTTTGAACGTCTCGGCCCCGCCCCGACCGAACCGGTGCCGCGCGGCCCCGGTCAAATGGGCGATCCGAGGATGAATTAGCCCGTAGGCTGTTGCGTCGTGCTCGACATACGGCGCATTCGCACTGAGCCCGAACTCGTCAGGAAGGCGATTGCGCGTCGTGGTGAAGACACCGCGGCACTCGACGAGGCGTTCGACCTCGACCGCCGTCACCGTGAGCTCGCGGACCAACGTGACCGCGTGCGCAACGAGATCGGCCTGCTGTCGAAGCAGGTCGGCCAACTGCACCGCGAAGGGCGCAAAGACGATGCCGCGGCGCTGCAAGAGCGCAGCCGCGCGCTCGGCGATGACGAAAAGACGGTCGCTGCGCAGACCGATGAGCTCGCGCAGCGCCTGCGCGACGTCTTGTTGCTCATCCCCAACATCCCCGCCGACGACTGTCCCGACGGCGCCGGTGAAGACGACAACGTCGTGTTGCGCACGCACGGGTTCGATCCGTCCAACTACGGCGAGCATCAGCGCAAGCCGCACTGGGAGATCGGCACCGAGCTCGGCATCCTCGACATCGAGAGGGGCGCCAAGCTCTCGGGTTCGATGTTCGTGATGTACCGCGGCTTCGGCGCGGTGCTGGTGCGGGCGCTCGTGCAACTGGCGCTCGACCGCAATGCCGACGCGTACGAGGAGATCCGGCCGCCGACGCTCGTCAAGACCGAGACGATGATCTCCACCGGTCACCTCCCCAAGTTCGCCGACGACGCGTACCACCTCGAGCGCGACGACCTATGGGCGATACCGACCGCCGAAGTGCCGTTGACATCGCTGGCCCGCGACGAAGTGCTCGACGAAGCGGACCTGCCGATGCGGCTGATGGCGCACACGTCGTGCTTCCGCCGCGAGTCGGGGTCCGCCGGCCGCGACACGCGCGGCCTGCTGCGCGTCCACGAGTTCGACAAGGTCGAGATCCTGGCCTACGCGACACCACAGCAATCGGCCGCGATGCACGACGAGATCTTGCAACGTGCCGAGTTCGTCATCCGCGACCTCGGTCTCGCGTATCGCATCGTCGATCTCTGCGCCGGCGACATCGGTGGCCCGTCCAAGCGCACGTGGGACGTCGAGGTCTACGCACCGGGTGTCGACCGCTGGCTCGAATGTTCGTCGGTGTCGTGGTTCGGTGACTACCAAGCCCGCCGGGCCAACATTCGCTACCGGCCGGAAGGACAAAAGAGCACGCAAGTGGTGCACACCCTCAATGGGTCCGCGCTCGCGGTGCCACGCGTGTGGGCCGCGCTGGTCGAGACGCACCGCCAGCCCGACGGGTCGATTCTCGTGCCCGACGTGTTGCATCCGTACGTCCGCGGTATCCAGCATTTTCGCGCAACCGTGCGATGATCTGCCTGTGGAACTGAACGAACTGCGCGCCGAGTACGAGCGAACCCGCTTCGACGTGGCCGATGGCGATGCCGATCCGTACGTGCAGTTTCGCCGGTGGTACGACGCAGTCGTCGCCGCCGGCTATGTCGAGCCGTGGGCGATGGTGCTCGCCACGGTCAGCCCCGATGGGTGGCCGTCGGCGCGCAATGTCTTGCTGCGGGGGTTGAGCCCCGACGGGTTCGACTTCTACACCAACTACACCAGTGACAAAGCCCGCGACCTCGAGGACAACGGTCGGGCCACCGCAGTCTTCAGTTGGAATCTCGTGCACCGACAAGTGCGCATCACCGGCACCGCGTCGCGAGTTCCCGAAGCCGAGTCCGAGGCGTACTTCGCCAGTCGCCCGCGGGGCGCACAGATCAGCGCGTGGGCATCCGATCAGAGCAGGGTGCTCGCTGACCGCGAGATGCTCGTTCGCTATCACGAGGAGATCGACGAGCGGTTCGTCGACACCGACGTGCCGCGGCCGCCCTGGTGGGGCGGCTATCGCATCGTGCCGCACGTCTACGAGTTCTGGCAGGGCCGAGAAGATCGACTCCACGACCGCTTGCGCTACACCCGCGAAGGCCCAGACGCGGGCCACGACAAGCCGCCCGCGGCTCGTTGGCGCATCGAACGCCTCGCCCCCTGACCGCTGAACGCCCGAGTCACTTGGCTTCTGTTGGCGTTTTACAGGTGTCGACACCTGTAAAACGCCAACAGAACGTTGTCCTGAGCGGTCGGGAGGGGGGCGGTCAGAGGTGGGGGAGGACGTCGGTGGCGATGAGCTCGAGGTGATCGAGATCGTCGATGTCGAGGGTCTGGAGGTAGAAGCGCTCGACGCCGGCCGCTCGGTACGCGGCGATGCGATCGACAACTTCCCCGGGAAGGCCGGCGAGGCCCACCTGGCGCAGTTCGTCCGGGTCGCGGTCGATGGCTCGCGCGCGCCGTAGGAACTCGGCTTCGTCGGTACCGCAACATACGACGAGCGCCGCGGAGTTGACGAGTGAATCGGGATCGCGCTGCCTCGCTTCACACGCCGCTCGAACAAGGCCGCGATGGTGTGCGAAGACATCGACCGAAGGAAACGACACGTTGAACTCGTCAGCGTAGGTCGCGACGAGACGGGGCGTGCGCTTGGGTCCCTTGCCGCCGATGATGATCGGCACGCGTGGTTGCTGGCGCGGCTTGGGTAGCGCCGGCGAATCGTCGACTTGGTAGTGAGCGCCGACGAAGCTGAACGTCTCCCCGACGGGGGTGCTCCACAGTCCCGTGATGATGGCCAGCTGTTCTTCGAGCATGCGATGACGGATTCCTATAGGAGGAAACGCCAGGCCGTACGCGCGATGCTCGTTCTCGAACCAACCAGAACCGATACCCAACTCGACGCGACCCCCCGACATGTCGTCGATCTGTGCGACGGCGATCACGAGCGGGCCCGGATGCCGAAATGTCACGGGCGTCACGAGTGAACCGAGTCGCAATCTTGTGGTGTCACGAGCAAGGCCGGTCATCGTGGTCCACGTGTCGAGCGGACCAGGCAGGCCGCTGACGTCGCCCATCTTCAGGTAGTGGTCGGACGAGAAGAAACCGTCGTAGCCGAGTCGCTCAGCGCATTGGGCGAGACGCAACACCCGGTCGTAGCTCGCACCTTGTTGTGGCTCGATGAAAATGCGAAAGTTCACGCGCTCACATTACGGGCCGGGCGGCCCGGCCATCCGTCGATGGCGCGGCACAACGCGGCGATGAACGCATCGACATGCGGGGCTCGCCCCACGCCGGGCGTGTCGCTCCACTGCCTGTGGTCGAAGTGCCAGCGCAGCGCGGCCGGCACTTCGATCTGCACTCCCGTTTCTTTCACCCGATTGATCGGATTGTCGCGATGCTGGCCGGCGAGCTCGCGGGGGATCGCCGCGAGATCGGTGACGATCTCGTACTTCGGCAACGCCGGCGCGAGGTGGGCGCCGATGTGCGTGGCGAATGCCCGGTTGGTGCCCCCGAGCAGCACGCGGAACCGGTGGTCGGGACCGGGGCCGTAGCCATGGATGGCGATGGCCACGTCGACGTGATCGACGAACGCGGCGAGCTTGGCCGAATGCGCAGGGTCGACGAACTTCGACGGCACATGCAGGGAGTCGTCGGGATGCAACACCGCGTAGTACGACGACTCGGTCATGCGAGCGGCTTCGGCCGCGATCACATCGGTGACCCGTTCGAGTGCGCCACCGTGGAACGCCATGATGCCGACCGGCCCGCGCACTTCGAGTACTTCGCTCACCCCGTCGCGGGCGAGGTTGTCACGAAACGGAGACATCGCGGCGATCCGTGTTGGGTGGTCGGCGCAAGAGGTACGCCATCATGAGCACGCCTCCGATGAGCACGGTCATGATGAGTCCCAGGCGCACCGGCCCGACGTCGCTGATCCAGCTCTGCGCGTTGTTCTGAATGCTCTCGAAGAAGCTCACGATCGGATCGCGAGTGACGCGTCCCTGTTGCACGCGCAGCGCGAACCATCCGTAATAGGCGAGGTACAGCCCCGTCGGTACGAGTAGCAGCCCGGCGATGCGGTTGACGTAGGGCATCATGTTGCGCAAGGCCTTCAACAGGGACGTCTTCGCCAGCGCGGTGGCGATCGTCAAGAAGATCACGACGGTGCCCATGCCGAGGCCATAGAGAACGAACGACGCAATGCCCGAGATGAAGTTCTCGTCGCGAAATGTGGGTGCGACCGCGAGCACGAACGTGCCGATGGTGCAGCCGAGCGACGCGATGGCATATGACGCGCCGAACACGAACATCGACGGCAGTTCGCGGCTGGCGCCCCCTTTGTCGAGCCGCGGAAGCCGCAGCTTCGGCTCGAACCCACGCAACATGGCGACACCGAGCACGACGAGTACGACGCCGATGGCAATCGTCGCGTGGGGCGTGTACTTCTTGAACGACTGGGTGAACTGTTCGTGGACGATGCCGAACACGCCGAACACCGTGATGAAGCCGAGCGTGAGGACGCTGCCCACCTTCAACGCGCGTGCGACGTTGCGCCACGCCGATTGGTTGCCGGTCTCGAGGCCGAGGAAATACGAGAGATACGCCGGCAACATGGCGAAGCCGCAGGGATTGACCGTGGCGATCATCCCCGCGCTGAAGGCGAGCGCGAGATGGCCGCGGATCACGTCACGCCCAACTCGTCGCGGATGACGTTGGTGAGGCTGCCGGCGTCGAGCGCGCCCCCGTGCACCTTGACCACCGCGCCGTTGGCGTCGAGGAAGACCGTCGTCGGCATCGTGAACCCGTTGTAGCCGCGATAGACCGAACCGTCGCGATCGAGGCCGATGGCATAGGTGACCTTGGTGTCGTCGACGACGTCCTTCGCGTTGTTTGCGCCTTCTTGGAGGTTGAGGCCGACGAAGTGGACCCGGTCGCCGAGCTTGGCGTGCACGCGTTCGAAGTCGGGCATCTCGAGCCGGCACGGGGTGCACCACGAGGCGAAGAAGTTGACCACCACGGGCTTGCCCCGAAAGGCGGCGAGCGAGGCGGTGGTCCCGTCGAGGGTCTCGTACTGCTCGGCCTCCGCGGCGGCGGCCGGATCGCCGCCGCCGTCACCGCACGCGCCGGTGACCGCTACCAACACGGCGCACAACAGGGCGCACCACACGGCGCGCCGTGTCACGGACAGGGATCGAACAGCCACGGCAACGAACGTTACGATGCTCCCCGCTCTCGCGGGGGCCGCTCGGGCCCCCGCGTGTGCCTACCTACCGCTTCGACAGGCCGGGGCTCGCTGATCGTTGCCCCGACCCGTCTGTCACGGTCTGGTGCCTGTCGCGCTCAGGCGCTGCGGACGAATGCGCTGAGGTGCTCCGGGACCGGCAGCATCGGCACCTCGTCCTCGGGACGAGGGTGCTTGCGTGGCCGGCCACGACGCCGCTTGACGGCGAGGACCTTGCCGTTCAGGAGCAATTGCCCACCCCACACACCCCAGGGCTCGGCGCGGGCGATGGCGCCCTCGAGGCAGGGCACCATCGCCGGGCAGGTCGCGCAAATCGCCTTGGCCTGCGCGATTTCACCGAGATCCTCCGAGAAGAACAGCGAGGTGGGGATGCCCTCGTTGCGGCAAGTTGCCTCGAGCATCCAGTCGATGGTCGGTGTGGTGATCTCGGGGGCGAACATCTCGCCTTCTCTCTCGTTGCGTGGTGGATATTTCGCTTCGGTTGGAACGTGCAATGGCTGGAAAAACCAGAAAGGCCGCCGGATTTCCGGCGGCCTCAGGACTTCGCTGTTGGGTATTCACCATCAGGTGAGCAACAGCTCCTTCGGCCGCGGGTGACGCTTGGTGGCGTAGGTAAACGGGTTGGCAACCATCTGCATGCACCACATCGCGTCGCTATGACCCGAAATACGCGACGCGACTGGCACGTGGTGCCAGGCTTGCGTCGACGTGAGGGTCATGAGGCTGCGCATCGCTGCGCCTTTCTGTGTGCGCCCAAACAGGACTGGGACACTCGACCACGTGAGGGTGAGCTCCGTCAAGTAATTTATTTCTCGATCTGCCGATTTCCCCGACCCACGACGGCCGGCCCGCCGAATTTGGGCCTTCCGCCCCAGCTCTGCGCTCTGGAACCGGCTATTCGGGGCCCCGCCGCAGGCGTCCGTTACCGGCCCGGAGGTGTTCCGTCGGGCCGGAACACGAAGTTGTTCACGTATTTCGACGTGCCCAGCAGCGAGTTGGCGATATAGCCGCGCCCTTCGACGGTGGCTTGCGCGGCGAGTTGGTGGCGCTCGAGATCGAACTGCGCGATCGGATTCCAACGCCGATCGTAACGGAACCAGCCGTGATAACCCAGTGCAGTGAAGTGATCGAAGACATCGCGCACGACGGCATCGCCCCGCTGCTCGATCTCGATGAGGACGACCGGTCGCTGCTCTGTGAGCGTTTTCTCCGCGCCCCGCAGAACCGGCAGTTCGTGGCCTTCGACATCGATCTTGACGAACACGACATCGTGGACGTCGAGATCATCGAGCCTTGTCAACCTGACCTCGACCTTCGAGCGGTCGCCGGTCGCAACGCGCGGCTCGACTGTGGAGCGGCCTTCGCTACCGCTGCCTCCGGTCGGTACGAACAGCTCGGTCACGCCCGGGTGATCCGACAGCGCGGATTCGACCAACTCGACGTTGTCGGCAACGACTCGGCGCAAGTACGCGGCGAGGTGCGGCACCGGTTCGATCGTGACGACGTGGTCCGCTTTGCGCGAGAGCCAGTACGTCCATGGTCCCCACCATGCGCCGACGTCGACCACCGTGCCGGTCTTGGCTGCTGCACTCGGGAAAAAGTCGCCCAGGTGACGCAACTCGGCCTCGAATGATCGGTACTGCAACGCGAGCAGTGTGTACAGGATTCGGTCGGGGATCTTGTCGAAGATGCGCGCTTGTAGGGCCACGGGGCTCACGCTACGTCATACCGGCGTGTCGCGACGCGGCTCGGGGCCGGCGAGCAGGCCCATCATGACGATGACAAACAGGGAGATGACGTGGGCAAACGCAAATTGTTGGGGCCACGCTCCGCCGGGTTCGTGGCGATAGCCCGTCTGCCACACGAGCACTTGCGCGGCGGCGGCCGCAATGCCGGCGGGGACCGCGTAGTGCAGAACCCAGGCCCTGCCCGGCCAGCCTCGCTGCGCTGCGAACAGTACCGCCATCGCAACGCCGGCGATGGGGTGGATGAACAGTGCACCGACGACGAAAGCGATGGCGATTCTCGCTCGACCGGGCCGCGCGGTCTCGACCGCTGCTCGCTCGCGGGGCCATATGAACGTCGGCGCGTCGGGCGCGCGTTCGATCGGTCGCCAGGGTCGTCGCAGCGCGAGCACGAGACACGACACGACGGCAAGCGCCGACACGATCAACGCAAGGTCCTCGTTGCGTTGTGGCGTCCAGCGCACGTGGACCGAGAACGTGCCGGCGTGTTCAGGGGTGATCAACCATCCGTTGGCAAACGAGTCGATGGGGTGTGGCCCATCGACCTGCGCGTCGTTCATGTCGACATGCCAGCCCTTGTTGATGCTCTGGTCGAGGACGAGCCAGAACGGCGCGCCGTCGGTTTGTACGGTGCCCTTCACGCTCGTGGTGCGATGCGAATCGATGGTGACCGTCGGCGCGACGGGTGTCGTGGTGCCCGAAGCAGCGGCGGGTTGGTCGAAGTTCGACGAGCGAAGGACCAACCGATCGATGTCGAAGCCACTGTCGAGGCCGATCGCAGTCGCGATCTCGTGGCGCCCTGCAGCGAGCGACAGCGCGGATCCACATGGCGTGACCGTCAGCGTGTCACGATGGGTCGGCCCCGAGTCGCCCTCGATGCGTACTGACGCTGTCGCGCCGTCGATCGTGACGAGATCGCTGCGACAGCCGGTGTCGATCCTCGTGGACACCGCCGCCGGCGCCGCGAGGGGAAGACCGATCTCCGCGACGGCGACGGGGAAGTCGAGCGCCGTGCCGCTGTACCAGTCGGGCGTCGTTCGTGCGTCGTAATCGTCGATGGTCAATTGCATGGTGTCGCCGGCCAGCGGGCGGGGCAACGGCAAGGACACGTGGCCGGTGGATCCCAACGCGCCGACCGGGAGCGCCGGCAATGACAGTTGCACCGGGTCGTTACTGCCGACGCGCAGTGTGACGCTGCGCGGCTGCGAGTGGTGCTCGTCGGTAACGATGTCGAGTTCCAAGGTGTTGAGCGTGATCGCCGAAGTGAACGCAGCCTCCCATGTCTGGCCAGAGATGCCGACGAACGGCGTCGACCAGACGGTCGAGGTCGAGCCGTCGATCGCGCTCGACGCGCGTGCCGTGATCGCGCCGGCCAGACGTTCGCTCGAACGCACCGCGGCGACACCGCTTCGTGCCCACCCGAGCAATCGGTCGAGCGCGATCTCGTCCGCGCCCGCACTCACACGAGCGGTGCCGCCGAGGGTCAACGTCGACGGCGCGGGCAGATCCAAAATGCGCCGCATCGACAACTCCGGATCGGTCCGCACCGGCTCGGCGGGGTTGGCGCGCTGGCGGCTCAGCGTGAACGCCAGCGGTGCGTTGGCCGCGCTCGATCCGAGAAGGTCGAGGACCGCGGTGGGCAGCACGGTCAGCTCCTCGACGCGCACGCCGGGGATTTGGATCTCGCTGAAACCGGCTGACCCGTCGCGGGTGTTCACGGCATCGAGGACGGTGATCTCGAGCTGATGAAAGGGTTTGCCGTCGAGCGCGACGCGCATCGGCTCGTCGCCGCGCTCCGCCGGCAGAATGACATCGATATCGCGGGTGCCGTCGAGCGTGATGCGGGCGCGGGTCACGAGTTGCGTGCCCGGTCGACGAATCGGATCGAGCAACTCGATGGCGTCGACGGAGATCTCGCGCCCGAGCTCGATACCGATCAACGGGGCACTTACCGCGGTGGGAAGGTCGACGCGCCAGGAAGTACGCGAATCACCGTCGAACGCGCTCATCGGTCGCTCTTCAGGGGTCAGCGTGAACACGCTGCCGTAGCTCGACGCCCAGACGCGCTCTGCGCCGCGTAACTCGATCACGGTCAACGCATTCGCCGGCTCGTCGTCGACCACGGGAAGTCGAGCGTCGGAGATGTCGTCGAGTACGACATCGCTATCCGCCTGCTCGGTTGCACCGACGTTGTCGCGCAGCGCGTACCAGCGTCCGGCGCGCTTGCGATTCGAATCCGTCACGATGTAGCGGGTGCCGGCACCGACCGAAGTTTTGGCGGCACTGGACGCGACATCGCCACCCAGGAGCAGTGGCAGACGATCGAGGTCCATCAGGCCGGCGGCGGTAGCGGCCAGCACGCCTTCACCGTCGCCATCGATCACCGTGCCTGCGCCGGTCGCGATGGCGCTCAACATCGCGCGAGCGCCGGCTTGCACCGCGAAGATCGCGACCTCGGGCGGCGCAGGCATGTTCGGATCGAGCGCGAGTTGGATCTCGTCGATCAGCGGTCGGTCGGCAGCGGCGACATTGGGGAGACGCGGCCCGAACGCCTGCGGTGGTGAGAGACCGGGAGCGGCGGTGAGCTGAGGCCACAGCACTTGCGGGCGCACAGTGCGATATCGCTCGTACTCGAGGTCGTTGCGCACGACGATGTCGGTCGCTCCCAAGAGGCGCGCGACCGTGGCCAGTGTCGCCGGCTCGAACCAGCCTTCCTGGATGCTGCGATCGAGCGCGCTCAGCAGCGACACACCCGGCGCGCTGCCGACGGGGACGAGTTCGCGGGCGATGAATGGCCGGTCGACGAGCCCTGGCGTGATCGGGTCGAGCGTGTGGCCCCATCGATACGAGGCGAAGTCGATGCCCGGAAGTTCGAGTATCCGTCCATTGCCCTCGTCGAGCGCGCGGGCCGCATCGAGCCAGTACTGCGGGATCTCACCGCGGGAGAAGCGAGGCGCGATCAGCCCTTCGCTCCACTGTGCGGGCAAGGCACCGAAGACGAACACGACGATCACGAGCGCGCTGGCGCCGGCGACATGCACCTGGCGCCGGCTGAGCGCGCTGAGCCCTGCCGCGATGAACGCGGCCATCCCCAATGCGACGAGCGGCGCGGCGCGCTGCGTGTTGCGCAGTGACAGCACGAGATCCGAGTTGCGGCTGGCGTCCTCGAACGCCGCGCCTGCTGGCGAACGCGTTGGCTTGGCAAACGCGCCGACCGCGATCACAGTGCCGACCGCGATCAACAAGGCGAAGTAGTGGCGCGCCCGCCATCGCAAGCTCGCGGCGAAGAGCAGTGCGATCACCGGGAGCGCGAACGTCACCCCGATGAGCAGCCGACTCGTTTGATACGGCGGAGCGATGCCGTCGAGCCACGGTCGCGCGGGGTCTCGACCGTAGAAGAACCAGTAACCGAGCCCGCGCACGATCTCGGCGGCCGATGTCGAGGACGAGGTGGCGCGCACGTTTTCGGTGACGGCCAAGATCGGCAGCCCGTACTTGCCGCCGATGGAGTAGGCCACGAGCCACCAGAGTTGGCAAAACACGGTGAGCAGCCCCATGTGCCAGAGCGCGCGCCACCCGTCGCGCCAGGTGATCTCGCGCTGCCACCACACCGCGTAGGGGATCCACAAGCACGCGCCGAGCAGCACGAAGAAGACCGAGCTGCCGTTGAGCGAACCGCAACTCGTCACGATGAGCGCGAACGTCGCCGGCCATCTCCATCCGCCTTCGTCGAGCGTGCGCGTCACGCACCACACGAGCCACGGCAACGCGCTGAACGGCAACAACAACGCAGACTGACCCGTGATGTGGCCGAGCACGAAGGGGCTCAGGCCGTAGGCGAGCGCACCGACGAGTTGCGCACGATGGTGTGGCAGCAACGTGCGGAACAACACGAGCGCGCCGAGGCCGGCGACCAACTGGATGAGCCCGACCCAGATGCGTTGCGCGGCCCAATCGGGCAGGCCGACGACATCCATCAGCCAGTAGAAAGGACCCATCGGCCAGAGGTAGCCCACTTGTTGATGCGACACAGTGCCACCGGCAATGGCCGGATCCCACAAGTTGAGCGAGCGGTGTAGCAAGCCGCCCGGGTCGAGGTAGAGGTACTGCTTGGTGTCGGCGTTGAGTCGACCATCTGCCCTCAGAATCAGCGGAAGAATGGACGTCGCCGTGAGTACGACAAGATCGACGAACGAGACCCGACGTGTCGCTGTCGCGTTCGCTGTGGTCATCGTTGGCGGCGGTTTCCTCGACGGTGGAGCCGGTCGGCTTCGTCGCAAAGCGCGTCGAACAGCATGGCGGTCGATGCTTCCCAGGTGAACTTTGCGGCGTGCTCGAGTGCGCCGATGCTGAGCTTGTCGCGTCGTGACGAATCGTTGAGCAGCGCGACGACTTCGTCGGTGAGTTCGGCGAGGTTGTCGACCAGTAGGCCGCTGCATCCTTCGTCGACTGCGTCGAGGTGACCGGGGATGCGCGTCGCGACGACAGGGGTTCCGCACGCGGCGGCCTCGGTGAGTGTGAGGCCGAAGCCCTCGCGCTTGGACGCACTGGTGACGACCCACGCCCGCTGGTACCACGAGACGAGCTCGTCGTCGGAAACGCGTCCGGCGAAACGCAACCAGTCACCGGCGCCGAGCGATACCGCCTTCGCTTCGAGGCGTTCGCGGTGCGGTCCGTCGCCGATGATCACGGCCTCGGCATCGGGGATGCGCGCTCGTATCTCGACCAGCGCGGGGAGAAGGTCGTCGAGGCCCTTCTGCGGCATCATTCGCGCGACGGTCAGCACCAATGGGCGGGGCCAGCGTTCGCCACCCGGCACGAAGCGAGGGTCGATGCCGTGGTACGCGATAGCGATGCGTTTCGGATCGGCGCGGTAGTGCTCGACGATCTCGTCGCGCGCCGAGAGCGCGGCAGTCGCCAGCGCGCGCCCGCGATATACGATCGGCACTGCGTGCCGCTCGAAGAACTCGCCGACGCGCCCGAGTGGGCCGGGAAGCAACATGTCCCACGTACCGAGGTGCACGTGGTGGACGAGGCCGATCTGGGGTTTGCGCGACCACAACGGTGCAAAGAACGGCACGCCGTGAAAGACCTCGATGAGGCCGTCGCACGGACCCATGCGTCGCGTGATCTCGTCGAAGGGTGACATGGCGAACACCCCGAGCCGGCCGCCGCGGCGCACCACCTTGAAGCCGTCACGCGTCACCTTCGCCGGCGCCCCCTTGACCCGCCCGGTGTGCATTGTGACGTCGAGCCCGGCCAACGCCAGATGGGCGCACACCTGCGTGGCGTGTTCCTCGGCGCCACCACCAGCAGGATCGTCGAGATCCCGGAACGCGAAGAGGTGCACATGCTTGATGCCGGCCTCGGCGGCACGGGCCCGCATGGCTTCGTGGAAATGGGAGGGGACGAGGACTGACGGCGGCACAGGCGAGATGTTGCGTCAACTGGAGGGACTCCTATCGTAAGCTCAGCCGACGTCGTGGACCAGCACCGAGGGAGACACGTGACGAGGGCACCGGACTCGCCATCTTCGGTCCCGGCGCGCTCGCTGGTCATCCCGATGTACAACGAGGCGGGCAGGATCGCGTCGACCCTGACCACCCTCGCTCGTTCCCAGCTCAACCGGCCCGAGCTCGAGATCGTGCTCGTCGACGACGGCTCGACCGACCGCACCATCGAGGCGGCCGAGAAGGTGCTGGCCAACGTGGGCCTGGTCCATGCGGCGGTGCTGTCCCTCGAGCGCAACCGGGGCAAGGGCGCGGCCGTGCGCCATGGCATGTTGCAGGCCTCGGGGCTGACCCGGGTCTACGTCGATGCCGATCTGTCGGTGACCGTCGACGACATCGAGCGGTGCTTCGCGCTGATCGAGCAAGGCCACGCGGAAGTGGTCTACGCCACGCGTGCGCATTCGGGCAGCGATATGCGTCACAGCCAGCCGGCGCATCGCGTGGTTTCCGGACGCACGTTCAATCTGTTGCTGCGCCTGCTCGGTCTCACTGCGGAGCGCGACACCCAGTGCGGGCTCAAGGGGTTCTCGGCGGCGTCGGCCACTGCACTGTTCGGCGCACTGCGCACCGAAGGTTTCGCGTTCGACGTCGAATTGCTGGCGCGTGCGCGCCACGACGGCATCTCCACCGAGCCGATGCCCGTGACGTGGGCCCACAGCGACGGCAGCCGGGTACGGCCGCTCAACGATGGCTTCGACATGGCGCGATCCGCGATTGCGATACGTCGTGCGATCGGCCGCGAAGACCGCAGCGCGCGCCGCTCGCGTTGATGCCGCGGCCCGGCGACCGCTACCGCGTCAGTCGCTGAACGCGTACGCGAGTAGCCCGTCGACCTTGGTGACGGTCGCTTCGCCGAGCAGGCGGAGGTGTTCGAGATGCGCGAATGTCTCGCTCTCGGCCATGTCGCCCCACGCCCGCTCTTTGAAGAGATAGCGCATGAACTCGGCGACGGTGCCCAGGTGCAACTCGCCGCGACCGACGTTGCGCAAGATGTCGAGGCGCTCGTCGTGGTGCCGCGCGATGTCGTCGGCGCGCCCGGCAAGGTCGTGAAACGGATGACCGTGTGCGGGTAGCACGGTGGTCGCTTCGAAGTCGTGCATCCGTCGCAGCGAGGCGAAGAACGCGGCCAGCGGATCTGCGGATGCCGTAACGCCGGCAATGTGGGGCGTGATCGTCGGCAACACGTGATCGCCGGAGACGAACAGGCCGTGCTCGGGATCGAACAGGCAGAGATGGTCGCCGGTGTGACCGGGTGTGTGCACGGCGATCCAGTCGCGGCGAGCGAGCCGTACGACCTGTGCGTCGATGACGCGGATGGATGGGTCGGGCAGCAGTTGCACCGCGCCGCGACCGTGCTTGAGCATGCGCCGCAGATCGCCGTCGGCGGGCGGGGTCCAATGCGTGCCCCACGGCGTCTTGCGAACGAAGCGCTCGCGGAAACGCGCGAGGTCGTCTTCGTTGTTGACGTCGAACTCGGTGTCGGGGTTCTCGCCGAGCTCGTGTAGGTCGAACGCGGAACGGAACGACTCGTGGGTCAAGATGTCGCAACCCGCTTCGTCGCGCAATTGATTGGCGCCGCCGAAGTGATCGAAGTGCGAGTGGGTGATGACCGCGGTGTGCACATTGCGCACTTGGTAGCCCGCCTCGGAGAGCCGGGAGACGAGCGCGTTCCACGACTCGGGTCCGGGCAGCCCAGGATCGATGACGGCGACGCCGCGCTCGTCTTCGAGCAGATAGCAGTTGACATGGCCCAGACCGGGAAGTTGCACCGGTAGCTGCGTGCGCAGGACACCCGGTGCGATCTCGGTTATGGCGTCGGTTGCCGGCTCTTGTTCTTGTTTGGCGTATCGATGGGTGCCAGCGGAGTGGTCACCCTCGTGTGTGGTTTGGTTCACGTCGCCACGTTAGAGCCCGCAGCGCGCGAACCCAGGCTCAGGTGCTGTGACGTCAGCTGCGAAACAGTTGCGCTCGGTAGTAGCGCAGCTCGTCGAGGCTCTCACGAATGTCGTCGAGCGCGCGGTGTCCCCGCACCTTCTTCGGAGCGTTGGTGAGCACTTCGGGATACCAACGACGCGCCAGCTCTTTCAGCGTCGACACGTCGACGGACCGGTAGTGGAGGTAGTCCTCGATCTCGGGATAGAAGCGGGCGAGGAATCGTCGATCGGTACCGATGGAGTTGCCGCACAACGGCACGGTGCGGGGCTCGGCGATGTGTTCTTTGAGAAACGCCAGCGTGAGCGCCCCGGCCTCTTCCAGGGTTGTCGTCGCCGCCTCGATGAGCGGCAAGAGCCCCGAGCGGGTGTGCATCTCGCGGACGAAGTCGTCCATGCGGGCCATTGCATCGGGCGGATGACGAATGACGAAGTCGGGGCCCTCGGCGATGACCTCGAGATTGTCGTCGGTGATCAATGTCGCGATCTCGACGATCACGTGTTTGTCGGGCTCGAGCCCGGTCATTTCGAGGTCCATCCACACCAGCACCTGCGCATGGTATCGGTGGCCTAACGTCGCGCCGTGCTCGACATCCCACTGCTCCGCCTCGATCCCGATCTACCGCTACCCGCCTACGCCCGCCCCGGTGATGCCGGCGCCGACCTCGTCGCTCGCGACGATGTGTTGCTGGCCCGCGGCGGCGGTCGCGCCCTCGTCCCCACGGGCGCCGCGATCGCGATACCCGATGGCTATGCCGGCTTCGTCCAACCCCGCAGCGGGTTGGCGCTCAAGCACGGCGTCACCTGTCTCAACACGCCGGGGCTCATCGACGCCGGCTATCGCGGCGAGCTCAAGGTGCTGTTGGTCAATACCGATCCGCACGAAGATTTTCTGGTGAAGCGGGGCGAGCGCATCGCGCAACTGGTCATCCAGCGCGTCGAGTACGTGAGCTTCCGCGAGGTCGACGAGTTGCCGTCGTCCGAACGCGGCAGCGGCGGCTTCGGCTCCACCGGCTGACCGACCGACCGACCGACCGACCGTTCTTGTGGCGTTTTACAGGTGTCGACACCTGTAAAACGCCAACAGAACCTTGGTCAGGGGAGGGTAACGGTGCGGGGGTCGACGCCGGGCACGCGCTTTTGGTACGAGGGATGGCGGACGCGCCCCTCGTTGGTCCACTCGGCGAAGGCCACGGAGATGACGATCTGGGGCTCGACCCAGTGCGCGTCGCGGGACTCGACGCGGGGCACTGATCCGGCGGCGAACGGACTGCTGTCGCGAGCCAGATCGGCGAAGGTCTTCGCCAATGCCCGGATCTCGTCGTCGCGTAGGCCCGAGCCGACGCGGCCGCCGTAGATCAACGCGCCGTCGCGGTAGCCACCGATGAGCAGACCGCCGATGCGACCGCGACGTCCGCCTTCGCCCTCGGCCCAGCCACCCACGACGAACCGTTGCTCGATGCGCCGCTTCACCTTGCGCCACGACGTGGTGCGTTTGCCCGGCAGGTACTGGCTGTCGAGGCGTTTCGCGATCAGCCCCTCGAGCTCCATCTCGTGTACCGCTTCCTTCAACGCATGGCCGTCGTCGTGGAGCGTCGACAGTTGCCAGTGCGGTCCCGGATGGAACAGCTCGTCCAACGCGCTGCGCCGCGCCGCCAGCGGCAACGACGTGAGGTCGTTGACGTCGAGAAGCAACAGATCGAAGACCACGTAGGTGACGGGCACTTCGGCGGCGCGCTGGCGCGCATCAGAGGCGCGATCGATGTGCATCCGCGACTGCATTCGCCCGAAGTTCGGGCGAGCATCGTCGGCCAAGGCGACGAGCTCACCATCGATGATGGCGCGAGCCCCGCCTATCGAGTCGCCAAGTGTGTCGAGCTCGGGGAATCGATGCGTGATGTCGATCTGATTGCCCGACCAAATTCGCGCGCCCGCCGGGTCGGACGGATCGAGACACGTGATCGCGCGCATGCCATCCCACTTGATCTCGAACGTCCATCCGGGATCGTCCGGCAATTGACCGAGCACCGCCTTCATCGGTGCGATGTAGTGAGGCAGGACCACGAGCCCACTATCGCGCGTGGGCGCCTCGTATCCTGCGGTCGTGGCCATCTTGGTGGACGAGGCGACCTGGCCGTTTCGCGGTGATCGATGGGCGCATCTCGTGAGCGACGAGAGCTTCGACGAATTGCATCTGTTCGCGCAGCGACTCGGACTGCGCCGTCTGTCGTTCCAGGGTGATCACTACGACGTCCCGTCAGCGTTGCGTATCGACGCCATCCGCAACGGAGCGGTGTCGGTTACTGGTCGTGAGTTGGTGACTCGCCTACGCGCCGCCGGCCTGCGCCGGCCGGGCGGCGGGCAGCCCTGGACGCGGGTGCTCGAGATCGCCGCCGGAGCCCGCTTCGACGACGGCGCACGCGCCCGCATCGACGCCGTGCTGGCGCCGCACCTCACCGACACCCACCGCCGTGCGGTGGGTGGGTCCCTGCGCGCGGCCATCCCGGCCGACCCTCGCCTGGTGGGATGGGGCGCGTGGTGCCTCTCGCGCCTGGGCGAGATCGCCATCGCCGCTGATGTGCACCCAGCGGACGTGCTCCCGCCCGCCGAGATCGAGGCCGTCCTCACGCAGAGTGGTGTGTACCACGCCGTCTACTGCTGGTCGCGCGACGGTGCGATCACGATCGAGATGATGGTGCGGTTGCGTTAACACCGGGGGCGGCGCGTGCCGATCGGTGAAAGGAATGTCGCCTTCCGAACCGTTCCCCGACCGCGCCCTCGGCGGTGACGGGCGCGCTCCGGAGGAATCGGCGGCGGACCCTGAGCTATTGCGCATCGCCATCGACCGGCACGCGGCGTACATCTACCGGTTGGCGCTGTCGATCGTGCACGACCGGTCCCTCGCCGACGATGTCGTGCAAGAGACCATGATCCGGGCATGGCGTTGGGCTCCGATCGAACCCAACGGCGACATGCCGCGTGCGTGGTTGGCGCGGGTCGCACGAAATGCCTCCATCGGCATCCTGCGCCGCCGGCGCGAAGAGCTCTACGGCTCGGACGCGATCCCCGAGAAGGAGAGCAACCTCACGCCGGCGCGCACAGTCGAAGGACGAGCCGCGCTGGACCATTTGCGCGATGCGCTGAGTGCGCTCGACGAGGGCGATCGTGCGTTGATCGTGCTGCGTGAGATCGAAGGCATGACCTACGAAGAGATCGCCGAGACGATGGAGCTGCCGTTGTCCACCGTGAAGACCCGACTGTTCCGCGCTCGTCAACAACTGAAGCGAGCACTGGAGGCATGGCGATGAATCGACATCCCTCACCACAACAACTACAAGCGTGGCTCGAGACAGGCGGGCCCTCTCGCGTCGGCAAACACGTCGACACGTGCGAGCGCTGTATGTCGTTGCTCGAAGAGCTGTCGGATCTCGGTGATTCGTTGGTCGCCGAGTTGACCGATGCGCTGGCCCCGCCGTCCGGTGTCGAGGATCGCATCGCGCGTGAAGTCGAAAACCGTCTGCGCAACGAGGCCGCGTTCACGGCGTTCTTGGATCTATTCACTGTGGGATGGTCGGCGACGAAGACCATCCTCGATATCGAGGAGGACTCCCATGAGTGAGTTACTCGCGTTCCCAATGCCGGCGATGATCCTGGCAGCCGAGCTGAACCCGTGGTTGTTCGCGACGGGCGCGGTGATCATCGGGCTCCTGTCGGGTCTGATCGGCGCGGCGCTCACGCGGGCGATCATCCTCAAGGGCCGCGACGACCGGACCGAGATCGTCGACGCGGCGCGGGCGGCGGCGATCTTCGTCTTCGTGTTCTTCGCGGCGATCGGCGCCATCGTTGCCGTCGGCGTGACGAGTCGCGATTCGCTGCGTCCGTTCCCGGCCAAGTTGCTGTCGTACTCACCGCACGTCCTCGCGGCCGGATTGATCCTGATATTCGGTCGGGCACTCGGTCACGCGTTGCACGCGTACACGTTGCGATCGTTCTCCCGGACGTCGTCGCGGTTGCGCCACCAGCTCGCCGAAGCATTGCGGTTCGTGGTGACAGTGACCTCCGGTGTGTTGGCGCTGCGCCAACTCGGCATCGACACCGCGGTGCTGAACATCATGATTGGCGCAGTGTTGTTCGCGTTGGCCTTGGCGTTTGCGCTGCTCGTCGGTTTCGGCGGCCGCGAGCTCGGTCGCGAGCTCGCGTTCGGCCGGTACCTGCACCGTTTCCTCCGAGTCGGCGACCACCTCGAGGTGGGTGAGGTTGCCGGTCAGATCGTCGCCTTGCATCCGGCGTCGGTCGAGGTGCGACTCGAAGACGGGTCTTCGGTGCACATCACCAACTCGGCGGTGTTCACCGAACTGCCCCGGACACGCTTCAGTAGGCCAGAAGGCTCAAATCCGCCCTGATCCGCGAAACTTCGCGACTTCTGTCCTCCCGGCGCGTTGTTCAGTTACAGGCGGCGCGCCACGGACACCCGGGAGCGCCACCAGACATTCGATCGGACTGGACTCCCGCATCGATTCCGAGCATCGTGGTCGTAGCTGGGACGACCACGATGCTTGCTTTTTGCCGACGATTTCTGCCGCTCTGTGCGCTGGCCGTGATTGCCACCGGATGCTCGGGCGGTTCGCGACCCACGCTCGACGGCGCCAACATCGACTCGACGGCGACGCTCGTGATCGCTGATGTCACGTACGCACTCGACGTCGCGTGCTACTCGATGGGCGATGACCTGACGGCGGTGGGCGAGGGCACCGATGCCGCCACGGGCAGCCCGGTCAAGGGCTTGATCCGCGGGCCGGCGAGCGCGTACGTGGGTTTGATGTTCGGCAACGACGAGTACATCTACGAAGCCGACGCGACGGTCCCGCTCACGATTCAGCGCGACGGCGACCGGCTCATCGGCGACGGCATCTCGTTCGTGCGCGACATCGATCTCGGTTCGGCCGTTGGTTCGTCGGTCGGTGTCGGTTCGGTGACCGTCGAGTGTCTGTCGACGAGCACCGGCGTCGCCCCGCCGCTCGGCTCCCGATAACGGCGTAGTGGGCCCAGCGCGCGCGAGGCCGCATTGCGCTACGTACAGCCGACCGGGTTGTTGACCTCGGGGATCTTGCCGGCCCGGAAGCTGGTCACCGTGGTGCCGTCGGTCTCGAAGATGATGCGGTAGTTCGCGTCGTTGGCCGACGTGGGCACGAAGACCGCACTGTTCCCGGTGACCTGTAACTGCTCTTTGAGGGCCGTCTTCAGCTGCTCGAGGGTCGTGCCGATGCCGAGCCCGGATCGGGTCTTGACGCTGCCCGATCGGACGTCGATGCGTTCGATGGTGCTCTTCGAAACGACCATGAAGACGCCCGCCGGCCCCCGCTCGGGCTTCACGTAGTAGCACTCGCCTGACGGCGCGCGGCCGGTCTCGGTGAGCAGACGGGTGCCGATCACCGGTTGGGCCGCCGCGACGGTCATACCGAACGTGAGCGGGCCGATGCCGGCCGTCGTGATCGTCGACGAGTCGGTGAGCTTCGGCATGTCGAGCTCGGACGGGGCGGCGCCGAGGCTCGTCGTTGGACCCGACGGGGCGACGGTGGTGGCAACGGGAGCGGTGGTCGCGGGGGTGAGGGTGGTCGCGGTGCTGACGATGGTGCTCACCGTCGGGCCCGCGGGCGTCAGCGTCGGCCGGTCGTCACCGCACGCACTGGCGAACACGAGGCCCGCCGCGGCGGCCCACTGCACCCGTCGGCGCCGCCCAGCAGAGCGGGTGCGGGCGCACCCCCTGTTGTTCACCGCCTCCACGCTAGCGGCCGGAGGGGCGCGGGGGTCAGCGCCGTGCGTTCGCCTTCTGCATGGCCGCTCGGGCCCGGGTAAGACTGTGCGTTGCGGCAGCCGGTCGAGAAAGATCACCCGGGGGCAAACCATGAGTCGAGCCGAAGTCCGCGCCTTGGTGCTCGAGGCGCCGAGACAGCTGGTGGTGAGGGCTTTCCCCCGTCCCGCGGTCGGCGCCGACGATGCGCTCCTGCGGGTCGAGGCGTGCGGATTGTGCGGTACCGACCACGAGATGTGGTCCGGTGAGATGCAGAAGTTCCTCCCGTTGATCCCGGGCCACGAGGCCGTGGGCATCATCGAAGAGATCGGGCCTCGGGCCGCCGCCCGCTGGGGAGTTGCTGTGGGGGATCGGGTCGGGGTGGCGCCGCGCCAGGCCTGTGGGGCGTGCCCGACCTGCGCATCGGGTGACCCCCGGGGTTGCGAACGACACCGGGGTGACACGTATGGCTCGATCTCGGTGCATACGGCACCCTCGCTCTGGGGCGGCTACGGGGAATACCAGTACCTTTCGCCCGATAGCCAGATCGTGCGCATCCCGCCAGACCTCGACCCAGTCGTCGCCGCGATGTTCAACGCGGTCGCCAACGGCATCCGTTGGGGAGCGGTCGTGCCGAAGACCAAACCGGGCGATGTCGTTGCGGTACTCGGCCCCGGCATCCGAGGGCTGTCGGCGGCGGTCGCGGCACGCGACGCGGGCGCCAAGTTCGTGATGTTGACCGGCCGGGGCGAGCGCGACGCGCCACGCCTCGAGTTGGCCCGGCGCTTCGGTATCGACCTCGTCGTCGACGTGGCGGTCGACGATCCCGTCGCGGCCTTGGAAAAACAGGCGGGCTCACTCGCCGATGTCGTCGTCGACGTCACGGCGATGGCACCGGCGGCGTTCGTGCAAGCCCTCGATCTGGCGCGCGATCGGGGCACCGTGTGTGTCGCGGGCATCCATGGTGACGCCGAGGTGCCCGGCTTTCGACCCGACGTGATCGTGTTGAAGGAACTTCGTATCGTCGGCGCCCGGGGGACCGACATGGCCGAGTTCAACGCCGCCGTCGAACTGTTGGCGTCGGGCCGCTATCCGTTCGCCACGGTGCCGGCGCGCACGGCGACGCTCGAAGAGATGTCCGAGTTGTTGGCGGTGCTCGCCGGGGAGCGAGACGAGCCGGCGCCGCCATTTGCGGCGCTACGGCTGTAGCCGGCACGACAGCGAACCAGAAAGGCAATCCACCATGGAGTTCAGCATCTTCATCCAGGGCTACATGCCTGGTCCCGATGCCCACAATCCGGTGAAGGAACACGAGTTCCTCATGAAGGAAATGGAGTTGGTGAAGGCCGCGGACAAGCACAACTGGAAGTACGTCTGGTTGTCCGAACACCACGCGCTGCCGGAGTATTCGCACTTGTCGGCAAACGAGGCAGTTGCGGGGTATCTCGCGGCGAGCACCGAACGCATTCACATCGGTTCGGGCATCTTCAACCTCTCACCGCGCGTGAACCATCCGGTGCGCACTGCCGAAAAGGTCGCGATGCTCGACCATCTCAGCAATCGCCGTTTCGAATTCGGCACCGGTCGCGGCGCGGGCAGCCACGAGGTCGCGACGTTCAACATCCACGATCCGACGTCGACCAAGAGCGAGTACTACGAGGTGCTCCCCGAGATCGTGCGCATGTGGGAGCAGAAGGACTATACGTTCCAGGGCAAGCACTTCCAGCTCGACACGCCACACGACATCCTGCCCAAGCCGAACGGTCAGGGTCATCCACCGATCTGGCGGGCGGTCGGTAGCCCGGGCACGTGGAAGGAAGCGGGCGAGCTCGGCATCGGCGCGCTCGGCTTCACGTTCTCGTCGATCAAGGACATGGGCCCGCTCCTCGACAGCTACAAGCAAGCAGTCGCCGACTGCCCCGATCCGGTGGGTCAATTCAAGAACGACAACGCAATGATCACGTCGGGCGTGCGGTGCTCTCTCGATCGCGACAAGGCGCGTAAGCAGGCGTCGAACCCGAGCTACATCATCACGTTGGTGACGCTGTATCACGACACGTTCCCTCGCAACCCACTGGCGGCGCGCTGGCCCAACCCGCCGGTCGGCCTCCCCGCCGAGGGTCTCGACGAGATGCTGCAACTCGGCTACGGGCTCGTCGGCACGCCCGAGGAGATCTGCGAACAACTCCAGCCGTATGTCAAAGCCGGCATCGATCAACTCGGTTTCGGCGTGCCCAACGACGTCAGTCACGAAGAGGCGCTCGAGATGATCGAGACCTTCGGCAAGTACGTGATCCCCGAATTCGACAAGGACCCCGTGCATCTCACCGACAAATACCGAGCTTCGGCAAAGCCCAAGTATCAGATGTGGGACAAAGAGCCGCCGCCGATCACGACGATGTGGAGCGAGCGTGCCCGTGGATGAGTGGGGCCTCGTGCCCGAAGACGACATGTTCCATCCGCCCGAGTCCGACGACCCGTGGTGGACCGAGACGGTGTGGTTCTCGTGGATGGTGCCCGAGCGCAACCTGCTCGGGTACTGGTACACGGTCTTTCGCCCGAACATCGGTGTGAACTTCGGCGGTGTGCTCGTCTTCGACCACACCGCGGTGTTGCCGTGGGAGATTCCCGTGTTCGATTGGCACTGGCACCAACCGATGCCGACGCACGTCGATCTGCGAGATCTCGACGTGCTCGGCGGCATGACCTTGCGCTGCGAAGAACACGGCCGCAAGTTTCGCTTCGGCTACAAGAACGATGACGTCGAGTTCGATCTCACCTACGACGCGCTGATGCAGCCGATGCTCTCGCGCAAGACTCCTCCGTTCAATCACGGCAACCACATCGATCAGCCGGGTCGGGTCGCCGGGCGGTTCGTGCTGCACGGCGAGTCGATCGATGTCGATTGCATCGCCATGCGCGATCGGTCGTGGGGCATCCGGGCACCGCGCCGCCAGCCAAAGCTCGGTTACTGCCATGCCACCGTCGGGCCCGACAGTTCGTTCCTGTCGATCTCCATCGACCGCAAGGGACACGACGGCGTGATCGGCGGCTATCTCATGCGCGACGGTGAGTGGGCGCGGCTGGCGTCGGGCACGCGCACGGTCACGCGTGACGCCAAGGGTCGTCCCGCGCAAGTGCGCGTCGAAGCGGTCGACGAACTCGGACGCCCGCTCGAGGCGTTGGGTACGACGGTGAGCCGGCAGGTGTTCACCGCGTATCCCGACATGTTCTGCTGGAACAGCCTTGCCCGCTGGGACTTCGACGGCAGCGTCGCTTGGGGTGAAGATCAGGACATCTGGCATCCGCGCAAATGGCGGGCGTACGCCGGCGAGATCGGCGCATTGATCCAGTGACCGTCGGGACTGATGATGCCGGGCTCGATCAAGGCATGCTCGATTGGATCCGCGACGTCACCGGAGCGTCGACGTTGCGCGTCGAACGGCGCAGCGCCGGCGCGTCACGTGCCGGTTACGCCGTCGACGCGGTGCGCGACGACGGGTCGACGAGCGCCTTGTGGCTGCGCATGGATACGGGGTTCGGCCCGCAATCCCAAGGCGTCTATACGCTGCGCCGCGAAGCGGCGGTCTACCGCGCGCTCGCCGCGACACCGGTGAAGGTGGCAAGGATCGTCGCGCTGCATCCGACCGCGGAGGCCTTCTTATTGGAGCGACTCGAAGGTCAGAACTGGTTCGCCGAGGTCACCGACCCGGATGAGCAGGTGGCGTTGGCATCCGCGTTCATGCAGCAATTGGCCGAGTTGCACCGGCTCGACCCTCGCGATCTGGCGCTGCCCGAACTCGGTGAACCCGATCGCGTCAGCCGCCACGTCATCGACGAGATCGACATCTGGGACGAGCAGTATCGCCGGCAAGGTGAGCCCGAGCCGGTGCTCGTGCTCGCGCTGTCGTGGCTGCGCCGCCATCATCCGCCCGACGACGAGTGGCCGGTCGTGGTCGTGCAGGGCGATACCGGGCCGGGCAATTTCATGTACCGCAAGGGTGAGATCGTCGCGGTGACCGATTGGGAGATGGCGCACCTGGGCGATCTGCACGACGACCTGGGGTGGGTCTACGTGCGCGATCTGCAAGAGCGGTTCACGCACATGCCCGATCGCCTGCGTGACTACGAGAAGGCGAGCGGCCGGCAGATCGACCTCGATCGTCTGCGCTACTTCCGCGTGCTCGCGCAGACGCGTTGTGCCATCGGCACCCGCAATGGCGTACTCGTCCGCGATCGGCGGGGCGAGATGGCGAACCAGTTGATCTACTACACCTTGCACATGCGTCTGCTCGTCGAGGCGCTCACGGCCGCGGCCGGGCTCGACTTCGAGACCGAGCCGTTGCCCGACACCGGCGATACGACGTATACGTGGGCCTATGACGTCGCGCTCGACGAGTTGCGCGAGCTCATCGTGCCCAACATCGTCGACGGGTTTGCGTTACGCCGGGCAAAGGGCATGGCGCGTCTCGTCAAGTACCTGCGCGAGGTCGACCGACTCGGCGCGGCCGCGCAGCACGCGGAGCTCGCCGATCTGAGCAATCTGCTCGGCTACGGGTGTGGCGATCTGGTGGCGTCACGCGCCGAACTGTGTGACGCCATCGACGCGGCGGCCATCGCCGACGAGCGGGTGCTCGAATACTGCCACCGGCAGGCGGCCCGTGAAACGCAGTTGTTGCGATCGTCGATGGGGTCACTCGCCGATCGGCACTACGCCCCGATCGAATAGCTACCGGTCGCGCAACAGGTTGGTGCAGGCGTCGACATCGGCGCGTAGCTGTGCGATCAGGTCGGCCACGGACTCGAAGCGTTCTTGCCGGCGCATACGCGCCACCAGGCTCACCGTGATGCACGTGTCGTAGATGTCTTCGTCGAAGTCGATGAGATGCGCCTCGCACAGGCGGACGCCTTCGGGGTAGAACGTCGGTCGCCGCCCGATCGACACTGCCGAGTCGACGCAGCGACCATCTTCGAGGCGCGCGGTCGCGGCGTAGACACCGTCTTCGATGTGCGCATGATCGAGATCGAGGCGCAGGTTCGCGGTCGGGAAACCGATGGTGCGGCCGCGCCGGTCGCCCTGCTCGACGATGCCGATGATGGTGATGCGCTCGGTCGTCTCGCCGGCGCGTGGCGAGGTCCGTCGCTCGTTCATGACGCGCCTCCTTGGCCGAAGAGGGCTTTGTAGTCGACACGGTGCCCGCGCCGTTCGAGCTGCGGTATGACCTGCGTGCCGAGGAGTTCGAGGTTTCGCAACACCTTCTCGTGGGGCAGCATGCCGAACTGCACGTAACACAGCAGTTGGTCGACGCCGGCTTCTTCGTAGCGAAGGATCTTGTCGAGGCACATCTCGGGCGTGCCGACGATGATCATGTCTTCATCGGTGTAGCGCTGCACGTCGATGTCGCCGTCGATCGTCGGTTTGAGCAGTGGGAAGACTGCTTCTTGCTCTTCGGTTGTGAGGTGCTTGAGCTCCCACGCGAGCGTGAACTCTGCGAGGTTCTGGTACCACCAGCGCACCGAATCCCATAGACCGTAGGCCGCCGCTTCGTCGAGATCGTCGACGCAATGCACGAGCGTGTAGGCGCCCACTCGATCGTTGATCACCTTCGCGATCGGGCGGTCGCACTCGGCCTGGCCCTGCCGGTACACACTGATGTGCTTGGCCATGTTTTCTACGGGCTGCAGCAGCGCGAACGACAGCAGGCCGAGACCGAGTTTGCCGGCGTTGTACGCCGACGTTTCGCCGGCAGCCGCGAGCCAGGCCGGCGGGTGGGGATCTTGGTAGGGCTTGGGACAGATGAAGCGCTCGGGGAAATCGATGTTGTCGCTCTTCCACGACATGCGCTCGTTCTCCCAGGCCTCCATGACGAATTCGAAGCCCTCGCGCCACATCGCCCGCGAGCGGTCGTCGGCGGGCACGTGGAAGGCCAGTTGCTCGTTGGGCGTCGACCGGCCGGTGCCCCATTCGACGCGGCCGTGGCTCAACACGTCGACCGTTGCCACCTTTTCGGCGATGCGCACCGGATGCTGGAAACCGGGTGGGGTCAACACGACGCCGAAACCGAGGCGCAGGTTCTTGGTCGACTGGGAGAGGGCGCCCAGGATGACCTCGTTGGAAGGCGACGCGGAGCGCCCCTCGCGGAAATGGTGCTCGACCACCCACACGGTTTGGAAGCCGAGCGTATCGGCCAGCTTGATCTCGGCCATCGCCTCGTCGTAGGTCGACTGCTCGGCCTGTTTTTGCCCGTGGGGGAACGGCAGGTCGTAGGGCCCTACCTTCGGCTGGAACTCGTAGAGGAGGTCGAGTTTCATGAGGTGGTTTCCCCTTGGATTACACCTGTGTGGTCCACAGTGTGATTCGATTTGCAATGATGAATTGTTATTTGTAATGTAGGTAAATCTGACCACGAGTTAGCCCACATTGTCAAGGACGAAACGTCAAGGACGAAACGTCACGCACGAACGTCAAGGAGCCAGGAAACCCGATGCCTCGCCCCGCCCTCTCCGCCGATCGAGCGCTCCAGGTCATCGACGTGTTGGTTGCGCACCCCACGCAACGCTTCACGCTCACCGAGCTGAGCCGGCGCACCGCGATCAACCCCGCGTCCGCGCACGCGCTGCTTGCCGTCATGTTGCGGGCGGGCTACATACAGCGCCACCCCGAGCACAAGACCTACACACTCGGCCCGGCCCTCGTGGCTGCCGGCGAGACGGCACTCGAGCAGCTGCCGGCGCTGCGCATGGCGCGCGACCGGCTCGGTTCGCTCAGCAACGAACTCGAGCTCGAGGTCGTGCTCACCTCCCCCACCGAAGAGGAGATCATCTTCGTCGCCCGTGCCGGCCGCCCGTCGGCCTTCGGGCTCGTCCTCCACGTCGGGCAACGGGTGCCCCTGCATCCGCCGATCGGGTCGGTGTTCCTCGCGTGGTCATCCGAGGAGAAGGTCGCGCGCTGGCTCGACCGCGCCGAACCGGCGTTGACGGCCGACGACGTCGAACAGCAACTCCACACCTTGACGGCGGTTCGCGAGCGCGGCTTCTCGATCGGTCTCGAATCGACGGCGAGGCAGGGGTTCGGTCAGGCGATGCTGGAGGAACGGGGCGGGATCGCGGACTTGCTCGCCGCGCTCGGGCAGGTGCCCTACCAACTCGACGTCGTCGAAGAGCAGGCGACCTACGACGTGACCATGATCGCGGCCCCGATCTTCGATGCGAATCGCGAGATCGTCGCCGCGCTGACGGTCGTCGGGTTCGCTCCCGGCCTGCCGGCACCCGAGATCATGCGCGTTGGCGTCACGGTGCGCAACGCGGCGGTCGTCATCACCAAGCAATCGCACGGCAAGCTCCCCGACGCGTGGGCTGTCGATCGGGCCGCCGCGCGTTCGTCGTCGTAGGTACACGCGCGCATGACCGATTTCGAGCGGCGGGTGCTCGCCGTCGTGGACGAACTACAACCCGGTCAACTGGTGTCGTACGGCTGGGTCGCGAGCGAGGCCGGCAAGCCCCGCGCGGCAAGGGCGGTGGGCAACATCCTGAGCGAACTGTCCGACGACAGCCGACCGTGGTGGCGCGTGGTGCAGGCCAACGGTCAGATCGTCTCGCCGAAGCGCGCCGAGCAGAGGGCCCGGTTGTTGGAGGATGGCGCAGTGCTCGAGGGCGACCGCGTGCTCGAACCACCCGTCCAGCGCCCCTGACTCCGGTCCGATCGGGGCTCGAACGCGGTCGTCTGTCTAGAGTGCGGGCGTGCAGGCAACGGGGGCGGGCAAGAACAAGAGACCACTCGCGGCGTTCGTGTGCACGATCACCCCGTTCGACGCCAAGGGTGCGCTCGACGAGAACGGTGTGATCGACCTGTGCCGTCGCTTGGGCGATGCCGGCGTCGGCGCGTATTTGGGCACCGCGTCGCCGGGCGAGGGCTACGCGCTCACGCTGGCCGAGACGGCGCGGTTCTACGAACTGGCGCTCGAGGCCGCGGCGGGTCGCATCTCGGTGCGGGCCATGGGCGTCGAGCCGCACACACCGGGCGAGCTGCGCCCGCTGATCGAGACCGCACAGTCGGTCGGCCTCGATGCCATGCAGCTCTACGCGATCGATGCGGGCCATGCCAACAAGCTCACGCCGGTCGAGATCGAGCGCTACTACCGCGACCTTCTCGAAAACATGCGTATCGACGCGGTGCTCTCGAGCCACGTGTTCAACGGTTTGCTGCCGCTCGACCTCGTCGGGGCACTGCTCGACGACTATCCGCACATCGTCGCCATCAACGCCACCAGTCCCGAGCTCGGCTACTTGTCCAACCTCATCGAGTTGGTCGACGGTCGGGTCGACGTGCATGTGGGTGGGCCGATGCAGGCGCTCACCGCGGTGGCCCTCGGCGCGCAGGGATTTCTCTGTACCGAAGGCAACCTCGCCCCCAAGCTGTGCCGCGACGTCATCGACGCAATGACCCGCAACGATCTCGAAGCTGCGTTCACCCACTACCGCCAGGTCATCCGCCTCAGCAGCGTCAACCGCTGGCCCGGCGGCAGCATGCGCTTCCTCAAGACGGGGATGAAAATCCTGGGCCTCCCCGGCTGGCATCTGCGAGCGCCGTTCGTCGCGCTCGACGCCGATGCCGAAGCACATGTGGCCCGAGGGCTGCGCGAGCTCGGTATCGCCGAATGGGGCCTTGTTGACTGACCTGTCGGGCCGGGTCGCCGTCGTCACGGGCGGCAACGGCGGGATCGGTCTGGGCATCGCCGCATCCCTTGCCGATTCCGGCGCGGCCGTTGCGATCTGGGCCCGCAACGAGGAGAAGAGCCACGCCGCGGTGGCCGGCATTGCCGAGCGCGGTGGACGGGCGTTCGCCGTGCGCTGCGACGTCACCGACGAAGGCGACGTCACCGCGGCGATGGCACAGACGATCGCCGAATTCGAAAGGGTCGACGTGCTCGTGGCGAACGCGGGCGTGAATCGCAAGACGCCGTTCCTCGAGATGACCCTGGCCGAATGGCGCGAAGTCATGGCGATCAATCTCGACGGCACGTTCTTGTGCACCCGCGAGGCAGCGCGGCACATGGTCGCGCGCGGTCAAGGTGGCGCACTCATCATCGTGTCGTCGATCAGTGCCCGATTCGGCGCACCGACCATGCAGCACTACGCCGCGACGAAGGCCGCGCTCGTCTCGTTGTCGCACAGCCTCGCGGTCGAGCTCGCGCCGCGCGGCATCCGCTGCAACGCGCTGCTCCCCGGTTGGACCGAGACGGACATGGCCGACGAGTGGCTCGAAGATTCTCGCTTCGTCGACGTGATCACCCGCCGCACGCCGGTGCGGCGCTGGGGTGTCCCCGCCGACTACGGCGCGATCGCGGCGTATCTCGCCGACCCGACGAACACGTTCCACACCGGCGACGTGATCACCGTCGACGGCGGCTACACCGTCCAATAGCACGACCCACGAGTTAAAAGGAGAGCATGCGTGGCCGAGTTGCGCTTCATCCACACCGATGACCTCGAGTGGCAAGAGGTCCGCGCGCTCGAAGATCGGCACGGAAATCGCGTGTCGGCGCGTGAGAAGTTCCTCGAGTTCACCGAGAATCGGCTGTCGCAGTACGCGGAGTGGGACCCCGGCATGGTGGTGCACCGGCACGGACACAACAGTGAGCAGATCGTCTTCGTCATCGCGGGCGAGATCACGATCGACGGCCGCGTGTGCGCACCCGGCACGTTCATGGTGCTCGAACAAGGGGCGTCGATGGGCCCGATGATCGCCGGCCCCAACGGCGTCTCGCTCTTCGAGTCGTATTCGGGCGACCCGCGCTCTTGGCCGGCCGACCCCGACGAATACGAGCGCATCCTCGCCGAGCGCGGCCTGAAGAAGCTGCCGAACCCCGTCATCCAGATGATCGAACAGTTCCCCGACACTCGCAGCGAATAACCACTCAATCGCGGTCGTAGTGGCAGACGGCTTCGAGCATGATCGCGAACGGATCGAGCCAGAACGTCGCGTAGTACGGCGGCGGGTACTGCGGGAACACTTGTGGCGGATGCAGCACGTGGTTGCCGAGGGAGAGCGCGAGCTCGTGGATCGCCCGTACCGACGACCGTGTGGGCATCATGAAGGCGAGGTGTTGCAGACCGGTGCGCAGCCGCGAGAACTCACCCGACTGCTGCGAGGGATAGACGAAGAGGTACGTACCGCGTTTGCCCGCGGCGGGCCTGTAGGCGAACTCGTCGTCATGGCTCACGAACGGTTCGAAGCCGAGCAGGGGCATGACCTCGTCGTAGTACGACTTGGCGGCCGCGAGGTCGGGCACGTTGATGCCGATGTGACCGAGCATCAGTGACGCTTCACTCCGCCGTATTTCATCCGTGTATCGCTCATCGAGGCGGAGCGTGCCGCGTCGTCTCTGATCGCGGCGTCGACGATCTCGCCGACGAACAGCGTGTGCGTGCCGAGGTCGACGCGGTGGCGCACCACGCAGTCCATCCACGCCAGTGCCTCGTCGAAGACGGGTGCACCGGTGGACGCGGCTCGAACCGGTCGACCGTTGAGCGTCGTGCCATCGTCGACCGCCGGCTTGGAGAACTTCACGAATACACGCGTATCGGTCGCGTCCCACAGATTCACCGTGAACGACCCACCCTCGGAGATCAAGCGATGCGTCACCGCGTCATTGTCGACACCGACACCGATCAACACCGGGTCCATCGAAAGCTGCGTGATCCAACTCGCCGTCATCCCGTTGCGTTCGTCACCGGCTCGCGATCCGATCAACGCCAGCGCGTTGGGGATCTTCCAGGTGACCTTGTTGAGCAGTTCGTCCTCGAGAGCCATTGCGGCACCTTACTTCCCGCTCTTTCGCGGGCCGCTCGGGCCCGTTGACTTGGCTCGCTCGCGGGCCGCTCGGGCCCGTTATGCGTCGCTGCTGAACAGCCCGCCGGTCACGTGTGCGACCGTGACGAGGCGGTCGTCGTTGCCCGCATCGACCACACGCACGTCGGCGACCGCGCTGTTCTTCGACGCATGCAACATCGTGGCCGTCGCGCGAAGGGGCCCGACCCTCGCTGCCGCGAGGCAATGGACCGAGACGCTCGACGTGGCGCCGACGCGTTCGGTGCGTACGGCGATCGCCATCGACCCGCCGACATCCGCGAGCAACTTGTTCGACGGTTACCGCGGACGATCGTTCCCGCGTGAGGTCTGGGCGGTCCGTGCTGGCAGAACCAGTCACGCAGGTATCCTTTCGGTGCTATGGAAGCGCTATTCCCCGGACTCAAGTTGCGAACGGCCGCGTGGTCCATCGTGGTTGACCGGTGGACTGCTGAGGTGGTCTCGGCGCTCCATGAGCGTCAGATCCGCTGCATTCTGCTCAAGGGACCTGCGGTCAGTCGCTGGCTGTATTCAGATGAACCGGCGGCGCGCCGATACAATGACATCGATCTCTTGATACAGAGCACGAACTTTTCCGCCGCTCGCGATGTGCTCCGAGCG
>DATLFA010000005.1:0-32630 GCA_035525225.1 Acidimicrobiales bacterium
ACAGTGTCGCGGTCGTCCCGATGGCTGCCGCCGAGCAACGCGAAGTCGCCGGGACTTACGCGAATCCATTGCTCCCCAAATTGCTCCCCGCGAGGCAAATTACTTGCGGGCGCAAGGACTGACGGCGGGTTCGCATCGCTGGCCAGGACCTTTACGTGGAGCTATGGAGAATCGAACTCCAGACCTCTTCCATGCCATGGAAGCGCTCTACCAACTGAGCTATAGCCCCGAAAGGAAGCGCTCATTCTAACAGCCGCCGCGGGCGTGCCTAACCCTCCTTTCGAGCCACCTCGGCCCAAGTCGCTCGGGGACCTAGAATCGTCGTCCGTGCTCGCTCCGACGCTGACCGGCCGCATCCACCAGGCGGCCTCGCACTCACATACGGGCGTCACCTTCGTGGCGGGCGACGTGGGCACCCGCGTCAGCTGGTCCGATCTCTACACCGACGCCCTTGGCTATGCATCCGTGCTCCAGCAGCGGGGGATCGGGCCCGGCTCGCACGTCGCGATCATGGGCCCGACCACACGACCGCTCGTGACGGCCATCGAGGCGGTGTGGCTCGCCGGCGCCACGACCGTGGTCCTACCTCTGCCGATGCGTCTCGCATCGATCGACGAGTTCATCGAACAGACCCGCCAGCGCATCGGGCATGCCGACGTCTCGCTGTTGCTGATCGACCCGGAGTTCGCCCCCTTCGTGCCCCTCGACGAGATGCCGCCGGTGCTCACCTTCCCGGAACTCACCGACGGTGACGCGGCAATGTTCGTCGCGGTCGAACCGCCGGTCGACTCGCTCGCGGTGTTGCAGTTCACCAGCGGATCGACCGCCGAGCCCAAGGGCGTCATGCTGCCCCATCGCACGGTGTGTGCGAACCTCGACGCGATCGCTACGGCGGCCGATCTCGTAGCCGATGTCGATGTGATGGTCTCGTGGTTGCCGCTGTATCACGACATGGGCCTCGTCGGGTTCCTCATCTTGCCGATGTCCAACGGCGTCGAGTTGGTGCTCGGCGCGCCGCAGGATTTTCTCGGTGACCCAGCGCGGTGGATGCGATGGATGTCGACCTATCGCGGCACGGCAACCGCCGGCCCCAACTTCGCGTGGGTCTTGGCAACTCGCGCGTTGGCGCGCAGCGAGACGCTCGACCTGTCGCGCATGCGCATCGCGTTGAACGGCGCGGAGCCTGTCGACTGCGCGGCAGTAGATCGCTTCATCGACGCCGCGGTACCGCACGGGCTGCGACCGGGCGCGGTGTATCCGGCGTTCGGCATGGCCGAGCTCGTGATCGCGGGTACGTTCCCCAAACCCATGCAAGGGCTTCGTGTGGATCGCGTCGATCGGGACGCACTCGAGCTCGAACGGCGAGCAGTGCCGTGCACGAACGCCTCCGCACGCGACCTCGCCATCCTCGGCCGAGCCGTGCCGGGACTTTCGCTGCGCATTGTCGATCCCACGACGGGCGAAGTGCGCGGCGAGCGCGAAGTCGGCGAGCTGCAAATCACGGGGACTTCGGTCACCACGGGGTACTACAAGCATCCCGAAGCGAATGACGCGCTCTTCGACGGTGAATGGCTACGCACCGGCGATCTTGCATATCTCGTCGACGGCGAGATGGTGATGTGCGGCCGCATCAAGGACGTCATCATCATCGGCGGACGCAACATCTTCCCTGACGAGGTCGAGCGGGCCGTGGGCGACGTCGACGGAGTGCGTGCCGGCAATGTTGTTGCGTTCGGTGTCGACAGCGCTCGCAACAAAGAGGCGATCGTGATCGTCGCGGAGACCAACAGAGACGACGCGCACGACGTGGCTCGGAACATGGCGCAGCGCGTCATCGAGACAGTCGGCCTACCCGCGAAGGATATCGTGCTCGTCGGCGGCGGCACGTTGCCAAAGACGTCGTCGGGCAAGCTGCAGCGATCGCTGTGCCGCACCCTGTACTCGACCAACACACTCTTGGACATCCGGTGGCAGTCGCACGCGATCAGGCGCTGAGCGCCTACTTTCGCCGTCCCCGACTGCTGCGACGACTCACCCGAGGTCACGTCAACGCCACATGGCTCGTCTCTCATGACGACCGACGCTTCGTGTTGCAGCGCATCAATAGCGTCGCGTTCGTCGACCTGGGCGTCGTGGCCCGCAACTTCGCCTACGCATCCCGACAACTGCGATCGCGTGACGTGCGGACGGTGCGTGCCTGCATCACGAGGGCAGGCGAGCCGTGGTTCTTCGACGACGACGGTGATCTCTGGCGCGCGTATCGGTATATCGACGGCAGAGTGGCGAATCTGAGATCGACGACGGCCGCTCGTGACGTAGCCCACGCATTCGGCGCGTTCGCCCGCGCGTTGGGCGAACTGGACGCGACGCAGTTCGAGCTGGCGATTCCGCGTTTCCATGAATTCGACCATCGAGTGCGCCAGTTCGAAGTCGCGGTCGTGAACGCTCACGCCGGTCGTGGCCGCGCCTGCGCCAGCGACGTCGACCGTGTGCGCGACCTCGTCACGAAGGTGCGCTCGCTCGACGAGTTCTCGATGTGGAAGCGACAGCCCGTGCGGGTCGTACACAACGACGCGAAGCCAGTCAATCTTGTGCGCCACGCGCGCGATCGACCGTGTGTCATCGACCTGGACACCATCGGGCCGGGCCGCCTCGGCTACGACTTGGGTGAGATGGTGCGGTCCATCATCTCCGAACACGACACCGGCGCACCGCTCGACGTCGTTGCAATCGAACACGTCTGGGGAGGCTTTGTCGACGGTTGGCGTCATCCGCTCGACCGGGCCGAGCGAGCCTCGGTCCCGATCGCGGGTGTGGTGCTCGCCGTGGAGCTGGCCTGCCGCTACCTCGCCTCTCACCTCACCGGCGACCGCTACTTCGTCGACGACGGCGCCCGCCCCAGCAGGGACCGCGCACGGGTGCAGATGCGCCGAGCCGCCTTGCAACTCGACGCGTTGGACGACTTGCGCGAACGATCCGAGAACCTGCTATCCAGTCGACCGTGACCGACTCGATCTTCGACCTCAGCGCGCTGTTCGCTCCGCCCGAACGCGAGGCCCACTGGATGGTTGTGCGCCGCACAGAGGTGGCGCTGCGTGTCGGCGGCGAGCCGGGTCGGCACTTTCCGACCACCGCCGAGTTGATCGGTATCGACGTCCACTCGCTCGGCCATCACGTCGGGCGCCACGAAGACTGTCACTTCTACGCACTCGATGCCGATGACGAGTTCGAGTTGCCCAATGGGTTCGAGTTCGTCTCGCTGCGCGCGCTGTATCCACCGCTCGGCGACTCGCTGTGGTACGCCGCGGGACGTGCGGTGCAACTCGTCGAATGGGCTCGCACCCACCGGTTCTGCGGTCGCTGCGGCGCGCCCACGGCACCCGTACCCGGTGAGCGCGCGATGGGTTGCGTCCACTGCGGCTTGCAGCAGTATCCGCGCGTCGCACCCGCAGTGATCATGATCGTGCACCGCGGCGACGAGATGTTGTTGGCGCAAGGCGCGCGCTTCCCGATGAAGATCTTCTCGGCGTTGGCCGGTTTCGTCGAGCCCGGCGAGTCGCTCGAACAAGCGGTGCGGCGCGAGGTGCGCGAGGAGGTCGGTGTCGCCATCGGCGATGTCGACTACTTCGCCAGCCAATCGTGGCCGTTCCCCAACTCGTTGATGGTCGGCTTCTACGCAGAGTACGCGGGCGGCGAATTGGTGCTCGACCCCGCGGAGATCCTCGAGGCCGGTTGGTTCCGGTCATATGACCTACCGAGCATGCCGGGCCCACCGAGCATCGCCCGCCAACTGATCGACAACTTCGTCGAGAACGGCGCCGTTCGCCTCGAGCGCCAAGCCATGTTCTAGTCGTCTTGTTCGCGCAGGAATTGCTCGACTTCGGCGGCGATCTCATCGCCCGATGGGAGTTCGCTCGATCGATTCTGGCGCATCATGTCGTCTTGCACCTCGAGCTGGCGCACCATCTGTACGTGTTCGTCGTTGCGCGCGATCAGCTCCGCGAGGTGCATCTGTACCGTGGCCGCTTGTTGTGAGAGATCGCTCACGTCGAAGTCGAGGCCGGTCAGCCCGCGCACTCCGTCGAGCAACGCGATCGTGGCCGCCGGATACGTCATCGACGACGCGTAGTGCGGCACCTGCGCCCACACGCCGATCGCCGGTATGCCGTGTGCGGCGCATTCGTGCTCGACCACCGCGTGGATACCCGACGGCACGTCGATGGTGGTGCGCAAGAACCCGAGCTGGTGCGAGAGATCGGCACTCGTCGCGGTTGCGGTGAGATGCGGGGGTCGCGTATGCGGCGTCGCGGCCGGATAGGCGCCGAGGTTGACGAGCAGGCTCACGTCGAACTCCATCGCGAGGTCGCACACGGCACGGCCGAACGAGGGCCAGAGATGGTCGGGCTCGGGACCGATGAGCAACAAGAGGTCGCGCCCCGTGCGGTCGTGCCGGAGGTAGAGCTCGATCGCCGGCCAACTGAGACGGGTGTTGATGCCGTCGACGAGATGCATCACCGGTCGGCGCGCCCGGTAGTCGAGTAGCGCCTCGGAGTCGAAGGTGGCGAGCGAATCGCCGCGTTCCTCACCGAGGATGGTCTGCGCCGCCGCGCTCGCTGCTCCACCGGCGTCGATGAAGCCGTCGAAGTACGTGATGAGCACGACCGGATCGTCGATCGGTGGCCGGCTGTGCAACTCGAACAGCGCCACAGCCGCCTACAGCGTCCGAGCGATGGCAGCCGCCCGCGACGAAAGATGGTCGACGCGCCGGATGAACGTGCTGATGTCCTGTCCCGTGGCGCGGTCGCCCATCGCTCCGGCGACATAGCGCGAGTACACGCCCTCGAGGATGCACGCCACTTTCCAACTGGCGAACGCCATGTAGTAGTCGAGCTGGCGCAGATCGCGTTTGGAACGGGCGGCATAGCGTTCGATTAGCTCGGCACGAGTGGAAAAGCCCGGCTCGGCCGACGGGGGCGAGTCGAGTGCGAACTGGTCGTCGCCGGCTTCGCCCCAATACACGAGCAGCTGCGCCAGATCGGCGAGGACATCGCCGAGCGTGCACAGCTCCCAGTCGAGCACGGCGCGGACCTCGCCGTCGTCGCCGAAGATGCAGTTGTCGAGCCGATAGTCGCCGTGGACGATGCCGGAGCCCTGTTGCTCGGGGATTCGGGCGACGAGCAGATCGTGGACTTCGTCGATCTCGGGCATCTCGCGGGTCTTCGAATCGTGGAACTGCATGCGCCAGCGCTTGAGCTGTCGCGCGATGTACCCGTCCTTGCGTCCGAGGTCGCCGAGCCCGATCGCGTCGACGTCGGCCTCGTGGATGTCGACGAGCGTGTCGATGAGCGTGTGGCTCGCAGTCGTGCGCAACGCAACGGGCAACGCGACCGCGGTCTCGCGATTGCGCAACACGATGCCGTCGACGAACCCCATCACGTAGAACGGCGCGCCATTGACGCTTTCGTCGGTGCACAACCCCACGAGCGGGGCAACGGGAACCTTGGTCGCCGCCATCGCGGCCACGATCTTGTGCTCGCGGCTCATGTCGTGTGCAGTAGCGAGGACATGGCCGAGCGGGGGACGGCGCAGCGCGTAGGCCTTCCCATTGGCATCGGTCACACGAAACGTGAGATTGGAATGACCGCCGGCGATGAGCTCGAAGTGGAACGGCGGCTTGGACGCGGGGTCGTGCTCGCGCAACCACGCCGTGACCGCCTCGGCATCGATGCCGGTAACCGAAGGAACTGTGGGCCCAACCATTGGACGCAACCGTAGTGCCAGCCGCTCGCCCGGGGGTGGCTCCGGCGTGCCGCAAGGTGGGCCGGGAACCGTACGCTGTAGCGCAGCCGGAATGCCCGGCAGGAGGTAATGGGCGATGGTCGATGTAACCGATGCGACGTTCGAGACCGATGTCATGCAGGCGTCGCGCACCGCCGCGGTCGTCGTGGACTTGTGGGCGCCCTGGTGCGGGCCGTGCAAGCAACTCGGGCCCATCCTCGAAAAAGTGATCGACGAGACCGAGGGCCAGGTCGTCTTGGCCAAGGTCAACGTCGACGAGAATCCCGCCATCTCGCAGGCCTTCAAGGTGCAGTCGATACCGGCGGTGTTCGCCCTCAAGGACGGCCGCATCATCGATGGCTTCGTCGGGGCGCAGGGCGAAGCCGCGGTACGGGACTTCGTCGAGCGGTTGTTGCCGAGCGACGTCGAGTCCGAGATCGACTTGCTGCTCGACGCGGGCGACGAAGAGTCATTGCGCCAGGTCCTCGACATCGATCCGGGCAACGCGGCCGCCATCGTCAAGCTCGGCGAGATCCTCGTGCACTCCGAACGGGGCGACGAGGCGTTGGCCCTAATCGAGCGAATTCCCGAAACCGCCGAAACGCGCCGCATCGCCGCACTCGCGCGAGGCGGAGCCGCACTGGTCAGCGACGTCGAGAACAAGCTCGATACGTTGCTGCCCCGGGTCAAGACCGACGAGGACGCTCGCCAGGAGTATCTCGACATCCTCGAGCTACTCGGCCCCGACGATCCGCGCACCGCGACCTACCGTCGCCGGTTGACCTCCGCATTGTTCTGACGAGTTCGCCCTTTTCACTGTCACTGCCGCTCACTACTGTGACGGTGCTCCTTCCCCTCCCGGTTCGATCCGGCTGACATCGCCCTTGCGCGCCCGGCCGGCTCATCGAGGAGGCTGCGGTTGCAGCGCCAGCCCAGTGATGTCGAAGTGCCCGAGCCCGCCGATCGCGCGCGGGTGCCGATACCGACCGCGATCGCCGTATCGCTGCACCGCCTGGAACTGACCTACCGATTCGCCCGCAACCACCCGGTGCGTGTCGCGGCGACGGTCCTCGCCATCGCGCTCGTCGGGGTCGTCGCATGGCGTCTTGTGGCCGCACCGGCCGTCGGGGCTCCTGAGGCGCAGCTTCCGCTGGCCACCCGCAGCGTCACGAGCGCCGGCGCGCTTGCCGGCTCGACATCTCGTGGCTCGGAGGTCGTGGTCCACGTCGCCGGTGCGGTCGTCAGCCCCGGGGTGTTCCGGTTGAGCGACGGTTCGCGCACTGTCGACGCCATCAGCGCGGCGGGTGGCGCTCGCGGCGACGCCGATGTGGCCCGGGTCAACCTCGCGGCACGGTTGAGCGACGGTCTGCGCGTCTACGTGCCGATGATCGGCGAGGCGGCCGCGCCGCTCGTCGACGGGGCATCCGACGCAACCTCGCAGGGTCCGATCAACCTCAACGCGGCGACGGCCGACCAGCTCGACGCGCTGCCGGGCGTCGGCCCCTCGACCGCAACGGCGATCGTCGCGTACCGGCGAGATCACGGCCCGTTCAGTTCCGTCGAACAACTGCTCGATGTGCCGGGTATCGGTCCGTCAAAACTCGCGCAGATTCGCACGTTGATCGTCGTATGAACGGCACGCCGTCACGTGTATTGAGCGACAGCGCCGCGATCGCGATGGCCCTCGCGTCGTTCGCCGCGGCCACCGTCGGCTGGTCGATCGCGGTGTGGATACCACTTGTCGGCGTGGTGATCGCACTCGTGTTGCGGCGTCCACTGCTGCTCGTCATCGCCGTCGTCGTGCTGGCGGCCGCGCTGGGTGCGCGCAGCGACCGCGCGCTCGCGTTGCATGTCCGCGAGCGTGAGGTGAGGTCGTGGGTAACGGTGGTGCGCGACCCCGAGCAATTCGGCGTGGCAACACGGCTCGACGTGCGGCTCGGGCGCACGCGCCTCGAGGTCAACGCGTACAGCGCGCCGGCGCGGGCGATGAGCGGTTTGCTGGTGGGGGAGCGAGTCGAGATCGTAGGCACGGTGCGACCGCGTCTCGCGTACGCGCCGTGGCTCGACCAACGCCATGTCATCGGCCGCCTCGACGTCCGCGAAGTGCTCGACACGCGGTCGGCCGCGTGGCCCTACTCCTGGGCGAACACGCTGCGACGCACGCTGCATCGGGGTGCGAGCTCACTCGGCCATGAGCACCGCGGGCTGTTCACCGGCTTCGTGTACGGCGACGACCGCGATCAGCCGTCGATCATCGCGGACGACTTCCGCGGTTCGGGTTTGGGTCACCTGCTGGCGGTCTCCGGAGCAAATGTCGCCTTCGTCGCCGCGCTACTGGCGCCGTTGTTCAAGCGGCTCGACTTTCGTCTGCGATTCGTCGCGCTGAGCACGTCGTTGGCGTTCTTCGCGCTCGTCACTCGATTCGAGCCGTCCGTGTTGCGGGCAATCGTGATGGCATCGATCGCCGGGCTCGCGGCGGCAATGGGTCGCACGGTGAGCATGCGTCGCGTCATCGCGTTGACGTGCACCGTGCTCGTGCTCGTCGACCCGGTCATCGCGCGATCGGTGGGCTTCCAACTCTCGCTGCTCGCGACCGCCGGGATCGTCGAGCTCGCACCTTCGATCGCGTCGAGATTGCCGGGGCCGCGGTGGCTCGCGCTGGCCGCGTCGGTCACCATCGCCGCGCAGATCGCGGTTGCTCCGGTCGAGGTCGCCCGCTTCGGCGGCATGCCCCTCGCCGCGCTGCCGGCCAACATCCTCGCGGCACCGGCAGCCGGCCCGATCATGATGTGGGGTCTCACTGCCGGTTTGATCGCCGGCATCGCGGGTGGCCCGATCGCCACGATCGTGCATCTGCCGACGCACGCGCTCGTCTGGTGGGTCGCCGGCGTCGCTCGCGCCGCGGCGCGAGCGCCGTTCGGCGAATTGCGCACGCGCCATCTGCTGGTGTTGCTGACCGCGGCCGGCATCTATGCACTGACTCGTTCGGTGACAGGGCGCCGGCTCGCGGTCGTGCTCGCAGTCGTCGCGCTGGCACATCCGCCGGTGACGTTCGGCCATCTCGCCGCAGGCGAGCACGCGCTGGCCAATGGCATCACGGTGCTGCGCGGCGCCGACGGCACCACAGTGCTCACCATTCACGACACGGCCCGTGCTCGATCGACCCTCGAGGCGCTGCGCCGTCACGGTGTCCGTCGCGTGAGCCTGCTCGTCGCCACCGATGGCGGTCGTGCCAGCGGTGAGGTGGTGCGGGCGCTGCGCAGCCGGCTGTCGATCGGCGAGATCTGGGCCCCTTCGCTGCACCAGATCAGAGGGGCGCGCACGCCACCGCTGGGTTCCTATCGAGTCGGCATGTTCGAAATCGCCGTCACGTCGACGACCGCGCCGATGGAGACGAGGCCCGTGTAGCGTCCGGTCGGCCGATTCTGCGCTGAACCGTCGTCACGTGAGCTGAGGTTCGGCTCAGGCGTCATTTCGAGACGTCGATCACCGTGCCGTTGTTGCGACCATGGTCCGTTTGGCTGTCGTAGGCGCGGCTCGCAGAATTCAACGCTTCGAGTGCCTGCTGGTAGAGCGCGAGGCCCTGATCTTTCGCCTCGCCCACCATCCGCATGTCGATACCCGCCAAGTGGGTCTGCACAAGATCGACGTGGCCGTTCTCATGGGTCGTCAACGCGTAGCGGAAGCGGTCCCACTCGTGCTGCTCGGTCGGTCGAGCCGAGCCGTACTCGGACCAGTCAGGCAGGGTCACGCGCGTCGGGACCGTGATCGACACGTCGCTGAGGCGACCGTGTTCGTCGGTCTGGTAGTCGATGCGCGGAAACCACTCTGCCTTCCCCGCCTCTGCTTCATGCCCGATCGCCGCTGCCACCTCGTGCAGTGTCGCACCGGGTACGGCGTAGTAGTGCCAATCGGTGGATGGGAACTCGACGCTCATGCGTGGCCGCTCACTTGATGCCGTCGAGCCCGCTATTCATCGCAATGATGCCGGCGAATTGGTTGACCAGCTCCGCCATTTGCAGTCGCTCCTCCGCTCGCTGACGCAGCTCGTCGTGTACCCATTTGCGAAGGGCCACGAGGCGCGGCGCGGTCGAGGCGTTGATGATCACGTTGCCGCCGTCGTCGGCGGGGTACGCGATACCACCGCTCTTGCGGTAGCGCGTGGCATTCGCTCCGAAGTTCATGTCGATCGCGCCGAGCGTCGTCGTGAGGGACGCCCCGTTGGCGTACCCGAATGTGATCGACTCGCCGTCGATGTGTTCGATGCTCAGCGTCCAAACGTCAGGTTGGAGCGCAGACGCCGTGACCGGATTGTCGACGTAGATCTGCCGGATCTCGTCCTTGGTCGCCCAGCGACACTCGCCGGCATCATCGTCATCGAGCGTCACCTGGTAGTCGGTGGGGACCACACCCGCGTTCTCGAGCTCCTCGGAACTGATACGGCCAGCGCCGACCCTGAAGCTGCCCTGATTGGCCTGTGGATCGCTCATTGGTGGGCTCCTCTCGCGCGAATGCTTTCGTCAATGGTACGGGGCGGCGGCTTCCCGGTCGAGCAGACTCGAAGAGGGCCGTGACTGGGTCGTCGCTGGTCATCGATTCGGCCGAGATAATTCCCCGTGTAGCGTCCGATTCGTGATTCTCGAGCTCGGGACGCGGCACCAATTCGACGTGACGACGCGTGCGCTCGTGATGGGCATCCTCAATCGCACGCCCGATTCCTTCTACGACGAGGGCAGTTACTTCGACTTCGATCGGTTCTTGAAGAAGGCCGAGCAACACGTGCTCGACGGCGCCGATTTCCTCGACATCGGCGGGGTCAAGGCCGGGCCCGGCCCCGAGGTGACGCCGCAGGAAGAGATCGACCGCGTCATCCCCGCCATCGAGGCACTACGTTCGCGATTCGACCTGCCGATCTCCGTCGACACGTTTCGGGCGTCGGTGGCACGTGCCGCCTATCTCGCCGGCGCCGATATCGGCAACGACATCAGTGGCTTTGCCGACCCCGACTACTTACCCGCGGCCCGCGACTACGGCGCCGCGGTCGTGGCCACGCACATCCGTCTCGCGCCCCGCGTGCCCGACCCCAACCCGCACTACGACGATCTCCTCGGCGAGGTGCTCGAGTTCCTGCGTGATCGCGCCGACCGAGCGCTCGCCGCAGGCATCCCGCGGCAACGCATCATGGTCGACGCCGGGCTCGATCTGGGCAAGACCGAACCCATGTCGGCGATATTGCTGCGCAACTCCGACGATTTGTTGCAGCTCGGCTTCCCGGTGTTTCTCTCGGCATCCAACAAACGCTTCGTCGGCTTGCTGGCGCAGACCGAAGTCGACGACCGCATCGAGGCCACCTGGGCCGCGCACACGCTCGGCATCGCGTTGGGCTGTCGTATCCTGCGGGCCCACGACGTGCGGGGCGGGCGCCGCGTCGCCGACGTGATGAGCGCCATTCTGCAAGCCCGGCGCGGCGAGCCCATCGTCGGCCCCCTCATCGCGAATCGCGGTGGCCGATGACCGCGACGGCGACCAGCGACGCGCCGGTGCACCTGTTGGTCGGCGACGACGCCGCGTTGCTGTCGGACGCGCTCGTCGCGCTGGTTCACGAACTCGTCGGCGACGGCGACCGTGCGTTCATGGTCGAAGAGCTCACCGAAGACAACTACCGCACCGATGCCGGCTTCGACATCGCCCGCCTCGTCGACGCCGCGCAGACCGCGCCGTTCCTCACCGATCGGCGCGTCGTCATCGGCCGGCACCTCGCCCGCTTCTCGCGCGCCGAAGATCTCGCGCCCCTCTACGGCTACCTCGACGATGTCTTGCCGACGACGTCGCTCGTGCTCGTATGGGAGCGAGGCGAGAGCCCCAAGCAAGACCGTCTCGCGGCGTTGCCGAAGAAGCTCAGTGAATCGGTGCGGGCCGCACGAGGCGTCGTCACCGACACCGCCATCCCGTCGGGCAAACAGGCCGATGCGTGGCTCGACGAGCGGCTGAGCGACGCCGCGGTCAAGTTCGATCGCGCGGCGCGTGCCCGCATCGCCGAGCGCCTCGGCGAAGACCGCAGCCGCGTCGTCGGGCTCCTCCATGTGCTCGAGGCAGCGTTCGGTCGCAACGTCACCGTGAGCGCCGCCGATGTCGAGCCCTTCTTGGGTGAGGCCGGCACGGTCCCGCCGTGGGAGTTGACCGACGCCATCGATCGCGGCGACATCGCGGCCGCGCTCGATCGGTTGCACCGCATGACGGGCGCCGGCGAACGCCATCCGCTGGCGTTGTTGGCCACTTTGCACACGCACTACTCGCGCATGTTGCGGCTCGACGGCGTGCCCGGCCTCGACGAAAAGGCGGCCGCTGCGCGCTTGGGCATGAAGGGCTCGACATTCCCGGCGAAGAAGGCGTTGACGCAGACCAAGCGGCTGGGGTCCGACAAGGTCGCGACAGCTATCGGTCTGCTGGCGGATGCCGATCTGGCGTTGCGGGGCGCGATCGCCTGGCCGCCCGATCTGGTGATGGAAGTGCTCGTTGCCCGCCTGGCCCGACTCGGGCGGCGTTAGGAACGAACTACGAGGCCTGCTTGCGGGTGACGGCCTTCATCAGGCGGGACTTGCGGCGGGCAGCGGCGTTCTTGTGGATCACGCCGTTGGCCGCGGCCTTGTCGATGTGCTTCATCGCAGTCGCGACGGCGGTCTCGTCGCCGGCGTGCGTCAGCGCGGACTTGGTGCGCGTCTTGAGCTCGGACTTGACGGCCTTGTTGCGCACGCGGCGCTTCTCGTTCTGCCGATTGCGTTTGATCTGGCTCTTGATGTTGGCCACGGTGTCCCCGGAAAGCTCCTGCGTCGATCGCTGTGCGCGACCGGGGCATGCTAGCGGCCCAAGGGTCCGGCGGAAACCCCGCAGCAACCCGCTAGCGTCGAATCCGGCCCCCGGTGGGCCGAGATTTCGCTATGAACGGTCCCCGCTACACGTCCACGCCCATCGAACGCATCCGCAATGTGGCGATCATCGCCCACATCGATCATGGCAAGTCGACTCTGGCCGACCGCATGCTCGAGCTCTGCGGGGCGGTCGATCCTCGCGAGATGCGGGCCCAATACCTCGATTCGATGGACCTCGAGCGGGAGCGGGGCATCACCATCAAGCTCCAGTCGGTGCGCCTGGGCTGGCACAACCACGCCATCAACCTCATCGACACCCCCGGCCACGTCGACTTCGGCTATGAGGTATCGCGCTCGCTGGCCGCGTGTGAGGGCGTGGTGTTGCTCGTCGACGCGGCGCAGGGCATCGAGGCCCAGACCCTCGCCAACTGTTATCTGGCGCTCGAGAACAACCTCGAGATCGTGCCGGTGCTGAACAAGATCGACCTGCCCGCGGCCGAGCCCGAGCGCTATGCCGAGGAGATCGAAAAGGTGCTCGGACTGGCCGCCGAAGACGTGTTGTTGATCTCGGCCAAGACCGGCCAGGGCGTGCCCGAGCTCATGGACGCCATCCTTCATCGCATTCCCGCGCCCAAAGGCGACCCGGGCGCGCCGTTGCAGGCGTTGATCTTCGACAGCTTCTTCGACAACTACCGCGGCGTCATCTCGTCGATCCGCGTCGTCAACGGGTCGTTGGGTCACGGCAGCCGCATCCGCATGATGCAAGCCAACACGACCCACGAGGTCGACGAGGTCGGCGTCCGCACTCCCGACCATCTGCCGGTCGCGTCGCTCGGTCCGGGCGAGGTCGGTTACCTCATCGCCGGTATCAAGAACGTCGGTCACGCCCGCTCGGGCGAGACCATCACCACTGCCACGCGCTCTGCGAGCGCGCCCCTGCCCGGTTATCGCGAACCCAAGCCGATGGTGTTCTCAGGTCTGTATCCCGTCGACGGCGACGAGTTCGCCGATCTGCGCGAAGCGCTCGACAAGCTGTCGTTGAACGATTCGAGCTTCACCTTCCAGCCCGAGACGTCGACCGCGCTGGGCTTCGGGTTTCGCTGCGGGTTCCTGGGTTTGTTGCACATGGAGATCGTGCGCGAGCGACTCGAGCGCGAGTTCGATCTCACGCTCATCTCCACGGCACCTTCGGTCGAATACCGCGTGACCACAAAGGCCGGCAACGTCGTCGTCATCGACAACCCCACGTTGATGCCACCCGCCGGCGAGATCGACAAGATCGAAGAGCCTTACCTCACGACCACGATCCTGACGCCGTCCGACTACACCGGCACGCTGATGGATCTGTGCCAGACGCGGCGGGGCGACATGCTCAAGATGGAGTACATCTCGCCCGAGCGCCTCGAGCTCGTCTACCGCTTGCCGTTGGCCGAAGTCGTGATGGACTTCTTCGATCAGATGAAGTCGCGCACCCAGGGCTACGCCTCGCTCGACTACGAGCCCGCAGGGTACGCCGCAGCGGATCTCGTGAAGGTCGACGTGTTGTTGCACGGCGAACCGGTCGACGCGTTCTCGATGATCGTGCACCGCAGCAAGGCGGACGTCTACGGGCGGCGCATGACCGAGAAGCTGAAAGAGTTGATCCCGCGCCAGCAGTTCGACGTAGCCATCCAGGCCGCCATCGGGGGGCGCTTCATCGCCCGCGAGACGGTCAAAGCGTTGCGCAAAGATGTCACGGCCAAGCTCTACGGCGGCGACATCTCGCGCAAGCGCAAGCTCCTCGAGAAGCAGAAAGTGGGCAAGAAGAAGATGAAGAACATCGGGCGGGTCGAGGTGCCCCAAGAGGCGTTCGTCTCGGCCCTCAGACTCGACGACTAGTCGCCGAAGGCGACGAGGCCGAGCGGCCCTTGGCACTCGCGGGCGATGAGTGCCAAATCGGGGCCGATGGTGGCTATCATCATTGCCACCCCCAAACCCGAGTGTGAGAGTGCCGACGCAATGCTCGAGGAGCGAAAAGCCTCAATCCTGAGAGCAGTTGTTCAGGAGTACATCACCACCGCGCAGCCGGTGGGGTCCTCCGTGATCGCCAACGCGCCAGGTATCGAGGTGTCGCCGGCCACCGTGCGCAACGAGATGGTGCAACTCGAGCGTCAGGGCTACTTGCACCAACCCCACACGAGCGCGGGGCGGGTACCCACCGAGAAGGGTTACCGGTTCTTCGTCAATGCCTTGGGGCCCGACCGCGAGCTCGGGGCGGTGCAATCCGATCAGGTGCGGGCGTTCTTCGACCATTCCCACGGCGAGCTCGAACGACTGCTGCACGAGACCGCGGGTCTGTTGTCCAACCTCACAAGCTACGCCGCGTTGGTGGTGAGCCCGGGCACGCGCTCGGCTGTCGTTCGTTCGATCCAGCTGGTGCGGGTCGCGTCGCGCACCGCGCTGGCCGTCGCCATCCTCTCCAACGGCGCGATCGAAAAAGGCACCATCGATCTAGAAGAGACGACCACCGACGCCGATGTCGAGCACGCCTCGTCGTCGTTGGCACGAGCGTTCATCGGTATGCCGCTCGATTCGCCGGTAGTGCCCGACGAGATGCTCGGCGAATCGGTGGCCCGGCTCGTCGAGACGGCGGCGGCCGTGTTCAATCCGGTGAGCGACGGTGACTCCGACCACGTCTTCGTGGGCGGTACCGCGCGCATGGCCGGTGCGTTCGATGCGGTCGAGACGGTTCGCGAAGTGCTGTCGATCCTCGAGCAGCAACTCGTCGTCGTCTCGCTCATGCGCGACGTGATCGATCGGGGCCTCACGGTGGCGATCGGCTCGGAGACCGGTGTGCAACCGCTCGCCGAGTGCGCGCTCATCGTCGCCCCTTACGAGGTCGACGGCGATAAGGTCGGCACCATCGGTGTGTTGGGCCCTACTCGCATGAACTATCCGCAAGCACTCTCCGCGGTGGCCGTCGTGAGCCAGCAACTCGGCGACCGTCTGAGCGAGGGCTGATGCGAGACTTCTACGAAGTGCTGGGCGTGTCGCGCAGCGCCACGGAAGCCGATCTCAAGAAGGCCTACCGTCAACTCGCGCGCCAGCACCATCCCGACGCCAACCCCGGCGACGCCGGTGCCGAAGAACGGTTCAAAGAGGTCTCGCTCGCGTACGAGACGTTGTCCGACCCACAAAAACGAGCGGTCTACGACCGCTACGGCATCGACGGGCTGCGCCGCGCGGCTGGCGGCGGCGATCCCTTCGGTGGCGGCCTGTCCGATCTCTTCGACGCGTTCTTCGGTGGGGGTGGCGGTTTCGGTGGTGGTCGCAGTTCGTCGGGCCCGCCGCGGGGAGCCGACCTCGAGGCGATGGTCGACATCGAGTTCGAGACAGCGATCTTCGGCGGCGAGACATCGGTGACGCTCAACACGCTCGTCGGTTGCGACATGTGCTCGTCGACCGGCGCCAGCGCGGGTACACAAGCCCTCCAGTGCAGCGAGTGCAACGGTGCTGGGCAAGTGCGTCGCGTGCGCCAATCGATCCTCGGACAGATGGTCACCGCTTCGGCGTGCACCCGCTGCGGCGGCACCGGCGAGATCATCGCCACACCGTGCCCCGCGTGTCACGGCGAAGGCCGGCGCGCCGAAGAGCGCACGTACACCATCGAAGTGCCGGCGGGTGTCGACAACGGCGCGACGTTGCGTCTCAACGGTCGCGGTGCGGCCGGCCCGCGCCGCGGGTCGCCGGGCGACCTCTACGTGCATCTGCGGGTACAGCCGCAGGAGCGATTCGAACGCCAAGGCGACGACCTCATCATGCGGTTGTCCATCGGGGTTGCGCAGGCGGCGTTGGGCACCGAGATCGACATCGAGACGCTCGACGGCGAAGAACACGTCGACGTCCCCGCGGGGACGCAATCCGGCCGCGTGTTCATGTTCCGCGGCAAGGGCGTGCCCCACTTGCGTGGTCGCGGCCGCGGAGATCTCGCCGTGCAGGTCAACGTCGAGACGCCGACCGATCTCAACGAAGAACAAGCCGAGCTTCTACGTCGGTACGCGGAGTTGCGGGGCGAGACGGTCGCACCTCCCGAGACCGGACTGTTCTCGAAGATCCGCTCTGCGTTTCGGTCGTGACGCAGCCGCCGCCGACGCACGCGCCGCACATCTTCGTCGACGACCTCGACGGGCTCGAGCTCGACTCGGATGACGACCATCATTTGCGCGTGTTGCGCATCGCTCCCGGTGCCGCAGTTGTCGCGTGCGACGGTCAGGGCGCGTGGCGATTGTGTCGCCGCACGACGAACGCCATCGAGCCCGACGGCTCGGTGACCATCAGCGAGCAGCGCTCACCCGCGATTGCCATCGCGTTCGCATTGACCAAAGGTGACAAGCCCGAGCTCGTCGTCCAGAAGTTGACGGAGCTCGGCGTCGATCGCATCGTGCCGTTCTTCGCCGAGCGTTCGGTCGTGCGGTGGGACGACGCGCGCGCGCAACGCAACCTCGAACGCTTGCGCCGGGTCGCGCGGGAAGCCGCGATGCAGAGCCGGCGCGTCACACTGCCCGTGCTCACCGATGTCGCGAGTGTCGCGAGCATCGCCGCGCAGGGTTTCGTGCGCGCCGACCGCGGCGGTCAGACGCTTAATTTGCACCACAGCTCGGTCGCCATCGGTCCCGAGGGCGGTTGGTCCGACGACGAGCGCCGTGCGTGGCCCACCAGCGTCGCCTTGGGCGCCACGGTGCTGCGCGCCGAGACGGCGGCCATCGCGGCTGCGGCAGTGTTGACGGCACAGCGCGAGCAGGCATAGGTCGCACGACCTGAAAACCGCGTACGGTGGTTGATCGCAGGGTGTGCCGCGAGGCTCTGACGTCCTCCGTTGCACGAATTCGCCCGGTCGCCTACGCTCACCTAGAGGCGTCAGACGATCACGCTGAGCGGTTGGTCCCGCACAGCGCTCTCGCGAGATGGTTTTCCGGCGGGCAGGGCATCCGATCCCGGCGAGGGCTGGCGCCACTATTCGATAGTTGGGTACATGCGCCAGAGGGCGTGTCGGGCGAACGAGAGAAGTGCACTGATGGCGATCGAGGCGGACGAGGTTGGCACGGCAGTCGACCCGTATACGCGCAAGGTGGGCGAGCGTTTGCGCTCCATCCGCCGGCAAAAGCGTCTGTCACTGCAAGAGGTCGAAGCCAAGTCGAATCAAGAGTTCAAAGCATCGGTGCTCGGCGCATACGAACGCGGTGAGCGCGCGATCTCGGTGCCACGGCTCAAGCGGCTGTCACGTTTCTACGCGGTGCCTGTCGATCAGCTGTTGCCCCCCGACGACGGTCCCGATTTCGGTGTCGAAACACAGGTCATCGACCTGACCGAGCGGGCGCCTCGCCGGCCCGGCCAACCAGTGGTGCTCGACCTCACACGTCTCGATCGTCTCGCCGGACCCGAAGCCGAAATGCTGCGTCGCTACATCACGATGATCCAAGTGCGGCGCCAAGACTTCAACGGCCGCATGCTGACGATCCGTCGCGACGATCACCAGGCCATTGCCGCGATTCTCGGTACCGGCCCCGACGCCGCGCCCAACCGTCTCGACGAGCTCGGCGTTTCCTACCGACCCTGATCGCGCTACGCGCGGTCAGTGCGCGGTCATGTGGCCGCCGTCGACGTTCCACGACTGGCCGCTGACCCACGACCCCTGGTCGCTGCAGAGGTAGACACAGTTCCATGCGATGTCCTCGCCGCTGCCGGCGCGCCCGAGCGGCACGTTGTTGGCCACCATCTGATTCCACGGGTCGCCCCGGGGCACGTCGTCCATGCGGCTGGTGTCGATGATGCCAGGGCACACGGCGTTGACGCGAATGTTGTACTTGCCGAGCTCTTTGGCCATCGACGACGTCAGCGAGTGGATAGCCGCTTTGGATGCCGCATACGCCGCCGCGTTGGCCGGCATCAGCTTGCCGCCGATCGACGAGATGTTGATGATCGAGCCACCCTGGCCCTGCGCGATGAATCGTTGCGCGAACGCGCGCGACATGAAGAACGTGCCGTGCAGGTTGATGTTGATCACGTTGTGCCAGACATCGATCGGCAGTTCCACCACCGGCACGCGATCTACGCCGCGCGCCGAACCCGCGTTGTTGATGACGATGTCGGCGCGGCCGTATTCGGCGAACACCGCGTCGGCCAACGCTTCGACCGCGTCGACGTCGGACACGTCGCTGACCAATGCCGTCGCCCGCCGGCCCAAGGCACGGATCTCGTCGGCGACCGACTCGATGTCGCGCCAACCCGCAGCCTTCTCCTCGTCGGGATAGCGATCGGGGGAGCGCCCCGTGCCGGTGAGCACCACGTCGCAGCCCGCGCGTGCGAGCTCGACCGCAATGGGCCGCCCGATCGATCGCATGCGCCCGGCCCCGGTGACGACCGCGACCTTTCCGTCCAATCCAGTCAATGTGTAAGTCACGCGGGCGACCCTACTCTCCGCTCTGCGTAGGGCCGCTCGGCCCCTGCCCTGGTTGAATGGTCGGCCTATGTCCTCGCCCCTGCAGCTGCGCTTTCTGACGTCGGCCGATGACGTCAGCCGGCTGCCCGACACGCCGGCCGAGTTGGCGTTCATCGGGCGTTCCAACGTGGGCAAGTCGTCGCTCGTCAACGCGCTGGCCAACCGCAAGGATCTTGCCCGCGTGGCGAAGGCTCCGGGTCGTACGCAGCTACTCAACTGCTTCGAGGTCGAGGGCCTCGGCACGCTGGTCGATTGTCCTGGCTACGGCTACGCATCAGCCCCCGCTCGCGTGCGCGAAGGGTGGCAGCGGATGGTCGAGACGTATCTGCTCGAGCGTGAGCAGTTGACGATGGTGGTGTTGCTCGTCGACGGCGAGATCGGCCCGACCAAGCTCGATCTCGAGATGCTCTCGTGGTTGCGCGTCAACGGGGTGCCGCACTCCGTCGTCGCGACGAAGCACGACAAGGTCAAGGCGGCACAGCGCGACAAACGCAAGCGCGAGGTTGCCGAGGCGTGCAATCTCGCGCCGGGCGACATCACCTGGGTCAGCGCGGCGAAGGGAACCGGCAAGGACCGCTTGCTCAGCCTGGCGCGCACCTGGTTGTCGCTCGGCTGAACGCTCAATGTGCGCGGCCGAGTCGCCGATAGTCCCCTGACTATCGAGAAGAGGCGACATGCCAGATTTCATGAATGAGCCAACGCGGCCGCCACTACCCCCACCTCCCACACAGGGACCGCCGCCGCCGTACCCATCGCAATACCCTCAATTCGCGCCTCAATATCCGCCGCAGTATCCGCAATACGGGGCATACCATCCGCAGGGGTACCCGCCGTTCGCCGCTCCCACTCGCACGAGTGGCCTCGCCATCGCGTCGATGGTGCTCGGCATCGTGTGGCTCTACTGGATCGGCTCCATCCTCGCCATCATCTTCGGCCACATCGCCATCAACCAGGCCAAGAAAGACCCGACTCTGCGGGGCAGGGGGATGGCCATCGCCGGCCTAGTGCTGGGTTACATCGGTGTCGCCTTCCTCGCTCTCGCGATATTGGTCGCGGCCACCGCGCCGGCGTGACGCCGTCCTGTTGCCTTTGCATTTCGCCGGCAGCGCATTCCTGCGAGACTTCGATCGAAGGACGAATTCATCGAGTGACTCGAGGGAGAAGGATCGATCAGCACCAGCGACTGGCGCATGAACGGCGTGCGCGTAGTGCATGCCGACGAGTTGGACAGCAACACGCCTCAAACCGAAGGAATGACGCGGGCGGCCGCGATCTCGAACGCGCGGACGGGCGCAGAAAAACTCTGGGCCGGCACCGTCGTCATCCATCCGAACGCGAAGACCGGCGCGCACCACCATGGTCCGGTTGAAAGCGTCATCTACGTGGTCAGCGGGCGCGCACAGATGAGGTGGGGCGATCGCCTCGAATACACCGCTGAAGCGGGTCCGGGTGACTTCATCTACATCCCGCCGTTCGTGCCGCATCAAGAGATCAACGCCAGTGGCGAGTCGCTGTCGTGTGTGATCTGCCGCAGCGGTCAAGAGCCCGTGGTCGTCAATCTCGATCTGCCCGACGTCGAACGCGATCCGGAAGAAGTGCAGTGGCGGGACGACATTCATCCGGCGTAGCGAACTGACCGCTGGCCACGAAACGACGACTCGTAGACATCGCTCGGCCGCGATTACGGCTCGGTCCCGCCAAGCTGAAGACGCGCGCCAGCGACCATCGAGGACAGAAGCACGACCAGGGCGGAGCGTTCGTTGGTTCAGTCAGCCAACAACGCCGCTCAGCTGACCGAGGCCATCCAACCCTGCACCTTCATGAACAGGGGCACGGCCGCGGTGATGTCGACTATCGGAGCGATATCGAAGTCCATTCGCGTCCCCCACGGTGCGGTCGCTTCGAGCAAGGCTTCAGCCGACGCTACCTCGGCGATGAATACGCCGCCCTTTGCGTCAGCGCGCGCCCAATGCGCCTTGAACTCGAATCCTGCGGGAGGCGTCCAGTTCGCGAACAGCTGAAGGTTGCGCGTGCTGCTCTCTTCGCTGTCGAATTTCGTCGTGTAGGTGCCGCCGATCAACATAAGTTCTCCCCCACTCGGCACACGAAAGGTGCCCTTGAGGAGCATGCCTTGAATCGGTGGGATCGGTCAAGCAATGATCACGCCCACAAAGGCCAGACAGGACGAGCCACACTTGAGTTCCACACGTGCGCGGAAATCAATACTCCTCGCGTACGTGAGTCCCCGCGTGCGCGGCAGCCGAGCACAGCCCGCGCCTTTCGTCGGTCATCGGAACGCCAACTTCAACCCGACGCCGACGAGCAGATCGCGGATCCCAGTCTCCATGATCCTGTCGTCGGCCGCAACAAAGCCGTCTGGACGTGATCGGCGAACCTTTGCTGACCTGGAGGGGTCGTGCGCTCTGCCGCTACAGCCGTTTGTCGAGGTATTGAAGGAGGCGGTGAGCGGCGAGCTCTACGTCTTTGTGTTGCCACTCGGCGGCGCGGTAGTGACAGGCGATGATTCCCATGCGGTGGATGCGCCGAAAGTCGCCGAACCCGAATGCGTAGCGCGCCTTCGTGTTCGGCTTTGCGTTGACGTTGACCGCGAGGTGCCATTCGCCGTATTCGTCCCAGGTGTGTGATTCGAGGAAGGCATTCTGGTCTTGCGCCGATGGCTGTGCGTCGGCCCATTGGCTTCGCCGCACGTATTGGTGCGCGTCGATCAGCGACTTTGCTTTGGCAACGCCGGCTCGGTTGACGCGATAGGTCGCCATCGCCTCTCGGTACCCGGCAACCGGAGAGCGAAACTCGGTGGCGTGGGGCAGTCAGCCGTAGTCGTCGTGTAGTCGCTCTGCCACCGCTCGCGCCGACGGCATCGCCGAGATCTCGCGGCTGACGCGCTCGGTGGCGTTCTTGAACGCGGCTTCGGACAGCAGACGAGTGACCGCGTCGCGGACCTGTTCGACCGAGACGCTGCCGGGCTGGAGCGCAAGGCCGGTGCCCGATGCGGTGCACGCGGCGGCGTTGAGAAATTGATCGGCCGCCTGAGGAATGCACAGCTGCGGGATCTCGGCGGACAGCGCCGCGAGGAAGGTCCCCGATCCCGCGTGCGAGACGACCACCGAGCAATGCGGCAACAGTTGACTCTGAGGGATGTAGCGGGCGACGTGCACGTTGCTCGGCTGCGGTCCGAGCGAATCGGGGTCGCCGTGGGGGCCCACAGTCACTACGACGCGAACACCGAGTTCGCGCACCGCTTCCACGATCGTCGTCAGCACGGCGTCGTTACGAAAGACCGTGCCGAGGGTGACGTACACGAGCGGGTCCGACTGCGCCGTCGTGACCCACTCGGGCAGAGGCTCGTCGCCACCGATGGCGAAGGCCTCGGGACGCAGATGTTGCGTCACCGGAACATGCGGACGGTCTGCGGACTGCAGGCTCGGCGGATAGATGTCGAGGTACAGATGGTCGTAGCACCCGCAGTACGGTCTCGGTTCGAGTCCTTGGGCAGTCCATAGGGAAGCCACTTCCGTGCTCGCCGCGGCAACGCGGTTCTCGGGCAGCAACGCTCCGAATGATTGCGTGATGTTGGGGACGCCGAGCGCGGCCGCCGCGATGGGCCCAGCGAATTCGGCCGCGTCACACACCACGACCGTCGGTGACCACTCTCTCGCGGTCGGCATGAGGTCGGCGAGCATCGGCGCCGCGCGCACTGTCCCGAACAGCCGATGGAACATGAACTCGGGGCGCTCCGGCGGTGGCAACTTCTGTATCTCGGGAAATCGCCGGTTGACCTCGGCCATACCCTCACGCTCGCCGCGCCCCGCTGGCGATGCCTCGAAGCCTTCGCGCTCGAGACGCGCGCAGGCGTCGGCGCCGGTCACCCACAAAACGCTGTCGCCTCGGTCGAGGAAGGCCCGGGCGAGCCCCACCATCGGATGGATGTGGCCCCAGCCCGGCGTTGACGTGAAGAGCACGCGCATCGCGCATCGTCGCATATGTGGGTGCGGCGCGCTCAGCGATGGGCCTCGAGGACATCGGACACGGAATCGGGTCGGCAAATGCGCGGCCGAGGGCGGACGTCCCACTAGGTCGATCGGTCCTTCGTCGATCGCCCGTAATGCACGCGTGGCTTCTGGCGATGTTGTAGATGCGCCAGCCTGTTGTTGGACCGACTCAGCAGCGGCGCTGATGGGAGCGTCTCTGCGTCGGGCCCAGTCACCGAAGTCGGCACGAGGAGGTGAGGTGGAGCTACACAGCGTTGAACAGATGCGCTGTTTCCTGCGTCTGCTCCTGGGCGAAGACTGGGAGATACTACTGATACTCGCGGACGCGATCGCGGGGCTGGAGGCTTCGGACGAGGAGGTCTACGCGGCACAACAACGCGCGGTCGACCTCGTGCGAGAGAATAGCCCTTGGTGGCGAGAAGACTTGAGCGAACTCGTCGCCAAGGCATGGCTCACGCTTTGGCTGGAGCCGCGGCCCTGGCTCGAACCCTGACGTCGCGTTTGTTCCGCGCGAGAAGAGACGGTACGCGCCGCGGTGTGCGGCAGGCTGATCATGCAAACAGAGCGTGAAACGAACGGGATTCGAACGGATGACCTCGGCATCAACAATTTTCGAGGTTCGCCTCCAGAGGGGTTTGTGGTGGCCGACAAGAGGATCATGGCGGCTTGGATCCGGGATCTGCGCGTGGGCGTCGGGTTGGGATTGGTGTCCGAATGACCGACGACAAGCGCGCGCGGAACCGGCCGGCCATTCCGACGATCCTCGTCGTCGATGACTCAACTTCCCTTCGGCGCTTCATCTGCCGGACGTTGGCGGCAGCGGGCTATCGCGTCGTCGTGGCGGCGGACGGCTGCGCCGTGCTGGAAGCCTGCCGCAGCGACCGACCCGACCTCGTGCTGCTCGACATCGACATGCCTGTCATGGACGGGCATGCCACGTTGCGCGAGATGCGGGCCGACGCCGACCTCTGCTCGGTGCCCGTACTGTTTCTCACTACCGATAGCGGCGGCAGCGACGTCGCGTCTCGTTTGGCGCTCGGCGCGCAAGATTGCCTGCGTACGCCGTGTGAACCCGACCAGCTGATCGCACGGGTCGCTACAACGCTGCGGAACAAGGCCGCAGAGGACGCCCTCGCCCTTCAGGCTCGTCAAATGAGCGACCTCAGCACCTTCGACGTTCTCACTGGGCTCGCAAATCGCCAGCACATGGAAACAAGGATCCTCGAATTGGCGGCGAGGCAAGGTCCTTACGCGGTAGCGAGCGTCGTGATGGTCGAAATCGACGACTTCATGGCGATCAGCGACACACTCGGCCATGCCGTCGGCGACATGATCCTGCGCATCGTTGCCGGGCGACTGCGCGGCGCGGTCGTCGACGACCGCGTCCTTGTGTCTCGCTGGGGCGGTGAAGGATTCTTGGCCGCTGGCGTCGGGCTCGATGCGAAAGAGGCGTACGTCCTTGCCGAGCAACTTCGCCACGCCGTATCGGTAACGCCATTCGCTATCGGAGTAGACCAGGCGATCCCGGTGACCGTGAGCGCGGGATGCGCGACAGGAACCCTCGGGGTATACGCGGCCGTTCTCGAGGCTGCCGATGGTGCGCTCTTGGAAGCCAAGCGCGCTGGCCGCAACCGCACCGTTGTGGCCTCGCATGTTCAGCCCGTGCCGACTGGATCGCGGACGCAGGGCCCGCACGAAGGACGCGCGCGCTAAGCGGAGGAGAGCAGGTCGGCTGATGCCTTCATTCTGTTCATTCTGTATTTGTCTCGGTGGAATCTTCGAGCACTCGCCGCATCGGCCTGCGGCGCGGGTTAGGTCTTCAGGGCGACCACCGGGCCACCCGACGGGCGCGACGACGGCCGAGACGACGAAGACCTCGGGCGACCCGAGGACTGACAGGCTGACTGTTGAGCCAGGCCTCAGCGACGAGTTCGCTCATGCGGTCGGTCCAACAGGGAATGTTTGCGCGCACCAGGGCGACTGCTCGTTGTTGCGCCGCGTGAACTTCGGCTTCAGTGAAGTCTGGGCCTGCAGTGGCGTTGGCTGCTCTCAGCCGCAGCTCCCAGTCGTCGCCCAGATGTCGCCGAAGGAACTCCCGCACGTCGTCACGTTTGCTCATTGCTTACCTCAAGTCGCAAGTCGGCTAAGCGAAATCCGATATCTCTGTCGTCGATCTCGAGTCGGCTCCCACCGGAATGTTGAGGTCTAGTCCCGACTCCCGCCATACCGCCCAGATCAGGTCGAAAGCGAAGCCGACGACCACAGCAAAGAGGTGTGGAAGCGCATACTCAGTGCCCTTCTCCCTCCACACGACCGTCGGATTGCCATCAGCGGTCTCAGCGATGTGCAAGTTGGCCGTACCGAATCCCCCATGCGCGGCCGCGTACGACTCAAGGGCATAAAGCCTTCGGTACCCCTCAGACGCGAGGTTGCCGCCCCGAATCTCGTCGAGTCGCTGAACCCGATCGGCTACGTTCCATTGCCTCGGGGGAACGCCAGCGGGCCTCGCCGGCGCTTGCGGCCCAAACGCCAGCGCATGTCCCTCGAGCCAGTACTGATAGTCACCATCGAGTCTGTTGCGATCTTTGGCCTCGCCGAAGATCATCAGCATGCCAAACAGCCATTCCTCGAACATCGCCCGCGCCACGAGTCCGATCGCGCCCGTGCCGTCAGCGTCAACCATCGCGACCGCCGACAGGAGCAGCGAGCGCGCTCGGGCGACCGTGCCAGCTACGTCTGCATATTCGGCCCTTACCGCGACAGTCGACTGCGTCTCCAAGGACTCCAGCAATCGTGCTGCCCGATCTCTAAGGGCGGCGAGTTCGGTCACGTCCGGATGCTCCACTTCGTATCGATCCCCGTGCTCATAGCGAACGGGCGAGCCCCACCGGAAGCCCGCGTACCAGCCAAGTTGTCGAACGTCTAGATCGTTCGGCCCACCCGTCGAATTACACCTTGTTCGTGGGCGCGACGTGTCCGGTCGCAACTGCGCGTCGCCGAACATCCAGGATCACCGTGAAGCGGCTGTGGCCCATGACGCCGGCGTCAAGGCCCAGATGCCTACCCCTCGAGGAAGCTTCGCCGTAGGGATGCCAAGAGCCAATCGCTTTCCTCGGGATCGGCTATGGCGAACCCGTACACCGCGAGACACAGCACCGCGGCCGACCGCTCCGGCGTTTCTGCCACCCATTGCGCAGTCGACGCCACCTCCCGCAGGTGCAACGCAGGACGCTCCCGTCTGCTCGTCACGAGCAGCCGCAAGCGCCGGATTGCTTCTTCCATGACAGAAACGTCGATTTGAAACGAGCCGCCAAGGTCTTCGTCGCTCATCTCGATCTCCGACACTCGATCGGGCCATGAGACCCACAACAGCCATCGTTTCGATTAGCCCGAGCGTTTCGTCCTTTTCGACGAGAGAGGGCGTGGCCGTCTCCGCACCGGCTCAACCCCTTGGCGGCGTTAGTCGGATTAGTGCTGGCTGCCTGTGGCCGCATCGAGGGCGTTGCGTTAGGCAGTTGGCGTGAACCTCGTGGAGCATCGGGCGGTGCCGATGGCGATTGCTATGTCGACGGTGTACCCGATCGTCGCAGCGCCTATCGATATGGCAACGTTCGCGCTGCCGGTCGAGTCAGTAGTCGCCGATTGGTTCATCGTGGTGGTTCGGTAGTTGATGGAGAGCTGTATGGGCGCGTTCGGCTGGTTGGACACCACTAACACGGTGACGGTTGTGCCGCGCGTCGGCCGAACGTTCGAGATGGTCGCCGTGCAAACTGACGGAGCCGTTGGCGCGACGGCCGCGGCGGCCGTTGACCGATTCGTCGTCGCCGACGTCGTCGACGTCGAGGTGCTGAGTGACGTCGCGAGCGTCGTTGACGCCGCCAGCATCGGCGTATCCTTCTCGGTCACGAGTCGATCGACGCCCGCCGGTCCGCAGGAGGTCCTTTCGTTGAGTGCGAGAATCCGGCCGTCGCGGCACAAGATGTTCGGCCCGAGCCATCGCATGACACCGTGGGCACCCAGGCACGTGTTCCAGAATTCGGCATTCTCGGAGAACGTGCCGTCCTTGCACTGAGCGAACGCACGTTGCGGAATTGGCGTATCTGCGGAGCCCAGCGGAAGGTCGTCGGATCGGCCGGACACAGCGACCGTTAGCCCGGACATCACGACCAACGCAACCGCGACTCCTCCAAGTAGCGACGGGGGACGGCGGAGGCGATCTCTTGTGGGACGCAGCGTCAATCGGTAGACGACGGGATTGATCAGTTCCGGGCGAACCACGTAGTCGCGGCCCGGATGTCTGCGACCAGCCCAGTCGTGTGCCGCAGCCGCAGAATCGAAGCCCCAAAGGCGCGATGACTTTTCGTCTCGGAACAGCACCCGATACAGCAACTTCCCCAAGCGAGTGCCTCACACGGATAACGGTCCGACAGAACATTCCGATGTGCGCCGGGCCTTTCATCGACTCCCCGTCTATCGCCGCGACGCAGCAGTGCGTTACAACATCAAGGGAACGCGCTGCAGCGACCACCGGAGCGATGCTGCTCCACGACGAAGAAGTAGCCGTCGCCGGGAGTCTCAGTGCTTTGCTCGTGTGCGAGGACAGTTTGCTCGACGATTTAGAGACGGGAGTGGAGCAGTTCGTAGCACACGCGTGAGTCCTTCGGCAGGTCCGGGTCACGCAGGAAGCGTCGGGCAGTGGGGTGCTGCCGCGGCGGGATTGGTCGATTCGTTTGCGTCCGGTGAGGAATATCGGACTGCGGAGCGCGACCTTTCTCCTTGCGCCCCTATCTGACTGGTGTCATTTGCCGGGGGCTGCCGGTACATCCGGTAGGACGAAGCTTTGTCCTGCGAGGACGTAGTCAGCGTTGCTGGGGTCGATGAGGCGGCTGCGGTTGATCTCGATGAGTGCGCGCCAGTAGGGCGTGACTTCGGCATCGGTGGGTGCGCGATGCCATGAGTCGGCGAGCGTCTCGCGGGCGACCGCCCATAGATGTTCGCCGGGCGCGATCGTCCACGTGGGTGGCGCCGCAAGCATCGGCGCGGCTGGCGCGTGCTCCGGCAGCGTGGCCGGTGTGAAGGTCGGTACGGGCGAGAGCGTGACCGGCGTGCTCGTGGTGGACGCGAGCGCGGTTGCGATCGACGTCGCGGGCACGGATTCGGTGACGAAGTACATGGTCGCTGTCGCATCGGTCGGCGCTTCGAGCGTCACGGTCGCGACTCGAGTCGGTTCCGCATCGCGGGGCACGGTCATGCTTGCGGCCGCAGTCGCCACACCGGCGCCCACCGCCAAGCCGAGCAACGGTCGCAGCGATCGCGGGACGAGCCATCGCGCCACTCGATCCAGGTGTTCGATCGACGCGACTTTCGCGACGATCGTCAAACCGGTGACGATGCCGAGGTAACACGCAGCCACGACTGCCGTTGCTCGCAGCGCTGCGATGGCGGACTCGGCGGTCGACCGCTCGCCGAGCCATCGTTGGAACTGCGACCACGAACTGACGGGCGGCGTCGATAGCGCTCCGCGGCCGAGGAACCAGAGGACGCCGGCGATGCCGAGCGCAATGCACATGGTGCGCATCGCCGATCGCATGTCGAAAGTTTCGCTCTTCTTCATCGTGTTGACCTCGTCGATGTCGGTACTGGTATGTGGAGGAGTTCACGGTCGGTCGCGACGCCGAACTCCGAACAGGTGCCGTCCGCGCTCGGAATGATCTCGAGCGCGCCGGCGACGCGACCGACCGATTGTGCGGTGCGAGGCGCACCGGGCTCGGCGAGATGATCGAAGACGAAGATGTCGCCGGTGGTGGGGCGAAGCACGACGACGCGTTGCTCGTCGCCGCAGGGCACGAAATACGCGAGGTCGCCGGGCTGGCCGACGTGATACGAGATGCCGCGGATCTCGACGCGTGGAGAGTCCGGCGTCGCGACGTCCGCTGCGCTCGGGGCGCTATTCGGAATGGTCGCAGCCACAGTCGACGACGGCGGCCCGCCATTGTCGGTGAAGAGAGCGACACCCGTGCCGATCGCGGCAAGCGCGATGAGGGCACCCAGTGCGGGCCGGCGCGAGGCAACTGCATCGCGTGAGCGACCTGACTCGCGGGGTCCGTCGGCCAGCGCGAAGGACAGGGCACGGGCGGTCGTGCCGCGGTCTCTCGATAGTGCGAGTGCCGCGGACACACGGCGTTCGTTGCGCGGATCACCGGGCATCCGGCGCGCGAGCCATGCCAGTAGTTCGCCGAGCGCGACGACGTCGGCGGCGAACAGTTGCGGGTCGACGACCGACTGCGCGCTGCCGAACCCGCACAGCACGGGTTGGCCGTGGGGCGCGACGAGGATGTGGTCGGGCCGAAGGGCACCGTGGGCGATGCCCATCGCGTGAAGGTCGGCGACGATCTCGGCGGCCGCGGCCACGAAGTCGAGACATCTGCGCACGCTGTCGGGCACCTCTTCGGCAACGGTGTGCTCACTGGGCGCCGTGAGCACCAACTCGGCACTGTCGGCGTGCGAGGTGAACGAGACGATCGCGACCACGCCGGGGTGCGCGCTGCGGCGCAGCAGGTCGGCCTCGCGCCCGAGTTGGGCGGCTTCGGCGGCATTCTCGGCGGTCTTGACCGCCACGAGGCGCCCGCCCGCGGATCGAATGGCCACTGGCCGGATCACGCCGACTCCACGACGGTGACTCGCACATTTGCCCGCACAACGGTGCCGTCGCCGCCCGAGAGCGCCCGCGCGATCACGAACGGAACGTGTTGGACCAACTCGAGACGGATCGTCTTGCGGTCGTCAGACACCTCGATGAGCGGAGCCGTGAACAACTCCACGCCCTGTGCGCGCAGCGAGAGGCCGACCGCCTCCGCGACGAGTGTCGGATCGAGCACGATCTCGCCAGTCGAACGCAGGGCGACGCGGTCGATCGCATATGTCGCGGCATCGTTGGCGGCGGCGTCGGCCGTGTTGTAGAGCGCGCGTTGGCGCATGCTCACGGCCGCGAACTCGATGGAAATCGACCCGAGGACGAACACGATCAGCAAGCCGGCCGGCATGAGCATCAGAACAGAGCCCCGTGCGCATTTGCGGATCATTCGAAACATCCGCCCTCTGGCAATCCGCTGCGATACGGATCGACGATCCCTGAATGACGTGAGCGCGCCGTGATGCCAGCGCCGAATCCGCCGATGAATGGCACAGTGAGCGCGGGGACGCGGTAGCTGACCTCGACAGTGACGCGGGAGCAGCGTCCGAAGGGCTCGGCATCGACACGGATCGCGACCCGGTCGCCATCGCGGCCGTAGGCAGCCAGCGCCTCGTGGGCGCGACGTTCGATCGACGCGTCGGCGTCGGCCTGCGACGTCGACTCCGTGTAGGCGCGAGTTGCTTCACGGGCCGCCGACGAGGCGGCGAACTTGGCATCGACCACGGCCCACGCGTTGGCGACGACGAGCATTGCGGATACGAAGAGCAAGAGACCAAAGGGCAGTACCTCGAATCCACCGATCTGACCGCGCTCGCTGCGCCACCGCGACGCCCTTGGATTGCGGACCGAACGACGCTTCACCGTTGCGTCTCCGCTCGAACGACGATCGTTCGATCGATCTGGTCGAGGCCGACTGCCCCGCGAACGAGCGCAGGAGCGATCGACGGAGGAGTCAACATGAGGTGAAGACGCACGGCTTCGGGATCGGACAAATCCCACTCGAGGCGGACGTCGTCGCCCATCGATCCCATCATCGACCGCAGCCGCGTCTCGGCTTCCACGGTCGCCGCGTAGCGGCGTTGGTCGTTGTCGTATCCGGCAACGTGACGCGCCGCGTCGAACCCCGCCGCGGTCACCTGCGACCTCGCGTACAGATTGATCGTCAGCTGCACCGCGAAGAACAGCAGCAAGAGGAAAACGAGTAGACCTCCGGTGAGTGTCACCAGACCCGCTCCGCGGCAGCGTGAGCGCGTTCGCACAGTTGTCATAGGGAAACCATCAGCCGTTGCCGATGGTTTCCACGTTGTCTCTGATCTTCTGCTCGGAGTCGCTCCAGATCGAGTTGAAGGCGACCCACATTGCCGCGCCGAGAAACGCCATGATCAACACGGCAATGGCCGCAGAAATGACACCCTCACCCCGCTCGCGGCGATCGTTCGCCTGGTAGCGGTGACGCAGTTCGTGGAACGCGACTCCCCACGTGAGCTCGAAGCGTTCGATCATCGTTGTATCTCCTCTGTTGAACAGGCTGCGTTTGGGGGAACGTCGGATAGGTGGCGGGACAGGTTGCGGACGAGGCGGGGTCAAGTGCTCGAGAAGAGCGAGAGCGCCTGCACGAACGGCACCGCCATGAAGATGACTCCGGGTACGAGCGTCGCCACGGTCACGGGAATCCACACCTGCTCACTGCGGCGCTCGATACGTTCGATCAACTCGCGGTGCGCGTCACGACGGATCGAGCGCGCTTCATCGGCGATCAGCCGTCCGAGGTCACCGCCTTCGCGGTTGAGCGACAACACACTCACCAGCCGATGCACCGCGGCGACGTCGGCGACGACCGCCCATTCGCGCAAGGCGTCGCCTTCGGACAATCCCTGTCGCACGCGCGACACGACCCGCCGTAAGTCCATGCCACACGCACCGGAACCGCGCTTTGCGAGGCGGTTGAGCGCGGAACCCAACGAAAAGCCGGCGCCGAGTAGTAGTCCGAGTTGCTCGGCCACAATTGGAAGTTGTTCGAAGATCTCGCGCTGCCATCTGGTCGACGCCGCCGCGACTCGTTGCTCGATCATCAGGAAGGCGAGCGTCGGAGCCCCGACGATGAGCAGTAGCCCGACTGTCGTGGGGATCGGCAACGCCGCCGTGACCGATACCGCGCCGATGAAGGTGACGGCCATCCAGCCGACCTGACGCACCCGATGCTCTGTGACGTCGATCGTCGAGTGGATGCGTTCGAGGCGCAGACCCAACTCTTCGTTGACGCCGAACATCCTCGCCATGCGTTCGCCGATCGCCCTCGACAACGGGGCGATGACCTCGCGGAACGAGGCGACCGACAAGATGCCGGTTCGCGCGGTGCTGTTGCCGGCGAGTGGCGCGTATGGGCGAATGCGCTCGATGAGCGATCGTCGCGAGAACCAAGCCAACTCGGACAGTACGAGGACGAGGCCGGCGAACAGCGCGATCGCGAGAAGGCCGATGAGCCGGGTCATTCGCTGAACGTTCGCTTTGTCGTCGGCAGGCGCATGATACGGCCCGCCCACCACCAACAGATCACGACCATGGCGATGGCGATACACACGAGCAACTGACCCATTGAGGTCTGATACGCGGATCGGCCGTTGCCGACGGACATTCCTGCGAGCGCCATGCCGAGCGGCACGATGAGCACGAACCGCCGAGCGAACCGCGCGCCGGCCTGGCGGGCGCGCGCGTCTTTGCGGCTCTGCATGTCCTGCCGTCGATCCTGGGCGAGGGATTCGAGGCGTCGATCGATGTCCGTGCCTCCGACCTCATGGGCG
>DATLFA010000039.1:0-57756 GCA_035525225.1 Acidimicrobiales bacterium
TCTCGCGCCGTTCCATCGCCCAACGGGGCGCCTTTTCCCCCTGACGCCACAGACGCGACCGAACAGCTCTGGCGGCACGCCCTGCGCGAGCTCATCGCCAGGCTCCTCCCGCTCCGTCGCCACCGAACCAACCCCCGCGTCATCAAACGCAAGTACGCCCGCTGGCACGTCAAACGAGCCCGACACGCCGACTGGCCTCAACCCGACCGGCCACCCAACGACGCCATCCGGATCGTTAATTGAACGGTATTGCAGCTAAAGGGGCCACCAGCACGTGCGCGTTTCACGTCTCGGCCCCCAACCGCCATCCACTCAACAACCACAGCCCGATTAGACCACCTGCCCACCCACAGCAACCCCCAGGAGGGGTACATATGTTCGTAGCACCAAGGTCGCGTGGAAACGCGTCGTGTGCCGGTGCAAATGTATTGGTGCGCCGTGTTGAAGAGCAGCACAGGTGCCTTCGTCCAACGAGAGAGCGAAGGCAGGTAGCCGATGCTGCAAGTCGAGACAACAGACGAAGGGCGACCAGCGCTCAATCCGAGCGAAACGGTCGTCAAGGTGCTCGAAATCACCGAGACGCTCGACTACCTCGTTCATGGCCGCGAGATCAACTGGTAAAGCAAGCGGCTGCGCGCGCACGTTGACCGCCGTCACGCGCTGTTCGGACATCGCGACCAAGAGGCGCGGCGAATCCGGGCTCCACGACCACGCGGGACCATGGCCCGAGTACGAGAGGCCAACCGGGCTGCGCCAGGTGGCGCGTGCCGCCAACCACATCGATGATCTCGACGAACGCCCGGACGCCGCGGAGTTGTGCGCGAGCGCGAGATGGCGACCATCGCGTGACAGCATCGTGTCGGGCAGCTCTCGCACCGGCAGGTCGGCTCGCAACCAACGCTTGATACTTGGGTGAGCTCGATCGGGCTTTGACGCTCGGCCGCAGTGCGATGACCGAGTCGGTCGCGTCCACCACCGCTTATTACGTCGGACTGTGTTGGTCCACTGTGGTGCGGAGTATGGGCTCGGTGACCCGGCCACCGGGTGTGCTGACCCCACCGCCGTGGTGGCACTGGCCTCGTTGCAGACGCCACGCGCCAGTGGGACCATTCGGCGATGGAACGGAACGGGTTCCGGATCGCGGCCTTCCTGGCCCGGTCGAGGCTGCGGCGGAGCGGGCGCGCGTCGGTCGCGCTCGCGGTGCTGGCCGGAGCCGCGGCTGCGGTGCCGATCACGCTGTGGACGGCGAGCGAGCGCTCCGCCAGCGCCGTCGCCGACTTCGTCGCGTGGGCGGACACGCCCGACGCGCTCGTGAACGTGTGCCCGCCGGGGGTCGACCCGCAGGCCGAGGGCGGCGTTGGCGCGTGCACGGGCTATGACCCGGTGGAAGAGCTGGCGGCCATGCGCGCAATGCAGGGCGTGACCGGCGCAGCGCGCACGGTATACGCGTTCGTCGACGCGCGCGGCGAGGGCGGCCGAGGCGGCCCCACGGGGTTGATCGGGATGGCCGACGATGCGCCGACCGCCACCCCGTTCGGCGACCCGATCGTTGTCGCCGGACGCCTGGCCGGCGCCGATGCCACCGACGAGCTGATGGTCAGCGAGGCCGGTGCACGTGCTCTCGGCGTCCGGCCCGGTGACGTGGTGACGGTCCGAGACATGCTCGGCGCGGCAGACGGCGGCGAACCGTCTCGCGCGACGGTCACCGGGGTCATCCGCACGCCGACCGAGCTGCTCCCACCCGGCGACGGTGGCGACACGTTCTCGCCGCGGCTCTTCGTGCGCCACGGGTGGAGCCAGGCCCACGTCGACGAGGTGAGCATGCTGCCAACGCTGGCCGTCTGGCTCGGCGACCACGACGTGGCGGCCTTCGGCGAGCAGCTCGACGCCGTACTGAGCGGCCGCGCCTACCACCTCGCCGACGCCATCGATGCCTCGAGCAGGTCCACCTACGAGCAGGCCACGGGATACGAGAGCCGCGCGATCGCGGCGGCGGCAGCGTTCGCGGCGCTCACGGGCGCCTTCTTCGTCGGGCAGGCGGTGAGTCGCCGGGCCCGCAGCGAGCACGCGGAGGCTCCCGTGCTCACCGGCCTCGGCTTCTGCCGTTCCGAGCTCGCGATCGCGACCGCCCTCCGGTGGGCGCCGGTGGCCGTAGGTGCCGCCGTGGTAACGACCGCCGCCAGCGCTGCGGCATCGCTGCTCGGCCCGATCGGCCTGGCCCGGCGGGCGCCGTGGGAGCGGACACTGGCGGTCGACGGCCTGGCCGTCGCCGCCGGGTGCGTCGCCGTGGTCGGCCTCGTCGTGGTGGCGGCGCTCGCCGGGCGGTCGCCGAGCGGGAGGGCCCGGCTCCGAGCTCCCGCGCCCGCGATCACCGGCTCACCGTCGGTGCGCGTCGGCGTGGCCTTCACGCGCGCGTCGTTGGCGAGAGGAACCGCGCTGCCGTTGATCTCGGCCGTGCTGGGAACGGCGCTGGCGATCGCCGTGGTGATCGCCGCAGCCGCGTGGAGCGCCAGCCTCCGGCGCGTGCTGGATGAGCCGGCGCGCTTCGGGGCGTCCTGGGATGTGATGGTCGGGATGGCCGACAGCCCCGAAGCCGAGGCCGAGATCGCCGACCGGGTCGCGTCGGTCGAGGGGGTCGACGCGGCGGCGCTCCTCCCGGGCACGAGCGTCTCGATCGACGGGCGCGACACGTGGATCATGGCCTACGTCCCGATCGACGGGGTCGACCCCTTGCAGCCAGCGATGATCGCCGGTGACGCTCCCGCCGCTAACGACGAGATCGCGCTCGGGTTGGTCACCGCACGGCGCGCTGGCGCCCGGATCGGGGACGAGGTCGTCGTCGACTCAGGCGTGTCCGGCGGTGCTTCTCAGCGGTTCCGCGTCGTCGGCACGGCGATGATCAACGACAACTTCGAGCCCCACGTGGGGATCGGCGCGCTCGTCTCCCCGTCGGGGCTCGAGCGCGTCGCACCGGAGAGCACCGGCAACGCGGTCGTGCGGCTCCGCGAGGAGCGCAGGGACGCAGCGGTCTCACAGCTGCGCGACGCCTTCGCCGACGAGGTGCACGAGCCAACCGTTCCCGCCAGCCTCCGCAACGCGGAGCGGGTCGCGGGACTGCCCATGTACCTGGGGATCATGACCGCGCTCTTCGCCGCAGTGACCCTGACGCACGCGCTGACCCTCACCATCCGCAGGCAGCAGACACCGCTGGCCGTGTGCCGCGTGCTCGGGTTCACCCGCGCGCAGGTGCGCGCGGCACTGCTCACGCAGGGCACGTTGCTCGCCCTCGCCGCGGGCGCGCTCGGCGTCCTCGCCGGCTTCATCGGGGCACGGCAGGGTTGGATCGTCATCGCGCGCGGTCTCGGGGTACAGCCGACGGCGGCGTACCTGCCGTGGTGGCTCGCCGCCCTCGGCGTCGCCAGCCCGCTCGCCGTGACGGTGGCCGTCGTCGGTGTCATCGGTCGCTCCGCCGCGCTCCGACGGCCTGCGGCCGCGCTCCGAACGGAGTGAGAAACACCTCCGGCTACGTCGGTGACGGCACGATCGAGTCGTACACCCGACGCCCGTTGTGGTACGCCGTCTTGAGGACCAGCGTCTCGGGCAACGCCTCGCGCAGTGGGTCATTGTCCGCCGGTTCAAGTCATCGAGGGTGCCGATCTTGTCGAATAGGACCGTGTGGACGGTGCGCATACCTTCCAGGGCCAACCGGTTCTTGATGAGGATGCCCGCCAGCGCGCCTACCACTCCATAGCGAGAGACGAGCGGAATCGCAAGTGGTGAGGAACCGACCGGTGAGGGAACGCATCTCGATACCACTTGGGAGCGATGGGTCGACGGTGACGATCGCGCGCCAGCCGTCTAGCTTCGGTTCCGCCGCCCACTCGCCTTTGATGCGACGCACGCCCACCTCGGCCAGCATCGGCAGGTACACAGGCGGCGCGGACACAACACATACCGTGCCTTCCCGTCGAGCCGCTCGCACGTCGGACGTTTCAACTCCCCCCATTTGGGCTACTCGCGCCTCGAAGTACGATCGACGACGAGAGCGGGGCGCCCGTGCCTGCACGGAAAACGAAGACAGCGGCGATCTCAGTAGAGCCTCGTCCCGACGGCCGCTGGGCCGCGCAGCGTGACGGCAGCACGCGGGCGTCGTCGTTACACAACACGCAGAAGCAAGCGGAGTCAGCGGCGCGTGCGATTGCGAAGCGCGAGGGACTCGAGTTGGTCGTGAAGGGCCGCGACGGAACCATTCAGCGACGAGACAGCTTCGGAAATGACCCACCGCGCCGGCGCGGCTGAGTTGTTGATGAGTCGAACGTATGTATGGGGTATCAGGTTGAGTGCAGTAGAGCGTGGAGGTGGTGCAGCGTGAAGTGGTGATGCCGGTTGCCGGCGTGGACTATCCGTCAACATGGCAGCAGTTCCAGTCGTGGTTTCCTGACGACGCGTCGTGCGTGGCGTATCTCGAGCGGCTGCGATGGCCCGACGGATTCGTCTGTCCGATGTGTACGTCGGAGCGCGGGTGGCGCATCGCGCAGCGCGACATGTGGATGTGTGTGTCGTGTGGTCGTAAGACGTCGGTGACCGCGGGAACGAGCTTTCATCGCTCGCGGTTGCCGATCTCGTCGTGGTTCGCGGCGGCGTCGTTCATCTGCGCGCAAAGCCCGAAGCGATCGAGGCGGTCTACGCCGATGCGTGGGTGCAGTGCTGTGTGGTGCATCTGGTCCGGAGAACAGCTTGCGCCACGTCAATTACAAAGACGCGAAGCAGATCGTGAAGGATCTCCGGCCGATCTATCGGGCCGCGACCGAAGCCGACGCCGCCGTGGCGCTCGAGGCGTTCGACGCGAAATGGGGTGCCCGCTATCCGATGATCGGCGAGCTGTGGCGCCGGCACTGGGAACGGTTCATCCCGTTCTTCGCGTTTCCCGAAGAGATCCGCCGGATCGTGTACACGACGAATTCGATCGAGGCGGTGAATCGTCAGCTACGCAAGATCATCAAGACCCGCGGTCATTTCCCGACCGATGACGCCGCGCTCAAATTGTTGTGGCTCGCGTTGATGCGAGCCGAGAAGAAATGGACCTACCCGATCAAAGAGTGGAACCGCGCGCTACACCAGTTCGCGATCTACTTCCCGGGCCGAGTGCCCATCGCAAGTTGACATACATGAGACAATTGGAATCGAAGTAACAACAACGACGTCTCTCAGCGTCTGACACTCCCGGCGCTGTCGGCCGAGTCGCTGTGCGCGTTCGTCAACGACAGCGTCGCCAAAGGGGTCACCGTGCGCACCGACGGCTGGAACGTCTATCAACGCCTCGGCGCGCAGGGCTACCGGCACACGCCGATCAACGTCGCCGCGTCGGGCGATCCCGCGCACATCGCCATGCCCGGCGTGCACCGCATGGCCGCGCTGCTCAAACGTTGGCTCACCGGCACGTTGCACTACTCCGTCAGCGACAAACATCTCTCGACTACTACCTCGACGAATTCGCCTTCCGGTTCAACCGCCACAACGCCAACGCCCGCGGACTGCTGTTCCACCGGCTCCTGCAGCAAGCGGTCAACACCGACCCCCACCCCTACCACGAGCTCACCGCCGACTCCGTCGACGAATGGCTCTGGGACTAGGCAAACTGCACTCAACCTGATACCCCATACGCATGTTCGCTAGCGTCGCGTCATGGACGCAAGGTCGAATCGGCTGACCTAGACGTTTCGGCTAACCGCATGGACATTTCGCTCAAGTTTTGCTCAACTCCCAAGTTCGTGGTCCGAAAGACCTAAGTCGCCGTGGTCGGCCCCGGGTTCTCACGAATGAGAGAACCTCCGAACTGCCCACAGGTGCGCCGCAATGGGGGTCTGGACCCCGCCCCCGCGGCCCAACGGTGGCTATTCTTATTGGGAATGACTCTCACTTCGGGCAGTCTGCCGGGTTGGTGCGATCCGGAGGCGGTCTACGTCGCGCGGGCCTCCGCCACCACTTCCTCCAAGCGGAACTCCGAACGGTGAACACGCGCCTCGAGCCGCACGAACGCCGCCATCACCGCATCGCGACACGTCAACCGCCCCTTCCCCACCGGTTTGACAAGCACTTCGTTCATGGCCATTCCTTCACTCAAAAATATCGCCCGCTGTCGCGAACCGTTGCGATGCACCAAAGCGAGCAAGACAAAGGCACCCAATCGATATGGTTTTGCATCCTTGCCGTATCCGAAGCACGCAAGCGGCGGCAATGCACCTGTGTCGCGACAACTGACTGTTCCGGCGACGAAGCTGCGGCAGCAAGAAGGGTTTACAACGGTGACCAGCCCTCGAACCAGCATGGAACACCGCACCACGGGATGGGTGCCGACGAGGGCCACGTCACCAGGGTTTTAACTGATCAGCAAGAGGCCTTTGTTGCCAACGGAAAACTGCGAATCGCGTTTACAACAGCGAGCTGCAAATGCATCTCGTTCTTATCGACCGACCACTTCCGCATACGCTGGACGATGTGGCTACGTGAGAGGGGGCCGATGGCTGCACGAGGGATGTCGGTGCGCGTCCAGTCGACGGGTGTGCTGAGCGTCAGGAGGGAAGTCGGAACGGAAGACACAAGGTCCGGCCGCTCATCCAACTGCAACCGTCGGACTGGACTTCGAGGGAAAGACATTCAAGTCCCTGGCTCAATTCTGTGCACGAATGCCCACAGTTGAGCTGCATGTTTCAGAAGGCGCTTATGCGACGCTTCGTCCTACTCCCGGCCGTCGTCGTGTGCGCCCCGAGCCGTCGATCTGGCGCGACTCGCCGACGGCTTCTACGGGTCAGGCGCGTCTGTCATCGTGGACAGTTAGGCCAGGCGGCCGCATGCTTGGTCGCCTCCTTCGGCCCGCCCCAGAAGGTCGAGTTCATGGGGCGCTTCGTGGGAGCGATGCAGTTGACCATCCCCGAGTTCGCGCCGCCCGACCTCACGGACGCGCCGCCCGCCCCGCTCGCTCAGGTGGTCATCGGCGGGCGGTGCCCAACCACTCGCCGTTGTCGTGCATCACCACGCCGTCGGAGCCGGCGTGGGGGGCGAGGGCTTCTCGTACGGCGACGATCGCTGCTTGCTGCTTGTCGGTCGGTGCGGCGTGGAAGAGCTCGGCCACACGGGGCATGGTGCGGATGAAGCCGAGGGCGTCTTCGACGTCGTTGCCGAGGCGCATGGGCCGGGTCAGTGCTTCGATCTCGATGTCGGCGAACCCGGCTCCCTCGAGGATGGCGCGTGTGCGGTCGGGATCGGCGAGCCCGTAGGGACCGGGTGCGTTGGGGCCGAGCCCTTGGGGGATGCCGATGTGGGGAGCGGCGGCCATCCCCGCCGCCATGATCCACTCGCTGTGGCCCGGGCCGTGGGGGGCGACGAACGCGATGCGGCCGCCGGGACGAAGGGCGCGGGCCAGGTTGGCGAAGGCGGCTTCAGGGTCCTCGAAGAACATGAGCCCGTTGCGGCTGATCACTGCGTCGAAGCTGGCCTCGTCGAAGGCATGGACCTGGGCGTCTGCCTGCACGAACTCGGCCTCGGTCGCACCGGCGGAGGTTGCCCGCTCGCGGGCGACGGCGAGCATCGGTGGCGAGACGTCGACACCGACGGCCACACCACCGGGGCGTACGCGGGCCGCCGCTTCGATGGTGGTGGCGCCGTTCCCGCAGCCGACGTCGAGCACCCGCTCGCCGGGTTGCAGCTCCGCAGCCTCGAACATGCTGTCGCTGAACGCCCGGAGCAGATCGTCGTAACGTTCGGCTTCGGTGACGTAGTGGGGGCCTTCCATCTGCGCCCACCACCGGATCACCTCGGCGTTGGGTGTCGTCGCGTCAGTCATTCTCGGACCTCCGGGTTTGGTGTGAGTCATCGCGACTGCGTCGGCGTGGCTGCGTACTCGTTCTCGGCGGCCTCCTTGATCCGGGCGAGCGTGGTCCGCATGCCCTCGATGAGGTCGGCGTCGCGGTCTTCAATGCCGAGGACCAGGCCGTTGAACCAGTTGGTGATGGCCCAGTCCGGCTTGGTGACCTCATAGGACTCGGTCAGGGTGGTGCCGGCGCTGTCGAGTTCCATTCGGTACCTCCAGTCGCACACGCCGCAATGCACGACAGCGCGGCGGAAGCCGAACTCGACGCCCGGCTCGACGGCGATGACCTCGAGCGTGTTGGACCACCGCGCCCGGCCGCGTCGGTTGTAGCCCTTGAACCGGGCGCCGACCGCAGGTCCGCCACCCTCGACCTACTTGCAACGGTGCGTCTCCGGGCTCCACTCTCCCATCCTCGTGACGTCGGTGACGAGGTCGTACACCTGTTCCGGCGAGGCATCGATGTGGATGCTCACCTGTCCGCTGGTTGCCCGTCTCATGGTTCCCATCTCCTGCTCGGGGGCTTCGGCCGCGTGGTGCGGTGTGGCTCCGTCCGAGTGTGCGACATCGGGGCGCGACCGCGCATCGGTAGACCTACCTACCGTGCGGGAATGCTATCGGTCGCCGGCTGGTTCAGGGCTGCGCGAGCAGGTCGTGCTCGAGCGCGAACAGCGCTGCCGCAGCGCGAGTCGACGCACCGATCTTGGTGTAGATGTGCTGCACGTGGTGCTCGGCCGTGCGGCGAGAGATGCCGAGAGCCCGACCGATCTCGGGGTTCGAGCATCCTTGGGCCAGGAGGCCGAGGACCTCGACCTCACGGTCGCTCAGGCCGCTCGGTCGTGCGCCTCGGGGCGCGGCCCGAGGCTGGCCGGCTTCGTCGAGCAACGCGCTGGCCACGTCGGGGTCGAAACGCCCGGCGCGCACCTCGCCCAGCAGCTCGTCGGCGGCCTTGCCGGGAGCGAGGGCGGCGCGGTGGGGGCGGTGCTGGGTCATCGCCTGGTACGCGTCCGCGGTGGCGAGCACCCGCGCTGCCGCACCGATGTCTCCCGCCCGGCATGCGCGGTGATAGCCGGACCCGTCGAGCCGCTCGTGGTGCATGCCGACGATCTGTGCCATCGGCGCCAGCGCCGGCGTGGACGACAGGATCCGCTCGGACTGGTAGGCGTGCAGCTTCACCTGCTCCCACTCTCCGGTTGTCAGCGGCCCGGGCTTCTCCCACACCCGGTTGGACACGCCGATGCGACCGAGGTCGTGCAGAAGCGCGGCAACCTCCAATCGTGCGACCGTGTCGCGGTCCAGCCCGAGCCGCTTGGCGGTCCCGACCGCCAGCCGAGCCACGCCCTGGGAGTGGCCGTGGGTGAACGGGGTCTTAAGGTCGGCCATGTCGCCGAAGGCACGGGCGATCGACGGCAGATCCGTCTGGCTGATCTCGGTGACGGGGACTGGCTCGATCTCCAGCACCGTGGCCGCCGGGTCGCCCATGGTGGCTTCCTGAACCAACTCGGTCGCGTCGAGCGCCAGGCACTCCACGACCTCGGGGTCGAGGGTCTTGCCGGCTCGGCGTCGCAGCGCCACCGCGACCTGGTCGGCAGCCCCGAGGCTGACCAGCTCGATCGCTTCGGTCGCCACCCGGGCGATCCGACCGGAACGTGCGATCTCCTCGCCCCGCACGCCGCGTGCACCGCGGCCGTTCCACCACTCGTGCATGTCGTAGAGGCCATCGCTGACCGAACCGCGAAGCCCGATGCGCCGGGCCACGTCCCGGGCGACCTCGCAGCTGGCCTGGTTGTGCGCCCGTCCAAAAGCCGGGCCCTTCACCGCCATCGTCGCCGCGCTCTTCAGCCGCGCCATCGCCGGTTGGCCTCGGCTGCTCTCGGGGATCAAGGTGGCGAAGATGTCACGCAGGTCCGTGATGTCGGTCTTGATCGCCGCGTGGTTCACCGCCAGGTCGTCACCGAAGCGTTCGGTGGTCTCGTGCGAATAGGCCACGCAGCCCACGTGGAACAGCAGGCTGACGAAGAAGATGTCGCTGACCTCTGGCTCCGGCAGCTCCATCCGCCGCGCCAGGGACGTGCCCATCACACAGGAGCGCAGGGCCGTGTCCACCGGAAGTCGGTAGCCCAGGTCGGAAACCATCGACAGGCTCGCAAGTAGTTCCGCGAGGCGGAGACGATCCGTCATCGACCCCAGTATTGCCGACGATTCGATGACCGCGGGCACGCCCGAGAGCCGCTCCGTACGTCGCCAGGCGAGCAACGTGACTGAACCTGGACTTGCTGACCATCGCGGTGTCCGTCGGGGCCACCGCCGGTTCAGCACCAAGTGTTGCGCCGATCGGGCCTCTAGCCCGGACTGTTCAGTAGCCGGCCGACGTCAGTTCGAGGCGATCATCGAGCTGCGCCACCCACAAGGATGATTTGGGACTTGAAGGTCCCGACGCTGCGGGGCCCTCGACCCACGCGAACTACTCGATGCCGTCCTCGGAACCGACGAGACGCTCACCGAATGGCGCAACGCGCTGATGACCTGGCCGCTGCCGCATTCAAGAATGCGTGTCTACAACGACGGTCGCACCGAGAACCTCGGGCGGGTCGACCCTGACGTCCATCAGCGTGTCGACGACCATGCCGCGCTGCGAGCACAGGTATTGGTCCTTGAACGTTTCGGCGACCTCGATGCCGCACGCACCGTGCTCGCAGAGCTCATCGACATACTCGACCAGCTGGATACCTCGAAGGACGCGAAGGGACAATCGGGGACGAAGAAGCAGGACTCCAAACAAGCGAAGTAGCAGCGGCTCAATGAACGCGGGCGACGAGCTTGACGTCCGCGTCGAGGGCTTCGGCGATGCGCTGGAGGGTGCGAGCGGTGGGACTTGTCGCACCGCGCTCGATGCGGCTGATGTCGCCCTGGTCGATACCGGTGCGCTCCGCGAGCTCCGCCTGTGTCAGCCCAGCACGTTCACGGAGGGCAACAACCTGCATTGCGATGTCATACGCTTCGGCGAACACGTCCCGCTCGGCCTTGGCATCGGGCGCCATCGCGTTGCGGCGCCGAGCGGCGACCTCGTCGTAACTGCGCACCTTGGCCACGTGATGTCCTCCTGGTTCCATTATGGGCTTTTCCCCAAGTGTCGTCAACCCCTCCGAGGGCGCTTCGGCCCGAGCCTTCGATGGTCGAGCCGTTTGAGCGCGTGTGCGCCGATGGCGCTCACGGAACTGCGTGAGCAGCCGCCTTGCCTGGTCGATTTCGCGTTGCTGGCGGCGCTTATTCGGATCGGCTGCCTTGTCATACCCGCCCAGTAGCAGGACGACCTTCTGTCCGTAGAAGTGCACGAAGACTCGCAGCAGAATCGCCTCAGGCGGCGACGACAACACCGCGGCGTCAGCGCCGAACATGTGCGCAATCTCTTCGGCGTCGTGGCGCACGCGGAACTCGTGCAGCCCGTCACCGAGCGCCTTGAGCCACTCGGTGCGCGTCAACTCGATGCCACGCACTGCGAGCACGTGCGCGATCGCCGCGTCGAGCGCAGCGAACTTCGTATCGGACAGTCCCGCGATGAACCGTTCGAACGGCACCGTGCCGTCGTCGGCCTCGAAGACCTCTGGTGTCCATTCCGGCATCGCCAGCCCACCCTCCGGTTACTCGCTGCGGAGTAGTGCGCCGATCTTTGTCGCCGCATCCTCTTGCATGTTTGGCGTGACATGTGAGTACGTATCGAGTGTCATCGCGATGCTCGAGTGACCAAGTCGTTCTTGCACAATCTTCGGATGAATACCTGCTTGAAGCGCCAACGTCGCCATCGTGTGGCGCACATCATGAAGACGTATCCGAGGTACCGACGCCTTGATGCACGCACGATCGAACATGATCCTCAGCAACCGGGGGTGATACGGACGGCCCGCCTCGTCGACGAACACCAATCCGCTGTCGGTCCAGCCGGGTCCGGCAACCAGACGTTCCTTGAGCTGGCTCTTACGATGTGCCTGGAGCGCGGCGATCACTGCGCCGTCGACCGAGATCGTCCGCTTGCTGCGTCCTTTGGGCTCGGTGACGACCACCTGGTGTTCGGCCGTCGTTCGTTGCTGTGCAACCGAGATGGTGTGACTGTCGAAGTTGATGTTCGTCCAACGAAGCCCCGAGAGTTCGCCTCTCCTCATCCCCGTCGAAAGCGCCAGAAGCCACAGCGCTGCGAGACGGTCGTCCGCGATGACCGTCAGGAACTGCTGTGCCTCCGATAGCCACCAAGCGGTCATCTCTTTGGCCTCGGCGCGCGGCGCCCGAACTGCATCCGCGGGGTTGTGCATGAGCTGCCGAAAACGGACCGCGTCGGCCAGGGCCCGGTGCAACACCTTGTGGACGAGCTCAACCGATCGGGGTGACAGCGGAGAACCGTCCCGCTTGCCGCTGAGGAGCAACTCGGCGTACAGCGCTTGGATGCGCTGGGGCGTCAGATCGACCAGCCGCACATTGCCGATCCGGGGACGGACGTAAATCCGCATCAAGTTGCCGTAGTTGGCCCAGGCCGACTCGGCGAGCTCTACCCGCGCGCCGGCGTGCCATGACTCCAGATACTCCGACAGCGTGCCCCGGGAAGGTGGCACGCAGACGCCGCGTTGCGCAGCGGTCAGCGCCTCGTTCAGCGCGGCCTGCGCCTCACGTTTGGTGGGGAACCCGCTCACCTGTTTCTGGTCGCGCCGGCCGTCCGCACCGATGCCCAACTCGATGCGGTAGCCCCACGAACCACCCGGATTGCGCGGCTTGCGCAGGCTGCCCTTCACACAGTCGACGGTACCGCAGTCCACTGACACGTGGACACTCCGTGGACACTGGCCCTTTCGGGCCTCGGTCGCTGGCGGACCCTAACTCGCTGACCAGCGGAAATGTGGTCGGGCTGGCGGGATTTGAACCCACGGCCCCTTGACCCCCAGTCAAGTGCGCTACCAAACTGCGCCACAGCCCGTACGGACCGAGAGCCTACTCGGCACCTCGGCCAGATCGAAGCCGAATCACGTGGGTACGTCGAAGCCGGGGGCCAGGCCGCCGGTGAGGTAGGCCTGTTCCTCGACCTTCTTGACGATGCGCCAGCCATCGGCGGTGCGCCGGCAAGTGTCGTTGTAGAAGCCTCCGACAACGAAGGTGTGCAGGCCCGCCTGCGCCGCCGCGTCGGCGGTGAAGTTGCCGTCGGCGTCGATGGGCATGCCCATCGGGTTGTAGAAGATCGAGCGGCATTGTGCGGTGTCGCCATCGATGTTGATACGCGTCTTGCCGATCATGTGCTGGGTCATCGGGAAGATCGCGAGGGCTCGCTGCAGCCACGCCTTGATCTCGGGATACGGCCCCGCCGGCGGCCCGCCCGACGACGAGTAGTCGAGGATCGCGTCGGCCGCGAACACGGTGTCGAGCTGGTCCCAGTCTTTGGCGTCGATGCACGACGTATAGCGCTCGAGTAGGTCTTCGACCTCGATCCGGTCGGAGATCTGTTGTAGCGACAGCCCCATAGATTCCCCCTCTTTGGCGCCCGGGACACTAGTGGCCCGAGCAGCCGCCGGCACCCAGCCTCAGAAGGCCAGCAATATCAGCTGTATAAACCTCCACCCGAGGTAGACGGCGACCGCACCGAACAGCAACCAGAAGTGCCACGGGGCCCTTTGCCGATCATTCGGGTCGGCCGGATCGCCCAGCTTGGTTTCGCAGGTCGGACAGGTCCCGTCGACGCGCAGCGTGTTTGGGTTGTAGAACCGACCGCAGGGATCACACCACGGCATCGCGCAGCCCTACGCGTCGCGCCGCCGCACGCGCAACTTGATCGGCGTGGACCCCATCTTGAACTCCTCGCGCAGCATGCGTTCGAGGTAGCGCAAGTAGAAGTCGGGCAGCTTGCGGTTGGCGAAGATCGTGAACGTCGGCGGATCGGTGGCACCTTGCATCGCGTACAACACTCGCGCACCGTGGGGTGCGGGTGTCGCCGACTGCGCGTTCATGATCACGCGATTGACCTGACGGGTGGGGACCCGCATCGAATAGTCGTCGATCGACGTCGACAGCGCAGGCAGCAACTTGTGCACGCCCTTGCCGGTGAGTGCGCTGATCTTCAACACGGGCGCGGTGCCGATGAAGTACAGCTTGCGTTCGAGGTCTGCGGTGATCGAGGCGCGGCCCTCGGCGTCGAGCAGTTCCCACTTGTTCAACAACACGACCATCGGGCAGCCCGCGCCGTCGATACGTTCCGCGAGGCGCTGATCTTGACCCGTGACGCCTTGCGTCACGTCGATCACGAGCAGCGCGATGTCGGCTTCGTCGATCGAGCGCAACGCCCGCAGCACCGAGTAGTACTCAGTGCCCTCGTCGACCTTGCCCCGCCGACGCATGCCTGCGGTGTCGATGAAGCGGATAGGACCGCGCTCGGTTTCGACGACAGTGTCGATCGAGTCGCGCGTGGTGCCCGGCATGTCGTGCACCACCGAGCGGTCTTCACCGATCAGCCGGTTGAACAACGTCGACTTGCCCACGTTGGGCCGGCCGACGATCGCGATCGAAAAGATGCGGTCTTCCTGAGGAATCTCGACATCGTTCGCGACGTCGCCGTCGTCGTCGCCTTCGTCGCGCGGGGGAACCGCGTCGACGATGCTGTCGAGCAGGTCGCCCGTCCCCCGCCCATGCAGAGCCGATACGGCATGCGGATCACCGAGGCCGAGCGACAAGAACTCCCACTGCGCCGACTCGTGCACGGTGTCGTCGACCTTGTTGACCGCGAGCAACACCGGGCGCTCGACGGTGCGTAGCAGATTCGCGACGCGGGCGTCTTCTTCGGTGACACCGACCAACGCGTCGACGACCATCACGACGACGTCGGCATCACCGATGGCGCGCTCACTCTGCGCCGACACCTTGGCGTCGAGCGCGTCGCCGCCGGGCAGCCAGCCACCCGTGTCGACGACGGTGAGCGGCATGCCGCGCCACGTGGTCTCGAACTCTTTGCGGTCGCGGGTGACGCCGGGGCGCGGTTCGACGATCGCGACGCGCTTGCCGACGATGCGGTTGACGAGAGTCGACTTGCCTACGTTGGGGCGTCCGACGATCGCGATGACTGCAGCACGACGGGTAGTGGTGGTCATGATCGTGGCCTTCGTTCGAGCGCGGCTCGCAAGGCGGCACCATCGGTAGCGATTATCTCGACTGCGCGGGACAGGTCGTCGGGGCTCGTGCCGTCGAGGAAGCGTCCACCCGACAGGCACACGTCGGGCAGCAAGTAGCGATGGCCGACCGGTTCTTTCTCGAGCACGCGGGAGATGTCGGCACCGACCATCAACCCGGTCACGCCGACGTTGCCGCCGAAGAATTGATTGTCCACCGGCAACAGCCGTATGTCGGTGCGCTCGAGCGATGCGATCAACGGCGCCAGCACCCGTTCACCGAACGGTGCGGTCAAGATCGCAACCGGCGTCTCGTCGGCGTCGCGGTCGCGCGTCGATCGCCGCGGCCGCAGCGTCACCACGGAATCCGTGCGCGGCGCGCGGTATCCCTCGGGAGGCGCGCCGTCGACCCACGAGAAGAACCCGGGACGCACGCCGCTGACCTCTTGCGCACGGCCAAGGAACTCGAGTTCGAACGCACGCGCCATGCCCACACCGTCCTCGTGCATGGGAAAGCCCTCGTAGGACTCGGCCGCCGGGAACGGACGGTCGACCATGAGGTAGTACTCGTCGGCGGCGTAGACGAGACGACGGCCCAGCACCGCGAGATACGTCTGCTGCCACGACTCGACGACGTCGACGACGCGCTCGGCCTCGGCGCGCGTGTGGGGACGCATGCGGGACTCGCTGTTGAAGTCTGAAACACCCAGCGGGACGACGCACAACGTGACGAGCTCGGGGTAGTCGTTGAGCACCGTCGCCAGTGTGAGATCGAGTTGATCGCCATCGTTGACGCCCGGGCACACCACCACTTGGCCGTGCACCGCGATGCCATGATCGAGCAGCACGCGCAACCACCGCAACGACGTCGCGCCGCGCTGATTGCGCAGCATCTGCGCCCGCAACCAGGGGTCGGTCGTGTGGATGCTGACGTTGAGCGGAGAGAGCCCCTCGGTGACGACACGCTCTAGGTCGGCCTCGGTGAAGCGCGTCAATGTCGTGAAATTGCCATACAGGAACGAGAGGCGATAGTCGTCGTCCTTAAGGTACAAGCTCTTGCGCATGCCCTTCGGCAATTGGTAGATGAAGCAGAACTCGCAGTGGTTGTCACAGGTGCGCACCTGATCGAACAACGCCGCGTGCACTTCGACACCGAGCGGCACCGCGCCGGCCTTGTCGATGGTGAGGTCGAACTCGACCCCGCCCCGGCGCAACGCCACCACGATGTCGGCCTCGTCGATGAGCTGGCGATACTCGAGCACGTCCCGGGGCACGACGCCGTCGATGGCGAGGATCTCGTCGCCGACCGTCAGCCCCGCCGCGGCGGCAGGCGATCCGGGCGTCACGGCGACCACCCGCGGCGGCGCCGGGACGCGAAGCGGCACCGAGGTCAAAGGCATGGGCCACAGTCTACGGGCGGGCCTCATATCCCCGCCCTGCCATGGGGCGCCCGGACCTATGTTGTGGCCATGTCGCTCGAACAGCCCACGATCGAAAGCCTGCGCAATGGCGATGAACCCGCCGAGCTCGAACTCAGCCGCCAAGCCTTCGGCACTCAGGACCCTGTCGACCTCGCGCGGCCACGGCCGACCAACGACCGCATCGTCACGGCCTACGACGGCGACACGATCGTCGGCTGCGTGACCCTGCTGCACGACGCGCAGTACGTCGGCGCGCAGCCCGTCACGTCGGGCGGCATCGCCAGCGTGTCGGTGGCGGCACACGCTCGTGGGCGCAACGTCGCCCGGCGCATGATGCGTGAGGCGCTCGATCGGCTGCACTCCGGTGGGTGCGCCATCTCCACCCTCTACCCCACCACCGCCACGCTCTACCGCAGCGTCGGCTACGAGATCGCCGGCCACCACGGGATCTCACAGATCGATATCGGCGATCTTCCTCGCAGCACGGGCACGATCACGTTCGCACCGGTGAGCATCGGCGATCTGCGCGACGCCTACGACGCGGTTGCGTTCACACACGACGGATGGCTCGTACGCAACGACGCACGGTGGACGATCGTCACCTACGACTTCGACAAGAGCCCGCAGCCAACGGCGGCGTATCTCGCGCACCGCGACGGGCGCCTCGTCGGTGGCGTCGCGTATCGCCAAGTGCCAGGCGAACGCCGTTCGGTCGATCTGATGGCGAGCCAGCTCTTCGCCGTCGATCGTCTGGCGTTGCGCGAAGTACTGGCCCTGCTCGGCGCCCACGGCACCATGGCCGGTTCGATGCGGACGCCGCTGCCCGAATGGGAACTGCAAGCGGCCGTGGACAACGGCCAGCGGGTGAGGCGCACCTTCGCCATGCCGTGGATGGTCCGCGTGGTCGACGCAACCGCAGCCGTCGCGCAACGCGGCTACAACCCTCATGTCGACGTCGAGGTCGAGCTCGAACTGACCGATGACCTGTTCACGCACAACACCGGACGCTTCGTGCTACGCGTGCGCAACGGCAATGGCTCACTCGAGCCGGGCGGACGCGGGTTGTTGGCGCTCGATATCGGCGACCTCGCGGCGGCGTTCACTGGGCAAAGGACGGTCGACCCGCGACTCGCCGCAGCCTTCGGTGGGGCGAGACCGACGCTCGTCGACTTCTTCTGATCAACCGCCGCTACCCTGCGATCCATGACGGTCGATCGTGTGCTGCTCGCCGCTCCACGAGGCTTTTGCGCCGGTGTCGAGATGGCGATCAAGGCCTTGGCGTGGATGGTGCGGGCCTTCGATCCGCCGGTGTACTGCTATCACGAGATCGTGCACAACCAGCTCGTCGTCAAGCGTTTCGAAGACCTCGGCGTGGTGTTCGTCGACGACATCGCCGACGTGCCCGCCGGCCGTCCGGTGATGCTCTCCGCGCACGGCAGCGCGCCCGAAGTCGTCGAAGCCGCACGGGCAAGCGGTGGCTACGTGGTCGACGCGGTGTGCCCGCTCGTGACCAAGGTTCATCACGAAGTGAAGGTTCGGGTGAACAAGGGGTATCACATCGTCTACGTCGGCCACGACGGGCACGAAGAGGCGGTCGGCACGATGGCGGTCGCGCCGCAAGCGATTCACCGAGTCGAGAGCCGCGAAGAGGTGGCGGCACTCCCCCAGTTCGAACAACCCGTCGCATTGCTCGCGCAGACCACGTTGAGCCACCGCGATTGGGAGTCGGTGTTGATCGCCACGCGTGAGCGGTTCCCCGAGATGTGGATGCCGGATCGCAGTGATCTGTGCTTTGCCACGACCAATCGCCAGTCGGCGTTGATGGAGATCGCACCGAAATGCGATGCCGTCGTCGTGATCGGCTCGGCCAACTCGTCCAACACCACCGCGCTCGCCCGTCTGGCACTCGATGCCGGATGCCCGCGGGTGTTCCGGGTCAACAGTGAGCGCGAGCTGCCATCGGACCTCTTTGGCACCATCGGCGTCACCGCCGGTGCGAGCGCTCCCGAAGAGCTCGTCGAAGCCGTCATCGCGAGATTGGCGCCCACGCACGGCGTCGAAGAAGTACGCATCACCGACGAGGACGAGTACTTCCCACCGCCGCGCAACTTGCGCGACCTGCTCGCCGCCATCGACGTCGTGGCGACGGTCGGGTTCGGAGCCACGCTTCGCGATCGGCCTGCGGTCAACGATCGACAGCTGCACGCGAGCGACGTGCTCGCCGGCCTCGCGTAGAGCCGGCTCTCGCTACCTTGGCGATTGTCGAGGGGATCGCAGACGTCCTCGCTTCCGGCAGCACAACGTCGGACACAGTCCGACGTTGTGCTGCGAGAACCGAGTAGGAGTTCGCGACGAGCGGCGCATCAACCTGACGGTCCGTCAGGAAAGTCAGCGGGGACGCCCACGCGCAAATCGGGGCACGAGCAACGGCCATTCGTGCGCGTCGAGATGTTCTCGACGCAGTTGTCCTCGAGTGTGTATGCAGGAAACTGCGCTAGGAACGGAGGCGGCGACCTCGATCCTGTCCCTAGAGTCGCGGCTATGGAGCCTCTCGACGCCCTCGCTCTCGCCCGCTCGGAGTTCGCCCGCCGCTTGCGCCTTGTGACGGCGGATGACTGGCAGCGGCCGACCCCGTGCGACGACTGGACAGTCCGCGATCTCGTCGTCCACGTCGTCGGAGGCGACCGCATGTCGGCTGCCCTGCTACGCGGCGCAAGCCGCGAGGACGCCACGGCGATTCGCAAGACCATCGACCTGGGCGACGACGCCGTCGCCGCGTTCGACAAAGAGGCCGACGACGTGGCGGCCGCGTTCGCGGAGCCAGGTGCATTCGAGCGCGTCATTCCGCACCCCTCCGGCGTGGACATGCCCGGAGCACGGCTATTGGGCTTTCGCATCGGTGACTACGCGCTACACGGATGGGACCTCGCCCGGGCCATCGGAGCCGACGAGACGCTCGACGCTGCGCTCGTGCACCACGTGTGGAATGCGCTCTCGCCGATGGCCGCGACGATTGCCGGCACCGGCGTGTTCGGCGCGGGACCGACCACTCGACTGGCCGACGACGCCCCGCTGCAGGATCGGCTACTCGACCTGACGGGTCGAGGTTAGAGGTCGAGGTCAGAGTTAGATTGGCTCGCCGACCGGGGCGGGATCGAAAGCAGACGACGTGGTCAACGCAGGGTGGCATCCGGACCCGTCGGGTCGACATGGACTGCGCTACCACGACGGTGAGCTTTGGACCGCACACGTCGCCGACGGGAGCGTCCAGTCGCTCGATCCGATGGTGCCACCGCTTCCGGGGCCCGCTCCGATGCCGGGGCCGCCTCCGATGCCACCGCCCGGATGGGGATCGAGCGGATGGGGCCTCACGTCGTCACGCGAGCATCCCGACGCCACGACGGTTCTGGTGCTCGGAATCTTGAGCCTTGTCGTGTGCGGTCTGCTCGGTCCGTTCGCGTGGTCGAAAGGCAGCCGAGCGCTCGCCGAGATGGACCGTGAGCCGAACTCCGTGTGGAGCAACCGGGGACAGATCCGTGCGGGGCAGATCTGCGGCATCATCAGCAGTTGCCTGCTCGCATTCAGTGCGGTGATCGTGATCCTCGCGGTGCTGTTGGCTGCAGGCAGCTGACCTACTCGACCTCGCGGGCGCCGGCCTTGAAGTCGGCCTCGTCGAAGAGTTGCTGCAGCGACACGTGCAGCTGATCGGTGAGCTCGCTCACCACACGGCGCGGGACACGCCCGTCGATGGGCGGTGGGATGATCGGCTTGCCCACGATCAACACGATCTTCTTCGGCCGGATCCACTTGGATCCCTTGGGCATCACCCTTTCAGAGCCGCCGATGCCGACAGGGATGATCGGCGCGCCGGTGCGACTGGCGACGAAAGCGGGGCCGTCGAAGATCTCGCGCACGACCGGCCCCGACTTGCGTGTGCCTTCGGGGAACATCACGAGCGGCTCGCCACGCTCGAGCACCGCCTGACAAGCACGCAACGCTTCACGGTCGGCCGTGCCGCGCACGACAGGAAAACCGCCGAGCGCCGACGCGAACCACGCCAAGGCCTTGTTCTTCCACAGCGTGTCCTTGCCCATGTAGCGCATGCGGCGGCGCGTGATGTAGCCGAGTATCGGCGTGTCGAGATTGGATCGATGCACCGGCGCAATGATGCACGCGCCGGTGCGAGGAACATTCTCGCGACCTTCGACCCGCACGCGAAAGACGACGGCACCGATCCATACGATCAACGTGCGACACGTCTGATAGACGAGGCGGTCGACGAACGTCATGTCACCGCCGCGGCGAGCTTCGTCGCTCACAGGCGCTGCACCAGATCGGCAACGATCTCGTCGATCGTCATGTCGCTCGTGTCGATCACGACCGCGTCATCGGCCACCATCAGCGGATTGTGGGTACGCCCCTGATCGAGCGCGTCGCGTCGCGCAAGGTCGGCGGCCACGGTGGCGTAGTCGAGGTCGCTGACTTCTTTGGCGCGACGCGTGGCGCGAACGTCGGGTCGTGCCGTGAGATACACCTTGAGCAAAGCATCGGGGAACACCACGGTGCCGATGTCGCGGCCTTCGACGACCCCGCCGCCGCGCTTGCGCACCCAATCGCGCTGCTGTTGGCGCAACTCGACGCGCACCTTTGGATTGGCGGCCACGATCGACACGGCCCGAGTGACCTCTGGGCCACGAATCTCGACGGTGGCGTCGACGCCGTCGACATAGACGTTGTCGTCGTCGATCACGATGTCGGCTGTTTCTGCGATCGACGCGACCCGCTCGGCATCGTCGGGATCGACATCGCGCGACAACGCCGCGAACGTGATGGCGCGGTACATCGCCCCCGTATCGAGATAGGGCAAGCCCAGCGTCCGCGCAAGCTCTTTGGCTATCGTCGACTTGCCGGTACCGGCGGGACCGTCGATGGCGACGACTCGCCGCACGGTCTTGTCGCTCGTCACTGTCATCGCCGCCTTTCGTCGAGCATCGAACGCCATCGTGTCACGAAATCGGGCAACGTCTTGGCCGTCGTGGCGATGTCCTCGACCGTGACACCGGGCACGACGAGACCGAGCACCGCGCCCGCGGTCGCCAAGCGATGATCGTCGTAGGTCGCGAACGGCGCACCGTGCAACGGCGCAGGATCGATGTGCAAACCGTCGGGCAGTTCGGTGACCAGCGCGCCCAGCGCGCCGAGCTCGTGTGCGAGCGCCGAGAGTCGATCGGTCTCGTGTGCGCGTAGATGCGCGATGCCGCGCAGTGTCGACGGTCCGCTCGCCCGCGCGCACACCGCGGCGAGCACCGGTGCGAGTTCGCCGGTGTCGTGCAGGTCGACGTCGATCGGTGCGATCGCGCGCGGACCGTGCAGCGTCAGTCCATCGGCCGTGAGCTCGTACTTCGCCCCCATCGCACTGAACAATTCACGCAGCCGATCGCCGGCCTGGGTCGTGCGCGCCGGCCACCCATCGACGGTGACGGTCCCCGCCGTGACCATCGCGGCCGCGAGGAATGCCGCCGCGTTCGACAGGTCGGGCTCGACCGTCAGCTCGAAGCCTTCGAATACGGTCGGCTCGACGCGCCATTCGTTGGCCTCGGTCGTGTCGACGGCCACCCCCCGGTCGCGCAACATCTCGACCGTCATGTCGATGTGGGGTTGTGACGGCACGGGCGCACCGACGTGGCGGATCAGGAGCGGCTGGGCGAAGCGCGGCGCGGCGAGCAACAGCGCGCTGACGAACTGGCTCGATGCGGAGGCATCGATCTCGACGACGCGCGCATCGGGGCCGGCACTGCCCACGAACCCCCGACCGTGCACGACGAGGGGCAGCGATCGGCGAGATCCGTGATCGACGTCCACACCGAGCGCACCCAACGCGTCGATCACCGGACCGAGAGGGCGCTCGTGGGACCGCGCGTCGCCATCGAACGCGACATCGCCGTCGGCCAGCGCCGCGACGGGCAACAAGAAGCGCATCACGGTACCGGCGTTGCCCACGTCGATCTGCGCCGGACCGGACAACGCGGCCGGGATCACGAGCGTCTCGTCGCGACGGTCGTTCACACCGACGACGACGCCCATCGCCTGCAACCCGTGCATCATCAACTCCGTGTCGCGGGCGAACAACGCGTGGCTGAGGACGGACGGGCTCTGCGCGAGTGCAGCGAGCACCAGTGCCCGGTTGGTCATCGACTTGGAGCCGGGCAACGTCACGTGCGCAGAAACCGGCCGACCGGCCAACGGCGCCGGCCACCACTCTCGTTGATCGGATCGCGTTGTCATTCGAGGGACTGCACCGACGGCCGGTACCCGCGCTCGATGAGCCCGTCACGCATGCGCTCGCCCTGCCCCGCGTCGATCACGAGGATCAGCACACCCTGCTGGCCTTCGCTCGAATGCGCGATCTCGAGGTCGTAGATGTTGACGCCGAGATCGGTCGCGAGCGTGGCGACGGTCGCGATCTCGCCCTTGCGATCGGGTATTGGCACCCGCATCTCGACGAGATCGGATGGCCGGGGCGCGGAGCTCGGCAGGTTGAGACGTGCCGCGCGCGCGCGCTCGAGCCGCTCCATGAGTGCGTCTCGATCGCCGTCGGCGACGATGCGGCGCACACTGGTCAACGACCCGATCAATTCGTCGAGGACGTCGATGATGGCATCGCGGTTCTGCGCGCAGATATCGGGCCATATCGCCGGATGACCCGCAGCGATGCGGGTCATGTCGCGAAAACCGCCGGCTGCGAGACGCAGCAACGCGCCGTGCTCTTGGCTACGTCCCTCGGCGAGGCGCATGAGCGTGACCGCGGTGAGGTGCGGGACGTGGGAGACGACCGCGACGAGCGCGTCGTGGCGCTCGGGCGGCATGACGACGACGTCGGCCCCGAACGAGGACACGACGTTGCGGACGCGCGTGAACGATGCGTCGTCGATAGGACCCGATGGTGTCAAGACCCACACGGCGCCTTCGAACATCATCGGGTTGGCGCCGTCGAGACCGTCCTGTTCGGAACCAGCCATCGGATGACCGCCGATGAACCGGGCGTCGTTGACGAGGCGGGCGATCGGCGCCTTGACCGAACCGACGTCGGTGACCAAGCCGCGCGTCTCGCGCAACGCCTGCTTGGCTGCTTCGGCGATGGCACCCACCGGCGTCGCGATGAAGGTGAGCTCGCTCGTTGCGTCGAAGCCGATCGAGTCGATGGCGCCCACCGCACGAGCGCGCGCCAACCGTTCCTCGTCGCGATCGACCCCCGACACTCGCCATCCGCGTGAGCGCAGCGCCAAGCCGATCGAACCACCGATGAGGCCGGTGCCGACGACGGTCGCTCTGGGGCTCATTGCCCGCTCGGACCGATGTCGGGACGCAGGCTACGCGCCTCCCCGTGGTAGATGTGCTCGACGGCCGACCGCGCATGGTGCGACTCGACGTGGGCCATGACCCGAACGCAGCGCGGCATGCCACCGGTGATAGCAAGCTCTCGGGCGCACATCAATGGAATTTCTGCCAACCCCATCGTGCGTGCGGCTTCGGCGGGGAACATGGCGTGCAGGTCGTCGGTGGCGGTGAAGAAGATGCTGATGACATCGTCGAGGTCGACGTGATTGCGGCTGAACATGTCTGCGAGCAACGTGGTGACGCGTTCGATCATCTGCTCGCGCGTGTCGCTGTCGAGGGTGGTGGCGCCGCGAATCGCGCGGACTGATCGAGACACAGCGAGCCAGCCTACCGATCTCTCGATGGCGGGCCAGAAGTCGGAGCCGCCGCGGCCGCCGCCAACGCTCGCACTTCGTCCCCGTCGAGCGGGCGCCATTGGCCCGGCGCCAGCGTCCCTGTGACGAGCGAGGCGATGCGCACACGCACCAAGCGCACGACCGGATGACCGACGGCAGCGCACATGCGGCGCACTTGGCGATTGCGTCCTTCGTGGATCGCCAGTCGTAGCAAGTTGGGGTGCACCATCGCGACCTTGGCCGGTGCGGTCAGGCCATCATCGAGTTCGACCCCTTCGCGGAGTCGACGCAACGCGCCTCGCGACGGTGTGCCCTCGACCTCGGCGAGGTACTCCTTCTCGATCCCGAACGAAGGATGCGTCAGTCGATGCGTCAACTCGCCGTCGTTGGTGAGCAACAACAGGCCCTCGGTGTCGAGGTCGAGCCGGCCCACCGGAAAGACACGAGGCTCTGCCGGCACGAGGTCGACCACCGTGGGCCGCCCTTCGGGATCATGCGCGGTCGTCACGTAGCCCGCCGGCTTGTTGAGCACGTAGTAGACGGCATCGGGCGCCAACGGTACGAACGCGCCGTCGATGGTGACGATGTCGCGGCTGACGTCGAGTTGCGCACCGAGTCCGACGACGACCCCGTTGACCTCGACGCGACCCTCTTCGATCAGCTCCTCGCACCGGCGGCGGCTGGCGACACCGGCACGGGCAAGGATCTTGTGCACCCGTTCGGACACGTGCCGAGCACTACTCGGGGGAGGATTCGGGAACGATGATGTCGTCGACGGGATCGGCGCGCAAGCTGCGCTCGAGTTGTTCCATCACATCCGCGCTCGGTACGAATTCGCCGAGTGCCGGCAGCTGATCGAGGGAGTCGAGGCCGAGACGCTCGAGGAACATCGTGGTAGTGCCGAACAACGTCGCCTGACCCGGGCCCGGATCGCGGCCGATCTCTGCGACATAGCCGCGGACCTCCAACGTGCGTATCACCGAGTCGACGTTGACCCCGCGGATCGACGCCACTTGCGCGCGGGACAACGGTTGCTTGTACGCGATGATCGCCAACGTCTCGAGTGCGGCGGCCGACAGCCGCGCCGACTTGCCGTCGAGCACGAAGCGCTCGACATACGGTGCGAGATCGGGATGGCTCTGGAACCGGAACCCGCCGGCAACGCGTACGAGCACGAACCCTCGTTGTTCGGCCTCGTATTGCTCTGCGAGTTGTTCGCATATCTCGATGACGCGGTCCTTGGGCTGCTCGGTCAGCTGTGCGAGCACGCTCGGTTCGATCGGTTCCTCGGCCACCATCAAGATGGCTTCGATGGCGCGACGCGCCTCGTTGTTGCTCATGGATATTTATCCGTCGTAGACGTCGATCGATGCGAGATCGGCGCCGCCCCGATCGCCGACCCACTCGATGCTGATGTCTCCGAACACCGCGCCTTGCTCGAGCTCGATGAGCCCCTGCTTGAACATCTCCAAGATGGCGAGGAATCGAACCACGATCTCGATGCGATCGACGAGGCCCGACGTGAGCCGGCGAAACGTGATCGTGCCGATGCGCGGCAGCTCGTCCATCAGTTCCTCGACCGCCTCCACCACCGACGCCCGAATGGGCGCGATGTGCTCGGTGTCGATGTGCGGCGCGATCTTGGGTGCGACCGCACGCAAGAACGCCGCACGGACGTCGAGCGAGGTGACGCCGGCGAGGAGATCGGGCATGAGCCCGATGAATCGATCTTCGAGCCCCGCTCGCCGCGGCGCCGACCGCGACGCCATCGATGCGAGTTGTGACAACACGACAGCCGCATCTTTGAATGTCTTGCATTCGACGAGGCGAGACAGCAACAGATCGCGTTCTTCCCACAGCGCCAACTCGTCGTCGAGATCGATGTTGTCGTCGCCGGGAAGCAGTCGCCGGGTCTTGAGCTCGACCAGTGTCGCAGCGATCAAGAGGAACTCGGTGGCGACCTCGAGATTGCAGTGCTCCATGAGCTCGAGCTCACGGAGGTAGGCATCGACGATCGAGGTCAGCGACACTTCGTAGACATCGACCTCATCGCTCAGGATCAAGTGGAGCAGCAGATCGAACGGGCCCTCGTAGACGGGGGTCTGCACTGCGTAGGTCACCTCTTGACGATAGAAGGTCGGGCCGCCGGATTGGCGAATCCCGGGCAAATGTGGCGAACGCCGTCCGGCGGCGCCGTACGATCGGGCCTCATGCCTCGGGTCCTGTCCGGTATCCAGCCATCTGGCGACGTCCATTTGGGCAATCTTCTCGGCGCGATCCGCAACTGGGTCCGCGACCAGCACGACGAGTCGTTCCACCTGATCGTCGATCTGCACGCCCTCACCCTGCCCAAGGACCCCGCTGAGCTGCGGTCCGGCACGCTCGAGCTGGCGATGACACTGATCGCGGCGGGGCTCGACCCCGACGTGTGCACCTTGTTCGTACAGAGCCATGTCCCCGCGCACAGCAACTTGAGCTGGTTGCTCGAATGCACGGTCAGCTTCGGTGAGTTGCGGCGAATGACCCAGTTCAAGGACAAATCGGACCGGGCCGATTTCATCTCGGCCGGATTGTTCACCTACCCCGCGCTCCAGGCCGCCGACATCTTGCTCTACGACGCCGAACGGGTGCCCGTCGGTGACGACCAGCTCCAGCACATCGAGATCACCCGTGATATTGCCGTGCGCTTCAACAGTCGCTACGGCGAGACCTTCGTCATCCCCGAGGCGGTCATCCCGGCGGCGGGCGCGCGTGTCATGGATCTGCAGAACCCGACCAAGAAAATGTCGAAGTCCGAGTCGTCGCCGCAGGGCACGATCGACATCCTCGAGCCGCTGAAGAGCATCGAACGCAAGATCATGCGGGCGGTCACCGACAGCGACACCGACGTTCGCTTCGACACCGCGGCCAAACCCGGCGTTGCCAATCTGTTGTCGATCCTGGCCGCGTGCGCGGGGGGTGAGCCGGCCGCGATCGCGGCCTCGTACTCGCAATACGGTGCGCTCAAGAAGGACACGGCGGCGGCAGTGATCGAAACAGTACGGCCGATACAACAGCGCTTCGCAGAGCTCGCGTCGGATCCCGCCGAGACCGCGCGGTTGTTGGACAAAGGTGCGCGCAAAGCCGAAATGGTCGCGTCGGTCACTCTGACTCGCGCCTACGACGCGATCGGCTTGCTCCCCCGCGGCAAGGCGTGATCGGCGTTACGCGACGGTGACGTCGAGACGCTGCCCATCCGCGGCGTGCGAGTTGGGACCGCTGTTGATGTTGCACAGCAGCACGTAGTTGCCCGCGGCGAGCGTGTACGTCGCGGTCGTCGAGCCCCCGCCCGCGATCTTGTCGGTGCGCCCGACGAGTGCGCCGGCCGCCAACTTGGCCTCGTCGACTGCGCCGTTCGATGTCTTGGGAAGCTCGGCGAACTTACCCTTGATCACGACGAACTCGTGCTGACTGCGGCTGTCGCCGTTCTTGATCGCGAAGGTCACCGCTCCGGCCTTCAACGAAGTGCTCGCATCGACCGACGTCTCGTTGAGGGTGACCGCCACCGTGCCCGCCGCGGTCGTCGCGCTGGCTCCCGAGGCCGTCGTCGTGGCGCTGCCGGCGGCCGCAGTCGTGCCCGAGGAACCGGCAACGGTCGTCGTCGTGGTGTCGCTCTCGCTGCTGCTGTCGCCACAGCCCGCCAAGAGTGCGACAGCAACCGCCGCGAACATGACAGGAAACATTCTCACGAAGCCCTCCAGAGCCAATGGGAATCTGCGAGGTTCTAGCCGACGAGGCGCCAGGAGTGGTCGCGGGTCACCCACTACGCTCGCCCGATGGACTCGATCCTTGGGCTGCCGGCGCATCCGTTCTTCGTGCACGTACCTATCGTGTTGATCCCATTGGTGTGCATCGGCGCGATCGCGATCGCGGTCCGTCCGCCATGGAGGCGTCGCTTCGGCTGGATCCTCGTGGGGGCCAGCGGTTTGATGGTCGTCGCGACGCTGTTGGCCGTGTCATCGGGCGAGGCCTTCGACGACCGTCTCGACAACGCCGAACCGATCGAGCACCATCGTCAGTTGGCCGAGACCTCGCGTCTGTTGGTGATCGCGCTGTTCATCGCGGTGCTCGCGCTCGTGCTCGTGGGTCGCTATCGGGATCGGTCGCGCGATGCCGCGGCAACGCCCGCGTGGATGCCGTCGCTCATGGTCACGCTCGCAGTGATCACTGTTGCCGCCGCCGCATTGTCGACGGTGTGGATCGCGCGCACCGGCCACGAGGGCACCAAGGTCGTGTGGCGCAGCCTCATCGACGACGACGGCTAGCCGGCCGTCACCGCGCCGCGCCCGTTCAGTCGTTGTCGCAGGCGTCGAGCACCGTCGCGTACTCGCGGGGAATGGTCCACTCCGCGGCGTCACGATGATGCTCACGCGTCCAGGCGGTCGTCAGCGGATGGCTGCCCGCCAACTCGAGGTCGTCGCCACCGATGTCGGGGTGATCCTGATAGAGCGCGATGCGCCGGTGGAGACCACCGACCTGTGTCCACGACGCGACCTCGTCGCGCCCGGCGGTCTTGATCGTCAGCGTCGCGACGACCCGACCGAATGTGCGCAGGCGGCTGTGGATCTTGCCCACGTCGTGCAAGAGCGCGGCCGCCAACACCTCGCTCGGCGCGTCGCCGGCGAGCGCGCGCTGCACGGCCCGCGCCACCTGCGCCGAATGCCGGCGATCAGGGCCCGACATCCGTCGCCAGAGCGCGTACTCGTCGCTCGACAGCACGGTCTGCACCCATTGCGCATCCCGCGCGGGTGGACCGCCGGGTCTCAGCGACCCGAAGAATCGCCGAACAAGGTGCGCGTTCGTTGCCACAGCCACTCCTATCGGTCGAGTGGCGCGTGTGATGAGCCGCGCGCGCGTGGATGCGCCGAGTCGTAGACCTGCCAGAGTCGCTCGGCGGACACCATCGTGTAGATCTGTGTCGTGCTGATCGACGCGTGACCGAGCAACTCTTGGACGGAGCGGATGTCGGCGCCGTGATCGAGCATGTGCGTTGCGCACGAATGACGCAGCACGTGGGGGGTCAGCTTTGCGCCTATGCCGGCGACCACCCCGTACTTGCGCACCACGCCCCACGCGCCTTGACGACTCAAGCGACCGCCGCGGGGGTTGAGGAACACGGCATCGCTGTCGCGGCGCGACTTCCACCGTTCGGGCTCGAGTTGGGGCCGGCCGCCGGCGCCGAAGTAGTCGGTCAGCGCGGCGACGGCCATGCGACCGATCGGCACGATGCGCTCCTTGGAACCCTTGCCGAACACGCGCATCACGCAGTCGCGCAGATCGATGTCGGAAAGCGACAACCCGCACAACTCGGAGATGCGAAGGCCCGCGCCGTAGAGCACTTCGAGCATCGCCCGATCGCGCACGGCCAGCGCGTCGGTGCCGTCGACCGCGGCGAGCAGTCCCCCGACCTCGTCCTCGGTGAGCGCCTTGGGCAAACCTCGCGGCACCTGGGGCATCTCGACATCGCTCGTCGGATCGTCGTCGCGCAGCTCTTCGACGGCCATGAACTTGTGTAACCCCCGCACGGCCACGGTGGCCCGGGCGACGGTCCGCGCCGCGCGACCGTGGTTGCGCAGTGAGTGGACGAGATCGATGACATCGTGTTCGGTCGCGTCATCGAGGGTGCGACCGCGTTCGTCGAGGAACTGGCAGTACTGCACGAGGTCGTGGCGGTACCCGGCGATGGTGTTGGGCGCGCGTCCCTTTTCGACGACGAGCCACGTCAGATACTCCTCGGCGGCCTCGGGGAGCGTGGCGGTGGTCATCGCCCGAGTCGGCGCAGCGTCAGCGACAGCCCGATGATCGACTTGGCGTCGCACAGCCGGCCATCGGCGATCATGGCCGGCACATCGTCGAGAGGTATGTGCTCGATGGTCATGAACTGCTCTTCTTCGCCGTGCGCTTGTGCGGTCGCCTCGTCGAAGTCGGTTGCCAGATAGACGTAGCAATACTCGTCGCAGAAACCCGCGGAGTTGTAGAAGCCGGCCAACAACTCGAGCGAACGCGGCCGCAGGCCGATCTCCTCGACGAGTTCGCGCTCGGCCGTCAACTCCGGCGGCTCGTCGGCGACGTCACGTTTGCCCGCGGGGATCTCGAGCAGGTCACCGCCGATCGCGGCCCGGTACTGGCGCACCATCACGACGTGATCATCGACGATCGGCACCACGGACACCGCGCCCGGGTGCCGGACCAATTCGCGCACGACGGTGTCGCCCGATGGGCTCACGAACTCGCCCACCGAAACCCGGATGATCCTGCCCTCGAAGACCGTGTCTTCGCTGATCTGGCGAAAACCGCCCGGCGACGAGCGATCCACGCGTCAGACGCCGAATTCGTGCAGGTCGATCAAGTGAGGGTTGCGGCCTTCGGAGCGCGAGAGCACGGCCTCGATGAACGCGCGGAACAGCGGCGCCGGCCTCGTCGGCCGGGACTTGAACTCGGGGTGTGCCTGCGTGCCGACCCAGAACGGATGGGTCGGCAACTCGATGAACTCGACGAGTTGTCCGTCGGGGGACTCGCCCGAGCACACGAGGCCACCTTCCTCGAATCGGCGGCGGAACCGCGGGTTGAACTCGTAGCGATGACGATGACGTTCGGACACGACATCTTCGCCGTAGATCTCATGCACCTGGGTGCCGGGGCGCAGTTGCGCGATGTACGCGCCGAGACGCATGGTGCCGCCCTTGTCGACCACACCGAGTTGCGACGACATCAGATCGATCACCGGATAGTGCGTCTTGCTGTCGAACTCGGTGGAGTTGGCGCCACTCATGCCGAGCGCGTTGCGGGCGTACTCGATGGTCATCACCTGAAGGCCGAGGCACAAGCCGAGACACGGGATGCCCTGCTCGCGCGCGTAACCTGCCGTAGTGATCTTGCCTTCGATGCCGCGCTCGCCGAACCCCCCGGGGATGACGATGCCGTCGAGGTCGCGCAGGTGGTTTTCGGCGAACAGACCGGTGACCGTCTCGGCTTCGATCCAATCGATCTCGACGCGACAGTTGTGGAAGAGCGCCGAGTGGTTGAGCGACTCGACCACCGAGAGGTAGGCGTCGACGAGGCTCACGTACTTGCCCACGATGCCGACGCGTACGGTGCGCTTGGCTTCGCGCACGCGTCGATTGAGCTCGACCCAGTCGGTGAGATCGATGGGTCGATCGGGTAGACGGAGGATGTCGCACACCAGGCGATCGAGGCCCTCTTCGTGCAACACGATCGGGATCTCGTAGAGGCTCTCGGCGTCGGCCGCGTTGACCACGCCCTCGATGGGCACGTCGCACAAGTTGGAGATCTTGCGTTTCAACGAGTCGGAGATGGGTTGCTCGCTGCGGCACACGATGGCATCGGGTTGGATACCCCGGCTGCGCAACTCGGTGACCGAGTGCTGCGTCGGCTTGGTCTTCTGCTCGCCCGACGGGCCGATGAACGGCACCAACGTGACGTGTACGTAACAGACGTTGTCGCGGCCGACCTCGAGGCGGTACTGACGAATGGCTTCGAGGAACGGCAAGATCTCGATGTCGCCGACGGTGCCGCCGACTTCGGTGATGACGACGTCGACGTCGTCGGTCGTCAATGCCCGGATGCGTTGCTTGATCTCGTCGGTGATGTGTGGGATCACCTGCACCGTGCGCCCGAGGTAGTCGCCGCGCCGCTCGGCGTTGATCACCGACCAATAGATCGAACCGGTCGTCGCGTTGGACGCGCGGGTCAGGTTCTCGTCGATGAACCGTTCGTAGTGACCGAGATCGAGATCGGTTTCGGCGCCGTCGTCGGTGACGTAGACCTCACCATGTTCGATCGGGTTCATCGTGCCCGGATCGATGTTGATGTAAGGGTCGAGCTTTTGCATCGTGACTCGAAAGCCACGGCATTTGAGTAGTCGACCGAGCGAAGAAGCCGTGAGGCCCTTGCCGAGAGAACTGGCTACACCACCAGTGACGAAGATGTGTTTTGTCACGGGAGTGCAACCTACCGTTGCCGGTCGAAGATCGCGCGCATGGGCGGCTGCCGATGCGTCATCGGTCGGCGGCCGCGGTGCGCAGCAGCTCGGCCGCATGTTCGCGTGCGGTCACACTTTCGGGTGAACCCGACAACATCCGTGACAATTCGACGACTCGCGTGGTGCCGACGACGAGGTCCGCGCGCACGAAGGTAGAGCGAGCCTGCGCCGATTTGTGCACGGCGACGTGGTGATCGGCGTACGCCGCGACCTGAGGCAGATGCGTGACCACGAGCACTTGGCGGTGCCGTGCCAGCTTGGCCAATGCCCGGCCTACCGCCGTCGCGGCCGCACCGCCGATGCCCGCGTCGACCTCGTCGAACACGTAGGTGGGAGGCGTGGTGTCGCCGGCCGCGGGCAGCGCGAGGCGCAGTGCCAGCATGGCCCGCGCCAACTCGCCCCCCGACGCCACTTTGCCGAGCGGCAACGGCGGTGCACCCGGGTTGGCGGCGAGGAGAACGCGCACGTCGTCGCCGGCGGCACCGTCGACGGACACCTCGAGCTTTGCCTTGGGCATCGCCAACTCGCGCAGATGGCGCTCGACCGCCTTGGCCAGCCGGGGCGCCGCCGCCTGACGGGCCGCACGCACGGCCGCCTCGGCCGCCGCCCGCTCGCGAAGGGCCGCGGCCCGCCGGGAGTCGAGGTCGGCCGCGCGCTGGTCATGCGCCAACAAGTCGCCCAGCCGGCGCTCGGCCTCGGCGGCGTACGCGATGACGTTGTCGAGTGCGGGACCGTATTTGCGGCGCATGTCGCGCAGCAGTTGACGACGGGCGCGCAATGACGCGAGCCGCTCGGGATCTTCTTCGATGCGCTCGGCGATGGCCCTGATGTCGTGGGCGATGTCATCGAGATCGGCGTGAACCGACCGCAGCCGCGCCGCCAGGTCGCGATAGGGGGCACGGTCGCCCAACACGGCGAGCGCGGCACCGATGGCGTCGAGGGCGGCACCCTCGTCACCCCCCAGCGCATCGCTCGCCTGCGCGCCTGCCTCACGATGCGCGAGCGCGTCGGAGAGCTCGCTCTCGTCCCGTTCGAGCTGTGCGTCTTCATCGGGGTCGACGATGGCGGCTCGGCTCAACTCGTCGACCTGGAACCGGTAGAGGTCGATCTCACGCGCCCGCGCCCGCTCGTCACCGCCGAGCTCACCGAGCGCTGCGTCGATCGACCCCAGCGTGGCCCGCACGGCATCGAGCGCCCCGGTGTCGACATTGCCGAAGCGGTCGAGCGCGGCACGTTGCGTCGTCGTCGACACGAGCGACTGGTGCGCGTGCTGACCGTGGATGTCGACGAGTGACGCGCCCAACTCGGCCAAGGAGGTCACCGTGGCGAGACGCCCGTCGAGGTAGGCACGAGAGCGGCCATCGCGCGGCACGATCCGGCGCACCACGACCTCATCGTCGGAACCGAGCACGAAACGGCCCTCGACGATGGCTTCGGCGCAACCGGCGCGTACCACCGCGCCGTCGGCGCGGCCCCCGAGCAACAGGCCGATGGCCTCGACCACCATGGTCTTGCCCGCGCCCGTCTCACCGGTGACGGCGGTGAGGCCGGGACCGAGTACGAGCGACAACTCGGCGATGACGCCGAGATCGGTGATGGCCAGTTCGGTGAGCACAGGGGTCGCTCGCTTGTCGGGGGTCGGGTCAGCGGTCGTTGAGGCCGAACTTTGCTTTGAGGACGGCATGGAAGTCGCGGGGACCGAACGTGATCAACCGGGCCACCCGCGACGAAGCGGTACAGGTGATCGCGTCTCCGTCACGCAACATCCCAAGACTACGGCCGTCCACTGACAGGCTCGCCGGTCGTTGGGCGCTGACCGTGATCTGCACCCGCGTCGACGGGGCCAGCACGAGCGACCGATCGAAGAGCATGTGCGGCGAGATGGGTGTCAACAGCAGCGCCCGATGAGTGGCGTCGACGATCGGGGCCCGCACGGAGAAGGCGTAGGCCGTCGAACCGGTGGGCGTGGCGACGATCAACCCGTCGGCGGCGTAGGTGGTGAAGAACGTGTCGTCCAGGCTCACCGACAGGCGCAAGGTGCTGAGCGTGACGGGCCGCTCGAGGGTCGCCTCGTTGAGCGCGTGATGGAGCGTTCCGTCGAGGTCTGCGCCCGGTGCGTGGACGTGCACGTCGAGCAACATCCGCTCCTCGATGTCGAAGGTGCCGGCGAAGAACCGTTCGATGGCCTGGCGCGCTTGGTCCGGCTCGACGAGGGTCAAGTAGCCGAGTTGCCCGAAGTTGACGCCGAGGATGGGCACTTCGTTGTCACCGACGAGCGCGACGCTGCGCAAGATGCTGCCGTCGCCCCCCAAGCTGACGACGAGATCGAGGCCGTGGACGAACCCTTCGTCGTGGGTCACCAGTGGTTCGGGACGGCGCACCTCGTGGCCCGCGCCTTCGAGCCAGTCAGCCAACTCGTCGGCCGAGCGCAGCGCGGCCTCCCGGCTCTCGTTGACCACGATGCCGACGCGGCGAACGGTGCCCCGTGTCATCGCGGCTGCTCCCGCTGCCGCGCCTCGTCGATCACGGCATCGATCGCCTCGTCGTCGACCGGTGGCCGTGATGGGCCCGCGGAGCGTTCGATGAGTGCGAAGAATTCGACGTTGCCCTGTGCACCGGTGATGGGCGAGATCATCAACCCCATCATGGCCGCGCCACGAGCTTCGACGTCGGACCGCAGGGCGACGAGCACCCGGCGCCAGACCGCGGCGTCGCGGATGACCCCCCGGCCGCGATCGGCGTCGGCACGTCCCGCTTCGAACTGTGGCTTCACGAGCGCGATGATCCGCCCTTCGGGCTCCACCAGGCCCAGCACCGCGTCGAGTACCGACGACAGGGAGATGAAGGACACGTCGACGACCACGAGGGGCACCGGTCCGCCGAGATTTTCGGCCCGACAGTCGCGGATGTGGGTCCGCTCCCTCACCGAAACCCGAGGGTCGGCGCGCAGCCGCTCGTGCAATTGCCCGTAGCCCACGTCGATGCTGGTCACCGCGACCACGCCCCGCTGAAGGAGGCAATCGGTGAAGCCGCCGGTCGACGCGCCCACATCGATGGCGCGCCACCCTTCGACCTCGAGCGCGAACGCGGTGAGGGCGGCGTCGAGCTTGATCCCACCACGGCTCACGAACCGCGGTGGCGGTCCCAAGAGCTCGATCGGCTCGTCCGGCGCGGTGCGACGGGCCGGTTTCGTGGCGACGACATTGGCCACCGTCACCAACCCCGCGGCGATCAGCGACCGGGAGGATTCGCGGCTCTCGGCGAGGCCACGCCGAACGAGTTCGACGTCGAGGCGGCGGCGAACGACCGTGAGCAGCCCTTTCATCCAGCCGCGTTTCGGGGCGCAGCGCACAGGATTCGAGAAAAACGGGCGGGAGAGCACTGGCGAAGCGCGACCAACCGCGATATCTCTAGCCACGCATTGTCTCACGTTCCTGCCGAGCCACCACGCATTCGCCCCGATACCCTGCGCAGCGGCCCTGATGGACGATAAGGGGCCGACATAGGAGCCATGGTGACCCAGGTAGACGCGAACACCCTCGACGCAGAGGCCGAGGAGTTCGCACGTGACTTCGCTTCGATGGTGAGCAACATCGAGCGCGTCCTCCGCGGCAAGACGCAGGTCATCCGCCTGGCGCTCGCCTGCCTCGCCGCCGAGGGTCATCTGCTGATCGAAGACGTCCCCGGCATCGGCAAGACGTCGCTGGCCAAGGCCATCGCCGAATCGATCGACGGCACCTGGACCCGCATCCAGTTCACCCCTGACCTCTTGCCCACCGATGTGACCGGTGTGCAGATCTTCAACCGGCGCACCAACGAGTTCGAGTTCCGTCCGGGCAGTGTGTTCGCCAACGTGGTGCTCGGTGACGAGATCAACCGCGCCTCACCGAAGACCCAGTCCGCGCTACTCGAGGTCATGCAGGAATACCAGGTGACCGTCGACGGGCGCAGCTACCCGGTGCCCTATCCGTTCATCGTCGTCGCGACGCAGAACCCGATCGAGCACGAGGGCGTCTACAACCTGCCCGAGGCCCAGCTCGACCGCTTCCTCATGCGCATCTCCGTCGGCTATCCCGATCGCGCCGCCGAACTCGAGGTCATCGACCTCGCCGTCGGGCGTCGCCGGCCGTCCGCGCTCTCGCCGGTGATCACGACCCACGACATCGAGCGCATGGCAAACGTCGTCGAGCGCACCTTCGTCGCCCCCGCGGTGCGGCAGTACATCGTGTCGATCGCCCGGGCCACCCGCGAACTGCCGCAGCTGCGGCTGGGTGTGAGCCCCCGCGGCGCCATCGCGCTGACCCGTGCGTCCAAGGCCTACGCCGCGGCCGACAGCCGGCCGTTCGTCACCGCCGACGACGTCAAAGCCGTCGTGCCCTTCGTGCTCGGGCACCGCATGATCGTGTCGCCCGAGGCCGAGCTGGCCGGCGTGACCTCCATCGACCTGCTCGACCGGGTCATCAAGTCGGTCCCCGTGCCGAAGCGGCGCGAGGAAGGCTGACTCGGCTGTGCTCACCAGCACCGGTAAGACCTTTGCGGTGCTGGCGGTCCTTCTCACGGTGACCGGCTGGCTCATGCACTACGCCGCGCTGCTGACGCTCGGCCTTGCCTTCATCTTCGCGTTGGCCGCGGCCACCTTCTGGGTCGTGCGCCGACCCCGGGTGCGCGCGGTGCGCGAACTGCAGCCCGAGCGCATCACCGTCGGTCAACGCGCGCTGAGCGAACTGCGCATCACCAACCTCGGTCGCCGCCGCACCTCGAGCGGTGTCGCGCTCGAGCAGTTCGGCAACCGCGTGCTGCCCGTCGAGTTGCCGAGCATCGACCCCGAGGCCACCGCGACGGTCATCCAGCAACTGCCGTCGGACAAACGCGGGGTGTTCCAGGTGGGCCCGCTCATCGTGAGCCGATCGGACCCCTTCGGTTTGATCCGCGTCGGGCAGCAACAGCGCGACATCGCAACCTTCTTCGTCCACCCGCGCATCGTCATGCTCACCCCGTTCCCGAGTGGCGTGCAACGCGATCTCGACGGCACCAGCATGGGCGAGGCTCCCGAAGGCGGTATCGCGTTTCAGAACCTCCGCGAATACGTCGAAGGTGACGACCTGCGCCTCGTGCACTGGCGATCGCTGGCAAAGACGGGCACGTTAATGGTCCGCCACAACGTCGATACGCACCAGCCGCGAAGCGTCATCGTGGTCGACACGCGCGAACATATCTACACCGACGAATCGTTCGAAGACGCCATCGAAGTCGTGGCGTCGATTGTCATGGCCTCGATGTTGAACCACTTTCCTTTCCGTCTCGAGACAACGTGCGGCCGTACCGCCAATTCGCTGATGACCAAGGCGTCGGTCATGGACCTCTTGGCGTCGCTCGACCGCGTCCCACGCGGCGCGATGCAAAGCGCGGTGGGACCGCTTTCGCGCGATCCCGGCGGCGCCTCGTTGGCTGTCGTGTCCGGCCGCTGCACCTCCGCCGACCTCACCTGCCTCGCACCGATTCGCCGGCGCTTCGACTCGCTCACGATCGGCCGCTTGGGGGTGCGCGGCAGCGAGGTCATCCTCGCGCCGAACGCCGTGCTCATAAACGCCAGTGGTGTTGCCGAGTTCGCCCGCGGCTGGAATCGGCGAGCGAGATGAGCGAGCGACCAGCAATGAGCGAGAGCGACGACGAGGTCTCCCTCCCCCGGCGCCTGACACATTCGGGCGCAACCGACGTCGTGATGTTCGTGATCGTCGGTTTGGCCGCGCTCTTCGTGTATCACCCCGTGTTCGGTGGCTGGGGCGACTTCGTCGGCCCGACCTTCGGCGGCCTCATCGGCGGGGCGATCGTCGCGTACCTACTGCGACCACGATTCACGGTCGGCCGCGCGTTCGCGATCGGGCTATTCATTGGCGCAGTGTTCGTGATCTACTCCGCGCTCGTCGACACCTTGACGGCCGGCGCAGTTCCCGGAAGCGAGACGATGCGCGCACTGCGCGAAGGCCTGGCCCACGGATTCTCCGAAGCCCTCGGTGACTCGTTGCCGCTGCGCGACCGGCAGGCTCCCCTCGTCCTGATCACCGCACTCTCGTGGCTCTGCGGGTACACGACAACCGATATCTGCCTTCGATCGCGCCTGGCCGCGGTGCCGCTGATCCCGCCGATCGCGTTGATGGGCTTGTCGCTGCCGATCACCGCACCCATCGGCGGGCCGTCGGTCCTCTACATCGCGATCTTCATCGGCGTCGGCTTTCTGGCGGTCCTGTTGCGCGCCAGTCCCGACCTCACCGCGAGCCGCAGGGAGGGGGTCGTCGAGATCGATAGCCGCAGCCTCGTGTCGTCGCGCCTGACAATTGGTGTACCGCTGGTCGCGATCATCGCGTTGATGTGCCCGCTCGTCGCCGACGCGGCATCGTCGGACGATCCGTTCGACCCGCGCGAATTGCGCGGTGAGCTCATCGCGAACACATCGGTGCTCGACCCGCTGGCGGAGTACAAAGCCATCGTGTCGCGCGTGCCGGCTCAGTCGTTGTTCCGCGTCCGCCTGACCGGTGCCAGCGCGCTCGACGTGGGCCGCATGCCCGCGATCACCCTCGATAGCTTCGACGGCGTGCGGTGGACATCGTCCGGCCGCTTCCAAAAACAAGGCAGCGCCGGCAACGAGGCCTCGAGCGTCACCGGGACGCCCGTGACCGCGCACGTCTTCGTCGGTCGCCTGCCCAACCAGTTCTTGCCCACGGTCGGCGCGTTCGACGAGATAAACGAACGCGAAGTGCTGACCGACCCCGAGACCGGCGACGTCTTCACCCGGACATCGATCGATGGCACCGAGTACTTCGCGGACGGTCGCCTCAACAACCCGTCGCCACAACAGCTGGCGTCAGCCGCGGCGGCGACCGACGAGGACACGGTGCGCTACACCACCATCAACGCCACGGTGCCGCCTGCGATACGAAATCTTGCCGGCACGATTGTCGGCGACGCACCGACCGCCGGTCAGGCCATCGTCAAGCTCGACACCTATCTGCGCGACCGGTATACCTACGACGAGACGGCACAGGGCGGCAGCTCGTTCGGCCGGCTCGAACGCTTCTTGCTGCAGGATCAACAGGGCACCGCCGAGCAGTTCGCGACGTCGTTCGCGGTGTTGGCTCGCGTCCTCGGGTACCCGACTCGTGTCGTGCTCGGCTACCGCATCACCGAGGAGCAGGACGGCGTGTTCGTCCCGCTCGAAGAAGTCTCCACGAACGACTACCACGTGTGGGCCGAGGTCAAGCTGGAAGATCTCGGATGGGTCACCGTCGACCCCAGCCCCAAAGCGGGCCAGGTTCGCCCTCCGGTGCAGCAACAGCAGTCGACGGCGACGACACGGCCCGAGGGAGGCGGTGGGCAGCAGCAGCCGCGCGAAGTCGGGCCGTCCGAGGCGCCGACCACGCGCATCCTCGACCGCGGCTATGTCGTATTGCTCAAACGGGTTGCGATCGGTGTCGGCGTCATCCTGCTGGCGGCATTGGGGCTCGCCGGCGCGGTGCTGCTGGCCAAGCGGGTGCGCCGCTCGCGCCGCCGCACCGGTGATCCCGACAAGCGCATCGCCGGTGCGTGGGACGAGTTCACCGATCGCCTCGCCGAACTCGGCGTCGACGTGCCGCCGAGCTTGACTCCCCGCGAGGTCGGCCGCGCGGCGACCGCCCGATTCGGCACCGACACGACCCTGCCGATTGTGACGCTGTCGCGCGATCTCAGCCGCGCGGTGTATGCGCGCGAGCAGCCGACCCCCGAGATGGCTGACTCGGCGTGGCAACTCGAGACAATGTTCGAAGAGAACCTGTGGAGCTCGCTGGGCAAGCGGGAACGGCTCGCTGCCCGGTTCAGCATCGTCTCGCTCGTGCGCAGGGAGCGCGACGACGCTGCGGTCGGCTGAGACGCCGCGGCGCCGGCAGTGGCGACAGGCGACGCACCCCGAAGTGCGTAGCGAAGCTAGCCGTCTGGCGGCTCCGTAGTCGGCGGCGCCGTAGTCGGCGGCGCCGTAGTCGGCGGCGGCGTAGTCGGCGGCGGCGGCAACGGCGCCGCCACCACGATGGGCTCCGTGTCGGTGTCCGGTTGTCCTAAGTCATCCAAGACGTTGACCCGGATGTTGCCGCTGAACGCCTGGGCGAATTGGATCTCCACCGTCGCGGTATTCGTCGGACCGACATAGGTCGCCCCCGACAACAGCGGCAGCGCCGGCCACGAATATGTGTACGGCCCCAGGCCGCCGGTCACCGTTGCCCGGAACGTCACGGTCACGGGCGCGGTGTAGGGCCCCGCCGGAGTGACGATGCTCACGACCACCGTCGGCGGCGGTGGCGCGACCACGGTCACCTGTCGCACTGGCGCTGCGGCGGCGCGACCGAGGGCGTCGGTCACGGTCAGCCTCACCGCGTGGCCCGGACCGATCGTCGAGAACGTCACGCTCGGCGTGGCGCTCGTCGAAGCGGCCGGGGTACCTCTCTCGAATGTCCAGGCATAGGTGAAGGGCCCTTGGCCGCCCGTCACCGTGGCCGAGAAGGCCACCGGCGAGCCGGCAACCGCGGGACTGGGCACCGGTGCGTTGATGGTCACCGTCGGGGCCACCGGGTGGACCACGAGCGGGCGGGAGGCGCTCACCGGCGGGTTGCCGGGGTTGGACATGGTCAGCGTGATCGTGAAGGGGCCCGCGGTGGCGTAGACGTGCGGCGGGGGGTTGTAGCCGAAGAACTGTGGGCTGCCGTCGCCGAAGTCCCATACCGTCAACGTCGGTGCGCCACCGGTCGACGTGTTGACGAAGGTCGCCGCCTGCCCGGCGACGATCGACGCGGGACCGGTGAATGAAGGAATCGGCGGCGGCGGCGGCGGCGCCACGACCACGTTGCGCGTGACGCTGGTCGTGCCGGCGGCGTTCGAGACCGTCAACGTCACGGGGTAGGTGCCGGGAGCGTCGTACACCTTGGTGGGGTTGGCGACCGGTGACAGCGGGCTGCCGTCGCCGAAGTCCCACGAGATCGTCGTCGCGGGGCCACCGGTCGACGTGTTGGTGAACGTGACCGTCTCCTGGGCCACCGGTGCTGCCCGCGCAAAGGTGAAGGCCGCTATCGGCGCCGGCGGGCTCACCACGACCGGTCGCACGATGGTGCTCGTACCCGTTTCGTTGGTCGTCGTCAGACGCACCTGGTAGGTACCGGCGACCGTGTAGATCTTGGTCGGGTTGCGCAAGGCCGACACCGTGGTATCGCCGAAGTCCCATGCCCACGTCGTCGGCACGCCGCCGGTGGAGGTGTCGTTGAACTGCACGGCGCCCCCGATGAGCGGCACCGCCGGCAGGAAGGTGAACGCGGCCACGGGTGCCGCAGGGCGCACCACGATCGAGCGCACCGTCGAGTTGGTACCGGCGCGGTTGACGACGGTCAGTCGCACCTGGAACGTGCCGGTACGGGCAAAGGTGTGGGTGGCGTTGCGTTGCGTCGACTCGGGGGATCCGTCACCGAAATCCCAGCGCCATTCGGACGGCGGTCCACCAGTGGAGGTGTCGGTGAACTGCACTGCGGTCGCGGTGTCGGGCGAGACCGGCGCGAAGCTGAACGACGCGATCGGTGCAGGGATATTCGGCAGCACCCGAACAACCGCGGTCGCCGTGTCGGACCCCTCGCTGTTGGTGACGCGCATCGACACCGTGTACGTGCCGGCATTGGGCCACGACTTGACCACCGATGGCCCGGACGCTCCCTGGCCGTCGCCGAAGTCCCACGTAGTCGAGGTCGGGTTGTTGATCGACAAGCTGGTGAAGCGCACGTTCACGCCCTCTTCGACGAGCGCGGCCGAAGCCGAGAGTCGGGCGATCGGCGGCAACACCCGCTCGCGAATCGTGACCTGCAGCGAGTTGCTGTTGCTGCCTGCCGAATTCGAAGCGGTGAGCGTCACGGTGTAGGTACCGGGCAAACTCCATGCGTGGCGGATCGAGGCACCGGAGCCGGTCGTACGGTCGCCGAAGTCCCATTTGAGGTCGGTCGCATTGCCCGAAGAACGCGAGAAGAACGACAGGCTCTGACCGACGGTCGCCGAGGTGGCCGACGTCTCGATCAAGGCAGTGGGCGGCACCACTTTGTCGAACACGGTGATCGGGATCTGCGTGGTGTCGGTGCCCTCACCGTTGGTCGCCGTCAACGTCACGATGAAGGTGCCCGCATTGGGCCATGACTTCGTGACGACCGAGCCTGTTTGTGTGGTGTTGTCACCGAAGGTCCAGCGCAGCTCGGTGGGATTGCCGATCGAGCGATCAGTGAAGGTGACCGCGACACCGACTTCGACCCGTTGTGCGCTGTAGCTGAAGTCCGCCTTCGGACGCACCTTGGTCTCGGGCTTGATCACCTCGATCATTGCGCTCGCGCGCGAACTCGCCGTCGCGTTGTCGACGTTGAGCGTGACGGTGTAGGTGCCCGCCGTCTCCCACGCCTTTTGCACCTTGGCGCCCGAACCGAAAGTGCTGTCACCGAAGTCCCACGTCCACGCGGTCGGGTTGCCGGTGGAGCGGTCGGTGAACGTGACCAGTTGGTCGACATTGACGACGCTCGAAGTGAACGTGAAGTCGGCGGCGAGGGTGTCGGCCACGTTGTCGGGCTCGATGCCGGCGTTGGTGCCCGAGCCGCCCGTGCCGTTGCCGCGCACCGCGTTGTTTCCGGCGCCGCCCGTACCGGTGCCCGGCGCGGCGCCGTCACCTGTCGTGACCTCACCCGACCCGGCGCCGCCGGTGGATCCGCCGTCGGTGGGTGTGCTGCCCACTGGTAGGGCGTCGCCGGTGGCGCCTGTGCGAGGACCGCCGCCGGGGCCCGTCGCAGTGGCGAGCGCGGCGCCGGCGGTCTTGTCGATGCGGCGCACGACGCCGCCGTCGTTGATCACCAAGGCTTGCTCGGAAGCGGCGTCGTTGACCCACAGCACGCCTGCTTTTTCGAAGAGCTCGAAGCTGTTGCCTGCTTGGGCGACGGGGACGCGGCGCACGAGCGCGGCGTCGACGAGACGGAAAACGGCGACTTCACCGGTGCGGAACATCGGCACGAATGCGTTGTCGCCGTAGGTGACCGGCGTTCCCACGGGGCCGCGGAGATCCTCGAGCGTTGCCGATTGGCAGGTGTTGGCGACGATGTCGGAGATCGCGATGACGCCGGTGCCGGTCGCAACGACGACGACGCGCGTCGACGCCGGGTCTTGCGTCGACACGAGGGGGCCGGTGATGTCGCCGGTGAGACAACGCTTGGAACCGAGCGAGCCTCGGGGCGTGACCTCGCGCAATTGCCGCGGATCGGCGCTGACACCGTAGCTGCGGTCGCGCGCACCGGCCACGCTCACCAACGAGACGCTGCCGGGCACGTCGACCACCGTGTCGGTGACGACGCGCAAGCCGCTGCCGGCCACGCCGATCAAGGCGCCGGACGGGTCGAGGACCGCGGAGCCGAGCGGCGACGCCAACACCACCGGTTCGCCCGCGGCGCCCGACATCGTGTCGAGCGGGTAGACGGCGCGAGTGGTGATGAGGCGAGCGAGGTCGCCGACGCTGCGCAGCGACGCATCGGTGTCCACGCCGGGCACCGGGCTACGGGTGCCGACTGCTTGGAGCCGGCCGTCGACGAACGCGACCTCGCCCGTCGAACGATTGAGCGCGAACGCGTTGGAGCCGCTCTGCGCGACCTCGACGTCGTCGCCGATGCCCGACAGCGGGAGCCGGGCCAGCACTTCGCCGGTGACCGCGTTGACCTGAAGGATCTCGCCCGCGAAGGAACTCGCGACCCAAGCAGTGGGATCACGCAGTTCGAGCTGATCGGATCGGCTATCGCCGGGGCGAAAAATCAGACCCGCGACCAGGGCCAGCAGCACGCCGATCACGACTCGCTGGGCCCAAACCGGGGCCACGCGCGACTTGTCCATACGCCCTCTCGCTCGCCTCACAGAAACTGTATCGCGCATGTCCAGTCAGCACGAGGGGTGGTTTTTCGGGTGAGTACCACTACTCGGAGTTGTGTTCTTGCCGCCCGACCACGTCGAATGCGTCTGCGCCGACGTAGTCGGGCGCGGGGTCGGCGCCGGTCGCGTCCGCCGTGACACCCGACAACACGAGCGCGAATTCGTAGCCGAGGGCACGAGCGAATCGGCCGTCGGTGTCGGGACGGTCGCCCACGACTACCGCGGGCCGGTCGCGACCCAATCGTCGCCACACGGTCTCGCACATCGGTGGGTAGGGCTTGCCCGCGATCGTCGCGGTGACGCCGGTCGCGGTGGTGACGGCCGCGAGGATCGCTCCGCCGCCGGGCAACAACCCATCGGTCGACGGATACGTCGCGTCGTCGTTGGTGGCGACGAGCCGTGCTCCCGCCCATATGGCGCGGCAGGCCGTCGTGAGCCTCGTGTAGTCGAATTCCGGGTGGTAGCCCACGACGACGACGTCGGCGTTGCCTTCACTGACGACCTCGGCGCCGCGGGCGCGCAACGCCTCGACGACACCGGGGCCGGCGCAGACGAGCGCGCGTTCGCCCGCTTGCACCAGCTCGGCGGCTGCCATCGCCGAGGTGATCACGCGTCCGGTTGCCTCGATGCCGAGGCCGGCAAGCTTGGCTTCTTGGTCGGCGAGGCGCGAGTAGGAGAAGTTCGTGACGAACAACACGTCGAGGCCGGCGGCGATCACGTGTCGTGCGCCCTGCACTCCCCCGGCGATGGGGACATCGCCTCGCCAGATCACGCCGTCGAGGTCGAAGACCCATGCCCGCATCGGTTCGTGCCTTTCGTTTACACGCATTTCTCGTTTACGCGCATTTCGTGCACCAGAGATGATCGCTCGCCACGGCAGTCTGATAGGACAACGCGGTGGCCCGTTTCGACGCCTTCCGCGGTATTCGTTACGACCTCGACACGGTACGGATCGATGACGTGGTCGCCCCACCGTACGACGTCGTCACCCCGCAGCGGCGGGCCGAGCTCGCGGCGCGATCACCGTTGTCGGTGGTGCACGTCGATCAACCCGAAGAAGACCGTGGTGCCGTGGCCTATGACGAGGCGGCGCAGACGTTCCGCCAGTGGCGCGACCGCGGCGTGCTCATGACCGACGCCAATCCGTCGATGTACATCTACCGGATGGACTATCGCGACGACACGGGCCGCTCGACTCGCACGATCGGGGTGATCGGCGCGCTCGAAGCGACTCCCTCATCCGTTGGCGCCGTGCTCCCCCACGAACAGACGACCCCCAAGGCCAAGACCGATCGGCTGTCGCTGATCCGCGCCACCAAGGCCAACCTGTCGCCGATCTGGGGGCTCTCTCCCGCAGCGGGGCTCACGGCGCTGCTCGAGCTCGACCGGCCGGCCGCAGCGCAGTGGCAGGCGTCAGACGGCGCAGTGCACCGCATGTGGCCCATCGACGACTCCGCATTGGTCACGCGGATCACCCAGACGATCGCGAGTGCGCCCGTGCTCATCGCCGACGGCCATCATCGCTTCGAAGTGTCGCTGCAATACCGGCGCGAACAGCGCGAAGCCAACGACGACCGACCGGGGCCCTACGACTCGGTGATGGCGTTCGTCGTCGAATTGGCCGAAGAAGAACTGAGTGTGCTGCCCATCCATCGGCTGATCGGCGGGCTGCCCGCACGGTTCTCCCTCACCGACGCGTTCGACCCCTACTTCGTTCTGGCACCGATCGTGGTCGACCCGTCGACGATCGGGCGGCAGATGGCGACCGCGGGCGCGCTGACGCTCATCACCGCCGGAGGCGCATGGTCGATGACGCCGCGGCCCGACGCGATGCGCGACGTCCGCGATCTCGACTCGAGCCGACTCGACCGGGCGTTGTCATCGTTCCCCGCGCACGCGTTGACGTTTCAGCACGGCGTCGACCACGTGCTCGCGGCAGTTCGCGACGGCCGCGCTCAGGCGGGGGTGCTGTTGCGCCCTGTCCCGTTGGCTCAGATCGAGGCGATCGCCCACGGCGGCGAACGAATGCCGCCGAAGTCGACGTTCTTCAACCCGAAGCCGAGCACGGGCGCGGTATTCATGTCGGTCGAATGACCGACGCCTGCGCTGATCACCGTGACAGCGATGAACCGCTGCTGCTATTCGACGTTCCAGGTCGCGCCGGAAAGGAGCAACTTCTTGAGGTCGCCCGGACCGGAGCGCTCTTGTGCGACCGCGAGCTGGCGCTGCGTCTCTTCGGCGTACTCGGGACGTTGCACATCGCGGAACACGCCGATCGGCGTGGGCACGTGCACGCTCGTGGCCAAACGGGCGAGCGCAAACGCCAGCGCCGGATCGTCACGAGCTTCGTCGTGGACCAAGATGGCGTCCTCGCCCACCGCGGCCACGTCGACGATCTGCGCCCGGCCCTGTGAGTCCATGATCACGCCGCGCTCGTTGTCGGCACCGAAACGGATCGGCTGTCCGTGCTCGAGACGGATGAGCATCGTGTCGCGATTCTGTTTGGTGGTGATCTCGGCGAACGCACCGTCGTTGAAAACATTGCAATTCTGGTAGACCTCGACGAACGCTGCACCTTTGTGGTGATAGGCCCGGCGGAACATCTCCATCATGTGGTCGCGATCCATGTCGTGGGTACGGGCGACGAAGGTCGCTTCGACGCCGAGAGCCACCGACAGTGGGTTGAACGGTTGGTCGAGCGAACCCATCGGCGTCGACTTGGTGACCTTGCCGACTTCGCTCGTGGGCGAATACTGACCCTTGGTCAAGCCATAGATCTGGTTGTTGAACAACAGAATCTTGAGGTTGACGTTGCGGCGTAGCGCGTGGATGAGGTGATTGCCGCCGATCGACAACATGTCGCCATCGCCGCCGACGACCCACACGCTCAAATCGGGGCGGGCCAGCGCCAAGCCAGTGGCGATCGCCGGCGCGCGTCCGTGGATGCTGTGCAGGCCGTAGGTGTTCATGTAGTAGGGGAAGCGCGCCGCGCAACCGATGCCGGAGACGAACACCGTGTCCTCGCGCCGCACCCCAAACTCGGGCATCAGCATCTGTACTGCCGCGAGAATGGAGTAGTCGCCGCAACCGGGACACCAGCGAACCTCTTGGTCGCTCGACCAGTCTCTGCGGGTGGTGGTGGTGGTGGGTGCGTCAGTCATTGATGGCTCCGGAGATTGCTTGGTACAGCTCAGACGTCGAGAACGGCTGGCCCATGACCTTCGATATGGCTTTCGCGTCGACGAGGAAATCGGAGCGAATCATCTTGACCAACTGCCCGAGGTTCATCTCCGGCACCAGGACCTTCGGGTACTTGCGCAGCAGATCACCGAAGTTCTTGGGGAACGGGTTGAGGTGGACGAGGTGCACGCGGGCGACCTCGAGGCCCTCGTCGCGGGCCCGGTTGACCGCGGCGGTGATCGCACCCCACGTCGAACCCCATCCGACGACGAGCACTTCGGCGTCTTCGTCACCTTCGAGCACCGCGTCGGGGATGTCGTTGGCGATCTGGGCCACGCGCTGGGCTCGCAGGTGCACCATGTGGGAATGGTTTTCGGGCTCGTAGCTGATGTTGCCCGACCCGTCTTCTTTCTCGATGCCGCCGATGCGGTGCATGAGACCCGGTGTACCCGGCAACGCAATGTCGCGCGCGAGGTTCCCGTCGCGCACATACGGCCAGAACACTTCGGTGCCGTCCGCGTTGACGTGGTTGGGCCCGGTCGCGTACGAAATCGAGATGTCGGGCAGCGAGTCGACATCGGGCAAACGCCAGGGCTCGGTGCCATTGGCCAGATAGCCGTCGGTCAACAAGACCACCGGCGTGCGGAACTTCAGCGCAATGCGTGACGCCTCGATCGCGGCTTCGAAGCAATGCGACGGGCTGTAGGCCGACACGATCGGAATCGGTGATTCGCCGTGGCGTCCGTACATCGCCATCAGTAGATCGGCGGCCTCGGTCTTGGTCGGCAGACCGGTCGAGGGACCACCGCGTTGGATGTCGATGATGATGAGCGGCAGTTCGAGGCTCACCGCGAGGCCCATGGTCTCGCCCTTGAGCGCCATGCCCGGGCCGGAGGTGGTGGTGTACGCGAGGTGCCCACCGTAGGCCGCGCCGAGTGCTGAACCGATGGCGGCGATCTCGTCTTCGGCCTGCATGGTGCGCACGCCGAAGTTCTTGTGCTTGGACAGCTCATGGAGGACGTCGGAGGCCGGCGTGATCGGGTACGAGCCCAAGAAGACGGGCAGCTTGGCGCACTGTCCGGCGGCGACGATGCCCCAGGCGAGCGCGGTGTTGCCGTTGATGTTCGTGTACACGCCGGGCTCGAGGCGGGCCGGCCGCACTTCATAGACGTGATCGAACAGCTCGGCCGTCTCACCGAAGTTGAACCCTGCCTTGAACGCGGCGAGGTTGGCCTTGAGCACGAGCTCGTTCTTCGCGAAGCGCGACTCGATCCACTGGGTCGTCGTCTCGACCGGGCGGGTGTACATCCACGTGATGAGACCGAGCGCGAAGAAGTTCTTGGAGCGGTCCGCGTCGCGCGGCTTGACGCCCAGTTGCGCACAGACCTCTTTGGTGATCGAGGTCATCGGTACGCGGTAGAGCGTGTAGGCCTTGAGCGAATCGTCGTCGAGCGGATTGGCTTCGTAGCCGGCCTTCTTGAGATTGCGCTCGTCGAAGGTGTCTTCGTTGACGATCAGCGTGCCGCCGAACTCGAGCGTGTTGATCGACGCCTTGAGCGCCGCCGGGTTCATCGCGACCAACACGTTGGGCTCGTCGCCCGGTGTCGTGATGTCGTAGTCGGAGATGTGCACCTGGAACGCGGAGACACCGGCGAGCGTGCCGGCTGGCGCGCGAATCTCTGCCGGGAACTCTGGGAATGTCGCGAGGTCGTTGCCGAATTGCGCGCTCGCGCTGGTGAAGCGCTCACCGGTGAGCTGCATACCGTCGCCGGAATCGCCGGCGAAGCGAACGACCACATGATTGATGGTGCGCGTGGGCATGACTCGTGGAGCTGTGTCGGTCACTCCACCCCCTTTGGTGGGCAGAAGTTGCGTTCGTCAGGCAAGGCGAGCGCGAGCATGTACGGAACTTGTACGTTCACTCTACACAGCGGCCCCCTCATGTCAGCGCATCGAGAGGGGCCAAAACGGACACATGCGATCGAGCATTGCCGCGCCTCCGTTGTGTCGAATTCGTGACGGCCGAACGACGTCGCGGTCAGGCGATCGTGACGGCGCTATCGAGGTAGACGTCTTGAATCGCGTTGAGAAGCTCGACGCCCTCGGCCATCGGCCGTTGGAATGCCTTGCGCCCCGAGATCAGCCCCATGCCGCCCGCACGCTTGTTGATGATCGCGGTCTTGACCGCGGCCGCCATGTCGCCCGCGCCTTTCGATTCGCCGCCACTGTTGATCAGACCGATGCGGCCCATGTAGCAGTTGGCGACCTGCCAGCGGCACAGATCGATCGGGTTGTCGGTGGTCAGCTCGCTGTAGACCAGCTTGTTGGTCTTCCCATAGTTCTCGAAGGCGTTGTAGCCGCCGTTGTTCTCGGGCAGCTTCTGCTTGATGATGTCGGCTTCGATCGTGACGCCGAGGTGATTGGCCTGGCCGGTGAGGTCGGCCGCCACGTGGTAGTCGACGCCGTCCTTCTTGAACGCCGAGTTGCGTAGGTAGCACCACAACACGGTGAACATCCCGAGCTTGTGTGCCTGCGCGAACGCCTCGCTGACCTCGCGGATCTGGCGGGCAGATTCGTCGGAACCGAAGTAGATGGTGGCGCCGACGCCCGCGGCGCCCAGGTCGTGGGCCTGCTGCACCGAGCCGAACATGATCTGGTCGAACTTGTTGGGGTAGGTCAGAAACTCGTTGTGATTGAGCTTGACGATGAACGGGATGCGGTGCGCGTAACGGCGCGAGACCGCACCGAGCACGCCGAACGTCGTCGCAACCGCGTTGCATCCGCCTTCGATGGCCAACTCGACGATGTTCGTGGGGTCGAAGTAGCGCGGGTTGGGTGCGAACGATGCCGCCCCCGAGTGCTCGACGCCCTGGTCGACAGGGAGGATCGACACGTAACCAGTGCCGGCGAGGCGGCCGTTGGACATCAACGACTGCAGGTTGCGCAAGACCTGCGGTGAACGGTCCGTCTGAGCGAATACACGATCGATGAAGTCCGGGCCAGGAAGGCTGAGGTCATCGCGCGAGATGGCCTTGGACTCGTAGCTCAACAGTTGGTCGGCTTCTTCGCCGAGCAGGCTCTGTAGGTCCACAGTGATGCTCCTCGAACAGGTGAAGGCGAGTACTACGCCGGACACGACACTACGCGTCCGAGCGGCAGGCCACGTACTGAGCGTCGAGCCGCCGGGAAAGCGTAGAGCCACTACCCCGTCGATGCTTGGGTCAAAGGACCCAACGGGGTGAACCGCCGAGCAGTGCCGTCACCCGCCCGAGAGGACGTCGATCGCGTGGTCGAGGGCCTTTGCGACCTGCGCCCGGCGCCGGGTGGGCACGACGCGGGCGGCCACGACCTCGGTGCGGCTCTGGGTCGCGCCGCCGACACGAAGGAAGCGCTTGCGCACCCGTCCGATCACGACGACTTCGTCGCCGGTCGCGGCTGTGCACGCGGTGTCGAAGAGGACGATCGGGACCGACTCGAGCGCCGATTCGGAGACCGGCACCGCCAGTTCGAACGAAATGACCTGCTGGCCCGACGACAACGACCGGGCCACCGGATCGTCACGGACCACACCTTGCACTACGACGAGGTTCACGCTGGTACTCCCATGCTCGCCCGGCGCCGCGTTGCGGCGGGGCATTTGGTGATGACGAGGGGGAGCTCGTCGATCACCTTACCGACGGGGTACGACAGTGTTCGCCGGATGCCGGCACTCAGCGGAGCTGCGCGGCGCGCTCGGCGGCGTCGGCGAAGCCGGGATCCTTCGTGGCGATCCACCGGAACAGCTCACGGGCCTTGACCGATGCGCCCGACCGTTCGTAGAGGTCGGCCAACGCATAGCCCCGTCGCAACTGGTGCTCGCGTGGGCGCGGCGATTGCTCCCACCCTTTTTCCAGGAGGGCCAGCGCGCCCCGCAGGTCGCCCTGGTCGGCCAATGCGCCTGCGGCCACGATGCGGCCTTCGTTCACGAGATCGCCCGACGGCGAATAGTCGCGCACCTCGTGCCAGAGCTCCTCGACGTCGCTCCATCGCTTCAACGCTCGATAGGCGTCGGCGAGGACGGGGTTCTGCTCGGGCGAGCCCGCCAGTTCCCGAAACGCTTCGAGCTCTACGATCGCCGCCTCCCATTTACGCAGGCGGTACATGGTCAAACCGAACAGCTCTCGCACTTCGGGCACCGACTTGGCCATGCGGGCCAGCGGTGTCAAGGTGCGGCGGGCGTCGTCGTAGCGCTCGGCCGCGAACGCTCGCTTGGCTTCTTCGACGCGCCGTAGCGCGGTGGGCGCTTGACGAGGACCGACTGCTTCGGAGAGTGCCTTGCGCAGATCGACTGCGCCGGCTGGTCGCGCCGGCAACGGGGATCGGGCGATGTTCGACATCACCTTCGGCTTGCGGGAACCCTTCTTGCGGGCGCGCGGCGTCTCGTCGTAGAGCGGTCGCGGGATGTCTCGGGTGGGCGGGCGGCGCGGGACGCGGGGTTGGGGCGGCGGAACGCTGTCGTCGGTCCATTCCTTGCGGGCCGGGCGCGCCGAGACGTCGCGTCGGGGATCGTTGAGGTAGGAGGCCGCCTTGCGGGCGACGCCTCCCCACGAGGGCGGCGGCTGCCGGCGGGCCACCGCCTCGTCGGAGTACCGGCTGTCCTCGCGACGGCGGGGCGGGCCGCTGTCGGGTCGGCGGCCCCCGCTCGAGCGGGGACGATCCGATCCCGCGGAACGCGGACGATCACGGCCGCCGGTACGCGGACGATCACTACCACCCGCACGCGAACCAGCCGTACGTGGACGATCACCACCCGCGGAACGCGGACGATCGCTACGTGGACCATCCGACCTTGCCGTGCGCGGACGATCACTACCACCCGCACGCGGACCACCCGCACGCGGACGATCACTACCACCCGCACGCGGACGATCACTACCCGCTGTACGCGGACGATCACTGCCGCCGGTACGCGGACCAGCCGAACGTGCAGTTCCCGACCGCGGTGCAGATCGGGGACGCTCGCCGTCGACGCGTCGGGGACGGCGGGCGGTGGGCTTGTCGTCCTCGTCATCCGGCTTGCGCCGGGTGGGCCGATCACTCGAAGGGCGCCGCGCGGGACCACTGGACGGACGCTTGCGAATCGGCATAACAGAGCGAGGCTAGGGCACACGCAGGCCGTTTACGCGACCGCAACTCGATCGGGAATACAAGCCTCGGTTTCCATCGAAAAAACACAGCGAGCCTGACCGAAGTCAGGCTCGCATGCGTGAGAAATCGGCGGCGTCCTACTCTCCCAGGCCGAATCCAGCCAAGTACCATCGGCGCTGGCGGGCTTAACTTCCGTGTTCGGAATGGGAACGGGTGTATCTCCGCCGCCAAGGCCACCGAAACCAGTTGTTCTGCGGGCTAACCGCGGAGCGGGCCCTTCGAGAACTCCATAGCGAACACGAGCGAAATTACTTCCAAGATCCAAGCCCTCGGCCGATTAGTACCGGTCAGCTGAACACATTGCTGTGCTTACACTTCCGGCCTATCAACGTGGTCGTCTTCCACGGGCCTTACCTGGTTAACCAGTGGCTAGATTCATCTCAAGACGAGTTTCCCGCTTAGATGCTTTCAGCGGTTATCTCTTCCGCAGGTTCGCCAACCAGCCATGCTCCTGGCGGAACAACTGGCACACGAGAGCTGCGTCCGTCCCGGTCCTCTCGTACTAGGGACAGCCTCTTTCAATCTAGCTACGGCTGCAGAGGATAGGGACCGAACTGTCTCACGACGTTCTGAACCCAGCTCGCGTACCGCTTTAATGGGCGAACAGCCCAACCCTTGGGACCTGCTACGGCCCCAGGATGCGATGAGCCGACATCGAGGTGCCAAACCTTCCCGTCGATATGGACTCTTGGGGAAGATAAGCCTGTTATCCCCGGCGTACCTTTTATCCGTTGAGCGACGGCGCTTCCACAAGCAACCGCCGGATCACTATGCCCTACTTTCGTACCTGCTCGACGTGTTTGTCTCGCAGTCAAGCTCCCTTTTGCCATTGCACTCAACGCCTGATTGCCAACCAGGCTGAGGGAACCTTTGGGCGCCTCCGTTACTTTTTAGGAGGCGACCGCCCCAGTCAAACTACCCGCCTGACGCTGTCCCTAACCCGGATAACGGGTCGAGGTTAGATTCCCGGAACTTACAGGGTGGTATTTCAAGGTTGACTCCACGATACCTGGCGGCACCGCTTCAAAGTCTCCCACCTATCCTACACAATAAGAGCCAAAAACCAACATCAAGTTATAGTAAAGGTGCACGGGGTCTTTCCGTCCTTCTGCAGCTAACGAGCATCTTTACTCGTACTTCAATTTCGCTGGGTCGGTGGTTGAGACAGTTGGGAAGTCGTTACGCCATTCGTGCAGGTCGGAACTTACCCGACAAGGAATTTCGCTCTAGTGCTCTATATGTCGCCATATAGCTAGGACCATATCTTTACCTCGCCGTCGAAGCGAGGTAGCTGGCGTATGGCCTCTGAGGATTCCTACACAGTGTGACTCTCCGTATTCAGTCCAAGACTGTCGACTACGAAGCACTGGCGTGTAGGCCTTTCCTGCTGATTGCCCGCACCGAGAAGATTGTAACTATTCACCTCATCGTGAATGAGTACCTCTCGGATACACCGGGTTTTCCAGCATTTAGCCAGCTGCACTCTCACTCGTCGCCGAGTGGAGGGGCAACACCCTGCTGCTCAGGGTTCTACCTTAGGACCGTTATAGTTCACGGAGTCCCTATATCTCTATAAGGCGTGGGCCATATCTTCATCCCCCTGCTTCAAGGGGAGCCTTGCGTATGGTCTCTGAGGATTCAAGTCTCGGAAGCGCTCGGACGAGTTCTTCGTCTGTGCGTCGCCTCTTCCCGCCCCTGTTCATTGGCCCTCGAAGCTCGAGGACTCGTGTGAACCCTGTGACGGATAGATGCGCACCTAGCTGAACCATCGACGTGATCTCGCGAAATGTCGCAAGATCTCGCAGCTTGGGACCCCGCAGAGGAAACCGCTCGAAGAAGGGGAAAACCCTCGCTTGGAGCTCCTCTGGTCGTGTCACCTCGAAGTAGTAGATACCTTCCAGGGCAAGCTGCGGTCGGACGATCGACGTATCGGGACGTTGAAGCTTCCCTCGCCGTCGACGAACCCCGCGATGTAGTGGCCCACATCAACCGGGATTGCATTCATCCAGGTGTCCTCGGCATGCCTTTCCTGCTGATTGTCCGCACTGGTCGGATTGTCACTGCTCATCGTGCCACCCTACGAAGAGGGTGAGACGACGAACGAGTACCGCCAGATTCTCGGGGTTTCCAGCATTTGGCAAGGTTTTTGTCTCGAGAGTTACCTCTCGAGGGCCGCAATGTTTTGGTTTACGGCCGCCGTTTACTGGGGCTTAGGTTCAGAGCTTCGCTTGCGCTAACCCTTCCCCGTAACCTTCCAGCACCGGGCAGGCGTCACAGCGTATACAGCGCCTTGCGGCTTCGCACGCTGCTGTGTTTTTGGTAAACAGTCGCTACCCACTGGTTTGTGTCACCCCTTCCGGCTAGTGGAGCAAGTCCATTCACCGTACAAGGGCCATCCTTATTCCGAAGTTACGGATGTAATTTGCCGAGTTCCTTAACCACCGTTCTCCCAATCGCCTTGGTATTCTCTACCTTCCCACCTGTGTCGGTTTCGGGTACGGGCACTACGTGAGCTCGCTAGAAGCTTTTCTCGGCAGCATGGGATCAGAGACTTCTGCCTTACGGCTCGGTATCACGTCTCAGGCTTCATGGGGACCGGATTTACCTGGGCCCCGCCCTACACGCTTACCCCAGGACAACCATCGCCTGGGATCTCCTACCCTCCTGCGTCCCTTCATTGCTTGCCTCCACACGGTGGGTCGGATCGTTCCATCCCGAAGGACGGACATCCCCTTAGCAACCACGTTTCAGCATTGGCGCGCACGCTGTGGTACAGGAATATCAACCTGTTGTGCATCGACTACGCCTTTCGGCCTCGCCTTAGCTCCCGACTCACCCTGGGAGGATTAGCCTTGCCCAGGAACCCTTGGGAATTCGGCGGAGAGGTTTCTCACCCCTCTTTCGCTACTCATGCCTGCATTCTCACTCGTGTGCAGTCCACGACGGATTACCCCGCCGCTTCTCCCCACACACGACGCTCAGCTACCAATCGTCAACTCCGAAGAGATGACAATTCCGCGGCTTCGGCTCCAGACTTGAGCCCCGTTACATTGTCCGCGCAGGACCACTCGACCAGTGAGCTATTACGCACTCTTTTAAGGGTGGCTGCTTCTAAGCCAACCTCCTGGCTGTTTTCGCGATCCCACATCGTTTACCACTTAGTCTGGAATTAGGGGCCTTAGCCGGCGATCTGGGCTGTTTCCCTCTCGTCCAACGAAGCTCATCCCTCGTGGACTCACTGCTGCACTCTGGAGCCATGGCATTCGGAGTTTGGTTGGGTTCAGTAAGCTTGTTGGCCCCCTAGCCCATCCAGTGCTCTACCTCCATGGCTGAACATGCAACGCTGTACCTAAATACATTTCGCTGAGAACCAGCTATCACCGGGTTTGATTGGCCTTTCACCCCTATCCACAGGTCATCACCGCCATTTTCAACTGACGTGTGTTCGGGCCTCCACGGGGTCTTACCCCCGCTTCACCCTGCCCATGGATAGATCACCCGGCTTCGGGTCTACAGCATGCGACTGAACGCCCTATTCAGACTCGCTTTCGCTCCGGCTCCCCCTCACGGGTTAACCTCGCCACACACCGTAACTCGCAGGCTCATTCTTCAAAAGGCACGCCATCGTGGCCGTGGTGTTACCCACGACGACACTCTGACTGCTTGTAAACCAACGGTTTCAGGTACTATTTCACTCCCCTCTCGGGGTGCTTTTCACCTTTCCCTCACGGTACTAGTTCGCTATCGGTCGTCTACGTATACTTAGCCTTGCGAAGTGGTCTTCGCGGATTCACGCCAGCTTGCTCGGATCCGGCGTTACTCGGGTGCTCAATCAGAGACTGTCTCGTTTTCGTGTACGGGGCTATTACCCACTGCGGCCCGCCTTTCCAGAGCGGTTCCACTAACGAACAGTTTTGTAACTCTGTGTCGGGATAGTGCCTCGACTATTGAGTCCCACAACCCCCAACTGGCAACGCCACTACGCTTTAACACCAGTTCGGTTTAGGCTGATCCCTTTTCGCTCGCCACTACTAGGGGAGTCGCTGTTGCTTTCTTTTCCTAGGGCTACTGAGATGTTTCACTTCACCCTGTTCCCTCTCCCGGAGCTATGTATTCACTCCGGAGTGACACCCCATGACGGGTGCCGGGTTTCCCCATTCGGACATCCACGGGTCAAAGCTTGGTCGGCAGCTCACCGTGGCTTTTCGCAGCCTCCCGCGTCCTTCGTCGGTAGTAGACGCCAAGGCATCCGCCGTTGGCTCTTTGTAGCTTGGAATTCTAAATAATTGGAAGAAAGATGCTCGTGTTCGCTATGCAATTCTCAAAGGGCAGATCGAGCGGGCGAGGTCCGACATGAGCGCTCGCACACAATCTCGATTGGCAAAGGGAACTGCGTTCCCTCAAAACGGAAGAGAGGATGGAACGACCTGCCATTGCCGGCGATACGAGCGAACTCGAGTATCGACTGCGCCGGACAGACCAAACTAGCCAGTGCCTCAACAGGTGCTCCGAGTGAGTTACTCGGATGCTCCTTAGAAAGGAGGTGATCCAGCCGCACCTTCCGGTACGGCTACCTTGTTACGACTTCACCCCAATCACCAACCCCACCTTCGGCAGCTCCCCCCCTTGCGGGTTGGGCCACTGACTTCGGGTGTTGCCGACTTTCGTGGTGTGACGGGCGGTGTGTACAAGGCCCGGGAACGTATTCACCCCGGCGTAGCTGATCCGGGATTACTAGCGACTCCGACTTCATGGAGTCGAGTTGCAGACTCCAATCCGAACTGAGACTGGCTTTAAGGGATTTGCTCCACCTCGCGGTATTGCAGCCCGTTGTACCAGCCATTGTAGCATGTTTGCAGCCCTAGATATAAGGGGCATGATGACTTGACGTCATCCCCACCTTCCTCCGAGTTGACCCCGGCAGTCTCCTACGAGTCCCCGGCATTACCCGCTGGCAACATAGGACGAGGGTTGCGCTCGTTGCGGGACTTAACCCAACATCTCACGACACGAGCTGACGACAGCCATGCACCACCTGTGTACGGCCCCGAAGGACACCACATCTCTGTAGCTTTTCCGTACATGTCAAACCTAGGTAAGGTTCTTCGCGTTGCCTCGAATTAAGCAACATGCTCCGCCGCTTGTGCGGGCCCCCGTCAATTCCTTTGAGTTTTAGCCTTGCGGCCGTACTCCCCAGGCGGGGCACTTAATGCGTTAGCTGCGGCACGGAATCCGTTGA
>DATLFA010000064.1:0-9221 GCA_035525225.1 Acidimicrobiales bacterium
GCAACCTCAGCAACCGGCCGGCCCGACGTCAACACGATATCGACGGCACCGTCCTTGAAATCCTGATCAAACTTTCGACGTTTCTCTGACATGGCATCTCAGCTTTCTCGATGCCTCCACAATCAGAGGGGATGCCCAAACCAGGATCCGCGACCGAGCTAGCACAGCGGCCCTGCCCACACGCACCGCCATTCGCTCCGACCAGCGACACGTAAGGTTTGCGCGTTCCCGTGCGTGCGGGGCAGCCGGCATCGCCAGAGGCAGTGGAGAGGCGGTCGTCCTTCGAAGTACTCGTCTGAGTTCCGGCGTGATGCCGTGGCGATGGTGGTCGATGAGCGCGTCCGAGACCTCATGGATGGTCGCCTTTGCGTTCGTCGCGCTGACCGTCATCGCAGTCATCATGGTCGTCGCTATCAAGACTTGACCCGTGGCCCAAAAAGATGGGCCGCGAGTCTCTGCCGACCGGCGCGGGCTGCGACGTACTGTCGCTCGGTTGAGCACGAGGGCGTCGACATCGTGGACCGGACTGGGTAGGTACGACCGACGCCGCGCACCGACTCGGGCTCACACGCGCATCGACCGCTGAGCCGGAAGCGGAGTGCCAAAGCCCTTGGAGATTCTCGCAGCAGTGTCATGGAGACAGTGGGGTCGGTACAGGGTCAGTGGTAGAGGGCGGCTTGGAGTTGGTAGAGCTCGGCGTAGTGAGCGCAGCGGTCCGTGAGTTCGGCGTGGGTGCCGACGTCGAGCATGCGGCCTTCATGCATCACGACGATGAGGTCGGCGATGCGAACACTGGAGAATCTGTGGGCGATGATGATGGTGATCGTGCCGTCGTCGCGTCCGTTGGTGCGAGTGATGTCATCGTAGCGTTCGAAGAGTTGTTGTTCGGCCAGCGGGTCGAGTGCCGACGAGGGCTCGTCGAGTACGAGCAGCGCGGGCTTTGGCCGCAGCAGGGCTCGGCTGATCGATATCTTCTGCCATTGGCCACCCGACAAGTTCATCCCGCCTTGCGTTGTGCCGAGCATGGTGTCGAAGCCGTCGGGTAGCGCGGCAAGGACGTCTTCCGCCGCGGCCTGACGTAGGGCGTCGTGCAGGAGTTCGTCGTCGTCCATCGCGTCGATCCGGCTCACGCCGATCGATTCGCGGGCGACTAGGTGCAGGCGAAGGTGGTCTTGGAAGCACGCCGACGTTTGGGTCTGCCATGTCGCCCGATCGATGGTTGCGAGGTCGACGCCGTCGATCAGTATGGCGCCGGTGGTTGGATGGTCGAGGCCGTGGAGGAGCTTGATCAGGGTTGTCTTGCCTGCGCCGTTTTCGCCGACGAGGCCGACCACAGATCCCCACGGAATCGTGACGGAGACGTTGCGCAACGCGTCGTCGTCGGCGCCGTGGTAGCGGTACGACACGTTGTGCAACACGAGACCGTCGCTGCGGTTGCTCGGCGCCTGGAGCTCTGGTTCGGCGCGCCGCTTTGCTGCGCTGTAGTCGATGAGCCATGACAGTCGATCCGCGGCGTTCAACCCCGGTCGGATGTTGCCCCAGCCGCCCACGCCCTGGGCCAGCCGGTCGAGCAGTGACGCCGCCGCGAACGCGACAACGAATACCTCGCCACCGGAGATCCGGTCGGTTCGCAGCAGCCACAGCGTAAGCACCATCGCGGCCGCGTAGGCACCGACTGCGACAAGGCCGGCGGCGATCTTCACGGCAGTGGCCTTGATGTCTGCCGCCATGATTCTTCGCTCGGCCTCTGCGCTCAGTTCGTGGTATCGGCCGGCCAGCCACGGCTCGGCCCCGAAGACTCGCAGTTCGCCGGCCGGAGCTGGCGTCGTCGCGAGATCGAACACGTGCAGCGCCTGGCGGTAGGTCTGCGATGCTGCGCCCACGGCGTTGTCCACGTGGCGCTGTGCGCGTGTGTTGGTGATGCTGGCCGGAATTCCGCCGATCGCGACGACGATGAGCACTGGATGAATCGACACCAACAGCGCGACGAAGATCAACATCCCCGCGACGCCGTAGATGACCCACGCGAGGCTTCCGACGGTATCTTGCAGGGCGGTTCGTTGGGTTCGTAGATACTCGAGGCGATCGAGAAAGTCGGGACGTTCGAAGGGCTCCAGGTCGGGGACCCCGGCGGCGAGATCGATGATGCGGCGGTCGATCGCGAAGCCGACGCTCTCGTTCAATCGCATGCGGATCTTCATCTGGCCAAAATCCAGCGGCGATCGCGGCCCACGTCGAGGCGATGAACAAGAGCGCGGCACTGACAACGGTGCCGCGGTTGCCGCCGCTCATCGCATTGATCAACAGCCGCAAAGCGATGAGCGAGCCGGTGAGGCTGAGCGCCGAAAGCGGGAGCAGAGTCAAGATCGTGCGCCAGGGATCGGCTCGGAACGCGAAGCCGACCATCAGCCGCAGCGACCGCCAAGTACTCGCGCGAGTCATGGGAGACCCTCCGATGCGGCGTCGGCGCTATAGCGAGCGGCCTGCGCGTCGAACAGCGCGGCGTAGTGCCCGCCGAGGCCGATGAGTTGATCGTGTGTCCCGTCCTCCCTTATGCCACCGTCGTCGAGGACGACGATGCGGTCGGCGCGGCGTACGGTCGACAAGCGATGCGACACCAGGAGCACAACGAGCGACGAGCGCTGCGAGGTGGCGTGAGCGAACTGTACGAGCCGCTCGTTGAGTTCGGATTCTGCGCGTACGTCGAGGCTGGCGGCCGGCTCGTCGAGCACCAGTACCCGCGCGCCGCGTTCGATGGCGGACAGGGCGCGTGCCAACGCGAGACGTTGCCATTCGCCACCAGAGAGGTCGGCGCCGCTCTCGAGATGGGAAGCCAACGGCGTCGACCACTTGCCCGGCAGTCGTTCGACAAACCCCAAGACGCCGCTGGCCGCAGCCACCGATTTGAGCTGTGCCCCGTCGGCCGCGTGGCCGAGCTCGACGTTGTCTCGGATACTCATCTCGTAGTGCACGAAGTCCTGGAACAACACAGCCAGTCGCCGATACCAATCGCGCCGATCAAACGCCACCGCGTCGACGCCATCGATCAGGATGTGGCCGCCGCTGGGCCGGTGAAAACCGCACAAGAGCTTGATGAGCGTGGTCTTGCCCACTCCGTTGACCCCCACCAGTGCCGTGACTCCACCGGCGCGTAGGTGGAGATCCACGTCGCGCAAGACGTCAGTGGTGGCGTTCGGGTAACGAAACGAGACGCCTCGAAAGTCGATCGACGAGACGCTATTCGGCGCGGTTGCCGTGCCTTCCGGTTCGGCTTGTCGTTGCTCACGGGCGATCGCTTCGGCCTTTGCGATCTGAGGAATTACGTGTGTCCCGTATACCAACGCGACATCTTGCGGGATGGTTGGTGGGGTCAGCGAGAAAGTCGCCATTACCAACAGCGTGAAGTCCCCGGCATCTATCTCACCGCGGATCGCGGCGAGCCCGAAGTAGACGAGCGCGATCAACGTCATGGCTCCCGACGAGGCCAACGCGATGACCGTCGAGAGCGAAACGAACCGGCGGTTGCTCCAAGCCGTCTGCAAGTAGGCCTTCTGGCCAGTGGAGTACCGCTCTCGTAGCCAGTCGCCCAATCCGAAGACTCGCACCTCCTTGGCCGCCGCCGGCAGCACAGATAGGTCGCGGTAGTACGCCGGACCGGCCGGCGGAAGGACGAAACGACTGTTGAGGATCTGCGTCATCAAGAGCCGATACATCTCCGCGTTGCCGAGTACGAACACCACAGCCATACCGAGCGCGATCGGCCACGAGTAAAAAGCAAAGACGACGACGTAGCAGACCATCTCCAGTCGTCGCCCGAAACACCAGCTGATGTTCGATGCCGCCGCGCCCGGCGAGAGACCCAACGGTGAAAGATTTCTCGCCGAGCTGAACGCCCCTTTGAGCTCGGGATCTTCAAAATGAGCAATACCGGCCGGCAGCAGCGCCGCCGCAATCACTCGCTCGCGCAGCGTTTGGTCGAGCCGGCGCGCCAATACACGCGCTGACAACCCGGCCCCGTGGATCGCCAACACGCGGACCCCGAACAACACGCCGAGCAACCACGCGCCCTTCACCGCGCTCGACCACGTCGACGCCGCCGTCCCGTCGCGCGCCACCGCAGGAGCCGCACGAACAATCATCGCTGTCGCGAAAGCAGTTCCGATCGTGCAGGCGACCTGAACAAGGGTCCCCGTCGCCAGCGCGGCCGCCCACCGTCGGCTCACACGCGGCAGACATCGAGCGACCGACCAAGCCCCCCGAGCTACCTGCCAGATCCCACGGTCGGCCAGTCGCACGACGCGATCCTACGACCCTGACCACGAACGGCTCGCCGTATAAAAACTCACCGCCGCCATGTGGTCGCGTCGCGTTCGCAAGCAGGGGGCGTAGGTGCGTGCGATGGTGCTCGCCGGCACGCCGAAACGGTCCCGTTTCAAGCGGCACACCTTGGCTTGGGGCTCGGCCGTGTACAGGGGATTGCTCCATGGAGTTCGACCGTTGACGAAGACAAATCGGCCTCAGCGGCGTGCAGCGCAAGTGTCATCAAATGAACACGCCTTATCGGACCGCGCTCTCACACGAACGTGATCATGCGAGACCCAGGCCCGCTTCTTGAAGTCGACCACCGATCGAGATTGCTCGTCACCGAAACGCGGCGGCCCCGAGGGTTGTGCTCGGGTCGCATAGGCGTTCGGCCGCCGATGTAGGGGTTGTTTGACCCAAGCTCCCGCTACGCAGACGTGCGAGGCTTGCTTCTGTGCCCACTGGACTGCCGGTACCGACGCCGCGCCCGACTGTGGAGCGTCGACAGCGTCGTTTGTCGTCTCGTAGTCGCGATCTCGTCGCGTCGGCCGCCGATTGGCGGTCGGGCTCACATCGTTCGCCGCCCTGTTGTGGCTCGGCTATCGGACCGTGCGCTATCTGCAAGTCGCTCAGCCCGCCCTCTTGGTGTTGTGCTACGGCTTCAACGTGTTCGCCGCATACAAACTCTGGCGCTCGAGGCTGACGGGTCTGCCGCGGTTTCCTGCGCGGTCCTTCTGTATCAGGTGCACATGCACATGGGTTTTGGTACCGACTTCGACTCGGGCACGACCGACGGGCTCTTCGGCCTTCCGACTGCTGCGCTTGCTGTTTTGCACTTGATGCTGTTCATTATCGCGTACCTGCAGGGCATTGCCGGTCAACGAAACACTTCGGTTTCAACGGTGTCTGAAACTTGAACGAGTCGACGACGACAACCAAGGGTTGGTATGAGGCAGCTCGTGATTCTGGTGTGAGTCGCCTATTTCGTTTCGTGTTGTGACCTGACGGCAACGTCTGATGTCTTGCCTCTTATCAGCACGTGTGACCGCGATGCTGTCGGCTCGTCAGCGCTAGAGGGATTCGATCTGCGGCGTTGGCCTTTCACGTCAAACGTGGTCACTTGTCGATCGAAGGCATTGCCGAATGGCCGCCTCAAGCTAGGGCCCCATGACCACATCGATTGCGATCGGCACGACTGTCAGTGGCCACCAGAAACTGCCCACTGACGGCCGACGTATCCTTCGCCGCGATGAACACTCACCGTGGTGGACTTCCGGGGGCGACTGCGCCGTCGATCGCTGCGTAACCGGCGTTCAGGGTCACGTTCAACGGAGATATCTGGCGCGCGGTATGGGACAACTCATAGAGGCCTCTGCGCTCGAGCGGATCGCCGAGAGCCAGGCGCTTACGAGAGCAAGCGCAGGCCGGGCTGAGAAGCAGGCGCACCGCCGGATAGCCGGCGGTATCGGACACGTCGCCAACGCGACATAGGGCGTTCATATCGGACAGGCGCAGCCGTGTGGCCGGCGTTCCCGGACGCCGGATGTGATGTTCGTGGCAGCGATACTCATGATCGGATCAAGGCACTCCGGTGCTCGGACCCGACGTCGGAAGCTGGATCAGGGCGTCTTCGGCCATTGTTGGGTCGCCGCTTCGTCGCGTAGCGTTGTGGCGGTCCGCGCCTGGGGAGGCTTCGGCCGTTTCCAGCCAACTGACAGGAGCCGAAGCCATGCCCTTCGTCACCACCCAGGACGGCACGGAGATTTTCTACAAGGACTGGGGCAGCGGTCAGCCGATTGTGTTCCACCATGGCTGGCCTCTCAGCTCCGACGACTGGGACGCCCAGATGCTGTTCTTCCTTCAGAAGGGCTACCGCGTCATCGCCCATGACCGTCGCGGTCACGGCCGTTCGACCCAGACCTCGGACGGTCACGACATGGACACCTATGCCGCTGACGCCGCCGCCGTGACCCACCATCTCGACCTCCGCGGCGCCGTGCACGTCGGCCACTCGACCGGAGGTGGCGAGGTCGCCCGATACGTCGCAAAGCACGGCGCGGGCCGCGTCGCGAAGGCGGTGCTCATCGGGGCGGTCCCGCCGCTGATGCTGAAGACCGACGCCAATCCCGGCGGACTACCGGTAGAGGTCTTCGACAGCTTCCGTCAAGGCACCGGCTTCAACCGTGCACAGTTCTACCGCGACGTCGCGGCCGGACCGTTCTACGGCTTCAACCGCCCTGGTGCCATCGTCTTGGAGGGCGTCATCCAGAACTGGTGGCGTCAAGGCATGATGGGCGGAGTCAAGGCCCATTACGACGGCATCAAGGCCTTCTCGGAGACCGACTTCACCGACGACCTCAAGGCGATCGAAGTCCCCACCCTTGTGATGCACGGCGACGACGATCAGGTCGTTCCGATCGCTGACTCGGCCGAACTGTCGATCAAGCTGCTGACAAATGGGTCGCTAAAGGTGTACTCCGGCTACCCACATGGCATGTGCACCACCCACGCCGACATCATCAATGCCGATCTCTTGGCCTTCATCCGCGCATGACCGCCCCGTCTATCGCATCGCCATACGTGCCGCCGCAACAACGTCCGCGATCGGGTGACGGCGATGCCTTGATCGAGGCGCTGCGGCGCACGCTCGTTCTGACCGAACATGACAGCCATGAGCGTCTTGGAGTGTGCACCGCGCGGACCGCGCAGTTGACCGGGCTCGAGGGGTCATCGAAGTACGGATCCTCTCCGCACCCATGCGTTCGCGATGCCATGGCGGAGAAGCGTCACGCCTTTGCTCCTCGCGACGCGGTGCCGGTCGGGCTCCGGTACGTGCCGATCTCGACGAGATGCGAGGGATCTTCCTCGACGCATGGTCGTGTGTCGGCGGCCATCGGATTCTGCCCACTGGTGGCCATCTACGACTGCCCGCTAGGAACTTGGGCACCGATCACGCTCAGCGGTCGAATGGCCGTCACAATCGAAGCGAGTGGTGTACCGCGGCAACGAGCTCCTGCCACCTCGGACGACAGTCGCGTAGCACGCCCGCCGGGTGCGCGGCTTTGACAAGACGCGATCGCAACCGCGAGCGGCCAGCATTTATCGCGGGCGAACAGCGGTGGGTCTGCGCGCGCCGTGAAGCTGGCCCGGTGTACCGGACCCCGATCAGACCACCAAAGCGGTTCGAAGGCGACGGACAGTGGGGGATTCGAGTCCGGGAAAGTGGGGTGTCGTATTGCCAACGTTTTGCTAACACCGCCCGGAGAAACGGCCCGGAATGCAGCGGCACGGCGCGGCACCGAGTTTCGAGAAGCAACCTGATCACCGTCACTTTTTGCCGTTCGGTGCCGCGTGGCGCAACTCGCCAGATGGACGTTCAAGTCCCCCCTCCGACACACTTGTTAGTACACGCGCCGGGACCTGCCTTGACGTGGAGCCGGCCGTCGGTGTGGTGGTCGACCGACACGTTGAGCTCCTGGTAGACCGCTCGGCGGTCCTCAGGGTCGGCGTTCTGCAGGACGAGACGATCCCGCGCAGCTGCTCGACCAGCGACCGGATCTCCTCGCCCGTCATGCGGTTGTCGCCTCGCTGACGCGGAGCTGGAGTTCGCTGGCTTTGCGCTCGAGCTGAGCGCTCGTCGATCCAGCGCGAGATGACGGATGGATCTCCGCCGGCCTCGAGGGTCTTACGGTACTGAGCGAGTTCGGCGTCGCACTCCTTGATCTTGCGCCGAACGGCGAGCTCGCAACCTTCGTGTCCAGGGTCGGGCCCGAGTGACGCCGCCAGCGCCGCGCAAGTCGACTCGATGCGTTCGTCGGTAAACAGTCCTGCAAGCCAGTCGTCGAGCGCCGGCAGGATCGACGCCTCCTTCACGTAGACGGCTTTCGGGTGCCGATCGTCCGTCAGTGCGTACTCTGCAGGAAACTTGCAGCGGTAGTACGACTGTCCGTGGTTCCACGATCCCTGCATGCGTCGGCTGCAGATCGCACAGTGCACCAGACCGCTCAGCAGGTTGATACCGCTAGTTGACTACGAGCGTTTGGAATGCTCGCGCGAGGAATAGTCAAGACCTGTGGATCCGCGTGTCACGCGACTTGCTGATCACCACCCTCTGATTCGTCGGGTCGTTCGATGAGCTTGCCGTTCTTGAATACCGCGCCGGCACGGACCAGCGCGACGAGGTGGGGTGCGTTGACGGCCCGCCACCGGGTCTGTGCTGATTCGATGAGCTTGAACGCCATCGCGAGCACCGGCGGCGCGGGAGCCGGGGCCCTTGGTGACTCGCTGGCGAAGCCTGAGCTGGCGAGGAAGTTCCACGACAACGCCGTGAGGTCCCTCCCGGAGGAGCGCGCGGCCGAGATCGCGGCCCGAACGCTCGCCCTTCCTGACGCTCAGAGCGTCGAGGATCTCACCGCGCTGCTGACCTCGGCGGGGGAGCGCTGAGGTCGAGACAGTTGCCGCTCCCGGACGGTGTAGGTCAGGTGCGTCACCCTTGGGGAGGGCTCCGCGCGGACCGGCTCCAAGGCCACGCGGCCCGCGTCCACGCCCTCGAACAGGCGGATTCCGGAGCCGAACAGCACGGGTGACAGCGCGATCGAGAACTCGTCGATCAGGCCGGCGTTCACGTACTCCAGAATCGTCGCGCCGCCGCCCGCGATGCGGACGTCCCGGTCGCCGGCGGCCTCGCGGGCGTGGTCGAGCGCGGGCTCGATGCCGCCGCTTTCGAAGTGGAAGGTCGTGCCGCCCGGCCGCTCCCACGGGTCGCGCTTCTCGTGCGTCACGACGAAGACCGGCGTGTGGAACGGCGCCTCCTCCGGCCACGCCTGCTCGCCGGCGTCGAACATGCGCTTGCCCATCACGCTCGCGCCGGTGCGCTCGAACGTCTCCCGCACGATGTCGTTGTCGCGCCCTTCCTCGCC
>DATLFA010000083.1:0-3392 GCA_035525225.1 Acidimicrobiales bacterium
GACCGGATCCTCGTCATCGACGAGGGGCGCCTGGTCGAGGCGGGCACTCACGATGAGCTTCTGGCTCACGGAGGGCTCTATTCGACGTTGCACAAGACGCAGTTCCGGGGAGCCGCCGCACGATGAATCCGGCCGCGGTTGCAGAGGCCACGCGGAGGATCGCGGGGCGGGTGAGGCGAACGCCGGTCATCGAGGCCGAGGTCGACGGACGACCGGTCTTTCTGAAGCTCGAACTGCTGCAGTACACGGGATCGTTCAAGCCACGCGGCGCTTTCAACCGAGTCCTCGGGGAGGCGGAGATCCCCGCCGCCGGCGTGATCGCCGCCTCAGGCGGCAATCATGGGGCGGCGCTGGCTTATGTCGCTCACGAGTTGGGAATCGCCTGCGAGATCTTCGTGGCAGAGGTGACGCCGGATATCAAACGCCGCAACATCGCCCGGTACGGGGCGACGATCACCGTGGGCGGTCCGCAGTACTCCGATGCGCTGGCCGCGTCTCTGAAGCGGGCGGCCTCGACCGGGGCGCTGGAGATCCACGCCTACGACCATCCTGCAACGGTGGCCGGGCAGGGAACGATGGCCCAAGAACTTCACGAGCAGGTTCCCGACGTCGGCACCGTGCTGATGGCCGCCGGCGGGGGAGGGTTCATCGCCGGTGCCGCCGCCTGGTGGGAGGGCCGAGTCGATCTCGTCGCGGTGGAACCGACTGGCGCGCCGACGGTTCACGCTGCCATTGCGGCGGGGAAACCGGTGCAGGTAGACGTCTCGTCGCTGGCCGCGGACAGCCTCGGCTCCAAGATCGTTGGTGAAGCACCGTTCGACGCCATCCGCCGCGGTGTCACCCACAGCGTCCTCGTCGACGACGACGACATCCGGGCAGCCCAGCGCTATCTGTGGGACGAGTTCCGTCTGGTGGCCGAACCCGGTGGCGCCGCCGCTCTCGCCGCGTTTCGCAACCGGGCGTTCACGCCGACGCACGATGGTGCAACGGTGGTCGTCGTCTGCGGATCGAACTGTGATCCACAGACCGTCACCGGCTGATCATGCCGTGGGCGGGGACGTGAACGCCGGCTCGAATGGCGATACGAGCAGGTGCTTTCCGTCGTGGCTGATCGCCACGCCGGGGGCGGCCTCGAGCCAGGTCCGCCGGGGCAGAGCGTCGATCAGGGCTCTCGATGCGCTGCGTGGGGCTTTGTAGAGCATCACCTCGCGTCCGGGTGCGCTCACACCGGGCAGCGTCGTCACGAGGTCGAACGCTCCGAACACGTCGGCCATCCCGTCGAAGGCATCCATGCGACGGCCGCTCCGGAACCACTCGATCGTGCCGCAGTCCGCGCACGCCGCCACCGCGATGTCGCGCGTCACCGGTCGGATGGCATGTTGGCACGGGTCATGCCGGCCCTGGTCATGCCGGCCCAGGTCATGCCGGCCCTGGTTGTGTAAGCATCGGTCGTGTCTGCATTCGCTCATGGCTTCAACGTACGGGCCAGGTGTGACACAAACGCCAGCGACGGAACGTGCCAAGGCGAGCGGTTCAATCCTCGTCGCGTTCGGGCTCCTCGGCCCTCGACGCCGGTACGAGGACGAGCGGGCAACGGGTGCGCTCCATCACCCGGGCCGAAACGCTGGTCCAGGCCTGTTCGGTGAAGAGGCGGCGAGTGGCCCCCATCATGATGATGTCGGTGGCGAGGTCGAGAGCCGTCGACACGATGGCGTCGACTGGATCCGGTCCCTCGACAAACGTGATGTGCGGTTCGATCGCGCGTGCCCTCAGCGCGGCGACGACCGGTTCGACCGCCCGGCGCCCACGCTCTTCGAGGTAGGTGAGCGTCTTCATCTCGGCCGTGTCGGTCTGCCAGTCGCCCTGGTCGAGAAACGAACGCCGCTCCTCCTCGTCCATCGACTCGAGGAAGGTCCGGGGAACCTGAATCACGGTCATGACCGTGACATTCCCACCGTCGGGGAGCAGTCGGCTGCACAGTTCGGCACTCGGCGCCGGAGGGAGCACACCGGTTGTGGCGATGAGGATGTGCACGCCCGCGACATTAGGCCCACGCCGTGTCTGTGCGCCGTGCCGTCCGGCTGTCCTGCCCAGCTAGCCTCGGGAACCGATGGACGATGTCGTGGTCAACAAGGTCACCTGGAAGATCCCGAACACGCTGGCGCTGGTGGGTTCGCGTTCCGGTGAAGAGTGGAATGCGATGACCGCCTCGTGGATCACCCAGCTGTCGATGGAGCCGGTTCTGATCGGGGTTGGTGTGGACAACTCGGCGCTGACGCATCGCTTGATACGTGACGGTGGGTCCTTCACCGTGAATCTGTGGTCGGCTGAGGACACGCGGCCGTTCGTGAAGTTCTCCAAACCCGCCACGAAGTCAGACATGACACTCAACGAGCGCCCGATCCGGGAAGGAGTCACGGGTGCCCCGATCTTCGAAGAGGCGATCGCATGGATGGAGTGCGAGCTCCGGTCCAGTCACGACTTCGGCACCCACACCCTCTTTGTCGGCGAGATCGTCGACGCCGCCGTCCTCGACGAGGCACAGCGGGCAGCAGCGGTGAGCGACACCAGCATGAAGTACGGCGGCGTCAAGCGGGGCGGGCACTGAAGCCGGCCCGGTCGTCCAGGAGCACACACAGCGATGCACGTCACTGTCAACGACAAGATCGCGATCGTCACCGGGGCAACCCGCGGAATCGGTCTCGCCACCGCGCGAATGCTCTTGGAGAGCGGGGCGGCAGGGGTCACCATCACATCGCGCCGCATCGAGAACGTCGAGACGGCCCTTGAGGAGTTGGCCGAGGCGGGCTTCGGTCCCGATCGTGTCTTCGGCCTCGCCGCACGCGCCGACGACGACAGCGAAGCAGAAAAGGCAGTGGCTGGCACCGTCGGACGGTTCGGCCGGATCGACATCCTCGTCAACAACGCCGGCGTCGCCGGGCTGAACGCCAAAGTCGCCGATTATCCGATCGAGGAATGGGATCGGGTGATGACGATCAACCTCCGGAGCCAGTTCCTGTGTTGCCGCCAGGTGATCCCCGGCATGATCGAACGGAACTACGGCCGCATCTGCAACATCGCTTCCATCGCCGGCAAGGAAGGCAACCCGACCGCCTCCGCTTATTCCGCCTCGAAGGCCGGCGTCATCGCACTGACCAAGTCGCTCGCCAAGGAAGTTGCCGAGTACAACATCTCGGTGAACGCCATAACGCCGGCGGCGGCGAAGACCAAGATCTTCGATCAGGTGTCTGAAGAGCACATCGCCTACATGCTGGCGAAGATACCGCGCGGCCGCTTCCTCAAGGTCGAAGAGGCCGCCGCAACGATCGCCTTCATCGTCTCGGAGGAATGCAGCTTCACCACCGGGTTCGCCTTCGACATATCCGGCGGAC
>DATLFA010000096.1:0-36607 GCA_035525225.1 Acidimicrobiales bacterium
ACAGAGACCAGCCATGCGATCGCCGACGACGTCGCCGCGAAGCTCAACGGGACGGTCACTCGCCTTCCCGCAGAGGTCGTCAGGGCCGAGATCGAGTCGGCCCAGGAGGCCGCCCGCCAGGCGGCTTCCGAGGCGCGCAAAGTACGTCGGGCCAAGCGGCGCGACGAGTTCAAGGAGAAGTTGAGCGGCCTCCGGCGCCACCCCGCCAAGGCTTAAGTCGTGTAGTCGGCGTTGATGCGGACATAGCCATCGCTGAGATCGCAGCCGTAGACGGTGAACGAACCGGTCGCGACGCCGAGGCTCACGTGGATGCGGACGGTGTCACCGCGCATGTAGTCGCTCAACCGCGAGAGCCCGGTTTGGTCGACTTGGCGCGGGAACACCTCTTGATCACCGAAGCGGATCACGACCGAGTCCTGATCGATGTCGTGATCGTCCCAGCACTTGCCGACGGCCATGGCCACGCGCCCCCAGTTGGGGTCCGCGCCATGTATCGCAGTCTTCACCAGTGGTGAGTTGACGATTGCCTTCCCGACTCGTTTGGCCTGCGCGTCGTCGCGCGCACCGTCGACGAACACTTCGATCAGCTTGGTCGCGCCCTCGCCGTCGCGGGCGATCATCTTCGTGAGCGTGAGTGCCACCTCGCCAAGTGCCTGTTCGAACTCGTGCTCGTCGACCGGGCCGGCCGCGCCGGACGCCATGATCGCCGCGGTATCACTGGTCGACGTGTCGGTGTCGACGCTGACTGCGTTGAACGTACGGGCGATGACCGTGCGGAAGACGCGATCGAGCACGTCAGATTCGATCGCGGCATCTGTGAGGAACAGCGTGATCAAGGTGGCCATGTCGGGCTCGATCATGCCGACGCCCTTCGCGATGCCGACGATGCTCGCCTTGCCGACCGACGCGTGTGCCAACTTCGGATGGGTGTCGGTGGTCATGATCGCACGGGCCGCGGCCTGCGCATCGACGCCGGTGAATGGGCGCGGCAACTCCGCGAGGTGACGGCGCACACGGTCCATCGGGTACTGACGCCCGATCACGCCGGTCGACGCGATCAGGACATCACCCTCCGCGGCCCCGACCACCGCGGCCACGGCGGCCACGACCTCGCGCGCGTTGGCCAGTCCCTGAGCGCCGGTGGCGACATTGGCATTCTTCGAGATGACCACGAACGCCTGGAGCCGCCCATCAGCGACGTGCTCCCGACTGATGATCACGCTCGCGCCGGCGAATAGGCTTTGGGTGAACAGACCCACCGCGGTACACGGCCGGTCCGCGGCGATCACGACGAAATCGTCGGACTCGTCCTTGATACCCACGTTGGCGACGTGGGCCCGAAACCCCCGCGGTAGTTCGATCATGCGCGCATCTTCTCAGCCCACCGCGAGGCACACCAACGTAATTGGCTAGGGTACCGGCCTTGGTGGCCACGCAATGGGGGGAACGATGAAGCTCGGCCTCGTGTTCGGGTATTGGGGCGCGCAACCGCATCCGAACTTCGTGCCGCTGTCCCAAGAGGCCGAACGGCTGGGCTTCGATTCGGTATGGGTGGCCGAGTCATGGGGCAATGACGCGTTCACCTTCGCGGCGTGGGTCGCAGCGCACACCAACACGATCAAGATCGGCACCGGTGTCGTGCAACTCGCCGCCCGCACGCCCACCGCCACGGCGATGGCCGCCATGACCCTCGACCACTTGTCGCAAGGGCGGGTCATCCTAGGTCTCGGCGTCTCCGGGCCACAGGTCGTCGAGGGTTGGTACGGCCGACCATCGAACAAGCCACTGGCCCGCACCCGCGAGTATGTCGACATCATTCGCAAGGCACTCAAGCGTGAGGGCCCGCTCACCAACGACGGCGAGTTCTACCCGTTGCCCTACCGAGGCGAGGGCAGCGTGGGTCTGGGAAAGCCGCTCAAGATCATGACGCATCCGCTGCGCGACTCCATCCCCATCTACCTCGGCGCCGAAGGCCCCAAGAACGTCGCGCAGACCGTCGAGATCGCCGACGGCTGGCTGCCGCTCTACTACTCGCCGTACCGCCCCGAGGTCTACGCCGATCAGCTCGCCGGAATGAAAGCCGGCTTCGAGATCGCATCGCTGGTGAACGTGAACGTCACCGACGATGTGAGTGCCGCGTTGTGGCCGGTCAAGGCCTCGCTCGGCTTCTACATCGGCGGCATGGGGGCCAAGGGCCAGAACTACCACACCAAGTTGATAGCGCGGATGGGCTTCGAAGAAGAGGCGTACAAGATCCAAGATCTCTTCTTCGCGGGCAAGCGTGACGAAGCCATCGCCGCGGTACCCGAGGCCTTCGCCGACGAGATCTCCATCGTCGGTCCACCGAGCCGCATCAAACAGCGGCTCGAGGCGTGGCGTTCGAGTCCCATCACGACGCTGCTCGTGTCCGCGCGCGACCCGGAGAAGTTGAAAGAACTGCGCGACCTCGTGCTGGACTAGGAGAGGGTCGGCGACTACAGGGCCCGAGCGGCCCTCTGAGCGGAAAGACAAGACTGCTACATGCCCACGATTCCGAAGATCGTCTCGGTCGATGACCATGTGATCGAGCCGCCACATGTGTGGACGTCACGGCTGCCCAAGAGGTATCTCGACGTCGGGCCGCGCGTCGTCAACAATCCCCTCAAGAGCATCCGCTACGTCGGTGGCGTCTTGTCGTGGGAAGAGGGCAGCGACCCGGCCGACGGGCCGATGACCGCGTGGTGGTACTTCGAAGATCTCCACTACCCGATGGTGCGCACGCATTCCGCGGTCGCGTTCCCGCGGGACCAATTGCAGATGACGGGCATCACCTATGACGAGATGATCCCGGGCTCGTGGCAGATCGCCCCCCGCCTCGTCGACATGGAGACGAATCACACCGAGTCGTCGTTGTGCTTCCCGTCGTGGGTTCGGTTCTGTGGCCAAGCGTTGTCCGAGGGCAAGGACAAAGACCTCGGGCTCGTGTGCGTGCAGGCCTACAACGACTGGATGGTCGACGAGTGGTGCGGCGAGGCCGGCGGACGCATGATCCCGCTGTGTCTCATCCCACTGTGGGACGCCGATCTGGCGGCGGCCGAGGTGCGGCGCAATGCGGCCCGCGGTGTGCGCGCTGTCGCATTCAGTGAGATCCCACCCAAGCTCGGTCTGCCGTCGATCCACGGTGAGTACTGGGATCCGCTGTTTCGCGCGTGTGCCGAGACCGGCACGGTGGTGTGCATGCACATCGGCTCGTCGTCGACGATGCCGACGACGTCGCTCGATGCGCCGGGCGCGGTCGGCTCGACCCTCGTGTGGACCAACTCGATGTTCTCGCTCGTCGACTTCTTGTTGTCAGGTGTGTTCGCCCGTTTCCCCACACTCAAGATCGCGTACAGCGAAGGGCAGGCGGGCTGGTTGCCGTTCGTGCTCGACCGCATCGACATCGTGTGGGACGAAAACCGGGCGTGGGGTGGCGTCGCCGACAAGGTGCCCAACCCGCCGAGCACCTACGTCAAGGACCACGCCTACTTCTGCATCTTCCAGGACAAGGTCGCGCTCGAGAACCTCGACATCTTGCCGTGGGAGCAGATCACCTACGAGGTCGACTATCCCCACAGCGACTCGACGTGGCCCCACACCAAAGGCATGGCCGAGCGGCACATGGCCAAGTTGTCACAGGAACACGCCGACGCGATCTGCCGCGCCAACGCCATTCGCCTGTTCGATCTCGACGCGAACGGACACTGGCGAGGTGCTCACTGAGCTAGCACGGTCACTGGTGCGGGTCGGACACACCCAAGATGTTGACGTGGCGTAGCACCCGGACCTGATCGCCGGGGAACGCCTCGCGTTCGTGCATCGTCTGCGTGTTGATCCACAGCGCCGAGTCGCCGACACGCCAGTGGTGGCGATAGACGAACTTGTCTTGCGTGCAGTGCACGTAGAGCTCCTTGAGCAGGAGGGCGCTGTCGTCCGCGCTCATGCCGACCACCTGCGCCGAGAAATCAGGGCCGATGTTCGGCCACACGCTCTTGCGGCCGGTGCGCGCGTTCGTCTGCACGAGCGAGATCTCGGTTTCGTCGCGCAGTGATTCGCCGTCGGATGCCTTGAAGTAGTCGTTGAAGTCGAGACCGTCGCGCAACCGGTAGCGCACCGTCAGTTCGGCGATGCGTTCTTTTGTCTCGGCCGGCAGATCGTCATACGCAGCGACGAGGTTGAGCCACTTGGTGTCGCCGCCATTCGTGGGGAGCTCGAGCGCGTCGAGATACAAGAACTCGATCAACGGGGGAGTGAACGACAAGTCGCTGTGCCACGTGACGACATCGCTGCCGCCGGTGCCGACCACGCCATCCGCGTCGCGATTGGACACCCGATTGATGCCGGGAAAGCCGGGCAGGCGCGACTTGTCGGCCAACGTCGGGCGCAGCGGGCCGAACTGCTCGCACAACTGCACCACCTGTTCGTTCGACAGCGGAGGGTCGTTGTGGAACACCAACGCGAGATGCTCGTCGATGGCGCGTTGCAGGAGATTCTTCTCATCGGCCGTCAACAGCCGATCGAAGTCGATGCCGGTGACCTCGGCACCGAGCGCCGCGTCGAGTTGGTGCACTGCGATCGTCATCGTCATGCCTCTTGCGTGACCGGTGCGGTGTCACCGACCCAGGCATCGGTCGGGCACGGTGCGTTGCCGTCGCGCCGCGGATCGTGCGCCAACACGGTGCGCCGGTGCACCTGCGGATAGCCCTCGACCCAGGTCGACGGGTCGTCCCAGCGCCCCAACGGCGGGGGGAACTCGTCCGGGTCGAACTTGTCGTACGGGCCAAGGCTGATGAAGATGTACTCGCACTCTTCGGTGCCGGCGCGTTCGGGTCCGTACGCGAAGCCACCGCGCACCCAACGGATGTCGCCCACCTTGTAGGGCGGCTCGCCCCCGATGTGCAGCTCGCCCTTCGTGACGATGTAGAGCGTGTCCGAGAGATGCCAGTGCGGATCTGGGTCGCGGCCGGGCCACGACTTGACGTGCACCACTCGATTACCAGACGCCGGATCGACGAGCCACCGTACCCAGGGGCCCTCGGGGCGGCCCGGATCGTCGGGGTCGCTGAACATATCCCACGGCACATCTTCGACGCGGATGGGCTGGCGTTCTTTGGTCATCCCGTCCCCCTCTCGACTCGGTCGATGGTAGCGATCAGTTCCAGTATTCGCGAAGGCGGCAAGTATTGCTCGGTGATGCGCACGCCGAACGGCACCAGCGCATCCTCGATGGCGTTGCACAGGGCGGCCGGCGCGCCGATCGCGCCCCCTTCGCCCACGCCCCGATACGCGACTTCACCCTGCGGTTCGTACTCGAGGTGCTCGATCTCGATCTCGGGCACCTCGAGGCTCGTCGGTACCAGATAGTCCATGAACGTCGAGGCCAGGAAGTTCGCGTCCTCGTCGTAGGCCGCGTGCTCGTAGAGGACCGCACCCAGCCCCTGCGCGATGCCGCCTCGGATCTGTCCTTCGACGACCGCGGGATTGATCATGCGACCACAGTCCTCGACGACCACGTACCGCGGGATCGACACTACACCGGTCGCGATGTCGACTTCCACGAAGCACACGTGCGTCGACTGCGTCCAGCCACCGACCGGTGTCTCGAAGTCGAACGAGGCGTCGAGACCGGTACCGACGGCGCGGGGCAAGGTGAACGGCGCCAGGTACGAAGCTCGCGCGATCTCGGCGATGGTCCGTTGTCGCGACGGTGAGCCGGCGACCGAGACGATCCCGTCTTCGATGCGCAAGTCGCTGACGTTGGCCTCGAGCTGATCCGCGACGATCGCCACGATCTGCTCGCGGACGCTGCGCGCCGCGCCGAGCACGGCTCCCGACGCCAACGTCGCCGCGCGTGAGCCTCCCGTTGCGACCATGTTGAACGGCTGCAGACGCGTATCGCCGTGAATCACCTTGACGTGGTCGAACGGCACCCCCAACTCGTCGGCGGCGATCTGCGCGAGCGTCGTCTCGTGGCCCTGACCGTGCGGTTGCTGCGACGTGAAAACCGAGACGCGCCCATCCGGCTCGATCTTGACGCGAGCCCGCTGCGCGGAACGCTGCTCGTAGGTGAAGCCGAGAGCCTGCCCGTAGTCGGGCGGCCCGGGACCGGGCTCGAGATACGTGCAAAGCCCGATACCGAGGAACCGACCGTCGCGGCGCGCGTGCGCTTGTTGCTCACGGAACGAGGCGTAGCCGCTGAGTTCGACCGCACGGTCGAGGGTGTGGTTGATCGACATGAACTCGAGCGACGCGCCGGTGAGCATCGTGCACGGAAACGCTTCGTCGGGCAGATAGTTGCGGCGGCGCACCGCGACGGGGTCGAGGTCGAGCTCGTGGGCGATCACATCGATCAACCGTTCACGGACCCAGCACTCGACTTCCCACGGTCCGCGGTACGCGACGTAGCTCGCCTTGTTGGTCGTCACCACGGTGCCCTCGAAGGAATAGTGGCGAAGGCGCAGTGTGCCGGGCAGCAACGCCCTCACGATGATCGCGACCAGGTTGAGCGGAATGTTGAGCAGAGGGTACGCGCCGCTGTCGAGCTCCAATTTCGCGCGTAGGCCCAACAGCTCTCCGTCGCGGGCGACCGCGGCTTCGATGTGGATTCGTTCGTCGCGCGCATGACCCGCGGTGACGAGATTCTCGCTGCGGTCCTCGACCCATTTCACCGGGCGATGCAACAACTTCGCCGCGGCACACACCGCAACGTCTTCGCGGGCCGGGTGTGACTTGAGCCCGAAGCTGCCACCGACATCACCGACTTTGATCGTGAGACGGGCCGCGGAGTGATCGAGGATCGTGGACAGGAACATGCGCGTCGCATGGGGGTTCTGATGCGACATCGTGTAGGTCAATTCGTCGGATGCGGGGTCGTACTCCGCGAGACCGGCTCGACACTCCATCGGTACGCACGTGTGGCGATGCTGAGTGAAAGTCTCACGTACGACATGGTCGGCCGATGCGAATGCGGCGTCGACGTCCCCCCAGGTGTTCGCGCCCCTCCAGACCACATTGGGGACATCGGCGCCCGGATCTTCGTCGAAGATCGGCGCCGCGTCGGGTGACAGCGCGTCGTCGATCGTGGCGACAGCCGTCAAGACCTCGTAGTCGACCTCGATCAACTCGAGCGCATCCTCGCCCTGCGCTCGCGTCTCCGCGATCACCAGCGCGACGAGGTCACCCACGAAGCGAACCTTGTCGAAACACAGCGCGGGGTGTGCAGCGGCACGGACACCGCCACCGTGAACCGGCGCGAGCGGACGCGCGAGGGCCGCCAGATCCGTGCCGGTGAGGACCGCGACGACACCGGGCGCCCGGCGGGCCGCCTCGACATCCACGCCTCGAATGCGGGCGTGCGCGTGCGGCGAATGGAGAAACGACGCGTGCACCATGCGGGGCAGGCGGAGGTCATCGACGAAGCGTCCCCGCCCGGTCAGCAGTCGTGGGTCTTCGTTGCGGCGGACACTGGTACCGACGTAGCGCATACTCCTCGTCAGCCCAATGACAAGAGCAGGTGCTCGGAGAGATCGCCGACCAGATCGGTGATCATGTGGCGGCGGGTGAAGCACCACGCACCGTCGATCTTGCGGAATTCATCGTGATAGCGGCCGGCGATGATCGGCTGCAACGGCAATGTGTCGGTCTGCATGAACACCGTGAAGTACGAACGCGTGCGGGCGGTCTCGCCGGGACTGTCGAGGTAGATCTGCACATTCGTGGTGACGTGCTTGGTATGCAGCGTGTACCCGGACGGATTCACCGAGCTCGGGAACCGCTTGGTCCACGTCGTGAACATTTCGGTCACCGCGGCCGCACCGACGGTGGGCTGCGTGTCGCCCGACTCGGTGGTGACTTCGGCGTTCTCGAACAGTTGGCCCACGCCGTCGAAGTCACCGAGGTCTATACGTTCGGCGTAGGTGTAGATCAAGTTCGCGATCTCCACTTGGTCGTTCATCGACGCAGCCTGCCCCTCGCTGTGGCGCCATCTTGTGATCAGCGGCCTGGTGCTGCCTAACGTAGCTGGCGGGAAAGGGGAACGAATGGAACGACGAGACGACCCGCGGTTCGATCCGTTCGCCGCCTTCGACCTCTCGGGCAGGGTCGCAATCGTCACCGGGGCAGCCAGTGGCATCGGTGAGGCGGCCGCGCGCACGTTCGCCGCGGCCGGCGCAGCAGTGATGCTGGCCGATCTCGACGAAGTTGGTACGCAGCGAGTGCTCGACGACCTTCGCCGCGAGGGCGCGCGGGCTTCGAGCATGCGGGTCGACACACGCGTGCGCGGTGAGCTCGACGAGGTCGTCGACCGGGCCGTGGCCGAATTCGGCACGCTCGACATCATGGCCAACGTCGCCGGCGTCGGCAGCTACGGATCTATCGAGGACGCCGACGAAGCCGAGGTCGACCGGGCGTTCGCCATCAACTTCAAAGGGCCGCTCTTCGGCTGTCAAGCGGCGCTACGGGTGATGCGGCCGCAGGGGTCGGGTTCGATCATCAACGTGTCGGCAACCGCCATCAACACGCCCGCCGCCGGGGTCGGCATCTACGCCGCGACCAAGGCGGCGGTCGCCATGCTCACTCAGACACTGGCGGTAGAGGCCGGCCCGGCGGGCGTGCGGGTCAACACGATCGCTCCGGGATTCACCGTGACAAGCTTCGTCGGCGGTCATCTGCGCGACGACACCGGTACCCGTGATCCCGAACGTTTCGCCGAGTATCTCGAACGCATGCGGACCAGCTCGCCCCTCGGCGTGTTGGGCGAGGCGATGGATCAGGCCTATCTGCTGCTGTACTTGGCCGCTGACGCGTCACGCTTCGTCACCGGACAGATCTTTCGCGCCAACGGCGGCCAGTCCATCACGTGGTGATAGCGCGCGTTAGCGCGCGCAAAAGCGTCCCAGCGGGGACGTTTTCGGGAGTGTGTGCGTCGCCTGTCCCTTCCGGATCGCGCCCGCGGCGTCGTGCCGACGACTGCCCGCGTCCGTCCGGGTGGCGTCAGCTGAGTTCTCGAACCCTGACGGTGTCGACGTGCTGCTGGAGCGTGGCGAGCTTGCCATCATCCAGGGTCCACACATGCGCCATCCTCACCACGGCCGGTTCTGCCGAGCGCTTGTGCTTCAAGGGGGACCGTGCTTGCTCTAGCCGATAAGCACGGCGGTGGAAACGGGGACCGCTGGGTGACAACATCGAGATCGGGAGCGAGCGGGCCGCGCTCACCGAGACCTGCGGGGCGACTTGGCTTAGGCTGCCGCCCGTGAAATCCCCTCCCTTCGAGTACTTCGCACCGCGGTCGCTCGACGAAGCCTTGGCGCTGCTCCACGAGCACGGCGACGAGGCCAAAGTGCTCGCGGGCGGACAGAGCCTGATCCCGATCCTGGCGTTGCGTCTCGCCCACCCGGCCGTACTCGTCGACATCGGCGGCATCGACACACTCGGAGAGATCGCCCGCAACGGTTCGCTCACCATCGGCGCCTCGGTCACCCAGCGCCGAGCCGAGCGGTCGGCCGAGGTGGCCGCGGCCAGCGCGCTGCTCGCAGAGACGCTGCCGCAAATCGCGCACCCGCAGATCCGCAACCGCGGCACGGTCGGGGGCAGCCTGGCGCACGCCGACCCGGCCGCCGAATTGCCGGCGGTGATGTTGGCCCTCGACGCCGTCATGACCATCCGCGGACCGGGCGGCACCCGCAGCGTTGCCGCGGCCGACTTCTTCCGTTCGTATCTCGAAACGGCTGTCGGCGTCGACGAGATGCTCGTCGATGTGCGCGTGCCGATCCCGTCTGCGACCGGCGTCGGCTCCTCGTTCCAAGAGATCAGCCGACGTCACGGCGACTTCGCGCTCGCGGGCGCGGCCACGCAGGTCGAGCTGGACACCGACGGCCGCGTCCGCCGCGCCAGCATCGCGTTTTGTGGCGTGGCCTCGACTCCGGTGCGAGCCGGTGCCGCGACGGCGGCGCTCGTCGGACGAGTGCTCGACAAGCCCACCATCGATGAGATCGCGCGCCTCGCGGCGACCGATCTCGATCCACCGTCGGACGTCCACGCGACGGGCGCCTACCGCAAACACATCGCGGGCGTGCTCGCGTCACGAACGTTGACCGTTGCAAACGAGAGAGCCCGCAGCGGAGCGGGGGCCCGAGCGGCCCTTCAGAGCGGGGAGAGGGGTACCAAGTGAAGCGCCACCACGTCTCGTTGACGGTCAACGGGCAGTCGCGCGACGCGCTCACCGAGCCGCGGACTACTTTGGCCGACTTCTTACGCGACCAACTCGAGCTCACCGGCACTCACCTCGGGTGCGAGCACGGTGTGTGCGGCGCATGCACCGTACTACTCGACGGCGAAGCTGTTCGTGCCTGTCTCGTGTTCGCGGTACAGGCCGCCGATCGTGATGTCGTGACCATCGAGGGCCTCGCTGGTATCGACGATCGCGGCCAGCTGGTCCTGCATCCGCTGCAGCAGGCGTTCTATGACGCCATCAGCTTTCAGTGCGGCTTCTGCACGCCCGGCTTCCTGATGTCGTCGTTGGCCTTCCTCCGCGAGCACGATGCCGATGGTGGCGGCGCCCTCGACGATCACCGCATCCGCGAGCTGCTGTCGGGCAACCTCTGTCGCTGTACCGGCTACACGAGCATCGTCGAGGGTGTCAAGGTCGCGCTGGGCAACGGCGCCGGAAGTACGGCGCTGCCGCACGAGCGGTAACCGATGAAGTTCTGGCAATCGATCGCGTTCGCCGAGACGGACCAACTGCACGGGATCTGCGCGCTCGCGGAGGAGTTGTGTTTCGAAGGCGTCGCGCTCGCCGAGCATCTGGCGACCCCACAGACGATCAATTCGTCGTATCCCTACACGCCCGACGGCTCGGTCTGGTGGGACCCGACGACACATTGGTTCGACAACTTCGTGCTCGCGGGTGCGCTCGCGGCGCGCACGTCGCGTATCAAGTTCGTGAACAGCGTCGTGATCTTGCCGTTGCGCGACCCGGCCACTGCCGCCAAAGCGATCGCGACGGCTGCGTACCTTTCGGACAATCGCATCGTTCTCGGTGTCGGCGTCGGCTGGATGAAGGAAGAGTTCGAGCTCACCGGTCAGAACTTCCACGACCGCGGCAAGCGGATGGACGAGATGATCGACGTCATGCGCCTCCTGTGGAGCGGCGAGATGGTCGAACATCACGGCAGGTTCTTCGACTTCCCGCCGATGCAGATGTCGCCGCCACCGACACAGCGTGTGCCCATCGTGATCGGCGGCCACAGTGACGCGGCGCTACGTCGCGCTGCCCGCAACGACGGTTGGTTCGGTGCGGATGCGTATCAGCCCGACGTGTTGTTGCCGCTGCTCGACAAACTCGCCGGATACCGGCGCGAGTACGGCACCGAGAACAAGCCGTTCGAAGTATTCGTCGGGTTGGGTGTGCCGCCCACTGTCGGGTTGCTGAAGCGTCTGCGTGATCGCGGTGCCACCTCATTCGTCAACGTGCCGTGGTACTACCAGGGCACGCCCACGTCGACCATCGAATGGAAGCGCGCCGCAATGGAGAAGCTACGCGACGAGTTGATGGTGCCGTTGTCAGAGAGCGAGTAGCTCGCGCGCCTGCGCGCACGTCGCCACGGGCCGCCCGAGCTTGGCGCACAGTTCGACCGCTCGCGCGACCTGGTCGATGTTGGCCGGCCCACTCGCGTCGTCCTCGAGGCCGACCCGGAGATGCCCGCCGCGCTCGAGCGCGCGCTCGGCAATGGGCGTATCGAGGATCGCACCTCCGAGCACAGCCACGCCCCACGGCAGCGTCGCGTCGCCGAGCATCGCGAGATAGAGATCGAGCGCTTCGACGATCGGGGGCGCCGAGAACGTCGGTGTGCCCCGGCCGAAGTACGCGCCACCGGAGAAGTAGAACTTGGTCAGCGAGTGCGGCGCCAGACGACCGGACTGTAGGTAGATGAGCACCATGCGCAGAAAACCCGGCTCATAGATCGCGAAGCTCGGCCCGATGTCGTGGGTGCGGCAGACATCCATCATGTAGCCGATGTCCGCGGGGCTGTTCACGTAGACGTAGTCACCCGTCGGGGGCGCACCGTCGGCGCTCGACGACGACAGGTTGACCGAGCCGGGATCGATCACGCCCATGTCGATGAGACCCTCTTCGGCCAACGGCAGGTGGTGGTCGTAGCGCTCATTGATGTTCGCGCCACCACCCATGGTGGGATAGAGCACCGCGTCCGGCCGTTCTCGACGCATGATGCGCAGCGCCTCTGCGTACATTGCCGCAGCATCGGCGGTGCTCAATCGCATCGCCGGGTTGTGGATGTGCACGATCGACGCGCCCGCGTCGATGCAACGAATTGCGTCGGCGGCGATCTCGTCGGGCGTCGACGGCACGTGCGGATTGCGTTCCTTCGTCGTGACGCCATTGACCGCGACTTCGATCATCACCGGTGTCGTCATATTTCTCTTCCCCCTGGTTGTCGGGCCCGCTGCTGCGCCTCAGTCGGGCAGGTCGTTGCCTTTGGCGCGAGTCACGCCCCGCTCGTCGAGAGCCGCGATCTCGTCATCGCTGAGACCGAGCTCGCGCAGTATCGCCGCCGTGTGCTCGCCGAGATCATCGGAGGGCGCCAACGGCGTCGGGTGCTCGCTGAAGCGGATCGCAGGGCCGGCTCGCCAGAACAGTGGCAGACCGGGCTGGGTCGTCTCGACCGAGATCTCGTTAGCGCGGGTCTGCTCGCTGAGCAACATGAAGTCATGGTGGGTCGTCGCGTCGGCGCGGACCGCGGGAACACCGGCCCGCACCAGCTCGTGTTGCCAGTCGTCGGCCGATCGGGTCGCGAACACCTTACCCAGTGCCTCGGCCAGCTCGGCGCTCGCCTTGCGGCTCGATTCGTCGAGCACGACGTAGGGCGCGAGCAACGCTCGATAGCTGGGATCGTCGACGATCCACGGCTGGCCGACGGCCGTGCCAAGCGTGCGCAGCTCGTCCTCACGATGGCATTCGAGATACAGCCAACTATCGGCGGTGGGGTAGAGCCGGTGCAACGCGTGGAAGCCGTGCATACCGCGATCGAGGGTGCGATCGCGCTTGCCGTCCCACGAGACACCCCATTCTGAAACGGCGTACGCCATCGAGGTCAACATGACGGTCTCGACGTACTGGCCCCGTCCGGTGCGCTCGCGCGCTTCGAGCCCGATCATGACCGCAGCCGCGGTCGCAAGCGCCGACGCCGGGTCCGCGTAGGTGCGGTTGATCGGATTGTTGTCGTCACCGGCTTCGATGATGCCGGCACCGGAGATGGCGTTGGGCGAGGAGTGAAAGCCCGCTTTGCGCGACCACGGACCGTTGCTGCCGAAGCAAGATCCGTAGACGTAGACCAGGCGAGGATTGCGTGCGATCAACGTGTCGAAGTCGATGCCCAGCCGCGCCGGCGTGCCCGGGCGGAAGTTGTGGATGAAGACGTCGGCCCGATCCACCAGTTCGTACATCAACCGACGCCCCTCGTCGCTCTTGAGGTCGAGGACGATCGATTCCTTTCCGACCATTGCCTTGACGTAGGCGGTCGTCCAGTTGCGCCGGCCCGGGTCACCTTCGTTCGGCTCGACCTTGTACACGCGCGCACCGGCTTCGCTGAGCAGCGTCGACGAGAACGGGGTCGCGTAGAAGTAGCCGCACTCGAGCACCGTCACGCCTTCGAGCGGACGGCGCGCCGGCAGATCGGCATCAGTGGGCGCGGCGCGGGGCGCGTAGGCCAACACATCGGTCGTGTCGGCCCCCAACGCCGGCGCCGGCGCGCCGATGACCGACGGTGTGTCGGAGAGCAGGGCCAGCGGGCCGATCTGCCGTGTGTGACCCACGGCGGGGTCGATGACGATCTTCGAACGGTCGTTCTCGAGGCACTGTGGATGTTCGAGGTACTCGGGCGCGGAAAGGAACGGGTCGCCGCCGATGTCGTCACGGCTGAAGATGTCCATCCATTCGTCGCGGGTGCGCTCGCGCATGCGTTCGCGGATCATCGCGACGACCTCGTCGAGGCGCTCTTCGGAGGGGAACAGGTCAGGGATGTAGGGCAGGTCGGGCTCGGTCAGCAGCGACTCGAGCCCGAGTGCGTGCAGCCAGTTGCGAAAGTGCCGCTTCTGCCGCGCACACATCTGGATGAACCGATCGTCTTTCGTCGGCGCGGTCATGAACGGCACCTTCATCACGCCGAAGACATGACCGTCGTTCGTCGTCGCGTTCGAGCGGTTGCCGTATCCGCTCGTCATGTCGTAGGTCGACAGCGTGTGCAAGAGGCTCGTGTAGACGCGCTGCCCGCGTCCGGTACGACGTCGCGCGTAGAGCGCGGCGAGCAACCCCTGCACGGCGAGCATCGCCGCGCCGTAGCCCTCGATGGGTACCGGCGCGAAGATCGGGCCGCTGCGATAGCCGTTGGTCGACGCGAACCGACTCGAGGCGGCGGCCACCACGCCCTGGTAGCCGGGCACGCCGGCCAGGGGTCCGTGGGCGCCGAAGCCGTCGATCTGCGCGTACACGAGCGCGGGGTTGGCCGCCCGCAGCGTCGCCTCATCGGCGCCCAGGTGTTCGGCGCGCCCCGGACGCAACGCCACAATCGCGGCGTCGAATGCCGGCACCAGCGAGGACAACTGCTGCCGTCCGCCCACGGTGTCGAGGTCGATGACGACGCTCTTCTTGCCCCGGTTCCACACCACGTGACCGGGCCGGTTGCGGTCGCTCGACCCTTCCGGGGGTTCGACGATCACCACGTCGGCCCCGTTCTCGGCCAGCACCATGCCTGCAATCGCGGTCGCCTCACCCGCGCCGATCTGCAGGACCCTCAGTCCCTCGAGCGCTGTCGTCACATCGACCCCCTGTCCGTGCGACCGCCGGTGTCACTAGCGGTGGCTACCAACCTAGATTCTGTCAGCCAAGATTTCTGCCAGCCACGATTCTGTAAGCGACGAACGACGAGGAGCGCACCATGGTTGACGCAGGTATCGACGTACATCCCGTTCGCAGCATCCTCTTCGTACCGGCGAATCGCGAAGACCGCATGCGAAAGTCGTTGACGCTCGACACCGATGCAGTGATCTTCGACCTCGAAAGTGCCATCCCCCGTGGTGAGGCCACCGTGGCTCGCGACAAGGTCAGGGCCGTGCTCGACAACCACCACTCGGCGCGCCCCCGCATCTGCGTACGCATCTCCGCCGTGACGACCGACGACTTCGCCGACGATCTGGCGGCCGCCGTGCATCCGAGCCTCGCGGCCGTGGTGTTGCCGCAGGTCGTCTCGGCCGACGATGTCGTGGCAACCGATGCCGCGCTGACCCGGGCCGAAGAGGCGGCAGGCGTTCGTGTGGGCAGCACCATCATCGTCCCCTTGCTCGAAACTGCGAACGCGCTGCGCACCGCCTACGACATCGCGACCAGCTCGACGCGCATCGCGTACATGGGTGGGGCAACGTCGCGTGGCGGCGATCTCGCGCGCTCGGTGGGTTTTCGGTTCACGCCCGAAGGCGACGAGACGCTCTACCTGCGATCGAAGGCGCTCATCGACGTACGCGCCGCGAACGTGGCCAACCCCATCAGCGGGCTGTGGGGCAACATCGAAGACCTCGACGGCCTGCGCACCTTCGCGCACTCGACTCGCAACCTCGGTTACGAAGGAATGATGGTCATCCATCCGTCGCATCTGGCGATCGTCAACGAAGCGTTCACCCCTTCGGCCACCGAACTCGACGAATGGAAGGGGATCGTCGCCGCCATGGACGAGGCGGAGCGCGAGGGTCTCGGCGCGATCCGCCTCGACGGACGCCTCATCGACGTCGCGCACGTGCACACGGCACTCAAGGAACTGGCACGGGCGAAACGTCTCGGCCTCGTCGACTGACCTGTTCTGTTGGCGTTCTACTGGTGTCGACACCTGTAAAACGCCAACAGAACGGCTATTTGAGGGAGGTGCGGAGGGCGGCGCGGGCGGCGTTGAATCCGCACATGCCGTGTACGCCGCCGCCCGGTGGTGTCGAGGCCGAGCACAGGAACAGCGACGGGTTCGGCGTGCGGTAGTTGTGCGCACTGAGGAACGGCCGGGTGATGAGTTGGCTCATCGCGTGTGCTCCGCCGGCGATGTCACCACCGATGTAGTTGGCGTTGTAGTCCTCGAACTCAGCGGCCCGGATGACGGCCCGTGCACGGACGACGTCGCGAAAACCTGGAGCGAATCGCTCGATCTGACGCTCGACGGCGTCGGTCTGATCGAGCGTCGAGCCGTTCGGAACGTGCGCGTAGACCCACAGCGGATGCGTGCCTCGAGGCGCGCGGGTGGCGTCGGCGACCGACGGCTGCGCGACGAGCACGAAGGGCTTGTCCGCATGCTTGCCGGAGGCGACGATCGCCTCGGAGGCGCCGATCTCGGCGTGGGTTCCGCCCACGTGCACGGTGCCCGCGCGCCGGCAGGCCTCTGATCGCCACGGCACCGCGTCGTCGAGGATGTAGTCGATTTTGAAGGCACCGGGCCCGTGGCGGAACGATTCGAGGCGCCGGCGATATCGCTTCGGCAATGCATCGCCGGCAATGGTCGCCAGCTGCCGGGGTGACGTATCGAACAACGTCGTCTTGGCGGACGGCACGTCGGCGAGGCTGCGTACCGCTCGACCGCATTCGACGCTGCCTCCCAACTCGACGAGCCGGGCGACCAGCGCGTCGACGATCTTTTGCGAACCGCCGCGTACAAATGGCCAACCGCGAGCGTGCGCGCCGGCGAGCAGCAACAACCCGAAGGAGGAAGTGAGCAAGCGGCGAAAGGGCAACATCGCGTGCGCCGCGCATCCTGCGAACAGCGCCTTGGCCTCATCGGTCGAGAATCGACGGGCCATGACCGCGGCGGGTTGCACCGCGTCGATACCGAAGCGGGTGAAGAACACCGGATGGCGCGGCATGTGCACGACCGGTCCCAGCACGTCGTCGGCGAGATCGTCGTAGCGCACCGAGAGCCGTCCCACGATCGATCGGTAGGTCTTGCCGTCGACACCCAAACCGGCGATCGTCGCGTCGAGATCAGCCTCGGCCACCGCGCATCGACCATCGTCGAGGGGGTGCGCGAGCGGGGTCGGGGGGTGTGCCCATTCGAGGCCGAGGCGCTCGAGCGGCTGTGACCGGAAGAAGGGTGACGCCACGCCGAGCGTGTGCACTGCAGAACAGACGTCGTGGAACACGTCGGGCTCGATCAACGCCGTCGTCCGCGCGCCACCGCCGGGCGTGTCGGCGGCCTCGAGAACCAACACCGATCGGCCCGCTTGGGCAAGGACAACGGCCGCGGCAAGCCCATTGGGTCCGGCACCGACGATCACCGCGTCATGTGCAGTCATCAACTCTGCCGCGGAATCTCGAGCACGCCGTCGGCGATCAGGCGGTCGATCTCGCCATCGGTCAGACCGAGCAGGGTGCGGGCGATCTCGCGCGTATGTTCACCCAGAAGTGGTGCCTGCGCGATGTGCGCGTCGGCCATGCCCGAGGCGCAGAACGCCGGGCCTTCGAACGTCAGCGGGCCCACTTCTTGTTGTTGCACCGGCGCCAAGAAGCCGCGTTCGATGAAGTGTGGGTCGGTGAACTGATCGAACGACGACAGCATGGCTCCGGCGGGCACGCCCCGCGCTTGCACACGTTCCATGACCTCGCGCGGTGTCAGCGTCGAGGTCCATTCGGCGACCTTCTCGTTCACCTCGCGTCGCTGGGCAGTGCGCCCATCGACGGTCGCGAAGGCGGCCTCGGTCGTCCACGACGGACTACCCATGGCCTCGACCAGCGCGTGCCAGTCGCGGTCGTCGCGGACGCAGATGACCGACCACATCTGTTCGCCGGCACACGGGAACACTCCCCATGGGGCGCCGCGCTCGTCGTCGTTGCCCATGGGCACTACCGAACCGGGCGAGAGCGATTCCTTCGCCAAGAGGTCGCCGATGTTGGCGATGGTGGCTTCGACCTGCGCGATGTCGCTGTGGACGCCTGACCCCGTCTCGGCGCGGGCATACACGCCGAGCAACCCCGCAATCGCGCACAGACGGCCGACGAAGTGATCGGGATGGATCGCCGGGTTGCCGGGGGGTGCATCGCCATCGTCGAAGTTCCACAGATGGCTGAGGCCACCGAAGGTCTGCGTCGTCGGGCCGTAGCCGATCCACGAGGCGTACGCGCCGCGTGAGCCGACGAGTTGACTCGACGCCATCGAAATCCCGGGATTGAGTTCGTGCAACGTGCCGTAGCCGACACCCATGTCGTCCATGGTGCCGGTCGAGTTGTTCTCGATGACGATGTCGGCCTGCTGCGCCAGCCGGTGCAAGAAGGCGTTGCCCTCTGGCTTCTTGGCGTTGACACCGAAACTCCGTTTGGATCGACTCGACGACGCGAACGACGGTGTCATCTCGCTACCGGTGATGAGGCGCATGAAGTCGGGATAGGTCCGCGTCTCGATCTTGATCACGTCGGCGCCGTACTCCGCGAGCATGCGCCCGCCCTCGACACCGACCCCGCCGTGGCCGAAATCGAGCACACGCAGACCGGCGAGCGGGGGAGTGGCCGCCGGCGGCGGTGTGTCGACCGGCGACGGAGCGTCGATAGGGCGAGGCACGAGCGATTGATGCTCGCCGATGCCCGGTGCGCGAAAGCGAAAGCCCATGCGTTCGTCGTCGAGCGCGAAATAGCCGTCGGCAACTTGCGCGCTCAGCCCGGGTGCGAGCTCAGTGCGCCGGAATGTCTTGCGGGAGATGAAGTGCTCGTTCACCAATACGTCGGCCGGCTTCAGCATCGGCGTGGCGACGATGCCGCGGCGCTGCGCTTCGGCTGCGCACTCCACCATCGTCATCGTCGAGAAGAACTCCTCGAACATGGGGTTCAGCACGTCGAGGTTCTGCATGCGCCCGGCGGTCGTCGCCCAGAACGGATCGCTCAGCTCCTCGGGCGATCCCATCCACTGCCAGAGCGCCTGCCATTGCCGCGGCGCCAGGATCACCAGCCGGATGTATCCATCCTTCGTCCGCAGATGCGGGTAGAGCGCCGCGTTGCCGCTGCGCAACGTGTTGGGCACGCCACCGTGATTCACGATGGCCGAGGTGTTGGGTAGGCCCCACGTGTTGAGTTGTGTCATTGCCTCGAGCGCCGAGACGTCGATGTGTTGGCCCCGCTGTGTGCTGCGCCGTTGGATGAGCGCCGACAATATGGCGAAGACCCCGATGACCGAGGCCGCGTCGGAGGGGACCGAGCCCGGCATCAAGAGCGGGGGCTTGGACGGGATGCCCGAACCGGCGAGCCATCCCGAGAGCGCGAAGACCACGTCGTCGGTCGCGACGTGATGCGCGTAGGGCCCGGTCTGGCCGAACGGGGTGATCGAGCAGGCGATGAGGCTTGGGAACAACGCCGGCAACGACTGCGGTGACGGCCCCCGCGCCGCGAGCGAACCAACCGGTGTGGACTCGATAAACACATCGGCGTCGCTCACGAGGGCGAGTAGTCGTCCCCGATCGGCGTCGTCGTCGATGTCGAGCACGACGCCGCGCTTGTTGAAGTTGCGGTAGAGGAACCAGAGGCTCTGCCCGTCGTCGGCGTAGGGGGGAAGCGACCGGGCGGGCGAGCCTCCGGGCGGTTCGACGAGCACGACATCGGCGCCGAAGTCACCGAGCAGGCGACCACACAGCGCTCCCCATTCGCCGGTCATGTCGATGACGCGCAGCCCTTGCAGCGGGCGCGATCCCGCGGTTGTCAATTTGTCACTCATCTGCCTCGAGTCCATCCCCTGCGTCCGACGGAGGCGCAGTCTCGCGCAACGACGGGTGCGACGCGAGTGGCCCCGCTGATCGAAACTCAGTGACGCACGCGCTCGAGGGCGGCTTGCGCCGCGGGCTCGCTCAGCAACAACACGGCGGCGCCACCGGCAGTCGTCGTCGGCTTGACGGGCAACTCGACGGTCTCCGGCTCGAGGCCCCTGAGTTTGCGGGCGAACCCGATCATGTCGCGAAAGCTCATGGCGTCGTCGGTGTGCAGGCCCGCGGCGACGCCGTCGGCGATACGAAGCAGCGTCAGGGGATTGCGAGTGTCGCCGACCTTGGACATGACCGCGCGGAGGAACTGCTGCTGGCGTTCGATGCGACCGAGATCCGCGGTCGGGTCCACGACCTTCTTGCCGTCGATGATGCGCGTGTAGTTCCGCGAGCGCACGTACGCCAGCGCCTGATCGCGATCGAGCTTGTGCGGGCCGGCGGTCTTGATGTCGAGGCCGCTGTTCAGGTCTGTCGCGGGCGCGTCGAAGTCGATGACGACGCCGCCGACGGCATCGACCAACTCGAGGAACCCGACGAAATCCATCTCGATGTAGTGATGGACAGGGATCCCGAGGCTCTGTTGCACCGTCTGGATCAAGCTCACGGCACCGTGCTGGATCGCAGTGTTGATGCGGTCGCGACCCTTGCCCCCGACGATCGGTATGAACAGGTCGCGAGGCAACGGCAACATGAGATTGCCATCCGGCCCCACGTGCAGGATCACAATGGTGTCGGTGCGCGACGGGCCATTGTCGTCACCGAACACTTCGGCGTTGGGATCGTCGCCTGCGATGCCCTCACGAGAGTCCGATCCGACGATGAGATAGTTCGTCGCGCCTCCGGTGTGCTCGGACAGCGCCGCCTTCACCGGCACCCGTTCGATCTTTCGATACGAGCGCCACCCGAGCCCGATGAAGCTGACGGCGAGAACCGTGAGCACGCTCAGCGCGACGAAGGCCGTCCACTTGACGCGGCGGGCAAGCTTCGAACGACCGGGCGGCGCCGGCGGCTCGTCACCACCTGGTGCGACGACAGCCCGTTCGACGATCGGCGCCTTGTCCGGGATGATCTCGATGTCGGGCCGGACGCCGGCGGGTTCGACGAGGAACGACCGCGGGTCAGCCGTCAGTATCGTGGCATGCCGTTGGGACGGTGCTGTCCGCGGCGTCGGTGCCGGGGGACGCCGTTCGGGCGGCGCCGAACGAGGCGCGGGTCGCGGCGTGGGTCGCGGCGTGGGTCGTGGCGTGGGTCGTGGCGTGGGTCGTGGCGGCGACGACGCGGCCGACGAACGCGATGGACGCGGGTTTGGCCGGGGCGTGGGCCGAGGGTTCGGTCGAGGGCGCGGGTTCGGCATCTCGGGCATCGATGATCGCGCAGCCGGGGCCATAATCGGTGCCATACCTGGACGGCCGCCGGTCAGTTCTCGCCCGAGCGCTGCTAGCGTTGCCGGCGCAGCGGGATCGGAGGGGCCCTGACCAGGAGCTTTCAAAACCCGCGCATGTCCCCACGACTTCGTCCCCGACTGTTGCAGCTGATCGTCGGCTTACTCATCGCCACGGCGCTGGTCAGCCCGTCGGCGGCGCAGGAATCGATCAAAGACGCGCGGCAAAAACGCGACTCCGCGGTGAACGCCCAGGCCAACGCCGCCGCGCAGATCAACTTTCTCAAGGCACAGGACGCGGATGTCGCCGAAGCGGTCGAACAGGTGAATGTCGCGGTGACGACACAACAGGCGAGAGTCGAGGCCGCACAACAGGGCATCACGAGCGCCGAACAAGAGGCCGCCGCGCAAAATGCCCTCGTGGCCGAGGCTCAGGTGCAGATCACCGGGGTGCGGGCCCAGGTCGGTGAGCTCCTCGTTCTTGACTACATGGGTCGCACCGCAGAAGACGCCACCGCGATCCTGCGTGCCGGGTCGCTCATCGAGGGGCTGCAAAAGGCGGCCCTCCTCGACGCGGTCTCCACCGACCGGCGCCGCCTGACCTCGTCGTTGCGGGGTCTCCAAGCGGATCTCGACACCGCGCTCCGGGCCGCCAACGACGCGGTCGAGCGGGCGCAGCACTACCGCAGCGAGCTCGCCGCCGAGCTCGAGGCGTTGCAAGGACGCCTGGCCGACCAACAACGCCTCAAGGGCGAGCTCGAGCGGCGCATCGTCGAGTGGCGCAAGAAGCAAGACCAGCTGGCTCGCGACTCGGCCAATCTCAGCTCCTTCATCCTGAAGGAGCAGGCCCGGATCCTCGGAGTCGACGCGGGCGCTCCGGCGGCGGCCTCCGTTCAGGGCTTCATCCTGCCGCTCAGGGGCAAGATCGGGTCGGGGTTCGGCATGCGCCGCCATCCGATCTATGGCGACACCCGGATGCACACGGGCACCGACATCGACGGCCGCACGGGCGATCCGGTGGTCGCGGCGAAAGAAGGGCGGGTGATCCTCGCGAGTGTCTTCGGCGGCTACGGCAACTGTGTGATCATCCAAAATGGTGGTGTGAGTACGCTCTATGCCCACCTGTCGTCGATCGACGTCAGCGTGGGCAACAACGTCAACAAGGGCGAGTTCATCGGCAGGGTGGGCAGTACCGGGGTCTCGACCGGACCGCATCTGCACTTCGAGGTGCGGATCAACGGTTCTCCCAAGGACCCGATGCTCTTCTTGCCCTAGGCCTATATTGCCCTAGACCTACCCGAAGTAGCTACGAATCGTGCCCACGATGAGTCTCGCTGCTCAAATCGCGGCTGATCCGGGGATTTCCGGCGTGGCGTCTGGAATCTGCACCCACCGTACGCCAGAATCGTGGGGCAACCCCAGCCGCTATCCCCGAACGACTGGGTTCTCCCCCGAGGTAGAAGTCATGAACATGACACAACGGCTCACGGCACGTGACCTGATCGCGAAGTCCTTCAGCGCAAAGGCGCGGCGCGGCTATGACCCCGCCGAGGTCGATGCGTACCTGATGGACGTCGCCCGGCAGGTCGATGAGCTCAACCTCGAGATCGATCGTCTCACCAGCGAAGTCGTGCGGTTGTCCTTCGCGCAACCGCAGCCCATCGTGGCCCAGGCCGCGGCACCACCACCCCCGGTGGGCACCGCGGCGCAAACCATCACGTCGGACGCTGCCGACGAATCGTTCAAGCTGATCCTGCGAGCCGCTCAGAAGACGGCCGAGCAGGCGATCGGCGATGCTCGTCTGCGGGGCGAGGAGATCATTGCCGAAGCCAAGTACCGGGCCGCCGAGATCAATCGCGACTCCGACCGCAAGGCCTTCGAGGCGGCCAGCCGTACGCAAGAAGACCTCGTGCGCCTCGAGGACGAGCTCAAGCGCCGCCGCATCGAGCTCGACTCGGTCCGCCGTGCGATCGAAGCCGAGAAGGACGCCGTGCGCGACATGGCCAACTCGCTGCTCTCCGCCATCGGCGACAACACCGATGAAGAGGACGCGCCGACGAGCAACGGTGCCGCACCGGCTCCGCTTGTCGACCTCACCACCCTGCCGGCTCCGACCCCTGCTCCTGCGATGGCCAACGCCGCACCGGCTCCGCCTCCGCCGCCGCCCGCACCGGCGGCGCCCCCCTCGGGCTTCGAGCTGTTCAAGCCGTTCGGCGACGACGCCTGATCGCAGGGCCAGAGCGGCCCCCGGCAGAGCGCGGATTTAGTCGCAGACTGACTGCACGGCCTCGATGAGCCGCCCCACATCTCGCATCGAGCAGTAGAGCGGTACCGCGGCAAAGCGAACGACATCGGGCGGGCGTACGTCGACCAGGACCCCGCGCTCGCGCAGGGCCCGTTCGAGCATCACTGCTCTACCGGGGACCTTGATCGACACCTGGCTGCCTCGGCGCTGCGGGTCGGTCGGTGTGAGCACCTCGACCGAACCGAGGGCGGACAACTGCGCGATGGCGTAGGTGGACAACGCCCGCGACTTCGTGTGCAGCGGTTCGGCCCCGGCTTCGGCGAACAGCGCCAACGATGCCCGCAGTGGTGCCAGCGACAGGATCGGCGGGTTCGACATCCGCCAGCCGGCGGCCCCGGAGACCGGGACGAAGTCCAGTGGCATGTCGAAGCGCGTCGCCGGGTCGTTGCCCCACCAGCCGGCCAGCCGCACCCGCCGTGGGTCGGTGCCATGGCGTTGGTGGACGAACAGCGCGGCGACCGCGCCCGGGCCGGCGTTGAGGTACTTGTACGTGCACCAGACAGCGAAGTCCACGTCCCATGCGTGAAGTTGCAGTGCCACGTTGCCGGCCGCGTGCGCGAGATCGAAACCTACGAGACACCCGGCGCGATGCCCGGCCGCGACGATGCCGGGCACGTCGAGTGATTCACCGGTGAGGTAGTTGACGCCGCCCAGCCAGACGAGCGCGATCTCCTCGCCCCGCTCGGCCAGCACATCGCGCCAGCAGTCGATGCCGTAGAGACCCGCGGGATCGGGCTCGACCTCGACCAAGTGCTCGCGGGGATCCAGCCCGTGCCAGCGCAGCTGCGCTATCACTGCGTAGCGATCGGACGGGAAAGTGGTCGCTTCGATCAAGATCTTGGTGCGTCGACCGCTCGGCTCGAAGAACGAGGCGAAGAGGTGATGCAGATTGGCCGTGAGCGTGCCCATCAGTGCAACCTCGCCCTGCTCGGCGCCGACCAGCGCCGCCATCGCCGGCGCCAACGCTTCGTCGTAGCGATACCAAGGATCGGCACCATCGAAGTGGCCTTCGACGCCGAGCGAGGCCCACGCATCGAGTACGGCTTCGACGTCATCACGGGCCGCCGAGGGCATCAGCCCGAGAGAATGACCACACAGGTAGGCGACCTCGCCGTGCGAGTCGTCTGCGCCGGCACGGCCGTGCGGCCGGGCGAAGCGGTGGCGCATCGTGCGCAAGGGGTCGACGCGATCGAACGCGTCGCGTTCGCGCTGCGACTGCATCATCCGTTCGTCACTTCACAGCACGAACTCGGTGGCGACGGGCAGCACCGCCGCGCAACGCGAGCACCGGCGAGCGCGGGCGTCGGCGTTGAAGTCGTCGATGATCTTGGTCAACTCGGTCTCGATGTCGGACAGCTCGAACGGAGCACGGCGCAACTCATGACCGCATCGCTCGCAGAACCACACGATCTGGTCGATCTCGCCCGGTCGCCGTTCGCGCTCGATCACCACACCCCACGTATCGCGCGGCCGCCGCGGTGAGTGTGCGGTTCCGCCGGGCACCATCATCACGTCGCCGGCACTGACGAGGCGCCGTTCGATGCGGCCGTCGTCGTGGCGGATGTCGACCACGATGGTGCCCTCGAGTTGATAGAAGATCTCGTCGCCCGGGTTGATATGAAAGTCGTTGCGGGCGTTGGGGCCGCGCACCACCATGAAGATCAGCTCGGACCCGGGGAAGACCACCTTGTTGGCCACCGGCGGCCGAAACGCGTCGGCGTTGGTCACGATCCACCGCGCAAGATCCAACGGTCCCTGTAGGGCTGCGGGTTCGGGCTGATCGTTCGCCATGACGATGCGAGGCTAGTGGCCCGAGCGGCCCTTCAGAGCGGAATGCTAGTGGCCCGAGCGGCCCTTCAGAGCGGAATGCGAATGGTCAGTGGGCCACTGCTGCTCGGTCGCGCACCGGCGTCACCACGACATCGTGATCGATCAGTGCGTACTCGCGCATGTGGGTGAGCCAGAAGGTCAACACGCTGAACACGATGGCATTGAAGACCATCACCTCACGAAAGCCCACCGCGTCGCCGACGCGACCGATCAGAAGAGCCCCGACGGGGAATCCGAGCATGATGCCGAGCAAATAGAACGACATCGCACGACCCCGGATCTCGTCGGGCACCGATGCTTGTACGAAGGTGTTGAGCGATGTGCCGACGAGCACGTGCGCGAACCCACAGATGCCGTACGCGACGAGGCCCACTCCGAAGTTTGTCGTGAGGGGGATCAAGGCCAGGCCGACGGCGTAGATGGCAATACCCACCTTGGTGAGCACCGTACGCCGGAAACGGCCCGCCATCAGCAACACGTAGACCGACATGAAGAGCGCACCGACCCCGAGCGCCGTGATGAGCCACGCGTTGTCCTTCGCATCGTGGCCATAGAGACGGAATGCGACCGCTGCGGCGATCGCCGCGATCGACTGGCCCGACAGCGACAGCAAGAACGCCAGCACGATGATGAGGCGCAGGAGCGAATTCCCCATCACGTAGCGCGCCCCTGCGACGAGCTCGGACAAGAACCGCTGACCGCCCCTCGTGGGAATGACCTGGTTGGCCTGCGTGACAAAGATGGCGCCGACGACGAGCAGATAGGTGACGGCGTTGAAGAAGATGGCCGGGCCGATGCCCCAAATGCTCAAAAGCACCGCTCCGACACTCGGGCCCAACGCGCGCGACACGGTGAACTGCAGCGAGTTCAAACGCACGGCCTCGACGAGTTGCGCACGGGGCACGAGCGTCGGCACGAAAGCCTGCCACGCCGCCAGCTGGAATCCGCCGGCAATGCCACCGAGGAACACCAAGCCCACGATGCGCCACGCGGTGAGACTGTCACTCACATACAGCACCCACAGGGCAAATGCCGCGGCCGCCTGCACGAGCTGCGTCACGGTGAGGATCACTCGACGCGGCAGGCGGTCCGCGAGGACGCCCGCCACGGGGGTCAACACGATCATGGGCAACGAGCTCGCGAGCGAGACGATCCCCAACCATGCGCCCCGATGGCCGCTCAACTCGTAGATCAATGCGAAGACCGCGATCTGCTGCATCCATGTGCCCGAATTGGACACCACCGCCGCGCCGAAGAACACGACAAAATTGCGGTTGCGCAACACGGGTCCATGCTCTGGTGCCGCGGTGTTCGTTGCTGAAGCCGTCACGGCGGCGGGACCCCCCTCATAGCGTGTCTGCAGCCTCGCGCGAGCGCTCGGCTCGCTACGCCTCGTTGTATGTGCAGGTTGGCGTAATATCGGCGAGACTGGTGTCACAGGCTCGAGACCAGGGCCAGGCCGCAACGAGACGGAGGTTCGCCAAATGGGCCTGCAACAATTGCTCGACGATCTTCTCGGAAGTGATCTTCCTATAGCGGTCGAATGCTACGACGGGTCACGCGTCGGCCCGATCGACTCACCCGCCACCGTGCGCATCGTGAGTCCCGAGGCGATCAACCGCATCATCGCCGGCCGCGGCCGAGAGTTGGCCTTTGCCCGCGCGTACATCTCGGGCGAGATCGATATCGAAGGCGACATCTACGCGGTCATCGCCCTGCGTGATCGTGTTGCTCGACCCAAGATCACCCTGTCGATGATGCGCAATGCCGCCGCGCAAGTAGGCGTCACCAATGTCCGATCACTGTTGAGCCTGCGATCCCCTGATCCACCCCCCGAAGAAGTGCGGTTGCACGGCCGTTTGCACGGCAAGGCACGCGACGCCGCCGCCATCTCCTCGCACTACGACGTCTCCAATCGTTTCTACGAGCTGTTCCTCGGGCCATCGATGACCTACTCGTGCGCGGTGTTCGAGCACGAGGACGATCCTCTTGATCGGGCGCAGTGGTCGAAGTACGACTTGATCTGCCGCAAGCTCGACCTTCGCGAAGGCAAGCGGCTGCTCGACATCGGCTGCGGTTGGGGAGGCATGGCGTTGCACGCAGCACGTAACTATGGCGTGCAGGCGGTGGGCATCACGATCTCGCACGAACAGTACGAGTTCGCCCGCAAGCGCATCGCGGATGCCGGGCTCAGCGATCAGGTCGAGATCCGCTTGGAGGACTACCGCGACGTACACGATGGTCCGTATGACGCGATCAGCTCGATCGGCATGTTCGAACACGTCGGTGAGCGACGGCTCGCCGCGTACATGGCCCAGGCGATGCGACTCTTGGCCCCGCGGGGTCGGTTCTTGAACCATGCGATCACCCGACCGCAAGGCAAGGGGCCGCGCATGGACCCCGACGGGTTCGTAAACCGTTACGTGTTCCCCGACGGCGAGTTGCTCGAGCTCGGCCGGATCATCAGCGCGATGCACAAGGCGGGCTTCGAAGTACGCCATGGCGAGACGTTGCGAGAGCACTACGCGCGAACCCTGCGCCATTGGGTGAGCAACCTCGAGCAGAACTGGGACGAGGCAGTCGCCGAAGTCGGCGCCGCACGGGCTCGCATCTGGCGGCTCTACATGGCGGGCTCCTCGTTGGCCTTCGCCACCAACGACATCCAGGTGCAACAGGTGCTGGCTGTGCGCCCCGACGGGGGCAAGAGTGGGATGCCCCTGCGTCCGGACTGGTAGAACGCCGCAGGCAAGGCGCTTCAAGTAATGCAGGACGGCGGGCGGGTATGAGTTCAGAGCGGGTCGGGGTCATCGGCAGCGGCGTCATGGGATCCGGTATCGCGCAGGTGTTGGCCGTCGCCGGCCACCAAGTGCGGTCCTACGATCTCGACGAGGCCGCGCTCGAGCGGGCGCGGACGTCGATCGCCTCCGGCAGATTCGGCGTCGCCAATGCGGTAGAGCGGGGCAAGCTGACGCAGACGGATGCAGACGCGGCGTTGGCGCGCCTCGACTTCACCACACAGCTCGACGAGGCCCTCGACGTCGATGTCGTGATCGAAGCAATCCCGGAGAAGCTCGGCCTCAAGCTCGAGTTCTGGCGCGACGCCGACCAGCGCGCGCCCGAGCGCACCATCTTCTGTTCCAACTCGAGTGGCTTCCCGATCGAGGCAATGGCGGCTGTCGTCGGTCGCTCGAACCGCATGATCGGATGGCATTGGGCATCACCGGCACCGGTCATGCGCCTCGCCGAGATCGTGCGCGGCCCCGCGACGTCCGACGCGACAGTAGAGACCGTCGTGTGCATGGCGCGCGATGCCGGCAAGAATCCGGTCGTCGTCAACGACACGACACGCGCGTGGGGCTACGTCGCGAATCGGGTGTACTCGGCCATGGTCCGCGAGGCCATGCGCGTCGTCGACGAAGGCATCGCGAGTCGACAGGACGTCGATCAGTTGATGGTCGATTGCTTCCGTTGGCCGAGCGGGCCGTTCGGTATGAGCAAGGGCGCCACATCCGGATGGCAGTGACGCCGACAACCAAGACGTCGACAACTCCGGCAACTAAGGGGACCCATGCGTGCGGCACTGTTGGAATCAGCGAATTCGGCTCTGGCGCTCGTCGACGATCTCGACGTTGCTGAGCCCGGTGCCGGCCTGGTGCGGGTGCGGGTGCACCACTGCGGGCTGTGCCATTCCGACCTCACCATCATCGAGTCGACCGCGCCCGCGCAGTTGCCCGTCGTGCTCGGCCACGAAGCCGCGGGTGTCGTCGAGGCGGTCGGCCCGGGGGTGCAGTCGGTCAAGCCCGGCGATCACGTGGTGCTCGTCGCATTGGCGCCGTGTGGTCGCTGCTACTGGTGCGTGCGGGGCGAGCACACGATCTGTTCCAGCGCGCGCACGTTCATGACCGGGCTGTTACCCGACGGCACCTCCGCGTTGTCGCGACACGGCGCGCTCGTCTACCGGGGCCTCGGTGTCGGAGGCTTCGCCGAATGCCTCGTCACCACCGAGAGCGGCGTCGTCCGCATCGACGACGACATCCCCCTCGATCTCGCGGCGGTCGTCGGTTGCGCACTGCAAACGGGAGTCGGCGCGGTCATCAACACCGCGAAGGTCGTCGAAGGTGCCACCGTCCTCGTGATGGGGCTCGGCGGTATCGGCATATCGGTGGTGCAGGGCGCGCGCATCGCCGGTGCCTCGCGCATCATCGTCTCGGACCCGAACGACGAACGGCGTGCCGCGGCGGCGCATTTCGGTGCGACCGACGCCATGGACCCGACGCAGACCGACGTCATCGCCGAGAGCCACCGGCTGACCAACGGCATCGGCGTCGACTACGCCTTCGATGCTGCCGGCAGCGCGCGGCTCGTCGAAACCGGCCTCATGGCGACGCGCGCCGGGGGCATGGTCGTGATGGTGGGCGCTCCGCCGGCCGACCACACCCTCAACATCGCGCCGGCGGTACTGCATCTGGTCATGGAGAAGAAGTTGCTCGGCACGTTGTACGGCTCGGGCAACCCGGCTCGCACCATCCCGCTGCTGTTCTCCATGTGGCGTCGGGGGGCGCTCGACCTCGAGAGCATGGTCAGCTTTCGCCGGCCGCTCCGCGAGATCAACGACGGCTTCGACGATCTCCGCGCCGGTCGCGGCATTCGCACCGTGTTGTCGATGTAGCGGGCGCCTCTCATCGCGCCAGCGACTCCGCCGGGGTCCTCGTCAGTTGCGCCAGCGCGGCGATCGTGAGCACGGCGGTGACGATGAGTGCGATCCCTCCGGCGGCCGGATAGTCGCCGTATGAGTCGGGCTCGCCGACCTCGGCCGCTATTCCTACGAACAACGCCATCAGTCCGACCAACTGACCGGCGGCCAAGACCGCGACTGCGCGACGCTCACGCGGTCCCGACGCAACCGCGATCATCGCGAGCCCGATTCCGAGGACGGTCATCCACAGTGGGAGGGCCCACGCCAGGATCGTCGCCGCGACGCCGGCACCGCTGACTACCAGCCCGGCCGTTCGCAGTCGCCGCCGAGCGCCCTGGCGGCTCAGCCATGCCGCCGCAACCACGGTGAGCACCGCTCCCACGAGCAGCATCACCGTGAACAACATGTACGGCCCTTCCCAGCTGTCGCCGCTTTCGACGTCGATCGCCCGATAGCCGTACCCGGCGACCGCCAGCCACGCGAGCCCCGCCACCGCAGCCAGTGTCCACCGCGTTCTCGTTGTCATCTCGTCAGCTCCTCACCTCGTCCTTTCTCTACTGACGAAGTCGAAGCGCGAACGGGTGACAGAGGTTCAGAAAGCGGCGCGGTGTTCTCGCAGCGTTCGACCTCACGATGTGGTGTCCAACGCTGCGAGGTTGAGCGGGACGCGTCGGGCGGACATCTGAGAACCCTCAGAGGGCCTTTTCGAACTTGAGCTGGCCCTCGTAGGTGGTGACGACCTCGCCCGCCTTCTCGAAGTGGGTGCCGTTCCACTTGTCGAAGCGGGCCGATTCGACGAGATACGCGTCGTCCTTGCCCGAGAGCTTCAACTGGACGCCCGGCAGGCCGAGACCAGCCTTGTAGTCGGTGTTGCGTGCCGCGAGCAGGACATTCGGCCGTGTGAGGCCACCGGTCATCGCGTCGGCCCGTACCAACACGTCACGCAAGATCTCGCCATACAACCAGCCCGTGGGAATCAGACTGACCCCGAGCAGGCCCTCGGCAATGCCGTACTTGACGGCGAGTTGGCGGATCTTCACGACTTCGGGGTCGGCTGCCAGCGCCGGGTCACTCAAATCCTTCGACGCGGCGGCGTACAACGAGTCAATTGCACCGGGGCCGGCGGGGGCGATGAACAGGCTAATACGGCAGGTCCCCGAAACGAGCTTGACCGCCGGATTCCAGTTCGGGTTGTCGCCGATGCCCTTCAAGAACTGCGTGCAATAGCCGGTCGTGGTCATCGCGATCGCGACCTCGGCCTTGGAGTTGCCGAGCGTCGTCATCTGGTTCGTCACATTGGGCGCGGCCGGATCGTGCTTTTGCGTTTCCACGATCCTGATGTTGGTGCCGGCGATGAACTTCTTGAACCAGAAGTCGTAGGCCTTGCCGAAGTCGTTGTCGGTTTGGAGCAGGGCAACCGTCGTGCCGTTCGGGTACTTCTCCTCGAGGTAGTCGACCCACATCCTCGCCTCGAGGTTGTAGGGGATCACCGCGCCGGCAACGGTCCACGGATGGTTGTCGACGTCACCCCAGTCGGGGGCGCCCGTCGACGGGAACAGATGCGGGATGCACTGCTCGTTGAGCTTGTCCCATACCGCGAGGTTGTTCGGCGTGCCGAGCACACCGGAGAACGCGAACACGCCGTCACTGGCGATGAGCTCGTCGACGTTCTTCGACGTGCGCTCGGGCTCGTACCCGTCGTCTTTGACGACCAGCTTGAGCTGCTTGCCGTTGACGCCATTGAGCTCGGCGTTGGCGTAGTCGAAGTACGCCTTCAACGAAGTGCTCAACAAACCGAAGCCGGCGAACGTGCCCGATTGCGGCACGCTCTGACCGATGAGAATCTCGTTGTTGACGATGCCTTTGGTCGGCGAGTAGCCGGAACCGCACTTGCTGATGTCGATGCCGATCGCCGTGAGCGGATCGACCGGCTTGGCGGTCGTCGTCGCGCCCAAGGTGGTAGGGGTCGCGCCACCACTCGCCGTCGTCGTCGGCGTGCTCGACGAGTCGTCGTCCCCGCACGCGGACCCGATCAGCGCCAACGCGACCAGCGCCGCCGTCAGCTTCGATATGGACCTCATCGGTCCCCCCTCCGCGATTTTCCATCACGTAACCCGCAGCTTACCCAGCGGTAACCGCATCAAACTCCGCCTCTTCGGGAGCAGAACCGCGCCGCGTGGGAATCCGTGGTCGGATCGTCACCAACTTCGTTCGGATCGAACGGATCAAGCCTGCCAGCCCGCCCGGGTAGGCGAACATGATGGCGATCAGTGACGCGCCGTAGAATATCGTCGACCACGACTTCTCGCGTGGGTCGTCGCCGTGGATGCGGTCCTCGATGAGCTTCGGCAGCCATACGACGACCAACCCGCCGATCACCGGGCCGATGATCGTTGCCAATCCACCGAGCACGAGTCCGGTGATGAGCGCGATCGACCGATTCAGTGAATAGCTCGAACCAGCGGCGATGTCGGATCGGAACATGAGCAGCGAACCCGCAATGCCGGCGTAGGCGGAACTGAGGCCGAAGGCGACCACCTTGTAGCGCGCAAGATCGATGCCACTCACCTCCGCGCCGATCGGATTGTCACGCAGCGCGATCAGCGCGCGTCCCGGCCGGCTGCGAAACAGATTGCGGGCGATCACGAACAATACGACGGTGATCGCCAGGACGAGGAAATAGATCCACACATGCCGCTCGGATTGACGGTCGAGTTGTGTCCATTCGGGTGGCACGAGACGCTTGCGCCCTAGTCGCTTGCCGTTGGTGCCGCCTGTGAAGTCGTACTTCTCGACCACCTTGGGGAAGATGATCGACAATCCGAGCGTGGCGAGCGCCAGATAGAGGCCCTTGAGTCGCAGCGCGGGGACACCGACGATGATGCCGACGGCGAAGCAGAGCAGCGCCGCGACAGGGACTGTGGCAAAGAACGACCAGTCGTGATCGGCGACGAGTATCGCCGTCGTGAATGCGCCGGTGCCCATGAACGCGCTGTGGCCGAGCGAGACCTGACCCGACAGCCCGCTGACGATGTTGAGGCCCATCACCGCGACAGCAAACGCCATCGAGTCGCTGAAGAGGCCGACGTCTGTCTCGCTCGCGCCGAAAGGCAACCAGATCACGAAGGCGGCGAACACGGCCCAGCCGATCACCTGGCAGGCGCGATACGACGTCGTGCCCTGTTCGAGTGACAAGATCGGCTTCACCGCATCACACTCGCTCGATCTTGCGGCTGCCGAATAGCCCAGAGGGTCGCAGCAACAACACGAGGACGATCATCACGAGCGCAGTTGCCTGCGCGAGTTGGCCGCCGATCTGCTCGACGTACCCGCCGACCATGGTCTCGAACACCGCCACGATGAGCCCACCGAGTACTGCGCCGCCGAGGCTGTCGAACCCGCCCAACGTGACCGCGGCGAACGAGTAGATGAGCACCGGCAGCATCAAGTTGGTGTCGAACGTCGGTGTGCTCGCCGCTCTCAGCGATCCTGCGAACGCACCGAGAGAGGCGGCCAACCCCCATCCGATCATCAACGTGCGCCCGACACCGATGCCCACCAGTTCGGCAGATTCGCGATTCGACGCAACCGCTCGAAACGCCAGACCGATCTTCGTACGCCTCAACATCAGGAACAACAACGCGACGAGGATCGACAACACGGCCCAGAACCAGATCGTTCGATGGCGCAGTGCGGCGTCGCCGATCCGGATCGCCTTGGCGGAGTCGGGAAACGGGCTGTCGAATTCTTTCGGCGTACCCAACCAGATGCGCTGGGCCGCCCCGCCGACCACGAGGAACAATCCCAACGTCACGATCACGACCGATAGCGGATTGCGCCGTTCGAGTGGTCGTATCAACATGCGCTCGACCGCGGCACCGAACACGAACGACAGCGCCATCGAAATCACGATCGCCAGCCAGGTGGGCATACCTTGCTCGGATGACAAGACGTACGCGACGAAGGCGGAGAACATGGCCATCTCGCCCTGTGCGAAGTTGAGGTGACCGGTCGACTTGTAGATGAGTGCCAGCGCGAGTGCCATCGCCGCGTAGATCGCGCCGTTGTCGAAGGCGTCGAAGAGTCGTTGCAGGAACAAGGTCATCGCCGACTCACGTCCCCAGATACGCGCGACGTATCGCGTCGTCCCGTCGTAACTCGACCGCAGTTCCACTGCGCATGATCTCGCCCGTCTCGAGCACGTACCCACGATGTCCGATGGCAAGTGCGAGATTGGCGTTCTGCTCGACGATGAGCTGCGTGAGCTCGTCCGTACGATTCAACACGGCGAGGCGCTCGAAGAGGCTACGAATGACCAACGGCGCGAGCCCGAGCGACGGCTCGTCGAGCAGCAGCAGCCGAGGGCGCGACATCAACGCGCGGGCGATCGCGAGCATCTGCTGTTCACCGCCCGAGAGTTGGCCCGCAAGTTGATCACGACGGCGACCGAGCAGCGGGAACGTGTCGAGCCAACGCTCCATGTCGCGGCCGATCTCCGCGCGATCGCGGCGCAGGTAGGCCCCGGCCGCGAGGTTGTCGGTCACCGAGAGCTCGGGGAACGTTCCCCGGCCCTGCGGCACGTGCGCGACCCCGAGGCGAGCAACCTGCTCGGGGCGCTTGCCGACCAATTCGGTCGAACCGAGGCGTATCGAGCCATGCGTGTTCACCATGCCGCAGATCGCGCGGATCGTCGTCGTCTTGCCCGCGCCGTTGGCCCCGAGGATCACCACGATCTCGCCTTCGTCGATGCGGAAGTCGAGCCCATGCAGCACCGGCACCTGTCCGTACTGCGCGTGCACGGCGGTCGCTTCGAGCAGCGCGTCAGACACGACGGGTCTCGCCCTCGGGTGCGCCCAGGTAGGCCTCGATGACGGCAGGGTCGCTCTGCACGACCGCAGGTCGCCCATCGGCAATCTTCTTGCCGAAATCGAGCACGACGACCTTGTCGGAGATGCTCATCACCATCGCCATTTGGTGCTCGACCAGCAACACCGTGAGGTCATAACGCCCGCGCAGCGCACGCACTTGCTCACCGAGCTCTTCGACCTCACCGTGCGTCAACCCGCTCGCCGGCTCGTCGAGGAGGAGCAACTTCGGCCGGGCGGCCAACGCCCGCGCGATCTCGATGCGTTTCAGGGTGCCGAAGAGCAACCCGGCGGCCGGACGAAACGCGTGGGCAGCCAAGCCGAGGTCTTCGAGCAACAGGTAGCTCTCCTCGCGCAACTGCTGCTCTTCGGACCAGTTGCCCAGACGTAGAGCGGAGCGCGCGAACCCGATGTGCGAGCGCGAGTGTGCGCCCACCATGACATTTTCGAGCACCGTGAGCCCTGGCCACAGGGCGAGGTTCTGGAACGTACGCGCAATACCGATCCGGGCGATGCGGTGCGCGGGGACCCTCAAGAGGTCGTGACCGTCGAAGGTGATGTGTCCCGACGTCGGTTCGTACAGGCGTGAGATCACGTTGAACAACGTGGTCTTGCCCGCGCCGTTGGGGCCGATGAGGCCGGCGATCTGACCTTGCTCGACGGCGAAGGTCAAGCCGTCGAGCGCGACGATGCCGCCGAAAGTGACCGATACCGAGTCGACGCGGAGGAGCGGTGTCGACTCAGCCATGATCGCGAAGACGGATCGAGTCGGTCATGATCGTGTGGTCATCACCAGGGGCGTCCCCTTTGCTTCGGACCGTAGCAGATATGCGGACAACCACCGGCCTATGGAGCGCGAACCAATCGCGCCAACTCGCGGACGACATCGTCGATGTTCGGTGCGGGCAATGCGCCCAGCTGATCGAGGGTGAACTCGACGGTGCACGGCTGCGTGGGATCGACGGGGGGACGCACCTCGACGACGAGGCGACCCGCGCCAAGGTCACGGTAGAGGTCGCCGACGAGCACGCCTGCCGAAACGTCGACCACGACGACGTCCGCTACCGCGCCGAGTGCGCGCCACAACCGGTCGAACACCTCGTCGGTCGGCGCGACGAGCACCAGTCCGTCGTCCTCCGCGGTGGACGTGATACGAAACGTGACATCCGCGGTACGGTGCGGCACGTCGTTCGGCGCGAACTTCCGAGCCAGAACCGCCATCGCTGAGTTGAGCGAGGCCGCGGGCTCGAATGAACCACCGGCGTCGGGATGCGCGCTGCGTATCTTCGTCCGGTACGCGTGGCGGACGTCTGCCCACGTACTGGTCTCGTCGAGCCCGAGCAACCGCAAGGCCTGATCCGGTGTCATCGCCGTCATCATGACAGTGTTTGTGTCATGTCGTTGCTCGAGAACCTCGTGCGGGCCCCCGAGATGTGTGCGGTAGAAGACGCGCGCCAGCAGCGGAGCTGGTCGTCGTTGTGGGATCGAGCGACGCGCATCGCCCATTTCATGACCGACGAACTAAACCTCGTGCCCGGCGACCACGTGGCATCGCTGCAGGGCAACAACGTCGAGTTCTACGAGATGGTGTTAGCTTTCATGGCCCCTGGCGGTGCCGCTCTCGTTGGATGAGAATCGGGTGGTGTCGGTCGGGCAGACGTCGTGTTTCTATGGCGCTTGGAGCCCGTTGTTAGCTTGACGCGGGGGTCTCGGGCGCTCCGTTTTGTTGC
>DATLFA010000022.1:0-83223 GCA_035525225.1 Acidimicrobiales bacterium
CAGCAGGTCGGCGGCGCGTTGCGGCGGGAGCTGAAATTCCGGTCGTTCGTTGAAGCGTTCGGCTTCATGGCTCAAGTCGCGTTGATCGCCGAGCGGCTCGCTCACCATCCCAATTGGACCAACGTGTACAACCGCGTCGAGATCGAAATCACGACTCACGATTCGGGTGGATTGACGGCCCTCGACTTCGACTTCGCCACACACGTCAACCAGATCCTGGATCAACTCGAGGGCGGCAGCTCGATCGCGACGGGGCCGGTCATTTAGCTCGCGCACACCTTCGGTGACACACTAGCGTTCGGAAAGCCGCTGCGCTTCAGCCGCTATTACTGCGATGTCGAGATCAGACGCGGCAAACCGTATGTCGACTTCGCGAAGACGAAACGCACCGTGAGCATGGGGTATATAGAAGCGAAGGAAACAACGGTGGCCGGGCATCCCGGGACGTGATCTCGGCGCGCGACGCAAGCGTGGCTAGAGCCGGCTCGCGGTCGACGTCCGGTGCATCGAGTCGCCACCATCTCACCGAACGCATCGCACCCGAGCTAATCCGCAGCGCGACGCTGTTGTCATAGGTGGCCTGGGTCCTCGTCGATGCGACGCTGCAGTGCGCCTTCCGCGAGCTCGTAGACCTTCCCAATTGTCTCGACCTCCGCGTCGTTCGCATCGCGACCGCTATCCGCGGTCCCGAGCATTTCGTCGAGTTGCTGCAGATGACTGTCGGCGGGTCCTCGGTGATCAGCGTAGAACACGATTGATACCTCGCGAAGCCCGTGAACCAGTTGCGTGGCGACAGCAATATCCAAAGCACACAGCGCACGCCAGTTCTTGAGGAGACGCGTCCACCGGGCGTCGCCTTCATCGCGGCGTATCCCGGCAAAAGTCTCAACAGCAACGAAGTAGTCGCGCTTGACCGCCGCCCATAGTTTGTCGGCTTCGCTTCGACGCTCTGGGTCGGTCATGAGATGCTCCCTCGGGCAGGTTCGGCGCCCGTTGGTCCTTGCATTCACAGCCCGCGAGGCGCCCACAATCGCCGGACGCGGCACGGCTTAGTCGATGAAGGTAACGGACCTGCGGCGGTCAGGCCTCGCCTTGCACCTCATAGACCGTGGCGCTTTCGAGCGTGACGCCCGGCGGCAGCTTCATCTGATCCGACTGCTGCATACTCATCAGCGCCTCGGCCTGGTCGCGGTGTTCGAAGACAACGAGTCCGAGCCCCCGACCGCTACCTCGGTCCGCTGTCCAAATACCACGGATGAACCCGGGCGCTTGCTTCACCCCGGCGATGACGTCGCGGTGCAGTGCTTCCCGCGCTTGGTCGATGTCTTCGATGCGCACCGTATTCACCAACGCAAACGGCATGGGGGCCTCTCCCTCGTTGTTGGCGGAAGTCTCGCATTGACGCGATGTGGCCGTACAGCGGACGTCACCGACCGACAGGACGAGGGTGTAACCGTACCGGCGCTATGGGGGCGCGTAGGCTTGCCGTTTTCTCGAATGAAGGGGGCGCATGGAGTGCGTCTCGCCGCCATGCCCCGGCACGGTCGTCGCCGCACATCGCGGTCGAAGACAGCGAAGGCGCTGGCGTCTTCGAATTTGAGCATCGGGAGATCGAGATCCGGAGCTTCAGCCGATCTCTGGTGACTAATCTTGACCAACCGGTCAAGCAAGCGGCCGGGCGTGGGGTAGTGAAGTGAGGGCACTCAACGGAGGGGACTGGGGTTGGGGCCCCGTGTGGGAAATAACACGGTGGGGGGACAGTGTCGATTGACGGCGATACGAAGGCGGCACTGAAGGCGAAGTACCGTGCCGAGCGCGACAAGCGACTGCGGTCTGACGGCAACGCGCAGTACCGCCGTCTCGCGGGCACACAGCTCGAGCACTACCTGCAGGATCGGTACGTCCCCGTCGCCGAGCGCGAGCCGCTGTTCGACCACGTTACGGTCGCGTTCATCGGCGGCGGCTTCGCGGGGCTCGTCACCGGCGCGCGCGTGGTGGAGCAGGGCATCACCGACGTCCGCATAATCGACAAGGGCGGCGACTTCGGGGGCACCTGGTACTGGAACCGGTACCCGGGCGCGATGTGCGATACGGCGTCGTTCGTCTACATGCCGCTGTTGGAAGAGACCGGCTACATGCCGACGGAGAAGTACGCCCGCGGCCCCGAGATCCTCCAGCATTGCCGACGCATCGGCAAGCAGTTCGGGCTGTACGACAACGCGCTGTTTCACACCGAGGTCACCTTTCTGGAGTGGGACGAGGTCAACGCGCGCTGGGTCATCGAGACGAACCGCGGCGACCGGTTTACCGCGCAGTTCCTCGGCATGGGCACCGGCCCGCTGCACGTGCCCAAGCTGCCGGGCATCGCCGGTATCGAAGACTTCAAGGGTCACTCGTTCCACACGAGCCGGTGGGACTACGACTACACGGGCGGCGACCCCAAGGGCGCCCCATTGCACAAGCTCGCCGACAAGAAGGTCGGCATCATCGGCACCGGCGCGACCGCCGTGCAGTGCATCCCGCGTCTCGCCGCGGCCGCCGAGACGCTGTACGTGTTCCAGCGAACGCCGAGCTCTGTCGACGTGCGCGGCAACCACAAGATCGATCCCGAGTGGTTCGCGACGGTCAACACGCCCGGCTGGCAGCAGCGGTGGCTCGAGAACTTCACCGGCAACCAGACGATGGGCATCGCCGAGGAGGACCTCGTGATGGACGGCTGGACCGACCTGTCCCGCCGCATCCGCGAGAAGATCATGACGCTCCCCGCCGACCAGATGAACCCACAGGGGATGATGGCGGCGTTCGAAGATGCCGACTTCGAAAAGATGAGCGAGATCCGTTCCCGCGTCGACACAATCGTGACGGACGAGACAACCGCGCAGAACCTCAAGGCTTGGTACAACCAGCTGTGCAAGCGACCGTGCTTCCACGACGAGTACCTGCAGAGCTACAACGAGCCGGGCACCTACCTCATCGATACCGACGGCAAGGGCGTCGAGCGCATCACCGAGACGGGCGTCGTTGTCGCCGGCAAGGAATACGAAGTCGACTGCATCATCTACGCGTCGGGCTTCGAGGTCGGCACGCCACTCGAGTCGCGCACCGGCTTCGACCCTGTTGGTCGCGACGGCGTGAAGTTGTCGGAGTACTGGGCCGAGGGCATGCGCTCGAAGCACGGCATGCACGTGCACGGCTTCCCGAACCTGTTCATCGTCGCGTTCACGCAGGGCGCCAACTTGATCTCGAACGTGCCGCACAACCTCACCGAGGGGGGCAAGACCGCGGCGCTCACCATCAAGCACGCGCTCGACAACGGCTACGACCGCATCGAGGTCACGGCCGAGGCCGAGCAAGCATGGCTCGACCTGCTCGCCACCGGTCCCCGCCCTATGATCGGCAACGGCCAGTGCACGCCCGGCTACTACAACAACGAGGGCCAACCGTTGCCCGACGGTCAGTCGTTCGCCGGCCTCGGCTACCCGCAAGGCGCCCAGGCGTACTTCAAGTACATCGACGCCTGGCGCACCAACGGCGACTTCGCAGGGCTCGCCTTCTCATAACCCGCGAGGCGGTCGAGCGACTCTTGCATCCCGCCTTCCATGCCCGACTCGATAATCGCGTCACGCGTGAACATGTCGGGGGCACACGCTCACGTTGGTCATGGTTGTCACGCCGGCAGAACGAGACCGCGAACAATTCGCCGCCCGTCGCGAACACATAACTCGGTGCCGGTCAACAGCCTCCCGAACAATCGCATCGTGACGCTCCAACGCCGCCGGCATCTCGTCGGGACGCTCCTTCACAGACGTGTCGAACCTCGATATCGGTGAACTGAAGGTCACCATCCCCCGACGGCATCCCAGCTACACAGAAAGTTTTGCAGACCAGTCCCGATGCCGGGACGGTTCGCCATTATCGGACAGAAAACTTGAGCGATCTCGTCTCGCCGGTCTTGAGGATGGTGAGCACTGCTTCGTAGTCACCGGGTGGTGTGGTGCCGAGAGTGAGCACGGTATTGCGCCAACCGTTGCCTTCGAGCACGAGGCTGTCTTGGGCTTGGTACATGACGGCGCCTTCGTATTTGAACACCGCGGTCACCCAGGTCAGTGCACGCGTCCCGCCCGTTAGCTTGAAGAGGGGGAATATCTGCTTGTCGCTGGGGCTGAACGTTGTCATGAAGGCGTTTGGGTTGGGTTCGACCGCCGGATCAAAGCGGTTCGTCAGACCGGCCGCTTCGAACTTGGTCGCGTCGTCAGGCGCATCCGAATTGACCGTGAACTTAAGGGATCTCGTTTGACTCGTGCCGCGTATGGCCAAGACCACTTCATAGTCGCCGGCGGGAAGTCGCTCCTGTGTCAACGAATGGTTACCGAAGCCTCCTCCGGGGACAATGAGAACGGGCCTGTCCCCCAAGACGAGCTCACGGCCATTGTACTTCCAGGTGGCAGTGACCTCGGCAGGACTGCCGGCGACGAGCGTAAAGACTGCATAGACCCTTGTGTCCCCGGGCAAGAAGCTCGTTGTAAAGGTGCTGGGATCGGGCCGCACGGACTGATCCCACTTCTTCACCAGGCCGGCTTGGTCGAACCTGCCGCTGGTCGATTCAGGGGCGATCTTGAAGGTGAGGGTCTTCCTTTCGGCCGTCCCTACGATTCCGAGTGTCACTTGGTAGTCGCCTGAATTGAAGTTCCTAGACGGTGGCGTGAAGGTGAAACTCGACCATTTTCCACCCTCGCCTCTGATCTTCAAAGCTCCGGGCAGGACAACCCATTGTCCATCGACCTTCCACTCAGCTGACACCTCTGCAGCTGCGCCGTCTGAAAGCTTGAAGGCGACATCGATCTGATCGTCGGATGTCTTGAAGTTCGTGGTGAAGAGTCGACTCGGATCGAGTTGGCTGCTCTGGTTCCAATTGTTGACAAGACCCGCCTGCCCGATGCGGCTTCCGCTGGCGCTGCTCGTCGCCTGTGTCGGGGCTGTCGTGTCGATACTGGTCGCCTGCGTCGGTGCGGGCGTATCAGCCGACGAATCGACGTCGTCGCCGCCCCCGCAGGCAACGATGAGGAGAACGAGGGCGGCAGCCAAATGTATTCTTCGTCCACCTGTTTTCATGCTGGTTTTCATGCTGGCCCCCGTCTCAACACACTTGCCCTAGCAGAGTCAAGCAGAGTCAGACCAGCCCGTACACACGCTGATTATCCCTCTCAACCCTGCGAAGCAACTCGGCTTGGGGCAACTCGGGCGACGCGTCAGCAGAAACCTCTGCCAACCTGCCATCGGGTCCGGACGAGGCAGTTACCGACTTGGCCCATGCACTCGAGCACGTCATCGAGGAGTTGCTGCCCAACGCGTTGCACAACACCGCGCAGTATGCGAACAACCGGGTCGAGTCTGACCACGGCCGGCGCACGGCCCGGCCGCGACCGATGCGCGGCCTCAAACGCGACCGCACCGCGTCGGTAGTGATTCGCGGCCACGCGTTTATCCAGAACGTTCGCCGCGGGCACTACGAGCTCGGAGCCGACGCTCGAAACCACCGTCTCCGTCTATTAGCCGCATTCGATGAACTCAGGCGAGCAATCTGAACCGCTCCACCGCCGAACCCGACGCACTCACCGCCACCCGATCAAACAACGCAACAGTGCCCCTTGCCGTCACCGTGGATGAGCCGGTCGAGGCTGGGATGGGTCCATGAGCCGGCCCCATCCGCGCGCAGCAGGCCGATGTCGGTGGCCTGGCGGGCGAGGCGTGCTTGTTCGATGATGATGTCGGCGAGGCCGCCCGTGAACGACTCGTGTCCGCGGGCTGTCGAGACTGCAGAACCAGAAGTTTGCGAAGCAGCGCTTCGGTCGACGAGATGTCGTCGGTCCAACGACGCGATCTGCAACGGTCAACCGTTCGGGATGTCGACCGACCCACGACTCGAGATACCAATCGTTGTACGCGCGAACACGCACGCGCGTAGTCTGCGAGCCCATGAAGTCCGACCGACTGACCCGCCTGTGCACGATCGTGTGCATCGCCGGCGCGCTCGTGTTGCTCGTCGAAGTCGTGGCGATGTCGCAGTTCCGCGCCGCGGCGGCGGGCCAACGCATGCTCGATCGCACGCGTCCCGCGGTCGACGGGCCGGGCCTCGCACAGCTGCGAATGGACGTCGATCTCGGCAAGCGAGTCGCGGCTGAGGCACCCGATCTCGAGGCCGCACTTGCCGGTCTCGTTGGCATGACCACCGACCAGTTCGGCGCCATCATCCAACGCGACTATCCGGATCTAGCAACGGGCGCCGCGCAATTCACGGATGTCGTGACGCTCACCGACAAAGCGGTCGGCAACCTCGAGGCGCGGCAAGACGCCTTCCACGCCGCCGACGATCTGCCCGCTTTCGGACTGCCGCTCGTGAGCGGGATCATCATGACGATCGGGTTTGCCGCGGGCCTGATCGTCTTCGGCTTCCTCGCTTGGCACCGGCCAAGCCGCTGGCCCCGCCACGTGCTCGTCGGGCTCACCACGGCCACGTTGTTGACGGCTTTCCTCACCAACATGCCCGACAAAGCGAGGCAGACCGACGAGCTGTTCAAGTCGATCAACTTCGAGCGAGCCGTCGCCGCACGTAGTCGAGCCCAGCTGACAACGGTGCAGACTGCGCTCGACACGCTCAACACGAAGCTGCTGCCCGACATCGCTGCCGCTACCGGCCGAACCAGGCCACAATTAGATGCACTACTCGCGCCCTCGTTCCCGTCGACGAGTCAGCTCATCGCGGAGCGCACGACCTTCTTTGACCGTTTCGACGCGCTCGCGGTCGTCCGCGAGAAGAACGTCGCCGATGCCGACCGGGTGGACACGGCGCCGTTGCCGGCCATCGTGTGGTCCTTCATCATCGTGGCGGGTGCGGCACTCACCGCGTCAGCGCTTGCGGACTTCCGCTGGCGGCCCCGGCAGGTGCCCTCAACGCGCTCGTCGAATCGACGACCATTCCGTCCATGACTGGCAGGTGATGAGGGCGGTGATCCATTGGAACGCGATCCCGTGCTACATGGGCGGTGACAGCAAGATCCGCGGGCGCAACAAAGATGACATCCGCGCGGCTGGCCGTTGTTGCGAGAGTTCCTCGCCATGCTGCCGAGCCTGCAGGTCGTGATGGCCCTGTTGCGTTGGTTCGTCGCATGGCGCGGTCCGGTGCTCGTGGCGCCGGGTTTGGTCAGATTGCTTGGGTGAGTTCGTCGAACGCGGCCGCGACAGGGAGGTGGTTTCGGGCGTCGGCGCCGAGTTCGTAGTGGCCGCGCCGCACGTCCTGGATGAACGCGTGACCGCGTATCACGATTGATGCAGCCCGATCGCGTTTGAGGCCACGCATCGGTCGCAGGCGGGCCTTGAGCCGGCCGTGGTCACACTCGACGCGGTTGTTCGTCTATTGCTCGGTGTTATGGCGCGCGTCGGGCAGCAGCTCCTCGACCACCGCGATCAGCGTCGCGGCCTTGTCGGTGACGACCTTTGCGGGCCGAATGTGGATCCTGAGCGCGGCTTCGAAGGAACGCCGAGCGGCAGTGGTGTCGCGTCGCGGCGAGACGTACACGTCGTTGACCTGGCCGTGCGGCCGCCTCGGTCGGCTCGTCGGCTAGCCCTTTGAGTACTGCGGCCCTCAGGGCCGCTGCGCGTTCCGAGGTAGTGACCATTACGTCTGCAGATTGGGACGAGTATCGGAGTTCGCGGATCTACGCGACGACGTTTGAGCGCGAGGTCCCGGGGTAACCGGCGAGTTCCCGATCGCGAGGAGTCAGCGATGCGCGCTGCCGTGTGGCATGGACGCCGAGACGTTCGTATCGACAACGTTCCCGATCCGACTATCAAAGAACCGACCGATGCCATTGTTCACATCACATCGACCGCGCTCTGTGGCTCGGATCTCCACCTGTACGAAGTCTTGGCGCCGCTCATGACGCCGGGCGACATTCTCGGGCACGAGCCCATGGGCATCGTCGAGGCGGTCGGCTCGGCGGTGAAGAACCTCTCGGTCGGGGATCGAGTGGTCGTTCCCTTCAACATTGCCTGCGGTCATTGCTACATGTGCACGGTGGGACTGCAGTCGCAGTGCGAGACGACGCAGGTGCACGAACATGGCTGTGGCGCGGCGCTCTTCGGTTACACGAAGCTGTATGGACAGGTGCCCGGCGGGCAGGCTGAATTGCTGCGCGTGCCCCACGCCGACTACGGCCCGATCAAGGTGCCCGAAGGCCCCATCGACGACCGGTTCTTGTTCCTTTCCGATGTGCTTCCGACCGCGTGGCAGTGCGTGCAGTACGCCGATGTTCGCGCAGGGGGAAGTCTCGTCGTCCTCGGGCTCGGGCCCATCGGCGACATGTCATGTCGTGTCGCGCGCCATCTCGGCGTCGAGAACATCATCGGTATCGACCTCGTTCCCGAACGGTTGGATCGAGCGCGCGATCGCGGCATCGATGTCGCGGACCTCGAAGAGTTCGACAACGATGATGCAGTGATCGAGGCGATCCGCGAACGCACAAACGGGCGGGGCCCCGACGCGGTCATCGACGCCGTCGGAATGGAAGCGCACGGTTCACCTGCAGCGAAGGTGGCGCACAATCTGTCGGCCCTGTTGCCGAACGCATTGGCGGAGCGGCTCATGAAGAGAGGTGGTGTCGACCGGCTCGCCGCACTTCACCTGGCGATCGACCTCGTGCGCCGTGGCGGTACCGTCTCGGTTGTCGGCGTATATGGCGGGATGCTCGATCCGATGCCGATGATGACGCTGTTCGACAAGCAGGTGCAGCTGCGCATGGGGCAGGCCAACGTGCGCCGGTGGGTCGACGACATCATGCCGCTGCTGTCAGATGAAGACCCGCTCGGCGTCGAGTCGTTTGCGACGCATCACGTGCCTTTGATCGAGGCACCGGACGCGTACCAAACATTTCAAAAGAAACAAGACGGGGCCGTCAAGTTCGTGTTCAACCCCTGAGAACTCGCGAACGAGGCGCAAGCCTCAGGTGTGGGGGGAGCCGAGGAGTGGTCGAGGACGCTTGAACACCAGGCTGACGCGCCCGTCCGGACTTGGTACTGCCGCCGCGAGTTCCCAGCCCTGCCGTTCGTGTAGCTGTAGCTGGGCCTGCAGGGGCTTGCCTGAAGCAGCGTCCGCATCGACGACCAACACTCTGTGCTCGATATCGCTCATGCCGCGTAGTTCCCCTCCTCGTCACGATCAAACAAATGCCGTTCGGAAGGGCCGTGCGTTACCGCCGGCCGCCGCCCAGTAGGCCTCCGAGGAGATCGCCCAGCCCACCGGAGCCACCGGAGCTGCCGCCGAGCAGCCCGCCCAGCAGTTCGCCGAGACCGCCGGGCAGCGCGTCGTCCGCTTCGGCCTTGTCTTTGGTGCCGCTTCCGGACCCGCCCGTCATCCGCTTGGCCAAGTACGCCATGACGATGGGCGCCAGCATCGGCAGCAGCTTGGACATCATCGAGTCCTTGTTTCCGCTGCCGAGGCGGTTGATCACTTTGTCGCTGTTGTCCCCAACAGGTTGAGCACGATCTTGTATCCGTCATCGGTGTCGACCTGGTCGAAGTCGATGCCACCGTCGAGCAAGTCGTTGTCGTGTTTCCCGAGCGCCCGCGCGAGCGAAGTCGCGCCACGCGGATCCTGCGCGTTCGCTTCCATGCCGCCCACGAGTGCGGGCAACGCCTGACGCGTGAGCTTCTCCGCTTCGCCAGGCGACACTCCGAGCTGGCGCGTCAGCTGGTCCATCGGGATCTGTGCGAGGAGGTCATCGATCGTGCTCATGCCCGCCTTTCCAAGGAGACCGAGAGCGTATACCGGCTCCTTCGCGAAGGAGAACGGCCGTCGTCAGACCGAGCGTGGTTGCTGTTCGAGCACGAGGCCGACAACATGTCAACGTGATCGTGCGGCGAGCGTCGATGGGTGAACCGCCGCCCGATCCTGTCGCAGACGCTGCGGCAGACGCGATCGTCGACATTCTCGGCGGAGCCGAAGCCGAACTCGTCTACTCACCGACCGGAGAGGCTCCCTCGTGGACCGGGGGCGGTCCCGCCCAGGCCTCGGCGACCGGCGCCGGGCCTGCAGGGTGGGACCTCACCGTCGTTGTCACCCTCGGTGAGCGAATTGCGCGCCTCGTCGGCGCCGAAGCGCGAACCTCTCTCGAAGACCTGCTCGAAGAGTTGCCACCGGCCGCGCTGCGCGCCTCGGCGCAATTGCGCGACCACGCCGCCAGTGACAAGCACATGGCGGTGACACCGGCCGTGCGCCGGGCCGTCCGCGACACCGTTGCCACGGAGATCCTTTCCGCCTACCTTCGCGCGCGGGTGTCGACGGTGCGCGCCGACCTCGTCGGCGAGACGATCGAGTACCTCATCGAACTCAGCGGTACACGTGTCGAGTCACACGACCTCACCCACGGTGTCGTGGTGGCCGACGTGCTGCAAGATTCGCCGCGCTTGGAGTTCGCGTATCCCGCAGACATCCGCGCGGCCAAGCGCGCGCCGCTGCTGTTCGACGGACAGCAGTCGTTGCTCATCGTCGATCCCTCGGGACGGGCACGCCGCGAACTGCAGCGCCATCGATTCGAACACCTCGTCACGACGGTCGCCCAAACCCCCGCCACCGACCTCGGCGAGAGTGGTTCGCTCGTCGCGTCCGCCACGCAGTTGCTCGGCGGGCTCGGGTTCTTCCTCCGCGCCGATCGCAGCATCTGGACGTTCGTCGACGGCCGGCCGCTGCTCGTGCGGCGCAGCGAACACTGGACCGCGTTCCCGCTCGAGCTCTCTGCCGGGATCGCCGACATGATCGGTGGTGGATCGGTCGCCGCGCTCGTGACCCAGGCCGCGCTCATGATCTCGGCTCGACCACGGGGCGCCATCCTCGCCATCGTCGAGGATGCATCCGATCTCGACGGCGTCGTGTCGCTCAAGGACCGCTACGACCTCCGCAACGACATCGACCCGCTGGCCATGCAGTTCGAAACTCGTTTGCATCATCTCATCGACGCCGAGGATCTCGACGAGCACACGCTCGTCCGACTGGCGATGCTCGACGGCGCGACCGTCCTCGATACAGAGGGACGCCTGCTCGCGTACGGCGCCATCGTCAGCAGCGCCGACAGTGAGCACGAAGGCGCTCGCACCGCGGCGGCCAAGACGCTGTCGGAGACGGCGATGGTCGTGCTCAAGGTCTCTGTCGATGGTGACATCACGATCTTCCGCGCCGGCGAGGCAGTCGCCACGCTGCTCGGCCGCCCCGCGGTATCGAGGCGGGCGCGCCCATTCGGAGCCGAGGGTTCTTGAGCCACCGGTCGTGGCTCACTTGCTGCGTCTCACCATGCGTTCGACCAGCTTCTTCGCTTCGTCGGCCCACAACACGATGCTCGCCAGTCCGATGCAGACGGACCAATCGCCCAGTGCGAGCGGCGTGGTGTCGAACGCGTCGTTGAGGAACGGCAGCTGCACTACCGCGATCTGGAGTACGAGTGACAGTGCGATCGCGCCCCACAGGAGTCTGTTCGTGAACAAGTGATTGAACGCGCTCTTGTGGTCGGATCGCGCGTTGAAGCAGTTGAACAACTGGGCGAGGACGAGTGTGGTGAAGGCCATGGTGCGGGCCTCGACGATGTCGCCCGACCCGCCGAGCAGTCCTCCCGAGAGACGCAGGTCGAGCGCGGCCAACGTCACGACCGCCATCACGAATCCCACCCAGAAGATACCGATCCACATCTCGCGGTCGATCACGCGATCGGTGAGGCGTCGTGGTGGCCGCTGCATCACATCGTCGGGTGGCGGATCGACGCCTATCGCCAGCGCGGGGGCGACATCGGTCAGCAAGTTGATCCACAGGATCTGCGTGGCGAGCAACGGCACTGCCACCGCCTCGCCCGTGTCGTCGAGCCCGAGCACCCCTGCCAGTACGACGCCGAAGAACATCGTGAGCACCTCACCGACGTTCGACGACAGCAAGAAGCGCAGGAACTTGCGGATGTTGGCGAAGATGGCGCGGCCTTCGCGTATCGCGACGATGATCGTCGCGAAGTTGTCGTCCGCCAGGATCATGTCGGCGGCTTCCTTCGTCACGTCGGTACCGGTGATACCCATCGCGATGCCGATGTCGGCCGACTTGAGCGCCGGCGCGTCGTTGACGCCGTCGCCGGTCATCGCCACGATGTTGCCGCTCGATTGCAGCGAGTCGACGATGCGCAGCTTGTGCTCGGGCGCCACCCGCGCATAGACCGACACTTCGCCCACGGTGGCGTCGAACGTGTCGTCATCGACGCGGTCGATCTCGTTGCCGGTGAACACGCGCGCGTCGGCGCCCACGATTCCGAGCTCGGCGGCGATGCGCGCCGCGGTGCGGGGATGGTCGCCGGTGATCATGATGATGCGCACGCCGGCAGCGTGTGCTTCCGCGATCGCGGCGATGGCCTCTTCACGCGGCGGATCGATGATGCCGACTATTCCGAGGTACACGAGACCACGCTCCAGGGTTTCGTCCTCGCGTGGCCGCGCGCCGGCCGGCAACGGCCGATAGGCGACGGCCAGCGTGCGGAGCGCGTCGTCGGCGAGCCGGTCGACCGCGGCGAGGATGTCGTTCCTGCGGAATTCGCCGAGGGATAGCACGGTGCCGGCGACTCGCTCGTGTGTACAGCGCGACAGCAGCACGTCGGGCGCTCCCTTGGTGACGACGTCGATACCACCATCGCGCTCGGCATCGGCTTCCAACGTGCTCATGAGCTTGCGCTCCGAGCTGAACGGAACCTCACCGACGCGCACGAATCGCGCTTCCCGCAGCGCGGTCAAGCCGTCGACCTTCGCCTCCGCGACGAGGAAGGCCGCCTCGGTCGGATCGCCCTGAATCGTCCACTCGCCACCGTCTTCGTGCAGCACGGCGTCGTTGGCGAGGCTTCCGCCGCCGAGCACGAAACGGATCTCCTCGGCCAGCGCCGCCTCGGTCGGTGAAGTGGGATCGAGCGGGCGGCCGGCGACGAGCAGTTCGCCTTCGGGCCGGTAGCCCGAGCCGGTCACGTCGATCTCACCGGAGGGCGTGATCACCTTCACGATGGTCATCTCGTTTCGCGTGAGCGTGCCCGTCTTGTCCGAGCAGATGACCGAGGCCGAGCCCAATGTCTCCACCGACGACAGTCGCTTGACGATCGCCCGCTCGCTGGCCATGCGCTGCACCCCGAGCGCGAGCACGACCGACAAGATGGCGGGGAGTCCCTCGGGCACCGCCGCGACCGCCAGCGACACGCCGACCAGCATCACGTCGACGAGGTCCGACGCCTCTTCGATGGCGGTCGTGAGGAGGATGGCGGCCACCACAACGACCGCGATCACGATGACGGCCAGGCCGAGCATGCGACCGATGCGGGCGACTTCGCGCTGCAGTGGCGTCGGTGCGTCGTCGGTGCGGCCGAGGAGACGGGCGATGTTGCCGATCTCGGTGGCCATACCGGTGGCGGTGACCACGGCGCGGCCGCGGCCCCGCGCGACTGCGGTGCCGCTGAACACCATGTTGGTGCGGTCACCCAGTGCCGACTCGTGTCCGATCGCGGCGACATCCTTGAGCACCGGTTCGCTTTCGCCGGTGAGTGAGGCCTCGGCAATCGACAGCGACGCGGCTTCGACCACTCGGGCATCGGCGACGACCACGTCGCCTTCCGCCAGCACCAAGAGGTCGCCCGGCACCACTTCGGTGGCGGGGACACGATCTTCGCGCCCACCGCGGAGCACACCCGCCGTCGCCGCTGCCATGCGCTGCAGGGCGGCGACCGCCTGCTCTGCTCGCGCCTCTTGCACATAGCCCAGCACCCCGTTGAGCAAGACGATCGACGCGATGACGATCGCTTCGTAAGGCACTTCGTCGGCGCCTTCGAGCACCCACGCGACGATCGACACGATGACCGCGGCGATGAGGAGATAGATCAGCGGGTCGGCGAACTGCGCGACGAACTTTCGCCACGCAGGCACCGCGTCGGCCGCGTCGAGTTGATTCGGCCCGAACTGCTCGAGACGAGCGGCTGCCTCACTCGCGCTCAGCCCGGTGCCCGCGTTGCTGCCCATTTCGGCCGCGACTTCGGCCGCCTCGCGTCGCCACGGTTGCGGAGACCGCAGCGCCGGCGCGGTCACATCGGCCACTGGCGACCTCCTCGCGATCGATCTCCGTCCGGCCCAGTGCTATCTCCGAACGGCCGCGAGGGCAATGGCGGCGAACCGCCTCGGCTCTCACACAAACAGAACGGGCCCCGAAGCGACGCTCTGTAGGCTGGCCCCATGCTCCGTGACCAACTCGTCGACGCGCTGCGTGAGGCCTTGGTCGCGCTCGACGTCCAGCCCTTGCCCGGCGTCATCAATCTCGAGCGGCCGGCTCGTCGTGAGCACGGCGACTGGTCGACCAACGTGGCCTTGGCGTCGGCCAAGAAGGCGGGCCGCAATCCGCGTGAGTTGGCGCAGGCGATCGCCGACCGGCTCAACAACGACCTGCCGCCTCATGTGCTCAAGGTCGACATCGCCGGCGGCGGCTTCGTCAACTTCCATCTCGCCCATACGTGGTTGCACGACGTCCTGCGCGACGTGATCGACACGGGTGTCGCCGACTTCGGGCGGCACGACTTCGGTGCCGGGCACCGGGTCAACGTCGAGTTCGTGTCGGGTAATCCGACCGGGCCACTCCACGCCGGTCACGCCCGCGGCGCGATCTTCGGCGATTCGCTGGCGCGCCTTCTCGAACGGTGTGGCTACGACGTCACGCGCGAGTTCTATCTCAACGACCGCGGCGTGCAGATGCAGAGCTTTGCTTCTTCGCTCGTCGCCCGGAAGCGCAACGAAGAGGTGGCCGAAGGCGGCTACGTCGGCACGTACATCCGACTCTGGGCGGCCGAGATGCCCGACGACGTCGATCCGCTCGATTGGGGCTACGCGCGCGCCTTGCGCGACCAGCGCGAGGTGCTCGAGGCGGCGCGGGTCGAATTCGACGTGTGGTCGAGCGAGCGCGATCTCGTCGGCGCCGGCGCGGTCGAGGCCGCACTCGCCGAGTTGCGCGAGCGCGACATGGTCTACGACGAGGACGGCGCAGTCTGGTTGCGCTCGACGATGTTCGGCGACGACAAAGATCGCGTGCTCGTCAAGAGCGACGGCGAATACACCTACCTCGCCCCCGACATCGCCTATCACCGCGACAAGTACCGGCGTGACTTCGCCCTCCTGATCGACATCTGGGGTGCCGACCATCACGGCTACATACGGCGTATGAAAGCCGCGATGCAGGCACTCGGACATGATCCGGCCGAGCTCGAAGTGTTGATCACCCAGCTCGTCAAGCTCATGAGCAACGGCGTCGAGGTGAAGATCTCCAAACGCACCGGCGACATCGTCGAGATGCGCGACGTGATCGACGAGATCGGCACCGATGCCACGCGTTTCACCTATCTATTGCAGTCCATCGATACGCAACAGACCTTCGACCTCGAGTTGGCCAAGAGCGAGTCGATGGACAACCCCGTTTTCTACGTGCAGATGGCCCACGCTCGCGCCTGCAACATCGCACGCTTCGCCGCGGAGCGTGGCGCCACTCGCGGCCGGCTCGCGGACGCCGACCCGTCGCTGCTCGTTCACGACCGTGAGCTCGACATCTTGCGCAGCTTGTCCGAGTTCGCCGAGACCGTCGCGTCCGCGTGCAACGATCGCGCGCCGCATCGCATCACTGCGTGGTTGCGCGAGCTGGCCGCTGCGTTTCACGGCTTCTACCACGACTGCTATGTCGTCGGTGACGGCGTCGCTCCCGAGTTGACGCACGCCCGTCTCTGGCTCACCGAGGCGGCGCGCATCGGCTTGCACACGGGGCTCGACGTGATCGGCGTCTCGGCCCCCGAGTCGATGTGAACGCAATGGCCGGACCGCTGCCTCACCACCTGTTACCCGACACCGCGGCGATCGACGACCGGGGCCGGCTCTCCGTCGGTGGGTGCGACCTGCTGGGCCTCGCCCGTGAATACGGCACGCCGCTGTTCGTCTACGACGAAGCGCAACTGCGCGCCCGGTGTCGCGAGGCGGTCAGCGCGTTCCCCGACGGCGCGGCGTATGCGACCAAGGCGTTTCTCTGTCTCGCCATGGCCAAACTCGCGCACCAAGAGGGCATGCAGCTCGACGTCGCCACCATTGGTGAATTCTTCGTCGCTCGTCGTGCGGGCGTGCCCGCCGGGCACATGGTCCTGCACGGCAACAACAAGTCGACCGACGAGCTGCGCACTGCCATCAGCGACGGCATCGGGCGCATCATCGTCGACAGCTTCGACGAGCTCGATCGCCTCGACCGTTTGCACGATGAGCTCGGCCTTCGACCACGTGTGCTGTTGCGGCTGACGCCCGGTGTCGAGGCGCACACCCACGAGTTCATAGCGACGGGTCACGACGACACCAAGTTCGGGTTCACCGTGTCGTCGGGTGCGGCGCAGCGTGCGGTCGACCGCGCGAGCGCAAGCGCCAGCGTCGATCTCGTCGGGGTGCACGCACACATCGGAAGCCAGGTGTTCCGCCTCGACTCGATCGAAGAAGCGGTACACATCGTCGGTGACGTGACCCGTCCCTACGGTCTGCCCGAGCTGTCGATCGGCGGTGGCCTCGGCGTCGCCTACGTCGAAGGTGAGCGAGCGCCGACGATCACGCAATGGGGCGATGCTGTGCGCAAGGCGTGCGCCGACGCCGGCGTCACGGCGCGCATCACGGCAGAGCCGGGTCGCTCGATCGTGGCGTCCGCGGCGCTCACGCTGTACTCCGTCGGCACCATCAAAGACCTGCCCGGCATTCGTACCTACCTGTCGGTCGACGGTGGCATGAGCGACAACCCCCGGCCGGTGCTCTACGGCAGCGGCTACGAGACGTTCCTACCGCGCGCCCCGCGGGCCCCGCGGCCCCGCTCGGTGCGTGTCGTCGGCAAGCATTGCGAGTCGGGCGACATCTTGGTACGCGAGGCGTCGGTGCCCGACGACATCGCAGTCGGCGACATCCTTGCCACACCGGTGACCGGTGCGTACGGGCACAGCATGGGGTCCAACTATCAGAAGGTGCAGCGCCCCGCGGTGGTGTTCGTGCGCGATGGTGATGCCCGGGTAGTGGTGCGCCGCGAGAGCCTCGACGACTTGATCCGCTTCGACTGTTAGCTGGGTTACGGGCCCGCTTCCACCGTGACGGGCGCGTGCGGCGCCACCCGATCTCGCGCGACGTGCATCGCGCCGATGAGGACCACAGCCGCCGCGAGAAGTGCCACGATCCGTCGCCGGCTTCGCCGTGGCGGCGCGGCAACGCGGTCACTCGCGCGAGGCGGGCGCGGGCCGAACGGGAGCGTCGAGGGCCCGGGTACGGCGGTTGGCGATGTGGCGTGGACGCCGGGCCAACGTGGTTCGGTCGTGAGAGTTGCAATCGCGTCGACCAGTACCTCCGGTCGATCGCCGAGTCGGGCGAACTCGCGCAACAACGCGCGCAGGTTGTCGGCTCTCGGGCCATCGCAGTCGCAGAGCATGCGTAATCCGCACCGCGCCAATGACGCGACATCGCCCTCGATACCGTCGTAGACGAAGTAGCTCGGCGTGAACTGCGTCGGAGCGGTGCCGAACGGATGCGCCGCGCCGAAGTCGGCGAGCAGGGGCCGGCCGTCGTGGGCGAGAAGGATGTTCGCCGGCTTGACGTCGGCGTGGACGAGGCGATGCCGGTGCGCGGCGCCGAGCGCCGACGCGATGGCCAGCAACACGCCGATGGTTTCGTCGACGTCGAATGCGCCGTGGGTCGCGCACGCGTCTTCGAGCGACGTGGCGGCGAGCGGCATGACCATCCACGGGTCGCCGGTGGCGGTGGCCTCGATGACCTCGACGATGTGGGGATGGTGCAGGCCTCTCAGCACCTGTACCTCGCGGCGAAGCGCGTCGGCGCCGTCGGGATCGTGTGCGAGCTTTACGGCGACCTGACGACCGGTGCTGCGCTGCTCGGCGACGAACACGATGGAGTGATCGGTGCGCGCCGCGACCGCATCGAGCTCGTAGCCAATCGCGAACGTGGTCGGGTCGTCGGTGTTCATGCGGCGTGACCGTGAGCGTCGAGCGTCGCCACTTGCACGATCTCGGTGCCGGACTCGGTCACGAGATAGCCCCGACCGGAGATCGCGGGCAACGCGCCGCGCGGCAGGCGCACGCCCAGGAGCTCGCCGTCGATGTCGTCGGGTCGAAGGAGGATGCCGAGGCGCGATCGCCGCACTTCGGTGGTCCAGTGGCGAAAGGCGGCGCGGAGTCGGTCGGCCCGCGCGCTGGCGACGACGTGCACGTGCAGCGGACGCGTGGCGAGCAATCGCTCGAGGTGGCCGCCTTCGTCGACGAGATCTGCGTCGTCGACCACGATGAGATGGCGGTCGGTCCGCGAGGTGGCGATCAGTTCGTCGACCAGCGCGCCCAATGCGTCGGGGGTCAGGGCGCAGGGCAGCTCGCGGTCGTGACACAGCGGTGATCGAGAAGAGGCAAGGACATGCACCGCGGTGCCGTCGCGCTGCGCGGCGTGAGCGATGAGCCCGAGCGTCGACGACTTGCCCGATCGCGCGGGGCCGGCGATCAACGCGTGATCGCCCGGTGCCAGCGCCAGCACGGCGGGCCCCAACGTGCGATCGAGCATGCCGACGGTCCACCCCTCGCCCCCGCTCGTGCGCGGCGCGGGGACGCTCACGTCGGCGAACGAGACGACATCGGGCAACACTGCGATCGGTCTCGCCGAGCGCGGCAGCCCGGCCGAGCCCACCTTCGCAACTGCGGCGACGAGCCCCGCTTCGTCGGCTTGCGCGATCTGGATCTCGGTTGCGCCGGGCACGAGGAAACCCCGCCCCGGTACGAGTTGTGACGGATCAACGTTGCGGACGCCGATCATCGAGTACTCCGCTGGTTCGGCCATGCGCAACAACACCCGTTGCGCAATCAGCGCTTCGGTCGCGTGTCCCAGCGCACCGGCGCGATCGGTAGACAGCGCAAGATGGATGTCGACCCCGGCACCGTCGCCGAGCAGTTGTCGCAGCGCATCCCGCTGGTTGTCGTTCTCGGCGGACACCGCGAGAGCGGCGACACCATCGACGATCACGAAGATCATCGGTCGCGGCATTGGATCAGGCGCCGCGGAGGCCTTGCGGGCTTTCAACTCGTCGGTCAACAACCGCAACAGTCGTTCGACGCGCTCGGTTTCGTGCCCCGCGATGTACGCGCCGCAATGCGGCAGATCCGCCAGCGGCGCGAGTTCGCCGGCGCCCAGATCGAGCACGTACAGATGGCTGCGTTCAGGGGTATGGCGACGCGCGACATCGACTGCGATCGTCGCGAGGGCGGTCGTTGCGCCACCGTTGCGGAGGCTTTGCACCAAGAGAGGGCCATGCGCGGGGATCCATTGTGCGATCTCGTGGCGTTGCTCGTGCGGCAGGTCCGCGAGACCGAGAACCACACCGTCCGCAGTTGCCGTGCCCGCCGCGCGTTCGACCTCGTCGAGCGACACGTGCTCGGGTAGTGGGTCTGGCCATGGACGCCACGCATCACCGTGGCCGGAGGCCGCGTGCGCGCCGGCGATCGCATCGACCAGCAGTGAAAGATCGGTCGGGCCGTGTTCGTCGAGCGCAAGCAGGGCTGTCGAGTCGACGAGGTGCACGTTCGATTTCGCCTCGCGACGAGTGGGGCCGGTCACGCTGGCTGCCTGGAACGTGACCAGTTCGGCCGCACCCATGCGCGCGATCGCGCGCCCGGGATGACGACGGCTGATCTGCGCCGCCGCGGCGACGCCGAGCACATCGCGTGAGTCGTTCTGGTCGAGCACCCGCAGCGAGATGCGCAGATTGGTGTTGGCCCGCAACGCATCCTTGACGACTCCCGACGGGCGCTGCGTGGCGAGGACGATGTGCACGCCCAGGCTGCGGCCCCGTTGACCGATGTCGATCAAGGCGTCGACGAACTGGGGTAGTTCGCCGACCAACGCTGCGAACTCGTCGACGACGACCACCAGCCGCGGCAACGCGCCGAGCCCGCTGCCGTGACGGCGTCGGTGGTACTCGTTGATGTCGTCGACCCCGGTGTCACGCAACGCGCGCTCGCGCCGCCGAAGTTCCGCCTCGAGGCAGCTCAAGGCCCGTGCCGTAAGACGACCGTCGAGGTCGGTCACGACGCCGACGGTGTGGGGGAGCGCCGCGCAGCGATCGAACGCACTGCCGCCCTTGTAGTCGACGAGCAAGAAGTTGACGCGTTCGGTATCGACGGTCGCCGCGAGCGAAGCGATCAGCGTGCGCAGCAGTTCGCTCTTGCCCGAACCGGTGGTGCCGGCAACGAGGATGTGCGGCCCATCGTGCACGAGATCGATCATCAACGGGCCGTCGCTGTCGATGCCGATCGGCACGACGAACGACGCGGCCGCCCGCGAGGCATCCCACCGAGCGGTGATCGCGGCCGCGTCGACTCCGGTGGCCAACAGTTGCGGTAGCGAGACTTGCGCGGGCAGAGACGCAGTCGCGGCCGACGCTTCGGGGTCGGCGAAGCGCGCCATACGCGCCGCCAGGCTCGCGGCGGTGGTGTCGCCGACGCCCGCGCCGCGCACGCCGCGCACGACCGAGGCGCGCGCCGGCTCGCTGACCGTGACGACCATATCGGCGCCGACGTCGACGACGGTCTGACACAACGACGGCAGCGGCGCGACGGGCGACGCGATGACGATCGCCGTTGCGCCGCGCAATCCGGCGAGCAGCTGGCGGATGGGTGTCGCCCGATTGGCCACCAGCGAGGCGTCGTCGACGATGACGAGGGTGTGCGCGACTTCGTCGTCGGGTGCGGCACCGAGCAACTGTTCAACCGCCTCGCGCAGTGCCACGTCGCCTCTCACGACCAGCCGGGTATCGGAGCGGGCGTCGTGGGTGTGGGGCAGCCACGCGGTCCATGCCCATGCCGCACAACGTGTCTCGGTCGTGGCGACGACGAGACGCAGATCGGCCGGCCCGTGCAGGGCCGCAGCCTGCAATGTCAGCGCGCGGGCGAGCGCGAGTGCAACGTTGGCCTCTCCGCGTATGCCGATCGGATGACGGGCGTCGATCACGATCGGCGCGTCGTCGATCGTGTTGTGTTCGTCGAGCAGCGCATGAGCGGTATCGTCGACGTCGCGTGCTTCGCCGGAGAAATCTGGCGTCCAACCGATCGTGCCAAAGCCGACGCTCAGCGCCAAGAAGTCGTCGTGCGCCGGCCGTCGTTCCCACAAGCCGGCGAGCTCGCCCCCGACGCGCCGGGCGATCTCGCCGAGATCGGGCGCCCGTTCGTGAAGATCGCGCGAGCGCGCGGCTCGGGCGGCGAGCACATCGTTGTGAAACCGCGTGCGGGCCTGCCGCTCGGTGATCGCGCGGCGCGCATCGTCGCGCCGCGCGCGCCGCCGTTGCGTGTAGTGGTTGGACACGGCGAGCACGGGACCGATCAGGCCCATCAGTGCGAACCGGGGATCGAACACCACCGCCATCACGAGCGCGAACATCATGGGTACGGCGATCGCGGCGACGTCGATCGCCAACCGTCGTGACGCGCCTTCCGCGCGAGGCGGCGGCGCGATCGGTGGTAGCGCCGGTAGTTGATGGCGCGGCGGTCGCACCAACGCGAGACGCGCTCCGCGCGGAAGTGCGGCCGGAGAAGGCGCGAGCGCGGGCAACGCATGGAGTCGCAACGACGACGCGCCGAGGTGGACGAGCGCCCTGGGCGCGACCGGTGACGGCGCCACGATCCATGTGTCGCCTATTCGTGCCCCGTTGACCGAGCCCAGGTCGTCCAGTGCCGCCGCGTCGACGGTGATCGTGACGTCGCAGTGCCGACGCGAGACGGTGCGATCCTCGATCGCCACGGCGCATACCGGTTCTCGGCCGACGAGGTGGGTGCCCGCGCCGAGCGATGTGACGCGGGCCGCATCCGGGCCGGCGACCACCGCGACGCCGACGGTCGGTGGAGTGGCGGGCAGGGATCCGTCGCCACGGGCGGTGATCGCGGCGCCGTCGACGAAGGTCTCGAGGGCGGGTTGTTTCGCGTCGACCGGACGGCCGTCGACGCAGACCTCGCCGACCGTAAGGCCGACCGCGGTGAGGACATCACCCACGGTCGCGGACCCGAGGTCATCGATGGAGACGAGGACCATCCGGGGCGGGTCGCGCCGCGCCGCAGGGAGGAGGACGCGCAGCTGCATGGGAATGAAGATACATGAAACATACCGAAATAGGACAAAAGTGAGATCGGCCTCTAGGCTTCGAGTTGCGCTTCGAACGGCCAACTGCCGGAAAAGGCCCGCCACAGGCCAGCGGAAAGGCCGAAGAGGGCGGCGACGTACAGGAGCCAGACCCACTCCGTCCAGAGGAGCGCAACGACGAGGACCACGACGCCGAGGGCAAGCGGCGCGAAGGCCAGAAATCGGTAAGCTCGCACCGCGAGCTCCTTTCGTTCGGGACCGGACCACCCCTTGACGTTGCGAGGTCCGCGTGCGGTTCAGCTCTCGTCACGTCGGCCCGGCGTCGCCAAAGTCGGCCGAGGCCGATCGGGGCGGCCGGTAGGATCACCGGGTGGATGCTCTTCCGGTACGAATCGGGTTGCTCGGCTGCGGCAACGTCGGCGCCTCGCTGGTCGAGTTGGTGCGCAGCCGCCGATCCGACATTGCGGCCCGGCTGGGCCTCGATCTCGACGTCGTGCGCATCGCCGTGCGCTCGGCGACCAAAGATCGCTCGGTCGAGGTCGCGCCGGCCGAGCTCACCACCGATGCGCTGGCGGTGGCGACGGCGAGCGACATCGACGTCATCGTCGAGGTCATCGGCGGCATCGAGCCTGCCCGCGAACTGATCCTCGAGGCACTGAAGGCGGGCAAACCGGTCATCACGGCCAACAAAGAGCTATTGGCCAACCATGGTGCGGAACTGTTCGCTGCCGCGGATGCCGCGCAGCGCGACTTGCTGTTCGAGGCCGCGGTGGCGGGCGGCATCCCGCTGATGCGCCCGTTGCGCCAGTCGCTCGCGGGTGAGCCGATCCGTCGCGTGATGGGCATCGTCAACGGCACGACCAACTACATCCTCACGCGCATGACAGAAGAAGGCGCCTCCTATCACGCTGCGCTCAGCGAGGCGCAACGGCTCGGTTACGCCGAGCGCGATCCGACTGCCGATGTCGAGGGCTATGACGCCGGGGCCAAGGCCGCGATCGTCGCGATGGTGGCCTTCGGCGTGCGTGTCGTCGCGGGCGACGTGTACCACGAAGGCATCGCGTCGATCACGCAGACCGACATCGACGTCGCGCGCAGGCTCGGGTATCGCATCAAGTTGTTGGCGATCGTCGAACGCTTCGACGGCGGTGACCGTCCCGAGGTCGCGGTGCGCGTGCACCCGGCCATGGTGCCCGAGACACACCCGCTGGCGGCCGTGCGCGACAGTTTCAACGCGGTGTTCGTCGAGGGCGGCGCGGCCGGTGATCTCATGTTCTACGGACGCGGCGCCGGGGGAGCACCGAGTGCCAGCGCGGTGCTCGGTGACGTGATCGATGCGGCCAACAACCTGCGCCGTGGCGTGCATGCCGGCATGGGTGTCCTGACGCGGCCGCGCCTGCGCCCGATCGACGACTTGCAGTCGGCCTACTACCTCTCGCTCGACGTGTTGGACCGGCCGGGTGTCCTCGCGTCGGTGGCCACACTGTTCGGCAAGCACGAGGTGTCGATCCGCTCGATGGAGCAGATCGGTCTCGCCGACGAAGCTCGCCTGATCTTCATCACCCACGCCGCCAACGAACGCGATTTCCAAGCGACACTGCACGACCTGCGCGGTCTCGAGTCGGTGCGTCACGTCGGTTCGGTGATGCGAGTGATCGGCGAATGAACCCGGCCGACGAGCCACTCGAGTACGAGAGCACGCGAGGACTGGCGCCGGTTCTCGCGTTCGGCGATGTGCTGCTCGAAGGACTGGCGAGCGACGGCGGGCTCTACGTCCCGCGCCACTGGCCGGCGCTCACCGTGCCGCGAACCACCGAGCCGGTGGTGCGCCCGTACGTCGATGTGGCGTTCGAAGTGATGTGGCCGTTCGTGCAGGGCAGCATCGACGCCGCGACGTTCGAGGCAATCGTCGCCGACGCCTACGCGGTGCCGGAGGTATTCGCCGACGAAGCCGTGACGCCGCTCGTGCCCCTCGGCGCCGGCTCGTACTTGCTCGAGTTGTTCCACGGGCCGACGCTGGCGTTCAAGGACGTTGCGCTGCAACTCGTCGGCCGGCTCTTCGACCACGAGCTACGCGTTCGCGGCGAGCGGGTCACCATCGTCGGCGCAACCTCGGGCGATACCGGTTCGGCGGCGATCGAGGCCTGCCGCGACCGCGAGTCGATCGACATCGTGGTCTTGCACCCGGCGGGACGCGTGTCGGAGGTACAGCGACGGCAGATGACCACTGTGCTCTCACCGAATGTCTACAACGTGGCCATCGAGGGCACGTTCGACGATTGCCAGGACTTGGTCAAGGCGATGTTCGTCGATCATGCGTATCGTGCCGAGCTGCGATTGTCGGCGGTCAACTCGATCAACTGGGCGCGGGTGATGGCCCAGATCGTCTATTACGTCGCCGCCGCCGAACGGCTCGGTCGTCGCAAAGGTGGGCGCCTCGCGTTCACGGTGCCGACCGGCAACTTCGGCAATGTGTTCGCCGGGTACGCCGCTCAGGCGATGGGCCTGCCGATCTCGCGTTTCGTCGTCGCGTCGAATCGCAACGACATACTCACTTCGTTCTTCACCGCCGGCACCATGACCATCGGCGAGGTGCACCCGACACTGTCGCCGAGCATGGACGTCCAGGTGTCGTCGAATCTCGAACGCCTGCTGTTCGAATTGCACGAGCACAGCGGCGCGGCCGTGGGGGGGATGATCGAGCGGTTCCGCACGGACGGCCACGTCGCGCTCGAGCAGCGGCAGCGGCAGCGTTTGCGCCGTCATTGGGTCGGAGCGCGGGTCGACGACGACGAGACGGTTGCGACCATCCGGCGCGTCTACGAAGAGCACGGCATGATCATCGACCCGCACACCGCGGTGGCGGTCGCGGCGGCTGCTCGTTGCGGCGCACCAGCCGACGATCCGATGGTGATCCTGGCCACTGCTCATCCGGCCAAGTTCCCCGCCGCCGTCGAGCGGGCCATCGGCGTGCGCCCGCCCCTGCCCGTGCATCTGAGCGACTTGCTCGATCGCGAAGAACGCTGTGTGACGCTTCCCAACGACGCGGAGGTCGTGAAGGGCTACGTGCGCCACGCCGCGCGCCGGTAGTCTGCAACCATGAAGTACGTGGTGTGCGTGCCCGACGGGTGCGCGGACGAACCGCTCGATTCGCTCGGAGGCCGCACGCCGCTCGAGGTGGCGTCGATGCCCACATTGCGCGCACTCGCCGGCCGGGGCCGCGTCGGCCGGGCCGCCGTGATCCCCGAGGGGCTTCCGCCGGGCAGCGACGTCGGCAACATGTCGATCTTCGGCTACGACCCCGCCCGGTTCCACACAGGGCGAGCGCCGATCGAAGCCGCGGCGCTGGGGCTCAAGCTCGGGCCCGATCAGGTCGCCTACCGGTGCAATCTGGTGACGGTCGACGAGCACGCCACGATGGTCGATTTCGCGGGCGGTCACCCCACGAGCGATGATGCCGCGCCGATCATCAAGGCCCTCGACGAGCAACTCGGGGGCGAGGTTCGCTTCCACGCCGGTGTCGAATACCGCCACATCATGGTGGCGCCGGCCTCCTGGGTCGACGCCGACTGCACCCCGCCCCACGACCTTTCCGACAAGACCGCGGTCTATCCGACGGGACCGGCCTCGCCGCAATTGCGCCGGCTCATGGACGCCTCGCGCGACGTGATTGCCCCGTTCGGCGCCAAAGCCAATCAGATCTGGCTGTGGGGCCAAGGGTTCCAGCCCCAGATGCCGTCCTTCCAAAGCGTCTTCGGCCGCCGCGCCGCCCTCACGAGCGCCGTCGATCTCGTGCGGGGCCTCGGTGTGCTCACCGATGTCGCCGTGGTCGACGTGCCCGGGGCGACCGCGGGGTACGACAACGATTACGGCGCGCAGCGCGACGCGGCCATCCGCACGTTGCGCAGCGGCGCCGACCTGTTCATCATCCACGTCGAAGCGTCCGACGAAGCCGGCCACGCCGGCGATCTCGCCGAAAAGGTCCGTTCGCTCGAGCTGTGGGACTCCGAGATCCTCACCGATCTGGTCCCCGAACTCGATGCCATGGGCCCCTGGCGCATGCTCTTGCTGCCCGACCACTCCACGCCGTTGCGGCTCAAGACGCACACCTCGGACCCCGTGCCCTATCTGCTCTACGACTCCGAGGTCACCGGTCGCGGTGGCGAGTACAGCGAACGATTCGTCGCCGGCTTGCCGGTCTTCGCCGGGCACGATCTCATGGCGCAGCTCGTCGGCACCCGTTCGCCCGTCGAGGCAGCCGTCTGAGCGAGATGACTCATTTCGCCTCGTTGCCGCCCCGCCGGCGCCACGATGGTTGCCGTCCGCAGCAATGGTGGGTACGCTGTGCGGGTCACCGGCAGCTCGTGCGAACGCCAGCCGCCTATCCCGGTCGTTGAGTCAACCGATCGGAATCCATACCGGGGTGACGCGTCCGCCCGAACCTTCCTGTGGGCTTGCGACAATTTCTCTTGCCCGCAAGCGCCAGTGGGTTTTGGTGGCCGTCCAACACTGCATGACGCGTCACCACGCGTCGCACCGGGCCACAGTGGCCCGTCTGAACAACCGAGGGGTCTCGAGTGAGCCTGGATTCTCAGCTCGATCGTTCCAAGCTCGAACGCAAGGACCGCGACGAGCTCGCCACCATCGTCACGACCCTCGGCGGTAAGCCGGGGCGATCGAAGAAGTCCGATCTCGTCGAGATGATCCTCGAGCTGACGTCGGGGGCCGGCGAGGAGTCGGCGACCCGAGGCCGGCGCTCGCGTGCGGTCGACGCCGAGGAGGCGACCAGCGGCGCCGACGCCCGGGATTCGAGCGGCGGGGATGTAAGCGGCGGGGATCCGAGCGACACCAATGGTTCCGACTATGGCGGCAACGGTTCGGACACCGCCGAGGGTTCGTACGGCACCGAGACCCGCCGACGGTCGCGCCTCGTCGGTTGGGCCGGTGACGAGGCGGGCCTGCCCGCACCCGTCGAGGACCCCGAGCCCGAAGTGCGCCAAGACGTCGCCGCGGAGGCGGTCGCCGCCGATACGCGAACAAGCCGCGACGCCCGCCCCGACAGTCGACCGGCCCGAGACGACCAGGAAGATGGCCAGGACGAGGGTCGCGAAGAAGGCCGCTTCGACGGTGACGGCAACCGTCGTCGTCGCCGCCGGGGGCGCGACCGCAACCGCGACCGGTTCGAAGGCGGGCAGCAGCCGCAATCGGACCAGCAGTTCGACGGCGAACCGGTCGCAGTGACCGGCTACCTCGATCTGCGCGACGAGGGTTACGGCTTCCTGCGCATGCACGGCGCGCTGCAGAGCCGCGACGACGCCTATGTGTCGGTGCGCCAGGTGCGCCAGTTCGGTCTGCGCCGAGGCGATCACATCAGTGGGGCATCGCGGCCCGCCGGTCGCAACGAAAAGAACCCCGCGCTGCTGCGCATCGATTCCGTCAACGGCCGGCCGCCCGAAGAGGCGACGCGTCGCCCTCGTTTCGAAGACCTGACGCCGCTGTTCCCCGATCAGAAGCTGCGCATGGAGATCGCCGACGATCCGACCAACATGACGGCGCGCATCCTCGATCTCATCTCTCCCATCGGTATGGGCCAGCGCGGCATGATCGTGTCACCGCCGAAGGCGGGCAAGACGACGATCATGAAGCAGATCGCCCGTGCGATCGAGGTCAACAATCCCGATGTGATCTTGTTCGTCCTGCTCGTCGACGAACGGCCCGAAGAAGTCACCGACATGCGACGCTGGTTGCAGCGGGGCGAAGTGGTCGCCTCGACCTTCGATCGTCCGTCCGACGAACACACCCACGTCGCCGAGCTCACGATCGAGCGGGCCAAGCGCATGGTCGAGTACGGCAAAGACGTGGTGATCATGCTCGACGGCATCACTCGACTGGCGCGCGCCTACAACCTCGCGGCACCGGCGACCGGTCGCATCATGTCGGGCGGTATCGACACCGGTGCGCTGTATCCGCCAAAGAAGTTCTTCGGCGCGGCTCGCAACGTCGAAGAAGGTGGCTCGCTCACGATCCTCGCGACGGCGTTGGTCGAGACCGGCTCGAAGATGGACGAAGTGATCTTCGAAGAGTTCAAGGGCACGGGCAACATGGAGCTGCGCCTCGATCGCCGCATCGCGGAGCGCCGCATCTACCCTGCGATCGACGTCGCGTCGTCGTCGACGCGACACGAAGAGTTGCTGTTCGAGCGCAAGCAGTTGCAGCAGGTTTACAAGCTGCGCCGGGTGCTCTCCGGGTTGCAACAAGATGGCGAGGGCAGTGGTGCGGCGGCGCTCGAGTTGCTCATCGACCGGCTCAAGAACTTCAAGACCAACGACGACTTCCTCGCCGAGGTCGCAAAGGGTCCGTCGATCGGCTGATTACCGCCGACGCCGCCGAATCCATTCCGACTTTGTGTACGAATCGCCAACTCGCGAGACTGGAAAGCTATGAAGCCTGACATTCACCCCGACTACCGGCCGGTCGTGTTCACCGACACCTCGGCCGGCGTCTCGTTCCTCACGCGCTCCACGGTGCGCACCCACGAGACGACCGAGTGGGAGGACGGCAACACCTACCCGATGGCCCGCGTCGAGATCTCCTCGGCCAGCCACCCCTTCTTCACCGGCACGATGAAGATCATCGACGCCGCCGGCCGCGTCGAGCGCTTCGAGCGCCGTTACGGCACCCGTCGCAAGAAGGCGACCAAGTAGTCGCGTCGCAGCCCGACCCCGATCGCGGTCGCGCACTCCACGAAGCACGGCTCCGCGCGCTCGTGCGCGACCAATTCGGCGCGTCGGATCTGCGAAGCGCGTCGATGCCGGGTGGCGCGGCGTTGCTCGACCATGGCACGGCGTGGGTCTACGTGAGCGATGCGGCGCGCACACTCGGGCGTGCGATGGCGCTCGCCGCGTCCCGCGGGTGTGCGACGTTGCATCTCATCGTCGACGATGGGGGAGGTGGCGTAGCCGCCCGCCGCGCCGCGCAGCTACGGCCGTCGCCGTCGGTCTGGCGCGTCTTCGAACGGTCGCTGACACCGGTTGTGCCCTCGGCCCGAGGCGAGGGTTCTCCGCCGACCGACGCCGGCGCGCTCGTGTCGATGCTGCGCGACGCCGGCCTCGAGGTGGTCACCGAGCACGGTGTCATCAGCGGTGAGATTCGGGGGCTGTCGGTGGCCACTGTCGTGCCCGGTGCCGACGGGCGCTCCCGGCTCGCCGTGGGCGTCGGACGCATCGACCAAGAGGCGACCGACTTGTTGCACGGGGATCTCCCGCTCCAGGAGACGCTGGCCAACGCCATCGACGAAGTGCGCGTGTATCGCCACCAGCACGCGAAACCGCATCCCGTCAATCGCCTCGCACGCGAGCGATGGTTGCGCTCACAGTTGATCGCTCGGCCATCGGTCGTGGGGCTCGTCGACCTCGAGTCGATCGCGCCGGCCGAACCGCGTGCCAACCTTCGTGATCCGGTGCCCGCGGCGGCGCTCGGGCACGACGCCGGCGGTGAACGCGTGCTCGTCGTGTGCTCCGTCGGGATCGACCTCGAGTTGATTCCCGTCACTGCCGACCTGGTCGATCGAGAGCGGCCCGACCGAGTCGTGCTCGCATTGCCGGCGCGCGATGACCATGCGATCCAACGCGAACTCGCGAGACAACTCACGGCGGTCGTCGAGTTCGCCGCGGTCGAAGGCGAATGGCCGAGCTGATCCGTCGCTAACCTTGCCTACGTGCTCGATCGCCTCTCTCTACTCGAAAATGAGTTTCGTGAGGTCGAATCGCGCCTCGGAGACCCCGCGATACTCGGCGATCAACGCAAGCTGGCGTCGATGGCGCGACGCCACAAGGAGCTCGACGCGATCGTCACTCGCTCGGTCGAGCTTCGCGCTGCGCACGAAGATCTGCATTCCTTCCGCGAAATGCTGACCGAATCGGGCTCCGACGACCGAGAGATGATGCGCGAAGAGATACGCTCGATCGAGTCCCGCATCGCCGTGCTCGAAGAAGAGCTCAAGGTGCTGCTGCTTCCGCACGATCCCAACGACGACAAGAACGTCATGATCGAGATACGCGGCGCCGAGGGCGGCGAAGAAGCCAACTTGTTCGCACGCGAACTCTACGAGATGTACGAGGCGTTCGCCGATCGCATGAGCTGGTCGTCCGAGCTGATCGACGCGCAACGCAGCGACCTCGGTGGGTTCACCAACGTCACGTTCGCGCTCAAGGGCGAAGGCGTGTGGACGCGCATGAAACACGAAGGCGGGCCTCACCGAGTGCAACGGGTGCCGGTCACCGAGTCCCAAGGGCGGGTCCACACATCGTCGGCGACAGTGACGGTGCTGCCCGAAGCCGAAGAGCTCGACATCCACATCCCCGAGCGCGATCTGCAGATCGACGTCTACCGCTCGTCGGGCCCGGGTGGGCAATCAGTGAACACCACCGACTCTGCCGTGCGCGTGACCCACAAGCCCACTGGGCTCGTCGTTGCGATCCAGGATCAGAAGTCGCAGCTGCAGAACAAAGAAAAGGCCCTGCGCGTGCTGCGGTCACGCCTGTTGCAGATCGAAGAAGACAAGCGGTCGTCAGAGCGAAGCGACGCGCGGCGCGAGCAGGTGGGTGGCGGCGGACGCAGCGAGAAGATCCGCACGTACAACTTCAAAGAGAACCGCGTCACCGACCATCGCATCAATCTGACGCTCTACAAGCTCGACCGCGTGCTTGCCGGAGAGCTCGACGAGATCGTCGACGCACTCGTGGCCGACGAGCGCCGTCGTCAACTCGAAGAGGAATGAACCACGACGGCACGATCTCGTGGGCTGCGCTCTTCGACGAGGCGTCGGCCCGGTTGGCCGCAGTGAGCGCGGACCCTCGCATCGATGCTCGGCGCATCCTCGAGCAGGTCGGTGGCATCGAGCCCGCGCAGTTCTCCTCGACGCTCGACGAACTGGTCACGACGCGTCAGATGGTCGCCTACGACCGCATGATCGAACGCCGGCTCACCGGCGAGCCGCTGCAGTACGTCGTCGGCAGTTGGTCGTTCCGGTTGCTCGATCTGTATCTCGATCGACGGGTCCTGATCCCGCGCCCGGAGACCGAGATCGTCACCGAGCACGCGCTGGCCGAACACGATCGGTCGGTGCAGGCCCGCGGCGCGCGAGAGGGCGTGGTCGTCGACCTCGGCACCGGCTCTGGCGCGATCGCGCTGTCGGTCGCGGTCGAGCGCCGAGGCACGCAGGTGTGGGCCACCGACGTCTCGGCCGACGCGCTTGCGGTCGCGCAGGCCAACTGCGCGGGCCTCGGTCGGGTGGCGCGCCACGTCACGCTGGTGCACGGGAACTGGTTCGATCCGCTCCCCGAGTCGCTGCGGGGCGTCGTCGACGTGATCGTGTCCAACCCGCCTTACGTCGCAGCCGACGACGAGCTTCCCGCCGAGGTGCGTGACTGGGAGCCGGTCGAGGCGCTGGTCCCCGGGCCGCGCGGCCTCGAAGCGTACGAATCGATCGTCGTGCATGCTCCCGAATGGCTCGCCGTCACCGGCGCGTTGGTGCTCGAGATCGGCGCCGCGCAGCGCGCCGCAGTGCGCGAGTTGGTGCTCGACAGCGGCTTCGCCTCCGCAGAGGTGCACGCGGACCTGGCGGGGCGCGATCGAGTGGTGGTGGCCCGCCGGTGATCGTCCCCTCCGACGAAGCGTTCAGCATGACGATGGCTGCCCTGCGGCGCGGCACCCTCGTCGTCATCCCGACCGACACCGTCTACGGGCTCGCGGCGCGTGCCGACGACGCCGACGCGATGGCGCGCCTGTTCGCGCTGAAGGGCCGCGACGCCGCCAAGTCGATCGCGGTGCTCGTGGGCGATCTCGGTCAAGCGCGCCGCCTGACCACACACGGCCTCGACCGTTTCGCTCGGTTCTGGCCGGGGCCTCTGACGGTCGTCGTGCCGCGCGCCGCCGACGCGGTGCTTTATATCGGCGACGACGACTCGACGGTTGGTATTCGCTGCCCCGACGACCCGTTCGTTCGTCGCCTCGCGCTCGAAGTGGGGCCGATCGCGGCATCGAGCGCCAACGAGAGCGGCGCCCCGACTCCTGCGACCGCACGCGAGATCGCCGCGCTCTTTCCGTCAGTGTCGCTCGTCGTCGACGGCGGTCCTCGACGCGGGGCGGCGTCGACGGTCATCGACGCGACCGTCGACCCGCCGACGGTATTGCGACCCGGGGCATTGTCAGCGACCGCGCTCGGAATATGAACATCATCTCCCCCTGCCCGGACTATGAAGTGCACCGACAGGGCGATGAGCGCTTGCGCGAAGAGCGAAACGGCTTAGTGTGGTGTCATGCGGATCGCGGTCGGCTCTGATCACGCGGGATTCCCGCTCAAGCGAGCGCTGATCGTGCATCTCGAAGCCGGTGACCACGACGTCCTCGACGTGGGCACCCACGGCACCGAAGCGGTCGACTACCCCGACTACGGGGCGGCCGTCGGGCGTTGTGTGGCCGCCGGCGAAGCCGAACTCGGCGTGTGCGTCTGCGGCAGCGGCATCGGCATCGCCATCGCGGCCAACAAGATCGCCGGCGTGCGCGCCGCCACGGTTCATGATGTCACTTCGGCCCATCTCGCGCGTGAGCACAACGATGCCAATGTGGTGTGCTTCGGCGAGCGTTTGATCGGCTACGAGGTGGCCCGCGAAGCACTCGACGCGTTCGTCAACGCCACCTTCGCCGGCGGCCGCCACCAACCCCGCGTTGCCAAGATCGACGCCCTGCTCCGATAATCCCCGCCCCGATTCGCCCCGATAGATGGAGGCAACCCCCATGCCTTGGCCCACCACACGCGACGATGCGTTATTCTCGATGATCGACCGCGAGGTCGACCGTCAGAACACCACGTTGCAGCTCATCGCTTCCGAGAACTTCGCATCACCCGCGGTCATGTCCGCGACCGGTTCGGTACTCACCAACAAATACAGCGAGGGATATCCGGGCAAGCGGTACTACGGCGGCAACCAGATCATCGACGAGGTCGAAGAGTTGGCGCGCACCCGCGCCGCGACGCTCTTCGGTGCCGAGCACGCGAACGTGCAGCCCCATGCGGGCGCCAACGCCAACGTCGCCGTCTACCTGGCTCTCCTGAAGCCGGGCGACAAAGTGCTCGGCATGAGCTTGGACCACGGTGGCCACCTCACCCATGGATCGCCCGTCAACTTCAGCGGTCTCACCTACGACTTCGTCGCCTACGGGGTCTCCAAGAGCGACGAGCGCATCGACTACGACAACGTGCGCGAGATCGCGAAGCGCGAACGGCCCCGGATGATCATCGCGGGTGCCACCGCCTACTCGCGCACGATCGACCCGGTGCCGCTACGGTCGATCGCCGACGAGGTGGGCGCGTTGTTGATGTTCGACGCGGCGCACATCGCAGGGCTCATCGCCGGCGGCGCGCACCCGAACCCGGTGCCCTACTGCGACATCGTCACCTTCACCACCCACAAGACGCTGCGCGGACCGCGCGGCGGATGCATCTTGAGCCGCAAGGAACACGCCGCGGCCATCGACCGGGCGGTCTTCCCCGGTTTCCAGGGTGGCCCACTCGAGAATTCCATCGCCGCGAAGGCGGTCGCGTTCCACGAGGCGTCCCGACCCGAGTTCTCGAACTATGCCCGCGCGATCGTGACCAACGCCTCGGCCTTGGCCGAGGGCCTCGCCGGCGAGGGTTTTCGCCTCGTGTCGGGCGGCACCGACAACCACCTGATGCTCGTCGACCTGCGCAACTTCGACGCCGAGTTGACCGGCAAAGACGCCCAGGCCGCCTGTGACCAGGCCGGTATCTCGCTCAACAAGAACACCATCCCCGACGACCCGCGGTCACCGTTCGTGACGAGCGGCATCCGCATCGGCACCCCCGCGGTGACCACACAGGGTATGGGCGCGGCCGAGATGGCGCAGATCGCCACGCTCATCGCCCGCGCCCTACGTGCTCGCTCCGACGAGGGGGCTATCGCGCGCGTTCGCGCCGATGTGCGCACGCTCTGCAACGAGTTCGTGCCCTACCCCCGTTGAGCCCGACCAGCGCGGCCCAGAGCCCTACTAGCGGGGCTTAGGATCTGAACATGCCGACCGTGCGCGACTATGGCGTCGTATTCGGCGTGGCCGCCGCGACGACGTTCGTGCTGACGGGCATCATGCGCTGGATCGCACCGCACGTCGGCGCGATCGTGCAGCCCAGCGATCGCCGCGTACACGAACGGCCGACGCCCACGCTCGGCGGTGTGGCGATGTTCGCCGGCCTCGTCGCCGGCGTGGTCACCGCATGGAAGATGGATGTGTTCGACGAGCAGTTGGCCCCCGGCGCCGAATCGTTCGGCATGTTGCTGGCGGCGTTGATCATCTTGTTGGTCGGTTTGATCGACGACATCCGTGACATCTCCCCGCCGGCCAAGATCGCCGGCATGGTATTGGCGGGCAGCGTGTTGTCCTTCGCCGGTATCGGCATCGTCGTCTTTCGCGTTCCCTTCCTCGGCGTCACCCCGCTGACTCCCGATCTCTCCGCGTTGATCACCGTGTTGTGGGTGGTGGGGATGGCAAATGCCATCAACCTCATCGACGGCCTCGACGGTCTCGCCGCCGGCATCGTGGGCATCGCCGCCGCCACGTTCTTCTTCTACGCGCTGCGACTGTCGGACGAGAACATCATTCTCAACACCAACCCCGGCGCCCTCGTCGCGGCGATCACGGCTGGGCTGTGCCTGGGCTTCTTGCCCCACAATGCCCGAGGCCCACGCGGCAACCCCGCCCGCATCTTCATGGGTGATGCCGGCGCCTTGATGCTCGGCCTGTTGATGGCCGTGTCGACCACGGTCGTGGGAGGGCGCAACGAGCAAGCGTTCTCGGGCCAGTCGTTCTTCTTCTACGCGCCGATCTTCATCCCCATCGTCATCCTCGGCGTCCCGTTGCTCGACGCGTTGTTCGCGATCGTGCGCCGGACCGCCCGCAGGCGAGGCGTCGCGACTGCCGACAAGGATCATCTGCACCATCGGCTCATGCGCATCGGCCACGGCCACCGCCGCAGTGTGATCATCTTGTGGGCGTGGACGATGTTGCTCTCGGGCTTCGTGCTCTATCCCACATACAACCACGGCCGTGGCGACGCCATGGTTCCGACCGGCATCGCCGCGCTCGGCCTCTTGCTCTACACCGTCTTGCATCCTGACATCCGCCAGGGTCGAGCCGACCGTCGAGACGGCCCCGACGCGGATGACGACAACACCAACGTCGTCCACATCGACCCCAATCGCCGCACCGGCAGCTGACCCGGCACGAAACCGCGGTATCCGGGAATCGGGCTGCGCCACAAGTTGTCGTTGGACGTCGGCCCTTCGATAGATTGCGCACCGATTCACAAGCGGCGACGGTGTCGCCACGCGAGCGGTTTCACGGAAATGAATCTTCAGGAAAAGCGCGAACTCAATACCGGTTTCGGTGACGCGCTCGCACGCGCCGTCGAGTTGGTCGTGACGCCCGGAGTATTCGCCCTACTCGGATGGCTGCTCGATCGTCGACTCGGCACCACACCGATCTTCGCATTCGTGTTCTTCTTCTTGGTGCTCGGTTATGTCGTATGGAAGTTGTGGATGGGATACGAAGCAGACATGCAACGGCACGAGCGAGGGCTTGGCGTGGGAAAGGTCTCTGATCGTGTTGAGTGACGCACGGTCGATGCCCGCTGCCGGTCCTGCACCCGAGTTGGAGGTGGCCCGCGATCTCGCTCGTCGAGCCGTCCCCCTCGCGCCCGTTCTGCTCGTCGCGGCGGCGATCGGTTGGGGATGGAGCGGTGTCGCTTCCTCCGCGATCGGCGTCGGTTTGGTCGTAGTCAACTTTCTTCTCGCAGCGTTGATCATCTCGACGACGATCCGCGTTTCGCTCAACGCACTGATGGCCGGTGTGATGTTCGGCTTCATCCTGCGCTTGGCGCTGCTCACCGTCGCGGTTGTCTTGCTACGCAAGTTCAGCTGGATCGACGACATCCCGCTGTTGTTCACCGTGCTCATCACTCACATCGCATTGCTGATGTGGGAGACGCGCTACGTGTCGATGTCGCTCGCCTATCCCGGCCTCAAGCCAAGAGGCAAGACGAGTGCAGCGCGAACCCAAGAATCCACTTCAACCAACGCGAAGGAGGCTGGCGCAGCGTGATTCTCGGCCTCGAATTCCCGCCGATCAGCCATCTCATCGAGTGGCCCGACATCTTCTGGAAAGGCACCGCGTTCGCGGTCAACAAGGTCGTCCTGATCATGTGGGCCTCGGCCCTCCTCGCCATCGCGTTGTTCGTGGCCGGCAGCCGCAAGCGGGCGCTGGTGCCGACGGGCGTGCAGAACGTGGCCGAGTCGATCGTCGATTTCGTCGACAGCAGCATCGTGATGCAGACGATGGGTCCGGAAGGCCGCAAGTTCACGCCGTTCCTCACGTGTCTGTTCATGTTCATCTTGTTCTGCAACCTGTGGGAAGTCATCCCGTTCGTGCAGATGCCGGCCAATGCGCGCATGGCGATGCCGATGTTCTTCTCGCTGCTGGTCTGGGTGATCTTCAACGCGGTGGGCATCATCAAGCAGGGCTTCTTCCACTACTTCAAGAGCATCATGTTCCCGCCCGGCGTGCCCTGGCCCATCTACATTCTCGTGACACCGATCGAGTTGGTGTCGACGATCCTCGTGCGGCCGCTCTCGCTCGCCGTGCGTCTCTTCGCCAACATGCTCGCCGGCCACTTGGTGCTCGTCACCTTCGCAGTGATCTCGGCTGCACTTTGGGTCAAGAGCATCAACATCGTTATCTTGCCGTTCTCGTTTCTGTTGCTGGTCGCCCTCACCGGGTTCGAGGTTCTCGTCTCGTTCCTGCAGGCGTTCATCTTCACCATCCTCGCTGCCGTGTACATCGGTGGCGCCATGCATCCTGAGCACTAGGAGGAACCTTTGTCTCTGCTACCCATCCTCGCCCAGCAAGAACCTGGCGAGCTCGTCGAGGGCCTGACGGCTGTCGCTCGCGGCATCGTCTATGGGGGCGCGGCCATCGGGCCGGGCATCGGCATCGGCATCGTGGTCGGTAACGCCATCACGGCCATGGCGCGCCAGCCCGAGTCCGCCGGCATGGTCCGCACCACGATGTTCTTGGGCATCGCGTTCACCGAGGCGCTCGCGCTCTTCGGGTTCGTGCTCGCGTTCATCGTTGCGGGCTAGGAGGTTTCTCGTGCGCGTCCGTGCACTCATCGCCGGTGGCATCATCGCCCTCGTCTGTGTCCTCGGTCCGGCGACGGTCGCCTATGCCCAGGAGACGCCCGAGCCCGAGATCTCCCACGCAGCCGAGGAATGCATCCATATTCTCGAGGACGGTGGCGAGGTCGACGACTGCCACGAGGCCCCGAGCCCGATCCTTCCCGAGAAGAACGAAATCATCTGGGGCGCCCTCTCCTTTGCGGTGCTGGCGGTCGCGTTGATGAAGTTCGCCGTACCTGCGCTGCAAAAGGGCATGGCGGCTCGGACGGAGCGTGTTCGTAGCGATCTCGCTGCGGCCGAAAAGGCAAAGGCTGACGCCGACACCTTGCTTGCCGACTATCGAGCGCAGCTGGCCGACACCCGCAACGAGGCGAACCGCATGCTCGAAGAAGCGCGCCGGTCCGCCGACGCGCTGCGAGTCGATCTGCAAGCGCGTGCGCAAAGCGAGATCGCCGAATTGCGGGCGCGTGCTGCGGCCGATGTCGAAGCGGCGAAGGTTTCGGCGATCGCCGACCTGCGAGCCGAGGTGGCCAGCTTGGCCATCGGGGCAGCCGAGACCATCGTGCAGAAGAACCTCGATCGCGAGACCCAGGTGCAGCTCGTCGAGAACTACATCAACCAGGTCGGGAGCCGGCAGTAGATGGCCAACGACCGTATCGACGCCTATGCAGATGCGCTCTTCGGAGTCGCCGCAGCCGAGGGTCGACTCGACGACGTCGAAGACGAGCTGTTCCGATTCGCCCGCGTCTTCGAGGGATCCGATGACCTTCGTACGGCGCTGACCGACCCGAGGACGCCGGCGACCCGTCGCCAGCAGATCGTCGAGGACCTCCTCCAGGGCAAGGCCTCGCCCACGACGGTCGCGTTGATCTCGATGGTGGTGGGCACCGGTCGGGCCGGTGACCTTCCGGCGATCATCGGTTCACTCGTCGACAAGATCGCCCGCACGTCCAACAAGGCGGTGGCCGAGGCCCGCTCGGCGGTCAACTTGACCGAAGACCAGCGCCAGCGTCTCGCGGTGGCCCTCGGCAAAGCGACCGGCAAAGACGTCGAGGTCAAGGTCATCGTCGATCCGCGGGTGATGGGCGGCATCGTCACCCAGATCGGCGACATCGTCATCGACGGCACTGTCCGGCACCGGCTCGAACAGCTGCGTAAGGCGTTTTGAGCCAAGTGCCATTCATCAGAGTTGTGGTTGCCGCGGCGGATTTTCGCCGCCAATCTTTGGTAGGAGAGTCATGGCCGAGCTGACCATCAGTACCGCGGACATTGCCGCCGCGCTTCGTAAGAACCTCGAGGGATTCACCCCGAAGGTCGAGATCACCCAGGTCGGTCGCGTGCTCGAGGTCGGCGACGGCATCGCCCGCGTCTCGGGTCTGCCCGGCGCCGCGGTCAACGAGCTGCTCGAGTTCGAAGACGGCACCTTGGGTTTGGCCCTGAACCTCGACGAAGAGTCCATCGGCGCCGTGATCCTGGGCGAAGGCAGCGACATCCAGGAGGGCGCGCCCGTGCTCGCCACCGGACGCATCTTGTCGGTGCCGGTCGGCGACGGCCTGCTCGGTCGCGTCGTGAGCCCGTTGGGCGAGCCGCTCGATGGCCGCGGGCCGCTGACCGGTGACGTCCAGCCCCGCCGCATGGAGATCCAGGCCCCCGGCATCACCGGCCGCAAGCCGGTGCACGAGCCGATGCAGACCGGTATCAAGGCCATCGACTCGCTCATCCCGATCGGCCGTGGGCAGCGCGAGCTGATCATCGGCGACCGCAAGACGGGCAAGACCACGATCGCCATCGACACGATCATCAATCAAAAGGGCCAGGGGGTGAAGTGCATCTACGTGGCCATCGGGCAGAAGGCCTCGACGGTCGCCAACGCGGTCGCAGTGTTGACGGAGCACGGCGCCATGGACTACACGGTCGTCGTGTTGGCGCCCGCGTCGGACCCCGCGCCGTTCAAGTACCTTGCACCCTACGGTGGCTGTGCGATCGGCCAGCACTGGATGGAAAACGGCGGCCACGCGCTGATCGTCTACGACGATCTCTCCAAACAAGCCGAGGCCTACCGCCAGATGTCGCTGTTGCTGCGTCGCCCACCGGGACGCGAGGCGTACCCCGGCGACGTCTTCTACCTCCACTCGCGTCTGCTCGAGCGCGCCGCGAAGCTCAGCGACGAGCGGGGCGCCGGTTCGTTGACCGCGCTCCCCATCATCGAGACCAAGGCGGGCGACGTCTCGGCGTACATCCCGACCAACGTCATCTCGATCACCGACGGCCAGATCTATCTGCAGGACGACTTGTTCAAGTCGGGTATCCGGCCCGCGGTCGACGTGGGCATCTCGGTGTCACGCGTCGGTTCGGCCGCGCAGATCAAGGCCATGAAGACCGCGGTGGGCACGCTCAAGTCCGACCTGCAGCAGTTCCGTGAGCTGCAAGCGTTTGCGGCCTTCGGCTCTGACCTCGACGCGCTGTCTCGCGCCCAACTCGATCGTGGTGTGCGCCTCACCGAGTTGCTCAAGCAAGGCCTCAACTCGCCGATGCCCGTGCAAGAGCAGGTCGTATCGATCTTCGCCGGCACCAATGGCTACCTCGATCCGATCGCGGTCGAAGATGTGCGCCGCTTCGAGAACGAACTGATCGAATGGTTCCGCTCTCGTCACCGCGACGTGCTCGACGGCATCGCCGAGACGGGCGTCGTCGCCGACATGGACGCCTTCCAGGCCGGGCTCAAAGCGTTCGCTTCGCAGTTCCAGTCGACGGCGTTCATCGGCAACGAACCTGAACCCGAGCACCAGGGCGACGCCACCGGCAGCATCGTCGACAGCGATTACACGCTGCCCGAGGAAAATATCGAGCACGAGGGCTGATCGCTCTATGCCCGGCGGCCAGGAACGCATCCTTCGCAGACGCATCAAGAGCGTGATCTCGACCAAGAAGATCACGCGGGCGATGGAACTCATCGCCGCGACGCGCGTCGTCAAGGCACAACAACGCGCTGCCGCGGCCCGTCCCTACAGCCGCCAGATCACGAAGGTGATCGAAAACCTCGCGGCGGGCGGCACGACCATCGATCACCCGTTGCTCAATCAGAGCGCCGACGTGCAGAAGGTGGCGTTCGTCGTCATCACCTCCGATCGCGGTATGGCCGGCGCCTACAACTCGGCGGTCATTCGCTCCACCGAGCGTTCGTTGATGGGGCACCGTGAACAGGGCCGCGACTATTCGCTCATCCTCATCGGACGCAAGGCCGAGAGCTACTTCCGTTTTCGCCACTACCGAATCGACGCGTCGTTCACCGGTGTGAGCGACACGCCCACCTATGACAACGCGCGCGAGATTGCGAATCTCGTTGCCGAGAAGTTCATCAGCGGTGAGGTGCAGCGGGTCGAGCTCATCTACACCGAGTTCGTGTCGTTGGGTAGCCAACGGGTCGCAGTGCGCCGGTTCCTTCCGCTCGAGAGCACTTCCACCGTGGCGACGGCCGGCAGCGGACAGGCCGAGTTGGTCGCCGCGGCCGAGTTCGAGCCGTCGGCGCCCGGACTCTTGGCCGCCTTGTTGCCGCGCTATGTAGAGGCCCGCCTGTTCGGTGCCATGTTGGAAGGCGCAGCCTCTGAGCACGCCAGCCGCCAACGGGCGATGAAGGCCGCGACCGACAATGCCGACGAGTTGCAGACCAAGCTGACGCGACAGATGAACCGCGCGCGTCAAGACGCGATCACCACCGAGATCATGGAGATCGTCAGCGGTGCCGAGGCGCTTCGCGCTGAGGACGCCGAGGCGCTCATCGAACTGGCCGAGACGTAGGAGCATGCGCACATGACCGAAACCACGCTGAAGGAAGGGCACATCGTCGGAATCGCCGGCCCGGTGATCGACGTCGAATTCCCTCCCGACTCCTTGCCCGACATCAACTACGCGCTCGAGTTCGAGATCGCCATCGAGGGCCGCACCACGGTCATCACGGCCGAGGTCGCCCAGCAGATCGGCGACAGCCGCGTCCGTGCCATCGCCATGAAGCCGACCGACGGCCTCACCCGCGGCGCGCACGTGCGCAACCTCGGACGCGGCATTCAGGTACCGGTGGGCGATGCCACGCTGGGCCACGTGTTCAACGTCATCGGCGAGCCGCTCGATGTCCCGAGCGTCGACGCGGACACCTACTGGGAGATCCACCGCCCGGCCCCGCTGTTCGCCGACCTCGCGCCCAAGCGCGTGATGTTCGAGACGGGCATCAAGGTCATCGACTTGCTGACTCCCTATGTCCAGGGCGGCAAGATCGGCCTCTTCGGTGGCGCCGGCGTCGGCAAGACCGTGCTCATCACCGAGATGATCCGACGGGTGGCCCAGAACCACGGCGGTGTGTCGGTGTTCGCCGGTGTCGGCGAGCGCACCCGTGAAGGCACCGACTTGTTCCTCGAGATGGAAGAGTCCGGCGTGCTCGAACGAGCCGCGCTGGTCTTCGGCCAGATGGACGAGCCGCCCGGTGTGCGTCTGCGTGTCGCGCTCTCCGCACTGACGATGGCGGAGTACTTCCGCGACGTGCAAGGCCAAGACGTATTGTTGTTCATCGACAACATCTTCCGGTTCGTGCAGGCCGGGTCCGAAGTGTCGACGCTGCTCGGTCGCATGCCTTCCGCCGTGGGTTACCAGCCGACCCTCGCCGACGAGATGGGCGAGTTGCAAGAGCGCATCACCTCGGTGCGAGGCAAGTCGATCACGTCGTTGCAGGCGGTCTACGTGCCTGCCGACGATTACACCGATCCCGCGCCGTTCACTTCGTTCACGCACTTCGACGGCACCACCGAGTTGTCACGCGATATCGCCGCGCTCGGCATCTACCCTGCGGTCGATCCGCTGGCGTCGACCTCCACCATCTTGGCTCCCGAGGTGGTCGGCGAGCGTCATTACCGGGTCGCCCGCCGCGTACAGGAGATCCTCCAGCGCTACAAGGAACTCCAGGACATCATCGCCATCCTCGGCCTCGACGAGCTCTCCGAAGAGGACAAGATCACGGTGTCGCGCGCCCGCAAGGTGCAGCGCTTCCTCTCGCAGCCGATGTACGTGGCCGAGGTCTTCACCGGCCTCCCCGGCATCACCACGCCGGTCGACGAGACCGTCGAGAGCTTCGACATGTTGTGCAGCGGCGAGCTCGACCACTTGCCCGAGCAGGCGTTCCTCAACGTCGGCGGCGCGCAAGATGCCATGCGCAAGGCGGCAGAGCTCGAGAAGAGCAGCTGATCGTCATGGCGAGCATGCATGTCGACCTGGTATCTCCCGAGAGCGTCGTGTTTTCGGGAGAGGCCATGATGGTCGTGGCTCGCACCACTGCCGGCGAGATCGCGTTTCTTCCGGGGCACGTCCCGTTCGTCGGCGTGTTGTCGGGCATGAGCCCGGTCAAGATCATGATGACCGAAGGTCCGGTTCGCGTCGTCGCCGTGCACTCCGGCTTCGTCGAGGTCTCGCACGACAACGTGACGATTCTCTCCGATGTCGCCGAAGTCGCCGACGTCATCGATGTGCCGCGCGCGCAGACCGCGAAGGAGCGCGCCGAGGTCCGCTTGCGCGAGAACGCCGACGACGAAGTCGCGCAAGCTGCATTGCAGCGAGCCGAACTGCGCCTCGCGGTGGCAACAGCCACCACTGCCGCCGCCCACTGACGCGCTACTCGACCACCTCACTCCACGACCTCACACGACGACCTCACTCCACGACCTCACTCCACGACCTCACTCCACGACCAAGCCGGCGAGGTCTTCCTCCGTAGGCGGGTGGCGCAACTCGAGCTTGCGCATCGTGTCGACGAGTACCTGCGATACCACGAGGTTGCGGTACCAGTTGCTATCGGCGGGGATCACGTACCACGGCGAGTCGGCCGTCGACGTTCTCGTCAACATGTCCTCGAACGCCGCACGGTACTCGTCCCAGAGCTTGCGCTCGCCAAGGTCGTCGCGCGAGAACTTCCAACGCTTTGCCGGGTCGTCGATGCGTTCTTGCAGCCGCACCCGTTGCTCTTCTTTGGATATGTGGAGGAAGAACTTGACGATCGTCGTGCCTTCGTCGACCAGCATCTGCTCGAACGCTCGAATGTGTTCGTAGCGTTTGCTCCAGCGGTCGCGGGGCACCAAATCGCGGACGCGCACGACCAACACGTCTTCGTAGTGCGAGCGGTTGAAGATGGCGATCTCGCCCGAACGTGGTAGCCGGGAGTGCACCCGCCATAGATAGTCGTGGCCGAGTTCCTCTTCGGTGGGACGCTTGAACGACGCCACCTTGACGCCCTGGGGGTTGACACCGTCGAAGACCGACCGGATCGTGCCGTCCTTGCCACACGCGTCGACCCCCTGGAGGATCACCAGCAGCTTGTGCCGGCCGTCGGCGTAGAGCAGCTCTTGCAACGCCTCGAGGTCGGTGTTCAGTAGCGCGGCGGCCGCCTTGCCTTCTTGCTTGTCCATCCCCGGCGTCGTCGCAGGGTCGCGCTTGTTCAACCGCACCTTCGCGCCCGGTGCCACGCGAAATCGAGTCGTCTCGAGGTACCGGATGTGGTCGGCCATGGCGGGCACCGTATCGCTCGGTCCGGCCGGTCAGCCAGGGGACGTACAAATCCCTTGAATCGGGGACCAACCGGGCCGATGAAAGTCAGGAACCGAGTCTCGAAACGCATCCGCAAGAGGGTCGCCCGTGCATCCGCAACATCCGCAGAATGCTCAGCCCGAGCCAATGCTCTTCGGCGCCGCCATCGCGACCGTGAACCGCGTGGTTCAAGTCGCCGGCGAGCCGCTGGCCAACATCGTCGAACAAGCGCAGCCCTCGCCCGCGCTGCTCCGCGCGCTGGCCGAGGAGCTGCAACGAGCGGTGGCCAAGCCCAAGTCGGTGGCGCATCCGGAACTCGTCGATCCCGACGTCTACTGGCAGCGGTCGCTGTGGCCGCAAGCGTCGGCGGTGGTGAAAGCCGCCCGTGCACTTCTCGTCCAGGTGGCCGCGCAGCTCCAGCCCACCATTCCCGCGGCCGAAGTCGAAATGCAGGCCTGGCTGAACTGGCGGGCCTACGAGACGCAGCAGCACCGCGCCGCTGATCCCGATCACGTACGCGGACTCATCGTGGACGAGATTGCCGCGCGCTGCGAAGAACTGCATCACATCGTCGAGATGGTGGGCGTCCTTCGGCCCCCGCTCGACGCCATAGAACGCCTGCAGAGTGAGCTCGACGAACACCGTCGCAAGGAAGCGATCAACGACCTCAAGAAGTCCCGCGCCGACTATGAACGCCAGAACAGCGGCATCGATGCGCGTGTCCTACGCCAGCACTGGGAAGACACGTTCGAACAACGAATCGAGACGCGAGATGCCGAGCTGCGCGCGACCCTGCCGTGGCGGCACCAAGACCTGGCGATCGATGCCCATCGCAAACTGCGCATCGCGCTCGGCCGCGACATCGACGACATGATCGAGGATCTCACGCGACCCATCCTCTTGATCGGTGAGCGTCTCGTGCAGATGTACGACCAGCTGGTGTCCGTACCCGTCAGCTGATCAGACCTTCAGCGAGTCGATGCGGTGCATTGCATTGACAAGCCGAACGGTGCCCGACCTCGACCGCATCACCAATGACTGTGTATGCACGTACTGGGGGTCGAAGCGAACACCTTTCAGCAACTCGCCGTCGGTGATGCCGGTCGCCGCGAAAAAGCAATTGTCGCCCTGGACCAGGTCGTCGATGCCGATGACGAGGTCGAGGTCGTAGCCGGCGGCGATGGCTGCCTCACGTTCTTGATCGTTGCGGGGCCAAAGCTTGCCCTGCATGTCGCCGCCCATGCACTTGAGTGCGGCTGCGGTGATGACACCCTCGGGTGTGCCGCCGATGCCGAAGAGGATGTCGGCGCCCGATTCGGGCCACGCGGTCGAGATCCCACCTGCGACGTCACCGTCGGGTATCAGACGGATACGTGCCCCGGCGGCACGCACCTCAGCGATCAGATCGGTGTGCCGGTCGCGGTCGAGTATGACTGCGGTCAAGTTACGGACGTCTTCGCCGGTGGCCTTCGCAAGGCGCTCGAGGTTTTCGGTTGCCGACACGCTGATGTCGATGACGCCCTTGCCCGCCGGGCCCACTGCGATCTTGTCCATGTAGACGCACGGTCCGGGATCGAACATGGTGCCCTTGTCGCTCACCGCGATCACCGCGATCGCGTTGCCGCGACCCAACGATGTCAGAGTCGTACCGTCGATCGGATCGACCGCGACGTCGGCGCGTGAACCTACGCCGTCGCCCACTGCTTCGCCGTTGTAGAGCATCGGCGCTTCGTCCTTTTCGCCTTCGCCGATCACGACGACGCCGTTCATCGAGACGCTGTGCAGCACGCGGCGCATGGCTTCGACGGCCGCATGATCGGCGGCGATCTTGTCCCCGCGTCCCATCCACCGTGAGGCTGCCATCGCCGCGGCCTCCGTGGTGCGCACTAGTTCGAGGGCGAGATTTCGGTCAACGGCTGTGGTCATGGGTCGTGAGGGTACAAGATGCGCGCTCACGAGGGATGATCCGACCGCTCGGAACCCCCAGAGCGTGGCAGGATGCAGGGGTGAGTTCCTTGTGGTGTTTCCAGTGCGGCGCCGAATACCAAGAGGGCGTCGAGACATGCGCCGAATGTGGCGTGGGCCTCGTCACTGAGGCACCGCTCGCCCCCGAGGACGTGGGCGCGTCCGACGAAGAGCAACTCGCCTACGAACTCCACGACTGGTCCTTCGAGAGCCGGCGCATGCTCGATCAATTGCTGACCGGTGCCGGGTTGGCCCATTCGTGGCAAGGGGCCACGATGATCGTGCGTGTCGTCGACGAAGAGGCCATCGACGCGCTCGTCGAAGAAGTCGAGCACGCCGCGTTGCCCACACTCGATCCCGACGCAGAACACACCGTGTACGAAATGGTCGAGTGGACGTCCGAACAGCAGTCGCGACTCTCCAAGATGCTCGGCATGGCGGGGTTGGCACACGAGTTCGACCGCAATGGCGATCTGGTGGTCGACGCCGACGACGAAGATGCCGTCGACGCGGTGCTCGACCGTCTCGAAGACGCGATCGCGAGCGGTGAGCCCGATGCCGACGACGTCATCCATCTCGACGACGACCTCGAGGTCAACGATCTCTTGTCGGACGCGTTCGACTCGGCTGACCGCATCAAAGGCAACACCCACGATCACGAGGCAATCCTCGAGTTCCTCGAAGCCGAAGTCGTAATCGGTCGGTTGGCCATGCCCTACGGATTCGAGCGTGACCACTGGGAGCGCGTGCTGTCCAAGCTCGCGGCGTTGCGCGTCTCGCTCGAAGAGGGTGCCCCCGACGATGACAACATCGTTGCCAACGCGCGTTCTGTACGCGACGAGTTGGTGCAGATCATCTGAGCACGCGCGGCACTGAGCGACACACTAGAGGATCGGTACACTGACCGACGTGGTCGTGCTGGCAGAGATCGAGATCTTCCACTCGCGCCCTGTGGCCCCGACGCGCCGTGTGGCTCTCGGCCATCGCGAATTGCCGGTCGAGCCGGGACCGGGTTTCGGCGGTGTGTTGCTGGCGGGTGTGGTCGCGCGTTTCTCCGCAGATCTCGACGCCGACCTCTATGACGAGCTCCTCGTGTTGATGCGCCAGGTCGAACGGGGCCAGCGCATCCCGCAGCCGAGATTGCGACATCGCTTCCAACGCGACCTGGTCGGGTTGACCAAGCGGCGCCAGCGCCTGATCGGCGAACACGAGTCATTGCGTTTCGAATTCGACGAATCCGGCCCGGCCGCTCCGATGGTGCTCGGCGCGGTGTACGCCGCCGGTCAGCTCCCGGGGAGCGCGCGCACCGACGTGATGGAGCTCATCCGGCGCGCCATGCGCTGGCAGGGTCCGTTGGGTGCAGCGTTCGTCGCGTCGATCTTGGGCCTGGGCGCGGGTTCGTGGGTGGTCAGCTCCCTCACCGATCCGGTGGCGTGGGCGCGCGTCACACTCGGGCTCGCCGACGAAGACGTCGCCGCCCGTGATCTCGTGCAACGGCAGTTCCGGCTGTTGTTGCGCGAGGCCCACCCCGATTCCGGTGGCGACGAAGACGTCGCGGCACGCCGCATCTCCGAGTTGAGCCAAGCGCGCCGCATCTTGTTGCTGGGATAGAGATGGCTGGCGATTCCCGCTCGAACGGCCGCTCGGGCCGACGACAGAAGCTCGATGGCGTGATGTTGACCCCCGGTGCGGGGAGTGGTCGTGACCATCACACGCTCGTGGCACTCGAAGCCGCGCTGGCGCCGGTACCGGTGGCCCGCGTGGATTTTCCTTACCGTCGCGCCGGACGACGAGCGCCCGATCGTCAGCCGGTGCTACTGCAATGTGTCCGCGACGAGGCCGCCGCGTTCGCTCGAGAGCGTGTGTTGAAACCGCGCAATATCGTGCTCGGCGGTCGCTCGATGGGCGGGCGCATGTGTTCGATCGCCGTCGCCGAAGGCACCCCCGCGGCCGGGCTCGTGTTGATCAGCTATCCGCTGCATCCGCCGGGCAAGCCGGAGAAACTGCGCACCGAGCACTTTCCCGCCATCACCGTGCCTTGCCTGTTCGTCTCGGGCGATCGTGACGCGTTCGGCACGCCCGAAGAGCTCGAATCGGCGACACCGGCGATCACCGGCCCTGTCACCCACGTGTGGATCGAGCGGGGCAGCCATGCCCTCGACCGAGCCGACGACAAGATCGCCGTCGCCGTCCTCGCATGGCGGCGCGCGACGTTCACTTAGGAGGGCGCTGTTCCCCGCTCGAAGGGCCGCTCGGGCCCTGTTCCCCGCTCGAAGGGCCGCTCGGGCCCTCGTCCTGCGGATTGAGCACTTCGAGCTCGATGTGCGCGGTCTCGGGATAGCGCAGCACCACCAACGCTGCGACCAACAACGGTCCGATGGCGAGGACGAGCAGCGCCTTTCCCAAGCCCACGTGGTCCGACATGATGCCGGCGACGATCAACCCGGCGCTCGAACCCGCCATGCCGGCCAACGTGATCAGTCCGTTGGCCCGCCCGCGCGCGCGTGTCCCGAACATCTCCGAGCCATACGTTCCCAGCGCGGGAATCGTCACTGCGCCGACGATGATGCCGCCCGCCTGCCATGCCCACAGCGGCCACCCGTGGTTCAAGAACGCGATGGCAGTGCCGAGTGACCCGACGATCAGTCCCACTGCGGCGATGAGGCGCCGGCCACGGACATCGGCCAGCCGTCCACCGACCATCACGCCGATGCCGACGGGCGTCGATGTCACGATGGTGAACAGCGCGATGCGGGAAGCCGAAAACCCCCGCTCGTTCTTCAGGAACTCGTTTTGCAGTTGCGACGCCGGCGAGCGGAACATCAAGACCAGGAACGAACTGACTGCGAGCAACGCCAAGCGTTGCCGATTGATGCTCGACACCTTCCGCACGTGCGCGAGTTGCGTGCTGATCTCGAAGCGTTTCGTCTCGGGCAGGCGCCGGGCGACGTAGCGTGTCAAGGGGAACCCGAGCACGGGGATGACGTAGATCAAGCGCCATCCTTTCGTGCCGAGATCAGCGAGCGGCAGCGCCCACACCGCCATGCCCGAACCGAGCCCCGCCGCGAGCGCGAGCACGCTCACGCCGTAGGCCCGAGATCCGGCAGGCAACTCTTCGGCAGCCGCGACGAGCACGACCATCGCGAGCGCGGTCGTGATCCCGCGCGCCACCGTCTGGGTGAGTCCGAGCACCCAGATGTTCGGAGACAGCGCGCCGAGCACCGTGAACGCGCACGCGGCCACGCTCGCACCGATCGTCACCGTCCGCCGGCCGCGTCGATCGGCGGCAGCGAGCAGGATCATCGAGACGATCACCCCGACGCGGGTCAGCGCCAGAACGACACCTTGTACGCCGGTCGACTTCTCGAACTCGTCGCTGGCAAAGGTGATCGTCTGCGTGATGACGGTGCCGAGATAGCCCGCGATCACCGCCACCGTGCACAGCAGGGCCAGCACGGTCGCGGCGCGTTGGTCGAGCGTGTCGGGCGGCGCCCACCACGGCGGCTTGGTCGCCGGCTTGCGCAGGTAGCGGCGGGCGGGGAGCGCGAAGAGAACCCACCACAGCGGCAGCGTCCACGTGTAGTCGATGCGCTGGTCGACCTCGAAGCGCCCGTCGGTGCGGGTCCGTACGTCGAGTTGACGGCGGTAGGTGTCGAAAGGCGCCCGGACGGCCCGGTACGACGACCCCGCGTCGCTGGTGGTCTCGATTTCCTCGTCGACGATGTCGCGCCGGCACTGGCGCAGACGTTCGAGCCCGGCGGCGTCAACGATGCTGGTCGAACTCACGTGCGCCACGTGAGGGGTGGCCCTTCTTTTGTGGACGGGTGGAGCATACTGAGCGACATGTCCAGCCGGACGGCGATACTGGTGCGGTGCTGCGGCCCGCTGTCGGGCGTGGTGCCCATCAGCGGGGCGAAGAATTCCGTGCTCAAGCTCATGGCGGCGACGTTGCTGGCGCCCGGCCGCTACGTCATCCGCAATGTCCCGCGCATCACCGATGTCCAGCACATGAGCGAACTGCTGGGGGCGATGGCGGTCTCGGTCGAACAGAGCGGCAACGTGTTGACTATCGACGTGCCGGACGAGATCGTCCCCGAGGCACCTTACGAACTGGTCGAACGGACGAGGGCATCGATCTTGGTGTTGGGCCCGTTGCTCGCTCGCACCGGCGAGGCGCGCGTCGCGCTCCCCGGCGGCGACGACTTCGGCCCGCGCCCCATCGATCTCCACGTACGCGGGTTGCAAGATCTCGGCGCGACCTTCACCACGAGCCACGGGTTCATCAACGGTCGAGCGGGACAACTGGTGGGTACCCGCATCCTCCTCGAGTTCCCGAGCGTCGGCGCGACCGAGAACATCTTGATGGCTGCCGTGCGCGCGAAAGGCACGACGGTCATCGACAACGCGGCACGCGAACCCGAGATCGCGGACCTCGCGGCCTTCCTCAACCGCATGGGTGCCCAGATCGTCGGTGCCGGGTCGGCAACGATCACCGTCGATGGTGTCGAGGAGTTGGCGCCCGTCGAGCATGCGGCGATCCCCGATCGCATCGAGACAGCGACGTTCCTCGCCGCGCTCGCAGTGGCCGGTGGTGAGTTGACCCTGAGCGGTGCCCGCTTCGACCACATCGACATGCTCACGCAGAAGCTGGGCGAGATGGGTATGCGCATCTCGCCCGAGGCCGACGGTGTCTGGGCCATGGTCGGCCGGCGACTGCGTTCCGTCGACGTGTCGACGCTGCCGTATCCCGGCATCGCCAGTGACTTCAAGCCGTTCTTCGTGGCCATGCTGGCCGTCGCCGACGGTGTCGGCATCGTCACCGAAAACCTGTTCTCGGGTCGGTTCCGCTACATCGACGAGCTTGTGCGCATGGGCGCCGACATCCGCACCGAAGGCCATCACGCGGTAGTGCGGGGTGTGCCGCAGCTTTCCGGGGCGCCGGTGCGCGCCCACGACATTCGCGCCGGGGCGGCGCTCGTCGTCGCGGCGTTGCGGGCCGAGGGTGAGACGCTGATCACCGATTGCCACCACATCGACCGCGGCTACGAGGACCTCGTCGGCAAGCTGCAGCGCGTCGGCGCCGATATCGAGCGAGTCGCGCTATGAAGTCGGGCGCGATGAAGCGCGCCGTGACGCCGTCATTCGTCGTCGGGCGGGTCGGTGGCGCGCCGCCGTGCGTCGGCCACTCGATTGGCCCGCCGGTTGGCGATGAACAACAGCAGGCCGATCACCAGCAGAGGGGCGATCACGAGGCCGAACTCGTCCCAACCGCCCTGATGTGCGAGGACCATCCCGATGATCGTACGGTCTTGGGGAACATCTCGCGAGCGCCGGCCGTTCTATTGGCCGAACGCCGCCAACGCGAAACAGGAGTGACGTGAGCATCCCCGTACAAGCTGAAAGTCCCCGAATAGATCGGGCGCGGGTCGAGGAAGTCATCGCGATCATCCGTCCGGCGATCCAGGCCGACAAGGGTGACATCCGGCTCATCGACGTCGACGAAGAGGCCGGGATCGTCAAGGTCGAGTTGCAGGGCGCCTGCGTGAGCTGCCCCGCCTCGACACAGACTCTCAAAGCCGGCATCGAGCGAATCATGAAAGATCGCGTGCCCGGTGTGAACGAGGTCATCAACGTGGGCGAGACCTTGCTCGGCGAGGCCGAAGGCACCTCGGTTTTCGTGCGCTGATGGCCACCGATCTCTTGCCGTGTTACCGGCACCCCGATCGCACGGGCGGCGTCCGCTGCCAGCGCTGTGACCGACCGATCTGCCCTGCGTGCATGAACACGGCATCGGTCGGGTTCCACTGCCCCGAGTGTGCAGGGGCGAAGTCAGGCCGCCAAGAGGTGTACACGGGTCGAGCCGCGTTCGGCGGCGCGAAATCCTTGGTGCTGACGCCCGCACTCGTCGCCGTCAATGTCGGCATGTTCCTCCTCAGTTTGACCGGCGGCGGCCGAGCGGGCGAGATCAGCGGCCGGATGTTGCGCGACTACGCGCTGTACGGCCCGTCGATCCGTTATGACAACGAGTGGTACCGCATCATCACGGCCGGCTTCTTGCACGCCGGCTTGTTGCATATCGCCTTCAACATGTACGCGCTGTGGGTCATCGGCAACATGCTCGAGCCCGCACTCGGCCGGTTGCGCTTCGGCATCATCTTTCTCGGTGGTTTGATCGCCGGGTCGCTGGGCGCGCTCGTGCTCGACCCGGACAGGCTCGCCGTAGGTGCCTCAGGCGCGATCTTTGCGTTGTTCGCGGCGGTGTTCATCGCGCAACGCGCCGCTGGCATCGATCCCTGGCGCTCGGGCATCGCGCTCACCATCGGCATCAACCTGCTCATTACGCTCGCGATCCCGTTCATCTCGAAGGGCGGTCATATCGGCGGCCTCGCCGGCGGTGCAATATTGGCGTGGCTACTCGTCGAAGCACCGCGGCGCACGACCAATCGTCAGGCACCACTGATCGCTGCGGCGGTGTTGGTGCCGGTGTTCTTCTTGGCCGCGGTCGGCGCGGCCTACGCGTTCGCCTGACGATCCGGCTGCTCGATCGTGCGTTTCAACCTGTCGAGGTTGCGCCGCCAGATCTGGGCCATCACCGGAGCTCCGGCGCGAGCGCCGACCGAGCCACCCATCCAGATCGGGAAGGTGAGTGTCTCCTCCCAGATGAACTCGGTGCGCGCGTTGCCCACTTCACGCAACATGAACCGGCCTTTGCCGGTCACGGTACCGACGTGCGAAACCCCCATCGTCGAGTTCGGGATCCACTCGGTGATCTCCATGCGATCGGTGAGCCGGAACGGGCCGATCTTGGTGTCGCAGTCGAAGGTCGTACCGACGCCGCGCGTCGATGGAGAAGTGAAGCGGATGGCTTCGGCATCGGCCATCCACTCGACGTGCGACGCGATGTCCTCGACGCGCTCCCACACAACCGACGGTGGCCGGTCGATGATGATAGACACACGTACCCGCGCCACCTAGTGAGCGTACCCATGGCCGAGCACTACGACATCGAGTTCTATTGGGATCCGATCTGTCCGTTCGCGTGGATCACGTCGCGCTGGATCGTGAAGGTCGCGGCACAACGCGATTTCCGCGTCGACTGGCGATTCATCGGCCTGCGTTTTCTCAACGAACATCGCGATTACGCGGAGTTCCCACCGAACTACCTGTCGCTGCACACCAAAGGTCAACGGATGTTGCGCGTCGCCGCTGCAGCGCGCGCCGTCGACGGTCGTTCGGCGATGGCGGCGCTCTACACGGCCTACGGTGAGTCGATCTGGCACCGTCGTCGCGTTCCGGGCGTAGACAGCTTCGACGGCATCGCGGACGCGCCCCACCTGCGCTCGTCGTTGCAGCAGGCCGGCATCGACGTGTCGTTCGCCGACGCTGCCGATGATGACCGATTCGACGACGAGTTGCGCGCGGAGGTCGCGACGGCGCTCTCGCGCACGGGTCCCGGTGTGGGCACGCCCGTCGTCGTCTTCCAACCGCCCGACGGGTTGGCGTTCTTCGGCCCGGTGATCAGTCGTATCCCCGACGACGCCGATGCGTTGCGCCTGTGGGACGCGGTGTTGACCCTCGGCGCATGGCCCGGGTTCGCCGAGATCAAACGGACGATGCGCGAGATGCCGCAGTTACCGCTGCTCGAGCGCTGAATCCCCGCTCGAAGGGCCGCTCGGGCCCTGAATCCCCGCTCAGCTGCCTTTGCGGTACACGCACACGTGCGTGGTCGAGTCGTGGTCGTAGGGCTCCGCGTGCCACCCGCCGTGGCGAGTGGCCAACTCGAGCCCGGCCAACGTGGCGAAGGCATCGAGCTCACCCGGCGTGGCGTAGCAGAGACGCCATGGGCGTAGCCGCACACCGGCCGGCCCGATCTCGATATGACTGCCGGTGATCAAGTGATCGTGATGGGTGCGGGTGGCGGCGGTGAGCACAACCGCGTCGTCGCGGATTTCGCGCACCGAGACACCGTCGTCGGGTGCTTCCCCGGGCAGCGGCGGGACGAATGCTTCGACCACGAACGCACCGTCGGGGAGAAGCACACGGGCGACCTCGGCGAAGCACGTCTCGATGCGATCGTGCCCTGCGAGATTGAAGAGTGTGTTGAAGGCAACGAGAACCAACGAGAACGTCGGAGCGAACGGTAGGTCGGCCATGTCGCCGAACACCGCGTGGACACGATGCGCCGTGTCTTTGGTGCGCAGCGCGTCGAGCATCTCAGATGATGCGTCGATGCCGACGACCTCGAGGCCGGCGCTGACCAGCGGAAGGGCGATGCGCCCGGTACCCACGCCGAGCTCGAGCACGCGCCCACTGTTCGACAATTCGTGCACACGGGCGACGGTTGCCGTGACATCGGAAATGTCGTCGTACCACGCGTCGTACACGTCGGCGAAGCTGCGCCCATAACTCCCCAGATCGGACAGCGGACGGGTGGGTTGGCCCATGCCGCGAGTCTTTCGCGACACGCGCCAGAATGGGATGCCCTAGCACTCCGCTCCGTGATTGCGGGCCTCGCCGAGGAGCCGTACGCAACGTGACCCAGCCCTATCAGGCTCCCAACCCGGCTTGGGTCGCGCCCGATGCGGAGCCCGGTGGGGCCGAGTCGCCGGCCGCCCATCGCGCGGACAGCGGGGCGCCGGGGACCCTCAGCGCGGAGCGCGTGCGCCAGTTGCGCCTGCGTCGACGGTCGGACACCACCTTTCCGGTGCGGCTGCGGCCGATGCGCCTGGTCGATGTCATGGACGGAGCCTTCGCGGTGTTGAAGTCGCAACCGCGCGCCGTGACGTTGTTGATCTTGCCGATGGTGTTGCCGGTGAGCTTGCTGCAGGCATATCTCGGGCGCGAGTCGTCCAACGCGTCGATCGTCGAGTTCCTCAGCTCACCTGGTCGTTTCGGGCGAGTTCTCGATGGTCAACGCTGGAGCGCGGTCGTCTACGTCCTCGATCTCGTGGTGCTGTCGGTGGCGGGGGCACTCATGGGCAAGATGCTCGCGCTCTGGTTCGAGGGCACGGTCCCCGATGCATCGGTGGTGCTGCGGGCGAGCGGCCGGTTGATCCCGCGCGCCTTCGCCGCGTTCGTCCTCGTGCATCTCATCGAGGCTGTCGCGGCCGTCGGTCTTCTGGTGGGCACCCTGCTCGTGATCCCGTTGCTCAGTGTGACCAGCCCGGTGATCGGTGTTGAGAACGTCGGTGCGGTCGCCGCGGTTCGGCGCTCGTGGGCGCTGACGCGACAGCACTACAAGCACAGTTGCGCGTTTGCATTGTTCGGCGCATCGGTCGTGTTCTTGCTCGGGTTGTTGTTCGGCTGGTTGCCGTCGACGATTGCCGCGGGCCTGGGCGACGACGGCTACGGTTGGATCGTCGTCGGTTTGGCCTCGGTGATGTTCGCCACGATCACCACCGCATTCATCGCAATCGGGTCGGTGATCTTCTATCTCGATCTCCGCGTGCGCAGTGAGGGCATGGATATCGAGATCACTGCCACCGAGTTGTTCCCGGATGAATAGACGCTCTTCCTTCGCGTTGGCGCTGTTGCTCGCCGATCTTCCGACGCCCGACCCACAACCGGACACCGTGAGAGACAAGGCCGATCAGATCCTGAGCGACAGCCAGTTCCGCAGCGGTTCGAAGAGTGTCGCGGAGCGCGTCTTCGACTGGGTACTCGATCAGATCAGGATCCCGTTCTCCGACGCTGCCGGCGGCAACTCCGTCGTCGGATTCGTGATCTTGGTCGTGTTCCTCGCCGGTCTCGTCTATGTCGTGTCGCGCATCCGCTTCGGGATGCCCACGTCGACGAGCGCCGCCGCGGATATCGACATCGACATCGAAGAAGACCGTCCTGCCGACGTATGGAGAGCCGATGCCGAGCAGGCCGAGGCTTCCGGTCAATGGAAACTGGCGCTGCGGGCCCGCTACCGGTGGTTGCTCGGCGAGCTGTTCGAGCGTCAACTGCTCGCCAACGTGCCCGGCCGCACACCCGGTGAATACCGCTCCGACCTGGCGCGCCTCCTGCCCGAGGAGGCGACAGCCTCCGCGACGGCTACCGAGCTCTTCGAGCGCGCCTGGTATGGCAACGAGCCGACCGGGCCCGACGAAAATCGACAGTTCCGATCCTGTGCCGAACGGGTAATCGCCGCCGCAGAGCGGGCCCTCGTATGAGTGGGTCGCGTCGCGGGTTGCTGTGGGTGGGGCTCGTCGTCATCGTCATCATCGGGTTCGCGGTCGTCGGTCGCGGTGACGACGGTTCGACGACGCCGCTCGCACCGGACAGCACGTCGGCGTCGGGTATGCGCGCGCTGGTGTTGCTCGCCGAATCGTTCGGGGCCGACGTCGATGTCGTCGATGGTGCCCCGGCAAGCGATCGCGCGGTGGCGTTCATGCCGTCGGACCGGTTCGGGCGCACGGACACGTCGGACATGCGCCGTTGGATCAGCGACGGCGGCATCCTCGTCGTCGCCGATCCCCAGTCGACATTCGTACCTAGGCTCGGCGGCCTGCTCGGGTCTGGAGTCGTGCAGGACAACACGCTCGACGCCGGTGATTGCACTATCGCCGCGCTGTCCGGGGCGCAGACGCTGAGCGTCGATGGCGCGTTCCTCTACCGGCCACCCGCGTCGTCGACGCGCTGCTTCACCGCGAACGGCGACGCGCTGATCGTGGCGATCCCCGAAGGCAGGGGCACCATCGTGGCGGTCGGCGGCTCGGCCATCTTTCAGAACGGCAAACTCGACGAGGCCGACAATGCGGTCGTCGCGGTCAGCCTTCTCGCACCGAAGCAGGGGACGAAAGTTGCCTTCGTGCGCGGCCCGTCGTTCGGAGCGGGCGAGGAGACGCTGTGGGGAATCATCCGCCCCGGCATCCGGTACGGATTCCTGCAAGTCGCAATCGCGTTCTTGCTCTTCGCGATCTGGCGGGGTCGCCGCCTCGGCCGGCCGGTGCTCGAGATACCACGGATCGAGATCGAAGGATCCGAGTTCGTCGAAGCGGTCGGCCATCTGCTCGAGCGCACGAACTCGCCGACGTACGCCGCGGCGGTACTGCGCGCCGATGCTCGCCGTGAGATCGCGCGACGCGTCGGGGGACCGCGGGCCGACGACCCCGAGGCGCTCGCCGCACTGCTCGACGTGCGTCTCGGCGCCGATCGCAATCGCGTTCGCGCGCTGGTCACCGACACCCACGTCGCCGACGAGAACGAACTCGTCGCGCTGGCCCAACAATTGCATTCGCTTCGTCAGGAGGTTCTGAGTGGCAAACGATGAAGGTGCGATCCCACCACCACCACCACCCGCCCAACCACCCGCCCAACCACCCGCCCCACCGGCACCATCCCCGCCGAGCTATGAACCACCCACTCCCGCGCACATGTCGGCGACGGTCGACGAATCGGCGCGCGAGCCGATCATCGCGATCCGGCGTGAGATCGCGAAGGCGGTCGTCGGCCAGGACGGTGTGCTGTCGGGTCTTGTCGCCGCGTTGCTCGTGCGTGGTCACGTCTTGCTCGAAGGTGTGCCGGGCGTGGCCAAGACGTTGTTGGTCAAGACCCTCGCGGCGTCGCTCGACCTCGACTTCAAACGAATTCAGTTCACGCCCGACCTGATGCCATCCGACGTACTCGGACAGATGATCTACATGCAAGAGGAGAGCACCTTCCGTTTCCGCGAAGGACCGGTCTTCACCAACTTGTTGTTGGCCGACGAGATCAATCGAACACCACCGAAGACACAGTCCGCTCTGCTCGAGGTCATGGAGGAGCGCCAGGTGTCCATAGACGGTCGCAGCCGTGCGCTGCCCGACCCCTTCGTAGTCGTCGCGACACAGAACCCCGTCGAATACGAGGGCACCTACCCGTTGCCCGAGGCGCAACTCGACCGGTTCTTGTTCAAGCTGACGGTCGCGTATCCATCGGCCCAGCAAGAACACGAGATCGTGCGTCGCCACGATCTCGGGCTCAACCCGCATGACCTGGCATCGGTAGGTGTGCGCGCCGTCGCGAGTGTGGCCGATCTCTCGCGTGCCCGCGAACAGGTCGGTGCGCTGCGTGTCGAAGACCCGGTACTCGGCTACATGGTGGCGCTCGCGCGAGCGACGCGTGATTCGCCGTCGCTGTCGCTGGGCGCCTCGCCGCGGGCCACGGCCATGTTGTTGCGCGCCGCGAAGGCATGGGCGTGGTTGTCCGGCCGGGCCTACGTCACGCCCGACGAGGTGAAGGCGGTGCTCAAGCCGGCGTTTCGCCATCGCGTGCAGCTGCGCCCCGAGCTCGAACTCGAAGGAGCGACCACCGACTCCGTTCTCGACGGCTTGCTCGCCACGGTGCCGGCACCACGGTAGGAATTCGATGCCCGTACCGACTCGCCGACTCGCGGCACTCTTCGTCATCTCGGCGATCGCGCTGGCGCTGAGCGCGTCGCCTCAACCCGAAACCTGGATCGTCGTCGTCGGCGTTCTCGTGGCGCTCTCGATCGTCGATTTCGCGTTGGCGGTGCGTCCGCGCACCATCGAGGTGCGTCGTGAAGTCCCACCCTTCATCGCGTTGGGGACACCTGCGACCATCCGGTGGTCGTTGCACAACCCCACGCAGCGTCCCGCCGTCGTGGTGTTCGCCGACGAGTTGGCGCCGTCGCTGGGCGCGGCGACGCGCCGGCTGCGCATGAGAGTGCCCCCCCGCTCGACCGGCACTGTCGGCGTCGATCTGCGACCGACACGGCGAGGCGAGTTCTTGGTCGACGAGATCGCCCTGCGTATCGAAGGACCGCTCGGTCTGGTGGCGCGTCAGCGGACCCGCCACTTGCCGATGAGTATCAAGGTGTTCCCTTCGTTTCGTTCGAAGGACGAAGCAGAACTGCGCATCAACAAAGCTCGCATCCTCGATATCGGCCTACGGTCGGCGAAGGGCCTCGGTGGCGGCACGGAGTTCGATCAATTGCGCGAGTACACCGTCGATGACGACTTCCGCCGCGTCGATTGGGCGGCGACAGCCCGCAGCGGTCGCGCGATCGTGCGCACGTACCGCGCCGAGAGGAACCAAACCGTCATCAACCTGCTGGACAACGGCCGGGTGATGGCGGGCACGGTCGAGGGCGTGGCGCGCATCGAGCACGCGATGGACGCAGTGATGACGCTCACGACGGTGGCGACGCGGCTCGGCGATCGTTGCGGCCTGCTGGCGTTCGACCAAGAGGTTCGGGCAGTGGTGCCCGCGTCGAACTCGCGCAGTCAACTCGGGCGGGTGGTCGAGGCGATATTCGATCTCGAGCCCGTGTTTGCCGAAAGCGACTATCGCGGTGCATTCAACGAAACGATCGTGCGCTTTCGCCGCCGGGCCATGCTCGTCATCTTCACCGATCTCGTCGAACAAGCGGTGGGCGAATCGCTGCTCCCGTCGTTGGGGTTGATCGCGCGCAATCACGTGGTGGTGATCGCGGCCGTGCAGGATCCCGCCGTTGTCGGCTGGGCCCACGGCGCCGCGGTCACCGACGAGGACGTCTACCGCAAGGTCGCCGCGATCGGGGCGCTGGACGAGCGGCGACGAACTGTCGCGCGGTTGCAGCGACTCGGCGCCACCGTGATCGACGCGCCACCGCGTGCGCTGCCGCTGGAGTTGGCCGACGCCTACCTGAGAGTGAAGGCCACCGGTCGTTTGTGAACGGTCACCGTGCTTCGCCGAACGAGCCGGTGAAGCCCTGCGCGACCGCGTTGCGGCCGAAGACCACGATGTAGGTCCAGAACGTGAGCCCGACGATCGCGCCGATGCCGACGCGCATCTCGGTCGGCAAACCCGACGGTGTGACGAATCCCTCGATGATGCCGGCAATCACGAACGCGAGGATCAAGCCGACGAGAATCGTGACCGCGCGTCGGCCCTCGTTGGCCAGCGCGCGCGTGCGCGTGTGTTCGCCCGGTGCGATGAGCGCCCAGCCGAGGCTCAGGCCGGCGGCGCCGGCGACGACGATCGCGGAGAGTTCGAGCAGACCGTGGGGCAGTATGAGGCCGTAGAACTTGGGCCACTTGCCGGAGCTATGGAAGAGACCGGCCGCGATGCCGACGTTGGCGCCATTGAAGATCAACAGATACGCGGTCGGCAGGCAGAATGCGATACCGCCGACGAACGCCAGGAACGAGACTCGGATGTTATTGACCAGAACCTTGGTGCTGAAGGCCGCCGCTGCTTCGGACGAGTAGTAGTTCTCGAAGTCCTCTTCGAGGTAGGCCTGCTGCAACTCGGGTGAGATCGCCACATCGCGGGCGCGATCGGAGTTGGATATCCATGCTCCGACGGCCAAGGCCGGTAGGAACAGCAGCAGCGCACTCACGACGACGAAGCGGCGGGCGTGCCACACGGCCGCGGGAAAGGTGCGGGTGAAGAAGCGACCGATCGCCCGACCGGCACGCGGCGGCGTCGAATAGATGACCGCCGATGCCGACCCGACCGTGCGCGACAGGCGGGCAGAGAGCGCGGGATCGTTGAAATGCGTGTGCACGTACGACAGATGGGCTGATGCCCTTTGGTACAGCTGGAGCAGCCGCTCGACTTCGGCCGGCGACAACCTCGCTCCCATCGTGCCGGCACGGTCGACGAGCGCGTCGAGCTCGCGCCAAGTGGATTCGTTGAGCGCCATGTAACGGTCGATGTCCACGCGCCTTGTACGGTACTGGATCGTGGCCGTGACACAGCGCTCTCCATCACGGGGCATCGTCACGCCCGAGGCGGTGCTCCTCGATTTCGAAGTTGCCGGTCTCGCGTCACGGCTCATGTCGAGGCTGATCGATTGCCTGGTGCTTATGGGCGGGTTCTGGGCACTCAGCATAGGGATCAACTTCATCCAGCTCTCGGTCGGCGATACGGCCGCGATCGTCGTGATCCTCGTCGGCATGTCCGTGCTGTTCTTCGGCTACCCGATCGTCGCCGAGCTGCGCATGCAAGGGCGCACGTTCGGCCGGCGCGCACTCGGCCTTCGGGTGGTGACGAACGAGGGCGGCCCCATTCGCGCTCGACACGCGGTCGTCCGCAGTCTCTTCCAGCTGATCGATCTTCCGTTCGGTATCGGCGTGATCGCCGGTGTGATGACGCCGCGCACGCAGCGCTGTGGCGACCTTGCCGCAGGCACGTTCGTCATCCGAGAACCGAAGCAGAGCAAGACGGTCGGGGCGGTTGTCTTCCCGACGCCGCCCGGGTACGAGGGCTACATCAGCCTGCTCGATGTCGCGACGTTGACGACGGCTCAGTACGAACTGTTGCGCTCGTTCCTGTTGCGAGTACTCGAGTTGGATCCCCCGAGCCGGGCCCGTATCGCCGACCGGCTGGCGCGGCCGTTGGCGCGCCAACTGCGCCATACACCGCCGCCCACGATCGGTGCCGAGATGTTCATCGTGTGCGTCGTCGCCGCCTATCAGCGCCGCCACGGCACTCCGTCGCCCGTCTGGTCCGGTTACGGCTGGACCAGTGCTCGAGCGGCACCCGGCGGAGCGGGAAGCTAATGCCTCGATAGCCTGACTGCATGAGTACGTACCTCGATCATGCCGCCACCACGCCGGTGCGGCCCGAAGCGGTCGATGCGATGCTGCCGTTCTTCACCGTCGACTACGGCAACCCGTCGGGGGCTCATCTCATGGCGCGCACGGCCCGCCGCGCGGTTGACGACGCCCGTGACATCGTCGCAGAGGCTCTCGGAGCGCGCCCGGCCGACCTCGTCTTCACCAGCGGCGGCACCGAAGCCGACAACATGGCCATCTTCGGGGCGGTGCGTCGTCACGGGGGCGTCGCGGTGTGCTCGGCCATCGAGCATCACGCCGTCTTGCATCCCGTCGAGGCATTGCACGGGCGCATCGTCGGCGTCGATGCGCGCGGCATCGTCGATCTCGATGCGCTCGCACAGGCACTCGACGACACCGTCACGATCGTCTCGGTGATGCTCGCCAACAATGAGAGCGGCGTCGTTCAGCCGATCCGCGAGGTGGCTGCGGTCGTGCGCCGCGCCGCGCCCCGTGCGCTGTTGCACACCGACGCGGTCAACGCCTTCATGTGGGTCGACGTCGCGACGGAGTGCGCCGATGTCGACCTCATCACGATCAGCGCGCACAAGTTCGGCGGCCCCAAGGGGGTAGGGGCGCTCGTCGTGCGCAACGGTGCGTCACTCGAGCCGCTGCTTCTCGGCGGCGGCCAAGAGCATGATCGGCGCAGCGGCACGCACAACGTGGCCGGCATCGTTGGCATGGCCACCGCGGCGCGCGCCACCGTCGAGAGTCGTGCGGAGACGATCGCTCGTGTCGCTGTTTTGCGCGATCGTCTCGCCGACGGTCTCCGGGGCGCGGTCGACGACACCTACGAGTCAGGCGTTTCGGGCATCGGCGACGGGCGTGACCGCTCGCACAAGGTCGCGGGCAACTGCCATCTGTGCTTCTCTCACATCGAGAGCGAAGCCTTGCTGTTCTTGCTCGAGAAAGAGGGCGTTCTAGCCTCCGCCGCGTCATCATGTGCGAGCGGCGCGCAAGACCCCTCACACGTGCTTGCCGCGATGGGCGTCGACCGCCACCTCGCGCAGGGATCGTTGCGGCTCACGCTCGGCTACTCGTCGACCGCTGCCGATGTCGACCTCGCGCTCGATGCCGTACCCGCGGCCGTGGCCCGCCTCCGCCGTTTCGGATGATGTCGCAATGACCGCGCGTCCTGAAGTACTCGTCGCGATGTCGGGTGGCGTCGACTCGTCCGTCGCAGCCGCGTTGTTGCTCGAGCGGGGCTTCGCCGTCACCGGAGTGACGATGAAACTCTGGGGCGGCGATTCCGACAGCGGCTGTTGCTCGGTTTCCGATGTCGACGATGCGCGTCGCGTTGCCGATCAACTGGGCATCGACCACCACGTGTTCAACTTCGGCGACGACTTCGACGAACGGGTCGTGCAACCCTATGTCGACGCCTACGCGTCGGGCATCACTCCAAATCCGTGCATCGAATGCAATCGGCACCTCAAGTTCGACCGGCTGTTGCGGCGCGCCGACGCGCTCGGCTTCACCATGGTTGCCACCGGGCACCACGCGCGCGTCGTATCGGTTGGCGATTCGACGCGACGCATGGCGCGCGGCGCGGATCCGCTCAAAGACCAGTCGTACGTGCTCTACATGTTGCGCCAGCCCGAATTGGCTCGCATCCTGTTGCCGATCGGCGATATCGACAAAGCCCACGTGCGGGCCATTGCTTCGCGGTTCGGCTTGCGCACGGCCACCAAGCCCGACAGCCAAGACGTGTGCTTCATCACGGCGGTGGGTGGGCGCGAGAAGTTCCTCGGTGATCGCATCCCGTTGCGCGCCGGTCGCATCGTCGACACCGCCGGCAACGAACTGGGTCGTGTACCCGCGGTCGAGTTGGTCACGATCGGCCAACGCAAAGGACTCGATCTCGCCGGGGCCGAGCGCCGGCGTTTCGTCGTCGACGTCGATGTCGCTTCCGCGACCGTGGTCGTCGGGTCTCGCGAAGATCTCGATCGCGACACGCTCGCGGTGTCCGACGTGGTGTGGTCACACGTGGCCGCCGCGGGACCATGCCTCGTGCAGTGCAGCGCCCACGGAGAGCCTGGCCCCGCGACGATCGAGGTCGTCGGCCCGCACCAGGTGACGGTGCGCTGGGACGAGCCGCAGCGGTTGGTGGCGCCCGGGCAGAGCGCCGTGTTCTACGAGGGCGACACCGTGCTCGGCGGCGGCATCGTCCAACGCTGACCCCCAAACCGCCCGTTCTGTTGACGTTTTACAGGTGTCGACACCAGTAAAACGCCAAGAGAACACTGGGATCAGCGGGAGAACTGGCGGGCGCGCGCTTCCGCGGCGACGGCGCCGGGTCGCGTGGGAGCGAACATCACGCGCGTGACCGAACGGGCGTCCGCAACCCGGTGACGGGGCGAACCGGGGGCGACGACGGCGACGGTCTGCGGCATCTCGAGATCGACCTGCAGGGCGAGGCCGAGGGCATTCGCGCTGAGATCGAGCGCGTCGGTCGTGGCAGGGGCCGGGCCGAACGACACGATGTTCGCGCGCGCGAACAACGTCGGCTCGGCCAACACGAGTGCATCGTGGAGGACGACGCCGGCGGGCACGAATACGAGCCAACGGTTGCTCAGCGCGTGCAACGAACGCCACCCCCACCACACGACGGCGAAACCCGCGACGGTCGCGGCCGCACCCGCGAACCAGTGGCGGGCCAAGAGCAACAGCGGACCGCCGGCGAGCCCGGCCACGACGACCAGCCAGCCGAGCTCGATCGGCCCGAGGAGGAAGGCCCCCGGCGGGCGCAGCAGGAACCGCCGTTCGTCGCCGTACGAGGCGCCGTCCGCGAATGCGTCGCCGGTCGTCGGCAACAGCGCGCAGACGGTGGCGACCAGCGCGGCCCCGAGGCCGACTGCGGTGTTCGTGTGCGCGCCGTGAGCCAGTGCCGCCCATGCCGCCGCAAGCACCGAGCCCGGCACGATGATGCGCACGAGCGTGAGCGTCAACGGACGGGGGACGGCGGTGGCGAGCAGCGCCAGTGCCCACAGCAGCCACAGCGCCACCGAGACACCGCGGCGAAAGAGGTCATCACGCGGGTCGAGTGCATCGGCGAGCAGGGGACCGAGCCCGAGCGGCAACAGCGCCCAGGCCACCCGCAGTGGCCACGGTCGCCAATCGAGCTTCGCCATCGGCGGCGACCCTAACTGCCAGATGGCGAGGAGTTAATGTCCGGGGCCGATGAGCGACGTCACCGAGGAGCACACGCGCGCAATCGCGGCCGAGCGCATCGCCGAGCTGCGGGTGGAGATCCTCGAGCACAACCGCCGCTACTACGAAGATGACGAGCCCACGATCCCCGACAGCGAGTGGGACGCGCTCATGGTCGAGTTGCGCAGCCTCGAGGCGGAGTATCCCGCACTCGACTCGCCTGATTCTCCTTCGCACGCGGTCGGCAGCGCTCCGGCGGCGCAGTTTGCCGAAGTCGCGCACTCGGTGCCGATGATGTCACTCGACAACGCCTTCACGTTCGCCGAGCTCGATGCGTGGGGTCAGCGCGCGGCGCGGGGTCTGGGTGCAGATCAGCCGCTCGGCCCGCTCGTGTGCGAGCTCAAGTTCGATGGCCTCGCGATATCGATTCGCTATGAGAAGGGTCGCATGGTCCGCGCCGCGACGCGTGGCAACGGTCGCGTCGGAGAGGACGTCACCGCCAACGTGCGGACGATTGCCGACGTGCCGCACCGCTTGGCCAAGGGTGCGCCGGCATTGCTCGAGGTGCGCGGCGAGGTCTACATGCCGTTGGCGGTGTTCGCGGCGCTCAACGACGCATTGAGCGCGGCGGGCGAGCGCACGTACGTCAACCCTCGCAACACGGCGGCGGGTTCGTTGCGCCAAAAAGACCCGGCGATGACCGCGTCGCGCAACTTGTCGTTCTGGTCTTACGGGGTCGGCGAGGTGCAAGGGGCGCCGCCGATGCAATCGCACGCCGAGGCCCTCGCGTATCTGGGCTCGCTCGGCTTGCCGGTCAATCCCGAACTGAAGGTCGTCGACGATCTCTCGGCCGCACGCACCGTCATCGAACATCGGCAATTGCATCGTCACGACCTCGCGTACGAGATCGACGGCGTGGTCGTCAAAGTCGATTCGATCGAACGCCAACGCACGCTCGGATCGACATCGCACGCGCCGAAGTGGGCGATCGCCTACAAGTTCCCTCCCGAAGAACGCACCACCTTGCTCCGTGACATCCAGGTATCGATCGGCGGCAAGGGCAAGGCCACTCCCTTCGCCGTGCTCGAGCCGGTTTTCGTCGGTGGTTCGACGGTGGGTGTCGCAACCCTGCACAACGAGGATCAGGTAAGAGCCAAAGATGTGCGACCCGGTGACACCGTGATCGTGCGCAAGGCCGGCGACGTGATCCCCGAGGTGGTCGGCCCGGTGCTGAGCGAACGACCCGAAGGCCTCGCGCCCTGGGTGTTCCCTACGCACTGCTCGTGCCCGCAGCACTACCCGCTCACGCGCGAAGCCGGCGATGCTGCGCATTACTGCCGCAATCCGATCTGCCCGATCCAAAAGGCCGGCTGGATCGAGCACTTTGCGTCACGCGAGGCGATGGATATCGAAGGCCTCGGTGAATCGCGAGTGCAATTGTTCGTCGAGCACGGCTTCATCGACGACATCGGCGACGTGTACTCGATCGACTTCGATCGGCTGCGCACGCTCGAGGGATTCGGCGATCTGTCGGTGAACAACTTGCGCGCCGCGATCGAAGCGTCGAAGTCGCGCCCGCTGTCCGCACTGTTGGTCGGGCTCAACATCCGCCATGTGCGCGGTGTCGCGGCGGAGGCACTGGCTGCGGCGTTCGGCGATCTCGACCGCATCATGAATTCGAGCGCGGAGCAACTGGCCGCCGTGAACGGCATCGGTCCGACAACGGCGCGAAGCGTGAACGAGTACTTCGCCGACGAGCACCACCGTGCGATCGTCGAGAAGTTACGTGCCGCGGGGCTCGACTTCACCGCACCGGAGAGCAGTAGCACGCTGCTCGACCAGACGTTGTCCGGCAAGTCGGTGGTGATCACCGGGACGCTCGCCGGCTTCTCCCGCGACGGGGCCGAGGCAGCCGTCAAAGCGCGCGGGGGCAAGGCGACCGGCAGCGTGTCGAAGAGCACACTGGCCGTGGTACTCGGCGATTCACCCGGAGCGAACAAGGTGACCAAAGCCGAGCAACTGGGCATACCGATGATCGACGAGGACGCGTTCGCCCACCTGCTCGAGACAGGGGAGTTGAGTTGATGGGCATCGCCCGGATCGAAGCAGTGCTCTGGGACTTCGGTGGCGTGTTCACCCCTTCGCCGTTCCACGCGGGACGAAGGTTCGCGGAGGCCAAGGGCCTCGACTTCGACGGTCTCTTCGCCGCGGTGTTCGGCTCGTACCATGCCGATACCGACCATCCGTGGCATCGCGTCGAACGAGGCGAGATGGCACTGGCCGATGCGTTCGCAGAGATCACGACCACGGCACAAAGGAGTGGCGTCTCCTTCGATATGAAGGAGCTCTTCGCGTCGATGTCCGATGACGGTATCGATCGCACGATCGTCGCGGACAAAGTCCGCGCGCTACGCGCCAGCGGGCTGCGGATGGGCATCGTCACCAACAACGTGCGCGAATTCTCCGAACGGTGGCGGCGCTTGATCCCTGTCGACGAGCTGTTCGATGACATCGTCGATTCGAGCGCGGTCGGTGTGCGCAAACCGAACCCCGACATCTACCACCTCGCATTGCGCCGGCTCGGGGTGACCCGGCCCGACTCCGCGATCTTCCTCGACGACTTCGCCCCGAATGTCGATGCCGCGATCGCCATCGGCCTGCACGGCGTCGTGGTCGACGAAGACCCCCGCCGCGCGCTCGTCGCGATCGATCAGATCATTGCTGGGGCGTGAAGCTGGGGCGGACACTCAGGTGACGCGGAACGACCACGCGTAGGTCGAGGACTGGTCGCGGCCTGCGTCGGATCGCCAGTACGTGACACGGGCCCGGTTGACCTGGGCCTGGAGCCGTTCGATCTCCCGGCCGACGCCGGGCCGGTACTCGATGCGGTTGATCGACGAAATGACACGGACCGGCACGGCAATGTCGTTGATGGTCAACTCGCCTTCGTAGCCCGGGGCCAGGTCGACCGAGACGGCATCGAGCTGCAGTGCGGAGGCATTGCAGCCCGGCTCGAGTTGCTCGATGGCAGCGGGCTGACCAGGGCATTCACCCTCGTCGCCGCCGACCGCGGCGGCTATCACGAGCAGCGCCCCGGCGAGCGCGATTGCACCGGTGATGAGGAGCCGGTCACGCAGTCGCATGCCTTCAGTCAACCACGGTGCACTGGCCATTGGCCGGTCGGCGGTTAGCCTGATGCGCGGTGACTGCGGCGTTGGATGACCTCGTCGGAAAAGTGCTGGGCGGCCGGTATCGCCTGGTGACCCCGATAGCGACGGGGTCCTCGGCGCGCGTCTTCCTGGCCGACGACGCGATCTTGCGCCGGCGGGTGGCGGTCAAGGTGCTCCACGCCGCACTCGCCGCGGACGAGGTCTTCCTGCGCCGGTTCCGGGCCGAGGCCCAATCGGTGGCCGCGCTCAACCATCCCCACGTGATGGCGGTCTACGACTGGGGCAACGACGACGTGCCCTACCTCGTGAGCGAGTTCCTCGCCGGCGGCAGCATGCGGATGATGCTCGACGCCGGCCATCGCTTCACCTCGTCCCAGGCGCTGTTGGTCGGCCTCGAGGCGGCTCGTGGGCTCGAATACGCGCACAAGCGCGGCATCATCCATCGCGACGTGAAGCCGGCCAACCTGCTCTTCGACGAGGACGGCCGCTTGCGCCTCGCCGATTTCGGGTTGGCCAAAGCGCTCTCCGAGGCCGCGTGGACCGAGCCTTCGGGCGTGATGCTCGGCACGATGCGCTACGCGTCGCCCGAACAGGCGAAGGGCGAGGCCCTCACCGGCAAATCCGATCTCTACTCGCTCGCGCTCGTGCTCATCGAAGCAGTCACCGGCGAGGTGCCCTTCAGCACCGACACCGCGCTCGGCACGTTGATGGCCAGGGTCGACAATCAACTCCACGCGCCGAGTGAACTCGGTGCGCTCGGTCCCGCGATCGAACGGGCCGCCCATCCGGACCCCGCGCAGAGGCCCGACGCGGGGGAGTTCAGCATCGCGTTGATGGCGGCGGCCGAAGATCTCGTGCGGCCCGAACCGCTGCCGCTCGTCAGCAGCATCTCGCGTGGTGATCCGATCGACGCCGACCGCGATCCGACGCTGATCGCGCCCGCCGAAATCCGGCGACCCGATCCCGAAACGGCCGACCTGGCCGTGGTCGAGGACCGATCGAGGGCGATGCTGCCCGAACGCCGGCCGACGGTCCCTGCGGTGCCCCGCGCGACTTCGTCTCGCCCGTCGCCCTATGACCGCTTCGCCGACACCCGGCCGCCGCGGCGTTGGCCGATTGCGGTGGGTGTCGCCATCGTCATGATCTTCGCGCTCGGCGCGCTCGGCGTGGCGATGGCCGGCCGCGCCAGCACCCACGAGGTACCCGACCTTCGCAACGAGCCCGAGAGCAAGTTGCTCGACCTCGCAGCCGCCAATGGTTGGCGTACGGCGCGCGTCGACTTGCGCGACAACGACGTGGCAGCGGGCAACATCATCGAAACCGACCCTGTGCCCGGCCAATCCCTCGAGAAGGGCGAACTGCTCACCTACACCTTGTCGCGGGGCAAGCCGCTCGTCGCCGTGCCGCCCGACCTCGTCGGCAAGGCCGCGGCCGAAGGGCGCGAATTGCTCATCCAGGCGGGTTTCACCGTGACCGAACCGCAGGTCGTGTTCGACGAGCAGGCCCCGAAGGGCACGATCATGCAGATCGTCGACGAGGCCAACAAGCCCGCGACATCCGAAGCCCCGAAGGGCAGCACGCTCACCTTCGTCGTGTCCAACGGGCCCGACCAACGGGTGGTTCCCCCGGGGCTCGAAAACCAACCGAAGGACGCGGTCGTCAACGCCCTCACGGCGCTGCGGCTCAACCCGCAATTGAAAGAAGAGTTCCACGAGACGGTGCCGAAGGACATGGTGATCTCGGTCGATCCGCCCGTGGGCACCAAGCTCGACGTCGACGCGTTGGTCACCGTGTCCGTGTCGAAGGGCCAAGAGCCGCGGTTGGTGCCCAACACGGTCGGGATGACCCTCCAGCAAGCGACCACCGCCCTCGAAGCCAACCTTTTCAAGATCAAGGGCGTCACTGGTTCGCCCAGCCGGACGGTGCTGATCACCGACCCCCCGGCAGGCGAACGCCACCCGGTGGGCACCCTCGTCCAGATCATCATGCGCTCCAACTGACCGAGCCCGTACCTCGAGCCCGTTTCGAGCCCGTTTCGCTCCCGAACTCGCAGCACAACGTCGGATCGTGTCCGACGTTGTGCTGCGAGAACGGAAGTTGTTGAGGGGTCAGTCGGCGGTGAAGGCCTTGATGCGGTCGGCCACCTCGCGGGCGACGTCCGCGGTGTCGGCTTCGTTGAGCGGCAACTGCAACGCGAGCAGCTTGCTCATCTCGCCTTGCACCCGGATCTTGCCGCCGAACACCGCCTGCAGGGCGGCGTTGGGATCCTGTTGCACGAACAATGCCTTGGCCGTCACGTAGTCGGTCGTGATCGTGAGATCGGCCTCGTCGAGGTGGCCCTCCTCGAGGGCGAGCTGCCCGCTCGACGTGTCGATCGAACCAAGGATCTCGGGCTCGCCGAACGGGGACCCGGTTACCACCACGTTGGCCCGGACTGCGATCGAGGGCGGCGTTACCCGGTCGTGGTACTCGTCGCGGATGGCGCGTACGGCGTCGATCCACGACGGTGACAGGAACTCGTGTTTGCGCGGCTTCTTCGCGGGCACGACGACGAGGGTAATCGCGAATTCCCCGGTGCCGGGGGCCGCTCGGTCCCCTAATCGGGCGGCTACCGGGGGAGGCGACAGTAGATTCAATGGTCATGTCCCAGCGTTTGACCCGCGACGATGTCGCGTACGTGGCTCGCCTGGCGCGCCTGCGTCTGAGTGAAGCCGAGCTCGACGAGTTCACCGAACAGCTCGCCAATGTGCTCGAACACGCGGAGGACATCGAGCGCCTCGATGCCGACGATGTGGCGCCCACCGCTCATCCGCTCCCCTTGCGCAATGTGTTCCGGCCCGACGTCGTACGGCCGTCGATCGATCGAGCCGAGGTGCTGGCGGCGGCACCGGCGGCAGAGGACGGCCAGTTCCGCGTTCCCCAGATTCTCGGAGAAGAGCAGTGACGTTCGGGTCGGCATTCGAGATCGCGGCACAGGTGCGCACCGGCACACGTTCCGCGCGTGAAGTGGTCGATGACTGCCTCACGGCGATCGATGCGCGCGAGGCCGACGTGCACGCGTTCAACCTGGTGCTCGCCGACCGTGCCCGCAGTGCCGCCGACGCGATCGATGCCCGGGTGGCGGCAGGCGAAGATCCCGGGCCATTGGCAGGGGTGCCGGTCGCCCTCAAGGACAACCTGTGCACGCACGGCCTCCCCACAACGTGCTCGTCGCGCATACTCGAAGGCTGGTGCCCTCCCTACGACGCGTCGGTGGTCGAGCGCATCGTCGCCGCGGGGGGCATCGTCATCGGCAAGACCAACCTCGACGAGTTCGCGATGGGCAGCTCGACGGAGAACTCGGCGTTCGGTCCCACCCGCAATCCCCACGACCTGTCGCGCGTGCCCGGTGGCTCGAGCGGTGGGTCGGCGGCCGCGGTGGCTGCCGGCTTCGCGGCACTTGCACTCGGTAGCGACACGGGTGGCTCCATCCGCCAGCCGGCTGCGTTGTGCGGCGTGGTCGGCGTCAAGCCGACCTACGGCCTCGTGTCTCGTTACGGCCTCATCGCGTTTGCGTCGTCGCTCGATCAGATCGGCCCGTTCGCGACCAACGTTCGTGATGCGGCGCTCCTGCTCGAAGTGATCGCCGGGCACGACCCGATGGACTCGACATCGATTCCGCAAGCGTCTCCTTCCCTCGTCGACGTGCTCGACGATGGCGTCGACGGTTTGCGCGTCGGCATCATCGAAGAGCTTTCGGGCGAAGGCATCGACCCCGACGTGTTGGCGCAGTTGCACGCGGCAGCTACCGCACTCGAAAAGGCGGGGGCGGTCGTCGAGAAGGCGTCGGTTCCGGCGACGATCTACGGCCTCTCGGCCTACTACTTGATCGCGCCGGCCGAGGCGTCGAGCAACCTCGCGCGCTACGACGGTGTGCGCTACGGCAACCGCGTCGAGGCCGCCAGCACGGCAGAGATGATGGAAGCGACCCGTACGGCCGGTTTCGGAGCGGAGGTCAAGCGCCGCATCATGCTCGGCACGTACGCGCTGACGGCGGGTTACTACGACGCGTATTACGGCAAGGCGCAGCGCGTACGCACGCTCATCATCCGCGACTTCGCGCGTGCGTACGAGCGTTTCGATGTTCTGCTGTCGCCGACGTCGCCCACGACTGCATTCGCGCTCGGGGCGAAGACGGCCGACCCACTCACGATGTACCTCAACGATGTGTGCACGATTCCCAGCAATTTGGCGGGTCAGCCGGCGATGTCGGTGCCGTTCGGCGTCGGAGACGACGGCCTGCCGATCGGCGTCCAGGTGCTCGCGCCGTTGCAGGGCGAGAGAGTCATGTTCCGCACCGGGGCCGTGCTCGAGGCAGCACAGAAAGGAGGCGATCATGTCTGATGTTCCAGACGGTTGGGAGTTGATCTGCGGGCTAGAAGTGCACTGCGAGCTCGCGACCAAGACGAAGTTGTTCTGCGGTTGCCGCAATCATTTCGGTGACGAGCCCAACACCAACGTCTGCCCGGTGTGCCTAGGGCTGCCGGGCTCGTTGCCGGTACTCAACGGCGCGGCTGTCGACTACGCGATGAAGCTCGGTCGCTCGTTGCACTGCACGGTCAACTCTGCGGAGTTCGCGCGCAAGAACTACTTCTATCCCGACATGCCCAGGGACTATCAGATCACGCAGTTCGACCGCCCCACCAACACGATGGGCTACCTCGATCTGCCCGCCGGCAAGCGGGTCGGCATCGTCCGGGCGCACATCGAAGAGGACACGGGTAAGACCTCGCATGCGGGCGGCGACGGGCGCATCCATGGCGCCGAGTACTCGCTCGTCGACTACAACCGCGCCGGCGTACCGTTGGTAGAGATCGTCAGCGAACCAGACATTCGCAGCGCGGACGAAGCAAAGGCCTATGTCGACGAGTTGCGCAAGATCGTGCTCGCGATCGAGGTGAGCGACGCCAAGATGGAAGAAGGCTCGATGCGCGTCGATGCCAACGTCTCGGTCCGGCCGATGGGGTCGAGCGAGTTGCGAACGCGCTGTGAGATCAAGAACATCAACTCTCTCAGCTCGCTCGAACGGGCCATTCGCTACGAAGCGAATCGACACATCGAGCTCTACGACGCCGGTGATCGACCGCATCAAGAGACACGCCATTGGGACGAAGAAAACCAGCGGACCCGGGCCGGGCGATCCAAGGAGAACTCCGAGGACTATCGCTACTTTCCCGAGCCCGACCTGTTGCCGCTCGAACCTACGGCCGATGACATCGAGCGCATCGACGCATCGCTGCCGTTGTTGCCCGCGGCTCGACGTGACCGTCTCGCGGAGGTCGCGGCGGTGAGCGCCGAGCGCGCCGCACTGATCGTCGATCGCGGCCAGGACGAGTTCGCGTTCGCGGCGATTCGAGCCGGGGCAGATCCGACACGCGTGTTGGTGCACATCGAACAGAATCTCAAAGACGGTTTCGGTGCGATGGACGTCGACGAATTCGTTCGGCTGGTGGCGATGGAGACGCAGAGCAAGTTGAGCGCCACCCAGACCAAGCAGGTGCTCGCGGAGCTCGTCGCCGGCGGTGGGTCACCCGAAAGGATCGCGAAGGCCCGTGGTTTCGAAACCATGGACAACAGCGACCTCGAAGCCATCGTCGACAAGATCATCGCCGAAAACCCCGATGATTGGCAGCGATTCGTCGAGGCGGACGACAAAGCGGCCAACAAGATCTACGGGTTCTTTGCGGGTTTGGTCATGAAGGCCACGCAGGGCAAGGCCGATGGCAAGGCGGTGCGGGAGATCTTCACTCAGAGGCGCGTCTGAGAGGGACCGTCGATTCTCTACAATGATCCGATTCCCCAAGATCGAAGGAGCCCTGCCATGCGTGCACGTCGCGCGGTCACGCTTTGCATCGGTGTCGTCCCGCTACTACTACTGGGCGCCTGTGGCGATGACGACGGCACAGACACGTCCCCGCAAGCGCGGGCCTTCTGTGCGGTCGCGGATCCCGTCAAGCGGCTCAGCGGTGTGTTGGAGTCCGAAGATCCTGCCGTGATCGAAGCGGCCTTCACCGGCGCGGAGGCCGCGCTCGCGTCCGTGGCCGGTGATCCGCCACAAGACATCGCCACCGACGTCGCGACGATCAAGACGCACTTCACCGCCGCCAACGACGCGCTGAAGAAGGCCAGCTACGACGTCGACCAGATCGATAGGTCGGCGAGCAAGGCCATCTCCGATCTCGAAGACGCAGAGTTCACGAAAGCCGGCGACAACGTGCAGGTGTGGACGACCAAGAACTGCGCGTGAGCGGTCTCGCGAGACTCACGCGCGGACAGCGCCGGTAACCGCCCACGCATCGGTCGCGAAGCGGCGATACAAACCCCAGCAGCGCGCCGCCATGAACACCAGCATCGCAGCCCACAACCAGCCGATGCCCGCACCGGTGACATCGACCGCGACCGCCAACGGAACGAAGACGAGCAGTGCGGCAGCCATCGCAAATGCGAGATACCGCAAATCGCCGGCTCCGATCAAGATGCCGTCGAGCGCGAACGCTGCCCCGCTCATCGGCTGGAGCAACGCGAGGAAGAGCAACAGGAACGAACACAACTCGCGCACGGCTCGATCTTCGGTGAACACGACCGGGATCACCGTGTGGGTCGCGAGGACGGCGAAGCCGAGTGCGAAACCTACGACCACCGACCATTGGATCATACGCACCGCCGCAGCGCGCGCCGCCGGAGCATGATCGGCGCCAAGGTGCCGAGCCACGATCGATTGCCCGGCGATGGCCACCGCGTCGAGGATCAACGCCAAGAGCATCCACATGTTGAACGTGATCTGGTGAGCAGACACTTCTGTCGCGCCGAGGTGGCTGGCGACCGCGGTGCCGAGAACGAACGCCCCGCGCAACGCGGCGGTACGCACCAACAGGTGGCCACCGACGCGCGCCAGTCGCGCGATAGCGGCGCGATCGGGCGTCAGCGCAACGTCGAAGTCTCGAACAGACACTGCGATCCATCGCAGATAGCACGCTGCTGCGATCCACTGGGCCAGCGTCGTCGAAAGTGCCGAAGCACCGATGCCGTAGTCGAGGCCATAGATGAGGACCGATTCGAGGACGAGATTGAACAGGGCGGTGCCCAGCGCGACCCACAGCGGTCGACGCGTGTCCTGCTGCCCGCGGAGGTAGCCGACCCCCGCCAGCGTGATGAGCAAGGCCGGCAAGCCCGGCAGAGAGATGCGGAGATACACGAGCGCGTTCGCGCGCACCACCGGGTCGTCGGTGAACAGCGAGATCAGCGGGCGGGCCAGCGGCCACAGTAAGAGCGCGAGCGCAACGCCGGCGACGGTCGCGAGCCAGATGCCCTGTATCGCCTGGTGTGCGGCTTGTCGATGTTGCCCTGCGCCGATCAGTCGGGCGACCGAGGCGGTCGTGCCATAGGCGAGGAAGATGAAGAGCGAATAGGCAGTGAGCACGATGGCGGTTGCGACCGCGAAGCCGCCGAGTTGCGGCGTGCCGAGGTGACCGATGATCGCGGTGTCGGCGAGGATGTAGAGCGGCTCGGCGACGAGCGCCCCGAGTGCGGGTATGGCGAGACGGAATATCTCTCGATCGTCGCTGCTGATGCGCAGCCGCAATCGATTCACGCCACGTCGTGCCGTTCGAGTCGACGGCTCACGTAGACAAGGGCTACCACACCGACGACGATGGGGATCGCGACGGCGTAGGCCGAGGAGATGTCGGCGTTGGCGATCGGTATGTCCGAGACCTTCGACAGTACCGAACGGGTATAGGCGCTCAGTGCGAAGCGACGCACCCCGTGACCGGCGCGGGCGACGAACTGCTCCCATATGAAGATGTAGAGCAGTCCCCACACCAGCGCCCGCTTGGCCCGCAAGCCGAGTGCAGTGAACGCCCCGGTGTACGCGAGAGCACCGATGATCGTCGCGATCACCGACGCCAGGACTGCGTCACCGTCGAGCTCCGCCGCGATCGATGTCGCGACGAGTGGCAACGCGACGAGAGGGATCACGATCGTGAGCGTCGACAACATCGCGCTGGCCGCCAGTTGCCAGCGCGGTATGTCGCGCAGCCACAAATAGACGAGCGTCTGGTCTTCGACGAGATCGCCGAACGATGCCGAAGCGAAGACGAGCGTGGCCACCGGCAATACGACCGCCAGGCCGAATCCGTTGACGAAGTTGACGCGGTCGCTGATGGTGACACCTTCGGCGACGTGTCCGAGGATTGCGCCCACGCCGATGCCGATGATGCCCAGTGCGCCGAGCGCGAGCACACGCGTGCGGTTGAACTGCAGCCGCAACATCACGTCGAAGAGGGCCCCGAACGCCTTCATCGCCGGGCCTCGACGAGATAGCGGAACACCGATTCGAGATCATCGTCGAGGCCGCGCACTTCGAAGAGCCGGGCGTTCTCTTCTCGGGCAATCTGCACCAAGGCGCGACGGAACGCACCGACCTCGTCGGTGTCGACGATCACCGCGTCGTCTTCGACGCGCACCGCCAGCGCGACAGTGGTCGCGACGAGACGGCTGGCGATCGCGCGAGGCCGGTCACTGCGCACGCGGATCTGCAGCGGGCGATCCTCCATGAGTTCGCGGATGGCCCGGAAGTCGCCTTCGGCGGCCAGCCGGCCCTGCACGATGACGAGCACGCGAGAGCCGAAGCGTTCGACTTCGTCGAGCACGTGGCTCGACACGACGACGCACTTGCCCTGCTGGCCGAGCGAATGCACGAGGTCGATGATGTGCAGGCGCTGCCGTGGGTCGAGACCCGTGAGCGGTTCGTCGAGCACGAGCACGGAGGGGTCGTGGACCACCGCTTGCGCGATCTTGACCCGTTGCCGCATTCCCTTCGAGTAGGCCGCGATGAGTCGAGTGTCCTGCGGGTCGAGTTCGACGAGGGCCAGTGCCCTTGCCGCGGCAGCGGGCGGGTCTTCGCAGTGTTGAAGGATGGCCGTGAGCTGTACGAACTCGAAGGCGGTCTGTACGTCGAACAACGACTCTTGCTGCGGCACGAGCCCGAGTCGACGGGCGAGAGAGGTGTCGCGGCGTGGATCCCGGCCGAGCACGCGAACGGTGCCTTGTGCCGGCGCCGTCAACCCGCAGAGCATGCGGATGAGCGTGGATTTGCCCGCACCGTTCGGCCCGAGCAACGCGGTCACCCCCGAACCGATGGCGAAAGTGACGTCGGAGACCGCCACGAGATCGCCGAACCATTTCGACACGTGATCGACCGCGATGATCGGCGGCGGCGGGGGAGGCGGCAGCAGCGGCGGCGGGAGAGGCGGCACGGGCGAAGTCATTTCGTCACCGTGATGCGCCGGTAGCGAAACCACACGAACGCCGCGAAGAAGAACGTCCATGCCATGTTGGCACCGATGGTGACGGCCGCCGGGATCTCGTTGAGCCGGTAGCCTTCGTCGCCTCTGTTTCCCGTGCGTTCGCCGAAAATCCGCAACACCGACTCGAATGGCAGGCCGAGGAAGTTGAACAGCTGGAAGTAGACCGACAACTCGGCCTCGAACACCAACACGCCGGTGATGATCAACGAACCGACGAGCGTGAGGATGATGACGGCGGCCGCCGCCGCCTTGCGGGTGGTCGTGCTGGCGATGGCGAGCGACAACGACGTGTGCAACGCCGCAACACACAGACCGCCGGCGACGATGCGACCCAGCGTGATCAGCCAATGCAACGGCGAGTCAGGCCCTTGCCCGAGGATGGTGTACGACAACAAGATCAGCAACAACGGCCCGATGGTGACGAGCGACAGGATCGCGGTCACCGCAATCGCCTTCGACAAGAGATAGGTGTTGCGATCGAGGGGCGACGCGAGATACATGCCGAGGAGGCCCGATCGGCGATCGGGACACAGCAGTTCGGGTGTGACGAAGGCGCTGAAGACGAAGATTGCCGCGGAGATGTACGAGTAGTACTCGGCATACGTGGGCAAGATGTCTTCCCTCAGCACGACGCTCTTGAAGAGGGCCACCATCCCCACGAAGACGATGGCGGGCACGTAGGCCAGCATGATGGTGAGTACGGGGATCACCTTTGCGCCATGACGGCGCTTGATGCCCAGCGCGTGGCGCATGCTGTGCACCGCCACGGTGCGCATGGAGCCGATCAGCCCAGTGCGCGGACCGTCGTACGATCGATAGCTGCGGTCGAGAATGCGAGCGTCGGCCATCACACGGTTCCGGAGAAGGTCGGCGGCAGTTCGAGGAGCTCTAGAAATGCGTCTTCGAGCGAACGGCGCCTGCGTTCGAGAAGCTTGATGCCGGCGCCGGCGCCGGCGACGACATCGCGGATCGTGTCGAGTTGCGCATCGTCGATCACCTCGACGAAGAGTCGTGTGCCGTCTCGACTGACCGACAACATGGCGACCTCGAGGCCCCGCATCACGGCATCGACATCGCCGACGATGTCGACGAGGTACGCGTCGCGTGCGGACTGCAGGTCGCGCAGCGGAGCGTTGGCGACCACCACGCCTCCGCCCAGGATCACGACGGCGTCGCACACCCGCTCGACCTCTTCGAGCAAGTGCGACGACAGCAAGACGTCGATGTTGAACTCGAGTGCGCAACGGCGAATGAGCTCGAGCATCTGGTCGCGTTGCATGGGGTCGAGGCCGTCGGTGGGCTCGTCGAGCAACACCAGTTGCGGATCGTGCGAGATGGCTTGGGCCAACTTGACCCGCTGCTTTTGTCCCGTCGACATCGTGCCGATCGCCCGGAATCTCTCTTCGCCCAGGCCCACCGCGTAGAGGGCGTCGCTGGCCCGGTTGGTCGCGTCGCGGCGAGGCAGACCATGGAGCTCCGCGATGTGGCGGACCAGATCGAAGGCCTGGACGTCTGCGGGCAACACGTGGTGCTCGGGTGAGTACCCCAGGCGTTCACGGACATGGGCCCCCGCGGTCATCGGGTCGAGGCCGAAGACCTCGAGGGCCCCCTGGTCGGGGCGGTGCAGGCCGAGGATCATGCCGAGCAACGTGGTCTTGCCCGCGCCGTTGGCGCCGAGCAGCCCGGTCACCCCGCGCCGAACGGTGAACGACGCTCCGTCGAGCGCAGTGGTCCGGCCCCACCGCTTGACGACACCCTGCCCACTGATGATGGTGTCGGCACTCATGCGCTGTCGATCGTACGGCCCCGGTGAGCCGTCGCGAGGGCACTTGGAGCCGTGCTCCACGGTTTTCCGTTCAGAGGCCCGCGGGCCGGCGGCCGGTTCTCACTGACTGCGATCCTAGGTATTCACTGGCGGGACCGATCCCGATTTGGAATAGCCTCCGGCCCATGGGTGAGGCAAACGTCAAGATCCGCTCGAACGATGTGACCGAAGGGTTCCGCAAGGCGCCGGCGCGCGCGATGTTGCGGGCGATCGGCATGACCGACGACGACTGGGACAAGCCCCAGGTCGCCGTGGCGTCGTCGTGGAACGAGGTGACGCCGTGCAACCTGCCGCTGGCGCGGTTGGCCAAGCGTTCCAAAGAAGGCGTGCGTGCCGCGGGAGGGTTCCCGATCGAGTTCACCACGATCGCGGTGAGCGACGGCATCTCGATGGGTCACGAAGGCATGCGTGGTTCGTTGGTGTCGCGCGAGATCATCGCCGATTCCATCGAGTGCGTCATGCACGCGGAGCGGTTCGACGCCATGGTCACCAACGCCGGATGTGACAAGTCGTTGCCGGGCATGTTGATGGCGGCGGCGCGCCTCAATCTGCCGGCGGTGTTCCTCTATGGCGGGTCGATCCTTCCCGGCAATCACAACGGCCAGGTGCTCGACATCGTGTCGGTCTTCGAGGCCGTCGGCGCATGCGCGGCCGGCACGATCACCGAAGAGCAGCTGGGTCAGATCGAGCGCAAGGCGTGCCCGACCGAAGGCTCGTGCGCCGGCATGTTCACCGCCAACACCATGGCGGCCGTGGCCGAAGCGCTGGGCATGTCATTGCCCGGTAGCGCGTCGCCGGCCGCACCCGATCGGCGCCGTGACGATTTCGCGTTCGACAGCGGTCGCGCGGTCGTGCGTTTGCTCGAACAGAACATTCGGCCCCGCCAGATCCTCACCAAGGCCGCGTTCGAGAACGCCATCGCGGTGGTCAACGCGCTGGGCGGTTCGACCAATGCGGTGCTGCATCTGTTGGCGATCGCCCACGAGGCGCAGGTCGATCTCGATCTCGACGACTTCAACCGCGTCGCCGCCCGCGTGCCGCACATCGCGGACATGAAGCCGGGCGGCAAGTTCCACATGATCGACCTCGATCGAGTGGGCGGCGTGCCGATGGTGCTCAAGCACCTGCTCGACGCGGGCCTGCTGCACGGTGATTGCATGACGGTGACGGGCAAGACGATGGCCGAGAATCTCGCCGAGATCGACCCGCCGGCGCCCGACGGCATCGTCGTGAATCCGGTCAGCCAGCCGATCGACCTCGAGGGTGGACTCAACGTGTTGACGGGTTCGCTGGCGCCCAAGGGTGCGGTGGTCAAAGTGGCCGGCCTCTCCCACGACCAGCGCGTGTTCGAAGGCCCGGCGCGCGTCTTCGAAGGTGAAGACGGCGCCATGGACGCGATCCTCGCGGGATCGATCGAGCCGGGCACGGTCATCGTCATCCGTTACGAAGGGCCCAAGGGCGGCCCGGGGATGCGCGAGATGCTGGCGGTCACGGGCGCGCTCAAAGGTGTCGGCCGCGGTCACGATTGCGCGCTCATCACCGATGGTCGCTTCAGCGGCGGCACGTGGGGGTTCTGCATCGGCCACGTGGCGCCCGAAGCCGTCGACGGTGGGCCCATCGCCTTCGTCGAAGACGGTGATCGCATTCGTGTCGACGTGCCCAACCTGCGGCTCGATCTCGTGGTCGACGACGCGACGATCGAGCGCCGCAAGGCCAATTGGAAGCTGCCCGAGCCGCGCTATACGACCGGCTTCCTCGCCAAGTACGCCAAGTTGGCACAAGGCGCCGAAAAGGGTGCCATCACCCTTTGATCGCACGGCCGGTTGCTGCCTCGCGCAACCATTGCTCGTAGCGGACCGGATCAGACCACGCGCCGGTGCGGCGGTCGAACGCGCGAGCGGCGGGCGCCATCCACTCCGAAGCGCCGGCACGGGCATCGCTCGACGACACGACGACATGCGCCGCGTCGACGATGAGCGAATTCTCGGGAGGCACGGCAAACGGTGGCCGGGGAGCGATCGCCAACGCCGGCAGCGCGGCCACCGCGGCGTCGCGCGCCCGTGGGTCGTCGTCGTAGTAAGCGGGGTCGTTGACCTGCGCCCACTTGTCGGCGCCCATCACCAACACGTCGTAGCCCCGAGCGATCTCGACCAGTAGCCGGTCGTCGGTGACGTCGACGGCCATCCAACGATGACGGGCGGCCTCGGCATGCAGTACTTCGACGCGGTGTTCGAAGAGAGGCCGATCGATGTGCTCTTTGTTGATGGGCGAGCGAGACAGCACGAACACCACCCGGTCGAGCGAGCGTTGTTCGCGAGCGGCGGCGGCGATGGCGACGTGCGCGATGGTGGGCGGATTGAACGACCCCGGATACACGCCCACGCGCTCGGCCACACCGACAGGCTACGTTCCTCATCGGCGCGGGACCCGAGGGAGCAAGGGCCGACCGGCCCGGAGCGGGAAGGGAGGTCGGGGATGGCACAGGAAAACTCGAGCGCCAGTGCGATCGCGTTTTCGTCACGCGGCAACACCCGGTGGATCGTGGTGCGGGGCCCGCTGGGGCGCGCCTTCGATCGCTGGCTCGTACGCCTGACGGGCTTTTCGGTGATCACCTGGCAGTATTCGAAAGCCGGCGGCAACGCCTATCAACCGACGCTGCTGCTCACGACTATCGGGCGCAAGTCGGGTCAGTTGCGCCCTCGCGCCTTGCCGTATTACCCCGACGACGGTGGACGGATGGTCGTCATCGGATCGAACGGGGGAGGCCCCCGTGACCCCGACTGGGTCTGGAACGTGCGAGACAACCCGTCGGCGTGGGTGTGGGTCCACCGCAAGCGCCGCGCCGTGCGCGCCCATGTCGCCACGGGAGCGGAGCGCCAGCGCATCTTCGAGATGATCACCGCGCAGCGCGATTCGCTGTCGCGCTACCAGGAGCGCGCCGCGACCTTCGGCCGCGAGGTGCCATTGGTGGTGCTGGAACCGATCGAGAGGACACCTATGCCGCGATGATCCGCTGCTGGTGCCCCTCATCTCTAGCAGGGTGCTGAAAAACCTCTGATTGGTGCTCGCGTTTTTGTGCTGGATCGAAAAGAATGGGGGTATGCGTGGACTCCCGGATCGTCAGTTGTCGATGTTGTCGTCGTTGAGCACCGAGGATCTGATCCCGGTGGATCATCCGATCCGTCGGATCCGGGTGGTGGTCGACGCGGTGCTGGCCGATCTCGACGACATCTTCGAGGCGATGTACTCGAGCGGGGGTCGGCCGTCGGTGCCGCCGGAGATGTTGTTGAAGGCAACGGTGTTGATGGCGATGTACTCGATGCGTTCGGAGCGGGCGTTCTGCGAACGGTTGAACTACGACATGTTGTTCAAGTGGTTCTTGGACTTGCCGATCGACGCTCCATCGTTTGATGCGTCGACGTTCTCGAAGAACCGTCGACGCCTCCTCGACGCGGAGGTCGCGGACGAGTTCTTCGCCGCCGTGGTGCGTCAGGCGAAGCTGCGCCGCTACATCTCCTCGGACCACTTCTCCGTCGACGGGACGCTGTTGGAGGCGTGGGCATCGCACAAGAGCTTCAAGCCGAAAGATCACGACCCCTCTGGTGATGGCCCGGCGGGCCGCAACGCCGAGGTGCAGTGGCACGGGCAGAAGCGGTCCAACGACACCCACGCCTCGACGACTGACCCTGAAGCCCGCCTGTATCGCAAGTCGAACAACACCGCGGCCACGCTGTGCTACGCCGGGCACCTGCTGATCGAGCACCGCTCGGCGTTGATCGTCGACGCCGAGCTCACCGCGGCGACCGGCTACGCGGAGCGTGACTGTGCGACCGAAATGTTGCAAAGACTCCCGAAACATGGTCGGCGAAGAACCGTTGCCGGTGACAAGAACTACGACACCAAACAATTCGTTGCCGACGTGCGAGCAGCCGGGTTCACGCCGCACGTCGCGCAGAACACGACGAAGCGGAGATCGGCCATCGATGGGCGCACCACCAGACACGCCGGCTACGACGTCAGCCAACGGATCCGTAAACGAGTCGAGGAACCCTTCGGTTGGGTCAAGACCGTCGGGGCCGGCCGCAAGCTGCGCTACATCGGCCAACAACGCAACCGGGCCTGGTTCAAGATGACCACCGCCGTCTACAACCTGATCCGCATCACCACACTCGACACCGCCACCACCTGATGGGCCCAGCCGGC
>DATLFA010000038.1:0-36238 GCA_035525225.1 Acidimicrobiales bacterium
TCGAAGTTCGATGGGGGCGGGGGGCTGGTCGCCGGCGTTGAGGAGCGGGCCGAGTAGACGGTCGCGGAGCTTGGTGTAGAACACCGCGGCGCGTATGCCTTTGGGTGTGGTGCGGTAGGTGTTGGTGCCGGGGATCTTCTCGATGAGGCCGTGGAGGCGGAGACGGCGCAGGTCGTAGCTCATCTGGTTGGCGTTGTAGTCGACCCCGAGGAGTCCGGCGACAAGCCCACGAAGGCTGCGATTGGTGAAGCCGGTGACGGTGTTGACGACACAGCAGAGCGCGCCGGCCAGGGCCATGGCGCGTGGATCCCCGAAGCGAAATGCTCCGGTTCTTTGGCCCTCAGTGAGTGGCTGGTGGAGACGGCCGAAGAGATCGTCTCCGATGGCACAGCCCTGACCGGCACGCTCAAGAGTAAGCAGACGGGCGTTGACTTCGCGGCATTTCGTGATCAGCTCGGGCAGATGCTCGAGCCGGGCGAGGACCCCGATGTCGGATGGTTTGTTGATGACGGTCTCGATCCGAAACGCTCTCCCTTCTTTCAAATATTGCTTCACGCGGCTGTTCTTGTAGGTGAAGTCCATCTTCACCTCGGTGCCCGGCGCGAACACCCGGGTCTGGAACGGTGCCGTGGTAGTCCGACCGCGGGGGTCGCGTGCGAACACGGCGTGGACCTCGGCCGGTCGGCCGATGCCGATGTTGTCCGCGACGAGCGCCTCGAAGAATCGGCGAGCGCGGCGAGGATCGTCCAACACGAGCGTGCGTGAGACTTCGACTTGGCGCATCGACAGCTCCCACCAATAGCCCGCAGCCCGATCATCGTCGGTGAACGGCGTCGGGATCTGACCGATCCAGCGGTCGAAGAACCCCTGCACGTCCGCGGGCCCGAATCGGTCACAGATCGCCTGCAGCCGCGGCGGGTCATCGCAAGTAGCGAAGCCGTTGGACAACGCGGTGTAGGCGATGCCGGCATGATCGGCTTGACGTTTGGCCCACTCATGGCCGTTGACCCACACCTTGGCCGGATACGGGAAGTACGTACAGATCTTGATGAACCCCACCCCGAAGTCGGGATCAAGCACATAGAAGTAGTAGGTGCCGACGCGACGCGATGACTTGGTGAAATCGAATGACACGACGCCCGGGATCTCGGAGCGGTTTCGGCCACTGAACACCCACTGGAACTCCTGGGTGGCGACAATCGCGACTACCCCGAAGCGGCCCGCAGACCGTGCCGCCGCGACGTAGGGACCGACATGATCGATTTTGCGGTCATCCCAACGCGACCGATCCGGCTTGTTCAACCGCAAGATCGGGACGTCGTTAGCCGACGCGAACTTCTTCACGTCGCGTACGAACCGGTTACCGATCTGCGCGAACAACGCCGGCGACGGCACCTCGTTGCCAAGATGGCGGGTCAAGAACAACACCACCTGGCCCGCCACCTGCAAACCCGGAACGTACGCGTTCAACAACATTCGATCCACGCACTGCACCTCAAGGGACACATGCCCATCGAGAACCTCATTGATATTCGTCACCGTCGCCATCAATCAAGCCTGCCGTAGCACACCACACCACGCACGCGACGACCCCGGGAGGGGGCTGGGGGGAGGGCCTGCCCTCCCCCCACTAATTACCCACCTTCAAATTTCTCGGTCAACCACTTCGAAGTTCGCCAGAAATCCTTCTTCGACACGGATATTGACCCTGCTGCCGGCGTTGCGTCCTCGCGCCTCGGGGTCGCCGCACGGGCCCCAAGAGGCGAGCGATCGAGCGGCCATGGGATACACCGCTAGCGCCATTCGGCGAGTAGGCGCTCGGCCTGTTGGCAGAGATCGGCGAGGACCGTCGCGGCCGGCGCGATCGACTCGACGGCGTGCACCGACTCCCCGGCGTACATCGCCATCGCGTCGATGCGACCAGTGAATCCCTCGCCGGGCGGCAACCCCGAGCCCCTTGGCAGCGACACAGTTTGACCGCCGATGCTGCCCTCGCCGATGACATCGAGGTCGAGCGAACGAACCGCGTCAACACAGGACCGCAACACCCGCGCCCTGGGGCTCGTCGCGCACAACGGGCACACCGCGAACGCGTCGGTGATTTCGGTCGCAGCGAACCGTGCCTCCACCACCGCCCGCTTGTAGGCAAGGTGCGCTCCTGACTCGTGCGTCGCGACGAAGCGGGTACCGAGCCGCGCTCCCGCCGCTCCCGCCGCCAGTACCGCGGCCAGTGAACGTCCGTCGCCGATCCCGCCCGACGCCAGCACCGGGATGTCGACTTCATCGAGTACCGCGGCGAGCAACGGAAGCAGTGAACTCGTGCCCCGGACATGCCCTCCCGCCTCGATGCCCTGCACGACGATCACGTCACATCCGGCATCGACCGCGGCCTTCGCTTCGGCCAGCGAACCAACCTGCCAACTGGCCAACGCACCCGCACGATGCGCAATCTCGACCAACGATTGGTCGGGGTCCGTCCAGAAGAAGTCGACGAGTCGCACCAGACGCGCAGCAACCGCCACTGCATCGCGGTCAATCTCGTTGGTCAAGAAGTTCGCGGCGAGCACACCGTTGGTGCTCCCGGCCATGTCGCTCAACATCACCTCGAGACGCGCCGCGGGCATCCCGATCGCCGCGATGCTTCCGACTCCACCGGCATCGGCCACCGCCAACGCCAATCCTGGCGTCGACACTGCACCCATGGGCGCCTGCTGGATCGGGACCGCACAGCCAACCAGCTGCGTGAAGCGGGTATCCATCGACCCAACCTCCAGACACGCTGACGAGCAACCACACCGTGACAGCCAGCCCGTCCAACGCCAAATATAGGCACCGCAGCATGATCGACACAAGCAACCCTCCGGAGAACCGGGGAAGGTCATCGGTCTGTGTGTCAGTGCTTCCCAAACGCGCCGACCTCTCGCTTCGCACCGAGCCCGATCTGCACGACGTAGAGCGCGCAATCAGAGCACGCCGACAACAACGTCTATGTCGTCGCGACGGTGGCGATGCGATCCGCTTGTTTCCACAAGACGACACTCACCGCGAGGATCCACAATGCCGACGCGAGGAACCCGATCGCCAAGAATGCGAACGCAACAGAAGCATCGGTCGCGACCCCGATCGTCGCGATCACGTTCGCAAGTGCAGCGAACGCGCCGAGTGCGTTGAGCCACACTGGCAAGAACCGCGTGCGAAATCCGAGCGCCGCGACCGCACCGACGTGCAACGCGATCCCGATCGACGAGCCGCACCCATCGCGCTGTAGATCGCCCATAGCAACCCGGCGTTGTCACCGAGGTCCTGGTAGCGCTGCGCCATGCCGCCGTAGAGCGCGATAGCAACCGTGTTCACGCCACCGGCGAGGATGATGCCGGTAAGCGAGATCACCGCAAGACGCGGGCGACGATCCTCGACATCGAACATTTGGCGCAACAGTGTCGCCAGCCACCACACGATGAATATCGTCGCAAGAACGCCGATCCAGGCGCCGGCCTTGATCGCGCCGTGATTGTCCGCGAAGAAGGAGTTGATCCTTTCCGTCGACGAGTCCGGCGCCGGCGGTGATCCCGGCAAGAAGCCACGGACAATCGCCAATACAACGAAGATCGGTCCGCCGGCGCGTCAGCCAACGACATCAGCCATATCAACGCGCACGGCACCGGCACCATCTTGAACGACCTCGCCGAAATCGACCGCGATCGAAGCGCTCTTCGGCGCGGCGTCCCCGCCCGTCACCGCAACAAAGAGCACGACGGGGCACATGATCGCCGGTTCGGGAGCAGTCGAAACGATCGTCACGTTGTGGTCGCTACGGAACCAACTCGTGCCGCCCGTCGCGGGGCTCCAGACAATCGACCCGAAGACTCCACTCGATGTGGTGAGTGGACAACCGCGCGCAATCGGCTCTGGTCTCGGCCTCTCCAACTCCTTCGGCTTCGGCGGGTCGAACGCGTGCCTCGTTCTCGCGGCACCCTAGGTGACCCTTCTCTCATTCCACGGCGAACCGTTCGATGATCGTCGATGCCGTCGCCTCCAGAACAAAGCGAACGGGCGCACTCAACTCGTTCCAATACAGGCGCTCGTCGCCGAGAACTTCGAGCTCGACACCCAACATACGCATCAACATCCGAACATTCGCGGCCATCATGCCGCAGCCGACCGTGTAGCCGTGGCGAGGCACCTCTGAATAGAGGCTCGCCAGCAGCCCGACGAACGCGCCATGTTGACTGTTCTGATGCGATCGAACGACGACCATGCGACCGACATCGGCAACCTGACCCTGCGGCTCGATGACGATGGAGAAGCCGCCTCCGTCGGCAGAAGACCCGGCGGCAGCACGATGCGGCCCGTCGCGATCGGCGTGATGTCATCCCAACCTACGACGTGGATCGCCCGGGCGTCATACTCGTCCTCTTCGACTTCGATCACATCGTCGGCCGGCGCACGCCAACCCTGCTCGACGAGAGCGCGGTAGCGAAGACGAAACGCAATCTCTCGCTCCGCAGCATTCTCCGCGACCGAATAACGAAACGGCGACGAACACAGCAGTTGACGCACGACAGCATCGAGGCTCGACCGGTTAGGCGACGCCGAGGGATCGACACGATCGATCATCGCCCGGAGCTTAGAGCTGACGCGGCGATGCCCCCGCGCTCAGTGGGAGCGGTAGTCGAAATCGGTCGCAAAGGCGCAACGGCCTTCGACGCTCCAGCGCAGTGGCACATCGTCGACTCGTAGCAGCCGACCGCGCATTTCGTGACCCAGGACGGTCAAGCCCGGGAATCCCACGGGCCACGGCTTCGGCGACATCGACCGTCTCGTCCGCCATGACCGTCCCAATCCACAAGCACGCTCAACCTCATCGAACGCTCTACAAGCGGCTCTTGGGCGAGTTCGCTCATGCGAGTAACCCCTCGCTCGGCGTCATGCGCGAGGCGCGCGGCCGCGGCCTGCACCGCAGGAGTCCTGCCAATGCCCGCCGGCCACATGACGACGGTCAACGAGCGCCACGTGGACGTCGGTATAATCGATCAAGTCGGCCGGCGTGTCGTGGCTCAGCGGGGAGTCGCCTCCGTGGTAATAGCTCGAGTCCCTGCGCCCGCATGTCCCGTACCGGCAGCGGGCACAACCAGACTCCTCACCGTGGCAGGCCGAGCAAGGAGGTCGCCCTTCGGTAGGCATCGGGAGTGCCCGCTACCGGTCGATGCCGAGCGTGTTGGCTGATGCGGCCGCGCGAGAGCGCGACGTAGCTGAGTTCGCGATAAAGGTCGTTCGATCCGACAACGAATGCTTGGTCGGAACGATCGCGCGCCTGCACTACTCGACGATCTTCGCCACATTCTCGGCGAGTCGAACACTCTCCTCCGCCGCAGCTACGTTGAACGGCGCGTGGCGCACGTCGTCAGGCCAGTGGTCGACGAGCTGCGACGCCCAGTCGACCCACTGCGCGACCATTACGTAGAAGTCCGTGAGGAAGCGCCCCCCAAGCTGGTTGAGCGCGGCCCGCTCGGGAAACGCGCCGCGGCCTTCGAGGTACGCGCGGGCCGTTGCGAGGTTCTCCTCGTTCTGCCGGAGTACCCACGCGCGTGTGGCCTCGAGGTTGGTGACGATGTCGGCCTTGCTGCCGCTGTCGGCGAAGCTGATCTTGAGAAGTTGCTCGAACTCGAGGATCGGTCCGTCTCCGGGCTCCTGCAACCAGGAAGACAGCGCACGCCGGCCTTTCGCCGTGATCGTGTAACGGGTGCGGCGGCGTCGGCCAACAGGGTCGTCGGTTGGTCGGGCGAAGCCATGGGCGACAAGCTTTTTCGGCTCCTCATACAGCTTGCTCTGCGCACGCGGCCACATTCGACGCAGGCTGCGGTCCACTTGCTGCACCAGCTCGTGGGTAGTCCACGGCTTGACGGCTAGCAGACCGAGGATGGCGTACGACGTCGTGGTCATCGCCGTAGGTCTTGACATGATTCTCCCTTTGGGACAATATGAAACTCCCAAAGGGAGTGTACTAGGGAGGTCGACATGACAACGACCAACGCAGTGCCGGTCGACTCGTCGAACGTCGAGCAGCTCCGGGCCTGGGACGGCGACGAGGGCAAGTACTGGTCCGACCACGCCGAGTACTTCGACCGATCGGTCGCCGCGTATCACGAACAACTGCTCGCCCTCGCCGCGATCGGCGAGAGCGATTGCGTGTTGGACGTCGGCTGCGGGACCGGGCAAACCACTCGGGACGCGGCCCGCGCCGCGCACGCCGGCTCCGCCCTCGGCATCGACCTGTCGTCTCGCATGCTCGACTACGCCCGTCGGCGCGCTATTGAAGAGGGCGTGAACAACGCAACGTTCGCGCAGGCCGACGCGCAGATCCATCCCTTCGATGCTGGCAGTTACAACGTGGCCATCAGCCGCTTCGCCGCGATGTTCTTCGGCGATCACGTCGCTGCGTTCGGCAACATCGGCAAAGCCCTGCGTCCGGGTGGATCCATCGTGCTCGCCACATGGCAGCCGCTGGCGGGCAACGAGTGGATCTACCAGATCTCCCGGGCACTCGCGGCCGGGCGAGACCTGCCGGCCCCGCCGCTCGACGCGCCCGGCCCATTCGCTCTCTCGGACCCCGACCGAGTTCGCAGCCTTCTCGCCAATGCCGGGTTCATTGACATCGACCTCCACGCAACGAACGCCGACATGTGGTTCGGCAACGACGCCGACGACGGCCACCGCTTCGTACTCGGCCTCATGGGCTGGATGCTCCAAGGCCTCGACGACAGTGGCCGGGCTCGAGCCATCGACGCGCTCCACTCGACGATGGCCGCCCACGCAACCCCAAACGGTGTGCTCTTCGAATCGGCGGCGTGGACCATCCAGGCGACCCGACGGTAACGAACCACCGAGGGAGCCGCCGTGCGGCACTTGCCCAACAACATGGCCAGTACAGCGAAACGAAAGAGGAAGAGCAATGGGCTACTTCGCCGTCATTCGCGACGCCGGGCCCGCTTGGACAGCGGGAAAGGGCGCCTTCGATCAACCCGGCGCGGACGATCACGCAGCGTTCATGAACGAGCTCGCGAGCGCGGGCATCGTCCTGTTCGCCGGACCGCTCGCCGGGAGTGAGCGCGGCCGCATCCGCGCTCTACTCATCGTCAACACAGACAGCGAGGTGGCCATCCTCGATCGCCTCGCAGCCGACCCCTGGGCGCGAGAACAACGAATCGTCACCACAAGCGTCGAGCCATGGAACATCTTCGTCGGCGCCGACCGGATCTCCGCCGCGTAGCGGGACCCCAGATCGTTTGCGGGCGCAATGGCGCGTCCGCTGGCTGACGGCGCCACTGGACCTTGCGATCCACAACAACGGCAATCTGTGCGCCAACGCGTCCTTCGCGGACACGAGGTCGCAGAACATCAAATCCCAACGGCGGGGTCGTCAGTGTCCTCGCCACGAACGACGAGAAGCGCATCCGCGGGGATCGCCGCCCGGCGGACACGTCATCCGCTCGCCGCCCAACTCGTCACTGATCCGCGCCCCCAGCTCGTCCACTACCCGACCGAGCGAGTCCCGCCGCGTCGCGATCACTCGCCGCAAGGAAATGCGCGTAGACGTTCAACGTCGTCGCCGAACTGGCGTGGCCAAGCAGCATCGCTTGACCGACCTCGAGATCGACGAACTCATCAACGGGTGCAAGACAGGACGGACACTGACTGATCTTGCCACAGAGTTCGGTGTCCATCGTCGAACCGCCGCGGCGCACCTCGAAACGCGAGGTATCAGCCGACGAGTGAACCACCGCAAGATGACCGACGACGTCAGCGAAGCGATGCCCGCCGACGACGGTTACTACTACTGCAGGTTGTAGACGCGTGCCGCCGTGTCGTGCAGGACCTTCTTGCGCACCGCTGGGGTGAGCTTGGCCAGTTTTCCTGCTACTTCTTCCGTCATCCTGTCCGTCAACGCGGTGCCATGGGGGAAGTCGGTTTCGAACATGACGGTGTCCGCGCCGAGAAAATCGATGTGTTCTGCGAGCGCCGTCGTCTCGAACCAGAACGAGGCGAAGAAGTTGCGGCGGTAGATCTCGCTGGGCATCATGCCCTGCCAGAAGTCCCGCTTGTCCTCACTCTCGATGTTCTCGTGCCACTGGAAGTCCATGGCCTCGATGAGGAACGGCAACCAGCTGATGCCGGTTTCGCCCGAAACAATCTTCAGCCGGGGGTGCCTCAGCGGAATACCGCTGAAGATGAAGTTGGTGAGAAGCCAAGAGTTGCTGAGGAACGAGTTGGTTGTGTACACGGCCAGAAACACACCGCGGCCCTTGGTCAGCTGTTCAGCCGCGTCGACGCCCGGCTCTACGAATGGTTTCTGGGCCCCTCCGCCGGGCACACCGATATGGAAGCTGAGTGGTACCTCGAGGTCTTCGCATGTCGACAAGAACGAGGCCCATTGCGGTTGGTTGTAGGAGGGGAGGCCGTGGATCTCGGGCGAGGTGAACATGGTGGGACCGGCCATGAGGTCCAGCTCGACCCGCGTGCGCCTGAGCTCCTTCTCTGCCTCCTCAATATTCCACCATGGGATCTGCGACAGCGGTATGAGCCGACCACCGCTCTCCTTCTGCAGCGCGGCCGCGGCGTCGTTGTAGGTCCTTATGCAGACGTTGCGCAGCTCTTCGTCGGCGATCTTCGTGAAGAACATCTGGCTGCTGAAGCCGCCCGTGTTGGGGTACATGATCTGCTGAGAAATGCCGTGCTCGTCCAACCAGGCGACGCGGGACTTGACGTCGTAACAGCCAGCGTGCATCTCCTCGAAGGAGGGTAGCGCCTGCATATTGCCCTGTACCTTGGTGCCGTCCGGCCGCACCATGTTGAAGCCGATTGAGTCAAATCGGTTCCCGTCGACTACCCACTCCGGCATACCCTCATCGTTCTCGCGGATCCGAGGCACCCGCTCCTTGAACTTCGCCGGGGCGTGCGCTTCCCAAAAGCCGGGTGGCGGCGAGTAATGGCTGTCCACATCGATAACGTCGATGGGATCCGTGGTGTATCCCGTGACCATGACTCAGGTCTCCTTCTGAGTTGAGTTCAACCATGTTCTCATGGTCGGCGAGTTCCGCGTGACGTGGATCGCGTGGTGGGTGTCGATTCAGGTTGCTTCGGTTTGTCGATCTTGCATGGCGCGCATCCACAGTGCGATAGGCGGGCTCTCCACTAGGCAAGCTGCCCACGGCCAACGTCTCGACCACCTCTTCATCCGCGTCGGGGGCATCCCGGAACACGGGTTCGGGGATGCGCTAGTCAGTCGTGGGGCCCGCGCGCGGCGTGGGACAGGGAGGGAACCCGGGGCCGAGACGAGCTGGATGCTCGGCCCGCTCTACAGGGCTACATGGACTACATGGCCAGCCAACAAGGACGCACGGCCGCCGATGTCGTCGCTGATATCGCCAAAGACTGGCCGATCCCCGACATGCCCCTCGACGAAGACGTCGCCGAAGCGTTTGCTTTCCTGTTGTCTGATCGCGCCCGGATGATCACCGGCCAGACCATCCGAGTGAACGCCGGCGAGTACCTGTCATGACGAACTCCGCACGGGCGACCGAGATCCTGCGGCGATTGGGCACCTTCGACTTCGACGGCGTGCGAGAAATGCTCTCGCCGGCGTTCGTACAGGAATACCCGTACCGACCGACACCCGAATCGCCCGACCGCATCGACGGTCCCGAGCCATTCCTCGAATTCTGCCGCGCGGGCATGACCGCCTTCGCTCCTTACGCGTTCCGAATCGACGCGCTCTACGAGACCACCGACACCCGAATCGTGATCGCGGAGTATTCATCGCACACCCGCCTCCTCGCGACCGACGCCCCATACAGCAACACGTACGTCGGCGTCTTCATCTTCGACGAAGCCGGCCTTCTCACACGCTGGCGCGAGTACCTCAACCCTCAAGTCATCACGGCGGCTTTCAGCTGACTCTGCTGGTGAAACAATGTCCTGGTTACACAACCGGACCCTTGTGTGTGCTGACGAAGGCGTGATTGGGGAAACGCCAACAACGTATGGGCTTCGCCCGCCATGTGAACGACCTGCCTTGCACGTCGATGACTGACCTGATCGCGTCGTAGTAGCTCCCGGCGAGGAGCTCCACCATTTCCCAGGCTGAGCGCCCAAAGCTCAGCTGCAATCGAGGTTTGAAAGAAGCAACGAACCGGTTTGAGCGATCGGACACGCGAAAGCACCCGTCAACTGCGCAAACGTTGTAAATTTGGCAACGACCAGTGGGCGCTGAGGGACTCGAACCCCCGACCCCCTCCTTGTAAGTGGCAAAAGTCACGTCCGGCGCAGTTCAGCAAGTGTTATTTGCGCTGGTCAGGTGGGTTGAGCCGTCCGGCAGGTTGTGTGGACGTTGGTCGTGTTTCGGCCCGTCCATTGACAAATGGTTGACAAATGGCGCGTTTCGAGCGTCGCGATGATGCAACGCGCGACGAGGTGTGTCGAGCGACGACGCGTTGCAGATGCGCTAGACGGTTGTCCCCGCGTCATGATGTTGTGGTCGTGGATGCGCCGGCGGAGTCCGAACTGCTCGCAGAGATCGAGGCGCTTCGGGCGGAGAACGCGCGACTTCGGGGTCTGCTCGGTCTCGACAATCGCGCGGCGAGCGATCATGTGGCGGCGTGGTCGCCGACACTGTTCGTCAAGAACAACGGAGCGGACAGCACCGCGCCAACGCTGGCAGACGTGGACCATTCCTCAACGCGCGCTCGGAACGTGGCGTTGTTCCGCTCACTGTTCGCGGGGCGCGACGATGTCTACGCACTGCGGTGGGAGAACGATCGCACCGGCAAGACGGGTTGGAGTCCGGCAGTCCGTGGCGGTTGGGCGAACGCCCGACGGCCCGATCGCGAATACCTACCGCTGACCGACGAGGTCATCGAACAACATCTCGCAGGCACGATCCACGCGGGGCTCTATCCACTGCTTCGCGGCGACCGCTGTCGGTTGTTGGCATGCGACTTCGACGGTGAGGGTTGGCTGTTGGATGCCCTCGCCTACATCGACGCGGCGCGCGCCAATGGAATGCCTACGGCGTTGGAGCGATCCCGCTCCGGCAACGGCGCGCACGTCTGGATGTTCTTCTCAGGTCCCGTCTCTGCTTCGTCCGCACGACGCATCGGTGTACATCTGTTGCGCGAAGCGATGACGATCCGGTCAGCGCTCGATCTCGTCAGCTACGACCGCCTGTTCCCGACGCAGGACTTCATGCCGAAGGGCTCGTTCGGCAATCTCATCGCGTTGCCGTTGCAAGGAGCGTGCCGTAAACGAGGCACGACGCTGTTCATCGATCCGTCGACGCTCGAGCCCTACAACGACCAATGGCAATTCCTGTCGTCGCTTCAGCGGCTCACACCCGAAGCGGCCGACGCGTTGGCGACGGGTTTCGGCGAAGTCGCAATGGGTCCGGAAACGTCTACCTATCGACGACCGCTGCGCGCCGAAGATGCGCCGGCGCCGCCCGCGCTGATCCGCGCACGAGCAGAAGCCATGCTCGCAATCGACCGGATCGGATTACCGCCCGCGCTCGTGTCGGCGATCAAGCACCTCGCGTCGCTACAGAACCCCGAGTTCTACGAGAAAGAACGCCTCCGTTTCTCGACGTGGGACACGCCGCGCCTCATTCGCTGTTACCGCGAGCGCATCGACCAGTTGCTGGTCCCACGAGGCTTGCGAGACAAGGTCGACTCATTGGTGCGCGATGCCGGAAGTCGTCTCGTCGTCACCGAAGGCTTCGCGACGCCCGCTCCGATCGAAGTGACGCTGCGCGCCGAATTGACCGCCGATCAGCACGCAGCCGCGGACTCGCTCGCCACGCACGATCTCGGCATGTTGGTCGCTCCACCGGGGTCAGGCAAGACCGTCATCGGCTGCGCGTTGATCGCGCGCCACGCCGTGCCGACACTGGTCATCGTCGACCGCAAGCCCCTCGTGGAGCAATGGCGCGACCGGCTCATCACCCACCTCGATCTGAACGCGAAGCAGATCGGCCAACTCGGCGGCGGCCGTAACAAGGCGACCGGGATCGTCGATGTGGCAATGGTGCAGAGCCTGGCCCGCCGCGAGGACCTTGCCACGTTCAGCGCAGGATACGGACTGGTCATCGTCGATGAATGCCACCACGTCCCCGCGGTGACGTTCGAGCGTGCGGTGCGAGAGATTGCAGTGCGACGCTGGGTCGGTCTCACCGCAACCCCGTACCGGCGAGATGGACTGCAAGCGCTCATGACCATGCACTGCGGCCCCATACGACACCGAATGGTCGAGCGCCCCGGCGCGGCGCTACGGGCGCTCGATCTCATCGTGCACGAGACAGACCATCAACCGATCGAAGCCAGCCAGCACATCCAAACCGTGCTCCGAGACGTCGTCGAAGACCACCAACGCACCACGGCGATCTGCAACGACATCGCTGCTGCGGCCGCATCAGGTGGCAACAGTCTCGTGCTGACGCGGTGGACCGAACACCTCGAACAGATCGTTGCGACGCTCCAGCAAAGTGGGCACAACCCACTCGTGCTGCACGGCGGCATCGGCAAGAAAGCCCGCACCGCCGTCACCGCGCAGTTGACCGACGCACCAACCGAAGGGGGACTCCTCCTCGTCGCGACCGCGAGCCTGCTCGGCGAAATGATTCGCATCAACGAGACTCTCGGCGGAGTGGCGCGACCGGATCCGGCGAATGGCGCCTACCTCATCTTCGCGTTTCGGCCCTGAGGCCGAGTCTATTCGAGCCCATGTTGCCGTCAGAAGGCATCGACGGATCGACGTTTGCGTGGAGCCGCGGGCAGATCGAAGCCGAGGCTGGCGTAGGCCCGCCGGCGTTCGTCGTTAGGATTCGACTGCCCGCCCCTCGACACCCTCTTCCTCGCGTTCCCCATTCGCTTCAAAGGCAACATCGTCCAATACGTCGGCAGGATCCTGCGCCCAACTCCGTCGAAGACCCGCGTCGTAGTTCACGACTACGTCGACGTGCACGTGCCCGTCCTCGCGCGCATGCAGCGCTCGTTGCGACGATCCACGAACGAAATCACCTCAGCTACGTCATTCCCGCGAGCGCGGGCAAGAATCTCCGATTTCAAGGCTCGTCCGTATCTTCGACCGCGGTTGTCGATGTCCACCGCGATGGTCACAACCCGCCATCGCGTCTCGCTCTCGACGACCCACGCTCCGACACCAATCAACTTGTCGTCGGCCCACAAACCCACTGCGCTGGCTTCTGCACGGGCCAGAGCTCCGGCAAGTCCCCGTCGAATAAACAGTTCAGCTTCGTCGGCCCAGTCGTGAGGAGCCCACCACCGGACGCACACGAAACCTGCCAAAGCCTCGACATCGTGCATCTGCAGGTCCCGCAGATCGGGCACGACGCGCTGATCTCTATCGAGTGCTCGCCTGCGCGTCGGCGTCAACCTCTCGCAGAGCGTCAGCGATCGCGGCCTCGCGCTCCGAGCTCATCGTCATCGGCGTCGTCGAGTAGTACTCGCTCAGAGTCGCCGTGTTTCGCAGCACCTTCTCAGGCTTGGCAGCCATCGCGAGCCTCGAGCCGGCCCTGCGAATCGTGTCGCCCACCACCGCCAACGTCCGACCCGCGATAAATCCTGCTGCTGATAGTGCCTTAGTCATAGCGTCCAATCCGCCAATCAGTTGGTACGACCTTAGCGGCGGCTTCGGAGCGCCGCGTCCGTATCGTGCCGTGTCTGCACAGATCGGCGAAGTGCAGGTAGACCCAGCCGTGCTCGGCGGTCCACACCTCGGTCATGCCGAGATGCCACAACTCATCCGAGCGGGTCAAGCGTTTCAGGAGCCGATGCGCGCGTATGGGTCTGGATGATCAAGGTCTACTTCGACATCGTGGACGACGCAGGCCAGCACCAATATCGCCCGACGACGCATTCGCAGTGCAATTCCGGACACCGACGCGACGCCATCGCTGCCATCACAGGAATTGCGGAACCAACGGCTGAACGCGCTCGAGCGGTTTGAACCGAACTGTTGGTCAGGGCCTGAGCCTGCGCATAAGACGGGACCCGTTCATTCCACGTCCAGACGAATGGCTTGGTCACCAACACACTGCAGTCCTAGCACCTCGCTCCGCGAACAGCACCCAACACCGCTACTTGAGCCGCTCGAATACAGCCTCACCTTCGCAAGGTCCGGAGTCCTGTCCTTCTCGTTAGCAATCCGTTAGCAGGCGAACTCGTCGTCGAGTGGAACGCCCGGCGGCGCGGGCGCGCCGCGTGCGATCACTCCGCTGTCATCGCGGATAGTGACGAGTCGTGCGCCGTCGATGACCAACGCTCTCCTTATCCAGTGACGCTGATAGTCGCCGTCGGATCGGTAGGTCGCGGTGTCGACTGCTTTGCCGGCTCGGTCGATGAGCTCCGAGGAGGTCCGCACGAGTGTTTCGCGGCCATCGAGTACGAGACAAGCGGTATCGGCGGTGGCCTCCGGGCAGCACATCGAGTGGGCATTCCACAGAACCGTGGTCTCTTCGTGGTCAGCGTCTTCGGACACGGGCACCCGCAGTTGCCCGTCGATGAACGTCGCGAACCGTGCGTTGAGCACCGTAGCGCCACTGAAGTCGTAGAAGATCAGCGCAACGCCGTTGAGGCGACGAACATGTACCCGCGAAGTGGCGCCGAACGACGGCAAACGCGACTCGAGGCCAGTGGCGAGCCGCGCCAAGAGCTGCGCTTGACCGCTGGGCCCTTCCATCCACAGTTGATCCGGCCGCGTGTCGCCGTCGAGATCGAAGGCCACCGGCTGAGGCTGTAGCGGCGGCAGCGTCGGCACCGGTACGGCGGCCGGATCGAACTCGAGCACAACTTCGCCGACTGCGAGATAGTCGGGAACTCCACTACCAGGCGCACGGGTAGCAGCCACACCGTCGACTACGGCCGACGCGCTCAAGGTGCAACGACTGATCGCGCAGTCGATTCTCTGCCCTGATACAACCATCGCGCGATCGACATGGATCCGGGCATCCCACCCACCGCTCGCGTCAGACTTCACGATCACTGATCGGAACGTCGCGCACTCGCCGATTTCGGCCGGAAACCTTGCGGGTGCACACTGCGCGACGCCGACCTGCATATCGGGAGGCCAGCCCTCGCCGTGGGCCGTCACCACCCGGCCACCGTACAGTCCGGTTCGAGGCGTCGCCGTCATCGTACGGCCCTGCTGGATCGGCAATGTCGTCGAAGTCGAAGCAACCGCGGTCGTTGTAGGCGTCGGTAACGCAGTAGCCACGCTCGACACCACCGACGCAGTCGACTGCAAGGGGCTCACCGACTCACCCGAGCCGCACCCCACCAACCCGAGAACAAACGCTACGAAAGCTGCCTGCCGCATAAGACTCCACACGATGAACCCAACCGACCGCTTACAGTTCGACGAACGGCGACCGCATTTTCATCCAGGACTCGTGACTTTTTGGCCGTTCGGCCGCAGTTTGCGGCTCCCAAACGTCGACGCTCGCCGACCAAGTCGGCCACACAGCACTGCCTCAGTTGATGCTCGGACACGCTGTGGCGCAATGCAGTGGCATAGCAAATTCGCAATGAAGCGATCCGGATAGGACCTTGCGCTTAAAGCGCATGACGGAGGACGCCCGCCCGCGAGTGTTCCTCGCTTCTGCGTGGGCAACACCACCATGCTGTCATGTTGCGGGCCGAGCTCGCCTGCACTTCGCGTGGTCGTCGCGCAAAGAATGTTCGACGCCGCGACCGGCCGACGTAGCGGGAGCCGAGTTGTTCCCCGGCTCGCTTTGGTACGAAGCGGAAGTCGGAGTCGGGATGTCTCCAGCGAATCACCACGCTATCGGGGAGCCGTTCTTCGGAAGGGTGACCCGTCCAGTACCGTCGGTTGCCGCTCGAACAAGCGTGTCGTTCTGTCCACTGAGACACCTGGCGGACTCGTCCGGAGATCGGGTCACGCGTCGTGGGCACGATCACTTGATACGACACACCCGCGGGGCCAGACCGCTTCCGAATGTGGCCTCGCATGAAAGGGCAGGATATGGCGCATTGACGAATATTGACAAATGGCGGTTATTCACAGTTTCCACAGGGGTGTGGAAGTCGAAATACCGCCTCTGAACAGGCTCTATGCGGTGGGCGCTGAGGGACTCGAACCCCCGACCCCCTCCTTGTAAGGGAGGTGCTCTAACCAACTGAGCTAAGCGCCCGCAAGCCCCTTTTCGGGGGCGGCGTCACGCTATCGCCTGTGCCACCACCCGCGGTCTGGTGATTCGTGGGGTTCGACGACCACGACGCGCACGCCCTCGTCCGCAGGGTCGACCGACAACACCTTGCGGGCGAACGGGCCGCTGACCGCGGGGATGTCCCTCATCTCGAACCAGCCGACATCAGCGATCTCGAGCGATACCGCACGCGCATCGTCTGGCGCCACGCCGGGGGCGAGTCGCGCCCGGTACACGAAGTCGAAGATGCGATGCTTCGGGTCGACCATCACCACCGGTTCGCCTACGACTTCGCACCGCAGACCGGTCTCTTCGAGCAACTCGCGTCGCATGCAGTCGATCGGCGTCTCGCCGCGCTCGGACACACCGCCGGGCAACGTCCACACCGTGCGGTAGCTCGGCTTGACGAGCAGTACGCGGCCGTCGTCGCGCTCGACGCGACACATGGCGCCCATCACGTAGCTCGGCGTCGTGCGCCGAACCGCGAACTCGCGAATCGGCGTCGGCACCGCCCGCAGCAGCCGGCCGATCCATCGGCGCTTGCGAGCGGTCACGCGAACTTCCGCCGGGCGATCAGCAACTCGTCGAGCAACGCGCGGTCACCCGCGGCGATCGGTGTGCGCCTGATCCCGTGGTCGAGCGGAGCCAGCGTGCGCCCATGGACATCGATCATCTCGCCCCCCGCCTCCTCGCACACGAGCATCCCGCCCAGGTAGTCCCACTCGGCAACTTCGTCGGCCACGCAATGGACATAGCCGTCGAGGCGCCCGTCGGCCACTGCGCACAGATCGAGGGCGATCGACCCATAGGCTCGGAACTGATACCAACCGAAATGAAACGGCGGCCATCCGCCCAACCCGATGACCGAGTCGCGCAAGGGCGGGGTCGTCGGACGAACGATGCGCTCCTCATTGTGGAACGCCCCGCCTCCGCGCACGGCGTGCCACCGCTCACCCGTCACCTGGTCGGCGACCAGCGCCACCCACGGTCCGGTGCCGTCCACAGCGCACAAGCTCGTCGACCACCACGGCAAACCCCGCGACGCGTTGGTCGAGCCGTCGATCGGATCGATCACCACGGTGACGCCGAGTTGGCCGGGCGTCGTCCCCGATTCTTCGGACTGGATCGTCACGCCCGACGGCTCGAGCACTTCCAACGCGGCCGCATCCGCGGCCAGATCATGGTGGTACTGCCCGTACCGAGTGCCGGAGAGGCCCCACTCGTGGTGCTGGTGCATCGCCACGGTCACCGCTTCGGCCGTCGTGCGCAGCAAGTCCAGCATGTCGTCGGCATCCACCGCGAGAGCATCGCACAGCGGTGGGTTTGGCCCAGGGACGTGGCAGGCTTTCGCCCGTGGCCGTCATCGATGTCGCAGGATTCGTCGCCGATCTCAAGGACCACGCCGTCGAACATGGCTTCCACGTGCACGACGAACGTCATTTCGTCGAGACCTACTCCATGCGCCAGGCATGGGAGGTCGATCTGCATCCCGAAGACGCCTGCGGTGGCCCGCTCGACCTCCACCTCGCGATCGAAGTCGAACCCCGCACCTTGCTGGCATTCGAAGACGAGGTGCTCGCCTTGCCCGACGAGGGCGAGCCGTCCGACACGCTCAAGATCCCCCTGGTGTTCAACTGGTCGATGCCGCCGCTGCTGAAAGGGCCTGACCTGCTCGTCCTCGCCACCGAGCTTGCCGGCATCGGCGGTCTCGATCTGCCTCTCGAGGTATCTGCCGTCGACTCGCTGCCTGCGGTCACTGATACGACCCAGCGCACGCTCAACATCGTCGCTCGCGTCGAGATCTCGCTCGGCAAGATCTATCTCGGCCAAGAGCACCTCTGCGACGTATTGGAGCGATGCCGCGCCGTCAGCGAATACCTCGTCGACCGCGCGCCCGTCTGGCTCGACGACCTCTGATTCGACGCGACACCGTGGGAGAAACCGGGCTGACGCGCGCACAACAGGCGGTGATCTACGCCATGTCGGCCTCGGCGATCTTGTCGAACGCCGCAATCGCGCCCGCCATCCCCGACATCCGCGATCACTTCGGGTTATCCGACTCGGCCAGCGTATTCATCCTCATGTCGGCTCACGCGCCCGGATTGTTCATGGCATCGATCATCGGGGTGGCGGCCGATCGCTACGGCCGGCGAACCGTCATCGTGCCGTGCCTGGTCATCTTCGGCATCGGCGGGTTGCTCTCGATGGCCGCACCGAACTTTCCCGCGCTGATCGGGGCGCGACTGTTGCAGGGTCTGGGTTCTGCCGCGTTCGTGAATCTCGCGGTCGTGATCATCGGCGACAACTACACCGGCATCGAGCGCACGCGCGTGCTCGGCCGCAACTCCATGGGTATCACGACGGGCGTCGCCATCATTCCCGCTGCCGGAAGAACTGCTCACCGAAGTGTTCGGCTGGCGCGGACCCTTTCTGCTCACCGCGCTGCCGTTGCTGCTCGCCATCGGCGCGGCCAAGGTCCTGCCCAACGACCGGCCCGAGGTCACCGCGTCGTTCAGTCGACAACTTGCAGCGGCGCGCGGACAAGTGCGCCGGCCCGAGGTCAAGTTCCTCCTCCTCATCGCCTTCATGGGCTTCGTAATGTTCTTCGGCGCATCGGTCACGGCGTTGCCGCTGCATCTCGAACAGCAATATGACGCGCGGGCGGCAGTGCGGGGTTTGATCTTGGCTTCTCCGGCCGCGAGTTCGGTGTGCATGGCTCTGCTCCTCGGTCGCATCGCCGGCCGCTACAGCACGGGCTTTCTCACCGCGTGCGGCTTCGCGATCTACTCGGTGTTGACCATCACCTGCGGCCTCACTCCGACCTTGTTGCTCGCCGCGCTGCCGGTGATCTTCATCGGTCTCGGCGAGGTGCTCATCACCATTCCGTTGCAGGGGACACACCACGGCGATCTCGCCGCCGGACCAACGCGGCGCGGTCGTCGCGGCGTGGGCGACCTCGGCGCGACTCGGTCAACTCACGGCACCGCTGGCGGCCGCTGTCGTTCTCCACTTCGCAGATACACGCGTGTTGTTGTGTGGCTTCGGAGCATGGGCCGCGTAGATCTGCGCGATCGTGCTCGCCCGCAAGCCGCTACTCGATGATTGAGAAGCCCATCATGCCCGCCTTCGCGAACTCGTAGCAGACCTGTGTGACCGGCTCGACGATGCCGTACGCGACCTCGCCGTCGCACTCGAAGCGACAGTGCAAGTTGTCCTGCCCCGTGATGGCGGATCGCACGGCTGGGTCGTTGGCGTCGTGCGTCTCACCCATCACGGTCTCGCCGATATCCATGCCATGCCAGATGTCGCCGACCGGAGTACCCCCGTTGATGCCGCCGTACATGCCGCAGCGGAGGAACCCGATCTGGTTGCCGAGACGCTCGAAAGTGAGCAACTTTTTGCTGCTGTCGGGCAAGTAGACGTCGATCTCGCCCGAAATCGGGATCTTCGTGTCGGGCTCGAAGCGGATGCGATGCTCGCGATGCACCGTGGCGCCCGCGCCCTGGCGCGGATCGCCGATGTTGTAGAGCACTCGAGGGCTCCACAGCGACCAGTCGCGAAACTCCACCCACTGCCCTGACATGGGCCACTTCGAGCCCATCCAGTGCTTGGGACCACCGACACCGTCGCGCACACCCCAGTGGTGATCACGCGAGCCGCAGAACTTGTCGCGCGCAAGCGCGATCGACTCGCCGGCTACGGTGATCGTGCCGCTCTGCTCGCCGAACGACTCGTACCCGGCGGTGTTGCCACCGACGCGCCCGTTGTGGATCATCCCTGCGCCGAGTTGCTGGAAGACCGCTCGCTTGGTGTCGTACCACTGCAAGTCGTAGCCGAGGCCGAACTCGTTGTCGTCGAGTGCGATGTGCCACTGCCTGAACGGCTCGACGATCTCGAACTCGAACGGACCGATCCTCATGTTGGTGCGGTCGTCGCCCAGCTTGCGGTGCGCGTGCACGCTGTGATGCACACCGTTGTGGTTCACCAACGCGTACGCCTCGGCCGTGCCGAGGTTGGGATAGAACCCGAGCCCACACACGAAGAACACTTCGCCGACCTTGTCCTGCGCGGTGAACCAGAGACGCTCGTACGCACGGGGGTCGGACGTCCACATCACGCGGACCGGATGCGGGTAGTTGTGGATCAGGTACTCATCGATGCCCGACATCGGCGAGTGTTCGGCGGATACCTCGAAGTCCATCGCCACGGCCCGGCTTCAGCTCGCGTCGCCGACGTAGGAGCTCTGCAGCGCCGCGGCGCCGTCAGGCATATCGGTGCGGCGCTTGCCCCCCGGATAACGCTGCTCCCACATCTTCTTGAACCCTTCCTTCCACCCCACCTCGCACTTGCCGATCAATTCGATGCGCTTGGTGTTGTCGGACGCGCCCCCCTTGGAGGCGCCGGGATACTCGCGGTAGGTGAAGCGAGGGGTCTTGCCCGTCAGCTCCGCGAAGTACGCACACCAGATCTCGGGCGTCACCATGTCGTCGCCGGCCCAGTTGACGATCGTGGCCGGCACCGTGGCGATATCGCACAGCTTGGGCACCTGGGCGTTGATGTCGGCCTGATCGATCGGGTTGTAGCCAGTGCTGCCCGGCGCGCGCAGCGCGACTTCTTGGTCGTTCATCATCCAATCGAGGTGATACGCGGGCAGCCCGCCGTTCCAGCTGTAGGACGCGTTCATGCGGGCGATGGTCGTGGGAAGGTTCAAGAGGCGCGCCATCGTCCGCGCGACGGCCTCTTCGGCGATCTTGGACATGCTGTAGGTCGGCGCATGCGGTGAGTTGACGTCACCGAGCGGGTCGGTCTCTTTGTGCAGGTGGTGCGGATCGTCGTTGGGCTTGTAGGTCGAGAACGTCGACACCACCAACGCGGCTTTCGACTTGCGGCAATGCTGCATCAGCAGGCCCGTGCCCTCGGCATTGACGCGGATGGCTTGGTCGTAGTCGAGGCCGCCGCCCTGGAATGTCGCGAGGTGCAGCAGGTAGTCGAAGTCGTCGGGCAGGGCCGAGAAGTCGCCTTTGGCGAGATCGCAGACGGCTGTGCGGACGCCGACCTTCTCACAGCGCTCTTGCGAGCCCGGCTCGCTGAACCGGGCAATGCCCCACACCTCGTTGTGCTGCGCGAGCTCTTCGGCCAACGGGAACGCGATCTGCCCGGCCGGACCGGTGATGAGTAGTTTCTTGCCTCGCATGATGACCCCCTGGAAACAATCCATCATGCTCGTTCCGCGCCGCTCGTGCCATCACGTGAGCAAAGGCATGACCTCGTCGGCGATACGCCGCGTGTAGTCGATGGGATCGCCCCACATCGCGGTGAAGATCAGGTTGGACGCGCCCCATTCGTCGAGCTGCCGGATGCGGGACGCCACGTGTTGGGCGTTCCCGGCGATGAGGAAACGGGGCCCCAAGAAATCGGTGAGGCCGTTGTCGATCACCAACGACGCGTTGTGATCCCCGGCGTTGACCTGGTTGTGTTCATTCGATCGGTACTCGTCCATGAGCCGCTGCATCGGTTCTTGCAGATCGTCGGGCACGAATTTGTCGTCGAAGGTGAACTTGAACGCGTGGTTCGCGCTGGCGGCGAGCGTCCACGCCAGGCGGCGCCAGAGATCGGGCTCGGGCTCGTCACTCAACACGACCTTCGTCAGAAACCATGGCTCGACCTCGTCGGGGTCACGGTCGACCGCGACCGCAGCCTCTCGCACACGCCGCAAGTTGTCGGCGACCACCTCGCGCGAGATGCCGTTGCCGAAGATGACCCCATCGCCGATCTCTCCTGCGAGTTGCATCATCTTCGGACCCTCGGCTGCGAGGAACACGGGCACGGGATCTGACCCGGGCACGTCCCACAGCAGGCACATCTCGCGCTCGTCGTAACGGGCGATCTCGCCCCGCACCATCGCCTTGAAGGCGCGGCAGTACGCCTCGATCTCGTCGCGCTTGGCGGCTCGCCGGCCCACGTTCTTGACTGCGCTGTCGCCGGTGCCGATACCGAAGACGGCGCGGCCGTTGGACAGTTCTTGCAGCGCAGCAAAGCCACTCGCGGCGACCGACGGGTGGCGCGTCATCGGGTTGCTGACCGTGGTGCACAGTTTGACCCGGCTCGTACGCATGGCCATCGCCGTGAGCGCAACGTAGGGGTCGGGCAGCAGGTTCTGCGTGTCGCCGTAGCCGGCGAGGTGATACCCGCATGCTTCGACGACCTCTATCCATTCGAGATATTCGTGCATGTTGCGGCACATCGCCGCGATACCGAGTCGAGTCGTCATGTCATCATTCTGGTCGCTGAGCGACGACCACGTGATCGATCGCGTCCGCAGTTCTGGCCGAATCGAGCGCGACCGACCCGTGGCCGGGTTCGAGCGACACCGGCCGTAGCACCTCTCGCGCTTCGAGCACCTCGAGGCCCGCAGCGCGGAACCCGATCGCCAACTCATCCGGTGTGGTCAATACGTCGGGGTTCTGCGGTCCGCCATGACCGTGCTCGATGTTGGTGCGATCGTGACCCACGACGACGACGTGCCCACCGGGCGCGAGACCGTCGACGACCTGCTGCAAGAACGGCAGCCGCTTGTCGGTGGACCAATGCACGTACACGACAGCGATCAGATCCCAGACGCCCGCGCCGAGATCCCATGTCTCGAGGTCGGCGACGATCCAGTTGATGCCCACGTCGTTGGCCTCGGCCATCGCGCGCCCTCGGTCGATGCCGACGACGGACATGTCGACGCCGGTGACCGACCAGCCGAGCATGGCGAGCCATATTGCATTGCGCCCTTCGCCGCATCCGAGATCGATCGCCCGTGCCCCCCCGGCGGGCCGGTCGAGCCCGTACGCGCGCACGGTGTCGACGAAGAACCGGTTGGCCTCGCTCGACCAGACCTGACCCTTCGCGTAGCGCGCGTCCCAACCCGCAACATCCATGGCTCGGCCCTTCAGTCCCACGCGACCGGCAACGTTGCCCGGCCCCACAAGTTGAACGGCACGATGCGCGCCGGCGTGCCGGCGAGACGCATCCGCGGAAATCGCTCGACCAACAGACGCAGCGTGATGCGCGCCTCGAGACGGGCCAGCGCGGCGCCGGGGCAATAGTGGTGACCGTGACCGAAGCTCAGATGGGCGCGGATCGCTTCGAGATCGCGGTCGAGTCGGTATGAGTCGGGATCGTCGAACACCGACGGATCATGATTGGCCGACGCGTAGCACAACATGACCTTCGCCTTGTGCGGAATGGTCACGCCATGGAGGTCGACGTCGTGGGTCGCGGTGCGGAAGAGGCCGAGCACCGGCGGGTCGCGACGAAGGCTTTCTTCGATCGCTACGTCGATGAGCGCATCGTCGCGGACTACGGCGTCCCAGCGCGTACGGTCTTCGAGCAGCCGCCACAACATATTCGTCAATAGGGCTGTCGACGTCTCGTTGCCGCCGAGTAAGAGCAGCAGCAGCACCCAGTGGATCTCGCCGTCTTGCAGGCGCCGGCCTTGGTATTCCGCCACGACGAAACCACTCACCATGTCGTTGGGAACGACGGTGCCGAGATGGGATTCGTCGGGATTGTCGACGCCTGCGGCGCGCAATGCATCACGACGAGCATCGATGAATTGTTGGAAGTACGCATCGAAGCGCGCTCGAGGTGCGGCTGACGCGCGTGGGTCCGGCTCGTTGTAGGTCGCGACCAACGTGTCGGTCATGTCCTTGAACAACGCATGGTCGGTCTCGGGCACACCGAGCATGCGCGCGATCACCGTGATCGGCAGGCGCATCGCGTAGTGCTCGTGGAAGTCGCCGCGGCCGAGCGGCGCCATCGCGTCGAGCAGTTCGATGGCGAGGTCGGTGATCTCTTCCTCGAGCCCGCCGACCGTGCGCGGCGTGAAGCCGCGGTGGAAGAGTCGGCGGAACTCGGTGTGCTCGGGTGGATCGTTGACCAGGCCCGACGGACGAGTGTACTGCGGGCTGGGGCCGTAGCGCATCGACCACGTGTCGACGTCGCGCAACGCTTCGATCACGTCGGCATAGCGCGACAGGGTGAAGAAGGGTGGCGTGAACCGATCATAGTGATGCACCGGGCAACGGTCGCGCAGCATCGCATAGCTGGGGAACGGGTCGGCGAGTTCGTCGAGGCCGAGCGGGTCATAGGACACGGCTCGAGGTTAGCGTCGCAGCCCGTGACCGACCCCGTTCTCCCGTCGCTCGATCATCGTGGCGGCCGCCGTCTCGGCCGGCGCGAAGAGGTGTTTTGGTACGCCTTCGCCGCGATCTCGTATGTGAGTCTCGGCATCTACCACAAGTGGCTGCTGAACTGGATCGTCGGTCCGCTCTGGCTCGTCGCAACGATTGCCATCGGCCCCGCGATCATCGATCGCGTCCGCCGCCGACCAGCATCGGGTACCGACCCATGAGTTGGGCCGCCCATCAATTCGAGATCTATGCGGTGCAGGCACACCTCCCCCGCAAGATGAGGGGAAAGGTCAGCTACTTCGGCATCTTCTTCGGCGACTTCACACCCGACTTCCTGTCGAAGTTCTGGGTGTACGGCATCACGATCAACGGGCATCACTATGGCTCGTCCGTGCCGCACAAGTGGCACCGCGGCTGGCCGGGGATGGGCATTACGCACACGCTGTTCCTCGGCATCGTCTTCACGGCGCTCATCTGGGGCTGGAGGCGCAACCGCGCGTTCACGATCGGCTTTCTCCTCGGCTTCGCCGCGCATGCGCTCACCGATGTCAACGACAGCGTCGGCACCATGTTGTTGTTCCCGTTCACCACCCTCAGCTGGACACTCGAGACCTGGGCCTACGCGGCGACGATCGATGGCGGCAAGTATCTCGACGCCGCGTCCTACTACTCGAGCCTCGGCTTGGTCATGGACCTGTTCTGGTTGGTGGTGGTGTTGTGCTCGTGGCGCATCTTCACCCGTGAGTACTGGCGCACCAACATCGTGCCCGCCGATGCGCACGCGTGGGCCGCGCTGGGCCGATGGCTACCCGAGCGCGCGCTGTTGGCGTTGTACCGCGCGACGTTCTTTTATGGCGTGTGCCGGCTCGTCGCGTGGTCGACCTGGGCGCACATCGTCGCGCGGCCGGTGATCAACGGCGTAGAGCATCACGGCTATCCGTTCGACCTCTCGTGGAACGGCCCGTGGTGGCTTCAGGCGCGTTCGCTCGACCATGTCAACCCGTTGCTCGTCGTGCCGGCGGTGCTTTTGCTGCTCGGCCTCGTCTACTGGGGCGCCATCCGCCTGTGGGAGCCGATGGGGCGCGCCCAGGACGCCACACGGGCGCGGCGCTCGTCCTCGAGACGTTCGTAGCCGCCCAGAGCCACCCACTCGTCGGCGGCCATCACCGCGGGCGCGCCCAACGAATCGGCCGGGTCGAGATCGAGCGCGCGCAAGAAGTCAACGGTGCGGGCGTCGCGGGCGACGGCGACTGGTTCTTTGGCCAGGCCGGCCGAGGAAAACGTCCGGTGTACAGGGCCTTTCAACGCGGCCGCGATCAACGCGGCGTTGGCGACCGCAAACTCCGTGTTCGTCATGCATTGCGCGCACATGCGCCGACTGTAGCGTCTGGTCGATGCCCGGGAACCGACCGGCACGCGGCATCGTCTGACCAATCATGCGATCACGACACTTTCTCCCTGCCCTGTTTCTCGCGATCCCCCTTTCGTTGCTCGGCGTCGCGTGCGGCGATGACACCATCGAGCAGGGCACCGCGGCCCCGCCCACCAGCGACCCTTCGGGCTCCGTCTCGTCGCCGCCCCCCGGCAACAGCGATGGCACCGTTCCCGGCGGTGGAGCGGCGGCGATCCGCAGTCGTACCGATCTGATCGACGCCCGGGCCTTCGAGCCCGAGTCCGTGAGCAGCGATCCCGCCAACAACCAGCGACTGTTGATCCGGTTCTGGGGAGGCGTCGAGCCGTGCTACGGCGTCGAGGTACGCGTGGTCGAGACGACGAGCGAAGTGAAGGTCACCGTGCTCGGCGGCACCCCGCCCGAAGCACAAGGCAAGTCGTGCATCGCGCTGGCCAAGCTCTATCAGGCGACGGCCGATCTCCAAAGCCCGCTCGGCTCGCGCACCATCGTCGTCATGAAGTAGCCGCACCGCCCGCCCCCACTCCCACTCCCCACTGCCCACTCCCCACTCCGTTCGGGCCGGGCGATTTTGATTAGCGTCGGCGGGATGTCAGAGGTCGAACAGGTTGCGGTCGAGACCGGCGCCGCTCACATCGTGGAGTTCGTCGAGCAACACGTCGGGGGCACGGTGATCGCGATCGAGCGCATCCCTCGTTGGCGTGCCGGTTGGTACCTCGCCGTCGAACGCGACGGCGGACGCGTCGACCTCTACGCCCGAGGCGAACGCGGTCCCGACTTTCCTTCGCCCTTCGACCTCGAACACGAAGCGCGTGTGCACCACTTGCTCGAAGCCAACGGCGTTCCCGTACCGCACGTCTATGGCCTCGTCGACGGACCCGTGCGCACGCTGGTCATGGCGCGTGTACCCGGGCAGCAGGGCTTGGCGCTCGCGAGCGACGACGCCACGCGCCGCGCACTGATGACGACCTACATCGAACATCTGGTGCGGGTGCATCGCATCGATGCGGACCAGTTGCGCAAGGCCGGTTTTCGTGTGCCGGCCGAAGCGGTCGATACGGCGATGAGCGAGGTCTTTCGCAATGTCGAGGCCAAGTACCTTGCCATGGATCGTCGCGATCCGCTCATCGAGTTCTTGCGATCGTGGCTGTGGCGACACATACCCGAGCGCACGAGACCGGCGTTCGTGACGTGGGACTCGGCGCAGTTCCTCCAACACGAGGGCGAACTGACGGCATTGATCGACTTCGAGTTGGCGCATGTCGGCGATGCGTACATGGATCTCGCCGCAATGCGCACCCGCGACAGCATCGAGCCACTCGGTGATCTCCGCGTCACCTTCGCACAGTACGAACAGCTCATCGGTGAACCCATCGACTACGAGGCCGTGCATTTCTTCGAGATCTCGCAGCTCACTGTGACGTTGATGTTGCAGTTCCCCGTGCTCGTCGCGCCCGATCCGGAGAGCGACTACGTCACGCACCTCACGTGGTACATCGACAGCGCCCGCTACGCGCTCGACGTCATGGCCGAGCTGCTCCGCGTCGAACTCGACACCGTCGCCGTGCCCGCACCCGCGCCATCGACCTATCACACCCGGTTGCGCCACCTCGTGACGTCGATGCGCACACTTGCTCGGAGCGAACCGAAGACCGATCTCGCACGGTACGGCATCGTCGTCGACCCCGCGATCGCCGAACGGTCGAATCCGACGAGCGCTGCGGACGAATTCATCGGATGGCGGGCGCGCTGCGCGTATCGGCTGGCGCGGCATCTCCAGCGCGTCGACGAGATCGGCGCGATTGTGGACACCGACAACCGCGCCGACGTCGCGAGGTTGGTCGGCACACCGCTCGACGACGACACGCAGGCGGACTCCGCGCTGCTGGTGGTCATCGATCGCGACGGCGCCGACAACGACATCGCATTACTTCGACTCTTCGCCGCCCGCCTACAACGCCTGCACATGACGCTCGGCCCCGCCGACTCGCTCATCGTACGCCACCGAACGCTGCAGTCGTTGCGTGACCACACCTGAAGACGACGCCGGACCATAGGACTCATCGGTCGAGACGCTCGATCAGCGTGTGAGCCACCTCTACTGCCGACCTTGCACTGGTGTCGAGCACGACGTCGGCTATCGACGCGTAGAGCGCTTCTCGGTCTTCGTCTTGCTGCGCGAGTGCGTCGCCGATGTTGCCCGAGAGGGGCCGAGTACCCGGGTCGACGAGACGCTCGGTCAGCGCGCGAAGGTCGACACGCAACCAGATGACGAATGCAGCCTCGCGCAGCGCATCTCGCACGTCAGCGCGCAGCACCGTCGATGCTGCCGCCGCGATCACCGCAACCGGCTGCGTCGCGAGGCAGTCGAGCAGCACCTCGGCTTCGAATCTATGCAGCACGTCTTCGCCGAGATCTCGCCGGATCGACGCCGCGGTTTGACCGGTGCGTCGTTCGAGCAGCACGTCGTTGTCGAAGAACTGCCGATGAAGGCGTTCGGCCAGGAGCGAGCCGACCGTTGACTTGCCGGTCCCCATCAAACCCACCAGCACGATGTGTGTGTCGGTCATCAGCAACTACTCGGGCCGGAGGTTGTACAGGATGCGGTCGTTGGCGGCGCGACGCGCGGGGATCGCGACGAGGGCAAGGGCAACCGCGGTGCCGATGGGCAGCACCAACGCAAGAGTGATCCACGGGTAGTGCACGTGGCCGAGCAGCGCCGAGCCCTCTGCGACGCGACGCCAGATGAGTGATCCGACGATGGCGCCGATGGGCAGGGCGACGATCAAGCCCGACAGCGTGGTCGCCAGACCCATGACGACCACGCTGGTCGCCGATTGCCGAGGCACGAACCCCAACGCGCGGGCAATCGCGAGATCGCGACGGCGCTGACGCGCGGTCACGGTGATGGCGTGGCCCAGCGTCGCGAGACACAGCACCGTCAGGAACAGGCCGAGGATCAGCGGCACACGGTCGACCTGTTGCAGGTTCGCCACCTCGCGCGGAGGTGTCGCGGGCTCGACTTCGTACTGGTTCGCGAGATCGCTCACCACTGCGTCGACGCTGACTCCTGACTTCACGCCGAGACCCATTTCGGCAAACGGCGCGGTCACTGCGACTTCCCGCAATGCGTCGCCGGTGAGCGCCGCACTGCGACCGAGGCCACCGCCGTGGTTGGGCACCACGCCGACGCCGACGACCGTGAGTCGGTGGCGCACACGCATGGAGTCTTCGAGGACAACCTCGTCGCCAACACCTTTGCCCAGCTCCTCGGCGAGTCGCGTTCCGAGCACGATCTCGTTGTTCGCTGCCGGCGGTCGTCCCGCTGCGAGCTCCCACTGCAGCTCGCCGAAGAGCGCCTCCTGACTGACACCCGCCGCGCCCTGACCATCGATCAACAGCTCGGCCGATGATCCGTTGATCACCGCGTCGAAGCGTTCATCCCGGGCAAACAAGGCCGCGACCTCGGGACCGGCATCGGCGATGACGATGTCGGTGGGATGGCCGTACCGCACCGGCGTGTGCACGAGCTCGTCGAGGCTCGCCGAGAACATCAACGCCGCTAGCAGCCCCGCCACGCCGCCGGCCACAGTGACCATGGCCGCGCCCGTGCTGGTACCGGTCGCGCCGGGCGGCCGTTCGACAGCAAAGCGCAATCCGAAGACGGACGGCGGACGTCCCGTCAGGGAACCAACGCGCGACACCAGTCGGGACTCTCTCACGCCGAGTGGCGCAGCTCGCCCGACCGTGCGCTTCGCTCGGAAGCCCACCAACGAAAGAAGCGCCACGGGGACGATCAGCGTGACGGCTGCGACGAGCACTATGTTCGGCGCCCATCCCGGACGAGGCTCGACGGTGCGGAGCGCGCCGGGAGGCCCGATGCGCCCGCAGGCCAAACCGATGCCGGCCGTGAGAACTGCGGCCAGCACGGCCGCGGGGATGGCGCCGACAAGGCGCGCCTGCGCCACTGCCGCGGCGCCCGCGAGCGCGCCGGCCGCGGCGAGCAGCAACAAGCCCGTCGTGAGTACGTCGGTGGAGGTGTCGGCGCCCGGCCGGAGTTGCACCAGCGCGGCGCCCACGCCGCCGATGCCCTGCGGGTGCGCGTCGGCGAGCGCCTGCGTCCCGATGAGGGGCGGCAAGTCCTGCGGCGCGCCCGGCACGCGGACCATTCCGACGACGGTGACTTTCTGCTCGCCGGCGAGGCCCACGAGTGGTGTGTTCGCATCGAACGCGGGATATTCGTCGGCCGTCAGCAGATTCAGCGTGACCGTGTCGCCGAGGTTGATCGCATGAGGTCCACCTCGCGTCGCCTCCTCGTTGACGACGATCTCGTCAGCCCGATCGGGCTGAGGGAGACGGCCGGCCGACAGCACAGGTGAGAGCAAATCGTCGCCCCACTTCGGCGGGCCGATCATGACGCTGCGGTAAACGAGGCCCGGGACGTCGATGCGAGCGATGCCTCCGAGGGTGACACGCCCGCGTTCGACCTGTGGGAGCGCAATCGCCTCCCGTCCGATCGCGAGGGTCGTCTCGCGGGTGCCGCCGAAGATGAGGCTGCGCACGTCGTCGGCGTCGGTCGCAACCGCCAGCCGGTCGTCGGCGGTGGCCGTGCGGCGGGCGACCGTGCCCGCACCGACTACCACTGCCCCGGTCAGTCCGGCGAGCAGGCCGATGAACAAAACACTGACCCAGCGTGCACGCAGCTCGGATCGAGCGATCAGCATCAGCGACTGCACCGGTTCCGCCTTTCGGTCGCGCAGGTCAGCCGCACATGCTCGCCCGGCAAGGCGCGTGTTCCAACGTCACCCTCACAAACCCCCTGCGTCTCTGATGTCACGGCCGTGCAGAAACACCGCGAACGCATCGGGCACGCGGGGAAAACGGTCCAGCCGCTTCGGTCCTGGACGCCAGGGCAACAACCTCGTTGGGTTCACGGGGCCCTTCAAATGGGCGACTGGTTCCATCATTCCTCCCGCACTCGCAACGGTGTCTCGGGAGCGGCAGGGCCGCGTGCGAGAGGCGTCGCGCGCTCCGGGTTCGATGCGGCAAAGTACAGTGGACGGCCGGCCATCGAGCGCGGGTGACGTGCGGAGTGAACGATCGCGGCGATAGGCCTGCATCTGGGTGATCGACTCGATCCGAGGGGCCACCATGCCCATCATTGCTGACGCCCTCACCGCCGTTGCCCGCGGTGACTGGGCGTCTGCTGCCGCTACCGCCGCGCGGGCTGCCGCCGCGCGCCCTGCGTCGAGCTCGTCGAGCCATCCGCAGAGTTGCTCGGCCGCGCCGTCACCGCCCTCGAGCGACCCGGCATCGAGGTCGTCGCACACCGAAGCGACGTGGCCACGTTCGTCGCCGCTCTCGACGACACCACAACGTGGGACCTCGTCCAATCCACTTTCGCGTTGCACGCGACCACACCCGCCCAGCGAACGGAGATACTGAAGTCGTTGGCTCGGCGCACCTCGCGTCTGGCTATCGTCGAGTTCGACATTCCGGCGTTCACCGACCGGTCGCCGGAACACATCGCCTACCTTGCCGAACGCTACGAGCGAGGCGTCCGTGAGTATCGAGCTTACCCCGAGGTCAACGCCAAGTTCCTCATGCCGGTGCTCGTCGGTCAGCTCGATCCGGCGTTCGCCCGTTACACCTTCGAGCAACCGATCGACGCTTGGATCCGACTCATCCGCAGCGCTGGCTTCACCACTTCCACTCGTCGGATAGCGCGGTATTGGTGGGCCGACGCGGTACTGATCTCGGCAACCACCGAGCCGAAGAGCTGACTGCGATACTGTCAGCGCGATGTCACAGAGCAAGGACGCATACACCGCGCTCGTCGATGCCATCGTCGCCGCCGGCGCAGTTGTCAGCGGCACCGAACGGGGGTCTGTCGACGACTTCGAGCAGGCTGCCGGCTATCACTATTCGACAGAGCTCCTCCGCGTGGCGCTCGATCTCTACGGCGACACCGACGAGGATGTCCCGCAGTTCGTACCGTTCGGTTCGCACGCGCTCGGCTATCACGCCGGCGGTGTCATAGCCGGCCGCATCCAGGGAGGTATCAACCCCGATGCAGTGTATGACCAAGCGATCTTGAGCGCGGACCGCTCATATCGCATCACCGGTCGCCGCGGCTCTGACGTGTACATGAGCTTCAGCTTCTCGGGCGGGCGCAACGGTCATCGACCCGATCGCACGATGGCGACCGTCAACGACACGCAGCTCGATTTCGGACGCAACGGTGAGTTCGAGTTGATCGTGAGCCCCGAGGAGCCCACCAACGCGCCGAACGCCACGTGGGTGCGCAGCGAGGCCGATCTGTGCTCGGTCATCGTGCGCCAGTACTTCAACCGCGATCCTCGCCTCGAATCATTGGCATCGTTGACGATCGAGGCGCTCGACGATCGGCCACCACGCTTTGCAACTCACGACGAGCGCACCGCGGCGCGCCTGCGGGCAGCCGCGGCCTTCATCGACGCAACGATCGCTTCGTTCCCCTCGTCCCGTGTGCCCGCGCCCAACACGGTGAACCCGCCGCTCGGCTACACAGGAGAAGCGGGCGCGCTCGGCACCACAGACAACGTGTATGCATCGGGGGCATGGTTGCTCGACGAAGACGACGCGCTCGTCGTCGAGTTGCGCCCTCCGTTGTGCCGCTACTGGAGTGTGCAGCTCTGGAATCGCTGGGGTCAGTCGGTCACCAGTGACGTCATGCCCGAAGACGATGCCTACAACCGCATCATCCTCAACAACTCGCATGCCGTGATGCAACCTGACGGGTGTTGCCGCATCGTCATCGCGCACCGCGACCCGGGTACGCCGAACTGGTTGAACCCGTTCGGCCACCGGCAAGGAGTCGTCTTCTTCCGATGGCTCATGCCCGAGCATGCGCCCGAGCCGCCGACCGCCTCGCTCACGAAGCTCTCGCCGTCGGTGTCGATGAGGTCCTCGTAGGTGCCGGTTATGAGCAAGACCTTCTCGACCGGCGGACTCACGGCGAAAGACGCGCAGGTTGGGCAGGGCGTGCTTCAGGCAGAGCAGGGCACGTAGACCCGAGGCATCCATGAACGTCACGTTGCTGAGGTACACATCGATCGGCTGCGGGTCAGCGGTTGCCACCTCGGGCGCTACCTCGAGCAGCACCGGCGCTGTCAGTACATCCAGCTCGCCGCCGATCACGATGCCGCAGCGCTCACACAAGTCGACGACAACAGTTTGTTGCTCACCCATAGCCTTGCTCTTCGGTAGCGACAGTCGCTGGAAGGAGGCAAGTTCCTATGTCCAAAGAGCGAGGCAGCCTGGCGGTGGGGACGCCGGTCAGCAGTCACCTAAAGGGCTCCAGGCCGAACGACTCACACGTCTGCACGATGCCAGCTGTACATGGACACAGTGAACAGCGGATAATCGTCCGAACCTGTCCACCACGGCTAGATCCACGACTGTGCCGCCGAACCGATCACTGGAAGACCTCAACAAAATGCGGAGTCCTCGTCCATGGCGGCGCGCGCTGGTTACCGGCGCTTCGTCGGGTATCGGTGAGGCCTTCGTCGATGACCTCGCTGCAGCCGGAGTCGATCTCATCATCGTCGGACGCAACATGGCTGCACTGCAGGACGTCGCGATCCGCAATCGCGCACGCGGAGTCGACGTCGACATCATCTGCGCCGATCTGAGCGAAGAACGCGGCGTCGCCCAAGTCATCGATGCCATCCGCAATGCGGAGCCCATGGTCGATCTGCTCGTCAACAATGCAGGTATCGGGCGCGGCGGCGCATTCATCGATCTGTCACCCCTTCACATACACGAGACGATGCGCGTCAACAATGACGCGCTCATCCGGTTGACCCACGCCTCGCTCCCTCGCATGGTCGAAGCCGATCACGGCTGCGTCATCCTGCTGTCCTCGTCGGCCGCGAGAGGACCTGTCCCCAACCACGCCGTATACGTCGCTTCGAAAGCGTTCGTCTCCAACTTCGGTCAGTCGTTGTCCCAAGAATTGGCTGACACCAATGTCACCTGCACCACGGTATTGGCCGGCCTAACCCGAACGAACTACTTCGAGCGCAACGCGATGGTGCTCGATATCGCGGAGAGCCGATGGGCGAGCGCCGAGCAAGTTGCCCAACAGGCACTGATAGGCGCTCGTGAACGTCGAACCTTGGTGTACACCGGTTCATCACACCGATGGCTGCTTCAGATCTCCAACCGGTTTCCCCTGCTCGCCAACAGCTACGTGGCTCGACAATTGAAGGACCTTCGGATTCGCCTGATCGAACGAAAGTCCAAACACCCCTGCTGATCACGGCACCGCCGACGGCGTGCAATCATGGACGAGCGCCACCTCGTCGAGCTGACCGAGGCACTCTCCACGCTCGTCGATCGAGGCAGGCTCGAAATCAGGGAGCTCGACCGTAACTGTGCGTACGCAGTCGGCACCGAGCGCTGCTACGTACTCGTTTCGAATTGATCGACCCTCGCGACCCCGGCGATCAGTTGCTTAGTTTGTCGACAACCAGCGTGTCGGAGCTGACGACGCGGTTGCGACCCAGCCGCTTCGCCTCTCTGAGGCGAACATCCGCGATACGCAGGAGGGAGTCCACGGTCATATCGCTTTGCCATTCACTCAGGCCGAAGCTCGCCGTGAACGGCGGGCATGCGCCGCTCTCGGTGGCAAGGCGCAACGCCTCGCGGACACGTTCGATGATGACTAGCGCTCCGGGCAGGTCAAGGCCAGGGAAGGCGAGGACGAACTCTTCTCCGCCATATCGGCCTGCGACATCGCCGCTGCGAAGCGTGTGATGGACGACTGTCGAGAACACGCGCAGCGCTCTATCGCCGCCCTCGTGGCCGTAGGTCTCGTTCAGGTCCTTGAAGTGGTCGAGGTCCACCATCGCCAGCGTCATCGACGTACCCGAATTGACGAGCTCGCTCAGGCGGCCCTCGAGTGTCCGGCGGTTGAACGTGCCGGTGAGTCCGTCGGTCTTGGCTTGGACCTGCGTGGTCGCAAGCACCCGCTGGGTACCGATGCTCATAGCGGCATCGTTGGCAATCACACGGAGACCGGCCGCCGCGAGAGATACCGGTTGGTCGCCGTCGGGCCCGGTGGCGTGCAACACGCCGATGCCCCGCCCGTCGAATAGCAGTGGGACACACATTGCCGATAGCGGTCCCCCGGGACGGCCTCGCAGATGCGGACACGCCCGCAGCTCTTCGCTAGACGCAAACGTGAGTGCTTGGCCTCGACGTACCGCGGGGCAGTCATTCGGCGACTCGACACCGCATCCCGGTTGGTCGTTGGTGGATGCGACGCGACTGACGTGCGCGCTACTCGAATCGGCAAGGAGCACCTCCGCGACTCCTCCGAGCTCGAGTCGATGCATCGCTCGTGTGACTACATCGAGAGTCATCCGCTCGTCGAGTGCGACGTCGAGCGCCTCGCGCAGATCCTCGGCGAACTCTCGACGCTCGACTTGTTCGCCGAGACGGGCCGACGTCTCACGATTCATCGCGTCGGCGGCCGACTTCGCGGCCGAGGTGCGACGGATGCGCCGGTCCATTCCCACCGCAACGAGCAGGAGTACCAGGACTGCCGCGCTCGTTGCAGAGAGGATTCGCATCTGCGACGAATCGACCGATGTGGTTGCGTCGGCACGGGCGGCGGTCGTCGCCGCGGTGACTTGGGCTCCAAAGTCGAGTTGCCGTTGTTCGAGCTCCTGCGCTGCTGCGCCCATGCGTACGAGATGGGCCGGAACCGACGCAGGATCGGCAATCAGAAGTCCGGCCAACGCGATCGCGTCGTCCACGTACACATTCATCGCGCGGGCCATCGTATCGAAGCTCGCCAGGAGCACTTCGTCGGCGCCCCCATCGACGAAAAGCCCGCGTGCGGCGTCCAGTTCATCATCGACCTGCCGGAGAAGCACATCGGCCTCTGCCGCAACCACGGCCGGGTCGGCGCCGGTGCCCGCCGCCTTCAAGATGCCTCCGTCGATCGCGGAACGCGAGTACATCGCTGCTTCATAATGTCGAATCGCCTGCCACTGAATAGCCGTTCGATCCGCGGAACTACCGAAATCATGCGCGGCGCGTATACCCAATGCACCTACTGCGGCGACCCCGAAAGCCGCGAGAACAACAACCAGCACGACCCAACGCTGGAGTGGATATCTCCTGTGCCCAAGAGTGTGCTCGATCGGTGCTCGCCTCTGTGCGCGCATCGGTCTCCATCGGCCGCGAACGCCGATCTGTGAGCCCGCGGAAGCCATCTTGCATACGAATTATGAACGCAACCGGCCATCCAGCACCCCTACTACGCACTCGTTGGGACCAGACATTTACGCGGCCGCCGGTATTGCGAGTCGATTTGCAGCTCTTCGGCCGTGTCGGTTATTTCCAATAGGCGCTGCACGCATG
>DATLFA010000060.1:0-22165 GCA_035525225.1 Acidimicrobiales bacterium
CACCGCCACCTTCAGCACCGCCGGCACCTACGTCTTGCGCCTCACCGCCACCGACACCGAACTCACCGCCAGCGACGACGTCACCGTCACCGTGACCGACGCACCGGTCAATCAGGCGCCGGTGGTCGACGCGGGAGCGGATCAATCGGTGGTGTTGCCGGATGCGGCGTCGTTGGCTGGTTCGGTGAGCGATGATGGGTTGCCGTCGGGTTCGTTGACGGTGGGTTGGTCGAAGGTGTCGGGTCCGGGGACGGTGACGTTCGCGAATGCCACGGCGGCGTCGACGACGGCCACCTTCAGCGACGTAGGGACCTATGTGTTGCGGCTCACCGCGTCTGACGGTGAGCTCACGTCGAGCGATGACGTGACAGTCACGGTGGCCGAGCAAGGGGCGCCGGGGGTGGCGCCGTTGTTCCGGTCGGCGTCGTCGGCGGCGTTGACGGGGGCTTCGGGCACGACGTTGACCGTGTCTCGGCCTGCGGGCGTGCAGGTCGGTGATCTGTTGTTGGCGCAGATCCGTTATCGCAATCCGGCGACGGGGTTGATTGCGCCGGCGGGTTGGACGTTGGTGGGCACCGTCACGGCGGGCCAGGCCAACCATCAGGTGTACTACAAGATCGCGACCGCGTCGGAGCCGTTGTCGTACGCGTTCACGCAAGGTTCGGACGCGGGCCGGATGTCGGGTGGTATCGGGGCGTATTCGGGGGTGAATGCCGCCGCGCCGATCAACGCGTGGGCGGCGTCGAGCGGTGATCTGGCGGCGTTGGTGGCACCGAGTGTGACCACGACCGTGAACAACACGATGGTGTTGCGTTTGTGGGGCTGGCGTGGTGTCTCGGCAACGAACGCGGGGGTGGGCTTCAATACGGTGCCGGCCGGGGTGACGCAGCGTTGGACCGAGCAGGTCGGCCACGCGAACGATGACCGCAACCGCATCCTCGCCGGTGATCAGGTGCAGGCGACCGCGGGTGCGACCGGCACGGCCACCGCAGCCGGGTCGGCCAGCACCGACGAGAACCGCCGCAACGCCTTCACCATCGCCCTCAACCCGGCGACCTGAGGCATCATCGTGGAACGTACCTTCACGGCAGCGACCATTGTCGGCCCAACCGAGCGTCGAAGTTCTCCACATCACCGATCAACTGTTGAGCAATCGATCTTCGAAAAGGAACGCGCGTGACAAGAATTGTCGAAGTAGCCATCGTCGGCGCCGGACCGTATGGGCTCGCCGCTGCTTCACATCTCCGCGAGCGAGGAGCCGACGTACGAGTCTTCGGTGAGGTACTCGACTTCTGGCGCAACAAGACGCCGGCGGGAATGCTCCTGCGTTCGCCGTACCACGGCAGTGACATCGGCGATCCGAAGTCGGCGTTGACACTGCAGGACTACGAGCGTTCCGCCGGTATCCGCCTTCCCTTTCCCATACCCGTCGAGCACTTCATCGACTACGGCGAGTGGTTTCAATCGCAGGCGGTGCCCGACCTCGACCCGTCCGAAGTGGCGCGTGTCGAACCGACGCGCAACGGCTTCCGCGTTATCACCACCAACGGTGACGCCCTCGAGGCGGGGCGCGTCGTGGTGGCGGCAGGCGTGGGCACGTTCGCATGGAACCCGCCCGAATTCGCCGGCCTCGGACCCGATCTCGTGTCGCATTCGCTCGATCATCACGACCTGAGCGTGCTGGCCGATCGGGAGGTCGCCGTCATCGGAGGTGGCCAGAGCGCACTCGAATCGGCGGCGTTGTTGCACGAGCTCGGTGCAGAAGTCGAGGTGTTCGTCCGCGCGCCGTCCGTGGTGTGGCTCGGTCGCCATTCACGGCTCAAGTCGTCGCGTCTCGCCCCGTTGCTGTACGCACGCCCCGACGTCGGTCCCGCCGGTGTCAGCCAGCTCGTTGCCCGGCCCGACCTGTACCGGCGGCTACCCCGACGGCTTCAGAACCGCCTCTCGCCGCGTGCTATCAGGCCCGCAGGCGCGCGGTGGCTGCGGAACCGTCTGCAAGACGTCGCGATCTCCACCGGTTCGACCGTCGTGCGGGCCGAGCGGCAATCGTCGCGAGTGAAGCTGACCTTGCGCGATGGCCGACCGAAAGTCGTCGACCACGTCCTCCTCGCCACGGGGTATCGAGTCGATCTCGAGCGTTATCGCTTCTTGCCTTCCGAGATCGTCGACCGGATCGTGTGCCGCGACGGCTACCCAATGCTGTCCACCGCATTCGAGACCTCACTGCCCGGTGTGCACATCATCGGCGCGCCCGCGGCGTGGAGCTTCGGCCCTCTGATGCGCTTCGTCGCCGGCAGCAACTTCGCGGCCGACCGGCTTGCCCGAGGCATCACGCGGTGACGCAGCCCGGTGCGCTCGTTCTCGGAGCGAACTATCGGGCGCTCGGGATCGTACGAAGCCTCGGCCGGCGGGGGATCCGCGTCGCGGTGGTGGACGAAGGCGAGATGCTCGCCGCCACGTCGCGGTACTGCCGCAAGCGACTCCGCTGGCCGGCGGTCGACGAGGATGCCCGCACCGGCTTCTTGTTGGGGCTCGCCGCCGACCACGGGCTCGAAGGCTGGGTGGTTTTTCCCACCACCGAAGAGAACGCGGCGATAGTGGCGCGCCAACACGAGGTGCTGCGCCGCCGTTTCCGGCTGACCACGTCGCCATGGCCGATTCATCGCGTCGCGGCCGACAAGCGCGCGGCCCTCGACGCGGCAGCGTCGATCGGGCTGCCGATCCCCCGCACCCATCTGCCGGCCGGTGCCGACCGACTCGACTCGTTAGACCTGTGCTTTCCCGTGATACTCAAGGCCGCGCAACGGTTGGGGAGCAATCCGCTCGCGGACGACAAGGCGTGGAGAGTCGACGGTCTGCTCGAATTGCAGGCTCGTTTCGTCGAAGCGGCGCGCCACGTGCCGGTGGACGAGATCATGATCCAAGAGCTCATCCCCGGTGACGGCGAGCATCAGTTCTCGTTCGCCGCCGTGTGCCGCGACGGTGAGGTCCACGGATCGGTGACCGCTCGTCGGCTGCGTCAATTTCCCACGGACTTCGGCCGTGCGAGCACGTTCGTCGAGAGCATCGAACAAACCCAAGTCGGCGAACTGTCGCGGCGCCTGCTGTCGACGATCGGGCTCGACGGCATGGTCGAGATCGAGTTCAAACACGATCCGCGAACGGGCGAATTCAAGCTGCTCGACGTCAACCCGCGCGCGTGGGGTTGGCACTCGATCGGCGCGCCGTGTGGTGTCGACTTCTCGTACCTGGCCTACGTGCTTGCGCTCGGTGCCGATCCGCCGGTGACCCGAGCCCGACCGGGTGTGCGGTGGGTCAGGCTTTCGACAGACCTCACGACTTCTGCACGCGAGGTCATGCGAGGAAATCTCGAGCTGCGTCCGTATCTGCGGAGTCTGCGGCCACCGCTCGAAGGGCCGCTCGCGGCCCTCGACGACCCGCTCCCTGCTCTCCTGGAACTGCCGCTCATCGTGCGGCTTCTCGCGCAGCGCGCACAACCGCATCGTCGCGTTCCCGTGCCTGCGCGTCGTGATCCCTAACGCATCCGCGCCGACGTGCGGACGGACGACCTCGCGTCGATCGAACGTCGCTAACGGGCGAGTTCGACCGACGCGACCGACGTGGACCGCACGACCCTCGTGTCGGCCGCCTGGAGCAGATCGGCGATCGATAGTTCCGCGACGGTGCGCGACAACGCGACGCCCCGTTCGCTGAGCGCTCGTGCGATCTCTTGTTGGTGGTCATCGACGTTTTCGCCGAAAGACCGAAGGCGCGCCACCAGAACCGGGCAGCGCTCGGCCTGCAATGCGCCGAGCGCCGATCCGACGCCCGCGTGACTCACCACGAGGTCGGCACCGCGCAGCAAGCAGTCGAGTTCCGCTGCCTCGATCATCGGCCGCGCCTCGATCCCGAGCCCGTCGACGTTCGTGAACCCTGTTTGCCACACCGTTTCGATCGCGGATCCTTGCATTCGTTCGAGGTCGCCCGCTGGCCCCAGCAACGGCACCAGACGCTCGAGGAGCCGACGAAAGGGATATTTCGGCCCGAGCGTGCCGAGCGCCACGACCGCCCGCCGTATCGGATCGACACGGGCTGTCGGTGTCGGCGCGTAGGCGTCGAAGATGGAACCGACGAATCGCCACGGAGGCCGGGCCCAATGGTCATACTGCGAGTAGACGCGCACCCGAGGCAGGCGTCGCATGATCTGCCCTGTGCGAGATGGTCCGCTCACTCTTGCCGCGCTCTCGATGTAGTGCGTCTCGATGCCATGTGACGCCGCGGCGGAGAGGTAGGGGATGGCCAGCGCCGCTCCCGTCGAGACCACTTGTTGCCAGCGGCCGGAGCCGAACAGCCGCCGCGCGGACGGTAGCGCTCGCACGATGGCCCGCCAGTCGCCTGGTTCGATGGCGTCGACGAACTGCACGTGCTCGTCGGCCAGGAGCGAGCGGCTCTGGAGGGTCGAGTTGGTGATCCAGATCCGCTCTCCGACACCCGTGATCCTCGGCGCGATCTCGTAGAGCTGAGCCAGGTGGCCGCCCGTGGTCGCTACCAGAACTGTGGCTCGTGCGCCGCTCATACCTTCCGTCCCGACGGGGTCCCCATGCTGATACCACAGTATATGTAAATCTGTCTCGTGCTTTTTTGTGCCTCGAACTGAATATCACATTGGGAAAGAGGTGTGATGGCGCTCACCGACGCACATCTGTGACCGATAGTTCCTCGTGCGCGACCTTCTCATTGGATCTGGCCTCGTCCAACTCTCGGTGGGAGTGTGGCTGGGGTGGGTCGTGCTCGGCTTTGCCGCCGGCAAGGAGCGAGTCGGTCCCTTCGTCGCCCGTCGCCCGACACTGCAGTGTCATCTCGACAACTTGATGATGGGAGGACTCCAGCTGGCGATCGCCGGCGCCGTCCCCGATCTACCCACGGTCCCCACGTGGCTCATCCTTTTCGGGAGCTGGGTCAATCCCCAGCTGTTCCTCGCCATGGCAATCGGCTTCAGCGCGAGTGGGCCCGAGGCATACGCGCCCGCGACCGCAACAACGAAGCGGAGCCCCTTGCGCAGGGTCACGCGTACGGTGCGCCGCGCGAGCTTCGCCGCACTGACGGTCGGCTACCCGTGGCTCGCCGTCGAGTCCTTCTGACACCCCCCGTTGTGGCTCGCAGTGCGGACGTGACGCCGACGGCCGAGTGGATCAGTTCTCGCTCCACCACGTCTGGTTCCGACAGTGTCTGCACCGCGGTGAGGGGCATGATGATGTCGACGGCGCGATGAGCCGGTGGGCGGTAAGCGCCAGGCCATCGATCGGCTCCGCATGTCACTCGGTGACGACGCCTACATGGCGGCAGCCGCGCGCGGTGAGCGTATATCCGACTACGAACTGATCCGACACAGTCTCGCGGTGGGCGGTTGACAGTTCACTCGACCGTCCCCGACGTCGATCTGCCTTTTCTCGGCGCGGAATCACCATCGCGCGCGCGAACGAGTTTGACGACGTCGTTGCGGGCGTAGTGACCGGTGGGATCGAACTGCTGTCGGGCGCGGCGAATAGCGGCGAGAGGAAGGTCGGCCAGCAGCATGCCCTCCTCACCGACGAGCGGTCCGGCAACGAGGTTTCCTTCGGGATCGACGATCGCGGTATTGCCCTTCGACATCCAGTCGTCGGGGTCGCCATAGAGATCGGCGCGCCCGGGGATGTCCATGCCGACATCACCCGCACGCAGGCAGGAATTGACGCCGATGACATAGACGCGACCTTCGCGGGCGATGTGGCGCAGGGTCGGAACCCAGGCATCGCTGTTGTCCCAAGTTGGTGCAAGGTAGAAGTCGATGCCGTCCTCGTAGAGCGCCGCGCGCGCCAGCGGCATGAGATTCTCCCAGCAGATCAACGTGCCGACGCGACCGATGGCCGTATCGACCGCATGGAGGGACCTGCCGTCACCCTGTCCCCACACGAGACGTTCGCCTCCAGTGGGCATCAGCTTGCGGTGTCGGTGCAGCAGCGTCCCGTCGGGTCCGAACAACAAGACGGTGTTGTACACGGTCGCACTGTGCGCTTCGCGCTCGGTGACGCCGATCGATACGTGGATCTGATTGCGTCGGGCGGCGTCCGCGACTGCGTCCGTCGCCGGGCTGTCGACGACGACTGCCTGGTCGACCAGGCGTTCCCACAGCGCGGTCGCGTGGGCGTCCCATGGCCGGGTGCGCCAGACCCAGTCGGGATAGGTCGGTACAAAGCTCTCGGGGAGCACGACGAGTTGCGCACTCTCACCTCCGGCCTTGTCGATGAGTGAGCAAGCTTTGTCGATCGTCGCTTCGCGATCGAGGAACACGGGTGCAGCCTGCACCGCGGCAACGCGGACGGTGGTCATGTGCATATTGTGCGCCCGCCCGGCCCCCGCTACTAGTGCGGGATCTGTACTTGCGCGAAGATGGCGACATGTCCCGCGGTTACGGTCAGTACTGCCCCGTGTCATTGGGGAGCGAGGTGGTCGCCGATCGGTGGACGCCGCTGATCCTTCGCGAGATGGTCCTCGGCAGCACCCGCTTCAACGACATCGAACGGGGTCTACCCGGCATTTCTCGAACGCTGCTCGCACAACGACTTCGTCATCTCGAGCGCACGCAAGTACTCGAACGCCTCCCCGCACGGGCCGGCCGGGGCAGCGAATACCACCTCACACCCGCGGGCCGAGGTCTCGAGGCCGTCATCACCGCCATCGGGGAATGGGCCGTGCGTTGGATGTTCGCCGAGCCCGAGCCCGAGGAGGTCGATCCGGTGACCCTGACCTGGTGGATGCACCGCCGCGTCAACACCGACCAGCTGCCGGACCGTCGGGTCGTCATCCAGTTCAACTACCGCGGCGCCAATGACACGATCATCTGGCTGATCCTCGATCGGGGCGAGCCTTCGGTTTGTGTCAAACATCCCGGCTTCGACAGCGACGTCATCGTCACCACCGACGCTGCCGCATTCATGCGCGTCTTCTCCGGCATCGACTCACTCGCCGAGGCGCGCCGCCGAGGCACGGTCGTTCTCGACGGACCGCGCACGCTCACGCGGGCATTCGAGCAGTGGTTCCTCTGGAGCCCGTTCGCACCGGCGGTACGGGAACAACTCGCCCGTCACTGACGCCGCATCGGACTTCGGCCACGAGGACGGTGGCTCACCCGCCCTGGGTAGCCAACTCCCCCTACTCGTCCGCGGTACCACACTGGCCGGACAGGCGACGCGCCGCGGCGCGATCGTCGGTCTGATCGGCGGCCGCGTGGGTTGACAGCAAATCGCGCGCCAGCGTGCGCTCGATCAAGTGGCGTCCTACGCGCTACACGCGGTCGCATTCGTGATCATCGGTGGGGTAGTCGTCGCCAACCTGGTCGCATGGCTGCCGCACGTCGTGCGACCGCCGGCCCGCCCGGCGAAATCTTGCGCGCAGAGTGACCCGCGAAGCCGTGGTTCGATCGTGAACTGCCGTGTGCACTGACGCGAACCGAGCGCCTCAGCCGTCGACGCCGCCCGTGGCGACCGGAAGGAATTGCGCCAACTCGACACGCGACGGTGCCTCGATGCCCTCTCGCCACGGTCCGTGAATGCCGCGATTGACGGCGTACTCCTGGGCCATGACGTGGGAGCCGTTTGCGGGCAACTGCTCGGCGGGTGCATCGGCGAGGAAGCGCACCACGCTCGCCGGTGCCGACAGGGGGGCGAAGATCGAACGGTCGTAGCCGAGCGCGGTCATCGCGCGATCTGCCTTCTCGGTGAGACACGGACCGGGATCGACGTCGAAGGCCAGAATCCCCTGACGGCCGTACTCGGCCCGAAGGCTGCCCGCCACGCGGCTGAGCGCAGCCTTGCTCGCGGTGTAGGAGAGACGCGGCCCTCCGCGCCCGGGTGCGGGCAGGTTGCGGTAGAACGAGCGCGCGGACATGTTGATGACTCGACCGGCGCCGTTCGCCAACATGTTCGGAAGGACGCGCTTGACGAGCGCGAGCGCACCGAAGAAGTTGACTTGCATCTCCCGCTGGAACATCTCCATCGAGAAGTCGAGCGTGAACATCGTCGAGCTCTGTGCCGTCGACATGATCGCGTTGTTGACCAGAACGTCGATCCGTCCACGATCGGCGAGTGCGCGATCGGCCGCCGACTCGACAGATGCGCTGTCGAGCAGATCCATCACCGCGAACGACGCGGATCCGCCGATGGCCTCGATCTCGGCGCGCGTTTGCTCGAGGCTGCCGGGCAGCGGCTCGCCGTCGGAGAACGAATCGATCGATGCGCCGGTGGTGACCGTGCGTCCACCGATCACGACGTGAAAGTCGGCCTTGGCCAACTCGAGACAGATCGCTTTGCCGATGCCGCGCGTTCCGCCGGTCACCAGTGCAGTTCGTTGCGTCATTGTCATCCCCCTCGGACGGGGCGTTACGATACCGAACTCAGTGAGCATGCCCGACAAGATGTCGACCGCCGAGGCCGCCTCGCGCTGGCGCGCGCTGCAGACCCTTCATCTCGACCCTCCCGCGTTCGTCGACGATTGGGCGGTGCAACTGCTGCCCGACGACGAGCGCGAGGCGTTGCGAGGCGACGCCGGCCGCGACGAGTTCCTGTCCAACACGCGCGGCTGGGCAATGTCCGGCGTCGGCGTGGGTTGTCTGCTCTTCGCCGAAGACGTCGTGCTCGCGGCCGTCGCGGCCGGTGTCGACCAGTACGTGATCCTCGGCGCCGGCTTCGACACGTTCGCGATGCGCCACCCCGAGCTGGCGGGGCGGCTCACGACGTTCGAGGTCGACCACCCCGGCGTGCAGCAGCTCAAACGTCGACGGCTCGCCGCCGCGGCCGCGGCCGAGGCAGTGGTCGTGCCGCACTTCGTACCGGTCGACTTCGAGGTCACGCTGCTCTCGCAGCAGCTTCTTGCGTCGCCGTATGACACCACGCGGCCGGCCGTCGTCAGCTGGCTCAACACATTGCCCTACCTGACGCCAGCCGCGATCGAAGCGACGCTCGGCGAGCTCGCGAACTTGACGGCGCCGGGCAGCATCCTCGTGTGCAACTACCCGTGTAAGGACGTTCCGATCACCGACGAGCAGCGCGCGGTGCTGCGCAACAACAGTGCCAACGTGGCCGCTCGTGGTGAACCGTTCCAGAGCCGGTTCGCTCCCGACGAGTTCGTCGCGCTGCTCGCCAGGCACGGGTTCGCCGTCGACGATCATCTGACCGACCACGACCTCAATGAGCGCTATTACGCCGACCGAACCGACGGCTTTCGGGCCGGCGTGCCCGCACGGATCGTCACCGCCCGTAGATAGTCGCGCTCACACGAGGCCATTCTTGGCGGCGAACGGGTCCCAGTCGGGATCGACGTGCCAGTCGTATTCGGTGCCGTCGGCGACCGAATGCGCGACCTCGTCGCCGCACAAGTGGGCAATGAGGGCGAGGGCCATGTCGATGCCGGCCGCGACGCCCGATGAGGTCCAGCGATTGCGATCGACGACCCAGCGGGCCTCGGATACCCACTCGACGTTGCGGCCATGCTCGCTCACCCATTGGAACGCACGCTTGTTGGACGTCGCACGGTAGCCATCGAGCAAACCTGCGGCCGCCAGCAACGCGGACCCCGTGCACACCGACGTGACGTAGTCGGCGGCGGCGCAATAGGCGGCGAGCCAATCGAGGAACACCCTGTCCTCGAGCAACGGGCGGTTACCGATACCCCCAGGCACGAGCAGGATGTCGCAGGGCGGCGCGTCGCCATATGCGTGGTCGACGACCGATCGCGGACCTTGCGCGCTCGCCAGTGCACCGACCGCCGGACCGACGAGCGAGATCTCGAACCGGCTCGGCAATACGCCGAACATCTCGAGCGGACCGAATACGTCGAGGAGTTCGAAGCGATCGAACAGGACCACGCCGATGCGTACTGGAGAAACCGTCATGGCGACCATTGTGGCCGTCTGGTCCGCGTCGACGGCCCGAATTACGGGTCCATGGCCGGCGCCGCTCTGGCACGGGGGTTGTAGAACGCCACGCTCGGCACGGTCAACAACGCGAAGAACAGTGCGACGCCGAATGCCCATCCCATCGTCGACGCCAACACGCTGTCGGCGATGACCGCAGACATGATCGTCGTACCGGCGGCCGATCCGATCTGGCTCAACATGTTGAGCACACCGGTGGTGATGCCGATATCAGCGGTGTCGACGGTGTCCGCGACAAGCGCGTAGATCACGGTGCGCGCGTAGCCATTGGCGAATCCGGTGACGATCAGACCAACCTGGATGAGCCAGATCGATTTGCCGATGGGGCCGACCACCATGAACGCGGATCCGACGATGAGCGTGGCATTGCCGAAGATCTGCAACTTGTTGACGCTGCGCGTGTCGTGGTGGCGCCCGGCGACCCACGCGCCGAACGCGAACCCGACGGGTCGCGTGATCAACAAGAACGACGTCGTCGCCACCGAGTAGCCGAACAGCCGAGTCAGCATCAACGGTGCGAGAACGAAGCTGCCGATGAACGACGCCTGCATGAACAACGTCGTGGCGGCGGACGCGCTGAACGATCGTCGGCGCAAGTAGTGCAGCGGCAGCAACGGCCACTGCACGCGTTGCTCGGTGCGGATGAAGATCACCATCGCCAGGGGTGCGAGGACGATGGTCGCGATCACGAAGGGGTTGTCGATGCCCCATGGCCGCACGCGGTTGATGGCGAACATCGCCGATGTCACGCCGACTCCGAGGGTGAATGCGCCGGCCGTGTCGAAACGAACGTCGGGACGCCGGGCGGTCTCGCTCAAGAGCGGCAGCGCCATCGCCCACGCGATGAAAGCCGGCACTGCTTGGATGACGAAGAGGGCCCGCCAACCGATCGCGTCGACCGCAGGCCCGCCGATCACCACACCGAGCACGGGGGCAAGGCCTCCGGCCACATTGAGCAGGCCGATGGCGCGCGCTCGTTGACCCGCGGGCAATTGCGCGGCGACGAGCGCGATCGCCGCGGTGCCCGTCGCTCCTCCACCGATCTGGCTCACGGTGCGCGCGATGATCAACGACAGCGGGTTCCATGCCAGCGCGGTCAACACCGAGAAGACTGTCGCGGCGCCGAAACCGAGCACGTAGACGCGGCGATGGCCATAGAGGTCGCCCAGCTTGCCGAAGAGCGGCATGCCGAGTGCGAAGCCAATGCTCGGCGCGATTTGCACCCACGAGATGGTGGCGAGATCGGTGTCCATGTCGACACGGATCTTCTCGAGCGATGCCACGAGCACGGTCGTCGGGAACGACGTCGCGGCCACACCGACCATCAAGGTGACAGTGATGAGCGTGATCCTGCGCGCCTCGACTGTTCCCCCTGAAGTCACCGACCTCTGTCTAACAGCGAACGATCGCCGCTGGCCCACGTGCGCTGCGTACTGTGACCGATGACGGCGCCGGTGTGCTCGCCTGCGGATGCCGGCCATCCCCGACCGTGAAGCACTGTCAGTGGGCGCCCCTAGGCTGTGCGCCATGAGACCCGGCGGCCCGATGATGATCATGCATTCGATGGGCGATCCCGGTGGCGTTCGCGACACCAAGCTCAAACCAGGCACGGCGCGTCGAGTGCTCGCCTACACCACCCGATACCGGGGCATGCTCGCCGGGTTCGTCGTCGTCATCGTGTGCGCGTCAGTGTTGCAGCTCCTCCCCGCCCTGCTCTTCCGGCGCATGATCGACCATGCCATCCCCTCGGGCGACCGGTCCGAGCTCAATCTCCTGGCGGCGCTCATCTTGGCCGGCGCCTTCTGCGAAGCGGTGCTGTCGCTGTTCGAACGGTGGTGGTCGGCCCGTATCGGCGAGGGTCTCATCTACGACCTGCGGGTGGCTCTGTTCGATCACGTGCAACGCATGCCGATCTCGTTCTTCACGCGGACGCAAACGGGCGCGCTGGTGAGCCGCATGAACAACGACGTGATCGGCGCGCAGCGGGCAGTCACCGGCACGCTCGGCTCGGTCGTCTCCAACACCATCACGCTGACCACGGTGCTGATCACGCTGTTCATCCTGCAATGGCAACTCACACTGCTGGCGTTGGTGCTGCTCCCCGTGTTCCTGCTGCCGGCGCGGCGGGTCGGTGCCCGGCTTCAGACGATCACCCGCGAATCGATGAACCACAACGCTGCGATGAACACGCAGATGACCGAGCGGTTCAACGTCGCCGGCGCCTTGCTCGTCAAGCTGTTCGGTCGACCCAAGTCCGAGCTCGACGAGTTCTCCGGGCGCGCCGATCTCGTGCGGGCCATCGGTGTTCGCTCTGCGATGTACAGCCGCGTTGTCGTGATCGCCCTCACGCTCGTCGGCGCCGTCGGCACTGCCGCCATCTATTGGATCGGTGGCCAGTTGGCGATCTCCGGGTCGCTCACCACCGGCACCCTGGCCGCGATGGGCATCCTCGTGGCCCGCATCTACATGCCGCTCACGAGCCTCACCAATGCCCGCATCGACGTCATGTCCGCGCTGGTGTCGTTCGAGCGGGTCTTCGAAGTGCTCGATGCCCCCAACACGATCAGTGACAAGCCCGATGCCATATCACTCGACGATGTCAAGGGCGCCATCGAGTTCGACCGTGTCCATTTTCGCTACCCACGCGCCGACGAGACGTCGGTGCCGTCGCTCGAGCTCGACACTGTGCAAAATCACACCGGCGAGACAGTCGAGGTACTGCACGACGTGACGCTGTCGATCGCGCCCGGGCGATTGGTGGCCCTCGTGGGTCCATCAGGGGCGGGCAAGACCACGCTGGCATCGCTCGTCCCGCGGCTCTACGACGTCACGGGCGGCGCCGTTCGCATCGACGGCCACGACGTGCGCGACCTCACGCAGAGCAGTGTGCACGGGGCAATCGGGGTCGTGTCGCAAGATCCTCACCTCTTCCACGACACGGTGATGGCCAACCTTCGTTACGCCCGTCCCGACGCAACCTTCGACGAGGTCCAGGCCGCCTGTCGCGCCGCGCAGATCCACGAAGTGATCACCGCGCTACCCGACGGCTATGGCACCGTCGTCGGCGAGCGCGGCTACCGACTCTCCGGCGGCGAAAAGCAACGCCTCGCGATCGCCCGCATGTTGGTCAAAGACCCGGCCATCGTCGTGCTCGACGAAGCGACGAGTCACCTCGACAGCGAGAACGAGGCGCTGGTGCAGCGCGCGCTGGCCAACGCGCTCGCCGATCGTACCGCCATCGTCATCGCGCACCGCCTGTCGACGATCACCAATGCCGATCAGATCGTGGTCATCGACGACGGCCGAGTCGTCGAGCGCGGGCGCCACGACGAGTTGCGGGCGGCGGGCGGTCTCTACGCGGACCTCTACAACACGCTCGTGCGCGACAACGGCACGCACGATGCCATCGACTCCATCGACGTACCGGTGGCCTAGCGATGCTCGACGAGCTCACCCACACGTACTCGGTGGCCGAGCTCGGTCAGCGGCTCCTCGATGCGCTCGAGACGTGCTTCCCGGACGATGTCTGGGTCCACGGCGTCATCGTCAACCTCAAGCGCAGCCGCAACGGTCACGTCTACTTCGATCTGTGCGATCTCGCCGAGGCCGGCCAGCCACCGCTGGCGTCGCTGCCGGTCGCGTTGTTCAAGATGAACAAAGACGTCGTCAACATGTTGCTCAAGCGCACCGGCAACATCCGCATGGAAGACGGCGTGCAGGTACGCATCCGCGGTGTGGTCACGTTCTACCCGCCCACCGGCCGCCTCCAGTTGCGCATGACCAGCATCGACCCGTCCTACACGCTCGGGTCGATGGCCGCCGACCGCGACCGCGTGTTGAAGAAGCTCGCCGCCGAGGGCCTCATCGAATGCAACCGGTCGATCCCGTTGGCCGCAGCCCCGCTGCGCGTCGGGCTCGTCACCGCCGCCGGTTCCGCGGCCTATAACGACTTCATGGCCGAGCTGACCAACTCCCACATCTCGTGGCAGGTGCAGCACATCGACGTACAGGTGCAGGGCGTGCGCGCCGAGGCTGCCATCTGCGCCGCGCTCGCCACCTTCGCGCGCAGGTCCGTCGACGTCATCGCAATCGTGCGCGGCGGTGGTTCGCGCACCGATCTGATGGCCTTCGACAGCGAGCTCGTCGCGCGGGCGATCGCGGCGTCTCCGGCCCCGGTCTTGACCGGTATCGGCCACGAGACCGACAGGGCCATCGCCGACGAGGTCGCCCACGCGTGTTACAAGACCCCCACCGCGTGCGCGCAGGCACTCGTGGCGTTGGCCCAGGGCTATCTCCGCGGCTGCGAGAGCGCATGGACGCAGGTCCAGCAACGCGCTCGGGCCATCCTCGACGCCCACGAGAGCGCCACCATCGAGCTCGCCAGCCACACGACTTCGGCGACGACACGGCTACTGGCGGCGCATCGCCAGCAGAGCCGTCATCTCGCGGAGCGCATCGCGGCCGAGACCAGCCACGCGCTGTCCCGGGCCCAGGTTCGCCTCGACCGGCACCGCGCGGGCACCGTCGGCACCGCGCGACGGCAACTCCGTCAGGCGCACACCGGGCTCGATCAGCACCGCGGCGCGCTGCCGGGGCGGGCGGCTCGCGCGATGGCTCGAGCCGAGCGCGAGGTCGACTCCACTGCCGCCCGCGTTCGCGCCCACGATCCCGCCCGCGTCCTCGCCCGCGGCTTCACCGTGACGCGCCGGCCCGACGGCTCGGTCGTGCGATCCGCCGCCGTCCTCGCGCCGGACGACGAGGTGCTCACGACCTTCGGCGACGGCACGGCACGGGCACGCGTACTGTCCGTCGACCGAGGCCCGTCCGCCGACGCGGTCGGTCCGGGCGACGAGCGAGCGACAGGGGAAGATTGATCGTGACCTCATCCGACGACCACGACCTTTCGAGCGGTCTCGGCTACGCCGACGCCTTGGCCGAACTCGAAGCCATCCTCGACGACCTCGAAGACGACAACATCGATATCGACGTCTTGGCCGGCAAGGTCGAGCGAGCCAGCCTGCTCATCCGGCTGTGCCGTGACCGCATCGCATCGGCCCGCACGCAAGTCGACCGCATCGTCGCCGACCTCGAACAGTTGGGCAACGGCAGCGACCCGCCCACACTGCTCTAGAGAGTCCGGCGGCGAGCCAATGTTGTAGGTCGCACGTTGCGATCGCGGGTTCCATCCGCTTGGCTTGGACCTCGTGAGCTCGTCCCTTGCCGATCCCGTTGTCGAGACCGCGCGGCGGCGTACCTTCGCCATCATCTCGCACCCCGACGCGGGCAAGACGACGCTGACCGAGAAGTTCCTCCTCTACGGGGGCGCCCTCGGTGTCGAAGCCGGCTCGGTCAAGGCGCGCGGGGGCCGGCGCAGCGCCACCTCGGACTGGATGGCGCTCGAGCAACAGCGCGGCATCTCCATCACCTCGACGGTGCTCCAGTTTCCCTACCGCGACCACGTCGTCAACCTGCTCGACACCCCCGGCCACCGTGACTTCTCCGAGGACACCTACCGGGTCATCACCGCCGCCGACGGTGCGGTCATGGTGCTCGACGCGGCCAAGGGCATCGAGCCGCAGACCCTCAAGCTGTTCGAAGTGTGCAAGGCGCGGGGGCTTCCGCTGATCACCTTCATCAACAAGTGGGACCGCCCCGGCCGCGAGCATCTCGAACTCATGGACGAGATCGAGCAACAGATCGGGCTCGTGTGCTCGCCCATCTCGTGGCCCGTTGGCATCGCCGGCGACTTCCGGGGCGTCATCGACCGGCGCAGCGGCGAGTTCATCCGCTTCACCCGCACCGCGCGCGGCGCCACGATCGCGCCCGAAGAGTTCGTCGACGTGCAACAGGCCGCCAACGAAGAAGGTGGCGTCTGGGCAACGGCGCAAGAAGAGCTGCAGTTCATCGAAGGCGTCACGCCACCGTTCGATCCCAAGGCATTCCTCGCGGGCGAGATGACGCCGGTCTTCTTCGGCTCGGCGTTGACCAACTTCGGGGTGCGACTGCTACTCGACGCCGTCATCGACTACGTGCCGCCACCCAGCCCGCGTCTCGACGTGCACAATGTGCCCCGCCCGCTCGACGCGCCTTTGAGCGGGTTCGTGTTCAAGGTGCAGGCCAACATGAACCCGGCGCACCGCGACCGTTTGGCGTTCCTGCGGGTGTGTTCGGGCCACTTCGAGCGAGGCATGGTCCTCACGCACGGCCGTACCGGCAAGCCGTTCGCCACCAAGTACGCCCATCAGGTATTCGGGCAAGAGCGGGTCACCCTCGACGATGCCTTCCCCGGCGACGTGATCGGCTTGGTGAATGCCAACGAGGTGCGGGTCGGCGACACCCTCTATCTCGACGAACCGGTCGAGTTCCCTCGCCTCCCCGCGTTCGCGCCCGCGCATTTCGCCAACGTTCGAGTCAAGGACACCCAGCGCTTCAAGCAGTTCCGCAAAGCGGTCTCGCAACTCGACGAAGAAGGGGTCGTTCAGGTCCTGCGCGATATCGACATGGGCGATCAGATACCGATGTTCGCCGCGGTCGGGCCGATGCAGTTCGACGTGGCGATGTGGCGGCTCGAGAACGAGTTCAACGCGCCCGCGACAATTTCGCCGACCGCATATTCGTTGGCCAGACTGACCGACGAGGCCAGCACGCCGAAGCTGCGTTCGATGCGGGGAGTCACCGTGGTGCAGCGCAACGATGGCGCCCTCCTCGCACTGTTCGAGAGCCCCTACTGGCTCGAGCGGCTCAAGGCCGACAACCCCGACTTGGTGCTCGACCGTCTCATCGCCGAGGGCTGAGCACTACCCTGCCGGGCGTGCGGATCCACAAGCTCACGAGCACCGACGCATTTGTCGTATTGGACCTCGACGGCGCGCCGAATGCGACCGGCTCGGTTCGCGCCGGCGACAAGATCTTGGTCTCGACCGCGACCGAGATCGCCCGCTGCACCACCTACGCATACGCGAGTTTGGGCATTCAAAAGAGCGGCGCATCGGCCGGCATCAACGCTCCCGAGGCTTCGCGGCCCGAGGCGATCGCCAAGTTCGTCGCCGAGATCGAGAAGCTCGTCGTCGACGGCACGTTCCTACCCGATCACAACAAAGTCGTCACGTCCGATGATCTCGCATCACTGCGACCGCACGACCCGCGGCTCGCGATCGACGACGACGCGCTGATCGCGCAGGCGGGTCTCGATGCACTGGACGCGCTCGGCCTCGAGATGGCCGACGGGCGCGCTGCCATCGAGGGCTTCGCGCCGTCGAGCTTGGGACTTGTCGATTTGCTCGCGCAACAAGACGCGCGCATCGTCGCGGTGGGCACTGCTGCAGGCACGGCCACCGACAGCGCGGGCTTCGATGCCGGCGAACTGCGCCGGCTCATGACGGCGCACGGCGACGACTGCGTCACCCATCTCGGCGGTGACACACTGCCTGCCAACCGCATCTTCGGCGTCGACGCCGACGTGATGTTCGTCGGCTCCCGTCTCGGCGCGCTGAACGATCGATCGGCTCCGTTCATAAAGGCCCGCACCGTGGTTCCGACCGCACCCTCCCCCATCACTGCGAAGGGTTTCGCAATTCTGCAGAACGCGAATGTCACGATCGTCCCCGACTTCGTGGTGATGGCCGCGCCGTTGGCTGCCGCCTGGCAAACCGGCGATCCCACGGCTGCGATTGCCGGCATCGTGCACGACATCGTCGACGAAGACGAGGGGCTCTACCTCGCGGCTTGCCATCGAGCAGAGGCCTTCATGCGCACCTGGTGCGACCGGCTCCCGTTCGGACGACCCCTCGCCGGGTGAACCTGCCAGGCACGACTGCGAGACCACCGGCACCATCTGGAACACTTTGCGCATGCCCGATTTCGTCTACCAAGAGCTGCTGCCGGTCGACCACCACGACGCTACGCCCTACCGGTTGCTGAGCACCGACGGCATCTCGACGTTCACCGGTGGCGGACACGACTTCGTGCAGATCAAGCCGGCGGCGCTGACGCTGCTCGCACGCGAAGCGATGCGCGACATCGCGCATCTGCTGCGGCCGGGTCATCTCGCACAGTTGCGCAAGATCCTCGACGATCCTGAGGCATCGGCCAATGATCGCTTTGTCGCCCTCGACCTCTTGAAAAACGCTTCGATCGCCGCGGGGTTCGTGTTGCCGGGCTGCCAGGACACGGGCACCGCGATCATCAAGGCCAAGCGCGGTCAGTTCGTGTTCACCGGCGGCGGCGACGAGGCCGCGCTCGCGCAAGGTGTGTACGAGACATATCGAGACAGCAACTTGCGTTACTCACAGATGGCGCCGCTCGACATGTGGGACGAGGTCAACACCGGCACCAACTTGCCGGCAGAGATCAAGATCAGCGCGGTCGACGGCGACGAGTACCGGTTCTTGTTCATCACCAAAGGCGGCGGTTCGGCCAACAAGAGCCTGCTCTTCCAAGAAACCAAGGCGTTGCTCAACCCGACGAGCTTCGCCAAGTGGATCGACGAGAAGATCCGCACCCTCGGCACTGCAGCGTGCCCGCCGTATCACCTCGGTGTCGTGATCGGTGGCACGTCCGCCGAGCATGCGCTCGAGACGGCCAAGCTCGCGTCGGCGCGCTATCTCGACACACTGCCCACGACCGGCAACGACCTCGGTCGCGGTTTTCGCGATCCCGAACTCGAGACCGAGATCCTCCGCATCTCACAGCAGACGGGCATCGGCGCGCAGTTCGGCGGCAAGTACTTCTGCCATGACGTGCGCGTCATTCGCCTGCCTCGTCACGGCGCATCGTGTCCGGTGGCGCTCGCCGTTTCGTGTTCGGCCGATCGGCAGGCGTTGGGCAAGATCACGCGCGACGGTGTGTTCCTCGAGCAACTTGAGACCGACCCGGCACGGTTCCTACCCGAAGTCACCGACACGATGTTGAGCGACGATGTCGTGCGCATCGATCTGACGCGACCGATGAGCGAGATCCGCGCCGAGCTCAGCCGATATCCGGTCAAAACCCGGTTGTCGTTGCACGGCCCAGTGGTCGTTGCACGAGACATCGCGCACGCCAAGCTCAAAGAACGCCTCGATCGCGGCGACGGTCTGCCGCAATACCTCAAGGATCACGCCGTCTACTACGCGGGGCCCGCCAAGACGCCCGTGGGGTACGCATCCGGTTCGTTCGGGCCCACCACCGCCGGCCGCATGGACAGCTACGTCGACCTGTTCCAGGAGAACGGCGGCAGCTACGTGATGCTCGCCAAGGGCAACCGATCAAAGGCCGTGACCGACGCGTGCAAGCGTCACGGTGGGTTCTATCTCGGCTCCATCGGCGGGCCGGCGGCGCGCCTCGCGCAGGACTGCATCAAGAAGGTCGACGTGCTCGAGTATCCCGAGCTCGGCATGGAAGCGGTGTGGCGCATCGAGGTCGAAGACTTCCCCGCGTTCGTGGTGGTCGACGACAAGGGCAACGACTTCTTCGCCGACGTGAGCCGGCCCGTCGATCTCGAGCGATAGCCGCCCGGTCATGGTTCGGCCGACGCTTTCGCTGACGCTGCCGACGTTCGGGTCATCGGTGCCGGCCGATCAATGGCATCGTCTGTTGGATCTCGCGCGAGTGGTCGACGAGGCGGGCGTCGATCGAGTATTGCTCACCGATCACGTGGTGATGGGCGGGCATCTCGACCGCTATCCGTTCGGCGAGTTCCATTTCCAACCCGATGTGCCGTGGCTCGAACCGCTATCGACCATCGCCGCGATCGCGGCGGTGACACGCCGGGTGCGCATGTCGACGAAGATCCTCATCGCTCCCCTGCGTCCCGCGCCGGTGTTGGCCAAGACGCTTGCGACGATCGATCAACTCTCGCAAGGCCGAGTCGAGATCGGTGTCGCGACCGGTTGGCAACGTGAGGAGTACGACGCGTCGGGCATCGATTGGTCACAACGAGGGCAACTCCTCACCGACACCCTCGCGGCGTGCCGCGCCCTGTGGGCGTCATCGCCGGCCACCTTTCGATCGGCGAGCTTCTCGTTCGACGACATCTGGTGCGAGCCGAAGCCAGTGCAAGATCGATTGCCGATCTGGATCGCGGGTGGGCCTCATCGCCGCAACCTCGATCGTCTCGTCCGCCTCGGTGACGGCTGGATCCCACCGGCCTACGCGGCCGTCGATTCGTTCATCCACGACGCCACGATCGTGCGCGACGCGTGGCTGCGCGCCGGGCGTGAAGGCGCCCTCCAGATCCAAGGCGATCTCGATGTCGTATTGGGTGCCAATGAGCGGCCCGACATCGCGGCGTCCCTGGCCGCGGGAGTACCGCACCTGCTCGCGGCGGGCGCGACCACCGTCAACGTGGTGCTGCCGCTGTTCGTAGGGCGCCTCGAACGCGCGCCGGCGTTCTTGGACGAGCTCGTGACCCGATGGCACGGGCTGACCGGGGACGGGAACCCAACCCCTGCTCCGGGATGAGTCGAAGAACTCACGTTCCGGCGCGGCTGACGGTCGCTAGAATTCATCGACCTCGGGGACGTAGCTCAGCTGGCTAGAGCACCTGCTTTGCAAGCAGGGGGTCGTGGGTTCGAGTCCCATCGTCTCCACAGAAATTGCCTGGTCAGAGGCAGCAGATTCGTGCGCGTTCTGCCGAGGGACGCCAGCACGTCGCGCGAATCTCGCGCGACGCAAACTCGGGAAATCGACCTGAATGTCGGATCATGAGACTCGAAGTTCCGGATCAACGAGTGCCGCCTCTTTGCGCTCTCCCCGAAACCGCTGATGAGGCCCCAGCGAACCGTCGTCCGTCGATCCCCGTTTCTAAAAGCTCGGTTCAGGTGTACGTGACCCCCTATTTGTTTGGCAGTGGCTGTCGCGGAGACATGAGCGCTCGATTCACGACCTCTACGATCCGGACAAATGCGCGCGCATGGTCGTCGCAAGCTCCTCATGCTTTGCGCGCTGTCGACGTTGGAGCGATCAGGATCGCTCAGCAGCGCTGAAACGGGTGTCCACTGCATCATCGAACGACTGAACTCGCATTTCGCTATCCGCTATGAGCGGAATTGCCATTCTGGGTCGGCCTCGTGGAAGGCATCGCCAACATCGGTTTCGTGACAGCCGCGATCAATCGACTCACCTATGAGGTCGCCAACCGGCATTGGCGAAGAACGCCAAGCGCGTCCACCGCCATGAGGTGGAGCAACCTCGGCCTCGTAGAGATTGTCGACGCGTCGAATTGTTGGTGGCGCCTGGAACCAAAGCGGATATCGCTTGAGTTTCGTATGAGTACGTAGCGTACTTAGCTGACTTATGAGAGCAGATCCTCGAACTGCGCCGGTGTGATAACGGGGGGCCGCTGTTCGGTCCACTCGATGAGATCCTTGTCGCCACTGACGATGAAGTCGGCGCTGTGCTCGAGTGCGAGCGCGACGAGATAGTCGTCATCGACATCGCGCGTCCGCGCCTCGAGGTCCACGGGGTCGGCGACGACGTCCGCCGCGAATTCGATCGTCGCGAGATACGCCTCTGCCGTATCGACATCGATCCATCGGCGCAACCGCGGCCGCTGAGTCAGCACTTCGCGAACCTCGTCGAGAAGAGCCGGGCAGATCACCAACTCGAACGCTTCACGTTCGAGCCACGCCATCACCACTCGATGCGCGGGACCGTTGCGGATCGCAGCGGACACGAACACGTTGGCGTCCACAACAACGCGCACGATGCAGGCTAACGACGGCGTCGACGCCGGACCGCGCGGACCTCGGCGACTGCAAGGCCCGAGGCGTCCTCCTCGCCAAGCTCCTCGTTCGCTTCAGCGTTACGGGCGATCGTCGTGCGCGCGTCGCGAGTGAAAAGCTCCCACGCCGATTGGCGGCTCATTCCCAGTGCCTCGCCGATCTGCTCCCACGTCGCACCCGTCGCGCGGGCCGCCTGCACACGCGCTCGGCGCAGCCGATCCAACTCGGCTTCACCACGAGCGAGTTCGCGCAACGCGTCGAGCGGGTCAGCCGGCAGCGCATCCGTCACGATCATACCCATGGCTGTCAGGATAACCTGACAACCGGCGTGGCGCACGCGCTTCGCCGCTAACCCCAATACCGTTCAATTAAGGTTACATGAGTGTAGTTTGGTGGTGTGCCTCGTTCTGGTTGGAAGAAGCCTGTGTCGGATCGCCGGTTGGCCGATGTGGTGTCGGTCGGGTTGTTGGCGAAGGTGTTCCCGCCGGGGGTG